>JAHHHN010000001.1 GCA_019359325.1 Mojavia pulchra JT2-VF2 | reverse complement strand
GGAACAGATTGTCATTCCTAAAGGAATTCCTGTAGAATTACTACCTCGTTGTGCCAAAGTGCGTTCTATGCAGCATGAATTGGTTGAACGCTACCGTCTCAAGTCTCAAAGCTTTGGTGAAGAACCTCTTCGTCGTTTACGGATTTATCCCGCTTGACACTAATTTGGCTGGTTCTAGCAAAGGTGACACCAACAAGGGCAAAAGCCCTGACCGCTCAATGGTGCGAGATAATGGCTCTCAAAAGCACTGTCATTCCTTGGTTGTAATAATCAAAGTCAGAAAATAAATTTTGGCATTTCTTACTTTTGGATTTTTGAAAGCATTTTCTCCTTTCCTACAAGGAGGTGATCGCATTATAGGACTCTTATTTGATTTTTGAACAAATTCCGTAGACTTCAAATTCCCTTCTTTATCTGTTCCCTGTTCCCTACCTACGCAAGTAATTTTAGGAATCAAATCGGATTGCTATAGGATACCTTAGTGTTTGCTTTTAATGGAGTGCGATCGCTCCTGGGGAAGGCTAAAATTAAAACCTTTCTATTGCAAAACTGACCGAAATTGACGTTTAATTGGTACAGCTGCGCTGATTTGGGCATTCACTGGTTATTTAGCTTACTGCAACCATTTAGAAGGTTTTCAAAAGTGGGTTCCACTCCCTATGCGATAACTAACCCTAGCAATGATCTAGGCTAGAGAAAATCTCACAAATTCATAAAATCTCAAATTATGCTCGATTTTCTCAATCCTCTTTTAAATCGCCATCCAGAGCGAGTCAAAGCCAACGTCGAGATATATACTTGGCAAACTTGCCCTTACTGCATTCGCGCTAAAATGCTGCTGTGGTGGAAAGGTGTAGAATTCCAAGAATACAAAATCGATGGCGACGAAGCAGCTAGAGCTAAAATGGCAGAACGTGCCAATGGACGCCGCACAGTACCGCAGATTTTCATTAACAATCAACACGTCGGTGGCTGTGACGATCTTTATCAGTTGGATACACAAGGTCAACTTGACCCTCTCTTAGCTCAAGTAGCCGTTTAGAAGCAAAATTAGCTTTTTGAGAATCAAACTTCTCAATCCCAGCATCTTCACTGAAGAAGATAAAAAACAAGTCAGCCCGCTTCGGCGGGCTTTGTCATAGTAATCCGTAGTCAGCACCTCAAGATTTCTAGCCACCGAAGTGATTACTACGAATAAAAGTCTGCGGACTTTAAATATATATAATTATTCTCAATAAAACTATGTTAATTGAATACCCAGAATATCTTGCACACCGAAAATGGATGAGTCGTGCCTTAGAATTAGCACAAGCCGCAGGTGATGCCGGAGAAGTCCCTGTAGGTGCTGTAATTATTGATTCTTTGGGCAATTTGCTTGCGGAAGGCGAGAACAGGAAAGAACGTGACAAAGACCCCACAGCTCACGCAGAAATTCTCGCTCTTAGGGCAGCTGCTAAAACTTTACAAGATTGGCATCTTAATCAATGCACCCTTTATGTAACTTTAGAACCTTGCCCAATGTGTGCAGGTGCTATTATACACGCTCGTCTAGGATTGCTGGTATATGGAGTAGACGATACAAAAACTGGTGCAATTCGTACCGTTACTAACCTTCCTGATAGTGCTGCTTCTAATCACCACCTGCAAGTCCTTGGAGGCATTCTAGAGTCTGCCTGTCGTCAGCAGTTGCAAGCTTGGTTTGCTACTCTGCGGCACAGGAGAAACTAGCAGACAGAGGCGAAACTGTCCAATAGGTGGTACACAAATCACGGAAGAAAATCTACGGTGTAAGTAATCAAGGTTTCCTCATATTTTACCGAAAATTCTGCGGCCACCCTCATGATGGAATTTTACTCTACCACCCCTACTTGCCAGCAAAAACTAGCAAATACCCCTACAAAGACTAAGGTGGCTCATACTACCTCGCGGGTTTCTTCATGGTTAAGTCCTCTAGCGTATATATTAGGACGCCACCTTGTATTACCGTCGTTCTTTCGGCACATTGACATCATTGGACAAGAGCATATTCCTACGACTGGTCCAGTAATTTTAGCTCCTACTCACCGATCGCGTTGGGATGCATTGCTGATACCTTATGTTGCTATGGGTTCTATTGCCGGAAAAGACCTGCGGTTTATGGTGACTAGTAGCGAATGTCAAGGATTGCAAGGCTGGTTTGTCAAGCGCTTAGGAGGTTTTCCTGTCGATCCTAAACATCCATCAATCACCACCCTGCGGCATGGGGTTGAGTTGCTTGAGGAGCGAAAAACTCTGGTTATCTTTCCAGAAGGTGGGATTTATCGTGATGCTAAAGTTCATCCATTAAAGCCTGGAATTGCTCGTCTAGCTTTGAGCGCTGAATCTAGTCAGCCTGGACTAGGTGTCAAAGTTATACCGATTAGCATCAATTACAGCCAACCTTATCCAAACTGGGGAACGGATGTCAGGATTTATGTCGCCCCAGCAATAAAAGTTGCAGATTATGCTAATGGCTGTATAAAACAAAATGCCAAATGCCTCACCGCTGAGTTAGCTAGGGTTTTGCAACAACTAAGTTCTCAAGAATCCGAAATCACTACTCACGCATTTGCAGAAATTCCCAATTCTTAATTTTGTTAGTTAAATATCCAAAATTAATTCCCAGCTATTGAGTTTACCTACATCTTCTGGTGCATAGTCAACGATCCATAACTGCCAACGCCCTTTAGCTGACAACGATAGAAACCGTTTGAGGGCTGGGTGCGATCGCACTGTGTAAGTTGTTTGTAAATCGGTGCGACGACCTAAGGTACGATTTTGCAATAATACCTGCTGCTCGTTAGGAGCAATTAAATAAATTTCTAAATCGCCTAAAAAATCGTGAGTGATGTTGACTGTTACTTGAATATTTTGGACTAAACTCGTCTCGGTAATGGTGATCGCACTTTTAACACCCCGTTTATCATTATCGGGAATTCCTATCTGGCTGTCATTTTGTTGCTTGATTTGCTTAGTAGTACTTGATGCAACTGCACGTAGTTGCTGCGCTGCTTGCACAGCTTTAAAAGCATTTACCTTGCCATAACCGAACCATTGAGAATGTCCATTGCCGTCATAAGTACCTTCACGTAAACCTAATTGAGGATCTGGGTTAGGATCAACAATCTTATCAGTGGTTTCTTGCAGTATGCGTCTGACTTGTTGTGCTGTTAAGTCAGGATTGGCTGACAACATCAGTCCTACCACGCCTGCAACTAAAGGAGTTGCGGCGGAAGTACCGCCAAAGTTGCGGGTAAAATCTCCAGCATCGTAACCTGCGGCTCCTAATTGGTCAGTAGTGAACATTCCTAATCCGTTCAGGGAAGTGGCGATCGCAGGTTGTGTTTCCATAAAACCCTTTTCCTGAAACCACATACCAGGTGGAGCGTTGTTACTTGGGGCACATACTGCAATATTCTTGCCCCAATTGCTATAAGCTGCCTTTTTATTCAAGCTAGTAGAAGCAGCAACAGCAATTACATCCGTATGTACCGCAAAACCACTTAGCCAATTTGTATTACCTGCTAAAAAATTTTTCGGCCAATTCCGCTCATTAATAGTACCTTCAATCGGGCGGTTAGCATTACCCGCAGCAAATAAAATCACGCAACCTTTACCATTGCGCCCTTTGTTAGCAGCACGGGCGATCGCGGCACGTTGGCGCAAAGAAAGGGGAAAATAAACAGCAGAAGCTCCCCAACTGCAAGAAATAACACTAGCTCCCTTTTGTATTGCCCAGTTGAATATTTCCTCAACTGATTCATCATCCAAAAATCCAGTCGTGCGAATTGGCATCAATGCACAACCCGGAGCAACCCCGACAATTCCTGTACCATTTTCTTCAGCAAGGGCTATGCCTGCACAAGCCGTACCGTGACTACTTTCCTGTTCAGAGGGTAAGGGTAAAAAGTCATTTTCTTTCAAGTCTCTAGGGGCAACAATTTTGCCGCTACCTTGAAAATCTGGGTGATTCAAATCAAAAGAATCATCAACTACGGCTACAACCACAGAACGGACACCACGAGTAATATCCCAAGCTTGTTCTACAGAAACATGGGAACCCGCTACCAATTGATTACCGCCATTATGATTGAGATACCATTGTTGCGGATAAAGCGGATCACGCGGTTTGTAATGCTGTTCCTGTTGCACAAGGATGTTAGGTTCAGCAGCTAATACCTCTGGGAGTCCTTGCAACTGGTTAGCAATTTTGATCGGATTTTCTGTGGCTTGTTTACTGACTAGATATACAAAAGTATTAGGTATCCCAAGGACTGGTTTGTCCTGAATTAGACTATATGCACTTGTTAAAGCATTTATCTTTGCAGCATCAACCCAAGAGGCAAATTGAATTGTGATTTGGTCATTGAGATAAACAAAAGTCCCAGGATTATCTTTGAGTTTGTAAATATGGCTGGCAAAGGCAACATTTTGGTCAGCACGGGCTTGGGACATTGCCCTTTCTAACTCATTTAGTTCTACCGTAAAAACTTCTAGCCGTGCTTGGGGAATGCTGCGACGCCAAATGCCTCCATTAGCCTGTGATAATTCTTGGGGAGGAATAGCCTTAACAGGACGGACAGTGAAACGATCCAATACCTTTTCTAAAATTAATTCTTCACCACCGCGTTGTAATACCATTCCCAGGCTGCTTGCTGGTATACCCATGTTGGCAGAATCAGAGGAATTGACGCGATCATTCATAATAGTGATTTTAGATACTACTATATTAGGGGCTATGGGAACTCAATTAAACTGATTTTCAGTCTAAAACATAGAACCTTAGTATGTTGCTTTGCTTTGTCAAGGACGAAAACAGAGTTAAGATACCCAAAGTTTCCATTTCTGTTTGTATACTTGTCGCACGAATTGATCCCATGAACTTAGCTGTAGCTGTTCCCTGGATTCGCCCCACTTCCTTATCACTTATAGCAGCCCTCAGTCTGCTATCATCTGTCAATGCTCAGGTACCAAACCTACCAAGCACTAATAACCAACCACAACTTATTGACCCCAACAATCCAAATAATCTGCGTCCGATCGCGCAGAATAGTAGTCTGTTGAGCATTGAAAGTGGGCAGCGTCTTCTTAAAGAAGCAGAAGGTGCCGTTTCTGCCCAAAGATACGACGTGGCTACTAAGAAGCTTCAAGAAGCGCGTCAGGTGTTTAATCAACTATCTAATTTTTATCAGGATTTGAACTCTAGTTTTTCGGGAATTGACAACAGAGTTTCCGATTCTCAGCGGAAAAAAGCACTAGACACCGCTCAATTGCGAGATCAAGCAACTTATAGGCTAGCGCTGGTACATCGGGCACAAAATCAGCCAGAATTAGCTGTGCCGTTACTAATACAAATTATTAAGAGCCAAAACCCGACACGAGACTTAGGCAAGCAAGCTTATCAACAGTTATTGGAATTAGGTTTTGTTGATGCCCCCTATCCTAGACAAGGCGGTAGTAGTTCATCATCCCAAAAATAATCAAACTCATTCAATCCCCCTGACTCTAAGCCGTGGCTTCCCAATGCCTTAATGCTAGGATGGGATTATCCACCATCAGTTTACCAAGCATTCAAAGAAAGCACCTGCCTAGAGTGCGTATAACCTTAGCCCTGCCAAAACTTGAAGAAGCAGAGGCGATCGCTCTATATCTGTTAATAATAGAAAAGAAGTTTTTTCAGGAATTGCGATGATTAGTCCGCAGCAGGTTGAAGCAATGATCAAAGCGGAACTGCCAGACGCCCAGGTTCAGGTGCAAGACCTGACTGGTGGTGGTGACCACTATCAGGTGACAGTAGTTTCATCGCAGTTTGCAGGCAAGAGGCTGGTGCAGCAACACCAGTTAGTTTACGGCGCGTTGCGGCAAGCTATGTCAACTGAAGCGATCCATGCCTTGGCAGTAAAAACTTATACTCCAGAAGCTTGGCAGACAACAGCCGCTTCTTAGAAGTTGATAGTTCAATATTAAAAGTCCGCAGTTTAAATATTGACTGTTGACTCTTGACTATAAGCAAAAGTAGGAAACAGGAAGACCATGACGCCAGAAATCAAAGAGAAAATTGACAAGTTGCTACAACAGAACAAAATTTTGGTTTTCATGAAGGGAAACAAGTTGATGCCTCAATGTGGTTTCTCCAACAACGTCGTGCAAATTCTGAATACGTTGGGAGTTCCCTTCGAGACTGTTGACGTTCTATCAGACTACGAAATTCGTCAAGGAATTAAAGAATATTCCAATTGGCCGACGATTCCCCAAGTCTTTATTGACGGTGAATTTATTGGTGGTTCAGACATTCTCATAGAACTTTACCAAAAAGGCGAATTACAGCAATTAGTGGAAGTAGCACTAGCTTCATAGTATTTTCTTTGCAGCATATCTTAAGATGCTGCTAGCTTCTCGCTTTGCTGTAGAATAAATCTGTCGATGTTTAGTACCTTTGAAAACTAGGGGTATAGTAATATAACCCCATTTTCAAGGGTATTTTTATTCAATACGGTTCTGGCTTAGGAATATAATAATTCGACGTCTCCAGAGTTCAGTTCACAACACACTTGCCCGATCAGTTTCTCGCTGATGTATTCCATGACTACAGGTTGCTGAGTGTAGCTGCCTGATTGCTGTTCAATGAGCGATCGCCCTTGCAAAGACAAGAGCGCTTCTAGCAATTCCCGCTCAGACATATGCGGTACAATGTCTTGTTGCAATTGAGGTAAAGTTACCCAATGCCGTTTGATTGCCAAACAGTACATCACCTGCTTTTCGTTAGCAGACAAGCGATTGAACTGTTGTTCTAATATTTCCCAAATGTCGCCAAAAACAACTGAACCTTGCTGTAAAAATTCGGAAATATTACCATCAAACAAGCACTGGATTGTCGTTGCTAAAATTTTCAAAGAAAAAGGATTACCTGCATAGCGCTGAATTAGGCTGTCACATTCAGCACCTGAACTTGCTAGTCCTTTGGTTGCGAGAATTTGCTGTGCTTCTTTTCGCGGCAAACCAGTTAGTTGCAGCGATCGCACAGGCAGAGTTTCACCTTCTCTAGCTGTCAATCCCGTTGGCTTCTCTCGACTTGTAAACACCAGGCAACTTTGATGGACTTCATCTGCCACGCGTCTAAAAAGTTGACCATATCCTTCATACCCTAAGCGGTAGTGTCCTGCTGTTTTTCCACTTTGCAAAATTGTTTCCGCATTGTCTAAGAGGATCAGGCAACGTCGGGAGCGCAAGTAGCTAATCAGACAAGAGATTTGTCCGTCTATGGTTTCTGGCAGATTCACTTCTTTTTCCTGAGAGAGAAATAAAATTAACTCTCGTATCAAGTCAAAAATGAGTGGGGCTTTCCGTAGGCTGCGCCAAATTATGCAATCAAACTTGCTCTGTAAATTTTGTGCTACCTTCACAGACAAAGCCGTTTTGCCAATCCCGCCCATTCCTAGCAGCATCACCAAGCGGCATTTTTCATGAACAATCCACTTTTGAAGTAATGTTTGTTCTGTCTGACGTCCATAGAATATAGAAACGTCAGCGGCTTCTTCCCAGTCTTGTTGCTGTTGGATTTTAGAGGTTTGGAATGCAGCAATAGTAGATACTTGTGATTCTGCTTTAGCAAGGTTGGAATAATGCCGCCTCAAAACTGTTTTGACGTTACTTTTCGCAATATTTTCGCCCAATGCTTTTGAGAGGGTTTGCCATAAACGGAAGCCTACATCTCTGATGTAGTCATCATCGTAACCTGAGCTTTCGGCAATCTGTGCATACGTGTATCCTTGCCAGCACATTCTGAGTACTAACTCTTGAATGTTACTTAAATGCTTTTTCTGCAACACTGTATCTAAAACTAGCATTGCTTGTTCAAAAGTTAATTCTAAAACTTCCACATACAATATCCCTACTTTAAATGTGTCTGAACTTATCAGCACTTTATGGAAATTTTATGCAGATAACCCAATATTTAAATTTATTCGGATCAGGATTTTCCTGAATTCAATTACACAGCCCCTAACAGCAAGCAGTAGGCGATCGCGTCCAAGGGGGTTAAATCTTGCCGAGTGCTGAATAATGAAGTGCTGAGGAGCCATGGCTGCGCTTCCCGTGCAGCGTGCAAGGGAGGGCTTAGGAGATACCCCGTAGATGCAAAGCGGCTTCTCGCAGAGTAAAGGTGAAATTTTTTCATCGGGACTGCCTTATGCGTCCTGCCGGAGATAGCTAAAAATCCCCTCAGTGGAATCGGTAAAACCAAAACGGCACTAAGGGGATGTTTTTTATCAAGATAATATCTACAAAATTTCACACCACATCACCCCTTGATCAATGCAGGTAATATGTTATAATTATCTGCGTTGATTAATGGTTACTATCAATGGCCAAGCAAGGGCATTAATAGTAATCGTGTTGTGGTTCCGGTTCTGGCTGCGTCATCGCAAAATTTGATGCATCGTACAAATAGCGGCTGGCTTCCTCCTCTAAACGATGAATCAAAAAAGGCTCAATGGCGTTACCGTGTCGCAGTGCGGCTAGATATCCATCCAAATACATCCGCATATCATCCATGCGATAACCACGATTCCATAGCTCGACGAAGGCGTCGGTAATTCTTTGGTAATAGCGGATGGTTTGTGTGTCTTGGAGCATAACTGCTGAATTAATCTCTTTGGAATGAGAATTGTAAATGATTCATGCTGAAATGTGAAGGGTCACTTTCCCTTTGGCATCAACTCAAAACCAATATCTCTAGTTTGGGCAACACCCCCAGCAGCTACAATATATTTTGATCCTATTCCAGAAACCGTGGAATATGATTGTTTGGTAAGCTATTTTTATAATTTCCTCTGTCAACATCCCGGCTCTCCCGGCGGATGTCGATACCAAATTCTGCAAGACATAATCCGCTTTCACCATAAAGCTGAAAAATAGCTTAGGGAAGGGTTAGCTTGTTTGGTGATAGTCTTTTGGTGCATTAACCCCTTTTAGGAGTAGGATGTTTAGGCAGAATGAATTTCAATAAGTCTAACAAAAATTTAAGGATATTACTAATCTGCTTTGGGAAGAGCATAAATTAATCTTCTTATCACTATTGGCATATGGAAATGTAAAGCTAATAGTAATTGGAGTAACACAGGCTACAAAACCTTGGGCATGGGCTTGTTACTTTGAGAGTCATCGACGCTAAGGGGTCTTGCCACCGTGGGTTCGGTTTGTATTGAAATTGTTGAGGGGAATCCCCATCTGAGGTCGTTGCTAGGTTGGCACTTGCAACAGTTGGAATACCGGGTACACCAAGCCGCCAGTATTTATCAAGCAAGAGAAGTGTTTTTGAGCCAGCAGCCAACATTGGTCATTCTTGATGCTGATTTGCCTGATGGTGATGGCATTGAGTTTTGCCGTTGGTTGCATCGTCAGCAACAGCCCTTAATTTTAATGCTATCTGCCCGTAGTAATGAAGCCGATATTGTCCTAGGTTTAAAGGCGGGGGCAGATGACTATCTAAGTAAGCCTTTTGGAATGCAAGAGTTTCTAGCACGGGTAGAAGCATTAATTCGGCGCAACCGTACACCTGTTGCACCAGCTTATCTAGATTACGGCGCTCTGCAAATTGATTTAGTGCAACGCCGGGTTCGGTTTCAAGGGGAGTTTATTGACTTAACACCCCAGGAATTTAGTTTACTATACGTTTTAGCACAAGCTGGAGGCGTGCCTCTATCTAGATCAGAATTGCTGCGACGAGCTTGGCCGGATGCCATCGATAACCCGCGCACAATTGATACTCATGTTTTATCGCTGCGGAAAAAAGTTGAACTTGACCCCCGACAGCCGAGCTTGATTCAAACCATCCGCAATGTAGGATACCGATTTAACATGGAAATTCTCAATTCCAATATTTCCCAATCACAAACAAAGTTGGCTAAAGAGAGATTTAGCAATCCCCGCTCAACTCTAAGTACTCAACGTGTATAGGAAAAAAATTAATTCAAAATTCAAAAATTAAATCCTTCTTATTGCATCTTGCATTTTGAAGTTTTAATCTGAGCGTAGAGATTAGTTCCATTCTTCAGATACTTGTGCTTCTGCGTGCATTAAGCTATCTCGCAAGTTAACCCAGTTGATTTCAGAGGCTCTTTGATCTGCCAATAACCGACCTTGCTGTAGATGCAACAATCGCGTACTAAATATCTGTGCTAGCTCCAACTGGTGATTGATCATTAAAATCGTGGTGTGATGAGTGTGAGCCAGCTGGGTTAAAACTTCCATCAGATGGAAAGCTGTACCAACATCCAAGGCAGAGGTTGGCTCGTCTAATAGTAATATTTTAGGTTGAATGACTAAGGCACGGGCGATCGCTACCAACTGTCGCTGTCCAGCAGAAAGTTGCACTTCAGTTCGTCCTAACCAGTCATTAGGAATATGCAGCTGTTCTATCCAATAGCTGATTCGTTGCTGAATTGTCTGTTTGGGTAAACCACGCAAAACTAATGGATATGCTAAAGCTTGCTGAACTGTCATCCCCAGCAACTTAGACTCTTGCAATACCAGTGTCACTACTTGGCGTAACTGGATAACAGGAATTTGGCAATATTCCTGATTTTCCAGATAAATTTTGCCACTAGTGGGTTCAATCAGACGATTAATGAGGTGTAATAATGCAGTTTTTCCAGCGCCTGATGGCCCCACAATAGCAATGCATTGCTCTGGCAATACCTCAAAAGTAATATCTTCCAATATAGGATATCCCTTTTGGTTACCTGGAAGTTGAGTTTTTAGCTTTGTAAACAGATTAACTTGCTCTAGTCTGAGACTCACTCTAGGATTAACATTATCCAAATTCAAGTTTAATTCACTTACCTTATTGGAAATTGAGAAAATCAGTAATCAGTCTGTGTGTTGATTACTGATAATTAATTACCTAAACAAAATTAATTACACATTCTTCAAGCTGTTCCCTGCCTAACAAGTTAATTACTGATATAAAGCTGTGGTGATAGTTAAACCATCTACCAACAGCAGCAATAATGTACAACCTAGCAAAATCATATACATCCAAGGCTGTGCCAACGGGCGGACATCTGTGGTGTCAATACCTGTCTTGACCTGTACTTGCCTGACCATTTGAGCAAATCCGGCTACACGTACTGGTAATAAATAAGCTTTTCCTTGCTTACTGAGGAAATAATAAACTATACCTCCTTGTCCAGTGGTGCGAGGTTTTAACTCTTTTACCTCCGACCAAGCCAAAGACCAACCTTTACCCAAAAAACGAGGAACCCAGACGGGGTAATTAACCTGAATTCCTTGGTCATCTAAGATTACTCGTTCAGTCAACACCGCATACAAGGCTATTAAGCCGATACTAATTCCCAACCACAATAATGCTGGTGGTATGGGTGCTGCTGTGGCTTGAGATAAGAAAGGCAATGGGATTGTGAGTGCTACATATAGACTCAACAGCGTTATCCGAATCAAGGGAGATAGTCGAAAAATAGAAGCTGTATTATTGGCTGAGTTTGCTGTCACGGCTAATTTATGATTACTAGCTTTAAATTCATCCTAACTGGGAAGTTGAGCAGCATTCAGGTTCTACAACTGGGCAGTTGGAATTTTTATGGCAAATATTTTTGAACTACACTCCAACCGGTTAGGGATACCCAAGCAAATCCCACAAACAAAATAATATTTAAACCGATGTGTAAAGGTCTAGCCCAAGGTCGCCTAGCGCTAATTTGCGTAGCACTAAAAGCAGATAGCAAAACTAATGCTACTACTATCAAGCCAGCAACTAAGTGTGACGATTGTCCTAAGGAACCAAAGTGACCTAATGTGCCGATAATGCCAATTGCCAGTAGTAATAGTACTAAACTGACCATGCTGATGCCGATCATATAGTGGAGCGATCGCATCCCCCGAATTCCTCTAGATAATAGAAGAAAATTAGGCGGGTTTTGCGAAGTTCTCGCCTGAAACATCCAAAAGCCGCTGATCGCTAACATCAAATATGCTAGCAGGGCTAACCCCATCGACCAAGCCGCTATTTTCCACAACCAAAGAAAAGAAGGCAAATTCATACCAACGATTGTAGAGGAGATAAAGTATCAGGGAGCGATGGGTAAAAAAATAATTAAGATTAACTACTTATTGACTATTAACTAATCAATAAAAAAGGCTGCTGAATTCAGCAACCCTCGAAGTTAAGCAAAATTTTTTTAATCAACGGATGCTAAACCAGCAACTGTTAAGGGTTTTGTAGTATCTTCAGATTTTGTATTAATTTGCTGCATCATTGGTTTTTTATTGATAGAGTCTATTGTTACTTCTGAGTCTGTATCACACTCATAAGTAATAGACTCGTTAATCACAAGGCGATCGCACGGAATCTTATCCGATAAAATTGCACTTGCCATCATCCCCGTATGAATCTCCATTTGAGCTTCTTGTGGGGCTTCAAACACGAGACGTTGACCAGGAAAAACAACCCTTTCAAAGTACCAATTGGGAATATTGGAGATGCGGGCCACCTGGATTTTGCTCGTGGCATTGATGTAGCAGCAGAGAATTGTCCCCGATTGCTCAGGTGGTAGAGGATCTAGTATTTGAGCCATAACTGCTGAGGAGCTTTACGCCACAATTTTACATTACACCAGCAAAACTAACATTTGCTGATCCCCAGAAGCTGTAACTCCGACTACCAACTGAAAATTTCTGCATTATTTCTATCTAAAGATATGTATAAAGTATGAATATTTTGTAAATATATATGCTTTTTCTAAAATTATACATTATAACTAAATTTTTTTTGTATTTATTCTTTGATAAACAAGCTGTAACTTACTTAAGTAAGCCAGTAAAGGTGAGTCAATAGCGACTATCTCCTTCCCTATATGCCAGGTGAATAGTAATTTTTTTGTTTGAAATATCCCAAGAGTAATAAGCGAGGAGCATCGCTTAATGAATAAACTCAATGTTATGGTAAAGCTATATGAAAATTAACTTTATAAACTCAATGTCATGGATGCCATACCAATGGTATACAAAGCAATTTTAGAGATTTCCACAGTTACCTTGGGGAATCTCACCTCTATCAAAACCTAGCTTAAACGTCAAGCGCGATCGCGGTAGAGGAGACTAACCAAAACAAACCCACCTGCAAACTAGTTATTTCTTTCAATTTCCCCAGAAAAACGGCAAGATGGCAGTTC
The DNA here is from genome assembly GCA_019359325.1 of Mojavia pulchra JT2-VF2. Classification (GTDB taxonomy): domain Bacteria; phylum Cyanobacteriota; class Cyanobacteriia; order Cyanobacteriales; family Nostocaceae; genus Mojavia; species Mojavia pulchra. Next base: position 911,274 of record JAHHHN010000001.1, on the reverse strand, counting down.
AAGCACCAATAATGGAAAATCGAATTCTCTACGTTCGCCTTCCCTGTAACCCCATCTTTCCCATTGGGGTTGTCTATCTATCAGATCACGTCCACAAGCAGTTTCCGAGTATTGAACAGCGCATTTTTGATCTCGGATGTGTACCACCCTTAGATTATGCTGGGGCCCTAGAACGTTGTATCGATGAATTTAAACCAACACTACTAGTATTTTCTTGGCGAGATATTCAAATATATGCCCCAGTCGGGGGTCGTGGCGGCAACCCTTTGCAAAATGCCTTTGAGTTTTATTATGCAAAAAACCCTCTAGTGAAACTACGCGGTGCTTTGGGTGGCTTGCGAATCTTTATCGCTTACTACGTAGAGTTGTGGCGCAATCTGGGTTTAATTAAACGTGGTTTAAAACGCGCCCAGAAGTATGAAAAAGATGCCCGCGCTGTTGTGGGCGGTGGGGCCGTCAGCGTCTTTTACGAACAGTTGGGGAAAAGCTTACCCAAAGGCACAATTATCTCTGTGGGTGAAGGCGAAACTCTGTTAGAAAAACTCCTAAGTGGGAGAGAGTTTCGAGATGAACGCTGTTACGTAGTGGGAGAAAATCAACCACGGCAACGGTTAATTCACGAACAGCCTACCCCACTAGAAAAAACCGCTTGTAACTACGACTATATCGAAAGCATCTGGCCAGAATTCAACTACTATCTGCAAGATCAGGACTTCTACATTGGTGTGCAAACCAAACGTGGATGCCCTCACAACTGCTGCTATTGTGTCTACACTGTGGTTGAAGGCAAACAGGTACGTATCAACCCAGCAGATGAAGTCGTTGCCGAGATGCGCCAGTTATACAATCGCGGCATTCGCAACTTCTGGTTTACTGATGCCCAATTCATCCCAGCACGGAAATTTATCGACGATGCGGTAGAACTCTTACAAAAAATCGTCGATTCTGGCATGACAGATATCCACTGGGCAGCATACATCAGAGCGGACAACTTGACACCAGAGTTGTGTGAATTGATGGCAAAAACCGGAATGAACTACTTTGAAATCGGTATTACCAGTGGTTCTCAGGAACTTGTGCGGAAAATGCGGATGGGATACAACCTGCGAACAGTCTTGCAAAACTGCCGTGACTTAAAAGCAGCTGGTTTTAACGACCTAGTTTCCGTTAACTACTCCTTTAACGTCATTGACGAACGCCCTGAAACGATTCGCCAAACCATCGCCTATCACCGCGAACTCGAACGGATTTTTGGTGCGGATAAAGTTGAACCTGCCATCTTCTTTATTGGGCTGCAACCCCATACGCATTTAGAAGAATATGCCTTCAAAAAAGGTATCCTCAAACCAGGTTACGATCCAATGAGCTTGATGCCTTGGACAGCCAAAAAGCTGCTGTGGAATCCCGAACCTCTGGGTTCATTTTTTGGAGAAGTTTGCTTGCAAGCTTGGCGACAAAATCCCAACGACTTTGGGCGCGAGGTCATGAAAATCTTAGAAGAAAAGCTAGGTTGTGCTGACTTAGAAGCCGCACTTTCCGCACCGATAGAGACAAAAGAAAAAGAATTGGCGAGGGTATCATAGAAGACACAAAATCGAGATGAGGAGACATTTTCGATTTTAAATTTGTCTCCCCTCTCCCCCTCTGTGCCCTTGCCGTTTACCATACTGAAAGGGCCAGCCTGTAGCAAGTTCTGCGTCTACGGGCACGGGCTTTTAAGCGTCTCATGCAGTTCGTTTCACCAAAGCCAGACTCCATCCATGTTAGAAGGTTCCATCCTACAACAGCTGGAAGCAGCTCATCGCTACAGCTCTAGACCAATTAGATTCGGGGTGTACTACAAAAATACCCTGGTTGCCTTATGCCATGCCTTAGAAGACCATATTTTAAGCGACGATGCTAAACCCTTAGTAATTGCTGCTTTTCAACAGGGTAAATGGTATCTTCAAGAAGCAGAACGATACGCAGACATTGCCAAGCACAGCGATGAGATTGTGGTCATGGCTGCCCTCGACGCTGGCTTTGCCGAACATTCGATAAGCTTACTACCTAACATCCACTTAGTATCTTTAGATGCAGGCGATGCAGTGGCGCAGGAGTGGCACTTAATTGTCTTGTCATCTAAATACACAGCAATGGTAATTTGTCAAGAATTATCAGATGCTGATTATGGGATTAATGGGCTACCTGCATCAGACTTGGAGCGAAAATTTTATGGTTTATGGACATTTGAGCCAGAGTTAGTGCGAGAGACAGCAGAATTAGCGATCGCTCACATTAAACCATACAATCCAGAGCTGGCGCAAAAACTAACTGCCCATAAAGATTCAATTCAGCCTAATCTTGCCACACCAGAAGAATTTGGTACAGTAGTCTCCCGCGTAGTTGATTACCTCCAAACCGGGCAGGAAAATTTATCCATCCCAACAGTGCAGGCTCAACAAGTGCTAGACCGCAACTTGGTTTCCAATGAAATCCAAGCGTTTTTGCGAATGGCCCAACTGATGGATATAGCAGATGTCAACAACCCAATGGCAGCAGCAGAAGTAGTGGCGCTAGCAGAAACAATGGGACAGCTATTAAATCTACCTGCATGGCAGATTAAAAGATTGCGCCTTGCCGGGTTGCTGCACCGCATAGATCCACTGCAAAAAGCAGAAAGCGTTCTGATGCCTGGTACATCCACACGTTACCAAGAAAATGCCCCTAGTTGCCCCTTATCTTGTCCCCTCATACCAGGAGCACAAGTATTGCGAACCATGCCACGGTTAAGAGCAGTTGCTCAAATTATTACTCATCAAACCGAGTGGTGGAATGGTACAGGAGAACCAGCAGGTTTAGCTGGAGATGAAATTCCCCTAGAGTCGAGAATTTTGGCGTTAGTTGCAGACTTTCAATGGCGAGTAAATCATAAAAAATTATCCCAAGTAAGTCCAGAAGAAATTCTTACTCAAGCTTTGGATGAGTGCAGACAACAACAATCAACCCGCTTTGACCCTAAACTAATAGATACCCTGGCTTTATTAGTCATGGGTTTGCAACAGGGACTCGACTTACCCTTGATAGAAGCCAAAGTTAGCGCTGGCATGTGGTTAATCGATTCCCGATGGGATAGCCAAAGCAAGAATAGTGAGGAGATTGGTAGTTACCCGCAATGAATATTGAAGCCATTAGATTAGGAAACATTAAACAACTTCCAGGGGCAGATTTAGAAGACGAAGAACTCTGCCAACTTGATTTAAGCCGGATTAACCTTGCAGGCGCTACCCTTGTAGGTACTAATTTCACTGGTTCCAAACTCGAAGGTGGGCATCTAGAAGGAGCAAATTTGATGGGGGCGAACCTCCAAGCAACTGACTTACGGGCGAACCTCATGGGAGCAAACCTGATGCAAGCAGATTTGACAGGTGCTGATTTGCGGGGTAGTAATTTGCGTGGTGCTAACTTTATGGGTGCGACACTCAGTGATGTGTCTTTAGCAGGTGCATTTTTGAGTGGTGCTAATTTGATGAACGTGAATTTGCAAGGCGTTGATTTGCGGAGTGCTGACTTGCGCGGTGCTAATCTGACGGGCGCAAATCTCAAAGGTGCAGACTTGAGCCGTGCTGATTTGCAAGGCGCATTGTTGAGTGAGGCAAATCTCGAAGAAGCTGACTTGCGTGGGGCAAACTTGGCAGGAGCGAATTTGACAGGGGCAAATTTGTTGTGTGCTGAATTAGAAGGTGCAAATTGGAACGGTGTTAATTTAGATAGAGCTTGTTTGGTGGGCACTGTGGTTGAGACAGTTTCCTAATTTATGAGGCAATTTATCTTTTCTCTACAATCTTGAGACAAATAACCTAGCAGATGTAATTTTAGTATTGTTCAATAATGCTATGAAAAGCTCACGCCAAAACACAAAGAGGGGAAGGAAATTAATACCAATTCAAAATTTTTAATTCAAAATTCAAAATTAATAAACCCAGATTTAATCTGGGTTTACAGGCTTGTATCTGTCACATTCTGTTTTCAATTTGGTATCAGATATTTGTCTTGACAGAAAATAAAAATAAGCATTAATAATACTCTACATTTAAGTTTGTAATCTGTTTTTGAGAGCTTAATATTTCTATTTTGTCAGTTCAAAGCTCATCATGTTTTTAACTCTTTATTTTTATAGTTATCCTCCGCATCCATAACGCCAATACACTCATAAATAACATCCCCATAACACCTTGCAAGGGATTATTATTCACACCCGTAACCCAATCAGGAACCTGACCCGAATATTTAATTAATTCGCCAACATTAATTATGTAGTAGCCCCAGACTAAACCACCATGTAAACCAATTGGTAACCCTAAGCGTCCCCTACGCCATCCCTTACCCCATACCTGCGTTAATCCCAAAAGTACTAAAGTTGGGAATTGAGGTAGTGTGTGAATAATTGCCTCTAGCGGTTTAATAAAGTGCAATGCAGCAAATAAAATTGCATCTGTCCACAAAGCCACACGCGGAGTGTAATCCCGTTGCAATTCATTGAGTAACCAGCCTCGAAATAACAATTCCTCAGCAAACCCTATACCTGAACCTACAATTAAACCTTCTAAAATAATTTTTAGTAAGAAAACATGAGGTTGTTGCCACACTAACCAACCTAAAAAACCTTGTAATCCAAATAATATCAATATGCTAATTATCCCAATAGCCAGACCACGCAACAAATCTATAGCATTTTGCCGCGAGATTTCTAAGCCATAATGCCGCAGTATCTGGGGTTGTTGGTAGATGTATTTACCCCATAGCTTCAGTAAGAAAATAAACTCTACATATAGCAATACTATTGTTAAAATACTTTCTAAGTTGGAATCATCCACTAGTAAGTAAATTGGTACAGCAAAAGGCAACCATAGCAATAACAAATTCAAAATAAAATAACCCAGCCTAATAGGGGCAGGGCTTTGAGCTAGACGGACAAGGTTGATTTTCATACCAAGCCAAAGAAGGAAAGAAGATAAATTTTAAAGGTCAAACAGTAAAAGTTTAAAGGAAATCTCTTTAAGTTTTACCTTTTATCGTCTTCCTTCTGGTACAAGATAAATTTTTCACAAAAAACCTAACTTACTTATTCGTCAGGTTCAATTGTGCTGCTCAAACCATGACTTTTCAAAGTTTCACAATAAAACTCAGCATGTTCTTGAGCACAAGTAATGACTAAAGCTAGCCCATTAGTATGAGCTTCCATCATAATACTGACAGCCTGGGGCTGGGTGAGTCCCGGCACTGTTGTAATTAGTACCTGTACCACGTACTCCATAGGGTTGTAGTCGTCGTTATGGAGCAAAACGCGATAACGAGGCGCGAGCTTACGGGATGTGGAACGCTTCTCAATAGTTTCGACTGACACTGCTCTTTGCTCTTTTATCGTTGATTTACTACAACAGAGTATCTGTCCAGCAATTGCTTAACAGTTATTCATTTATTCTATAGCATTTACATACAGATGCATGGCAACGAAAAATTTTGCAGCCTGGGGCTAATCTGGGCAGTATAACCTAAAGATTTTAGAAGCTGAGGTTTTAAACATCGCAGGTGTGATAATGCTACCCTAATGTTGCAGCAACTTCCTCTTAGCATAGTGCATTGTCTTTAACATTAAGGAAGCTGCAATACTATCCTTACTGCCCCAAGCTACGTGATTATGGACATGAGCCTAGAATTTCAACCAGGACAAATTGTGTCTTTAAATCATGGCGACACGAATCTGTATGCAGAAGTCATTCAAGTCGTGGTTTCTCGCCAGTTGTGCTGGGTGCGTCCTTTAGTGCTGGTAAATTTTATCCCAGAACCACCGCATCTAACCGATTTACGAGATTCGTCTGACTTGCTTTGGCCTGTAAACTTATTTCGACCAGCCCTAGACACAGAAGTAATTACAATATTGAGCCAGATTTTAGCAAAAGAAACAAAATCAGAATCTGACTCAGCAGCCAAACAGCAACTTCATCAGTTTATTCACCAAGTGTGGCAGTTATATCAAGAAGGGCTTGGGGCTGGAGATTAGGAAAATATCCCATTACCCAATCTCTAGTCTTTATTATCTTCATTCAGCGTAGCGAATGCCGACATCCTTCAAGCGTTGAATTGCTTCGTACATCCGCTCATCGCTTACAGTTAAGGCAATTCGGAAAAAGCCTTCTCCCATGGCACCATAACCATTACCCGGAGGTACAAGAATGCCACACTTGTCAAGTAGTAGAGTTACAAATTCTGTTGAAGTATATCCTGGAGGAACAGGTGCCCAAAGGTAAAGAGTAGCTTTAGGAGGCTGAATTGGCCAACCTAGAGATTGCAGCCCTTTAACGATGATGTCGCGGCGGTGTTGGTACACAGAAATTAGAGATTGGAGTTCAGCTTCACTGGTAGAATAAGCTGCGATCGCACATGCTTGAATTGCCTTAAATACCCCAGAATCGACGTTACTCTTTACCTGTGCCAAGCCTTTAATGCCGATGGCATTCCCAACCACAAAACCAACTCGCCAGCCCGTCATATTGTATGACTTAGACAAACTGTGAAACTCGATCGCTACATCCTTGGCACCTGGCACTTGCAATATACTTGGTGGTTTGTAGCCATCGTATGCCATTTCTGAGTAAGCGTTGTCATGACATAACAAAATATTGTACTGCTTACAGAAAGCTACCAATTCTTCAAAAAACTCCAACGTTGCCAGTGCCCCAGTAGGATTATTGGGATAGTTAATCCACAACAGTTTTGCTTTCCGAGCAACTTCTTCAGGAATCACATTCAGATCAGGCAAATATTGGTTTTCTGCCTTCAATGGCATGGTAAAAGACTCACCACCAGCAAACAAAGTCGCAGTCCGGTATACAGGATAACCAGGATCGGGTATTAGCGTATAATCTCCTGCTTCCACAAAGGCTAAGAAGGTATTATGAATGGCTTCCTTGGAACCAATAGAAGAGACAACCTCTGTATTCGGGTTCAACCCTGTCACTCCAAACCGACGCTCCATCCACTTAACCGCTGCCTCTCGAAATTCTTTGGTACCTTGATAGGGGGGATAGTTGTGGGTGGAGACGTCATCAATCGCCTCATGCATTACCTGGAGTATATGAATTGGAGTCGGTTTATCCGGATCGCCCACAGCCAAATTTATGATGTCAACTCCCTTGGCTACGAGTTCATTACGTTTGCGGTCAATTTCAGCAAACAGGTAGGGAGGAATTTTTGCTAGGCGTTTAGCGAACTGCATGGCGACGTACTAATAATGCAATTGTGGATGGGATGCTTATTAGCACAGTTTACGCCAGGCTAGGGAACTAAATATTCAACTCACAAAAAAATAACCGAAGATGACATCGCGCTAGTTCTTGGCGCTGTGTTCTTACCAATTGTATTAAGTTTTTTGAAGTTTGATAGCTCTAAATTTTGCTCAAAACCGATACAGAGGCAAAAGCTGCAATGCTAAGGGCTGGATTCCTATCCTAAGCTTGGAACTAACTTAATTCGACCAGCATCCATCTCTGCCATTAATAACTCCAGAGCTTCGTAGTCAACATCAGAGATATAACCCATTTCAGTCAGTTCTGAGTTAATTTCATTTTCAATTTCGGGAGTTAATTTTTTAATGTCAAGAGCTTTTTCTACCAATCGACGAATAGCATACCTAGTTCTCATAAAAAATAAACCAATTGTATGTGTTACTAATTATTCCAGATAGAGTTCGGTATAAAATGTGATCCAGATTTACGGGTTGTAGTGATCTATATCACTAAAAATGTGAACCAGTATTCGGCTAACAACCTTGATATTTGCCACTAGCAAACGCGAAATTCAGGGAATTTACCCTACAGATGAATTTAGTTTAAATCAGCCTCAATTATTGATCAAGCAGGCATTCTCAGCATACCTACTGTGACTTCATCTGTTCTTTGAATGTCTATGAAGATTGTTTTTTAACTGAGAATAAAAAAATGTATTTATACATACATTTTAACCAGTAATTATGACAATCTTTAAACAGAGGTAGTAAAGCGATAAAGATTCAGCAAAGAAACCTAAGACGAATGGTCGATGTTGTGAAAAAAAGTTTATGTTCAAATACATCTAAGCTTTACGGTTCAATAACTTTAATTAGGATGTGATTATGCAAGCGGTACTTAAATGTCCAAAAATTACAGTTATTCGTCCCCAAGGCTGCCTAAATGCCGTCAACGCCTTAGAATTTGAGCGAGATCTGACTACAGCGTTGGCACAAGATGATACCTCAATCTTGGTAGTGGATTTGGCAGCAGTAGAATCCTTAGACAGTGCAGGTTTAATGGCATTGGTATCTGCGCTCAAGCTGGCTGGGAGTTTGGGACGGAGTTTGCAACTTTGCTCTGTTTCTCCGTCAATTAAAATTATTTTTGAATTGACACAACTCGATAGGGTGTTTGAAATCAGTTAAATCGCTCTATCTAGTTGGCAGTGGCATGACTTCATTAGAAAGAGCAATGCTAATGATAGTGTCAATGTGGAAGACAATTATGTAAAAGAATTGTAAGTTACAACGAACAACTCTCTTGAAAGACCTAATCAATGCTAAGGTTGGAGGTGATTAGCTGTAGATAAGGTAGCTAGAAGATAGCACAGTGGCTGTTGCAGTTGAAAATTTAATTACATCGGATATTTTAAAACCTGCGCGTTACCTGGGTAATGAGCGCTTAGCAGTACATAAGCCTTGGGATTCGGCAACAATACGCTGGGTGTTAACCTACCCGGAGGTATATGAAGTCGGAGCATCTAACTTAGGGCATATCATCCTCTATAACATCTTGAATGCCCAGCCTCGCCAGTTATGCGATCGGGCTTACTTACCAGGCTCAGATCTGTCAGCCAAACTACGCACTACCCATACTCCTTTGTTTGCGGTAGAGTCAAAGCGATGGCTGACAGAATTTGACATTTTAGGGTTTAGCCTTAGTTACGAACTAGGAGCAACCAACATTTTGGAAATGTTGGATTTGGCTGGGATACCCCTCACATGGCAAGAACGGACAGAGGGAAACTTCCCGTTGATTTTTGCCGGAGGACAGACAGCAACTTCCAACCCTGAACCTTACGCGGACTTCTTCGACTTTTTCGCTCTTGGAGATGGCGAGGAACTGTTACCAGAAATTGGCTTGGTGTTGGAAGAAGGCAAAAACGCAAGATTAAGCCGTCAACAATTGTTGTGGGACTTGGCACAAATACCAGGGGTATACGTACCTCAGTTTTACAGCATGGCGGAGGATGGCTCAGTTTATCCTGCGCTTGATGATGTGCCAAAACGAATTCTACGGCGAGTTGCTACACCTATACCAGCTTATTCGATTGGGCTAGTTCCCTATGTAGAGACAGTACATGACCGCTTAACAATTGAGATTCGACGCGGTTGCACTCGTGGTTGTCGCTTCTGCCAACCTGGAATGCTTACCCGACCAGCACGGGATGTAGAACCAGACCGAGTAGTAGAAGCAATTGAGGAGGGAATGCGAGCGACTGGTTATAATGAGTTTTCTCTGCTATCCCTAAGTTGTTCTGATTATTTATCCCTACCAGCAGTGGGGATGGAAATTAAAAATCGTTTAAAAAATGAAAATATTTCTCTGTCTCTGCCTAGCCAACGGGTAGACAGATTTGATGAAAATATTGCCAACATCCTTGGAGGTACAAGGCAAGCGGGACTGACCTTTGCCCCAGAAGCTGGAACCCAGCGGATGCGGGATATTGTCAACAAGGGTTTGACCAATGAAGAATTGCTACGGGGTGTAAAAACAGCTTGGGAGAAAGGTTGGGATAAAATCAAGTTGTATTTTATGATTGGCTTACCTGGTGAGACAGATGCCGATGTTGTGGGCATTGTAGAAACCGTAAGCTGGTTACAGCGTGAGTGTCGGGCGAAGGGCAGAAAACCACTTAATTTTAACTTGACGATTTCTAACTTTACTCCCAAACCCCATACACCTTTTCAATGGCATTCAGTTTCCACATCTGAGTTTGAACGCAAGCAAAGGTTACTGCGACAAGAATTCCGCCGGATGAGAGGCGTAAAAGTCAATTTTACTGATGTCCGCATCTCAGCGATGGAGGATTTTATTGGCAGAGGCGATCGCAGTTTGGGGAAAGTAGTCCGCCGTGCTTGGGAATTGGGCGCAGGTATGGATTCTTGGTATGACAATGTAGATCAAACATTTGCAGCTTGGGGGGTAGCGATCGCTGAAGCTGGTTTAGATTGGAAATATCGCCAAGTAGAAAACGGCGAGTGGAACTTGTTTCACAAACAGGACAAACAGACAATAAGCCAAGGAAATAAGGAAGACAATCAAAATTTTCTTAATTTCCCCCTCCCCTCTTCTCCCCCTCCCCTTGACTCCCCCTTCCTTGATACTCCCTTACCTTGGGATTACATAGATACAGGGATTGATAAAAAGTGGCTCAAGGAAGACTTGCAACGTGCCCTCGCAGCTGCAACAATACCAGATTGCTCTTTTGAGGGTTGTTCTCACTGTGGCATCTGCGGTACAGAGTTCGGGCATAATATCGTCATCAAGCCACCTGATGTTCCAAACTTCGCTGGCGAGTTTGTGCCAAATACGTCCAAATTACAAAGGTTACGGGTTTGGTTTGGTAAACACAAAGACATGGCCTTGTTGAGCCATCTCGATTTGATGCGCTTATTTGACCGAGTAGTGCGACGAGCCGGATTACCAATTGCTTTTAGTGGAGGATTTCATCCGACTCCGCGCATTTCTGTTGCCAATGCCTTAGCTTTAGGAGCTACTAGTAGCGGCGAAATTGTGGATTTTGAGTTAACTCAGTCAATAGATGTCAAGAGTTTTTGGGAAGATTTAGCTGAAGAACTACCCACAGACATACCTATATATAATGTGGTTCAGTTGGATTTAAAAGCTCCCGCAGCTAGCCAAGTAATTGAAGCAGCAGAGTATTTGATTACTGTGGCAACACTTGGAGAAGCTACGCCTGCACAATGGCAAGACTGGATTGACCAAATTCAAGCCAAAGACGAAATTTGGTGGGAGCAAATAACCAAGTCAGGTAAAAGCCAGTTAGTAAATCTGCGCGATCGCCTGTTTGAACTAGAATTAGTAGAAATTAACAGTGTCCAAACCGGGCCTCAAGTTGTCTTGCGTTATGTAGGTAGTTGTCGCCCCGACGGTTTATTGTTGCGTCCTGAACAAATCCTGGCTATGCTAGAAATAGTGGCTGATACAGAATTTCAATTACTGCACATCCACCGCAATCGGCTAGTTTTGGCGATATAATCCGTAAAGGGCAACTTGCTAGTAGTTGCTCCGATATGGCACATCATGGGAATTGATTTTTAGCAAGGTTGCGTTAGAATGGGGTGAAGAGAAATTTTCTGGCGCTGCATTGAATTAGCTGGTTCACTACCCTGTCAGGGGACGAAAGCAAAGATATTAGAGTGCAACTTCTAGGATTTTATCCCAGACAAACTGAGGCAGATTAAAGAACGCACTCTTTCTGTAGCTACCTTGTGGATCAGTAACTAACAACAGGCTCCGTCGGCAACTCTTACTCTATGCTTTTTAAAACAACTGCTGAATACCTAATCCCTAGATGGTGAGGGTATAGCATCAAAAATCAACCACGGGCAGGTTGATTCAATTTCTTGAACAATATGCAGCCTTTCTGGAATAATCAGGCGTGTAAACGCAATCACAGCATCAATAGCTCTTTAATTTTGAGCTTAGATTCACAATTTTTATTAATAGCAGCACCTTTTGGGGCTTGCAGGGGCAAGAGGCATAACAAACCTTCTTTCCCTAATTGTGCTGCCAATTTTTGAGGGAATTGAATGCCAAAGCAAATTATTATCGCGGAACAGCATCAAATTGCTGCTGTATTTTCTGAAGATCAAATACAAGAACTCGTTGTAGCCACAGGTCATCACCAAATTGGTGATATCTATCTAGGTGTAGTAGAAAATGTATTACCTGGGATAGACGCAGCTTTTGTGAATATTGGTGACCCAGAGCGTAATGGTTTTATTCATGTGACTGACTTGGGGCCCTTGAAGCTAAAGCGCACAGCAGCAGCAATTACAGAATTATTAGCACCACAGCAAAAAGTTTTGGTGCAGGTGATGAAAGAGCCAACTGGGACAAAGGGGCCAAGGCTCACTGGTAATATCACCTTGCCCGGACGCTATGTAGTACTCATGCCCTATGGCAGGGGTGTAAATTTATCTCGGCGGATTAAGAGTGAAAGTGAGCGCAACCGCTTACGGGCGTTAGCAATTTTGATTAAACCCGCAGGGATGGGGTTGCTGGTTCGTACAGAAGCGGAAGGGAAGCCAGAAGAAGCAATTATCGAAGATTTAGAAGTACTGCAAAAGCAGTGGGAAGCAATTCAACAGGAAGCGCACTCTACTCGCGCCCCAGCATTGCTCAACCGAGACGATGACTTTATCCAGCGTGTCCTGCGAGATATGTATGGCGCGGATGTGAATCGAATTGTAGTCGATTCTAGTACTGGTTTGAAGCGGGTGAAGCAGTATTTGCAGAACTGGAGTGGGGGCCAGACACCGCAGGGATTGTTAATTGACCATCATCGCGATCGCTCTCCGATTTTAGAATACTTCCGCATCAACGCTGCGATTCGAGAAGCTCTAAAACCGAGGGTAGACTTACCTTCTGGGGGATACATCATCATTCAGCCGACCGAGGCATTAACAGTAATAGATGTTAACTCCGGCTCCTTTACACGCTCGGCAACAGCGAGAGAAACAGTGCTGTGGACTAACTGCGAAGCGGCCACAGAAATTGCCCGCCAGATGCGTCTGCGGAATATCGCTGGGGTAATTGTCGTTGATTTCATTGACATGGAATCCCGACGTGACCAACTACAAGTCCTTGAGCATTTTAATAAAGCACTCAAAGCAGATAAAGCTCGCCCTCAGATTGCCCAACTAACTGAGCTAGGTTTGGTAGAACTCACCCGCAAGCGTCAAGGTCAAAACATTTACGAATTATTTGGCGATACTTGTCCGACTTGTGGTGGTTTAGGGCATACCGTGCGTTTGCCTGGAGAAACAGAAACGCGATTGCCAACAACACCACCAGAAATACCTGAGCGTTTTGTATCCTTGCCTCATAGAGAGCCACGTTTGCCAACTACCCGCCTCACAGAACCACGGGAAACTTACGATGGATTTGGGGAAGGATTTGATGCCGACGCTGAGGGTGCTCTAAACCTGATGAATCATCCCAGCTATCAAGAACTTAGTGATAGTAGCAAGCGCCGTACCCGCACCCGTCGTAGTCGCATTGGCATCAGTGGGCCAAATGGTAAAGATGAGCCACGCATTGTTAACAATCCGCTAGCTTTTGTTAACGAGTCAGACTTAGACATTGATACTGAAGCTGAACTAGGAGTAACATCAGAGATACCTGCACCTAGCCTTGGCAAACCGGTTTGGAACGAAAGAGCAGAGCGTACTAAAGTTACCAAAGCCGAGCCAGTCAAACCAGTGGTAGAACCACCGGAGATTAGGACTGTAGAAATGACACTACAGGAACAAGATGTTTTCGCGTTGATGGGAGTTTCTCCCCTGGTGAAGTTAGAGCAGGAAGTTAAAAATCCTAAGTCTGTAATTATTAATATTGTTCAACCTGGACAACTTCCGACTCCGCCTACTGAATCAGTTTCATACTCAACGGCTGCCGAAAACACTAGTAGTGAAACAAGTGAAATAAGAGTGGTCAAAGCATCTGCACCGCAAGTTGAGTTAGAGCCGAAGCCCTTACCCCAACCAGTCATTGAGCCTTCGGAGTTCCCAGCATTCGTGGATGAAAGCGAAGCGAATAGCACATCTGCTGCCAGTCGTCGCCGTCGTCGTCGTTCCTCTGCGGCGGACGGCAGCACATCTACCATAGAAGAAAGTTAACTGTCATTATGGTAGAGACAGAGCAGGCTACCACAAATATTTTACCTGTAGTATCCCAAAGCACATTGAGTTGGTTGGAGTTGTCTGCTTTATCAGATACTTTGGGCGTGGCGGGTGTGGATGAAGTGGGCCGAGGTGCGCTATTTGGCCCCGTGGTAGCAGCAGTAGTCATGCTACCAGATCATGCTTGGTCAAAACTGATGGCGGCTGAAATTAAAGATAGTAAAAAGCTGTCTAGTTCTCGTAGAAAAAAGCTAGCACAACAAATTTGTTCGCTAGCTATAGACTGGAAAATTGGGTTTGCTTCCACTGCGGAAATTGACCAGATAAATATTTTACAGGCAACTCTGTTGGCGATGAAGCGGGCTGTGCTGAAGCTAAAAGTACAGCCTAGACTTTGCTTAATTGATGGTAATCAGTTGGTAAAAGATTTGTTATTGCCGCAACAAACCATAGTAAAGGGAGACGAGCGATCGCTTAATATTGCTTCTGCTAGTATTGTGGCTAAGGTTTGGCGTGACGAGCTAATATTGCGTTTGGCATCAAAATACCCTATGTATGACTTAGAGTGCAACAAGGGTTATGGTAGCCAAAAACATTTGCTGGCGCTGCAAAAGTACGGGCCATCACCTCTGCATCGCAAGTCCTTTCGTCCCTGCCAAATTCAGTCATGAAAAACTACCATATGCCAGACAGTCTGAAGACAAATCTGCCATTTACTTTCTTGACTTGATGAACCACAACTGCGTTCGTCAGCTTTCCCAACTTGTAGATACTTATAGGGCAGCCTCTCATTTGTTAAAGGCTTTTCTCAAGGGAAGAAAGCAGCTGTGTATGTGGATACTGAGCGGTTAAAAATTACTCTATATTGAGCATTGGCAATTCTGTACTGTCATCAAGCCCTTTATGTTTTGTTTGTGAAACTATCCAGCGCCGATAATCTGCCAAAAGTTGATGTAACAACCGTTGCTTAACTGTTAATAGTACGCTCTTTAGCAAACCATTACCAGTAGCTTCTAAAATCGGCTTGGGAGTGAAAGAGAATGGTGGTGGCAGATCCACCTGTACTTCTAAATCGGCTCTACCTCGCAGACGAGTACCAGCGCTTAGTTGGTAGGGCGAAAGATGCCCTTTTAAATTCAGAGTAAAGCGCTGGTTAATATACTCAAAACCGAGGATTTCACAACCTACTGAGCGCAGATGAATCACTCCATTTGATTCTGCCCAGACTCTCATATCTACAGTTGGTTGAATACTTACTGACATGAAAGTTAAAGGACGCATTTTCAACCGAAATACTTCCTCAGAAAGTTGCTGAATGCGATTGCTGTCAACCAAAGCATAAACCAGACGTTGGGGCTGACGTAAGTAATGCTGAATTGGAATAGGCTGCTCTGGAACAGCGATTTCAACCGATTGAGAGGCAGTAAACCGGGTAGCCATGAGCGGATTAAAATATATATTGTCTAATTTTAATATTTTTTAATAAATTAAATTAGTTTGTGTGTAAATTTTTGACTTTATTGATTATAAAAATTATTGTTGCTCATCAGCTATCAATTATGGACAAAAAATTTGATAATGTCATTGGTATCTTTAGTTAAAGAAATATATACATATAGATCAGGACTATTGATTGACAAAAAAATGAAAATGTGTATTTAAAAATTGTGATTAACCCTTAGAATTGTCCATGAATTCTCAAAAGATGTTAGCGTTACAGCTAATACAAATTTATGCTAAAAGAAACCACGCTTCATGAGTTTTGCATGATTAATTCATATTGCACTGTATTTTTGTAGTACTTAAACTCTATAAATAACATTGTGTAGTAATAGTTATTGTAAAATCTAGTTTGCCCAAATCAAAAAGCTATAGCTCTGCGCTTCTGTTTACCAATCAAACTTGCAACTCAAGACTAAAGGCATGACCCTATCGATCGCACATTTAGGCCCTCCTGGTACTTACGCAGAACAGGCAAGCATTTTTTATGCCAATTGGCTTACTAAAAATACGGGCATGGAAGCGATTTTATGCCCCTATCCTAGTATTGTCCAGACACTCCAAGCCGTTGCTCAAGGTCAAGTCCAGTTAGCTATTGTGCCAGTAGAAAATTCTATTGAAGGCAGCGTAACTATGACAATGGATGCGCTGTGGCAGTTAGACAGTTTGCAAATTGAGTTGGCTTTAATTATGCCTATCGTCCATGCTTTAATTTCTTGCTCGGCTAGCTTAGATGAAGTGAAAACTGTCTATTCGCACCCACAAGCTCTAGCACAATGCCAAGGATGGTTAGAGCGGTTTCTCGCAAATGTGCAGCTAATTCCTAGTAACTCTACAACTGAAGCATTACAGTTACTAAAACAAGACTTGACAGTAGCTGCTATCGCATCTAGCAGAGCAGCTCAACTTTATAACTTGCCAATACTAGCTAGTGGTATTAATGATTATCCAGAAAACTGTACCCGGTTCTGGGTGGTAAGTAACAGCAAAGCAAAAGCTTTTGCTCATCTATCCTCTACAAGTAATAGTCACACTTCCCTTGCTTTCAGCGTGCCTTCTAATGTACCTGGAGCGTTACTCAAACCTCTGCAAATATTTGCTCAACTAGGAATTAACCTTAGCCGTATTGAATCGCGTCCAACAAAGCGATCTTTAGGAGAATATTTGTTTTTCATTGACTTAGAAGCAGACACCACCACATCAAAGATGCAATCTGCTTTGGCAGAATTAAGCACCTACACAGAAATTCTGAAAATTTTTGGCAGTTACAATATCCTACGTATCACAATTTGACCGTTAGGAATCTACTGCCAAATGAGTCACAACAACAGTCTGTACAAAGCTAGTTAACGGAACTATTTACTCACAACTTTTGATTAAACGTGTCTTTGAGAACGGTACGAGCTGCCAAGTGATTGCGAGTTGAAGTCAAAATCTCAGATTCCCGTTCCAAACGAGCGACGGTATCGCGCATTTCTAGTAATGCCTGCTGTTCTGCGGCAACACCATAAAGGTTACTTGCTACCCAATAGGATAATTCTGTTGGCAAATCGGGTACATCTTCTGGCAATTCAATATTTTGTTCAGTTAACTTGGCTGACAGACGTACAACATCTCGCAGTAGTTGTTCTACCTCTGAAGCTAACGGACGCAAATCTTTACTTGGTGACTGGTCTTCAATCCACTCTACCAAGGCAACGCGGTAGGGCTTTTCCCGAATGTACTCTAAAACACGGAATCTTTGCTGCCCTAAAGTTAACATCTTCATGCGGTCATCTGGCAGACGTTGATAATGAATGATTTCCGCACAGCAACCAACATTTGCAATTGTACCTTTCACAGGATCAACCATTAATACCCCGAACCTGCGATCGCTCTCTAGAATCGTGTTCATCATGATTCGGTAGCGAAATTCAAAGATATGCAAAGGTAATGGTCTGCTGGGAAATAGAACTACTTCAGGTAACGGGAACAGAGGTAGTTCGCGGACTGCAATTTTAGAAGATGATGCCATAGTTACTTTGATATAAATTTAATCTTTAAAATTTACTATTCTCTGCTTCTCCCGTCATTTGTCTACATTCTATCATTTGTTTTATAGCTAATAAAAAGCCCTGAGATAAATTTCTTCAGGGGAATGTAAATATTAATACTAGTTTTTGTCATTTATCCAAAATTAATGATAAATGACAAATTTTTAATGAATAATGACAAATTACAGCTTAACTTCGATGTCCACGCCCGATGGTAGATCTAGCTTCATTAGAGCATCAATAGTTTTAGAAGAGGGCTGATAAATGTCAATAATTCGGCGATGGGTGCGGGTTTCAAAGTGTTCCCGCGAATCTTTATCTACGTGAGGTGATCGCAGCACACAATAGATTTTACGTTTTGTTGGTAAAGGAATCGGCCCTATGGCTGTAGCGTTGGTGCGGTTAGCTGTGTCTACAATCTTCTCGCAAGATGTATCCAATAAGCGGCGGTCAAAAGCTTGTAAGCGAATTCTAATTTTCTGCTGCTGTAGAGTTGCCATCTTTAGTTTTCCAGGTTCTGCTAAGTATTTGTTCTTGTTTTTACAATTGTTTTGGATTGCTACCACAGCATTTTGCCTGGCTGCAACTACCTCATAAACCGACTTTCACAATCCAAAATTCGGTATAAAGGGGAAGAGAAAGGAGCAGAGATTTATGTTAGTATCTCTGCTCCTTAAGTTATAAGGCAAAAAGTTACTACTTCAGAATTTTCGAGACGACACCAGCACCGATGGTACGGCCGCCTTCACGAATGGCGAAACGCATTCCTTGCTCAATAGCGATCGGGTTGATCAATTCTACAGTCATCTTGATGCGATCGCCTGGCATCACCATTTCTGCCTCGCTGCCATCATCGGAGGTGAAGGCTCTGATTGTGCCAGTTACATCGGTTGTGCGTACATAGAACTGAGGACGGTAGCCAGCGAAAAATGGGGTTTTCCGACCGCCTTCTTTTTCTGTCAGAACGTACACTTCACCTTCAAATTGAGTGTGAGGTGTAATTGAACCGGGTTTAGCTAGCACCATACCCCGTTCAATATCTGCCTTTTGGATACCCCGCAGTAGCACACCAGCGTTATCCCCAGCCATACCTTCATCGAGGCTCTTCTTGAACATCTCGATACCAGTTACGGTAGTGTTACGGGTATCTCTAATACCCACCAACTCGACAACATCACCGACCTTAACTTTGCCCCGTTCAATCCGTCCGGTAGCAACAGTACCACGACCTGTGATCGAGAACACGTCTTCCACAGCCATCAGGAAGGGTTGGTCAACAGCCCGTTCTGGGGTGGGAATGTAGGCATCTACTGCGTCCATCAGTTCGTAGATTTTATCTACCCACTTATTTTCACCACGCTGGGTCTTGGGATTCTTGGTCATTGCTTCCAAAGCCTGTAGACCTGATCCTTTGATAATGGGGATGTCGTCACCAGGGAAATCGTAACTGGAAAGCAGTTCTCGCAGTTCTAGTTCCACTAGTTCTAAGAGTTCTTCGTCATCCATCAAGTCTTCCTTGTTCAAGAAGACAACCAGACTGGGAACGCCTACCTGCTTTGCTAGCAGGATATGTTCACGGGTTTGGGGCATAGGGCCATCAGTAGCAGCAACTACAAGAATAGCTCCATCCATCTGGGCAGCACCGGTGATCATGTTTTTCACATAGTCAGCGTGTCCAGGGCAGTCTACGTGAGCATAGTGACGTTTTTCGGTTTCATACTCAACGTGAGCGGTATTGATGGTAATACCCCGCGCCTTTTCTTCTGGTGCGTTGTCGATTTGGTCGTAGCCTTTAGCTACAGCTTGGCCCATAGCCGCCAAGGTCATAGTGATGGCTGCTGTTAATGTTGTTTTACCGTGGTCAACGTGGCCAACAGTACCGATATTGACGTGGGGTTTATTCCTTTCAAACTTTGCGCGTGCCATGAATGCTCGTTTCCTTTTTTAATTAAGCGTTCCCTTTGCTTTTAGCAATGATTGCCTCAGCCACGTTGCGAGGCACTTCTTCGTAGTGGCTAAACTCCATTGAGAAGATGCCCCGACCCTGGGTCTTCGACCGGATATCAGTGGCGTAGCCAAACATTTCTGCTAATGGGACTTTAGCAGTCACTTTAGCAAGGCCCTGCTCAGATCCCATACCCTCAATTTGCCCACGACGGGAATTAAGGTCGCCCATGACATCCCCAAGGAAGTTCTCTGGAACTTCAACCTCAACCTTCATCATAGGCTCTAACAGGACGGGTGAAGCTTTCGCCACTGCTTCTTTCAAAGCCATGGAGCCAGCGATTTTGAAAGCCATTTCCGAAGAGTCTACATCATGGTAAGAGCCATCAACCAAAGTTGCTTTGACATCAATTAGTGGATATCCAGCTAAAATACCAGATTCACAGCATTCTTTCATTCCTTGTTCTGCGGGGCCGATATACTCTTTAGGTACAACACCACCGACAATTTTAGAAACGAATTCAAAGCCGCTTCCTGCTTCTCCCGGCTCCAAATCGATCACAACGTGACCGTATTGACCTTTACCACCACTTTGGCGAATAAATTTACCTTCAACTCTGGAGACTGGTTTACGAATTGTTTCGCGGTAAGCTACTTGTGGCGCACCAACATTCGCTTCCACTTTGAATTCGCGTAACATCCGGTCTACAAGAATTTCTAGGTGTAGTTCTCCCATCCCTGCAATCACAGTTTGGTTAGTTTCCGGATCGACATGGACGCGGAAGGTTGGGTCTTCTTCTGAAAGAGATTGCAACGCCTTGGACAATTTGTCCATGTCGTTCTTAGTTTTGGGTTCAACCGCCACCGAGATTACAGGCTCAGGAATGAACAGGGATTCCAGAATAACTGGCGATCCTTCATCAGTGATGGTGTCACCTGTTAAGGTGTCTTTCAATCCTAATGCTGCTCCTAAATCTCCTGCCCGCATTTCATCGACATCAAGTCGTTCATCTGCCTTCAAAATAACCAGACGAGAAATCCGTTCTTTCTTGTTCTTGGTAGCGTTGAGGACGTAGCTACCTTTTTTCAGCACGCCAGAATAAACGCGAACGAAGGTTAGGCGACCATAAGGGTCAGCCATAATCTTGAATGCCAGCGCTGATAGAGGTTCGTTGTCATCAGCCCGACGCTCCACAGTTTCGCCATTCGGCAGTATGCCTTGAATTGGTGGGACTTCAGTTGGTGCTGGCAGGTAATCTACAACCGCATCCAGCATCAACTGCACGCCTTTGTTTTTGAATGCCGAGCCGCAAAGTACTGGTACAATCGTTCCCGCTGTTGTACCTTTACGCAGAGCAGAACGAATTTCCTCTTCTGTAAGTTCTTCGCCCTCAAAGTACTTATTCATCAGATCGTCATCTGTTTCTGATACCGCTTCTACCAGCTTGACGCGGTATTCTGCTGCTTGCTCTTGTAATTCTGCGGGTATCTCTGTTTCTTGAATATCAGTTCCCTGGTCGTTGGTGTAAATATATGCACGCATCCGTACCAGGTCAACGATGCCTTTGAAATCAGTTTCACTACCAATTGGCAGTTGAATGGCAATAGCATTAGCCCGCAGGCGATCGCGCATTTGATCGTGAACTCTGTAAAAGTTCGCTCCTGTGCGATCCATCTTGTTGATAAAGGCTATCCGAGGCACTTTGTAGCGGTCTGCTTGTCGCCATACTGTCTCAGACTGCGGTTGCACGCCACCCACAGAACAAAATACTGCGATTACACCATCCAACACGCGCATGGAACGTTCAACTTCAATCGTGAAGTCAACGTGACCTGGAGTATCGATAATGTTTATTTGATGATCTTTCCAACTGGTACTGATCGCAGCAGCAGTAATGGTAATTCCCCGTTCCCGCTCCTGTTCCATCCAGTCTGTTACGGCTGTTCCTTCATGAACTTCGCCAATCTTATGAATTATTCCAGAGTAAAACAATATTCTCTCTGTTGTTGTTGTCTTGCCCGCATCTATATGCGCCGCAATACCGATATTGCGTACTCTCTCTAGCGGGATCGTACGTGCCACAGTAGCCTCCTATAGTTTTTGCCTCATGATATCTTGTATATTACTCTTTGTTAAGATTCTATACTTTTACGGAAAACCGTCTTTTTTTTCAAAATCTACGATATACCGCTTTGATGAATGCGATATATCGTGTGTGTGCTTAGTAACGATAGTGTGCAAATGCTTTGTTAGCTTCAGCCATCCGGTGCGTTTCTTCCCGCTTGCGAATAGCATTTCCGGTTTCATTGGCAGCATCCATTAATTCATTGGCCAATCTGCTGGCCATTGTGCGCCCTGGTCTAGATCTGGAAAATTGCACCAGCCAACGCAGTGCTAAAGTAGTACCCCGTTCTGAGCGCACTTCCATTGGTACTTGATAAGTCGCCCCCCCGACTCGCCGGGCTTTGACTTCTACCAAAGGTGTTGCGTTCCGCACTGCTCTTTCAAAAGTTTCTAAAGCACCGTTACCAGTGCGCTCCTCAATAGTTTTTAAGGCATCATAAACAATTCGTGCAGCAAGTGATTTCTTGCCATGACGCATGATCCGCCTGATTATCATGCTAACAAGACGACTGTTATACACGGAGTCAGGCGGAACTGGGCGCTTTTGAATAACACCACGACGAGACATACTTTACCCTTAATTCGGATTTGGCAACGAAATTATATGCTATCAGACACTGGAAACTCAAAGCGGTAGAATTCACCGCTCGGACTTACTCAATTTTTTCTACATTGGCAGCATTGCTGACCTATCGACTTGCTGCCTGTAACTAGAAATGCAGGGCGACAACATCATAAACCTTAATCTCTAGATTAATATGTTGTCGTCACTTACAGGATTCTTATCTAAACTTCCTACACTTGCTCGCTTAGCGCAGGGTGTAGCTAGATTGTTGAAACAGACACAAGAACTATAAATTACTGCTTTTAAAAAGCGAACTGCATTGATTTTTCTGTTCTTTGACGCTTTTAGGCCAGACGATTAATCGTGTTTGATGCGATTAACCGCCTAGTTTCTATTTTTTCGCTTCTTTTGGACGCTTAGTTCCATATTTGGAACGACCTTGCTTGCGGTCTTTGACTCCAGCTGTATCTAAGGTGCCACGGATAATGTGGTATCTCACGCCTGGTAAGTCTTTAACCCGACCGCCACGAATCATCACAACCGAGTGTTCTTGCAAGTTGTGACCAATCCCTGGAATGTAAGCTGTGACTTCAAATCCAGAAGTTAGTCGCACCCTTGCTACCTTACGCAGAGCTGAGTTAGGCTTTTTAGGCGTGGTTGTGTATACTCTTGTACAAACCCCCCGACGTTGGGGGCATTGCTTTAGAGCCGGGGACTTGGTTTTTTGACGCGATTGTTCGCGTTCATTACGTATGAGCTGCTGTATTGTTGGCATGAGTTACAGCGCGTGAAGCTGCTTAGGATCTAACTTTTAACAAATCCTAATTATATCTTTTTTTGTGGTTTTGTGTCAATTATTCAGTTGTTAGTTATTTTATATGATTATTTACTAAAGTCAAAGGAGTTGCCGCAGCCACACGTGGTGATTGCCTGGGGATTGTAGAAACGAAAGCCACCACCCATCAGATCCTCTGAATAATCCAGTCTTAAACCATTAATACAATCTAAGCTTTCTGGATCTACTACTAATTGGATACCATTTAAGTCAAAAACGCGATCGCCAACTTTTACCATTTCATCAAATGACATTTCATAAAACCACCCAGAACAGCCACCAGGTTTAACTGTCAATCGAAACAAGACGTTCATTGGCTGCTTTGACTTTAATCGCCCAATTTCATTCGCAGCTGCTGGACTCAAATGAATCATGGCATTCGTTTTAGAAATTTCTCACCCTATATTATTTAAGTATTACAGATAGGTTGGTGTCAAAAGCAATAAACAAAAGATTCGTTCTTTTCCTTGTTTATTTTTAATTTTCGGATATCGCTGGCATATTAAAAATCCCTGCATTTACCAGGCAGGGACTTGAAACCAGTATTTACCAAAAACTTCTGACACAAGAATATCTTCAGTTTTTAGAGCAATGCTGTTCAGTATTTGTAAGCCTTTAACGGTTTTGATCCGCAGTCCGGGCATAATCATCTTGGTAGCGGATGATATCATCCTCGCCCAAGTATTCCCCATTCTGCACTTCAATTAACACTAAAGGAATGACTCCAGGATTCTCTAAACGGTGGGCTGTACACTGGGGTACATAAGTTGACTGATTATTGCTCAGTAGTACTTCTTTTTCGCCACAAATTACCTTAGCTGTACCTGAGACAACAATCCAATGTTCACTGCGGTGGTGATGCATTTGCAGGCTGAGGCGATGTCCAGGCTTAACTTCGATGCGCTTAATTTTGTATCCGCGCCCTTCTTCCAACACTGTAAAAGAACCCCAAGGGCGCAACTCAGTTGCAGCAACGCCTCTGGAAGTAATGGCTGGATGTAAGGGCAGAGTGTTAGTTTGTGCTGTTTCTGAAAATTGAACCATAGTGACCTCATTTGAAGACATAACAAACCGTCTGTACTCTATGAACCATTGATGAAAAAGCTGGCGTGATCGTGCCGCAACAATCAGTTATTCAGTTGCACTTTGCCAAACATAACAAAATTAACCTTTACGGTGTAAAACGCTATTACTAAAATTACTGCGTCTATACCAAGTCTTCATCAACTAAAAGAGCAGCTTATTTTAATCTTTAAAATAGAGATTAGCTTTAAGAAATGCAAAATTATTTCCAATGCCCAATCTCTAATCTCTTATCGCTTTTGTTCCAAGAAAATACCAATGCCATTATGGACACGCGCAGCAGTATTAGGGGAACGATCAAGTAGTTGCCCTCCTAAGTAAAGACTCGTAGAACTACCACCGTCTAAATTGAGGGCATCTACACAACCCATAAGCTGCATAAGTTGTGCATGTTCTGCCAAAGTTGGCCCCGGCCCACCTGCACGATTATGCACGGCAGCAATCATCAGGTTACCTGTGGTAGTTGTACAAATGCCACTACGAATTGCCTTTTCTGCGATAAAGGCATCGCTGAATTTTTCAGCTTTAGCATCTAGGACAATTTGCCGATTTTGGATCAATAGTGGCCCTGCGCCTATGACGTGGGGATAACGGCTAAAGTTATTAGGAACTGTGGCGTTGGTAATGTTGAGTGCGGTACCAATAGGTAACTGTGAAGCAGCATTGCTAGCATTGCCGCGCAAAGTTAGTAGGTAGCCATCCTGAGGAATAGGAATGCTGGTTTGTCCTGCTTTACCACCTGGTAGCTGATTAGTAACTTGGTCGTTCTGAACAATGAGGAGAATTTCGTTATCTGTTAGGGGTGTGTAAGAAGGGCCCCAAACAGGAGTGTAACGAGCGATACCACTTTGAACATAGCCACTATTGAGAAAGAGAATTGGCAACCGCAGGTTACTAGGAGCAATTAAAGTTTCTTCCAAGGTGAGACGACCGAAGTAAAATTGCCCTGAATCATTCCAAGCGATCGCACCCCGATTCAGTATCGGGCCTGATAGCCACTGATTATCCTGACGTATTGCACCCAAAGGCAATCGATTATTGCGGTTAAAATAACCACCATTAATTGCTGCTACTGCTAAATAATTTTGTGCTGTTTGAATTAAGGGAGCAGTACCTGCTAGGGCATTGAGGTTACTCCTAATCGGTTTCAGCGTTAGCCCAAAGGCACGGGGGTTAATTTCTAGCCAGACAATCGGAAAACGTTCTGTGCCTAAATTAAAAAACTGCTGTCGCCAGCGCAATCCCCTCGCCCAATTTATATCGCGTTCTACCATCGCATCGGGTCGAATATCAATAATTAGGCGATTGGGGTTAGCAATAGTACTAATTCGGGGAGATAGACCAAAAGGGACGCTCAGACGAATAATTGTTTGGTTGTTGACCACTTCCACTTGTTTAATCAGTGGTTCTGGAGTTGGTGCTGGTGACACCGATGCTGGTAATAATTGTTTGAGCAGGTTTGGCAGAGGTATCGGTACTGGTGTGGTAGGTGGGGGAGTATAGCGTTCTATCAATACGGGATCGGCTATTCCATCTAGAGTAATTTTCCACTCTCGATTGGGTGGTCCAGATGGTTTAGGGGTTGGAGTGTCGGGATCAGGAGAAGTTTTGACTGGTAACTCTTGTGTAACTTGCCACGGAGTTGGGCGATCTAAATCTACAAAGATGCGAGCCTCTTTTTGAGGAGCTACCCCTTGCGAAGCCGTCTGTAGAACGTCTATGCTAACCTCTGGAGATTCTTGGATTTCAACAATATTTGTCACTTTTGCTGCTGGAGTAGAAATCACCAAGATGTTGCCATTGGCTTGCACCTGCCATCCTGCGGTTTGAGCAAAAGTCGTAATATTTAGATAACGATATCCTCTTTGCAACCAAGCGGCTAAAATCCGTGGTTTGGCACTTGGTGTAAACCAATTTACTGGTTGTCTGACTGGATTTTTACTGTTTAAAAAATCTACTCCAATGAATTGCTTGAGTGCCCCATCACTCAGATGAGTTGTCAGTTGACCAGTAGAGCCAGGTCGCTGCAACCAAGCCCCTGTCAGGATACGACCATTGATAGAAATTTGATTACCAGAAGATAACACCCCTGGTAACGGTACTGTAGGTGACTGCGAAGTTAAGGTTGGTCTAGGTGTGGTAGTTTTGGGTAGCTGTTGGGCACTCGTCGTAACATTGGTAGTATATAAGCACAGCGCTGTTGCCAGTATTGGCGACACAGTAGTCCAGAAAAATCTCCTATGACCTTGATTAGCAAGAGTACTTTTATATTTATGTTGGTAGCAATTAGGCATTTTCATGATCACTCGCTAGATACTGTTGAAAGCTATCACCCAAGATGTCGGCTCACTAATTAATGCGGAACTCTTAAAAAAGAATGAGTTGAGCTTTGAACAAACGTGATAGTATATATGTTGGCTTGCTATCTCTTTTAGAAGTCAACAAGCTTTCTATTACCAAAACCGCTGTTAGTCAGTGTTTTAACTGGCACTTCCAGCAGCCCATGACGGTAGTCTTGGTTATCCAAGCTGGATTAAATTATTCTCTCCTCACCAATGGTTGCTACTGCTGCTATCTAAGTGAGGTATAGCTAGTAGTGACGCAGTTGGCAATCAATAAATTAGCAAAAATCTAGATAACAACAGAGATATTTAGGAATTGTCAAATGGGCATATAGTGTAATAGGGTGATTTTGTTACCGCATCAGCATAATTTCGGTAGCAAACTTCGGTGAAGCGTTCAGATTGAGTTTTGTTTCAGGTTTGCCGAGACTGGCTGTACTGAAAAGTGGCTGTCATCTGGGAAGTAGATAATTGAGAAAATACTTAGCTTCACGATATAAATAGAAGACTATTAGGGCAAAACTAATTTGTCTAACTCAGCATAAACACATAAAAATAACGCGATTATTTTAACACGGGTAAACCCAAAAGTAAAACCGAAGTTAAAATTTTTTTTCCCTAAATTTCGGTGATTTTATATTTCTCCATTGCTCAATCTTAAAAATCTTTCTCATAAGTAGTGGCACAATTCGTAACTCAGCATTTTAGGGACAGACTATGAATAATAAACCGATGAATCAAGTGCAGAAAATGTCATTTTCAGATGCTGACAGGGATACTTATCAGGGGCAACGGTGGTTAGTAGAGGAACGAGATGCCTGTGGTGTGGGTTTTATTGCCCATCGCCAGAATTCTGCCACCCACGAAATTGTGACAAAAGCCTTAGCTGCTTTGGCTTGCTTAGAACACCGGGGTGGTTGTAGTGCAGACCAAGACTCAGGTGATGGTGCAGGGATATTGACGGCGATCCCTTGGGAGTTGTTCCAGCAAGCGCAGACACCACAAGGGTTGGAATCTTTAGCTACTGAAAACTTGGCCGTGGGGATGATATTTTTACCACAAGATCCCGAAGCAGCAAAACAATCTCGGACAGCAGTTGAACAAATAGCTGCTGAAGAACAATTAATTGTACTGGGTTGGCGAGTAGTGCCAGTACAGCCTGATTTGCTGGGAGTACAAGCAAAAGAAAATCAACCCCAAATTGAACAAGTATTCTTATCTTCTGCTAACAAAAGCGGTGATGCGCTGGAAAGGCAACTTTATATTACCAGACGCCGAATTGTTAAAGCTGCAAAAAACATCTCAGAAGACTTTTATGTGTGTTCCTTGTCGAGCCGCACAATTGTCTACAAGGGCATGGTGCGTTCGGCTGTGTTGGGAGAGTTTTATGATGATTTAAAAAATCCCAATTATAAAAGTGCCTTTGCTGTCTATCACCGCCGTTTTAGTACTAACACCCTACCCAAGTGGCCTTTAGCTCAACCTATGAGGCTTTTGGGTCATAATGGGGAAATTAATACTTTGTTGGGTAATATCAACTGGATGATGGCACGAGAAGCTAGCCTAAATCATCCAGTATGGGGCGATCGCATTAACGAACTCAAACCATTAGTTCACATTGACAATAGTGACTCTGCTACTTTAGATAACGTACTGGAGTTACTGGTGCGTTCTGGACATAGCCCCTTGGAAGCTTTGATGATGTTGGTTCCAGAAGCTTACCAAAATCAGCCTTCATTGCAGAACTATCCAGAGATTACCGATTTTTACGAATACTACAGCGGCTTGCAAGAAGCGTGGGACGGTCCAGCACTTTTAGTATTTAGTGATGGCCAAAAAGTTGGAGCCACATTAGATCGCAATGGCTTAAGACCAGCTCGTTACGTGATCACTAAAGATGACTATATAGTTGTGGCTTCTGAAGCAGGCGTGGTGGATTTCCCCGAAGCCAACATTATCGAAAAAGGCAGACTTGGCCCTGGGCAAATGATTGCTGTGGATTTAGCAACCCATGAGGTGCTGAAAAATTGGGAAATCAAGCAGCGCATTGCCAAGCAACACCCCTATGGGGAATGGTTGCGACAACACCGTCAGGAACTCAAGGAATTGGTTAACGGGCAGTCTTCAGCAGTCAATGGTAATGGTCACCAAGCAAACGGCAAAAATGGTAACGGACATTCTGCAACTGGCAACGAACAAATAACAACAGATAAAGCTGATAGACAAACCTTGCTGCAACATCAAGTTGCCTTTGGCTACACCACAGAAGATGTAGAAATGGTGATTCAGCCAATGGCAATGCAAGGCTCTGAGCCAACTTTTTGTATGGGGGATGATATTCCTCTAGCAGTGTTGTCAGAAAAACCTCACTTGCTTTATGACTATTTTAAGCAGCGCTTCGCACAGGTAACAAACCCAGCGATCGACCCTCTACGGGAAAAGCTCGTAATGTCCTTGAAAGTGGAATTGGGTGAGCGGGGTAATTTATTAGAAGTAAAACCAGAGTATGCCCGCAGAATCAAGCTAGATTCCCCAGTACTGACTGAGACAGAGTTGGAGGCGATTAAGCTTTCGGGATTTGCAACTGCTGAGCTGTCAACGCTATTTGAAATTGCCTCAGGCCCAGAAGGGTTGAAAGCAGCAGTTAAGTCTCTGCAAGCAAAAGCGGCTGAATCGGTGCGCGCAGGTGCGAAGATTCTGATATTGAGCGATGCTTGCGGCGGGCTGCACCAACGCTTTCCATTAGGAACTGAGTACAGCTACATTCCGCCTTTGTTGGCAGTGGGTGCAGTACACCATCACCTCATCCGTGAAGGATTACGGATGAAAGCGTCGCTAATTGTGAATACTGCCCAGTGTTGGAGTACCCATCACTTTGCTTGTCTGATTGGCTATGGTGCTGGTGCTGTTTGCCCTTATATGGCTTTAGATACTGTGCGCGATTGGTGGTCTGACTCCAAAACCCAACAATTTATGGCACGGGGTCAAATTGCCAACATCACCTTAGAGCAAGCTTTAGCCAACTATCGCAAAGC
Organism: Mojavia pulchra JT2-VF2; assembly: GCA_019359325.1. Classification (GTDB taxonomy): domain Bacteria; phylum Cyanobacteriota; class Cyanobacteriia; order Cyanobacteriales; family Nostocaceae; genus Mojavia; species Mojavia pulchra. The sequence continues at coordinate 881,852 of JAHHHN010000001.1, read as the reverse complement.
TGTAGAATCTGGTTTGTTGAAAATTCTCTCCAAAATGGGAATTTCTCTACTGTCCAGCTATCAAGCAGCACAAATCTTTGAAGCCATTGGTATCGGTGGGGATTTGTTAGAACTGGGATTTTATGGTACAGCTTCCCGGATTGGTGGTTTGAGTGTTAAGGAACTGGCACAAGAGATATTATCTTTTCATCACAAAGCTTTCCCAGAACTGACGAGCAAAAAGTTAGAGAACTTGGGCTTTGTGCAGTACCGTCGTGGCGGCGAGTACCACATGAACAGCCCCGAACTGGCAAAAGCACTGCATAAGGCTGTAGATGGGAAGAAATACGACCACTACGAAGTTTATAAACAGCATTTGCAAGGTAGACCAGTTACAGCTTTGCGTGACTTGTTAGACTTCGGGAGCGATCGCTCACCAATTCCATTAGAAGAAGTAGAGTCAATCAGTGAAATTGTCCAACGCTTCTGTACAGGTGGTATGTCCTTGGGCGCTTTATCACGGGAAGCCCATGAAACCCTAGCGATCGCCATGAATCGCATTGGCGGTAGATCCAATTCTGGTGAAGGTGGCGAAGATCCAGTACGCTACAAAGTTTTAGATGATGTAGACGAGTCTGGCCACTCGCCCACCCTACCGCACTTGAGAGGATTGCGGAATGGCGATACTGCTTCTAGCGCGATTAAACAAGTTGCATCGGGACGGTTTGGTGTCACACCAGGGTACTTAGCCAGCGCCAAACAAATTGAAATCAAAATCGCCCAAGGAGCCAAGCCAGGGGAAGGTGGACAGTTACCTGGGCCCAAGGTGAGTCCATATATTGCCATGTTAAGGCGATCAAAGCCTGGTGTTACCCTGATTTCGCCACCACCGCACCATGATATCTATTCGATTGAAGACCTGGCACAGCTAATTTTTGACCTGCACCAAATTAATCCGAAAGCTCAAGTATCAGTGAAGCTGGTAGCAGAAATTGGTATTGGAACGATCGCCGCTGGTGTAGCCAAAGCAAACGCCGATATCATCCAGATTTCTGGTCATGATGGCGGTACTGGAGCGTCACCGCTGAGTTCGATTAAACATGCTGGCTCTCCGTGGGAACTGGGCTTGAGTGAAGTGCATCGCGTCTTAATGCAAAACAGTCTACGCGATCGCGTAATTTTACGTGTAGATGGCGGTCTTAAGAGTGGTTGGGATGTGGTAATAGGTGCATTGATGGGAGGCGAAGAATTTGGTTTTGGCTCCATCGCAATGATTGCCGAAGGCTGCATTATGGCGCGGATTTGTCATACAAATAACTGCCCTGTGGGTGTTGCTTCTCAGAAAGAAGAACTGCGGAAGCGCTTTACAGGAATGCCAGAACACGTAGTTAATTTCTTCTACTTTGTGGCAGAAGAAGTCCGGAGCCTTCTAGCGCGACTCGGCTATCGTTCTTTGTCAGAATTGGTTGGACGTGCAGATTTATTGAAATTGCGCGAAGATGTGCAACTCACCAAGACGCAAGCACTGAACCTCAACTGCTTACTTCAGCTACCAGATGCCAAAGAAAATCGTGGCTGGTTAGTACACGAAGAAGTTCATAGCAACGGCGTGGTTGTAGATGACCAATTGCTTGCCGATCCCGATATTCAAACTGCCATTCACCACCAGTCTACTGTCACCAAGACCGTGAAAATAGTCAACACCGACAGAACAGTAGGTACTAGGTTAGCTGGGGCGATCGCTTCTCAGTATGGTGATAGCGGCTTTGAAGGGCAAATTAATCTCAACTTCCAAGGCAGTGTAGGGCAAAGTTTTGGTGCTTTCAGTCTTCCTGGCATGATTCTCACCCTAGAAGGAGAAGCAAACGATTACGTAGGCAAAGGAATGCATGGTGGCGAAATTATTATCAAACCACCTGCCGATGCTACTTATAACCCTGCACAAAATGTCATAGTTGGCAATACCTGCCTCTATGGTGCTACTGGTGGAGTATTGTTTGCCAACGGTTTAGCAGGAGAGCGCTTTGCTGTGCGTAACTCCAAAGCTATGGCAGTAATTGAAGGCGCTGGGGATCATTGCTGCGAGTATATGACTGGCGGTGTAATTGTCGTCCTCGGTAAAGTTGGTCGCAACGTCGCTGCTGGGATGACTGGTGGATTGGCATACTTCTTAGATGAAGACGGCTCCTTCCCTGATTTAGTTAATCGGGAAATTGTCAAAATCCAACGGGTAATGACAGAAGCTGGTGAAAAGCAATTGCAAGAATTAATCAAAACTCATTGCGATCGCACTGGTTCACCAAAAGCTCAGATGATTCTGCAAAACTGGCAAGAATTCTTACCTAAATTCTGGCAATTGGTTCCACCTTCTGAGGCTGATACTTCAGAAGCAAGTACCGAAACAAAACAGCTCAGTAAGGTTTAGTTATTAGTCATTAGCCATGCTTCACTTAGTTTATGGCTATTAGACTTATTGCGAAAATCTGAAAAAATCAAAAGAAATGAACCACAGATGCACACCGATATTTATCTGTGTGCATCTGTGTGTATTTATCGGTGGTTCGATATACAAAAAATAGACTTATGCAAGAAGTCTAACGATTAATTGAAGGCTGAGAAAGCTTAACGAAAATATGTATATATTTAAAGCGTAGTATCTAATACACTATGCTCTAAATTACAAATCATAACTTCATGAGTAATTTTTAATTTTTTTACCTATTAACTTGATAGCAGTTATTAGTAATTAAATATTACTTTTTATTTGCAATTAACTGTTGCTCTTTATCTTCTATTTCTAAAAGTTCTGGAATAGTAACAAAGCTATAGCCCTGCTTCCGAAAGTTAGCAATAATTGTTGGTAAAGCTTGCACAGTTTGGGAACGATTACCACCACCATCGTGCATTAGCACAATACCACCCGGTTTTGCTTGCCTGAACACATTATTGATCAAGCGTGGCACACTAGGAAGCGAGTAGTCCACAGAGTCGGACGACCACATGACGATAGCGTACTTGCTATTTCTAGCGTAAGCTGCTAAACCGTTATGCATCATTCCTCCTGGTGGCCGAAACAAATTTGTTTTTACGCCTGTAAGTTGAAAAATTAAATTTGTTGTTTGATCAATTTCATAAGCAGATGTTTGTGGATTCATAAAATGATACCAGTGATGCCAAGTATGGTTAGCAATGGTGTGCCCTTCAGCAACCACCCGCTTTACTAGATCTGGATAATTCTTCACATTTTGCCCCACGACAAAGAATGTGGCTTTAATCTCATTTTGTTTGAGAATATTTAATACTTGTGCAGTGGTTTCCGGCCAGGGGCCATCATCAAAGGTGAGAGCAATTACTTTTTGAGTGTTACTTAATTTTGCTGATTGAATGGTTGCTCCTAAAAAACGTGGTGGTAAAGCATAAGCAAAGCCCTTAGCTTTTGCTTGTTGCTGCCAACTTGTAAGCATCGTTGCTTTTAATCCCTCAATACGCTGCCTAGTTCCTGCTTTAGCGACGATGATGTTCTCATTTATGCTTGGTTGGCTTTGAGCTTCAGAAACATTTGGTTTGACAAGCATCATTAAACCAAGACTAAAACTACCAACTAAGGCAACTAGCGCAACTAATATTCCTTGCGTCCAAAAAAACGACTTATTGCTTTCCACTAAAATAGCTCCTTCAAGGGTCGAACCATCAGTTAAATATCTGACGGTACGTTATAGCACATTTTCTTTATATACTTAGATATTCAGTTACTTTCTAGTAATCCTGAAAATTTGAATCAAGATTAACAGAAATTTAGAAATCAAGCATATAGACTACAAAATTAAAATGAAGCCTAGATTATCTAGCTTGAAGAGGACTGCTACCTATCAAATATTTGCTAACATTTAATATCAACTATCACACCTACTAAGGTTAAAGCTAGCAATTATACCTATGAATAAATTGATATAGAAAACAAAACTATCAGTTTAGTTGCTGGATCTATAAAAATTCCTTTATTAGTAGTACTGGCTTGGCTTATTTGTGTTTCCCCTCATCAATGGATTGATTGGGAAAATGTTTAGCCCTTAGTACATAGTCTTCTAGGTTTTGTACTTTTATTTAACAGGTAGGCTAGTTAATTATTTGGTTTAGAGGCGCAGGATCTACTTTAAAATAATCAAACTAATTATTCAGTTTTATCATTGACAAGATATATTGTACAATCCATAGCCATTTCTTTCTTTTTAAGAAAAACTTAAATTTACAATTGATTGATGCATCTTTTTACCTTTTATAAAGTAAAGAGACTACAATCAATAGAATATAGTTTCTCATTGCTAAAGATAACTTAGTCGTTAACGTAGATACGCTTTATTAATTCTCAGATAAGAATGTTATTGTTATCTGACTTTTAATTTTGGGGCTGATACGTCAGCTATTAAGTATCTATAAGTTAAGCTTGATGATAAATGGCTTTATTTGGCTAAGATTTAATCCCAATTATACTGAATTTTTCATAAATAAGGTCAAATTTAATACTGAATTTATAGTATAGTTTCTAGTTATTACCTTGTTTTACTAAGTTATATGTACTAGACGCGTAGTATTATATCATAAATATGAATATAATAACCTTGAAGGCTGATAAAATACATGGTTGCTTTTAATACAATATTTTAAGCTTGTTTTAAGTAAACTAGCTGAATTAAAATACCAGTTATAGATTTGATGTGTAAGCTTATTTAATCTTGTAAAAACAAATAGCGAAGCATTAATCTATTTATAGACTGGCTCACGAAGAGGGCGATCACTCAAAACATAGTAAAAAAATATACTAATACATCAAGAGTATAACTCGTACCCCTACGGTTAAGCAGGCTACGCATAGCGCTTTTGACAAAAGAAGAGTAACTATTAGCGCAGGGTAGCAAGTGGGTTTGAGGATCGAAACCCAACATTAAATTACTTTTTGGGTTAAACAAAGCGCAGCTAACTTTCTTTTCAAGTTTGAAAACTGATATGATGGCTGTCTAGTGTATCAAACTTGCAGATGTAATTTGAATTTATTTTTGCCAGACAACTAAGATTACTCCCAGCACGATGAAGCTTAAACCTAGCAGGCGTATCAAAGGAATAGATTCCTTCAAGATAAAGCAACCTATTAAAACTGAGAAAATATAACCTATCGATACAGATGGGCCAGCAACACTCAGCTTGACTCTAGTTAGAAGTAGGATATAGGCTACAGCACCCAGAGCATAACAGGCTAACCCAACTAAAAGTTCAGGCGTTGTCACGATGCTAAGAATATGATTAACAACATTCCCTGCATGAACTCTGCCTAACTTAATAGCACCTATTTTTAAAAAAAACTGCCCTGCGACACTTATGAGAACTGACATCAGCAGTAAACCAAATTCTTGTGGGGTCACAGAAATTTCCTAATTTTATAGCTGAAAATTGACAATTTAAATTAATTAAAAATTATCCAATAGCATCAAAATTTACTACGTCAAATAGAGGGTTGATTTAGGTTAAATTTCTGTTTTATTAACAAAACCTCCAGTTTCTTTTAAAGTATAAATAGGGCGGCCTTTAACCTCTTCATATATCCGGCCAATATACTCGCCTAAAATACCAATACAAATTAATTGAACAGAACCCATAAAAAACATAGCAATCGTAATCAAAGTAAAGCCAATTAGGGGAGAAACTGGGTCAAATAAGCGCCAATACAGCACTAGCAATATCATTAATAAGGCTATCCCAGATGAGAGTAATCCTACGAAAGTAGCCAGCTTTAAGGGAATTCTGGAAAATGAAATAATGCCATCGATTGCTAATGCCCAAGACTTACGAAAAGTATACTTAACTTCTCCAGCAAAACGAGGCTCTCGTTCAAAATATACAGAAGTTTGGCGAAACCCAACCCAAGCGCGTAAACCGCGAATATAACGGTTGCGCTCAGGCATAGCATTAAGAATATCCACTACCTGTCGATCCATTAAGCAGAAATCTCCAGTATCAGCAGGGATATCTACATTAGCTAGTATTTGAAGAATACGATAAAAACAATAGGCAGTAAATCGTTTTAGCCAGCTTTCTTTTTTGCGAGATAAACGTTTAGCGTAAACTACTTGGTAACCTTGTTGCCATTGTTCAATCATGCTAAAGATTAGCTCTGGAGGATCTTGTAAATCAGCATCCATAACGATGGCTGCTTTACCTTGGACAAAGTTCAGTCCTGCTGTGACTGCAATTTGATGCCCAAAGTTCCGAGCAAAACTGAGATAACGCACTCGGCGATCGCGTTGATGAAGTTCGCGTATCATGTTTAAAGACCGATCACGACTACCATCATCAATTAAAATTATTTCAACTTCCCCGTCTAGCTTTTCCATTACATGACTCAGACGACGATACATTTCAGAAATATTTTCTTCTTCGTTATAAATGGGAATGACTAGAGAGTAGATGGGCTGATTCACTGTTATTGTTTATTTAGCAAAAAATTATTAAAAATTTTAATTTTTTACACACAATATCAAGTAAAAAAATAATATTTAACTATATATTGTCTGTAGCGAATGTTAAAGTTGTGTTCAAATTTTATTTAATAATAAATAAGTATGAATTTCTCTACTCAGCCTAAAATTCAAAAAGATTATATCATATTGATAATAATTTGGTTATTAGGATTAGCTATAGATAGAATGTGGTTTTTCTTGGATGAATCAATTCCATCCTATGATCAAAGCGCACATTTAACAACAGCATTACATCATTATAGAATTTTTCAAAATTTTAATATATTTTCAGGTGAGTGGTGGTTATCTCTCTGGCAATTAACTCCTAGCTATCGCGCTCCTTTTGTATATATTTGTACTGTACCGTTTTTGTTACTATTTGGCAGAGGCTACGATCAGGCGAGCCTGGTTAATTTACTATATACTGCAATAATTATAGTATCAGTATATGAGTTAAGTAATTATTTATTTAATAACAGAAAAATTAGCTTAACTGCCAGCACATTTTGTCTGTTATTTCCCATATTGGGAATGATGCGGACAGATTATTTATTAGATTATGGTTTAACAGCACTTGTTATACTAACTTTCACAATTTTAACAATTTGGAAAGATAGTTATACTAAATTTTTATCATGGGGATTAACCCTCATCTTAGGATTAGGGATAGGGTTAATCATGTTGGCTAAACCTACAGGTTTTATTTTTATTTTAGTTCCAAGTATTTATACATTAATTAGCTTTATCAGGAAACGGAAATTTATAAAGCTAATTCAAACATGCTTATCTTTGGTTTTAGCTTGGTTAATTTGTAGTTTTTGGTATGGTTTAAATTGGTTAACAATTATTACATCAGCATTAAGCGCTAACCAAGTTGGAAAAGTAGAAGGCGATCCTGCTCCCACAACTATTGCTGGATGGTTATTTTATCCACAAATGATACCAGAAACTGTTGGTTTACCAATATTATGTGTGAGCATCGGCATTTTATTAGTTTACTTTATTAAACACAAATTTACTAATGATTTACTTAAAGCCAATTTGAATAATTCGGCTATGAATTGGTTATTAATTTTTCTGGTAAGTAGCTATATAATTTGTTCTCTTGGCACAAATAAAGATATTAGATTTATTCTGCCGATTTTTCCGGTAATTAGTCTAATATTCGCTGTATTTTTTAATTTAGTTAAAAATATATTTTTTGATAAACTAAGAATAGGAACTTTGATAATAAGTGGCATAGTTTTATTAAATAATTTGTTTCCTTTACCGCTAATTCAAGCCTGGGGAGGTCAACATTTACCTAATGATGAAGCTAAAAAATACCCTCTTGCTCAATTGATAGATAAAATTACCCAAACAGACCCATATTTAAGGTCAACTTTAGGGGTAATTCCAGTTTCTACACCTGAAGTTAATGAGTTTACTTTAGATTATTTTGGGACATTGGCCGATTTTCGCGTATATGGTAGAAAATTAACTACAAAATTATCTCAAGTGGAGCAAGACTTACAGTATTTTTCTTGGTATGTTACCAGAGATAATGAACCAGATGAACCAGGAGAAAGGGGAGAAACTAAACGGAAATTAAAATCTATGGTGGAATCTTCTCCTGACTTAAAATTACAAGATGAATGGGTATTACCTAATGGTGATAAACTGCGATTATATCATCGAAATAATCCTGATATCTTTATAGAAAATTTGAGTATTAATCCTTCTCAAATCACTTTAGAAAAAATAGTGATTTCCAACCAAGTAGTATTAAATAAAAATAACTCCGTTACTTATCAAATAACAGGTTCATGGGATGATTTGCAAAATGGACTATTACTATTAAAATGGCAAAATCAAGAATCATCCTGGTATCACGATCATGCGATCGCTTTGGGTAATTTATACTGTGGTATGAAATGTCATCCAGAAAGAAGTTTTCGGGTAACGGAAGCGATCGCCACATTTGTTCCCAAATCACTACCATTAGGAAAATATCAATTATCAGCACTATATTTAAATAGAAGAAACTACAAAGTTACACCTTTAAATATTCCAAATATTACTGTGACTGTAACAGATAAAGGGAAAGTAGATAAATCCCCATCGCTAGACTTAGTTTCCCGAATGTCACAATTAGCGCTTGAGTTCCAACAAGGTAAATTAGATAATATATTTGTGCAGATAGATAATTTTAATCAATATGACCCTACTCAAGATTATTTAAAACAAATTGAATTGGCAGGTAATTATCACTTAAAAAACGAACCAAATAACCTCAACTGGCGTTACACTCTAGCTTTGTCACAACTTTTACAGCGTCAAGTTCCAGAACTAATCCAAAATTTAACAGAAATAACTAAATATGATGCTCAGAATCCTTATGCATGGCTTTACTTAGCTTTTATTTATTTGTATAATTTTCAACCTACACAAGCTGCACAAAGATTGGCGATCGCAGAACGACTGAACCCAGATATACCAGAATTAAAAACTTTAAAAACCATAACAAACATCATGAAATTTTTACCAATAATTCATTTCTAAAATATGAGTAATTAATATTAGATGAAGAGCAGTGAAAGCTAATATTTTGATATAAAGTCACATTGATTACTGCTATATACCATAACCGTATCCATTTATAATCAAAAACACACAGCTATAAATATATATAGATTTATAGCTGCTGCTCAACTTGTTAATAAAAGATTATTTGGATTTAAAATATGCATCCATTCAAAGAAAAAGAATGGTTATTGGGTTTGTTGCTAGCATCTCTAGTTTTGTTGCTTATATTTTTGGGTAATTTACCCTTACGAGACTGGGATGAAGGAACTTATGCTATCGTTGCCAGAGAAATATATCGTACTGGTAACTGGCTGTATCCTACCCTTCAGGGAGAGCCTTTTTTATTAAAACCACCTTTGATGCAATGGCTAATTGCGTTGTGCTACCAACTGGGCGGAGTGCAAGAATTTACCACAAGGTTTCCTGGTGCAGTGTTAACGGCTTTAGGAGTGCCTTTACTTTATTTGGTTGGGCGTTTAGTTTTTACAGAAAATCTACCAGCTTTGTTTGCTGCTTTGGTGTACTTGACAATGTTGCCTGTGGTACGTCATGGCAGGCTAGCAATGTTAGATGGTATGACTATTTCTTTTTTTCTATTATTATTATTTTGCCTGCTGAAAGCTCGTCATGATAAAAAATATGCTCTTGGTGTAGGCTTTTGTTTGGGACTAATTACCTTAACTAAAGGTATGTTAGTGGTCGTACTGGGAGGAATAGTTGGGTTATTTCTGCTTGCAAATAGACAAATAATATTATTGAAAAATCCATATTTATGGCTGGGAATGCTGTTAGGTAATGCTCCTGCTATTGCTTGGTATGTGTCACAATGGCAGCATTATGGCAACGATTTCTTACAAGTACATTTTCAAGCCCAAGCCTTTGATCGTCTAGGGCAAGCGGTTGAAGGTAATAGTGGGCCACCTTGGTACTATATAATTGAGTTACTCAAATATGCTTTTCCCTGGCTATTGTTTTTACCAGGAGGCTTATATTTAAGCTGGAAACAACGTCATACTGCTTGGGGTTGTTTAATTCTCATCAGTACAATTGTTTATTTATTAACAATTTCTTTGATGAAAACAAAACTTCCTTGGTATGTGATGCCTATCTATCCATTTTTAGCTTTAGCAATTGGTGTTAACTTAAGCTACATTTGGCAGGAACGGAAGTTTAAGGTCAAACTTTGGGCTACATTTCTAGCTTTGATAGCTATCATTAGTTTGGCAGGTTGTGTTTATTTTATTATTGCTGATCCTCAGCCTGTGTTAATTATCATGGGCATTGTGCTAGCCATAACTATGGGTATGGCAGCATGGCTGATTAAAAAGCGTGATCGCAATTTTATTCCAGTTTTATTTTCTGGAATGTACTTAGTTTTAGCATTGTTGATGAGTTCCCAGTCTTGGGTTTGGGAATTAAATGAAGCTTTTCCAGTGAAGCCAGTCGCAGCATTAATTCGGGCAAACGTGCCAGTAGGAACACAAATTTATACTTCTTTTGCTTATGGCCGCCCTAGCTTAGATTTTTATAGTGATTGTAAGGTTACTGCTGCAACTGTACCAGTTTTACAACAAATCTTGTTTAATAAATCTTATTTGCTATTAGACAAAGATACTATGGATAAAATAAATTTAAATGATAGTAAAATTTTAGGAAAAAGTCAAGGATTTACGTTGATTTTGCCATCAATTAATTCTAATTTTTAGATTTATTGAATCTTGATAATGCTACTGGATGAAGAATTATATTATGTGCATTTAATTAGTACTTTAAGCGACCCAGAGGTCGCGGGCAAATCGTACAGAAAAATGCCCTAACAGAATAGCAAAAAAGCAAATCACTGGGTATCCCCAACGAGGATAACGAGCAAGTAACAACCCGAATGCAATTGACAGCGATATAATACCGTAAGCGTAGCGTTCAGCGGAAGCTGTAATCCCAGTGTTCAAAATTAATGCCAAGGAAGAAAATCCATAGATAAGGGTAACAAGGGGTATTTTAGCCCGTGAAAACCAAAGTAAATAAATGCCACCAAAAACTAGCACAATTATAAATAATTCATCACCCGTTAATAACCACATCAATAAACATAAAACATATAATCCATTGCGGAATTGAATCTTACCTAAATGCAAGCGAAATCGCCATAATAAAACGCCACTTGTGATAATAATTATAAATAATAATGGATGCCAAGGATCTTTAATATAGCCATACTTCCAATTTGTGAAACCCACTGTAATTTGCATCAGCATTTTCCACCAACCCCCCCAAGCAAAACCTGTTGCATCACCACGCCATGCTTTTTGTGCATGAATGAAAGCCAAAGCGTCACCAAATTTAATTTGGCAATACATACTGTAGAGGAATATGCCCAAGCCAACGGTTAAACTAGTAATGTAGGACTTTATGCCTCTACTCTCTTTCCAAGATACAAATAGAAAAGCTGGTATAAGTGCTACTCCAGGTACTCGCGTTGCTGTAGATAATACTCCCCAGAAGGCTGTCCAGATATATTGTTTTTTATCGAAGGCTTTTAAGGCAGCTGTAGTACACAATAAGAACAAACCTTCAGTGTAAATTACGGTTCCATAAAGGGAATAGGGGCACCATGCTAAAGTAGCTGTTACCCACCGCGCTATATTGATACCATAAAGTTCCTTTACCCAACAATAAAGCATTATCAAGGCAGCTAAAAATGCCAAATTATTTACTAATGTGCTTGCTACTTCAAATGGCAAGCCGACGGTCATAAATAGACGGCTTAATAACGGAAATAAAGGGAAAAAAGCAACTGTGTGAATTTCTTTAACTTCACTAGAAAAATCGTATCCAGCAGTTACAATTTTTTCATACCAAACACTATCCCATGCAGAGAAAACGTCCCAACTAAAGGTAGCTGCAACACCAGTTGATGGAGTTGGCAGTAATGGGGCAATTAATAACATAGCAATGACTATTAAAAGTCTACTAAACAGCCACATTGCTAAAGGGAAAAACAAATTAGATTTAATAAAGTTATTGCCTTTATTCATTTCAAGATTTTAAACAGGTTTATTGCCAGATAACATTGCAACTTCTTGAATGTGAAAGCATAAGATATATAAGGCGCTATCATAAACTTATGATTGTTGTGATACCGTATACAAGTGATATCGCTCATCAGAATTAAAGGCTTTTCTAAATTGTTTGACAGGAACAATTTTTAATTCAGGATGATTAGCTTCTAATTGTTTGTTTAAAATTAAAATAATGGGTTTTGGATTAGTTTTAACTAGTTGGCTAATTTGGTTTAAAATTTCTAAATGTACAAGTTCTTTACGTTGGGTTGTGAATAACACAAAGCTGCCTAATTTTTGAATTTCTGGGTAATAAATTTTGCGATTGATATAGCCAGAAATGGGTGACATTGTATAATCTGGGCTACCAATAATAAATAGGTCGTTTAATTTGTCTTTATATTGAGTCTTCAGATAAGACGCTGTTTCTCTACTAGCTGAAAAAGGAACAATCATATCTCGACTAAAAGTGAATAATCCACCAATCATTTGTGCATATAAAATTAACATGATGATAGGAGGATGATAAGGTTTTGTCCTTTTTATTGCCCATACAATATAATTGGCAAAACTCTGTGGAACAATTTTTAATAATAAAGACGATTTAGGGTAATAGCTAGCAAGCCATAGGCATACAATCAACAAAGTGTATAAATGCCCATAATGACGAGGTGCGCCTAAAAACTTAACGTAGGTAAAAGCAATAATTGCAATATTCCCAAATATGTAAAGAAATAAAATAATTGGTTTTCTGATAAATAATATTGCGAAAAAAGCAATAAATGCTAATGAAATAATTGAGAATATGATGAGACTTAATTGTTGAGATTCGCCTGGGACTAAAATAATAATATAACTATTCCAAACTCTGATAAGAGTTTTAACTAAGTGATTAAAGTCAAAGTTTAAGACAAAACCTGTCAACCCTCCAGCTAATTTACTATCTTGAGGAGGAATAAGTTGGATGAGAGAGAGTATAATTCCACCCAAAGCGATTAAACTACTTGAAATAATATCAGCTTTTTTAGCTACGATAGTTTGATTTAAAGGTTTTTGAAAAATGTACTCACATGCTAGAGTCATACTAAATGCAATAGCTAACAATAAACAATAAGCGTTTGAATTAGATAAGAAAAATAAAACAATTGCAAGTTTAAAATAACTCTGCTTTCGGCTGGGATAGATAGTACAGAATAAAAAACAGAGTAATAATCCAATTGCATAATTTCTACTGATTAGTAAATATTCGTAAAAGGGAATATATCCTAAGCAGTACAAAATTTTCTGTAAGTAATTAAATGGTGAATACCTAGTAACTAAATAAACGGATGATGTGGCTAAACACAAATGAAAAATTTGCATAATCACAGGGTTACTTGTGATTTGCTTTAAGAGAGCTAAACAGATATACCAAACAAAGGGATGTCCTTCATAATGAATGTTATGAAATAATTCAGATAACGATTGGCTATCTCTAACAATCAGCCAAACGTTTAATTCATCACGCCACATAGCGTGATTAAGGATAGCTGGCAAACCAATTAAAAAGAATAAAGTAGTAAAAGTATTACTAAAAATAATAGGGTTTTGAGTAAGCTTTGTCCAAAAAGAATTCATATAGTATCAAGTTAGAGGCTGAAAGAACTAATCGGCACTCCGCTAAATTTTAAATTGTGCTGATGTCGCTAGGAAGTTATCTGGCGATGTTAGCGGTGCAAATTCGTTAACATCGCCAGAAAATTACAGCTATCTCTGAGACTGAGAAGTAGGCGCTATTGCAACAGGCGATCGCGCAAAGTGCAGTGTCCTAAAGGGCGATCGCATTTGGGTGAAACTCAAACACATTGGCATATAAATCTCTACCCTACCCAAAGTTCTTGGGCAAATCCAATAGATAACTTGGCAAGTAATATGACAAACAAGCCTAAAGTAAAATATCCCCAGCGAGTATAGCGAGATAGAAACACACCTAAAGCTATACTCAGGGGCACAATGCCGTAAGCAAGACGACTCAAAGAGATAGTACCTCCAGAGGCCAGTAGCAAACCAATACCACAAAAGCCATAAATTGTTGCAACTAGAGTGAGTTTTCTACGTAAGCGCCACAACAGATAGCCACCCCCTAAGACTGTGACTATATTCAGCAAGTTATTAATTAACTGTTCGTCCGCTAGGGTTAACAAAAATCCAACGCCAGCGTAAAAGCCATAGACCACCTTGACAGAACTTAAGGATTTGCGGAATCGCCATAAAACATAAGCGATGCCAACAATGATGCCAAACAGTAAGGGATGCCAAGGGTCTTTAATTCCACCATAGGAACCTTGTACCCAACCATACTGCCAATTTGTTGCGCCTAATACAATTTGCATGAACATATTCAACCAACCTTCCCAATCAAATCCGAAGGAAGGTCGCCATCCCCGTTGTGCTTGGATAAAGGCTAAAGGATGACCGAAATGAATTGCACAATAGAGGCTGAATAGAAGTATGCCTACAGCAGTAGCGAAAGATGCTACATAGGCGGCGACTGGTCTACGTTGTTTCCAGGCCGCGATCGCTAACGCTGGAATTAGTGCCATACCCGTTGGGCGTGTTGCGGTTGCCATTGCTCCCCAAAGGGCAGTCCAGGCATATTGCTTTTGGTCAAAGGCACGCAAAGCCGCCGTACTCAAAAACAAATACAGCCCCTCTGTATAGATCACTCCAGTAAACATCGAGAATGGACACCAAGCAACAACAGCAGTAGCCCACTGTGCAGTGCTATTACCAGAATGTTCTTTGATCCAAAAGTAAATACAGTACAAAGCAGCGCAAAACGCTATGTTGTTAATTAGCGTACCTGCCAATTCAAATGGCAAGCCCAGCTTCATCAAAACCCGAATGAATAGGGGAAACAGGGGAAAGAAGGCCAGATTATGTTGGTTGCCATCATTGACAAATTCATAACCAGAAGTAGCGATCGCCCGATAATGTACACTATCCCATCCATTAAAAACTCCCCACCCAAATCTGGGTGCAATTCCTTCCGGTGGTACTGGCAAATGTGGTGCAACCAGCAACATGACAGTCCAGATAAATATTCGACTGCAAAGCCATATTACTGCGGGAAATAGGAACTCATTTGTCCATAAAACTTTTGTTATTGCTATTTGAACTTTAGCCATAAGCTTAAATTTTCTACCGACTCCTTAATGCATCTTTTGTCTTATGGCTGGATCAATTCGGTTCTTGAGTAACATTCAACACCTCACACTCTTACACCACTTTAAGTAACCAACTGAACAAAAATATTACTGATAAATTCATTAGCAGTTAATATTCATGAGAAAATATTCAGTTAATATTGCGGAAATCCTAAGAAATTTTAGATACACATATTGTATTTATATACACAATTCATTAGTCAGATGTACATTCCAAAACTTGAAGAGTATATTTTACCAGCATGAATTTTTCATTAACGATCATCTTTCTACTTGCAGTTGTATTGATTCTAGTAATTGCTGTGGTGAAGGAGTCCTCAGCAATTTATAGTGAGAGTTGTTATAAATCCTGAAGAAATTGTGAAAGCGATTA
The DNA here is from genome assembly GCA_019359325.1 of Mojavia pulchra JT2-VF2. Classification (GTDB taxonomy): domain Bacteria; phylum Cyanobacteriota; class Cyanobacteriia; order Cyanobacteriales; family Nostocaceae; genus Mojavia; species Mojavia pulchra. Next base: position 866,158 of record JAHHHN010000001.1, on the reverse strand, counting down.
CTCTTGTTGGTTCCACTGGCTCTATCGGTACTCAGACTTTAGATATTGTCATGCAGTACCCAGATCAGTTTCGGATTGTGGGATTAGCAGCTGGGAGCAATGTCGAAATGTTGGCTGCTCAGATTCGGCAGTTTCGGCCGCAAATAGCAGCGATTTGTTTAGAAGAAAAATTACCCACGCTCCAAGAAGCAATCAAAGACCTTGATCCCCAACCAATTTTACTAGGTGGCGAAGCCGGAGTGATAGAAGTTGCTCGCTACGGCGATGCCGAAACAGTCGTCACCGGTATTGTTGGTTGTGCTGGGTTACTGCCGACAATTGCCGCTATTGAAGCTGGTAAAGACATTGCCTTAGCAAACAAAGAAACTCTTATCGCTGGCGGCCCTGTAGTTTTACCCCTACTGGAGAAACATCAAGTAAAACTATTGCCAGCTGATTCTGAACATTCTGCAATCTTTCAGTGCCTTCAAGGTGTACCAAAAGGTGGCTTGCGAAAGATATTACTCACTGCATCTGGAGGAGCTTTCCGCGATTGGGATGTAGAAAAGTTAGCAGAAGTTACAGTCGCCGATGCCCTCAAGCATCCTAACTGGTCGATGGGGCGTAAAATCACAGTAGATTCTGCTACTTTGATGAATAAGGGATTGGAAGTAATTGAAGCTCATTTCTTATTTGGCTTGGATTATGAGCAAATCGAGATTGTTATCCATCCCCAAAGCATTATTCACTCGCTAATTGAACTGCAAGATACCTCAGTTTTAGCCCAACTTGGTTGGCCTGATATGCGCTTGCCCTTACTGTATGCTTTATCTTGGCCGGATCGCATCTACACTGATTGGGAAAGACTGGATTTGGTGAAAGCTGGGAGCTTAACCTTCCGTGAACCAGATCACCAAAAGTATCCTTGTATGCGACTGGCTTATGCGGCTGGTAAAGCTGGTGGTTCAATGCCAGCTGTGTTGAATGCAGCAAATGAACAAGCTGTGGCTTTATTTTTAGAAGAAAAAATTCGATTTTTAGATATTCCTCGGTGTATCGAATGGGTTTGCGATCGCCATCAAAATCATAACTGTACAAATCCCTCTTTAGATGACATTTTGGCAGCAGATCAATGGGCAAGACGAGAAGTTTTAACAGCAATTGAAAACTTAGCAACTCAACCGCGGATAATTTCTTTGCGATAAAAAGTTAACTCATAGGAAGACATGAAAAATTCGTAATTCGTAATTGATAATTCTTAATTAAGTTTCAGAGCGAGACTGTTACCCAGCTTGAAACTGAGCGACCGCCATTAAGCCGCTTTCTCTAACCCGTCTTTACGAATTACGAATTAATAATTACTAATTGCAATGCCACCCTCAACACTGTCATTCCTGATTTATTCATAAATTTTATATATAGTTACGATGAAATAAAAATATTTTCTACAAGTATTGGCAAAGAACTTGCTGACAGCCGAATTATTCTGATACTTTTGGGTATAATGTCATGAGTTCTTCGCGCAAAAAGCTAACCTTTAGCTTTCGCAGCCGTAATTGTCAGCACAATGAAAATTTATCCTTTTTGAAATACTCTCTTAGACAAGGGCGATTTTCAAGCAATTTATATTTATGATTCCTACCCTAATTGTCGCTTGGATCGTATTCGTATTAGTGTGGAAAATCCTGAAGACGACAGTAAGAACAGCACTGACTTTGGCTGCAATTCTTATCCTATTACAGATGGGTTTTGGCATTACTCCCCAGGATGTTTGGCATCAGATAATGAATTTGCCGCAAACCCTGTCACAGATACGTGGCATTAAGTAATAATTTCAAAATGCATCAGCTAGGGTAGAAAATGTGCAGCAACAAAATTTTCATCCTAGCTTGCGGTTAGAGGATGTTTTAAAAGTCCTCTTGTTGGTAGCAAAACGTTTTAGATCCCCCTAAATCCCCCTTTTTAAGGGTGACTTTAAGAAATTTTCCCCCCTTTTTAAGGCAGGGCTGTTTCATTCGCTCAGATAATGATTTTGTCAAGAGTATCAGCCAGAAATTTTAGGAAGTAGGCAATCGAAAAATTACTAATATGAACGAGTAAACTTAAGTGCGTTAGCGAAGCTTTGCCGAAGGCATCGCCATGTTCATGAGCAAATAAAATTTTTGAACTACCTGATTTTTTTGGTTGATACGCTTGTAAATTCAGCCCCTTTAGGGAATGAAACAGCCCTGCTTTTTAAGGGGGGCTAGGGGGGATCAATAAGTGCTTAAAATCACAGCCAACCACTTTTCAAACAACCTCTTAGACGCCCGCAGGACGTCTAAAGATTTGATAATTTTTAATCAATTATTGTGTAATGCGGAAATCTTTGCTAATGCATCCTTAACACTTGGAGGCAAATGACGCATAATTTTACCTCTATCTCTGTCTAAAGCTACTAAAGTCACTTTGGCAGTTACATATAATTCTTGCCCATCAGTTGAGACAATGGCATAATCCCAATTGATACGAACGCCTGTCACATCAGCCATACGCGTTTTAACTACCACTGTCGTACCTAAATGGATGGAACGGTGGTAACGTACTGAAAGTTCAACTACTGGTAAATCACAGCCTAAAGCTACTAAATCAGCATAGTTGATGCCAATTGATCGCAAGCATTCTATCCGTGCTTCTTCCATCCAAGCTATGTACGAACCATGCCAAACAACCCCTGCATAATCAGTATGGTGCGGTTGAACTCTCAGAGGATATGCAAACCAACTGTCAAATGCACGATTTGACGAACTTTCAATGGCACTGGTTGGTGGTAGTTGTGGTTGGCTGGGTTTTTCTTTAGTCATCTTCACGTTTGTGAGTAGCTATGAATTTTCCACATCTGGAATAGCATAAAAATTACTTACATTGTAAAATTTACTAATCCAGCATCTACGCTCCCAAAAATAGGGGGTGTTTTGTTATGCGGTATTACCTTCAATATTTCAGTGTTGCTGTTACTACGCTTGTTTTTTTGGTTTCTGGGTGTACGATACCAGATAATAAGCAAGTAAATGCCAATGCAAGTTTACAGCAAAACGACATAGACAAAGCTCAAGCTTTACCCAACAATCAAACCGAATCTGAGATCGGACTACTAAACCAAGAGGCTGTTAAACTATCTCAGCAAAGCCAGTTAGCAGAAGCATTGCAGAGATTAGAAAAAGCTTTAGCCATCAGCACAGACCAAGGAGAGCGTTCTTGGGAAGCTATAACCTTAAATAACATTGGGCGAATATATCAAAAACAAAGTAAGTATCCCCAAGCACTCCAATCTTATCAGCAAGCTTTATTGATTAACAGAGAACTTGGTGATCAGGTTCAACTGGGCAAAACCTACAGTAATATAGGTTTTTTATTTGATATCCAAAACCAACCAGAGTTAGCAGTTTTTTTCTATAAGCATTGTCTAATTAATCGTGAGAAAGCAAGGCTAAATCCATCAGTGCTTTCTCTACCCCAACCAGATGCTTATAGTATTACTGTTGCCCAAACATATCGGATTTTGGGTGAACGACTCTTGAAACAGGGACGGGTGGCTGAAGCGCAACGGACTATGGATCTGTTGAAAGTTGAAGAACTACAGGAGTATCTTCAGGGAGTACCTGGGAATCAACGGACTGCCAAAGGTATTGATATAGTGCCTGGAGAAAAACCAACTAAACAAAAGTTGGAGCGAACCCTCGATAGTGCTGTAGAAATGGGGAAAGAGTTAACAAAACTACGTAAAGTACCTCCCCAACAGCGATCGCCACAACAGCAACAACGCCTTCAGCAACTGGTGACAACTCAGCAGCTTCTCTTAGAGGAATTTAACAATTTTATTACTAGTCCTCAAGTCAAAGAGCAGTTGGAGCAAATTAGTCGCACAGCTAGGCGGCAAAATTTGGATTTGGAGAGTATCAACGAAGTCCGAGATAATTTGGCGCGATTATCCGAAAAAGCTGTACTCCTCTATCCATTGGTTTTAAAAGATAGCTTGGAATTAGTACTTGTAAGCCCCGAATCTGTACCAATTCATCGCACAGTTGCTGTGACACGCGAACAACTTAACCAAGCGATCGCCACTTTCCGCCAAGACTTACAACATCCTCGTCGTAATGTCAAACAAACTGCCAGTCAGCTATATAACTGGCTGATCAAACCAATAGAACAAGACCTGAAACTCTCAGGTGCAAAAACTCTGATTTATGCACCTGATGAGCAGTTACGTTATATTCCGCTAGCTGCTTTATATGATGGACAACAATGGCTAGTGGAGCGCTTCAGTGTCAATCACATAACTGCCGCTAGCCTAACTGACTTTAACACCCCACCAGAATCGAAGCTACGGGTTTTAGCTGGTGCTTTTACCACGGGTAGTTATGAAGTCAATGTAGGTAATCAGCGGTTGGCTTTTTCCGGTTTACCATTTGCAGGGAAGGAAGTAGAAAACTTAGCAGCTACCGTTCCGCAAACTAAGCAACTTTTCAACGATGACTTTAGCCCTCAGGCTACGATACCGCAAATGGATGATTATACAATTGTCCATTTAGCAACTCATGCGGCCTTTGTGGTCGGTGAACCAGAACAATCGTTTATCTTGTTTGGGAATGGCGATCGCATTAATCTCAAAGAGGTAGCTACTTGGTCTTTACCGAATGTGGATTTGGTAGTCTTAAGTGCTTGTGAAACCGGTTTGGGAGGTAACTTAGGTAACGGTGAAGAGATTTTGGGGTTTGGCTACCAAATGCAAAAAACCGGCGCTAAAGCAGCTATTGCTTCCTTATGGTCTGTAGATGATGGCGGTACTGAAGCATTAATGAATGCTTTTTATTCTCAGCTTACTCCAGGTCAATCCACAAAAACCGAAGCCCTACGACAAGCGCAAATTGCATTGATTAGGGGAAACTCGCAGGTGAAAAGTAATAATGTTCCTGTAGCAACTGGCAATCGCCTCAGTCATCCTTACTATTGGGCCCCTTTCATTTTGATTGGCAATGGGTTGTAATGTCTTACAGCTAGAGACGCAGCAATTTGCTACAAATAACCTAAACCTAAGGGAAATGCCAAATTTCTAAATTATTTCCTCAGGTCAATCGATAATTCGCATTAGGGCGAAATTGACACATCCTGGCAGACCCAACATAGATTCTCATGCACACAAAAGCTTCAGAATGCTTTTGATAGGTCTGTGGCTCGCTGAAAAGGAGATTACACGCCAGTTATAGGCTAATTATTGAACGGTAATGGTGAATAGGTAATAGATGATGGAAAACCAACCCACAATTACCAATTCCCAATTACCAGTTATCTTCTTAGAACCTTTTTCTAATCCCCTCATTAGACGCAAGAATCCTTAAAACTTCTTGGCGAGGGCTTTGTTAGTTGTACAAGCTGGCGCGGGTTGTTTGACAAGATTAGCAAGTTCCTGTAATTGGCTAATCGCCTCCGCACCTTCTAACTTCATTAATTCGCGATCGTCCCGCATTTCAGTCCAAGTAATTCCGTAATCGGATACTAAAAACCGAATCAGGTGGTTGTTTCCCAAGCTGACCATAAATGAAGCACTATTCATCTGGTCGCCACAGGTATAACATGACGCAGGATACCCACGCCGTTCTAGTACAATTGCCAAGGCCTGCAAGTTCATTACCAAGTCTTGGACGAATTGCCGATGTTGATGCGCTAGTCTTAGAAACACTTTTGTCCTCCAGACACCACAGTCATTTGAGTTACTTTTATATTTTCTTTAGATTTTCTCATCCACTGGTATTGTAAACTATCCATTACAATAACCAGACACTTAATAGGTAGTTTATTGACTACCTTGCTTAGGGTAGTAGATAACGGTTTGGCGTGCCGTATCAAACTATTCAGTTTGTAAATTCAAAATATCAGACAGAATTGCTAAATTTAAGATTGTCTTTATGCGCTTCCGCCAGTTGAGATGCTTATGAAAAGCGATCCGCTTTAAGAGTAACTTAAATTTGGTACTAGTCAACTACCGAAAAGCTACATATTACATTTTTATCGGCTAGTGCAACCAAAAGTTCCTCTGGTAAAGGCTTTAATGCTCCTTACAATTGCCGAATTACCCGGAACAGTTGGTAAACGTGTTTGTTCTTTGACATACACTTGGCTTTGCCTAAGTATTTGGTGCCCCAAGGCAAATTTTACCAAATCTGAAATTGGCAGATAACTGTGCAACTTATGAATTTGTGATTCCAGACGTATACATATTTTTAAAGTTAGATATTATACAAAGTGTGTATCGCAACCAAAAGGTTAAATGTAAAACCCAAAATCGATAGATTTAGCGCTGAGAATAACTAAATTCAGTAAACTCATGTTGCCATTTCGGCAATATTCTCACATCTGTTGAGAGCATTGTGAAAATGTTGCATAAGTTACTAAAAATCCTATGGTAATCATGGTGAAAAGTTGCCTAAAATACAAAAAAGCCGATTCTCGGTAGAACACAGTCAGGGTTAAACGCGCAATTATTTCGTGATGTAGATATTGAGTATGGAAGAGTTCCTGAACTTGGCTCGGTACTCAGCATGACATAAAACACCAGATATATTTATCATCCACAGTCATAAGAGCCTGTTTCCAGGAAGTTCTGTTAACTAACAGTATTTAAAACGAGATTTCTCCTACTCTGGCAAAAGTTATAAACAATAAGCCAATAGAGTGAACTACAAAGACAAAATCAAAGCTGATGAGATGGTGAATTTTTACCAAATCAACTCCATCTTTACAACCCAAGTAATTCTTAATGAATAAATGTATTTATTGTAATTAAATATACAAATAAATCAGCACATATAACTATGCTACTGCTAGCTTGAATTCTTTAGTGTGTTGGAATTTTACGGTCAATTAACCACAGGGTACTTAAAACTCAAGAATATTGTTTACAAGCGGCAATTACTTATACAACCAAACCCCAGCAGTTATGGTGGCAGTATTATTGCCGCATAGAAAGGTTTTATGAGACTACTTGCCACCACCCGAAAGCTGGGCCGATAAAACGAATAGTTACCCAGCCAGCAACCATAAGACCAATACCTATCCACGCCCCGCGAGTAGTCCAACTGACAAAAAGTTCAGCTTGGGTTTTGGTGATGGGTAACCACGGCAGTATGCGAGTATCTTGACCGTATTTATCTCCGAGTGTGGTTTTACGACGCTTTGCTTCGCCCATAATTAACAATTCAAAATTCGTTTAGGTTTTATGTTTAGATTGGCATTCATTTCAAATACACAAGGTTGGAAATCAATCTTGTTTTTGGTGCAAATGAAATAGATGACAGCTTATGAAGCATCAAATGCCTGAATAAGCTGATAATAGCGTTTACCCAGAAGCGATTGCACTGCGGTTGACAAAACGTAAATAGTTAATAGCCAAGCATTAATAGACGTTTCTAAGCGGAATTTTCCTCATTGCCACTGGAAAACAGGCTGGGATCTAGATAATTAATGCGTGCTAGAGGACTAAGAGCAGCGAGAATTTGAGATCCATAGCTACGGTTAACCACACGGCTATCCAATAAAGCAACAATACCTTGACTTTCTCTGGCTGGAGCGATCGCTCTTTGCAATTCATTTAAAGCTGTTGGTAAAAGATATAAACGAAACCAATCTTGATGCGATCGCTTATAGTGAGCTACCCTACCAGCCACTAGGGGACTTTCCAACGATGGCAGGGGCAAAGTAGCAATAATTAACAGATGAGGTGCGGGCAAAACACTTTGATGTTCTCGCCAAAATTCCCAGCCGCTGACTAAAATACTATTTTCATCCAGACAAGTTTTTTCTACCTGCACTCGTGAACCGAATTCAGAGGCCAAAATTGCTCCTACCTGAGATTTAAGTGGCACATCCCCGATTAACACAACTGTTAATCCTGGTGCTGTGGTACTGAGACATAAGAGTGTACGAACTTTATGAATAAACGCCGCTTGAAATTCTGGCGTGTTGGGTAGAGGTAACTGATAGGGTATATACAGTTGAATCGCTTCTGCTTGGCTATCAGATGAGAACTTGAGACAAGTTACATCCTCCAACCCCAAACGTTGACGGAACAAAGGAGCCTCAGTTTCTGGTTCCAAGGCACTGCCAATTAACACCACGGGTTGCCGTTGCCAAATTGGTGAAAGTGTTTTATCTAATTCAATTGGGGCACAATGTAAAGAAAATAAACCTTGACGACGGGCAATAGTCGCCCACAAAAGCGGAAGGGAAGAAGAGTTTTCATTAATATTTTGAAATTCGTCCCAGAAGTGTTTCCAAGCAATCGGCAATTTAGCTTGATCTAACGCTAAATAGAGATCGTTCAAAATCTCTACTTCTTTTTGGGAAATCAGATAGCACTCATAAGGATTAGCTGGGTGCTGGAACAATTCGCGCGTCAATTGTACCCGTGCCGAACGAATTATCTCAGCTTGTTGGGGAAAAGCAAGCATGAGTTCGTCCCAGTCATAGGGTTGAATATTTTGGGTGAGCTGATGACGTACCCAATCTTCGAGATCATCTACCCCATCAATAATTGTGGGAATGCCTGTGGGAAAAGGTTTAACAGCAGCCAACTGCCCTCTTAACCAAGCTTCTGGGGAGGTAAGTAGCAATCCTCGGAACTCAGGATCAGGCCAATCGTCACCAGTTCTAATTGGTTTTGTAGCTTGCAGCCACTGCTGTAATCGGGGAATTTCCACTTTTAGCAGGCGTTGCTGCACCGCTTCTGGGGCAACAATAATTACAGGGCCATGCCACATTAATGCTGATGCTACAAAACTAGTGCGATACCGACCTTGATAGCCACAAACCGCCCCGACTTGAATTAAGGCGCTACGTCCCAAGCGCAAGGCGCGTGCTACCAACCTTGCCATCGTCAAATGATGGGGCCAGGAAGGGAAACCCGCCTGCGATCGCAAAAAGTTATGTAATGACAAATGAACTTCTGCTTCAATCACACGCTTTTAATCCCATACAAAGTGATTTTTACTTCCAATAGCCCCATTTCTATTATCTTGTCATTAGTTAGCTGTCAGTTGTTATTTGTAAGTTGTCAGTGACCACTTGTTTTCTACTGACTACTGACGACTAACCACTGACCATTTACCTATTTCCCTGAATTATGCCAACTTACACAGGAATTTCCAGCGAAGCCTTTAGGCATCCACTGGATCGCCAAGCCGAGCAAGCTTTACGAAATTTACCGGGATTTGATTTAATTGCCCGTAAATTTGTGGAATTTATTTACGAACGCCCTCAGTTAGTTTATTTAATGGGCAACACCATCCAAGTCGGGCCGCGTCAATACTCCACTATTTACCAGATGTTTCGGGAATGTGTACGAGATTTGGACATTTATCCAGAACCTACACTGTTTATCTTGCAAAATCCCCAAGCAAATAGCTATGCCTTGGGGCAAGAGAATCCTTACATAGTCATAAATACAGGGATACTAGACTTACTAGACGAAGGCGAAATTCGGGCGGTGCTAGCCCATGAACTGGGGCATATTAAATGTGGTCATACTATTTTAATTCAAATGGCGATGTGGGCGATGAGTGCTGCTTCTGCCTTGGGCGAATTAACTTTTGGCATCGGCAATTTTGTTACTCAAGCTTTAATTTATGCCTTTTTTGAATGGCGGCGTAAAGCGGAGTTATCGGCGGATCGTGCTGCGCTGTTAGTTATGGATGACTTGAATCCAGTAATGTCTTCGATGATGAAAGTTTCTGGAGGTAGCGTCAAATATGCTAACGAATGTAGTTTGCAAGAATTCATCACTCAGTCAGACAGTTATCAGGCACTGGACGCAGATGGGCTGAATCAAGTGTATAAATTCTTAATGTACAATGGCGGGCAAGGAATGATGCTTAGTCATCCTTTCCCGGTAGAACGTGTGCGCTATCTACGGGAGTGGGCAGTATCAGAAGAATACCAGCAAATTCGCCGCGGAAACTATCAGCGATCGCCTGCATCTGGAGCAGTCAATGTTGCAGCCCAAACTCCTGAAGATAATGTAGAAACTTTGCGTCGGCAAATTGAAGAATTACAACAAGAAATTAACAGAATGAAAAACTCTGAGTAATCTAAGTATTGATTTAAATTTGGTGGCAGTGCATATACTCTGATATACCCCAATTATTAATTGCAGCCACCCGCAGTATGTTCCCAGCTTTAAAATTTTTATCTAATGTACCAATTTAGAGTAGATATGTTAATAGTGACTTAGCTACTCTATAAGCGTACATGGGTATAAATTTTGCCAATGTTGAATTTTGCTCTGCATAACCCAGCATTGGCAGAGTTTTTGAGTTTTATATTTTCTTCAATCTAACCTAAAAAATTTATCCTCTATTTTTAGCAGTGTCGCCTTAGTAGTCTCATACGACGTCTATATTTAATGCAAAACTATTTTTACAAGCTTAAAACCACTCTTGCAAAAACTTGAATTTGATGGAGAAACTTAATATGGCAATTAAATTTCTAAAGTGGCTGTCTGTGTTAGCTAATATTCTTGCTTTGGTCTTGTTCATACCTGGAATTGCTTTAGCAGCACCATATCCAACCGATGCTACTTCTAGCATAATTATTAGCCAAGCATCAAACTCATTCTCAGAAATTGATCTAACTCCTCTGCAACGCCAAAAACTCCAGGCTGTACGTCAAAGAAGAAATAAAGAGATTCAGGCTGTCTTAGATTCATCGCAACGTGCCAAACTTGCTCAAAACCTGCATATCGGTAATAACCTTAATCAAGCTTTAGAAAAACTTGATTTACAACCAGAACAGCAAGAGCTTGTAAAAGCAATATTGCAATTTACTAACCTAAAAATGAAAGCAATTTACTCGCAAATTGCATCAGGAAGAGTATAGAAGTAAAAGTTTCACTTACACCACTAAATCTCTATAATTTGGTCAGTAATACTATTCAGAATTTACTTATAATACTTAGTATGTTATAATTCACAATTTTGGAGGCGATAGTAAAAATCGTACCAATAACCCCAATTATTCTCGTTTGTCTTCAAAAAGCATTGCGTAAAAGCAAAGGGGAGATGTCCAATGGGAGCATCAAGCACATAAGTTATTTGATCATGATGACTCCAATTACCATTTACAAGCCAGCCGACACGTTCAGCAAAATCTCTGCACATCCTGTTTATATCTTCATTTTTATGGCTTACTGCTTGCCAAATACATGTTTGTATACTCAAGCCAAAATGGGCATTGCTGTACTTTAACCAGAGTTTATCAATAATCCGAATATCTTCACAAGAAAAACCACTGATCGATTCGCTAGATAAAAATAGATCGTTTATTCTTGCTTGTTCAGAAGGCAAGTTCTTTGTTTTTTGACCTGCAATTTTGAGGATAATTTTAGTGGTTTCTTCATCCGCTTCTTTCCACTTGCCTTCTGATAATAGATAACGCAGTTTAGAGTAATATATATCTGATTTAGTTTCTAGGTTGTGAGTTTCTTTTACGTTTACCTTCCACTGCTCAGGCTTAATTTTAGACGTTTCTAATCCGTCTCTTAGGTCACCTTTTTTCTCATCCTTCTCCTGAGTTAAGTTTTTAGAACCCTGTTTATATGCTTCCTTTTGATGCAAATAAATCTCTTTTAGTGTATCAATATATGGTTGGAGTAAATCTGATGACCACCTACCTAATGCAAACTCTGATTCTAAATGAAATAACTTTGGTTCATAGGTATGGTTGAGATGTAAGTAATACCAATCAGCAATAAATGCTGCTAAAATTTGGTGAATTGTGACAATAATTTGCCGAATAGTGCGAATAGCTCGAATCTCATCATTATCCGCAGCTTGTAAAGATTCTTTGACTTCTTCCCAGTTCCAAGCTGGCATGGAAATTTTAGCAATGTTATTATTTTGCGGGTGCCAAAAACTAACATTAAAATAAACTTCATAATCAGTTATTTTACTGTGCAACACTACTGTTGGCACAGGAGCCAAAATTTTTTGTAGTTGGCGCACATCTGTATCCTCAATCGAACGGACAAAATAGTTTCCATAAAATTCGACCGGACATAAGCCTCTATTGAAAGGATAGTCTTTATTTAGAAAACTTTTTAATTTCTCCGGTAATTCTATTTGTAAGTCATGTTGCAAAGAAGATGGGCAATTGGGGCTAATATTTGGTGGAGCAAACAATACCAATAAACGGTATTTTTTCTGTGCTTCAGCTAAAATACTGTAACTTTCTTCTTTATTAAAAATGGTTGCCAGCTTTTTATTTTCAAACATGGCGCGCATATTTTTCAATTTCTGCTGAATTTGATTAGCTTGCCATTCGCGCAATAGCTCTAAAAGTTGTTTGCTAAACTCACCTTGTAGTTGTGGTAGAAGTTCTTCTAGATGATTGTTACTAGCTTCTTGATATTTTATTAATGTTTCTATATAGCGAGTGTCATGCTTCACAGAAGATGGCAAAAAAGCAGATGTACTATAGCTATCGGCTATTGCTCCTAGTTTCCGCCCAACGCTGACAGCATTAACTTTCAGCAAGGATGAGAGGATGTTATCAATAACAATGGGTAGAGGTATAACTTTTGCGGAGTTTAGCATAAAAAAGCAAATTTTATTTCATCCTATAATTCAATCTGTTGTAGCTTGCTATCAGCAAGACTGCTACTAACTCTCTTTTTTTACTATTACCAGAGAGGATTTAAAACCTTGAATCTTTCAAGTACGTAGGTTTTGTCTATCACAGAAATAACAAGCATTGAAAATACTTATCATTCAGAATGATTTGTTATTAAAGATATGCTTTTTTGATTGCTCAAATTATATAAATATACATTGTGGTAAATTTTGAGATGACGATGAAAAAAGATACTACCAGATTTAGCTGTTTTAGGAAAGCGTCCCCAATAAAAATTCTGAACAATTTTCAGGCTAAAAGCCTTGTATAGTCGATAATATTTGTTTACAAATTAAATAAGTTTTTTGTATAGCTTGTTACATTAAACTTAGTAAAGTACACTAGACATCGCCAAAACCAGAGAGAAAGTTGACTGTTTGGGTTCAAATCTCTGCCAAGGTATTGCTTATAGCTGTACATTCTCATTTAGTGGCCTCTAGACTATAGCCTGCTACATCTATTTAGAGAAAAAATAACTGTAATCCTGCGTCACGTCTTATATCCAAGATTCAATCCTTAAAAGTCTTGGCTACTTTTGCAGCATCTATAATTAATCTTGCCCTCTTTAGTTCGTTACCATGTCGGAAGAAGATATCCGTGCCGCAAGGCTGGAAAAAGTAGGCCAGATCAAACAGTTAGGGATGAATCCCTATGCCTATCGTTGGGAATCTACCCACCACGCAGCGCAATTACAAGAAAAATTTACTGATTTGCCCAGTGGCGAAGAAGTTGATTTAGAAGTTGCCGTTGCCGGACGCATCCTAGCGCGTCGCGTCTTTGGTAAACTGGCTTTCTTCACTTTGCAAGATGAAACAGGCATTATTCAGCTTTATTTAGAGAAAAATCGCATCCAAGAAAGCATGGCAGATATTGATGCTGATGCTTTCAATCACCTGAAGCAACTCTCAGATACAGGCGACATCCTGGGAGTCAAGGGTACTATTAAACGGACTGAAAAGGGCGAGTTATCTGTCTACGTCAAGCAATACAGCATCCTCACCAAATCTTTGTTGCCTCTACCCGACAAGTGGCATGGGTTGACGGATGTTGCTAAACGCTACCGTCAGCGCTATGTTGACTTGATTGTCAACCCGGAAGTGCGGCAAACTTTCCGCCGTCGCGCCCAAATTACTGCGGGGATTCGTCGCTATTTAGAACAGCGGGACTTTCTAGAAATTGAAACGCCCGTTCTGCAAAGTGAAGCTGGGGGTGCGGATGCGCGTCCGTTTATCACCTATCACAACACCTTAGATATGGAGTTGTATCTGCGAATTGCCACAGAACTTCATCTCAAACGGTTGATTGTGGGTGGTTTTGAAAAGGTATTTGAATTAGGGCGAATTTTCCGTAATGAAGGAATTTCGACTCGACACAACCCCGAATTTACCACGATAGAAATTTACCAAGCCTACGCCGATTACAACGATATGATGGCGCTGACAGAGGGTATTATTACCACTGTTGCCCAAGAAGTACTCGGCACGCTGCAAATTACCTACCAAGGGGAAGCTGTAGATTTGACACCACCTTGGCGGCGGGTGACGATGCATGATGTAGTCAAAGAATCTACAGGCTTGGATTTCAATTCATTCCAAACATTGGAAGCAGCGAAAACAGCTAGTAAGGATGCTGATATTCCTGGTGTAGATGAAGCCCAATCGATTGGTAAGTTACTGAATCTTGCCTTTGAAGAAAAGGTAGAAAGCAACTTAATTCAGCCTACCTTTGTAATTGACTATCCCGTAGAAATTTCACCTTTGGCAAAGCCCCATCGTTCTAAGCCTGGTTTGGTGGAGCGATTTGAGTTATTTATAGTTGGGCGGGAAACTGCCAACAGCTTCTCAGAACTTACCGATCCGATTGATCAAAGAGAACGCCTAGAAGCACAAGCGGCACGGAAAGCTGCTGGCGACTTGGAAGCCCAAGGCGTTGACGAAGATTTTCTAACTGCCCTGGAATATGGAATGCCACCTACGGGGGGATTGGGGATTGGGATTGATAGATTGGTGATGCTATTAACAGATTGTGCCAGTATTCGAGATGCGATCGCCTTCCCTCTACTCAAGCCAGAAGGCAGCTTTCTTAAGGAATTTCGCTATGAGCCAAAAACTCAAACACTGACTATTGAATTTGATAGTGGAAGTGTTTACGAGTATTTCAAAGTACCTTCTAGTATAAAAGAAGACTTAGACAATGCGCCGTCTAAAGGTCAATATTTTAACAAGTTTATTAAAGGGAAATTTAAGCATGAACAATTGAGTTGAGATAGTAAGTCCCATTCAACAGTAGGGTGCGTTATGGCTTTGCCTAACGCACCATTTTTATGGCTCAATCTTTTATTAGCTTAGTTGCACTCACTTATTCTATTTAATTAAAGAAATTGAAAGTTCTACTGAAGAGTTTACTTTTTACATTCTCGTTATCCCTCTGTTTTCATCTGTCAAGGTTTACGATAATAGCAATTTTGCGAAAGTGAATGTTTGGGGGCTAGCCTCTATGCGTATAAATCAGCAACTTAACAAAATTTATAAAATTATTAACGAAAAGCCTCTATGGATACAGACTTTGATCTCAATACAAATTTTTGCTTGATAATGCTATAAAATAATCATAAAATCTCCGAAAGTCACTCATTTATTGAGGTTTAGCATTATTTGCAGGCAAAAGAAATTAAAAAGCAATTAAAGTCACTCATCGCAGAAGCATCTACAGTAGACCCCAGTTTGGCAAAAAGATTAGATGAGATTAATCGCTGGGTTAAAGATGTTAAGCCTGGTTCCTTAACTGCTAAAAAATTTGTACTGTTTTTTTTGCAACAGATAATTAAAGATGCGCTAATTTGGCTCGATATTCAAGCCCTAGCCTCTGAAGAGGAGCAGCAACAGTATTATGAGCGCATGACACCGACGGAATTATATTGGTATAGCTATTTATTTCCCAAGTGGTTAAACGAAACAGATCCCAAGTTTTCTATCTGGAAACAAAAACTCATGGCAGGCGAGTTTAATCAAGCTGATACTCATGTTCTGCAATCAATAGCTAGTGATATTGTGCATCGGCAAGGCACTTTTTGGCAGTGCTATATTGCGGACTTCTCAATGGCAACTGATATAATCGTAAGTAGTAGGCAGAATAAACCACTGTGTATTCAAATCACCAGTCTCTCTGATGAATTTTCTCAAGAAAAGTCTGATAATTGGAAAAACACCCTACAAGCCTGGGGTATAGAGAGAGGATTATTCTTGAGTTACAATCCCCATAATGTTAATTTTGTCAATCGGATAGTTAACTTATCGCTACATAACAGTGATAATTTGAAAAGAAAGATTTATTTAAAATTCAGTTTATAGTTCCAAGTAATTTGCATTTATGAGTTTTGTAGCAATAGGTCTTAACCAGACTGAATAATTATGGGGAAAGAAAGACCGACTCAACCGCAAGAGACATTAGAAGGATTGCTAGAACATTTAGAAGCAGCCAGGCAATTGCAAAAAGATTGGATGAATTATGGGCTTGATTGCGTCAACCTATATTTCGAGGATGTGGATGGAGACTGGTGGGAAAAGTGGGCGGAAGAAGAACCACAAAGTTTTGTAGAATCAGTGACAGCTTTCCTAGAAAGTAATGACTGGGTAGCGGTAAGAGTACGCAAGCAGCTAGAAAACAAATCACTTTCAGAAATTGCTACTAAGTTAGAAACTTACTTGAATTTTCCTGAAGAAGATCAGCTTTTTGCTGTGAAAAATTTGTTAGCAAGTTGGTTTTTTGGAGAGAATAATCGCAATACTAGTAATGAAATTGATGAAATTGAACTTTTGAATTTAGCAGTAGAACTTTTGGAGAAGTTAGTAGATATTCGGGAAACAAAGCAAGACGAATTTTAGTAGTTTTCGTCTATGCATCTGTACATTTTCCTACTCCGGCAAGAAAAATCTATCTAAACTCAATAGGGTGCATTAAGGACAACGAACGGTAACGCACCCTACTGCTGATAACTAATTTGCAACCTCAGCCAGTTCAATGATGCGACCTTCATAGTCCTTAACCAAAAAATTTAAGGGTTTCTGGTTACGAATTTTGAATTTTAAACCACGAGTTTCTACTCGCATTAAGAGCATTTCTAGGCAGTCGCGATCAAAGCAAACATGGCGTTGCTGATTTTTAGTGCCCAAGCTAGCTCCAGTAATTACGTGTAACTGGGTATTTTTCTTCAACTGATACCACAGCCCATCGCTAGCGTTATTCATCATTCTGCTAGAGAAACTAGGGCTTGTGGACATATAAAGTGGATCGATGCCGGTTGCGCCTATCGTTTGTTCGTAGTTGTAGTAATAGTGCAGAGGCACTTCAGCTGCGGGCAAATCTAGCAGCCCTTCATACAACTGACGGGCAATTTCTAAATCCGACACCATCACGGTGTGTACTTTCGGGGCACTGGTAAGGAACATCCACATAGCACCAGCGTATGCTGCTAGTAGCAGCACCATAATGCCTTGGGTGGAGAATAAGCTATCTAAGGGTAGGGAAGGCAGAAAAGAGCCTAAGGTAAAAGGAACAAGCAGGAACGGTATCACACTAGCTGCTATAACCATGAACAAAGCAATTATTGTATAAGGGAGCCGCTTTTTTTATTGTTGATTAAGACTAAGAATTAAGCCTTGCTTATAGTGTATCAATACTCTGAAGGTCTGAGTCTTAACCCCAAACAGGCCCACATCAAGATACTATGCGCTTAATTGCGAAATTGCCATTTCCAATAAAAATATATTAACAATTATCAACTCTCAAAGCTTGTGCAAATTCCCCACTTTCCCGAAGCCAATCACCCGCTAGTGAAGTCACTATTTCATCAGAGTGATCAAGAACTACTTACTTTGTTTCAGCAACATCCAGATACTGGAAAGTATTTTACGGCGATTTTTTGTCGTTATAGCCCGATAGTGTACACCTTGATTCGCCATTCGGCGCGATCGCCTGTGCAAGCAGATTATTTGTTTGCCCTCACTTGGCGCCATATTTACTATGAACTCCGTGGACTTGATTTAAACAGTCCCCAAGTGAACCAAGAACCTTTAACATTGCAAAATTGGCTGATCAACATGACAGCCTTCTGCATTAATGAAATTCAACTACCTCCAACAGAAGCAATTCATTATTCTCTCAAGGCCACTTCACCTGCGCTATGGTGTTACGTCGAACAAGCACTGGAACAACTACCAGCTGTTTTGCGGTTTGTAGTGTTAATGGCTCAGACTTTCCGCTGGAGCGAAACGCGAATTGCTGCCTACCTACAAGCTGAAGGAGAAAATCTCACACCCGTTGATGTAGCCAATTTTCTTCAGGAAGGATATCGTATGTTAGAGGACAAATTACCTGGAGATATTCGCGCTATTTACTTGGGAGAAGATTTAGTCCAGTCTTAACTTAAGTGAAAACGCGTATAACTTACCTATAATTTGAAAATTTAACACTTTTTGTTAGCTCATTCTACTTAAAACCGAAATTTTCCGGGTAAGTTTTATGAAACAACGGTATTTCTTACCTGAGGGTATTATTTTGGATTTAGCTCCAACCCTCAGATCGAGACGCTATGGGTTGTGGATTTTGAATTCTGCTATCGTTGGTTCGCGCCAAAATGACAAATTCAAGCTTCTGACTTCTTGCTTTTTAATTTTGGCTGTTTTTCTTAGTCCCTTAGCCGCAAGTGCAGCTGACATTACGCAACAGCTCCACCGTCCTTTAAATAGTTCGGTTTTGCGAGAATCAAGGGATAAAGCAGATAGTTTGCTGCGTATCGGTGAACAACAACAGCTATCAGGATATTCAGAGAAAACGATTGATTCCTGCAAGCAGGCGTTAGAAATTTATCGCTCACTTGGCGACTTTAATGCACAAGGTAATGCTTATGATTTGCTGGCTAGGGCTTATATCCAGCTAAGTCGTTTTAAGGATGGGGAAGATGCATTGCGCCGACGTTTAGCGATCGCCCGCGATACTAAAGACTTTCAGGCTCAGATTTTCGCACTGAATAATATTAGTACATTGCTGCTGCAAAAAGGAGAATTTACCTCAGCAGGAAAAACCGTTGAAGAAGCACTGACAATTGCTCACAACGTTAACAATGTTGCAGGCGAAGGACTATCTTTGAGTAATTTAGGGTTAGTGACTGCCAGGTTAGGAAATTACAACAAAGCAATCAAATTGTACGAAACTGCCTTATATTTCCGCCGTCAAGCTGGCGATATTCTTGGTGAGACAAATACCCTCAATAATTTGGGTGACGCCTACCTCGCAGTAGGAAATTATCCCGATACAATTGGTAGTTATGGCGCGGCACTGCGGATAGCTAAAACGAAGCGCGATCGCACTAACTATTTACGGGCGATTGATGGTTTAGTCACGGCTCACAGTTCTGTAGGACGCTATGAGCGTGCCTTTGACTTATTAGAACAACGTCTAGTAGTCGCCAGAGAATTACAAAATCTGCGGGAAGAATTTAAAGCTTTTAAGACTTATGCACAGTTATACGAGCAGCTAGGTAATTACCCAACTGCCCGTAACTTTTACGAAAGAGCGCTGATACTGGCGCGGACTTTAGAAGACAGCAAACAGGAAGTGCTATTGGCTGATAAACTGACTAAAATGCCCAAACGTTGAACCGTAGCTTACATCCTGATGAATCTAGATTCTGAACTTATTCAACGCGAGTTCGATGGATGTGATGTCTCTAGAAACTGCTTTGCCATTGGGCAGAGGCTGGTTAGAGAAATCTATCGAACTCACATCAGTTCAAGAATACTGCGCCATTTTCTTGAATCCTCATGGCTTTTCTATCTTGGGCTAAGTCGGTTGTTTCGTTTAATCTAACTTCTAATATCCCTGTTTCTGAAGAGGCTTGTGGAGTTACCGTCAGCAGTCCGCCATCTTCCCGTTGAAATGTCACTGTTGTTGGCGCACGTAAACCTTGCAGGATTACGTCAGACTGACCTCGTAGGGATCGCTGAGTTGTATCGCCAATTACTTGGTAAGCCACATTAGCCCCAGTTTCATTTACCAGTCTGATATTTACCCGACCATTGGTAGGACTAACCATGGCAATTGGTGATTGCTGTGGCCCTGTTAATGGCGTTTGATTTACAGAATTTTGTTGTGTAGCCGTTCCAGATGTATTGGGTATAGCCGAACTATCAGTTGGCATTTGCTGGGAGCCATTATAAGGTGCTTGTTGGCGGATTGTAGGATTGGGACTAACTCCTGAAGCATTTCCTGAAGGCATGTCTCCACCGACACCCATCCTTGTTTGGTCTGCTGATGGATTGATAGAAGTATCATTAGCAGGAAGCTGCCCTTGTGCTTGCAATCTTTGTGTTAAAGCATTAGGCGGACATCCTTGAGGAACTAAAACACGACTATTATGTGGTTCTTCGTAAAAAATTCTTGGACATGGATTAGCCCTTGTAGAGGGATTTGGCTGCGGTGTTACTGGTGTTTGAGCAAATACTGGCATACCAATCAGTAATCCGCCGCAAATAGCGCTAAGTACCTCAGCAGACTTGCGAAGCTTTTGATAATTTCTACTCATGGTTCACTCCTGAATTTTTTTGATTTGTCTTTTTTGATAAATTTCTAAATCAGCAAATTAAATCACTTAGTAAAATTCCGAAATTTAAACTTTTATAGCTTGTTCTTTTTGCACAATTTATTTTTTTTACATCTTTTAAATTTAATAATTTAATTTAGTTGTTTAATCTAACTATAGGCTTGAAAATAATTTAAATTCAGGTAACTGTTTCCATCTCAAGAATGAGAAAGCTAAATCATAAGTTATAGCTGTGCATAAGATGGCAACATATTCCAGAAGCCGTTACTAAAAATCAGTTTTTTCTTTCTTTGTGAAATCAAAATCTAATGATTCTAAATCTTTAGTGCCATTTTAAAGCCAAGTTTGTTATCATTTAAATAACTTATTTTGTTTAATTATTAAATTAATTCGTTCTTCGGAGTTAGATATAAAAATAGTGGCGTATTTTAAATGAGTTATGAATTTTTATTAATTCATAACTCATATTTCAAAAATCCTAGCTAAAAGCGATCGCTACCTTTAAGCTTCTTGCCATAGTTGGCGGACGTGATCAGGTAACCAGCTAGCAATTTCCTCGATTCGTTCTGGTGACAATTCATCTTTAGTCGCAGAAAAAACTGCCTTAACAAGCTGTTCACGGTCTACATTTGGGGGCATAGTACCTTCATTTGCCACCCGGAATAAAAAGCGATCGCTATCAATCTTAAAAATACCAGGGCCTTGCCAAGGTGGTCGTACCCGGCTCAGAAATCCTACAATTGGATTGGTATCGTGCCATAAATCTGCAATTTCCATTTGCAGGGATTTATCATCAGTTGTTTCAGCTGGTTTGTGCAGTTCTTCTTCAACCCGATCAGCAGCTTCTGTAGTCATCAGGTCGCGCATCACCCGATATACTACCTCAGTTAAATCTCTAGCATCGTAAGGATCGGCTAAACCAGCTTTTGTCATGACCTTATCTAAAAAGGGCATATCCTTGGTATCGATGGGTCTTGATGATTCTTTTTTAAGAGATTGAGGAGGATTTGCTTCCATTTCTTCTAAAATTTGGCGACCTTTTTCTGTGAGTTCTGCTTTTTTAAAAGTGATTAAGTGAGGTAAAGGCCCGTCTGGCGCACCGTAAGTATTGGCAACCCTAAAGTCGAATTCTTTCGGATTGACAACATTGGGAACATCTTTTTGGTTGCCGTAGGCATTACCTGTAAACTCGGCATTAATGTAATGGTTTTGATTCAAGTAGTCTAAATGTCCCAAGAAGTCTGCTACTGATATTTGTCGATTTCCAAAGTCGGCCTCAGTAAACTTAACTTCGTGCATTCCTGTGCCAGTTTCACTAATTTTCTTAAGTAAAACATAGGCAATATCTTCTTTGATAGTAATTGGCATTTAACCTCCGATAAAGCTTTCACAGTTGCATTTTCCCAACCAAAAATGACAGTTTATATCACTACTCAGTGAAGTATCAGGAGTAGGTATATCAAACTGTTGGCAGTTAGATTAATGGCTCATAACTGTAAGTGTTGCTATATAAGTTAGTAGGTAAAGTTAACTATTTTCATCTGTCACAGGAAACAAATATCGAATATAAAATTAAGACTCAAGAGTTATTGGTAAAGTGACGGTAAAAGTTGAGCCTTTGCCAAAGCTGCTTTCAACTTGAATCTGACCTTGGTGATGTTCAACAATAGCTTGGGCGATCGCTAGTCCCAATCCTGTACCTGTAGAACTTTCTGCGATCGTATTCCCAGCCTTATGGGTACGTGCTGGATCTACCCGATAAAAACGGTCAAACAAGCTTGGTAGCGCTTCCAAGGGAATACCAATTCCATTATCAATCACCTTAATTTGCAACTGAGCATGGCTGTAACGTAGCCCAGCAACGCGATTGATTCCTTCTAAACGTGCCAATTCTACATTCACCCGTCCACCAGATGGAGTGTACTGTAAAGCGTTGCTAATCAAATTAGTGAACAGTCGTACCAGTTGATCCCAATTACCGATAAGCGTGAACCAATTTTCTAACAATTCAGGGTTGGTTTCCGACGTTGGCGGATCAACCAAGTCCAAACAGAGGGTAATTTCTTTTTCAGTGGCTAAAAGTTGTTGTTCTTCCAGAACTTCCATCAGCAAAGCATCCATTGGACAAGAAGAAAAATCATCTTTGCTGCTACCGCTATCCTGCCGTGCTAGAAACAGTAAATCATTAACTAACTTACCCAACCGTTGAGTTAACCGTTCCACTACTTTTAATTGTTGCCGATAATTGAAAGAAGTAGTAGCTTCTGTCTCTGCTAACTCTAACTCCGCAAGGGCAACTTGCACATTAGTTTGAATCAAAGTAATCGGACTTCTGAGTTCGTGGGAAGCATCAGCGGTAAATTGTTTGAGGCGTTGGTAGGAATCACCTACTGGTTCCATTGCTTTACCGGAAAGAAACCAACCGCTTGCTCCTACGGATAGCACCATTAATCCTGTACCCAGTGCTAAATCAAAAATCAATTGACGACTGGGTTTGGTAACTTCAAACCAGGGATGGCTAACGCGCAGATATCCCAATACTTGACGTCCCACTTCCACCCGTTGTGTGACTTGTCGCAATAATAATGTTGAGTCTCCCCTGTCTCCCTTAAATACACGCACAGTTTCACCAGTGCGGTTAGTATGAATGGGAATATTTAGAGGTGTGGAGAGAGTTGACCAAATTAATTGCCCAGTAGGGCTAAACCATTCTAGGTCAATGTGATCATCTTCTACAGTGTCAGCCTCGTCATGAAAACTAGCTTCTACATTAATCCGGAATTTATCAGCATCGGTGTTGACTGGCTCAACCACAAGTGTAGATGCACACCGACTTGTCGTTAGACATCGTTCTACTATCTCGACAACATGATTTAAGGTGTCGTCAATCCGCTCAATCAGCGTACTACGAACATATAAATATACTCCACTAGCAAATACTAGTAGTAATACAGCAGTTACCGCAGTGTACCAAAGGGCAAGACGGCGACGAGTAGCTTGAAACATAGCTGTGAATTGAGATTTCTTTAAGATTTCTAACGCAAGTTAAGGATGTTGATTACTTAAGTTGTGAGTGCTGAGGAGCCAGTGCGTTGCGGGGGTTCCCCCCGTTGTAGCAACTGGCGTTGCTGAGTGCTAACAGGCAATAGGCGATAGGAAACTCCTTGTCCCCCTTCGGGTTCGCAGTCGCCTGCGGGAGGGTTTCCCTCCCGCAGCGCTGTCTCACCTTGTCTCTTTGTCCCCAGTCCCCAATCCCCTTGTTACCCTATTTCATTTACTATGTTTATTATTCTCCAGTTGAATGGGCTGCATCTGTCTGCCCTGAGGTCATGATGGCAAAATCCAAGAAGAGCACTACTCCCATCAATCTGAGTGATCCCCAGTACTATATCAATCGAGAGTTAAGTTGGTTGGAGTTTAATAGTAGGGTATTACATGAAGCCTGCGACCAGCGAACGCCACTTCTGGAACGACTCAAGTTTTTGGCTATCTTCACCTCCAACTTGGATGAGTTTTTCATGGTGCGGGTTGCAGGCTTAAAGCAACAAGTAGAAGCGAAAGTCGGCCAATTAAGTCCTGATGGTCGCACACCACAACAACAGCTAGATGATATTAGGTTTACCCTTAGTCCTCAGGTAACCAAACAGCATCAACATTTTGAGAAAGTACTACGACCCTTACTGGCAAATCATAAAATCCATATCTTGGATTACATAGATTTGACTGAGAAACAGCGAAATTATCTGCAAAACTACTTTGAAGAACAAATTTTTCCGGTTCTGACTCCCTTAGCGGTTGATCCCAGCCACCCCTTTCCCTTCATTTCTAACCTCAGCCTCAATTTAGCAGTAGTGGTGAAAAACCCCGAAACTGAAGAAGAACTATTTGCCAGAGTTAAAGTTCCTAAAGTTTTACCGCGATTTTTACCTTTACCGCCAGAGTTAGGAATTCAGCACAACGGTCAACCTGCCTACTGGACAGGAGTACCTTTAGAACAGGCGATCGCTCATAACTTGGATTTCCTATTTCCGGGTATGAATATTCAGGAATATCACCCGTTCCGAATTACCCGTGACGCCGATTTAGCATTAGAAGAAGATGAAGCAGACGACTTGTTATTGGCGATCGAACAAGAACTGCGAAAACGACGTATGGGTGGTACACCAGTACGCTTAGAAATTCAATCCCAGACCCCCGAAGCAATACGTTCCCGGTTGCTGCAAGATTTGGAATTAACAGAAAGCGATGTTTATGAAGTAGATGGTCTTTTGGGACTGCGAGATTTGATGTACTTTATGGCATTGCCACTACCAGAACTCAAAGATCCACCACGACAGTCAGTAGTGCCTACCCGCTTGCAATGGCTTAGGGAACCAAGTGTAGAACCAGATGCCCTAGAGTTAGAGGAAGGAAAAGACTTTTTTGCAGTAATTCGAGAGAAGGATTTGCTAGTACACCATCCTTACCAATCCTTTTCGTCAACGGTGGTGCGCTTTATTACTCATGCCGCCCATGACCCGAATGTCTTAGCCATCAAGATGACCCTTTACCGCACTTCTGGAGATTCACCCATCGTCAACGCTTTAATTGCTGCTGCCGAAAATGGCAAGCAAGTATCTGCACTGGTGGAATTAAAGGCGCGATTTGATGAGGAGAATAATATTTACTGGGCAAGGCGTTTAGAAAGAGTCGGGGTTCACGTTGTCTATGGTCTAGTGGGGCTGAAAACCCATTGTAAAACCATTATGGTAGTGCGGCGAGAAAAAGACCGTATGCGTCGCTATGTGCATATTGGCACTGGTAATTATAATCAAAAAACGGCACGTCTTTATACAGATTTAGGATTGTTCAGCTGCCGCGAAGAATTAGGTGCAGATATTACCGATTTGTTTAATTTTTTGACGGGCTACTCTCGACAAAAATCTTATCGGGAAGTGCTAGTTGCTCCTGTAAATATGCGCGATCGCTTTTTGGCACTAATTAATCGTGAAATCGAAAATACTAAAAATGGATTTTCCGGGCGCATCGTTGCCAAAATGAATGCCCTAGTCGATCCGCAAATTATTGCCACTTTATATGAAGCTTCTCGTGCCGGAGTGCAAATTGACCTGATTGTTCGGGGTGTTTGTTGTTTGCGTCCAGGGTTAAAAGACATCAGTGAAAACATCCGCATCATCAGCATAGTCGGCCGCTTTCTGGAGCATTCGCGCATTTATTATTTCTATAACAATGGTCAAGAAGAAATTTATATTGGTAGTGCCGATTGGATGCGCCGCAACCTAGATCGACGGGTAGAAGTAATTACCCCCATAAAAGACCCAGATATTGCTAAGGATTTGCAAGAAATATTAGGAATTATGTTGGCAGACAACCGCCAAGCTTGGGAGTTACAACCTAATGGTAGTTACATACAACGGCGCCCCTGTGATGACGCCCCAGAAGCCAATTCTCAAAAAACTCTTATAAATATGGCATTACGCTCAACTAGCCTGGCATCAACTTTAATTGATCCAAAAAAGAATTCTTTTCATCTTGACAATTAGCTTAACTAGGTATTTTTAGAAAACTTTAATGTTTTACAAACTTAACTAAAATTTCTTTGCCATATCTACACACATTATTCAACCATAGGATAGAGTAACTGCTAGTACTTGTTACCTTAAACTATAAGGGTTGTTGTAGCTTGTTTATTTCCCTTGAATGTTAATGTTGTCCTGTGAGTCTTCTACCTTGCGTGTTCTAGTCGTTGATGATCACGAACTGACTCGTTTAACCCTACAATTAGCCTTTTCTTGCCAAGAAAATATCCAAGTAGTTGGTTTAGCTACTAATGGTCAAGAAGCTATAGAAATGGTTAAACGTTGCCGCCCTGATGTGATTGTTCTAGATTTGCAAATGCCAGTTATGGATGGTTGGAGTGCGTCTAGTCATATTAAAGCTATCTCTCCCAACACTCAGATACTTGCTTACTCTTCAGTGGAAGATGCGAATCTTCACCAGACAAAAGCAATGCCTAGCTTTGATGATGTTTGTAAAAAGGATGTACCTACAACCGAACTAATTGCTTTGGTCAGGCAGTTAGGACAACGAGGAGGAGATGGCTCATCTGTAGGATAAATGATACGGCACAGTTATTGGAATAACCCAGCAAGGTTCAATTCTGGGGACTTAAGGACAGTTTATTACTTAAAGGCGTCGGTAGACCGTCAATTTACGGTTCTACCGACGTAGTTTTTAATTTTTACTAATGTCTAGTTAAGCTTAATTGCTTTCCGTTTCTGGAATTGTGCGTCTAAATTCATCAATTAACTCATCCATTTCTTCTAAAGCTTGATTCACATCAATTCTTAAAGTTCCTAGATTTGGTTGCTCTAGCAGACTTAGTAGGTACTCGCGTTTGCTCTGAATTACGGCAATGCGTTCTTTTATAGTCTGTATATCCATTGTTTTTTGCAGCCTTTAAGTATGTTCAAATTTAAAATTAACGCAAAACAAGGCGAGACGGGTTCAATTTGTAGATTAATCTAGGCTTTTGGGGCAATACATTCATTGAGTAGCTTTAGCCAAGGCTCTTCCCTAACTTGTGGTTTATACCTGATGATAATAAAACTAAGGTTTTAAGAATTTATACAAACCCAAGATTATGTTACGCCAAATTTCTTTGGGAACACTCGGTTTAAGCATCGGTAGTATATTGACTCTTGTTGGCTTCGTAGCTTACGCCGCCGATAATGCCACACTTAATCTTGTAGGATTTTTTTACGGATTTCCTCTATTGCTGGGAGGATTAGCGCTTAAAGCTAATGAACTCAAACCCATCCCTTTTAGCCAAGCTACTACACCAGCAGTGTTGTTATTGCGAGACCAACAAGCAACTGTCACCCAAAATAAAATTCGTAAAGATATCACCCGATATTGTTACGGTCAAGATGCCCATCTCGATAGAGCACTCTCTTACTTAGGTCTTGGTCAGACAGACGAACAAAGGCCAGTAATCACAGGATTACAAGAAAGAGAAATTAATGGGGCTTACGCTTTAATTTTAGAATTTAATTCGCCTTTGATACCAATTGATATTTGGCAGCAAAAGCAGGAAAAAATGACTAACTATTTCGGCCCTGGAGTAGAAGTTCAAATAAAACAGTTAGATGACAACAAAATTGAATTAGCATTAATCACTACGAAAAACTAGCCTCGCAGGACTTTGAGTATCTAGCCTCCCCCCTTTAAAAGGAGAACCAGCGCCGTGCTAAGGCATTCGAGTCTTGGTGATTTACCAGCTTGAGGCGACTGGCGTAAACTAGAGAGGATCAAAAAATAAATATTTGATCCTTCTCAAACATCCTCTAAAGAAGTTACTTTTCTAAGCGTACTGCATACCACTGCAAATATTTGCCTGGTCCTATATCCAATGAGCAAGTAGTATCGATCAAATACTTAGCTTGGTCTTCCACTACATCAAATTTTTGTAAATCAGGTGGCAAATCTTGAAAATTAAGTCCTTCTAGAACTATCTTGAGCTTGTCCAATAACTCTGAGGCAGTAAGGAATTGTTCTGGTTGGTTTGTTTCTAGGACAACAAAATTGTCCTGCATATACATTAAAGAATTGGGCATTTTATTTTGGTTATTTATGTTGACTCTAAACTTCTGGCTACTTCTTGTAAAAATACACAAATATCATGCACTAATTGCGAAGGATTTATAAATTTGTCTTGGATTGAGTATCGACATATGTTTTAAAAACTTTAAGGTTTTGGTTAATTTAGCTATCAAATTAATATTTATAATAAAATACTACTTATTTTTTTAAGATATATCTATAACAATACTTATGTTAACAAACCATCTACCTTTTTGAAGCTGGATAAGTAGCTCAGTTTGTAAGTCAGGAATTCTACTTGACCCAATAGCTTGCACTCTACCTTTTATTAATCTGATGAATTAGCTCTAAAGTCGGAAAAGCTTGCTGAAAGGACTGAATAGTTTTGTTCTGTCTGTTAAGAAGATTTACAATGAGATATTTTCTGAGCGTATTTTGGCAATTACGCTTTTCTTCCTTAGTGTCAAAAATTACTGCGTAATTAAGGAATCAAGCTGAGTATTTGAAGTTTTCTGATAAATGGCAATTCGACTTTAGTAGTAGGGAAATATAAGTAATAACATTTATTACTATGCCTATAGCTAGACAAAATGATAACAATTGCCTTTATATTTCAAATAAATTGTCTATGCAACTTAACCATCTGCGATTTGCTTGGGTGAGAATTATCAAGCATTCTATTCTCCGACAGCAGGATAAAGTTTTGCTGCCAGTTTTGGCATTGATGAGAGAGCAAGCGTCCCTATTGTTTAGCAGCACAGCCTTTTTTCAGGAAACTCTAAAAGCTCGCTGCGTAGATAAATTGTTCAACCTAAGATTGGTATTACAGGAGATGCAACAAACGGGTACATCAAAAAGCTGCTTATTACTAGCTTCTATAAATCCGCTCATTTCTGGGCAATCATGGTACACCAAACACATGTTTTCCCTATTTATCTTCTCTTTGATCGCCTGTCAACTAGAATTCTGAATACGATAAAAACTATCGCTTACAGGCGATTTGGTTAGGGGGCAGGTTTTCTTAGACTCGCCCCTAGTTATGCTCTCATTTTGTGTGGAACGCAATTCATGTCAGGCATAAGCCCATTTTCTCTTTCTAAGCAACCGCCACTGATTTTAGTGGCTGATGATGACAAGACCATCCGAGTGCTGTTGCGTAAAGCTATGGAACAAGAAGGCTATCGAGTGGTCGAAGTGAATGATGGTAAGCAGTGTTTAGATGCTTACCAGACAATTAAGCCGGATATCGTTTTGCTTGATGCGGTAATGCCTGTGATGGATGGCTTTACATGCTGTCAGCAGTTGCTGAAGATTGCTAGAAATAATCTGATTTCAGCTCTAGCAACTTTTGACACTGACTCTGCTCTAGGTAATACTGTAATCTCAAAGCTATGGGAGCGCACTCCTATATTGATAATTACATGCTTGGACGATGAAGACTCGGTAAACCGTGCCTTTGAAGTAGGGGCAACAGATTACATTACCAAGCCTATTCACTGGGCTGTTTTGCGCCAGAGGTTACGACGACTCCTACAACAAGCCCAAGTCTACAAACAATTGGAGGCGGCCAATCAAGCTTTGCAGCATCTGGCTAACGTGGATGGCTTAACGGGGTTAGCTAATCGTCGCCGCTTTGACGATTATCTTAATACTCAGTGGATTAATTTAGCACAGGAGGAATTGCCTTTATCCTTAATTTTATGTGATATAGATTTTTTTAAATTTTACAATGATAATTATGGTCACCCAGCTGGGGATCTTTGCTTACAAAAGGTGGGTACTGTGTTAAGTGGTAAAGCACAGAAAAATCATGATTTAGTAGCACGTTATGGCGGAGAGGAATTTGCTGTAATTATGCCTAATACCCATGCACTTGGTGCAGCTCACGTTGCTGGGGCAATGCAAGCTGGAGTGAGAGATTTGCAAATTGTTCATGATGGTTCTGCTGTTAGTCAGTATGTCACCCTGAGTATGGGGGTGGCAACTATGGTTCCCAGCTGGGAATCTTCACCTTTAGATTTGATTGTTGCAGCAGATAAGGCACTTTACCAAGCCAAAGCAGAGGGGCGTAATCGTATTATTCTCAGGTAAGTGAATTTTGTAAAATATTAGAAATATAGTTAAATAATTCAAAATTTAAAGGCAAAAAATTCAAATTTTGTGGGCATTCTGGCATTTAAAGTTACACGATTTAAATTTTAAATTTATGACAAATTTAACACTGATCTGCGGTTTTAAGTGATTAGGGATTAAAGTATAAGTACGAATTTTTATAAGTCTATCCAAGCTTAATCAATACTAAGACGGATAAACCGGCAAAGTGAAGTGGAACCATGCTCCGCCATTGGGTACAGAGTCTACCCAAATTTGTCCATAGTGTGCCCGAATTATACGTTGGCATAAACAAAGACCAATGCCATAACCTTCTGTACCCTCGTCTCTTTGCAAACGAAAATGGTTTTCAAAGATGCGATCGCGGTTTTCATAAGGAATTCCTGGCCCGGTGTCGCCAATACTGAACTGAACTTTTTGAGTAGTCCGGTGCAACCCAGCAACACTAATTTTGCCCCCAGCAGGGGTGTATTTGATGGCGTTGTCCAGCAGGTTGACTAGCACTTGCTGTATGCGCTCCGGATCGGCATACACATAAGGCAAATCTTTAGGGATATCTGTTTCTATCTTTTGGGATTTGGCATTGTAGCGATCGCGCAATTCTTCTAGTACATCTAGACAGAGTTTGCCGATTTGCATTTTTTGGGGTACGATTGGTAGCTCAGTATCATTTCCCCTGCCTACCTGCAAAAGATCCGTAATCATACGGTCAATTGTCTTGGTTTGGCTGCGGGCTTGTTTTAATAAGTGCGCTGTCATTGCCGGTTTCAAGCGCTGGAATTCGCCTGTCTCAGTATTATAGTTCGATTGAAGAGTTTCTATAGCGATCGCGGCAGCAGTTAAAGGATTGCGGAGGTCATGCGCCAGCATAGCAATTACCCGGTCTTTAAATTGCAACTGCTCTTGAAGTTTCTCTTGTTCCTGTTTCAAACGAAAAATTTCGTCAGAGAGGCGGATGAGTTCGGCGGAAACAGCAACTGAACTAATTGTAGATTTAGGTGATGCTAGGCGGCTATTGTCGTCTATACGTTCTTGTAAGCCTTCCTGTAATTTCAAATAAGTATCTACACCGGCTTGCCAACGCGGCCACCAGTTTTTCAATTGAGCGATGATGTTACTCCCAGCGATGATTTGCCTGGGTTCTGGGTGGATTTTGATTAAAGCTGGCGTTGCTACTAATTTAAAGTGTTCCGCCAAATGGGGTTGTTGTCCGACATCAATAATTTGAAGTTCAAATTGATACCCAGCCTGCAATTCTGTTAAGTAAGCACGTATTCGCTGAACCTGTTGTCGGGACTTGGGGCGTCCATCGACAAACAGCAACAGCTGGAGTGGAGCCTCAGAATAGCTCGGCTGATCTTGGGAAACTGGCATGTAATCGTGTTTCAGCACTGGTAACAACCCGGCGACGCTTTACAGAAACTAAAATGGACTGACGCTTGTCGGTGGTCGTTCTTTCTTTTCAATTTAATATCTATTTTAGATTTTTCATACTCTTCTCAGAACAAGGTTTTTCACATGAGATGCATCTTTTTCAGCTTTTTACTTCCTTTTTGCTTAGGTTCTGTTCCAGGTAATACTCAAACGCATCATTATAATGCCCAATATTACCCAAATCAAAATTTAAAAGCAGAATCTGCCAGTGAAAACTTTTATACTATGGCAAGTCTGCTGGTGCAAGAGCAAATAAATCTAATTGCTCGGATTGAGCAAGCTATTGCCTCACCTGATGTGAATCGGATGCGATCTGTCCGAGGACAACTCACTGTCCATACCAAGTTTGTAGAGAACTTTCTCAACAGTCAATACAAAAGTCCTAAAACCTTGTGTAACTCAAGAGCAGACTTCGCTACTAATTCCCCTTTAGGCGAGCAGTTAACTGAGTCACAATTAAAAATTTACTGTTCTTTGTATGCTTCTAGCCAGGAATTATTAAAACTTTCTCCAGTGCTAGATCGCTTGTTATCTCGTCGAGGTGAATTAGCCTTAGTTAGACAATTACCCTTAGTGACTGGCGAACGCCAATTAGATCCTGTGCTTTCGATTGCGCCAGTGCAGCGTCCTAACCTCGGCAAACTGGCAGTACCCTTTTCTACACAAGAACCGAATTTAACTTCACCCGCACTACCAATTATTGGTAGGACTGCGAAAACAGCCATAGCTGACTATGTACCGCCTCTGCAACCAGCGATCGCACCACCACAAGAAGCACTCAATATTGTGGCATCTGCCAAGAAACTCTTGACTACAGCACAGGTAGAATTCCCCTCAGGCACTCGATTTACAGATCCTGGGGAAACTTCTGCGATACTTGAGCGCTTTAGCTACGACATCGACCCCCAAGAACCACAAATTTACACTAAGTTTCTGGAATTGCCTGGTACTGGTATTTTCCGCGTATTACCTGATTTGGCTTACCATCGTCCACCGAATACTCTCCAGAATCGATTGCAAGCTAGTGTCAGCGAACGTTATCCTTTCCCCTCTTTGGGCAATACTAAAGGCGGATTTACTCCAAGTCTAACACTTCAGATGGTTGGAGAACGTTTTCAGTTAGAGCATCCAGGAGTAGATTACAGTTTCATGGTGGATCTGGGCGATGTTCCCCTAGATAAGTTGGATAATAGGCTGCAAGCTGTTGCGCGATCTACACGAGAATTCTTTCTCAACTACCAGCCTCCTAAGAAGTTAGATGATTTACAAGTAGAAAGGCGGCGATTCCTCACTGGCAAAGACCAGAACTGGAATTTAAGTACAGTAATTTTAACTAATGCTAAAGCCGAATTAAACCACACTTATTTGGTGCGATCGCTACAATTTCAACTACCAGAGATCATGTTGAGTGGCACACAACTTGCTCGACAAGCACCCAGCACTTTAGAGCAATTACAACAGATGCACAGCAGTGACATCATCTTTGCCTTTCGTCCAGTTCGTCGCCGTTCTGATGGTAGCTACACGGTTCTTTGGCGAGTTCTAAATCAGTTTCCCGAACCACAATTATCAGATTACTAATTTTTTTTAGTTATCTATAATACCAAAAATGAAAAATTGCTATAACTTTTTTCTATTAAGGCTGTATTCCTGACAATGTTACTTCGACGGCATTTCAGGGAACTTTATAACTGTAAGTTCTCAGACAAAATTACTATGCCTGCCAATTCACCCCATGTTGCTATATTCTTACGCTCCCTCTCAGGTGGCGGAGCTGAACGGAGTATGGTGAATTTGGCACAAGGCTTTGTTGATCAAGGCTTGAGAGTAGATTTAGTGCTTACTAGATCTGATGGCCCTTACTTATCAGATGTGTCGTCTAAAGTACGGATTGTAGATTTGCAAGCTCCAAAGCTGCCAACCAGTCTGCCTAAATTGATGAACTACTTACGGCAGAATCAACCAATAACCCTACTTTCGGCGCTACACTATCCTTGCGAGATTGCTTTATGGGCTAAGTATCTCTCTAGAATGTCCACAAGAGTAGTAGTGTCGGAGCACAATACACTTTCCCAAGAAGCAAAACGCTTACCACAGCTTACAGCACGTCTAACGCCTTTAACATCACGGCTTTTTTACCCGTGGGCAAATAGTATTGTAGCGGTTTCTCAAGGGGTTGCAAAGGATCTGTCTCAGGTAACAGGATTACCTCCAGAAAAAATTCAGGTTATTTACAATCCAATAATAACTCCTGAAATTTTGAAACAGGCGAAAGAACCTGTAGAACATCCTTGGTTTCGCTCTGGAGAACTACCAGTAGTGTTGGGTGTAGGGCGTTTAATGGAGCAAAAAGATTTCCTCACCCTCATCAATGCTTTTAATTTAGTACAACAGGTTATACCAGCTCGGCTGGTAATTTTGGGTAGTGGAACTGAGCGTTCTCGTCTTGATGCACGAGTGCGAGAATTAGGCTTAAAAAATCATGTGGCAATGCTTGGTTTCCAGAAAAATCCATATGCTTATATGGCTCAAGCAGATGTGTTTGTGTTGTCTTCAGCTTGGGAAGGTTTTGGAAATGTACTTGTAGAAGCGATGGCTCTGGGAACTCCAGTAATTTCCACAGACTGCAAGAGCGGGCCTGCGGAAATTCTTAATCATGGTAAGTACGGTTCGCTAGTTCCGGTGGGTAATAGTGAAGCTATGGCAGAGGCAATTTTAAATGTATTATCTGGAAAATTTCCATCAGTTGATTTAACTTGGCTTGAACAATTTACTTTAAAAGCATCAGTATCCAAGTACATTCAGGTACTCAACATCAACTAAATATAATATTTAAAACATAATTTTAATATTGGTCATACTATTGCAATCCTTAATTCTATTAATATGAAGACTATTGAATTGGCAAATACTAGGCACAAGCATAATGAAAATCATCTTATTGCCTGCATTACTAGAGTCTTGTTGATTGCCTACAAAGAATCAACTCAGCAGCTTGAAGAAGTATTGATCACAGAAGGCTTCCAACCCGAAGTTCTTAGGCAAGAAACTAAAGCGGAATTTCAGGAATTTTCTCGTAGTTACCTGTGTCTAATGAACCACAGACGAGCCTGGGAAATAGCTACTCAAGAGGCTAAACCTACAATCATTATTGAGGCAGACTTCGTTCCAGTAGTTAATTTTGGCAAGTTACCTCTACCGTTTAATCCTAACCACGGTGATGTTGGAATTAGCTGGTTATATACCTGTGCGCCGCAACTATACAGTGTTGCATCTGATGGCTATGGTGAAGGGTTTTCTGCTTCAACAGTCGCTTATATTGTGACTCCACAAAGTGCCCGTTACTTACTAGAACTAGTAGATGAGATTAACGCGAAAGTGGGAGCCAGTAACTATTCAAGTTGGGACTCTACTATTGATTCTTTTCTCCGCAACAAAAATTTGAAAAACTATATTCCTTGGCGGAACTATGGCGAACATGGAGGTTTACCCAACCCTGAGCATTACCAAAACAATCTTAGCAAAACTCACCGTGCTGACGTTCTTTACGGCAAACTTGCCTTTATGCCCTTGTATGCTGATAGTGAAAAGGGTGGAACGCTAAAGTTTCTCTGGGTGAGACTTCAAGCACGCCTCAAAGGAATTGCTCGTTTAATAACTGGACGTTTTCTACGTGTAAAAGTTCTCCAATTTTCTCACGTACCCGCTAGGCTACTAACCTTTGCAGTTTTCAGACATTTAACGTTGTATATATAGAACCAGAGAAACATATAGCGGTTTTCATTTGAATAAAGTACAGATTTATCTGTGTTAATCGGTGTTTATCTGTGGTTCGATAATTCCTTAATGTATTACACCCAGTGCCAAACCACTATAAATAAACTAAGGCTTTAGACTAAAAAATTTTATTCTTCATAACTTCAGTTCAAAGTCTGCGCTAGGGTAGGAATTGACATTAGATTTGTGATTTACTGTGCTGCCCTTTAAACGTCCAGCTATCTTTCTGAGTTTGGCTGTTTTACTCTCTTCGTTAACAGCCTGTGCTAACAGTCCCAGCGCCAAAAACCTTGAAGAGTCGTTGGCGGCTGATCCTCAGTTGCAAAATAACCCAGTTGTGTTTGGCGAAGCTAAGGTTAACGAACTGCAAGCACAGCAAAACGAATCAACAGTTAGATTGCCAGATGATTTGCCCAAAGATATTCCTTTATATCCCAATGCCAAACTAGAAGAAGTTACACCTGCTAGTGGCTCAGAAAACAGAGTATCAACGCGCTGGCTGAGTTCTGACCCTAGTAATTTAATTGCCAGCTTTTACCGTAACCAGTTGCAGGCAAACAACTGGGAAATTTTGCAACAACCAACAGATGATACAGGAGGCGTCTTTGAGGCGCGGCGTAATGATTTGCTTGTCAAGGTTTCCATTCAAGCTCAATCAGTCACGAACCCTTCACCCAATCAACCACAAACAGCCACTCAATTACTGATTGAGTATGTACCGACAAGCATAGCCAGCGAAAATACTAACACCCAAAATCCTAACGGCGTTCCCCAGTCAGGTGATCCGCAGTTTATTGGCCCTGTACCACCAGAAAATTTGGCAACACAACCAGAAAGCAATTCTGATAGTCAAGTAACTGCTACAACAGCTACATCTGAATCTCAACAATTCAGCGATTTGAACAAAGCACCACAACAACTACGGCAATACATCCAAGATTTAGCAACATTAGGTGTTTTATCTTTAGAATCTCAAGTAAATAAGAGCAACTCAAATGTCACAACTAACCAATTTGCACCGAGTAAAATCATTACTCGTCGGGAATATGCCCGTTGGCTAGTGGCTGCTAACAATGCAATGTATGCTAATAATCCAGCAAAGCAGATTCGCTTGGCAGCGGAAAGCGCTCAATCTGCTTTTAGTGATGTGTCATCAAAAGACCCTGATTTTCCCATAATTCAGGGATTAACCGAAGCCGGATTAATTCCCAGTTCCTTATCTGGGGATTCTACAGCAGTTTTATTCCGTCCTGATGCACCTTTAACACGGGAGCAATTGCTGTTGTGGAAGTTACCTTTGGATACTCGCCAAGCTCTACCTGCGGCTAACTTAGATGCAGTCAAGCAAACTTGGGGTTTCCAAGATGCGGGTAAAATTGACCCCAAGGCTTTAAGAGCAGTGTTAGCCGATCACCAAAATGGCGAACAGTCAAATATTCGGCGAGTATTTGGCTACACAACATTATTTCAACCCAAAAAACCAGTTACTCGCGCTGAGGCGGCAGCGGCTTTGTGGTATTTCGGTACTCAGGGTGAGGGAATATCGGCTGTTGATGCTTTAAAGTTAAAGCGATCGCCAAACTAATTCTGTTATACCTAGTCTCTAGCTTGAAAGAGTGCTGAGTTCTAAGTGTTGAGCGCTGACTGCTAAGTGCTGAGTCAGAAACTCTCCCCTGCTCTCCTTGTCCCCAGTCGCTTTTTCATGCATAGTGATGAAATTTTTCATTAGGACTAGCTGGCAATTAGCTAGCAATAAATAGGCAATTAACCCAACTACCCAACTTTTGATTTTATGGGTTTACTATTGTTTGTAAAAAAACTGTAAATTAAATTTCAAAATAGGGTAAATTTAAGTATTGATTCAGAATTTTAGTTGATATTTGAATGAATAATATTCTAAACTTATTTAAGTATAAACTCTATAGTATTTCTGATAAATCGTACTTCTTTTTACAATAGTTAAGAAGACACCTAATAGATTTAGCTATCTGTTTTGAGTTTTTTTAAAGTCATAAGTAGCAAATAATAAAGACCAATAAAAATGAAAAAAGAATTTGTAGCGGCAGGATTTGTTATCTTTACTTTTATGTTGCCACTGAAGGCAACTGCTGCACAGTTTAGTGGGATTTATGTATTTGGCGACAGTCTCTCTGATACTGGCAATATCTACAATGCGTTGGGGGAAACATACCCTCCAAGCCCACCTTATTTTGAGGGACGTTTTTCTAATGGTCAAATATGGGTAGACTATCTTGCAGATCAGCTAAAGTTAAAGACCACTTTAGTAACCGATTTAGTACCAGATTTGGATTTCACTAAGCTTCCTAATACTACGTTACCTACCCAAGGTGTAAACTTTGCTTTTGGAGGTGCCTCTTCTGGTTTGGGTAATGCTGTATTTCCCAATTCAGGTTTACCAGGAGTGCAAGCACAAGTCCAGGGTTTTGCAGCAAATCTGCAAGCAAAAAATCAGATGGCTGACCCAGATGCACTTTATACTGTGTGGGGAGGTGCGAACGATTTCATCTTTACTAACCCACAAGACTCAACTACACCGCTCAATAACATATCGCAGGCGTTGAATACTCTTACAGGAGCCGGTGCGAAAAATATTCTAGTATTTAATTTGCCAGATTTGAGTAAGATACCCTTTGAGCAAAGCCAGCCACAAGAGGTGCGAGATACCCTGCAACAGTCGGTTAATACGTATAACTCTGCTTTAAAGCAAACCTTGGACGATTTGAGCAATAACCCGAATCTTAATATCATTTCTGTTGATGTTAATTCCTTATTTGAGGAAGCGACCACATCTCCTGATACATTCGGTTTTACAAATGTTACTGACCCTTGCCTAAAATTAACTAGTCCAACAACTTACATTACTTGTCCTAATCCAGACAAGTATTTGTTTTGGGATGATGTCCATCCAACCACCGCTACTCATAAGGTGATAGCAGACAGAGCATTGGCAGCGATTAATGCTAAGTCAGTTCCTGAACCTTCAACAGCCTTGGGGACGTTGGCAATTGGTGCTTGGGGTGCAGCATCTGTACTCAAGCGTAAACGAAAACAGCCATTAGTTACGACAGCAAGTCTGGTTCCTGATGCACAATCAACTCATATAAAGGTTGAAAGCTAAACCAACCTAAGTCATGTCCTCCTACCTGCTGATGTGCCAAACTTGCAGACTCTGGTTTGATGAGGTGAGGTTTGCCGGCCGCCTCAGCTAATAACTGAGCTTGGCAAGAACGCTCCATAGTAATAAACCACCAGGCAGCTTCATCAACTGAATGCCCCACTGTCAGCAAGCCATGATTCTTGAGAATTATGGCTTTATTGCGGCCTAATGTGTCAGCAATACGCTTGCCTTCTTCTAATTGCAGAACTACGCCTGTATAGTCATCAAAGAGGCTATGGTCTTGGTAGAAAGCACAGGCATCTTGGGTAAGGGGGTCAAGTAGGCGACCGAGGCTAGCCCAGCTTTTGCCATAGATAGAATGGGCATGGGCTGCTGCTACTACGTCGGGACGAGCTGCATGAATTTGGGAATGAATGGCAAAAGCTGCCGTATTAACTGGGCGATCGCCTTCAATTACCTCGCCCTTTTGGTTTACTAAAATTAGGTCGCTCACTCGAATTAAACCGAAGTGTTTTCCTAAGGGGTTAACCCAGAAATGCTCAGGGTGTTCCGGATCACGTACAGTGATATGGCCTGCAATACCTTCATCAAATCCAAACCGTGAGAATAGGCGGAATGCTGCTGCTAGGCGTTGCTTGCGATGCAAACGTTCATCTTTCAATGAAGCAAAGGTTGGTTGCTGAAAAAAGTTTGGCTTTGCTCTGGATATAGCTTGCATTTTGACCTTTGATGATGTGATTTTCACTAAAAATATTTATACTTAATTGTTAACTTAAAACAATACATTTATGTGGGATTACGAGCAGTTATTTAAAATAATTGAAGAATTAGTCATGCACCATTCTCCTAGTGGTGTCGAAACTGAGATTAACCGATTTTTAATGCAGCGATTTGCAACTCTGGGTGTGGAAGTTTGGAGCGATCGCGCTGATAATATAATTGCAAAAATTCCTGGTAAAAATCCTAACAAAGCAGTTGCAATAACAGCCCACAAAGACGAGATTGGTGCAATTGTCAAAACTGTTGGTGATGCAGGGCGCGTTGAAGTCCGCAAGCTGGGCGGCTCTTACCCGTGGATTTATGGTGAAGGTGTTGTAGATTTATTGGGAGATCATGAAACCATCAGTGGTGTTCTCAGCTTTGGTTCTCGACACGTTTCCCATGAATCGCCCCAAAAAGTCCAACAGGAAGATACTGCTGTCAAGTGGGAAAATGCCTGGATTGAAACGAAACTTAGCGCTGTCGAATTAGAAGCAGCTGGCATTCGACCCGGAACTAGAATGGTAATTGGTAAGCATCGCAAACACCCAGTCAGGTTGAAGGATCATATCGCCAGTTACACCCTAGATAACAAAGCTTCTTTGGCTATTCTCCTGGCCCTTGCTCAACAAGTGAAACAGCCAGCAGTCAATGTTTATTTAGTCGCATCAGCAAAAGAAGAAGTAGGGGCAATTGGGGCATTATTTTTCACTCAAAATCAGGTGCTGGATGCTTTAATTGCTTTGGAAATTTGTCCTTTGTCTAACGAATATCCAATTGAGGATGGGAAAAGTCCCGTTATCCTTTCTCAGGATGCCTATGGTATCTATGATGAGACTCTAAACGGGCAACTACGCCATTGTGCCAAGCAGATTGATATGCCAGTCCAGCTAGCAACATTGAGCCAATTCGGTAGCGATGCCTCAATTGCAATGAAATTTGGCCATGTGGGTCGTGCAGCTTGTTTAGCATTTCCCACCCAAAATACCCACGGCTATGAGATTGCTCATTTAGGGGCGATCGCTAATTGTATAAATTTATTAAAAGCTTTTTGTGAAACTGAGTTCGATTCATAGTTAAAGCTTGATATAACACAATTTATATATTTTAGAAATTGATGATGCTATTAAAAGTTATAGCAGTTTGAACCTAAGAGTAATAGAAATTTTGGAGTTGGAGAAGATAGATAGATCCTTGATTCTCCTAGCAATATTTTCATGGCTTATTTCTAATGAAAATTGTTGTCAGATTAGCTTTGCCTAAGTTCTTAATTTATTCTTCAAATTGTATTAAGTTTATTTAATAAAATAATTTTTTCTTTTTAAGGCAAATACCTGATTTTTTATGATTTTTGCCCATAGTAAATAAGGGTATAGAAAAGGCATAAATTAATCAAGAGTACGTCAGTTAATAGTAGGGCTAACGCATCGTTATGATGAAACATGTTTAAAGCAAAGATTCCTGGCTTGAAGTATTTATGCTTTGTTCAGCTAGAAACTTTATTGCACATAACCTCTAGAGTTGAGAAACGTTAGTCCTACTGTTTTTTCCTCAGTGTATAAAATTATTAGGAATATTTAAAATGTTTCAAAAAATAAAACTTAAAACTATTGTGTTTGCTTTATTTTTCATTAGTTATTAGTCTTAATGACTCGAAATACATGGATTTTATGAAAACGAGCATAGCAATGTTTTCGTAGCTGTGGGATGAGTTAAATAGCCAAGCCATCTTGATGGATAAAGTTAGGTTATTGAGCAGATTTTTTCTTATTGCGTGAGATACTTTTACAATCTAGTACCGTATATATAGCTAAGTGGTTTATCCTAGCTATGTTCAGACTCTTTGATAGAAACCCAAACATTGAAGTTTGCCAGAGCCACTTCTTTCCCTCGGTGTGTTTAAGTGATGAGTGTCTTACCCGACTGTGGCGAACATTTGGCGACAAGCTTGATTTATGGGAGACTGTATTCTTAAGCAAGACTTTCAAAAAGAGCCGATGAC
Source organism: Mojavia pulchra JT2-VF2 (assembly GCA_019359325.1). Lineage (GTDB taxonomy): Bacteria > Cyanobacteriota > Cyanobacteriia > Cyanobacteriales > Nostocaceae > Mojavia > Mojavia pulchra. The sequence continues at coordinate 825,055 of JAHHHN010000001.1, read as the reverse complement.
GGGATTTGAACCCGTGGCCTGCTGATTACGAATCAGCTGCTCTACCACTGAGCCACATCGGCATACACAATCTAAAAGTATAGCATCAATATTTACCCATGGTAGAACAAAATCAAAAAAATCGCCTCAACCCAGAACAATATGCCCGCCTCAAAGCAGAAATGGCAGCCCCGTATCGCGGCTTGCGACAATTTATTTATATTGGTTGCGGTGCATCCGGTTTAATTGGTGCATTCGTCTTTTTTTTTAAACTACTTGCAGGGCGGGATATTGATAGCACTTTGCCAAGCTTATTCCTTCAAGTAGGAATCGTTGCCTTGATGGTATTTCTGTGGCGCTGGGAGCAACAACGACAACGGCGTTCATAAGCAGGGCAAAGTAACTCTAAAAGTAACATAGCTACTGTATGGAGGAGTTTAGCAACTAATCGTCTACTATTTTCCTTTATTTATCTTCATCTTCTTTAAGTTATTTAATTTCTATTTAGATAGAGAAAATATAAGGTAAGAAAAAATAAAAAAAATATTAGAAAATCAGAAAAAGCAAAAATTTTTGAGAAACTGATAATTGTTCAAACGGGGTCAGCCAATATAAAGACCCTGAATATAAACTCATAATATTCAAATGGGGGTCAGCTAAATTTTTAGACCCCAACCAAGGTTAATAAAACTTGCAATTTTAAAAGCGCCAAGCTAACAATTTGTCAAGCTTGGCGCTTTTAATTTTCAAACTAGCGGTTTAGGGAACTTTTACTAAATAGGGTGATGGAATTGCTGGGGCACGTCCGGCATTAGCAAGTGCTTGGTAAACAAAGGCAGCAATTTCTGCCCTAGTTGCCTCACGATTAGGATTAAGTTGCTTAACTGTGGGATAGTTAATGACTATCTGTCGTGCAGTAGCAGCTGCAACTGGAGCGATCGCATACTTGGGAATTTGGGCAGCATCCGTGTAAAAGCTAAGAATGTTTTGATTATCTGCGGTTAAGCCTAGACCATTAGCTAAAGAAACTAGAGCCTGCACTCTTGGAATTTGTTGCTGCGGTTTAAATGTACCATCAGGATAGCCAGAGACAAATTGACCCTGATAAGCAGATCTAATTGCAGCGTAAGCCCAAAAATCACTTTTGACATCCTTAAAGTTGATAGCCGCACGTTTGGCTTGCGGTGTCAAGGCTTTGGTGACAATGGTAGCGAATTGGGCGCGTGTTACAGGTTCATTGGGTTTAAAAGTGCCGTCAGGAAAGCCAGCAATAATATTTTGGGAAGCTAAAGCTTCGATATAAGCTTTTGCCCAGTAACCTGTTGGCACATCTTTAAACGTAACTGCTTGCCCTGGGGGCGTTTCAACCGTAGCGGCAACAAAATCTACAGAACCAAGAATTCGCTTTTGATCAATATCGTTGCCAATAGCGACAATTGTATTAGTTTTAGTAGCATTGTTCAGGTCATAACGACCATTGCCGCGGATGAGATTACCACCAGGATTTTCAGTAGTACCCAAGTCTGGTAAAGCATTGACAGTCGCTACAACGCCATCCCGCTTATTGTTCTGAATTACATTCTTACGCAGTATAGGTTTAGCTGACTCAGAGATAAAAAGCCCGTCTTGGTTCTGGAGGATTTGGTTTTCCGCAATTAAGGGTGTAGAAGTCCCACCAATAGCCAAACCAAAGCCAGTGTCCTGAAACAAATTATTCCGTATTTGTCCTTGGGCAGCTCTAGCAACTGAAACTCCGTTGCCCTGGTTTTGCACAAAGATATTGTTTTCTATTGTAGGATTTCCTGTACCTGTGACAAAAATTCCTTCTCTGACACTATTAGTAAAAGTACTGTTTGTAATAGTTGGATTAGAAGATTCTACCCATATACCTGTACCTCTTTGATTCGGGTTGGTGACGCTAACACCTGTAATAGTCGTCCCATTCTCAGCAAGAATTGTAATGTCCTGTCTGGCAAAGGTACGACTAGTATAGAAACCTCCACCTGTAATCAATATCGTCTGGCCTTTGGTAGATTCATCACCCCGCAGCGTCACTCCTGGTTTAAGCAATAGTGGGAAGGTTTCGCCACTTTCTTTGTTATATGTACCAGCAGCCAGTTGAATAATTGTACCTGGTTGGGCTTGAGCCAGAGCAAAGGTAATAGTTTTATAAGGCGCAGCTGCTGTTGCACCAGCACCAGCAGTATCTGAACCAGTTGCTGGGTTAACGTAAATTACGCTTGCAGTTGCCGGAACTTGCGCTATGAAAATTGGAGTGTTACTTTCCGGGCGAGTAGCATCAGCATTTACTGCGTTAGTGAATACTACCAAACCACTTGAAACCAATAACACGGTAGTGAGTCCGGCTCGCAAGGGTAGATTAGAGCCGAGATGATTGCCAAAAATAAGGCGAAAATATTTCCCTAAAGAAATGTCAAAACCCCGATATTTCATTTTTGATGTCTGTGAACTACTGAATGTTGGTAATTTAAAGAACAAGGTTGTAAGTAACAGCTATGTAGCTGTCAAACCCATGCAAAACTATACCGGATCATTAGCAAATGATCAGCTAAATTCCTCAGATAAATCACAGAACTTATATTGTTAATCTATGAAAATTTTACCTAGATCGCTTTCGAGGCAGGGGGATTACTCACTCAGTCCAGTAAAAAAATAGCTAAATCCGCATTACATCAGGGTTTGCTGCCATCTTCTTACCAATTTGGCTAAGTGAAAAAATAATCCCATACCTTCAAGATATGGGAGCGTAAACAACTGTATTAACTATGAAGTCATTTCTTTTAAGTAAGATAAATGCCTACGGCCGGATGCCACAGCTAATAATGCTGCAATATCATCACAGGCAAAGCAAACCTTTTGGTAATTAGGAGAAATGCAGTATCAAGTTTTGGCGCTACGTCGTGCGTTAGTTTTAGTAATTAGTACCTCTTTTCTATGCTTTAGCAATCCTGCCTTTGCTGCTGAAAGAGTAGTGCTAAAGTATAGCGTCTTCCGTGAATCATTTTCAGTTGAGGAACTATCGACATTTGCCCAAACAGGCAAACTTTCCCCTTCTTTAGGAGTTAGTTTGGCTTTGGCGCGGCAAAATCCCAAAGCAATTCGTCAGTATTTAACGGAACCAGTAAAGGTAAATCCTGTGTTTTTAGATAGAGTGCTAAATACTCAAATTGGTAACGTTATTTTGGATCAAATGAGTCAAGTCATTCACACGCCATCCCGCAGAGCAGATAGACAGGCTTTGCGTGCCGCTTTAGTACTTTCTGCTAGCCAAGATGGGCAGGTGTCGCTGATTGAAATTATTGAAAATTATCCCACTACTGAAGTGGAAGTTGACGGCGATCGCTTGGAGAGTGCTTATCGTCAACTCCGCCGTTTGCAGACAAACCTAGAAAATTTAATCGGTATTTAGTAAGCTAATGTTTCTAAAGTTTCGCGTAAATACCGTTGTACCTGCTGTTCCAAGCGTAGCCCGTGTAATTGTGCATCACGTTCTAGCTGCCAGCGTTGGAAACCGGAACTAGCGGCAATCGCATATTTGAGGCTATTCCAAATTTCACTATCATGAGCAAATTGGCGATCGCTAGAAGCTGGAATTTGAGCCATAGTTCCTTATTCCTCAGTTTTAACTTTAACAGTCAACTGGGGCAAGATTTGATTAACCCGCACCCCTAAAATTGTGAAATTCTGCTGAATCTTCTCTAAAGGTAATGGTTCTATGGCAGCAAATTCTGTGTCATTAGTCACTAAAACTTGTGCAACGCTCACGGGAATTTGCAAAAATAAATTGCTTGCTAAAAACGCTAAAGCAGCAAGTAGCAATCCCATACCGCGCCATTGGGGTAGAAAACTAGCTAAGTTCGCTACCAGTGGCGCAACTTGGTATATCTGCCACAGCACCCCTAATAATAATACTGCTGCCAAAACAGCCGGCACACGACTTAAATTTTTATAAATTAAACAAAGAATTTTTCGTTGCTGCTCAGTAAGATTTTCTGGCTTGAGTGCAACTCCTAAAATCGCAAATATATAAAAAGGACGGTGAAGTTGCATCCACAGTAGTGGAACAACACCAATAGTAGCGACTAAAAGTAGCTCCATCCATACAGGTAAGAGCGGCTTACCCACAGACAGAAACAATAGGCACAAAAACAAAAAAACTGGCAACGTCGCTAACCCAGCGACGTGAATCCACAAGATAGGTTCAGAGCGAAATGAGGACATAAATACAGTTATGAGTAATAAGTGCTGAGTTGTCAGTTTCAAGTTGCGAGTTTTGAAGTTTGAAATAAAAATTATCTTCAACTCAACACTGATAACTTTGACTCAGCACTGGTAGACTCAGCACTACTTCGTCATTGTCAGAGTACGGCGCTTGGTTACCATTTGGTAGGCTTCGATGATATCACCTTCAACCCAGTCATTAAATTTATTAACGCCAATGCCGCATTCATAACCTGCGTTGACTTCTCGCACATCCTCTTTCATCCGTTTGAGGGAGTCAAGGACGCCTTCATATACTACCTTACCGGAGCGACGCACCCGCACTTTACAGTTACGAATCAGCTTGCCAGATTGAACATAGCAACCAGCAACAGCACCCCGACCAACTGGGAAGACAGCACGGACTTCGGTTTGTCCCAAAGGTTCTTCCACCAACTCTGGTTCCAATAGACCTTCCAAGGCTCCTTGGATGTCTTCTAGGAGTTTGTAGATGATGTTATATTCACGTACATCTACACCTGCTTCGTCTGCGGCTTGTCTAGCGCCACTGGCGTAGGTGGTGTTGAAACCAATGATCACAGCACCACTGGCTGCGGCCAAGTCGATATCTGTCTCGGTTATTTCCCCAGCCGTAGCTAACAGCATACGGATCTGGACTTCGTTTTGCGGGATTTGCTTGAGCGCTCCCACAATCGCTTCCACTGATCCTTGTACGTCTGCCTTCAAGATTAAGTTGAGTTCTTTCAACTCGCCTTCTTGTGCTTGAGCAGAGAGGGTTGTGAGCGTGACACGTCCTTGCAGGAGGCGGGATAAGCGTTGTTTGTCGGCGCGATCGCTTGCGAGTGCGCGTGCTTCTTTTTCGTTTTCGAAGGCCTCGAAATCATCGCCTGCGGCTGGCACATCACTTAAGCCTAGTACTTCGACAGCGAAGGAGGGACCAGCAACTTCTACTCTTCTGCCTCTGTCATCGACCATTGCTCGCACTTTACCAAATGCTGAACCGGCGACTAACATATCTCCCACCCGCAGCGTACCATTCTGAATTAGCAAGGTCGCAACTGCTCCCTTGGCTTTATCCAGATGTGCTTCAATCACAGTTCCTTTAGCAGAACGATCCGGGTTGGCAGATAGTTCACCTACCTCTGCTACCAGCAGAATCATTTCTAGGAGCGTATCTAGGTTTTCGCCTCTGATAGCACTCACTGGAACCATGATCGTCTCACCACCCCATTCTTCTGGAGTGAGACCATACTGGGTGAGTTCTTGTTTAACGCGGTCAGGCTGTGCCCCTTCTTTATCTATTTTGTTGATTGCTACGACAATTGGCACTTCTGCGGCCTGAGCATGGCTAATGGCTTCAACGGTTTGGGGACGAACTCCATCATCAGCAGCCACTACCAAAACCGCAATATCTGTTACCCTAGCTCCTCTTGCCCGCATCGCTGTGAAGGCTTCGTGACCAGGAGTATCTAGGAAGACTATCTGCTGCATATTACCATCATGTTCTATATCCACATGATATGCGCCGATGTGCTGGGTAATACCACCGGCTTCGCCAGCAGCCACTTTGGTTTTGCGAATCGAGTCGAGTAGAGTTGTTTTGCCGTGGTCTACGTGACCCATAATTGTTACGACTGGTGGACGACGATGGAGATTTTCCATGTCTGCCACATCCAGCATTTCTGTGATTTTGCGGGCTTCTGCTTCTGGTTCGGCGGTTTCTACTTCTACTTCTAGTTCCTTTGCCACCAGAGTAATTGTTGGAATATCCAGATTGTGGGTAATACTCACTGCCATGCCTTTCATGAACAGGATTTTCACAATCTCTGTATCGGCAACTGCTAATGCATCAGCTAGTTCTTGCACTGTCATTGGCCCTGTGACCACCACTTTTTCTGGACGCTCACGCTTGGTCTCCACTTCTTGGCGACGGTTTTGATCGCGATCGCGGCTGGAAGATTTTTTACTTCCTCTAGCAGTTGGGGCAGCAATAGCTATTGCTGGTTGCTGTGTAGGTCGGGCAGCTTTAGGTTTGGGCGGACGGGCAATCGAAAGACTAACTTGCACGGTAGCTGGTATTTCCAGACCTTCTTCATCGAGTAAATCGTCTTCCTCAAAATCATCATCAAGAATTGGCTTGACCCGCTTGCCTTTGACGCCAGCTTTGCCAGCCTTTTCTTTAATTTCATCAATGATTTCTTCTTCTTGCCACTTTTTACCACCTTTGGCTAAACGAGGTGGTGTGGGACGTTTCAAATCGATAATTTCGCTGGGAACCGCATCATCGACTGTCGCTGCTTTACCTGGTCCGCCTTGCATCGGTCTTGGTGGTGTAGCAATCGGCATTGCTGCTACGGCTTCACTCGGACGCACTGGTCTGCTAGGTCGTTGCGTATCCCCAAATGGTGCTGGTGCAGAAGGTCGGCTAACCCGTTGCTCCCTTTGCTCAGGTTTTACTGGTGAAGGAGTAGGACGAGCCTGTTTTTGAGGTGCAGGCTGTGGGGTTTGGTCAGCTGTCGGCTTGCCAACTTTTGGTTTGATTTGTTCGCGTTCGTCTTCGACGCGCCGTTGGCGTTTGAGGATGGGTTTATCTGCCTGACTTACTTGTTCTAAAGCTGGCAGTTCTTCTGCCACAGGTCTTGCAGGTGGGGCAACTAATTGCGGTTTTTGGGGTTTTTCTGGTTTTGGTCTGGATGGAACTGTTTTTTCCGGTTTTTCCGCAGCGATTTTTTCTGGTGCCTCTGGATTAGGCGTTAGTGTTGTATTCGCGTCTGTTACAGCTGGTTGCTGTGGGGTCTCAGACAGATTCCGGGGTACAGGTCGAGTAGGTGGTGCCGTCGGCTGCATGGGTGAGACAGGTGTAGCGAAAGGCCGTGGAGGTGAAGCAGGATTAACTTCAGACGAAGCAGCTTGGATATTGGTAGCAACTGACGCCTCTGAGGCGTTGGAGGTAGTGTTTCTCAATATTTTGGGTTTACGGATTTCCAAAATTTGTTGTTTGTGAGGTAGGGCAGGTCGGTTCCGAGAGCCAGCTTGTGGCGAGTTTGGTTGATGACTAGTTATACTTAATTCCTTTTTGGGTGTCCCATTCGTAACTGCGAGTTTTTCCGCAGCCAAGCGGATACGTTCTGCATCAGGATCTGAAATCGTGCTGCTATGGCTTTTGACCGCAATGTCGAGCTGGTCGCATATTGCTAATAGCTCTTTGTTATCCAAATTCAATTCCTTTGATAATTCATAGATTCTAACTTTGCCGTTGTTCATCCACTCTTCCCCTTTAATTTACAGTTTTAGCGGATGGCTGCCTGGTTTGCGACATCTCCATCCTTTGATTACTGTTTTTTGGTTGCCGTTCAGATTTTGTCGGTGCCTCCAATCAGGAAAGAGAGATGTTTCGTGTTAATACTGGCATCCCCACCAGCAAGGATGATGGACGGGCATCCATAAAAATTCTTTAAATAAAAAATTTTTATGAGAACCCTGGACGCCGAACTGCGCCTGAGCGCTACCAGGTTGCCATTTTGTAGTTTTCTGTTTTGCTGATTCTGAGTCTTCCACAACACAATCGAGTAAAACTTACCGGGAGTTATTGCTTTGCCTCTTTTATTGTAAAAGAGCCGTTTGTCAACTACACCCATTTACTATTTTGACACTAACCCCAGCAATCAAGGAGGATGTGTTGCTAGCGCGACTGGTTCGGCTTCTCGCACAATTCCTCTAGGGATTACCGCCACAAATTTTTCAAATTAAAATTTGATTTTGGGGATTGCTTTGGGCTAGACGCTGCCACAATGTTTGATACAGTGTTTCTGGCACTGTTGCATGTAGCGATCGCCCTAGTCGATTTTTTTTCTGAGCCGCTTGCAGGCAGCTCGTTTGCGGACAAATATAGGCAGAACGCCCCATGCCCTGATCTAATTGTACCTTTCCCGACGGAAAGACGCGGACAATCCGCCAAAACTCTTCTTTTAGTCCTACTTGGCGGCAACTAATACATCGCCGATAATTCGGTTTCATCACTATCTCTGCTACCTCAAGTCAGCAGTATGGTTATGAACAAGAGTTGTGATTCTCCTATATATATCTATTTGCTAGCTAAATATAAGGCATTGATTAAAGAAATTTCCTGTAGAGTATAGTACTTAAATTTCATGACGCTAATCAACTACTCGTCATCGCTCGTGTCAAAAGATTCATCCTCTAATTCTAATTCTTCCAGATTTTCATCGTCCTCTAGCTCCGATAGATCAGCATCATCCTCCTCTGCTTGATATTTTGCTCGTGAAGCAACAAATTTAGCATCTTCTCCGGCATGATCGTATTTAGCTTTATCTTTGATGTCAATTTTCCAGCCAGTTAGACGGGCTGCCAAGCGAACGTTTTGTCCTTCTTTGCCAATAGCTAAACTCAACTGATCTTCTGCGACTAGTACATGAGTTTGCCGAGTTTCCGGGTCCATCAGTCGTACTTCATCAACTCGTGCTGGACTTAGAGCATTGGCAATGTATGTTGCTGGGTCAGGAGACCAGCGAATCACATCTATTTTTTCACCGCGCAATTCGTTGACTACTACTTGAATCCGCGATCCCCGCGCTCCAATACAAGCACCAACTGGGTCTACATCACGATCAAGAGTATCAACGGCAATTTTTGTCCGGGGGCCTACATAACGGGAAGGAGGATTGGCTTCTCGCGCTACAGCTACAATCCGTACAACTTCATCTTCTATTTCTGGAACTTCGTTGGCGAATAAATAAACTACTAAGCCAGCATCAGCTCGAGACACTAACAATTGTGGCCCCCTTTGCTGACCTTGGGAAACTTTCTTGAGATACACCTTAAAAGTGGCATTGGCTCGATAATTATCGTTAGGCAACTGTTCGCGTTTTGGTAATTCGGCTTCTACCTCTGGTTGACCGAATCCGCTGCTAACTGCCAGAATTACTGATTGCCTCTCAAACCGCAGAACTCTTGCCTGTAAGACAGTGCTTTCCAAGTCTTGGAATTCTTCTTGCACCATCTGGCGTTGTTGATCCCGCAGTTTCTGTGCCAGTACTTGCTTTGTTTGCATCGCTGCCATGCGACCAAACTCTCCTTGATCTGGAGTTACATCTAGCACCACAGAGTCCCCTAATTGCGCTTCTGGTGCGACTAGTTGTACTTCTTCTAGAGAAATTTGATGATCGGAGTTACTGACTTCTTCCACAATAGTTTTGGTGGAAAGAACGCGAAAACCTTCTCCTTCAATATCGAGTTCTACTTCAAAATTATCAAAATAATCTTCATCGAATTGTTTGCGCTCTAGGTTTTGGGCGCGTCGATAACGTTCGTAACCTTTGAGCAATGCTTCTCTTATAGCTGATTGAACTGCCAAACGCGGTAAATTACGCTCACGACTTATACTTTCGATTAATTCTTTTAATCCAGGTAAACTAACCATTGACATAAGCAATCTCCTTCAAAAATTAGAGCTAGGGAATAAGGGCTAGGAATTAGGAACTAGACAGCAGAGATTAGGGACTAGAGAAAATCTTTCAAGCCCCTAACCTCTAGCTAAGTTGCTCTAGTCTTTTGCTCCTAAGCCCTAGCCCCTGATTTATCGGCGCTCATCCAGCTGCACCCTTGTAATTAGGGCGCGGGGAATTTCGACTACACGACCTTTTTGGTTTAAGTAAACTGTATTCTCGTCCCGGCGAATTAACTGACCTGTCCACTCTTGCTGTCCGTCGTAGGGTGGGGCAGTGGAGATAATTACAGGAAAGCCTTTGAAGGAAATAAACTCCCTGTCGGTTACTAATTGCCGCGAAATACCAGGACTGGACACTTCCAAAACATAGGCATCTGGAATAATTTCCACCGCATCTAAGGAGGCTTCTAAAGCACGGCTCATTCGCTCACAATCATTTAACCCAGTGTCTTGCTGCGGATTACGAATATCTACCCGCAAAATTGGCGGACGTTGGTTAGTGTGAAAAACCACCCCAACGACTTCCAATCCCAGTTCTTCTGCTACTGGTGTTGCTAAATCAATAATTTGTGGGACTAGAGGATGAGTCATGCGAGAATTCAATAAAAAAAGTGGGCATTGACCCACTTCCTGCGATAGGGATATCTTCCAAGAAGTCTTGTGACGAACCAATGATGGTTCGACCTAATCTGAGTTTAGCGCATTTCTTTTGGTGGGAGTAGGAAGAAATTATTTCATTTCCTTACCTAATTTTCAATCTTTAATCAAGATGAATGCAATACTACCTCTAATCCTTAATGTAAGGACTAAATAGCCTTATAAAACTTGGATTTTGAGCGAACTACTGCTGTTATAAGATTTAACAATTACTTTTTTTATTTAGTTGTGAGCGCACCACTATCCACAACTGGCTGAACCGCTGCTTGTGTTCGTAGTTGCTTAGTTTGCTCCAAAATTTGGTTTATATCTTCTTGAGATAAACGCTGGACGTAGTTGAGCTTGACTTCCTCCAAAAAGTCAAAAAGTAAACTCTGAATTTCTGCAAGTACTTGTTTTTTCTGCACTTCCGCACTCAAGGCGGCGCTGAAGCGTTGCACTAGTTGGCTCGTGAGTTTTGCGGAAACAGGATCTTGCACAGCGTTTACTAAGGCATTGTATAGGTTAGTTGTGATTTGGGTTGCCATTTGTTCACTTAGCTGGGTTTGTGCCTGCCCCACGCCTGGTAGCATTTGGAGGTTGCGGTACATGGGTATTTGTTGGAAAGCAGTTTCAATGCTGTGGCGCAAAATGGCTGTGATTTCTGGTTGAATTTGGGGCAGTACTTGGTAGACGACTGTTTGCACTAAAAGCCCAGCGATCGCCTCTACTTCGTTTACATTATTAATATCTATGTATGGGCGCAAGTTTTCTTGTTGCAGTAGCCAGCGCGTTAACTCACCTCGTTTAATTGAGCCTTGAATCTGGTTAATTACTCTCACCACTACAATTTCTGTGATGTCTTCGGCAAAATTAGCTACGATGCCGTGATGAATTTGCCGCCATACTGGATGTAAATTTAATAACTGCGCTTGATCAAGACGAACTAAAACAGGGACGATTCGCAACCACCGCCAAAATGGTAGCAACAATAACAAATCGTACCAACGCCACAAGACAGCATCAAGCCAGCTAAAACCTGGATGGCGGCGTCTGATATAGAAAGTACGTACTAGCAACTCTAGAGCAAATAAACCTATAAATGGTAAGTCAAGCAGCCAAAAATTATCTATCGGTTCACCATCTTCTCCGATTCCGCGGTAGTAGTTAGTAGAAATTAGAGGACGGATTTGTTGATTGAAAAAATTAATTTCTTGGTTCCAGCCTTGTTGAGATAAGTATGCCGGACTCCAAAACACTCTAAAAGCTTGCTTTGCAGATTCTTGACGTGCGCGATCGCGCATCCGGTTTTTGATTTTTTCTAAAGTCCCGCTTTTACCCGCTGCTGCAAAGGGATTGCTGTCAATCATCTCGCTACTAAGACGGCTGATTTCCTCCAGCTTTTTTTGTGTCTGAGGCGACTGTAAACCTGTCTGGCTTACCTGTTCTGCTAAAGCGTCTACTTGGTTGAGATAGTTTTTGGTTTCTCTATGCGCTTCAATGCCCTTAATTGGGTCATAAATTTGAGTAATTTGTGGCAGTCTCCGCCAGTAAAAATCCCGCCAAGGCAGGTAACTTAAATTAAACAAAACTAAACATAAGTTCACCGTGGCAGTAATTGCCATTAACCTTTCAAAGTAAAGTTGTGAACGCTTTAGGGACTTTAAATTAGGCATTTTCAGTAATGAATTATACAAGCATCTAATATAAGCCTCTTAAATTATACAGTTTCAGTTTTTGCCAGCCGATTGCCACTGATTATTAAAAATAAGTCTCTAGAAAGATGCAAAAATTTTAATAATCTATTAACTAACTTAACCAATGACACATTAATTAATCAAAATTCGTTAATTATTGATAAAAAAGATATACAAGAAACTTAAAATGCTTCTGTTAGCTTTTATATCCTGCTGATTTAAGCCAAAGGAGTTTTCATTTATGTGGTGTGGGTTTGGAAAATCAAGCGTTGCCATTACTGCTGCTTGCCTAATAACTGCGGGTGTAGTAACTTCAAATACAACTTTTGCCGCTCGCCAGCGTAACTATACGCCACAGCAATTCCGCTCTGTGTTGCGTGGTTTGGGCTATAAAGTCGAGGTAGGTAATACACCTTTAACCGATCAGGCAACTAAAAACGCAATCCGTGAATTTCAAAAAGGCTACAAGTTGTCACCCGTAGATGGGATAGCAGGGCCAAAAACTCAAGATTTTGCCGCCCAAATAGTTCGGATTTTACAAGCTAATTTGAATGCGGTGCTTAAGCCAAATCCTCCCCTACCCCGCGATCAATTTTACGGTGACCGAACGGAGGCGGTGGTCAGAGAATATCAGAAAAAATACCAGCTACAAGAAACTGGTATTGCTGATTTAGCCTTGCGCCAGAAGTTGAATGAAGAGGCAAAGATAGCTATTCAACAGCCAACGGCTACGCCGACGGCGACACCAACGGCTACACCGACAGCTACGCCAAGGGCTACACCGACAGCTACCCCGACAGCTACACCAACGGCGACACCAAGGGCTACACCGACAGCTACCCCGACAGCTACACCAACGGCGACACCAAGGGCTACCCCGACAGCTACCCCAACTGCAACACCGACGGCGACACCAACAGCTAGGCCAACTGTTACACCGACAGCGACACCAACGGCGACACCAACGGCGACGCCAACAGCGACACCGACAGCTACGCCAACACCAACAACTACACCTTAAGAGCCGCTACTAAAAATAATGGTCTTAAGGTCTCAATTCATCTGAGTTGGTTCTTCTAAGGGTCTGCCTTTAGGCATAGGAAGAATTGGACGGCGGTCATCGTAGGGCATAGGGATATACTGAACGCTAGGCCTTCCGCCTTGTGGTTGTGGATATAAATCCATCAGTCCGTAAATAGAACGGGGCAGCCCGACTGTAACGGGCAGCCCCATTTCTGTTGCTTCCTCGACAGTGATGGGATAGTCGTGGGTGACGCGTCCAGTTGTCAAAGCTTCGATAATTGGTTCAATATTTTCTGGCTGAACTTTTTGTTTTGGCATACTATCTTTCAGCAGAGTCCGCACAAAGCGCTGTACTTGTTGAATGGCTTTGCCTGCAAGGTCTGCCATAATTAAGGTTTGGTCATCAATTTCGCCGATGGGCTTATCTTTAACCACTTTAAGAATACTCGCCGCCGGGAAGTTACCCAATTGAGGATCAACTGGCCCTAAGACAGCATTAGCATCCATGACAATTTCATCAGAAGCGAGGGCAAGCATTGTTCCGCCACTCATAGCGTAGTGAGGTACAAAAACGGTGACTTTTGAGGGATGACGAATTAATGCCCTAGCGATTTGTTCGGTAGCTAATACCAAACCGCCAGGAGTATGCAAAATTAAGTCAATCGGAACCTCTGGCGGGGTGAGGCGAATTGCCCGCAGTATTTGTTCTGAATCTTCAATAGTAATGTAGCGTGATAAAGGAATTCCTAGTAAGCTGATGGATTCTTGACGGTGTATCAGCAAAATCACCCGACTCTTGCGTTCTTGCTGAAATTCCTGTAGGGCGCGGAGACGGCGATATTCAATTTGGCGCTTTTGCCAAATGGGTTGCAGGGAAGAAAGAAGAAGAAAAATCCAGAATATATCACCAATACCAAAGCCCATAAAATTTATTTTCCAAAAATAACGGTTGTCGTCATTATTGTGACAATTTGTGGGCGATCGCATTTCTATCTAGAGGTGAATCTAGTTTTTAAACATTAAAAAATATCCCTGAAGTTGTAGTAATTACTCCAGTTCATCAGGATTCACGCCTAACTGACGCAGACGTTCTGCTAACTGTGCTGCTTTTCTTTTTGCTTGTTCAGCTTCTTGTTTAGCATCTCTAGCTTCTTGTTCAGCAATAATAGCTCGTTCAGTAGCAGCAGTAGCTTCTTCGGCGGGTGCAAGAATCAATTCTCCTTCTAAAGTGAACCACCTTAACCACAACCTTTCAATATCTCGAAATGACCCCTGCCATAAGCCTAAACTTAAACTCAATTCTGGCATCAGTAAGCGTCCCTCAGTTAAAGTCATCGGTTCATAGTGACCGCCTACTAAGTGAAATGCTCTGAGTTCATTAGTGTAACGACTAAAAACAATATAGTAGGGAATCCGCAAGATTCTTTCATAAACTTCCCATTTGCTAAGAGGTTTATCCGTTGTATTTTGTTTGTTGCCTAAATCTTCGTCTTCTGTACCAGGGGATAATAACTCAACAACTACAAAAGGGTTTGCTGGTTCTTGCCAAGTGACATAACTTAAACGTAAATCTTGGCCTTTGTATAGTTTTTGCACACCTACAACACCAAACCAATCTGGGCGTTTGTACCACAAAGGATGCTGAAGGTCGTAGTAAAGATTGAGGTCAGCAGCACTATAAACTAGTTCAGGATTCCAGTTAATTGGCTGAAAAGTTAAATATAAAAGTAAGGGTTGTAAAAAGTGAAAATCGTCTGGCAAACCTGGCTCCTCTGGGTTATTGCTGGGTAAATCATACATTGTTGGTAGTGTTTCCCAAGGAGGAAGTGGCGGGTCAGATTGGGGGATGTATTTAGGGAAAGTAGTCATAGTAAAGTTTAAGAATTTTTTTCAAGATTGTTCGTAAGAGGAAACTTGTCCAAGGCTGGTAATTAGTGAGATATCACTTTTTTAATGGTAGAAAAAAATTCTATTAATAATTGGCTATAAATAACTATGATTGTCTAACTAACTTGGGGAATGCTGAAATTAAGTACCATTAAAAATGTATGAAAAATGGCAGAGCATAAAGTCAGCGCAAGACGTTCCCCAGTAGATCGAGAAACAGTTCAAGTTCAGACAATTTGCCATCGCCTACCTAATTATTTTGTTTATCTTATGCAACCTAATCACCGAAGGACGCATTAGACCTGCTTGCACCATTTCTAAGTTTAAAACTGTTGCTGAATAGTAGTTTATTACTAGTAATACTGAATTAAAGTCAAATTTTGTTCGCATAGAAAATTGCTAGATTTGTTTAGCTAATCTAGCAAACCTAAATTATTTGCAAAAAGTCTAATCTTGCGGTTCAATTCCCGCCGCGCGCAATTGTGCTGCTAGCCTTTCAGCGCGTTGTCTTTGTTGTTCAGCTAATTCTGTACCCCAAAGCAGTAGATTTCCTTGTTCATCCCACCACCGTAACCAATTTCCTGCACGATTTTCATGAGTACCTGTCCATACAGCAAGGTAAAGATTCATTTCTGCTATCCAGTAACGCTGGTTGTCCTTGGGAGTTTGGACAACGTATCTGCCTGTATTATTATCTAAACGATAAACTTCTAGGTCTCCGCTATTAGGTTCAAAGATCGCATAATTTGGTGCTTTTAAAACGCATTCGTAAAAAAACCATTTACCTGGGGGATAAGTGGGTTTGATCGAGTATTCCCCACCTTCTGTATCAGAAAGAAATTCTATGACTATTACGGGTATGTCTCCCTGTAGCTGCGGTGTGTAGCTACGTATTACATCTTCTCTCCCGACGCTAATTTTGGGAATATATGCCCAGTCTGGCGCTTTAACGACAATTTTGCCATTTAATGTAGCGCAGATACCGTAATTTGTTGGTGTGAGGGCGTTGGGTGGAAGTTTACCAGCAAGCTCTAAACTTTGTGTGAGTGCAGCAGCTAAGGCTGGTTGGTTGATGTTGTCCACTGGATCGTCTGGTAGTCTGTAATCGTCGGGTAGTTTTTCCCAAGTGATTTTATAATCTTGGGTAAAGGCTGTCATGGGAGTTTTTCCTTTGTTTGTGAGGGGAGATGTTATACCAATTCAAAATTCAAAGTTAAAAATTAAGAAAGCCAGACATAACAAGGATTAGGGAGTGTGTATCTGTCGTATTCTTTTTTCAAATTGGTATTACTCATCTTCATCGGGTGCTAAATCCTCTTCTGTTAGCTCTTGATGGGGGATGGCGGCAATAATCGCATCTATTACTTTGGAAACTGGTAAAATCTCGATATCAAGATCGGGGAATTTTTGCCCTTTAGGGACGATCGCTCTTTTAAATCCCAGTTTTGCAGCTTCTTTCAACCGTAGTTCCATCTGAGAAACTGATCGCACCTGTCCGCCTAACCCGACTTCGCCAATCAAAACTGTACCTGGATCGACTATGCGATCGCGGAAACTGGCAACGATGGCGATCGCTATTCCTAAATCTACTGCCGGTTCTTCGACATTTAAACCGCCCGCAGAAGCGACGTAAGAATCCAATTTCGACATGGGAATCCCCACTCGTTTTTCTAACACTGCCAGAATTTGCACTAGGCGGTTATAGTCTATACCAGTAGCAGCACGACGAGGGGACGGGTAGCTGGTAGGACTAACAAGGGCTTGCAACTCCACAACAATAGGACGAGTACCTTCACAAGCAACTACAATTGCTGTACCTGGGGCTGGATCGTCACGGTTGCCTAAAAATAATTCTGAAGGGTTGGCAACTTCCCGCAGTCCTTGGGATACCATTTCAAAGATACCGATTTCGTGAGTTGCACCGAAGCGGTTTTTGACTGTCCGTAATAACCGATGGGAGGCAAAGCGATCGCCTTCAAAATACAATACTGTATCAACTAAGTGTTCTAAGACTTTCGGCCCGGCGATCGCACCTTCTTTGGTGACGTGTCCCACAATTAACATTGTGATATCTTCGTGCTTTGCCACTTTCATCAGTGCAGCTGTACATTCCCGTACCTGAGCTACAGAACCTGGTGCAGAAGTTAGTGCTGGAAAGAACACTGTTTGGATACTATCAATTACTGCCAGATTCGGTTTTAAGGAGTCGATTTCTCGCAGAATTTCTTCTAAATCTGTTTCCGGTAATACATATAAATCTGCATTTATACTATCAGGGTTGATAGTAGTAGTAGTTGGTTCTGGTACACTCGTATTTTCATCGCCAACTACACTTACACTTTTTGATACTCCCAGCCGTGAAGCTCGTAATTTTACCTGTTGTCCTGATTCTTCCCCAGTTACATAGAGAATGCGGTATCTCTGCGCTAATTGATTCGATACTTGAAGAAGTAAAGTTGATTTTCCAATTCCTGGATCGCCTCCAATCAGTACCATTGAACCAGGGACAACCCCACCACCCAAGACTCGATCTAATTCTCCATAACCGGATTCCCAACGAGCAATTTGGCGATCGCTAATTTGATCAAATGTTAAAGAAGCTCGCGCTTTAGCTGGTTTAGCATGAGATTTGCCATTGGTTTGAACTGATTGCCAACCACTCACTCCCCCGCGACTGGGTATATCCACTGAGGACTGGATACTTATTTGCTCTTCTAGAGAATTATAAGTGCCGCAAGCTGGACACCTACCGAACCATTGGGAAGATTCTGCTCCACAATCGTTACAAACGTAAAAGGTTTTAGGCTTCGCCATTCTTAATATTATTAAATAATCTTAATTTTTGCTTAATTCTTCGAGCAAACAAAAAATCCAATAATGATAGTAGTTACAGCTTTTTCTCTATCGATTCATGGGATGATATCTTAATATTATGGTATTAAAAATTAATCATGAAAAATTTTAGTTAAGGAGCGTTGAGAAACTTGGAAAGTCATAAAGAAAAAATCCTAGTGGTAGATGACGAAGCCAGCATTCGTCGTATTTTGGAAACGCGCCTTTCTATGATTGGCTACGATGTGGTGACAGCGGGTGACGGAGAAGAAGCTTTGGAAACTTTTCGCAAAGCTGATCCTGACTTGGTAGTTTTGGATGTAATGATGCCAAAACTAGATGGCTATGGTGTATGCCAAGAATTACGCAAAGAATCAGATGTCCCCATTATTATGCTAACAGCCTTGGGGGACGTAGCGGATCGCATCACTGGTTTGGAATTGGGTGCTGATGATTATGTAGTTAAGCCTTTTTCCCCTAAAGAGCTAGAAGCTCGTATTCGCTCAGTGCTGCGGCGGGTAGACAAAACCGGGGCTTCTGGAATTCCCAGTTCTGGGGTAATCCACGTTGGAAATATCAAAATTGATACGAATAAGCGTCAAGTCTATAAAGGCGATGAGCGCATTCGCTTAACGGGTATGGAGTTTAGCCTACTAGAGTTACTAGTTAGCCGCTCTGGAGAAGCTTTTTCTCGTTCCGAAATTTTGCAAGAGGTGTGGGGTTATACACCAGAACGTCATGTAGATACCCGCGTGGTAGATGTGCATATATCACGTTTACGCGCAAAGTTGGAAGATGATCCTAGCAACCCAGAATTGATTCTCACAGCCAGAGGTACTGGTTATCTGTTTCAAAGGATAATTGAACCTGGAGAAGAGTAAACAACACAGTAGCAAGGAAGCAGAGGAGCAGAGGAGCAGGGGAGACAAGGAAGGGGACTGGGGACTAGTATCTTTACTCAGCACTCAGCACTCAGCACTCAGCACTAAAGAGGCATGACTAAATCTGATCCCAATCGATTTTTACGGCGTCTACCCTTTGTTGTTGGTGGGTTAGGCGCTGTACTTTTGCTCATTAACCGATTGTTAACACCGGAAATCACAGAATCTCAAGCGCGGGGAGATGTGGTGGGTGTGATTTTGAGTGCAGTGTTAATTTTGACTGGTTTAATTTGGCAGCAAGTACAGCCGCGATCGCCTGATGTTGTACAACTAATTGGGGAAGAAGGTTTTGTATTGGCAGCAGATTTACCAGAAGCTGTCAAAACAGAATTAGCCTGGGCATCGCATTTATTGTTAACTAATACAGTCACGCGATCGCTTGTGGTTGTTTATCAAGGTAAAGTTTTGTTGCGTCGCGGTATTTTGGGTACTAAATCTGAGGTTGTACCAGGGCCAATTTTAAAACGGGTATTGGAGACAAAAAAGGCAATTTATTTAGTTGCTTTAAAAATATATCCAGGCAGAATTGAATTTGATTATTTACCAGAAAATACTCAAGGTGTAATTTGTCAACCTATTGGTAACGAAGGTGTACTAATTTTAGGAGCAAACGCACCGCGCAGTTACACCAAACAAGATGAAAACTGGATTGCTGGAATTGCTGATAAATTAGCGGTTACTCTTAATTCTTACTTGCAAGTTGAATCAGAAAATTAAAATTTTATGCAAATTATCTATTGGCTACTTGTTGCCGTAATGGTTGTGGGTATTATTGGTGCTGTAGTTCCTGCCATTCCTGGAACCAGTTTAATTTTAATTGCAATTATTATCTGGGGAGTTGTTAGCAGTTCTTTTGCTGCAATTAAGATACCGCTAATTGTGACAGTTATTGTTTTGTTGCTCAGTATTGGAGTTGATTTCTTAGCAGGCTACATAGGAGCAAAACAAGCAGGTGCTAGTAAATGGGGACAAATTGGCGCGTTTGTCGGTTTGCTACTGGGATTTTTTGGATTATTACCTGCTTTGCCTTTTGGCGGCCCCTTGTTAGGTATTTTAATCGGCCCACTGCTGGGAGCGATTATCGGTGAGTATCTTTACCAACGTCAACTGGGATTGGCAATTAAAGCTGGTATTGGAATTGTAGTAGGAACCTTGGTTGGGAATTTAATTCAGGGTATATTAGCGATCGCCGCAGTTGCAGTTTTCTTATACACAACTTGGCCACAGGTATTTAGTAGTTAGAATTTAACCTAAAATTTTGTTATCAAAGCTTATACCAATTTGAAAAAAGAATGCGACAGATGGGTAGGGGCACAACATTGTTGTGCCCTTAAGAATAATTTATGTATCGCAAACATTATTTGAATTGGTATTAGATGAGCTAACACGAAATATTGTAAATAAAAATCTTTATACAGGTTGAGTTATGTACTACTGCCTAAATTTTTATTACAAAAGAATAATGTGATATTTTAATTCAAACTTTTCAAGTGTAACTAGAGTATCGATTCAGTAATTAAAAACCTAACCTCCAGTCGCGTTTTCAACCTACTAAATCATCTTTTTATAATCAAACTATAAAAACTTCATTATTAGTTTATACCAAAAACAAAATTGCTTTATATAAATTACAAAATACAAACTCACCTACGCTAGCCAGTATTACAAAAAATCTGTGTATTAATCTTCAAAAATAAAATATAGCGATTTGACAGATGTACTGAGGTCAAACCTATGTAATTCAAGGCTATTGCTATAAATTTCAACTCTAAGAGATGAGAGATATAAGAAAAAGCACTATGCAGGTAATGAAGATTTTATCAAGATAAATACGTAGACCTTGCGTATCTCTAGATAGTTATGTAATTCTGTAGAAGTAACGAACACATCAGCCAACGAACGCCTAAAAAATAAATAGCATTCTACCTAAGTTTTTAATGCGGCAATGCTATCTAGATTGTGAAAACAGGATACATTCATAACTAGTTTTAAGATTGCAGCACAGTAAATAACGCACTCAGCCTCTTAAATTTTTTTATAGGAGCTTTAAATTACAATGCTTGGTTTGAAATCTAAAGTACTAAACACAACTCTAGCAGCTACTTTTGCAATTCCCTTGGCTACTGCTGGAATGTTTGCCTCCGCTAGTTCTGCTCAAGCGGCTGCATTGACTGGTGAGTTCGATATGGTAGGTTTGACCACAGCCGAGTTAAAACAAGATTCTCTAACTTTCCTTGATCCAAAAACATTTCTAATTCTTAATGGCAGTGGAACTTTAGGAAGTTTTAGCGGGGGTACAATAAACAACATTTTGGGCTTTGGTTCCCCTGCATCAGCAATTAATCCATTCCTTGACTTGGGTGCTAAAGATGGATTAGACATCTTTAATTTGACTTCTGCTAGCTATATAACGGAACAAGCTGGAAATTTCGTTGCTCTAAAGGTCACAGTCGATGGCTTCTTTAAAAGTTTAACTGGAGAAATAAGCCAAGGGCAAGGATTTTTTACTTTCCAAAAAGTAGGTAAGAAAGCTGATTTTGACAAAGCTCTTGCTGAAGGTAAAACAATTTCGGGACTGACTTATTCTGCTAGTTACTTTGCTACAGTTCCTGAACCAGCTACATTACTTGGCTTGGGTGCAGTAGGTGCAGCTATGGCTATGTCTCGCCGCCGCAAAACTCTGGCTAGTTAATAAAAACCAGCAGAAAAATTGCTGAAAAAAAAGGTGGTAGAACAATTGTAAAGACTACCACCCCGTACAAAATCTATCCAATTATATCGGTTTTCAATTAAGTGTTATGGGTTTTGGGTTTGTAGTAATTTAGCGATTACTGCGAACCTTTAATTATTTTCAAGAGAAACTTTATTGAAAACGACGCTTCCAGTTTCGGTAATTCTATGGAAAAGTGAGGTTGACTGTTCCTCAAAATGCGAACTCAGACTGACTGCAAAGTTTTTTTAGCTTCAGTTGCGATCGCCTCTACTTCATCATTCACCAAAGTTTCTAATATAGCTTTGGCATCTGCACCACCCAAAAGATTTAAGGCTTGCACGACTCGGTAGCGGACTTGCCAATCTGGATTAGTTGCATAAGGCGCTAAAAGTTCAACTGCATGGATATCTCCCAACTCACCCAAAGAACTGATAGCAGCAGTTTGGATTAAGTCATTATCTGAAGAGAGTGCTTCTTTGAGTAGTTCAAAACCTCGCGGATCGCCCAATTCTCCTAAAGTAGCGATGATGCTGAATTTAACTAGCCATTCGGGAGTTGTGTTGTAAAGTTGCTGCAAGTCTTCAAAAGCTACTTGAAGTTTCAGCGCAC
Source organism: Mojavia pulchra JT2-VF2 (assembly GCA_019359325.1). Taxonomy (GTDB): domain Bacteria; phylum Cyanobacteriota; class Cyanobacteriia; order Cyanobacteriales; family Nostocaceae; genus Mojavia; species Mojavia pulchra. The sequence continues at coordinate 803,029 of JAHHHN010000001.1, read as the reverse complement.
CCAAACAGTCTGCTGCTGCTGCTTGAACATCCGGTTCCGGGTCATTGTGCAACAGTTCGCGTAATATATTCAACGATAAGTCTAAATCTTGTGCGCCGAGTGTATCCATCTGACTCACTGCTGAGTAACGCACACGCGCACTGCTATCACCGATCGCACTTTGAATTAGTTCAAAGCCGATCGCAGGTTCCAAGTCACGAATTTGATTCACAGCTCGCAAGCGATCGCCCAAATCCTCAGAACTGAGCATTTGCTTAACAGAATCAGGAGTAATACTCATTCACTTATCCTAAATTTTCCAAGAGTTTTAAAAGAGTCAACAGTGAACAGCAAGCTAATAGTCGTGAGTGCTAAGTGCTGAGTGCTGAGTTAGGAGTTATTCTCCTTGTCTCTCTGCCCTCTGCCCCATGCCCAGCCCCCAGCCCCCAATCCCCATTACACTAATCTTGACTTGCTGCCATTGCTCGAACAATGTCACCACGGGTGAGAATCCCAATTACCTGACCCGCGCTGTCAAGCACTGGTAATCGGTGAACACTGCGATCGTGCATGATTTTGGCTGCTTCTTTTATAGTTTTATCTGGGGTAATAGTGATCGGATTTTTGCTCATCACTTCCCCAACTGTCTGTCCCAGCGCCTTGTGCAAGTCACGCTCATAATCAGCGGGATTTTGTAAATAGATGACGCTATCAAGAAACATAATGTATGCCGGAGGAGTCACTCCTGTTTCTTGCCACATTAAGTCAGTTTCTGAGATAATGCCCACCAATTGACCAACATCATCCACAACAGGCAGCCCACTAATCCGTCGTTCTGCGATAAGTTGTATGGCTTCCTTGAGCGGAGTTTCTGATCGGACAACAATTGGGTCACGGCTCATTACTTCGGCAACTGTTTTAGGCATTTGCTTACTGACACCTCGGATCAAAGTCTTTGCGATTATTGTAGAAAATTACGAGTCTTAACCTGACACAGTTAATACATTGTTACGGTATGGGGGTTGGGCATGGGGCATTGGGGATTAAGTAAATTGTCCAGCCCCTAGTCCCCAGTCCCTAGTTCCCAAATTCCCAACCCCCTGCCCCCTTTAAAGCTGCAATAATTTGCACATTGGCTTGGGGAAAAGCAAACTCTTCTAGTTCAGGCAAACTAACCCAGCGAATTTCATCACATTCGAGTGGTTGGGGAACACCAGTAAGATGACGGCAGTGATGTACTGTGAGGGTAACTCGCAAATGGGTATAGGTGTGGTCAATAGTGATCAGATGGCTTCCCACTTCAATTTCGATTCCCAGTTCTTCGTAAATTTCCCGTTGGATACATTCTTCGACAGTTTCGCCAGACTCTATTTTGCCACCAGGAAATTCCCATAAACCCCCCATCGCTCCTCCCGGACGCCGGCGATCGATTAAAATTTGCTCTTGGTCGTTCCAAATTACGGCAACACCAATGATTTTATGAGGTATGGGAGAACTGGTTTCATTCATGGTTGATGGAAGAAAGGGGAAGATAAAGCTACTATCCGCTACTGAATAATAATAGAACTCAGCAAGCTGGCTTCATGCCTGCCGAGTTTGTATTTTATTGCGAATGAAATAGCTTTAAATGGTGTTTATGCAATTATGCTAACCGTTGATTGCAGCTGTTGTTGCCGAAACCAGCAAATTCTGCTTCTGCTGCTCAACCGCATAGTTGCTACTTCATAGTTTTAAATCCATTTTCAAAGCTGAGTAAACTTAGCCTAAATCTGATTGGATTCAGTTATTGGCTGATGACTTAAAATTTCAAATTGCCAGAGCTAACCTCTGCCCAAATTGCTTATATTCTATGTGAATCTAATTGCTGAACAAAATCCATTATCATCAGCGTAGCGATTGTAAGTCAGATATGGTTAATATCTAGCTGCAAATCAAAGTGGAGGGAAGGGAAGGCAGATTATGAGGATTTCGCAGAGGTTTATTTTTGATGATGTGGCTGTAAGTGTGTCAACCTATAAAGCCAACAATAACTAGTCAATTTCGCTGTTGTTGGTTTCACTACCTTGTAAAGCCATTTCAAAATTCATTCTTTGTTCAGCATTACGCAAGAAGTAACCACTGATCATTGCAGAGGCGAGAAGCCGACCTAGACTTTCCCGACTAGTAGTGATAGTTACATTAAAGTGTTCTGAAGGCAGGTTGCCCAAAAGCCCCACAATATTGCGTTCCATCACCTGAAGCACTTCAGCAGAAGTGGGTTTGGATAACTGGCTAACTGTCTCTGGACTCAAGGATTTAACGTATTGCCAGAGTAAATCGCCAGTTTCTGACTCACTATTAAAAAATTCTGAGACTCTATTGGATGGGTTACTCACGTTTCATCTCCTTGACTAATAATCTTAGCTGTGGTGTTTGCGACTTTATAAAAATAAGTGCTTATTGTGTACTGGATTTAGCTACCTATTAATTGTTCCTGTCAATTAATGTAACAGGCTAAATATGATCAGGCAGTCGGTGTAACCGTACCAAAAGCAGCGTGTTTTCTCACCTCACTAGTTATTAGTCGTTAGTGATTAGCTCTTAGCTACTAAGTACTAATCACTAAAGACGGCTGACTAACTTGCCAAGTATTCATCCATCTTGGCTTTGGACTTGCGGAGTTTGGTTAAGGCTTCCCGTTCAATTTGCCGTACTCGTTCGCGGCTAATGTTTAGGATTTCACCAATTCTTGCTAATGTTAGAGCTTGCCCATCTGTTAACCCAAAGCGTAGGGTGATCACTTCCTTCTGTTGTGGGGTGAGATCTCCCATCAGGCGCTCTAAGTCATAAGATAGGGAAGATTGCATCACAAACTCTTCTGGAGAAGCTCCCGGATCTTCTAACATTTCTCCAAGTTCGGTGTCGTAGTTATCCCCCAACCGCAAATCTAGAGATAACGGTAGACGTGCCTTTTCTAAGTACTCTCGTACTTGTTTAGGAGTCAATTCTAATTCTTGCGCTAATTCCGCAGCGGAAGGGGCACGTCCCAGTTTTTGAGATAATTGTCGCTGTGCTTTTTTAATTTTATTTAATTTCTCGGTGATGTGGATTGGCAAGCGGATAGTGCGCGCTTTTTCGGCGATCGCCCGCGTAATGGCTTGACGAATCCACCAATAAGCATAAGTCGAAAACCTGTAGCCTTTTGTGGGGTCAAACTTCTCCACGCCCCGCTGCATCCCGATGCTACCTTCTTGGATTAAGTCTAGTAAATCAACATTACGCTTAATATATTTTTTGGCAACTGATACAACGAGCCGTAAATTGGCTTCTACCATCTTGCGCTTGGCAAATTCACCCTCAGCGATCACTTCGTTCAACTCTGCCAATTCCAGCCCAGTTGCTTTTGCCCACTCTTCTAGAGTTGGTTCTCGGCCTAACTGGCTGGCAAGGTACTCCTTCATTTCTTGCAAAGCAGTTGAACGTTGCACCTGTTTGCCATAAAAAATCTCTTCCTCGTGCGTTAAGAGCGGCACGCGGCCAATCTCACGCAGGTAAGTCCGCACAAGGTCTGTGGCTGTCGGAGCGGTCTTCATGGCGCTACTCATTGATAGGGATGGATGTGACGTTAGGGTCATTAACTAATAAATGCTTTGCGAAGGTACTACCCACTCAGGCTGGGAACCCATACTCAGGTTTGCAATATGTTTGCAATTAATGCATCCGATAAACTCGGCTGCTAATAATAATCAAAAATTTAGGGTTTTAACTGCTCTAGACGTTACAGTTATTTACCCAGTTTCACAAGTATCTAGAGTTAGATAAAAGGTTACTAATAGAACATTTTTTGTATTCTTTCATTAGGGCTATTGTTAACTATTGTAACATTTATGAGAAAAATTGACTAGATCACAGCCTAAGATTTAGATTTTATTCCAGTTAATACAATGCTTTTATAGATTAAAAGCTTCCCTAGAAGCTGATCGCATCAATATATCCATGACAGACAATAACTTTCTCATATTCCTTAAAATAACTCAATGATAAGTATAATTATTCTCTTATAACAATTGCTTAATTTTTCTGGCTGCGGACAACAAAGGTTTATGCCTATAGAAAGATGGACAAATAAATACTTATAGAATTCGGTACAACAATTAAGGTGAAAAAGATGAGATTTCCTGTTTATTCTTAACTTTTAAACTTTTACCTTTTCCCCACCTCTTGCAAAAGTATCTTTGGCAAGAAGTTTATTTACGGGATTGGGAAAAATTAAGTAAGGCTTAGGCACTGAAGCCTAAAATTTAGATCCCCCAACCCCCCTTAGAAAGCTACGGTGTACACACATCTGTGTACTAAACCGAAATCATTGTAGATCCGTCATTATCCTCCGATAAATTGGAGGACTTTGAGGGATTTTAGCCCCCCTTTTAAAGGGGGGTTGGGGGGATCAAAAGCCTGTGGGACAACTCTCAAAGACTTGTGTGTACACGGTAGCCTTAGAAAGAGGGTCGCCATAGGCGGGGGGATCTGAATCTTGGATGACTCAACGCTTATCCCAAGTATTGCCTATACCCTTACTGATACCGAGTTGCATTCAAAGATAGTAAATTAGGGCAGCAGAGGAGCAGAGGTGAGGAAATCAAAATCTGTCTGATCGCAACATAGTATGACTGATCGCTGATGATCGCTGATTCGAGGTTGGCAAAAAAGTTGTCTTTAAGGCATCATGCAGTAATCTTGGATGACTTTCACATCCAAAGTTGTAGTTTGCAGGGAATGGATAGCGGCGACTGTAGCTTTTGCGCCGGCGATGGTGGTGATGATGGGAATTTTATAACCTAAGGCTGTGCGACGGATTAATCTAGCATCAGTGTGGGCTTCTTCTCCCGAAGGAGTGTTGATAATCAGTTGGATTTTCTGATTTTTGATGGCATCTAAAACATGAGGACGACCTTCATGAAGCTTCAGCACTAACTCAACATCTAACCCATGTTCTTGAAGAACTTGGCGTGTGCCAAATGTAGCCATCACAGTAAATCCTAAATCGATAAATTCCTTGACGACGCTCACAGCAGCTGCTTTGTCGCGATCGTTCATCGACACGAATACGGTTCCAGACAAAGGTAAACGCTCTCCAGCACCGATTTCTGCTTTGGCATAGGCGCGTCCAAAATCGCTGTCAATTCCCATTACCTCACCAGTAGAGCGCATTTCTGGGCCTAATATTGTATCAGTACCGGGGAATTTATTAAATGGCAATACTGCTTCTTTGACCGCAATATGCCGTGGGATGACTTCTTCGGTAAAGCCTAGCTCCTCTAAAGTTTTACCTGACATAATTAAGGATGCTAGTTTTGCCAGTTGCACACCAGTTGCTTTAGAAACAAAGGGCACTGTACGAGAGGCACGGGGGTTGGCTTCAAGAATGTAAACTTGAGGAGAATAGCTACTGCCACCAACAACGGCAAACTGAATATTCATCAGTCCTACTACAGAAAGTGCCTGTGCTAGCTGCACCGTCCAAGTACGAATTTGATTGAGGACTGCTGGTGGTAGGGAAATTGAGGGTAAAGTGCAAGCTGAATCGCCAGAGTGAATCCCTGCTTGTTCGATGTGTTCCATGATGCCACCAATCACTACCCGCCCGGTATGATCGGTGATCGCATCTACATCGACTTCGATCGCATTTTCCAAGAACTTATCGATTAAAATTGGGTGTTCCGGTTCTACCTGCACCGCAAAAGTCATGTAGCGTTCCAATTCTGTATCGGAATACACGATTTCCATCGCCCTTCCCCCCAGCACATAACTAGGACGCACCACCACCGGATAACCAATACGTTGAGCAACAATCAGCGCATCTTCGTAAGTCCGGGCAATACCATTGGGCGGTTGAGCAATATTTAATTTGTTGAGAATCTTTTCAAATCGCTCTCTATTTTCTGCCATATCTATAGAGTCTGGCGATGTTCCCCAAATTTTAGTGCTGAGTCCTGAGTTCTGAGTGCTGAGAAATTGTTGCAAAGGTACAGCTAACTTCAGTGGTGTTTGCCCACCAAACTGGACAATCACGCCTACGGGATTTTCGGCTTCAATAATATTGAGTACGTCTTCTTTGGTTAATGGCTCAAAGTAGAGGCGATCGCTGGTGTCATAATCTGTAGAGACTGTCTCTGGGTTAGAGTTGACCATAATCGTCTCATATCCTGCTCCTTTCAAAGCATAGGCAGCGTGACAACAACAATAATCAAACTCAATTCCCTGTCCAATGCGGTTGGGGCCACCACCCAAAATCATCACTTTCGGCTTGCTGGTTGGTAAAATCTCTGTTTCTTCTTCGTAGGTAGAGTAGTGGTAAGGGGTAAACGCCTCAAACTCAGCGGCGCAAGTATCCACAGTTTTGTAAACTGGGATGACTCCTAGCTGTTTGCGGTATGCCCGGACTTCATCTTCGGTGGTTTTGGTGGCATAGGCAATTTGGCGATCGCTATATCCATCACGTTTGACCTCATACAACTGCTCTTTTGTCAATTGCTTTAAGGGTGTTCGTTTGAGGAATTTTTCTACTTCCAGCAATTGCTGCATTTTATCTAGGAACCAGGGGTCAATACCTGTGAGTTCGTAGATTTCCTCACTACTGATGCCTAACTGCATGGCATGGCGGACAGCAAAGATGCGATCGGGGTTGGGTGTCCGCAGTTGGGCGCGAATTTGTTCACCACTGGGTAATTTTTCGGCTTGGTCGCAACCCCAGCCAGCACGTCCAGTTTCCAAAGAGCGCAGTGCTTTTTGGAAGGATTCGTTGAATGTCCGTCCAATAGCCATTGCTTCCCCTACGGATTTCATTTGCGTTGTCAGCACTGGTTCCGAACCAGGAAACTTTTCAAAAGCAAAGCGGGGGACTTTGGTAACTACGTAGTCAATTGTCGGTTCAAATGATGCCGGAGTTTTCTTGGTGATATCGTTTTTAATTTCATCCAAGCTGTAACCCACAGCTAGCTTGGCCGCCATCTTAGCTATCGGGAAACCAGTGGCTTTAGAAGCCAAAGCGGAACTGCGAGATACACGGGGGTTCATTTCAATCACGACCACATCCCCTGTAACTGGATTAATGGCAAACTGGATATTGGAACCACCCGTTTCCACGCCAATCTCGCGGATGATTTTAATTGCCATATCCCGCAGTCGCTGGTATTCTTTATCAGTAAGAGTTTGAGCAGGAGCGACGGTAATTGAGTCTCCGGTGTGGATGCCCATTGGGTCGAGGTTTTCGATTGAGCAAATAATCACTACGTTATCTGCCAAGTCGCGCATTACTTCCAATTCGTATTCTTTCCAGCCGAGTAGGGACTGGTCAATGAGAATTTGCGAAACGGGGCTAGCATCTATACCCACCTGTGCCATTTCTTCAAATTCTTCTTGGTTGTAAGCAATACCGCCGCCACTACCACCCATTGTGAAAGCAGGACGAATAATTAAGGGATAAGTGCCGATTTGCCGGGCGATCGCTTTAGATTCTTCTAAAGATGAAGCTGTGCCACTAGGACACACATTCACGCCGATCTTGGCCATTGCTTCGTTAAACAGTCTTCTATCTTCAGCTTTTTCAATAGCTGGCAACTTAGCGCCAATTAACTCGACGTTATATTTTTCTAAAACACCATTTTTTGCGAGAGCAACGGCAATGTTGAGGGCGGTTTGTCCTCCCATTGTTGGTAGCAGGGCATCGGGACGCTCTTTAGCGATGACTTTTTCGACCAATTCCGGTGTCAGCGGCTCAATGTAAGTGCGATCGGCTGTTTCCGGATCGGTCATAATTGTCGCAGGGTTGGAGTTGACCAGTACCACTTCGTAGCCTTCTTCTCGCAGTGCTTTACAGGCTTGGGTACCAGAGTAGTCAAACTCACTGGCTTGTCCAATCACAATTGGGCCAGAGCCTAACAGCAGAATCTTCCGGAGGTCTTGACGGCGGGGCATAGTCGTTGGGGTGAACTAAGAGAATACAAATCCTGATTATTTTAAGATTCTTTTTCCCTAGTCATACTGTTTATTACCAAGTTTTCTAGGTTTGATGACCGGGAGGGGGATTAGCAAAGATTGAGGGATGAGAAGAATTACTTTTTATGCTTCGGTACTAATCACCTATTTTGTATGTCTAACTTTTATATACTTCTCATCGAAAAAAATTTAATAAAGTTGCAACTCTTTATTCTCTTAGATAATAATAATTTTCATATTTATGTTACTTTTGTACATCATAACTTGAGTTAATATTAAAATTAAACAAATAAGTTAGATAAAAATAATTCCTAACTAGCTAACTGCTAATTATTCTCAATATGAATTAATATATTAATTTATATACTTAAATTAAAAATTGCAGAGAATTAGCTATACTACTCTCTGCAAATTTTTATATTTTTTTAAGACCTACTTCTGCCAATTTTTTCTTCAGTCTAGGGAAGCTTATCTAAATTATGAGAGTCTTAGTTTTGAGCAGGTTGAACAAAACCCAAGGTTAAGCTGTCCTTGGCAAGGAAGTGAGATAAATGATAAGCCCGCTCCTCAGTTTTTAAGAGAATTTTTTCGTAGAGATAGCGTGTACCACGATCACCTAAACTCTCTGCCTGAGCAGCTTGGCGACGAATCAAGCCAATAATAGCTTGCTCTGCTACTAGGTCATTTTCTACCATCTGACGAGCAGAATATACTCCATCAGGCTCTTGCTCAAAACAGGTTAATTCCGCTAATTTGCTGAAGGAAGCTACTGGCACGCCACCTAGTCCATCCAAGCGCTCTCCAATTTCATGGATGTGTTCTTGCACTTCTTTGTAGCTTTCATTAAAAAACTCATGCAACGAGTAAAATTCTGCACCTTCAACTACAAAATGATGTTTTTGATATTGCAAGTAAAGTGCTTGAAAACTCGCTAATACGACGTTAAATCCTTCGGTAACCGGGGCAGTTACACTGTGGTCTAGTAATACAGGATTGTCGTAAACATGACCAAAATTGCGTAATACAGTTTTCGTTTCAGACATAGTTCTCCTCGCTTGTCAGTAGTTATAGTTTTTAACTGCTGAGTCTCTACATATTAACATTCTAAAAATAAAAAGTAATTCCGATAAATATCACGGAATTTTGAATTTTTTAGTACTAAAAGTTTCAATTGAAAACGACGGTAAACTCCATCCCCAAGGTGGGTGGACGTTGCTCTCCCCGTCGCTTGGGGCATTGGGGAGCCAGTGCCGTGGGCGGGTTTCCCGACTTGAGGCAACTGGCGTCATAGGGGAGCCAGTGCCGTCTTGGGGCCCTGAGTGGGCGTGCTGTCATTGGCATTCTTTCCCATGGCCACGAAATTCCATTCCTTTTAGGGGTGGGATGAGCTTACTCCCTGGTCTTTTCAGCCTTTTTTAGTAGAAGTTTATGGCAAATATTTGAGATTTTTATCTAAAATAATTGAGAATTGTTTGCACTTAAGTTATCCTTGTTTAAAAGGCTGAACTCCCAAATATGAGAAACAGGAGGGAGTAAAAGCGTGGTGATTACTGCAAGTTTGTTGCACTTTGAGGGTTAGTCTCTTGAAATCGTTCAGTTCAGAAGTAGAAAGCAAGCACATCTTAGAGGTTAATTGGGCAGACCGCTGGGTAGTCTATCAACGCTTACGGGAACTAGATATTCCCTGTTGGTGCGAGTCTAATCAGCCCTTGAAAGTTGAAATTGCCAATCCCATAGCAGCTATTCAACTTTGGAGTGTGATGCGGCAATTCACAGTTTCCCGCCAAAACCTGATTTGGAGTCTGGAGAAAAGCTGGCAAAGCCACTAACGCTAATACTGTCTCGCCCAATAGCTTGTCTAAGTAAATAACTAGGTAAAAAACATGAGTGAATCTCACACTACCGAAGTATCACAATTTTGTTTGGAAGGAAGATTTCTGGATTTTGTGATTAAAGATGGCTATAAGCTCAAAGGCCTACTGATAGGAACCAATGACGGTGAATTCTATGTAAAACTGGCTAAAAATTTACGATTTGCTTTTGATTTGCGTTTACCACCAGGAACTTGGCTGCAAATTGTAGGTCAAAAAAAGCACGAAGTTGAAAGTGGCAAAGTCACACTGAAAGCTGAACGTGTGATGGCGGCAAGTCCTGAGGTAGGAAGAGTTCAGGCTATTACTCAATCGAAAGAAGTCCCATCTATTAATAATACTAAGGCAAAAGCACCTAAGGCTAAGGCTGCGATTTTGGTATGCCAAAAATCTGATTGCATGAAGCGTGGTGGTAAAGGACTTTGTCAGGCCTTAGAAGCAGCTTTGAGCGATCGCGGTTTAGAAGACCAAGTAACTATTAAAGGCACTGGTTGTATGAAAAACTGCAAAGCTGGCCCCAATTTGATAATGCCAGACAAAACGCGCTATAGCCGTATTCAAGCTACACAAGTTCCTGCACTCATGGACAAACATTTTGCCGACAAGAGCGAGGAACAAAAGCTGAACCATTCCCAGCAAGTAACGATAACTACAGCCAGTTTAGCAATTAATAGCTAGTTGAGCTTTCAGTATTTAATGAGAAAATATCATAATAAATTTATTTAGATGTTCTGTTCGTCCTTGGCAGTACATTATGCAAGTTATTTGCAACAGTACTGCTTGAGTAAGTGCTTCAAGCCACAAATTTGATTGATAAAATTTCACAGCAACGCGTAAGTCAGGTTAAAGGATTGGGAATTGGGAATTGGGCATTGGGGACAAGGGAGCAAGGGCAGAGATCAGAACTCAGCACTCACAACTCACAACTCAAGATTCAGCACTCTGAATCGAGCCGACGACGTAATTGGCTGCTGAAGGCATCAATGATCGTGACGACTACCAAAAGTACCAGCATCATGGTTGTAGCTTTGGTGTATTCAAAACCGTCAATATAACTTTTTAACTGAAAGCCAATACCACCAGCGCCGACTACACCCAACACAGAAGCGGCACGGATATTGTACTCAAACATCCATAAGGTATAACCTAATCCCAGTGGCAAAACTTGGGGTAATATTCCATATTGAGCAATTTGTAATTTCGATGCTCCTATAACCTCTAGCGATTCGATAGAACGAGAGTCAACGGCTTCAATTGCCTGTTGATAGAATTTTGCCAGGTAGCCAATAGTGTAAATTCCCAAAGCTAAGGTTCCTGCTGGTGCGCCTAATCCAGTTGCAGCGACAAAAATTAATCCCAAAATAATTGAAGGGACAGAACGGACTGCGTTTTGCAATAAGTTAGCCAACCATTGCAACCATCGGGGAGCAATGTTGCTGGCACTAGCAACAGCAATTGGCAAAGAGATTATTGCCCCGATAGTGGTTCCCCAGAGTGACATCTGTACAGTTTCAATTAGCGCTTTAATGGCTATATCTAAAACTGCTGGATCGGGAGGGAATAACCTGGAGATAAAATCAGTGATGTAGGGCCAGCTGGAAGTCAGCAAGTTAAAATCAACTTTGAGACCTTGCAATGCCCAAACATAAACGACAACCGCAATTAATATAGTGAGTAGGGAACTCACCCAAGGGTAGCGCCGGAGGAGTTTTGAATTAAAGAAGTAATTCATGAATTTGCGCTTGCGTTCAACACTCTAGAAAAGAGACTGCAAAATTGCATCTCTACTCAATACTCGGAAATTTCACTCAAAAATTTAATTCAAAAATCTAAACTTGAGAAAATTGCGCTTGCAGATTGTCGCAAGGGCCATCGTAAACAATGCGTCCCGCATCTACAACGATCGCACGTTGAGCATATTCCGCAGCTATCCCCAAATCGTGCAAAACTGCCACAATTGTCATGCCGTGCTGGGTATGTAATTCAGATAAAGTTTGCATTACCTGTTGGCAAGCTATCACATCTAACCCAGTGATCGGTTCGTCGGCTAACAAAATCTGTGGTGATTGAATTAAAGCACGGGCGATCGCTACTCTTTGTTGTTGTCCACCACTGAGTTGGCTAGTTTTTTGATCGGCAAACTCTCTTAATCCCAACTGTTCCAATAATTCTAGTGCTAAAAGGCGATCGCGTTTGGGAAATCCAAATAAAGTTTGCCAACTTGTCTTAGCACCAAGGCGTCCACATAGGACATTTTCCATTGCTGATAATTGCCGAATTAATCCGCCGCCTTGAAATAACATCCCAACATCGCGCCGAATTGCAGCTAGTGTGCGGGGAGTCAGCGTTACACTATTAATCTGAATTTCTCCCCGTACCAGTGGCACTAATCCAACTAGCGATCGCAGCAGAGTAGATTTACCAGCACCATTGAGTCCCAGCAACACAACAAACTCACCTCGTTCAATCTGGCAATTAATACCATTGAGGATAGGGCGATTTAGAGAAGCAGCATAAGCTGTTTCTAAGTTGTGACACTCAATTACATAATCTCTCATGCCTCGGTCAAATCCATAATTAGTTATCAAGTCTCACTGATCAGTTATCAGCCTGTTTACTGATAACTGACAACTAAATTAAGGTGCAATGCCAACACGTGTTAATGCATCTTTGATGGGTGCTAAGTGGCGAGCATGATCTACTCGCACTAACTCTGTAGAGTTATACAAGTTACGTAACAGTTGGTTATTTTGTGACTGATTTAACTTGAGTAGAGCGTTAATAATTCTTTCCCGCTCTGGTGCTGGAACGTCATCATCAATGGCGATACCGTGGGCTGGGACACCGGGAATTCGATGAAGCACGCGCAACTGATTTTTTTCTTCAGGTGTAATATACGGTGGGTTAAGAGCGTATTCGGACACAACAGCTACATCTGCTTGACCGCGAACAACGGCTTGCAATGCTTTGCTGTAATTGCCACCGTAGCTAATTTGACCGAAGAAACCATCCAGGCGATCGCGGTTAGGCACAAATCCCTGTTTTACCAACTCACCAACGGGGAAAATAAACCCACTGCCAGAAGTCGGGGAAGTAAACGCCATTTTTTTGCCCCGCAATTGTTCTAGGGTTGCTTTGGCGTTATTTCTAGTTTTCAAAGGGCTATTGTTGGGTACAACAAATACTGAACTGTAAGTGTATCTTCCTGAATAGTTGTCACGTACCTCGGCTAAATACAAGCGAGCATTGGCCAATTGTTCAGCTTTCAACGCCGGACGGCTACTCAAGAAAGACACATCAGCCCGATTTGCTCTTAAGGCTTCTACCGCAGCTGTATCATCTCCTACTTGGGCTTTAACTGGTATTCCTAGTTCTTTTGACAGAAATGCTGCTACTGAATTCGCCTTACTTTGCAAGTCTGTAGAATCAGCCCGGCTAGGAAAGACTACTGTTAAGTTATTTAATTTTTGTCTTTGGGCAAGTAAGCGTGGTGCTTGTTGATTAAAAGTAGAATTGGCGATCGTCGCCTGCATTCCTCCAAATGTGCTGAGTGCTAGACCTGCAAGCGCTACACATGCAGCTCCAGCACCCAACAAGCCTTTGTTTTTCACACTCATTAGTAACTCTCCATTAGGAACTATTCTCAGGTTTTTTGCAAATTAGTTGCAACTAGCCCAATATAAAAATCTAGAACTTTTAAGAACAAAAGTCAATATAAGTTGTGTGAGGACTGATTAAACAAGCTATTAATTTATTGCTATGGAAGAAAATCTAGCAACTAATTGCAATAGATTCAAAACAAATCAGTGCGTCAGGAATATTATGTATGTTAATAATTACCCATGGATCGCAAAAATCGAGGTTTGGGTAAGGAGCGTAACGGTGTAAAAGTTTAGGGATGTAGATGTTAACAAGCCTCATTTCCTGACACTAAGTGTCAATGAAGAATCTTTTGCATAAGCTCTAAAAATGGAGATAATTAATGTGCCTTTGAGAGGTTACATAATCTGTAGCGTCATCAGGATGTAAATATTATGAAGATATACACAGAAGCAGTTTGAATGATTATTAGCTGAGAAAGGCGATCGCTTTTAATAAACTTTGCATAAGTAGCCTTGACTTTAATTAATACTGCGTTAATAAAAAACAAATTTTATTAAATATATATTTTGACATTTTACATATTGTTTATTTTGGCTTTCATAAAGTTGACTTAGTTTTCTCTTAATGGATATAAATCACTCTTTCTCCTTAATAACTATCCATTGAACTACTGCTAGTAGGCTTTGGTCAAAAACTAAGGAGCATATAGTGACCTTATCTAGACGTCAATTTTTTAGCCTAGCTGGGACAAGTACTGCTGGTGCTTTGATGTTATCTCCATTGCAGGCTTTCTTTGCTAAACGAACTTTAGCAGCAGGCCCCTATGGCTCTTTGCAAACTGACCCTAAAGGTGTTTTGGATCTGCCTGCTGGATTCTCTTATGTAAGATTGTCTGAAACTGGGCAAACAATGACCGATGGCTACAAAGTTCCAGGTGGTCACGACGGAATGGCAGCGTTTTCAGGAGCTAATGGTAATACAATTCTGATCCGCAACCACGAACTCAACCCGGCATCAACTACCAGCATTGGCGCACCTAACACGAGTAAATACGACACTCAAGGAAAAGGTGGCACAACAACTTTGGTAGTCAGTTCGACTCGGACTTTAATTAGGCACTACGGCTCTTTGGCAGGCACTTACCGCAACTGTGCTGGTGGCCCAACCCCTTGGGGATCTTGGCTCAGTTGCGAAGAAAGTTTTGAGGTAGGTAACAAAAAGCATGGTTATGTATTTGAAGTACCTAGTAGTGCAACTGGGTTCGTAACGCCTGTACCCCTAGTAGCGATGGGGCGGTTCAATCATGAAGCAGCAGCTGTAGACCCCAACACAGGTTATGTATATATGACCGAAGACCGAGGTGATGGCTTATTCTATCGCTTCGTGCCTAACACACCGAATAACTTGAGTGCAGGTGGTGCGTTGTATGCTTTGAGAATTCCTTCAAGACCCCAAGCAAACACCACCACAGGGTTTACAGTCGGTCAAGCGTACACAGTGGATTGGGTTCGGATTACCAACCCCGATCCTTCTAGTGATACAGTAAGGACTACGGGCTTTAGTTTAGGCGCTGCTAAGTTTGCTCGTGGCGAAGGTATTTTCTATGGCAATGGAGATATGTATTTTTGCTGTACTAGTGGTGGTAGTGCTGGAGTGGGTCAAATATGGCGCTACACCCCTGCTACCAACACACTGCGGCTGTACATAGAACCTAACAATGCGAATATTCTAGATTTTCCAGATAACATTGTCGTTGCGCCCAACGGTGATTTATTCCTCACCGAAGATGGTGGCGGTACTGACTTTGTTGTGGGTATTACACCGACTGGCGCACTTTATAAATTTGCCCGTAACGCATTGAACTCAAATGAGTTGACTGGAGTTTGTTTCTCACCCGACGGTCGAATTATGTTTGTGAATATGCAGACACCAGGAATTACCTTTGCTATTTCCGGCCCTTGGTAAAGTTTGGGCATTGACAAGTTAAGTCAATCTAAATCTTCTGCCGGAAAATGTTGCAATTTTCCGGCAGAAGAATCAGAATCAATAGCCGTTAAAAACTAAAGACAGTCCTCATTGTGCCGACAAAAATATCACTATTCACATTGTTATGATTAGAATTAGTAAGATAAAATAAGCTTGGTATAAGCTTAATATTCTCAGTTAAAGGATACTCATAAAAAGCTTCAAAATGTAATCCTGTTCCTTTATCTTCTCGTGTTGCCATCGTATTATAAATAACTTTAGGCGGCATTCCAAAACCTAATCCACCTACAGCACTTTTTTTAAATAAATCAAGAAAAGCAAGATTTACAGCGTAGTTTATAATATCAGCATTGCCCTTTATCCCATCCGCTCGTTCAGCATTAATATATCCAAACCACCCACTCACAGCAAACTGAGGAAACATCTTCCATAAAGCTCCAACAGCATAAGAATTAGAAGTAAGGGGTACACCTGAACCGAAAGGAATGTTTGAGAAAGTACTACCTGTTCGATGCGATAAATCGCCGTTCGCAGAATAGTTACGTACATACAACAATCCCAGTTCAACGTTTGAGACTGGTTGATAAGAAAGCTGTAGTAAACCACTATAAGTACCATTAAATAATCCTGCCGCACCAGTAGTAATCTCAGCGTTTTGTGCGAGATACCCTAAATCCAGTCTTAGTGAATCATTAAATCTATAAACTCCGGCAAAACCGCTACCTGTAGTATTCCCAATACGGTATATAGGATTACGTTCCAAAAAACGTGAAGGAGAACCTTTTGCACCACCAAAGCTAGCGAAATATGGGTTAATTACTGTTGCGTAGTAATGATGAGAAGCAGAATTTCCGTAAAGATAAACTTTAAAATTTTTACTGACAGGAAACTGATACTCTAATAAATTGAGAGCAATATTATTATCTGTATTTCCAACTTCAAAAGATTGTCGCGTCATGTTTGTGCCAGTTGCGCCATTAAAATTTGGCACTCTATTTGAAGCTTGCAAACGTACAAGCAATCTATCTCTACCTGTAAAGCTGGTGAGGAAATTCATTCGAGCGCGGTAGTTCAATGCTAAATTAGCATCAATTGCAGAATTGGGGTTACCATCAGCACTGTCTCCTATCGCATCATTTGCTGCCAGCACAACAGAAACGCTTAATCGAGTTATAGGTGAAAATTTATTTGCTGTTATTTCTGCACTCTTTGCTTCTAAATTATCTAACCGCTTTTGTAAAGACATTAGTTCTGCAGCAAATTCATCTTTTAAACGTTGTAAAGTAGAAATTTCAGCAGAAGTAAATATAATATTTTGATTTTCTGTCAGTTGTTGAACTGTGTTTAAGCAATAATTTAATGCAGCAGCAAACTCATAACGAGTTAATCTCTGATTACCCTTATAAGTGGTATTAGGGTATCCAGTAGTGCAACCATAACGTTTAACTAAGGATTGCAACTCTTGGAATGCCCAATCAGTAAATTGTACGTCTGAAAGCTGCTCAACAGATGTAGTTTGAAGCTCTGTTTGCTCCTCATGCTCAAGTTGTGTAAATGTTCTTTCATGCTGAACTTCCTCCGCTAAAACAGAATTGAAGAAGACTATCAGAAAACTAAAACTCACTGTGCAAATAGACAGTAGTTTTTCTGAAATTACAGACATTTTTGTCCTGCTCATCACAAGAATTTCCCTAATGTAGTTGAGTTAGAAAATCTATCTAAAGGGTTATTTACTTTTTTAATTAGAGGGATTTGTTATTTATAGATTGTATTAATTATTCCAATAGAAAGATGTAAATACATGAACAATGTATTATTTTATATGTCGGAAATTATTGAAAATACTTTTTGAAATTAGCACAAAGATTGTATTTTTTGAACATTGGGATTCTTAGGCAACTGAAATTTTACCCAGTCTTCTTAATATTAAAAATTAAAGGAATAATGCCGTGAAAGCGAAAAGCTTATACATCGGTTTTGCTTTGCTGCTGAGTATGAATTTTCCTAGCAGTGCCCAAAAACCGCAGCAACAAAGAATAGAGCGTATGGAAGGCTACCTTGCAACGCCTGAGCGTTTAGAATTTCGAGAATCGCTCTTACAACAACTTAAGATGCCTGCGGGATTTCGCATTAATGTGTTTGCCAAAGACTTAGGCAACCCCAGGAACTTAGCAATTGCTTCTGATGGTACTGTCTATGTCACCCGCCGCGAACAAGGTGATGTGTTAGCGCTGCGTGATCTTAAAGGCGATGGACGTGCTGATCAAATACAGACTGTTGCATCAGGGCATAAATATGTTAATGGGATCACGATTCATCAAAATCGTCTTTACTTTGTCACAGACAGACAGCTATACGCACTAGATTTAGGAAAGGGCGGAAATGTAGGCAAGCCAAAGCTGTTGATTGATGACTTGCCCGATGCAGGACAACACCCAAATCGCACAATTGCCTTTGGCCCTGATGGGTTACTTTACATAAGTGTAGGCAGCACTTGTAACGCCTGTGACGAAACAAACAACGAGAGCGCTACATTACTACGGGCACAACCTGACGGTAGCAAGCGGACAATTTATGCTCAAGGTTTACGCAACACTATCGGTTTTGCTTGGCATCCTGAAACTAAAGAATTGTGGGGCTTAGATCATGGTTCAGATTGGCGTGGTAATGATCAACCACCAGAAGAATTGAATAAAATTGTGCAGGGTGCAGACTACGGCTGGCCGTTTTGTTGGGGCGATCGCCGTCCTGATGTATATTTATCATCAAACCCGCAAGGCAAAACCAAGGAAGAATACTGTGCTAAAACCGAAGCGCCAGTTTTAACTTATACGGCACACAGTGCGCCACTGGATTTGGTTTTTTATACTGCCTCTCAGTTTCCTCAAGAATACCGCAGCGATGCTTTTGTAACTATGCGCGGCTCGTGGAATCGCAACCCTCCCGTAGGTTATAAAGTAGTACGGATACGTTATCAACAGGGCAAACCTGTAGCATTTGAAGATTTCATCACAGGATTTTTGAACTCTCAAGGAACGGCACAATTTGGTAGACCAGTGGGTCTTGCCGTTGCACCAGACGGTTCGCTATTGTTCACAGATGATACTAATGGCGTTATTTACCGAGTTTCTTATACAGGTACAGGTAAGTAGCAGAGGTTAGGCGAGAAACGGGCAATCATAGTAATGTTCATGTGTTAAAACTACATTCTGTTCACCAGGCGCGATGAATACGCATCTGGTGAATTATTGTAATGAGTCATGAGTGCTAATTGGTATCAGCTGCGATCGCAGCTTAAAGTGATGAGATAAATTGTTAATCAGTTAAAAATAATCAAAACTAAACGTTATTTTTAGCAAAATTTTTTAATTACTTTTTAGGTCATTCCTCATACTTGAAAAAAGTGCCTTCTACATAAGTGGAACCCAGTATGAAACGAACTAGAAAGTCTCTGCTATTAGCCTTGAACTGGGTGTTACTGTCATTTGGGACATCTATTTTAATTATTCTGACGCAACCGACAGCATCCGTTCCCGCACAAGAACCTGTTGCATTTAGCAAAATTGAAGCTGCGAATACACCCAATCCAGAAAAGACAAGAGAACAACAGCTACGGGACGCGCTGCAAAACTCACCAACGCCACAAGCAACTGACACACCAAAGCCTGTTGTCATACCACAAGCTACACCCAAGCCTGAAGCAAGCGAACCAAAAAAACCAGATTTGGCAGAGGAACCAGCACCCAGTCCTGAAGAAATCGCCCGTCAGCAAAAACTAATAGAAGCAGACAAGCTTTATTTAGCAGGACAAATTGCAGAAGCCGAAAAAATTTATCGTGAGGTAAAAGAACCTTTTGCCAAAACAAGCAAATCCCAAGAACGTAAAGCAGCAATAATCGACCCCACGCAACTATCTTCAGGGGGTAAGGTATATTGGCGAGAAGCAGAAGCGGGGATAGCTAGTAAGCTGCAAACAAGAACTCTAGTACCACTGGAACTTTTGGTTCAGCAGTATCCAGAATTTATCCCTGGACATATTCGATTTGCTGAAGTTCTCAAACAATACGATCGCCCTCAACAAGCATTGGATATATTAGAACGGGCATCTTCACTTTATCCAGATCAACCAGAATTAATTAAAGCTAGAGTCACAGCACTCGCAGAGGCAAAAAAATGGATGGAAGCCTCATTAGCAGCGCGTCAATTTGCCATTCTCAACCCGAAAAATCCGCAAGCACCGGAGTTTACAAAGTTAGCCGAAGATAATCTCAAACGTTATAAATCTTATATTCAAGGAGAGATTAGAGGCAATGCGATCGCCAACATTATTACAGGTGCATTAGGTTACGCTGTCACAGGCAGTCTAGCTGGCCCTTTTTCCGCCCTTGACTCTACGATCTTGCTGCTACGAGGCGAAGAATCAATTGGCGAATCAGTAGCCAAGCAAGCAAAACAACAACTGAAACTAATTACTGATGAAACAGTTGTCGCCTATGTCAATGAAATCGGACAGAAACTGGTAAAGGTAACAGGACGCAATGATTTTAAATACGAATTTTTTGTTATTCCCCAAGAAAGCCTGAACGCATTTGCACTGCCAGGGGGGAAAATATTTATTAATGCAGGTGCGATCGCTAAAACAAACTCCGAGGCAGAATTAGCTGGGTTAATTGGGCATGAATTATCTCATGTAGTTTTATCTCACGGTTTTCAATTAGTCACCCAAGGTAATCTAGTCTATAACGTCACTCAATATATCCCTTTAGGCGGCATTATCGGTCAACTCTCTGCACTCAGTTATGGACGCGATATGGAACGTCAAGCAGATACCCTTGGTACACGCCTGATTGTTGCCAGTGGCTACGCTGCTGATGGCTTGCGTAACTTAATGATGACTCTAGAAAAACAACAAAAAAATGTTCCTCTTAGTTGGTTATCTTCACACCCAGGAGGTAGCGAGCGTGTGAGTTATTTAGAAAACTTGATTGCTAGTAGTAGTTACAACCGCTATGCCTACGAAGGCGTAGAACGTCATGCACAAATTAGAGCAAGAGTCAAACAGCTACTCAAAGAGAAAAAAGAACAAGAAGAAAAAAAACAATCTTCTAAATGAACCAAAAAATAAAATCTTTCGTCACTTAAATTATCAATATCCCCACCTTCTTTCATTCGAGGATGATTTATGTCATCACAAGCCTTTAAATTTATTTTTTTGAGCAGTTTGGGTTTAACTTGTTTCCTCGGTAATTCTGTAGCAATGGCCCAATTTGATTCTGGTGGCGTTGTTGTGCCAACAACAGGTTCATCAACACAGACACCAATACCAACAGACTCAACCATACCAACTTCAACCACTGTTGATAGTAATACTCGGTTTAGCTGCCAGCCTTACAATGGACAGTACACCATCATGTATCAACCCCAAAGCCAACCAGGGCAATACTTTCCTTGGGCAGCACCTGCGGCTTTGGGTGGTGGCTGGAATTCGCAACTTCGTTGCCAAACCATTGCCAACCGCTTGGAAACCTATCGTCCAGATGGCTTACAAGAACTTCAAACAGGTGTACTAAATAACGAGAACATCATCTGTGTTACCACTGAGGCTGATCCCAGCTGCCGCATCGTGTTGACAGTACCTCGTAATAGAGACCCCTATGCTGTTCGCAATAGTATATTCCAAAACCTGACTACTGCTGACAGTGGACAACAAACTACAGCTGTCAACACTTATCGCAACAATCAAAGCGGATTAGGTGATATATACAACTTAGGCCGCACACTTCTAGGTAATAACAATCGAGTTTCTTCCTCTAGAAGTGGTATCAATCTTAAACCTTTCCTTGATCGCAAAGATGGCGGCAATGGTAGCGGACTGAAAAATGGCGTGGCAATTCGTTCCCGTTCCAACAGCCAAACCAACAATCGTCAAACACCTAATCTCAGACTTAATCCTGATAGATTCCGCCGTTAAATATCTGGCAATGTTTTCTGACTCAAACGCGCTACAAATCTCTAGTAGCGCGTTTTTGTATTAGAACTAATACCTATTCTCCAAAATAAGCCTACAGATCCAAACCATTAGTCAATACGGTTCAGATAAGAGTTGATCCTCCCTATCCCTCCTTTTTAAGGAGGGAATTAAGCCCCCTTAAAAAGGGGGTTGGGGGATCTTCCGAAACCAAATACCACTAACTGAAACGTATTGAACCATTAGTAGGTAAATTTGCTTTCAACGGTCAGACTGCGTATGTAGTTAGAAACCACTTTAATTCCAAAGGTGGCGATCAACCATTATTTGGGCCAAATCAACCCCCAACCCTCAGCAGCGAGACGCAACGCAACCAGCAAGCTACGGTGGTGAAAAACTTTGTTGAAAGCATTTTGTCGATTGATCCCCAATGTTAATGTAGCTGTGTACACACCAGGCGATCGCAATTTTACAAACTTACCCAGAGTTGCGATCGCCGTGATTCAAATTAGCAATATCTGCTTAAGCAAAAAGTATCAGTTTATTCATTCCCTACATCTAAAAAAGTTTTGAGTTTGAAATTATAAGTATCAATTTTTCCTCCTCTTTACTGAGCAAGGAAATTTTTTTGCATTTGATATTGCATATATGAGCAGCTTATGCTTTTCCAAGAAAAAACTTATTTTGACATGATTATGAGTTTTTAACCTTTTGCTAGATGTTTCTTAATCTTGCTCGGATAACTTGAGGGACTGAATACGTATTAATCATTTACCATCAGGCAAATAAATGTCTTTTGGAAACTTCTTAAAAATAAAGATTTTTAGTAAATCACGATAGCGTTTTTCTGACTTTTTGAATAGGGAATTTACTGGTCAGCAGTCATTGCATTGATGCAAAATTACAAACTTTTGCTTCCAATGATGGCTTAATTTTGTCAACTATGTATCTACCTCAAAACTAACTCATGGTAACTACGAACACAATTCGCTTTTCCCAGTTCAATGCTTCCCTGAACCGCAATAGTGAAGGTCAACTAGTCACCGATTTATCTACACCAAATAATCCTCAAGCAAAAGCCGTTGCAGAAATTATCCAGCGGAACAATCCTGATGTACTACTAATTAACGAGTTCGATTACGTTCAAGAAAATCCTTTACAGCCAGTTCAACTATTCCAGCAAAATTATCTTGCTGTCAGCCAGAACGGTGCAACTCCCGTTAACTATCCCTATGTTTATATTGCTCCTTCAAATACGGGTATTGCCTCTGGCTTTGACTTGAACAACAACGGCGCAGTAGTTACCACCCCAGGCGCACCAGGATATGGCGATGATGCTTTCGGATTCGGGAATTTTCCTGGTCAATTCGGAATGTTGTTACTCTCCAAATATCCTATTGATACTGCTAATGTGCGTACCTTTCAAAATTTTCTTTGGAAGGATATGCCAGAATCACTACTTTCTACTATCACCACTCCTGATTCTAATACTCCTTGGTACTCGCCAGAAGAACAAAACGCTTTACGCCTTTCCTCTAAAAGTCATTGGGATGTACCCATTCAAGTAAATGGTAAGACAATTCATGTCCTAGCCAGCCATCCCACGCCACCAGTATTTGACGGTTCCGAAGACCGCAACGGTAAGCGCAACCATGATGAAATCCGCTTTTGGGCAGACTACATTAGCCCTAGTAAAGGCGATTACATTTATGATGATGCAGGCAAAAAAGGCGGTATTGCTACTGGTTCTAGCTTTGTGATTATGGGCGACCAGAATGCTGATCCATTTGATGGTGACAGTTTTAACAATGCTATATCGCAACTGTTACAAAATCCCAGCATCAATACTAATTTTATCCCTAGCAGCCCTGGTGCGCCTGAACAAGCCGCCTTGCAAGGTGGTGCAAACGCGAGTCAAAAAGGCAATCCTAATTTTGATACCGCAGACTTTGCCGATACAACCCCTGGAAACCTGCGAACTGACTATGTATTGCCTTCGGCTGATTTGACAATTCTTAACTCAGCAGTCTTTTGGCCAGCCAGCACTGACCCGAACTTTCCTTTGGTAGGCACTTTTAACCCTAGTCTTCCTGGTGGTTTCCCTAGCTCAGATCATCGCTTAGTATTTGCAGATGTGCAAGTAGGCCCAACCGAAGCAGGTAAAACCATTACTGATATAGAATTTCAAGGGCAGACTACATTTGCTACTGACTTTACGCCTGCTGGTGCGGCAGGAACAGTAAATGGAACACAGACTAACTTAGGTGGACTATCCGGTGTCACTTATGATGCTGCTAACAATCGTTATTACGCTATTTCAGACGATCGCTCTCAGCTTGCTCCTGCACGTTTCTATACCTTCAGTGTTGACCCAGCCACCATTGCTACAGCTGGAGCAAATTTTACCAATGTCACCGCCCTCAAAAATGTTAATGGTGAATTTTTTTCTGCCAATAGCCTAGATCCAGAAGGCATTGCTTTAACTAGCAATGGCACAGTTTTTATTTCCTCTGAAGGTGAAGCCAATCCTAACGCAGGTCGTGTTAGCAATCCCTTTATTAAAGAATTTTCACTCGCCACAGGACAGGAATTGCGATCGCTACCTGTACCAAGCAAGTTTTTACCAGTGGTTGAGGACACCAACGGCAACAGTATTGTAGACACAGGCGATACTCAAATTTCAGGCGTTGCCAATAACTTAGCTTTTGAAAGCCTTACCATCACACCTGACCAAAAAACTCTATTCACCGCCACTGAAAATGCTTTGTTCCAAGACGGGCCACTCGCTTCTATTACAAACGGCACTCGTTCTCGGATTTTACAATACAACTTGGTGAGTGGACAACCAGAGAAGGAATATCTCTACATCACCGATGCAGTAGCACAGCCACCCAACCCAGCTAATGGATTTAATACCAACGGCTTAGTAGATTTACTGGCAATTGATAACCGAGGTACATTACTCGCGCTGGAGCGTTCTTTCTCCGCTGGGCTTCCCGGTACAGGCAACACTATCAAAATCTACGAAGTTTCTCTCCAAGGTGCAACTGATATCAGCACCATCAACTCTCTCAGCAATTTGAGTGAAACTCAACTAACAGCAATTCAACCTCTACAAAAGCGGTTGCTATTAAATCTTAACGACCTGAACCTACCTAACGGCACAGATAACATCGAAGGCATTACCTTCGGCCCCAAACTAGCAGATGGTAGCCAGTCAATTGTGCTGGTGAGTGATAACAACTTCAGCCCAACCCAATTTACCCAAATATTAACCTTGAGCGCAGATATCGTGAATACCGCAAATCCTAGCGTAGAAACTAGACCCGATCTCTTTGACGATGAGACTCTACCTATCGACCAGCGTGCTGATGCAGATGACCCAGCTATTTATGTTAACGCCAACAACGCTGCTGACAGCTTGGTATTGACCTCGGTAAAAAATGCCGGACTGCGGGTTTATGACTTGTCTGGTAAATTATTGCAGGAAGTTAATCCCGGTGGTATTCGCTACAACAATGTAGACTTGCAATACGGTTTTAAGTTAGGTGGACAATCTATAGATATTGCCGTAGCGAGCGATGCCTTCGGCAACCCCTCCGGGGAACGCGGCAACGATAAATTGGCAATATTTAAAATTAACGCCAATCCCAGCACCCCCGGTCAATATCTAGAAGACATCACCGATAGCAGTATTGGCACTCTCTTCCAAGCAGCACCCTTTACTCCTCCCTATTCCCCCTCATCTCGCAGCGCTTACGGGCTGGCTCTATATCGTAGCCCCATCACTAATGATTACTACGTCTTCACTAGTCGCCGAGAAACTGGGGATGTGGCGCAATTCAAACTGATTGACAAAGGTAATGGCAAAATTGGTGCTGAAAGAGTCCGGGAGTTCACCATCCCCACAACTGGAGAACTGACACCCCAAACTGAGGGTATGGTAGTAGACCAGGAAACTGGCTTTCTCTACATTGGGCAAGAAGATGTCGGGATTTGGAAGTTCCAAGCCGAACCCAACGGTGGCAAAATTGGCAAGCTAATTGATAAAGTCAAAGATTTGGGCGGTTCTCACCTTAGCAGTGATGTAGAAGGACTAACTATTTATTACGGCAAAAACGGCACAGGCTATCTACTCGCATCTAGCCAAGGCGATAACACCTTTGTTGCTTATACTCGTGAGGGCAACAACGAATATGTGGGTAACTTTGCTATTGGTAGCAATGGGACTATTGACAGTGTGCAAGAGTCTGATGGAGCGGATGTGGTGAATGTGCCATTGGGGCCTAACTTTCCATCTGGTTTATTTGTTACTCAAGATGGTTCTAATGAACCTGCAAAAATAGCTGATGACGAAAACATTAACTCTAACTTCAAGTTAGTACCTTGGGAAAATATTGCTAACGCCCTCCCCACTCCTTTAACAATTGACACCACCAGTTACAATCCACGCACCCCTGTTGCCCAACCGAAGCTAACTATCTATGACTTTAAAAATCTTCCAAAGTTAGGAACAACCTCCAAAGGTCAAGATATTCTCTTAGGCGGTTTCTCCGGGTTGTACTTTCAAGGAACAGCAGAAAACGGCAACTTGAAATTTGTTACCCACACAGACCGAGGCCCGAATGGCGAACCTGTTGGTGCTAACAGACCATTTTTCTTACCCAACTTTCAGCCAGAAATAGTCAGCTTTGAACTCAACCGCAGCACAGGCGAAATCAGCATTACCAAGAGGACGGGATTATTTCGCCAAGATGGTAAAACTCCCTTAACTGGATTACCTAATTTGCAAGCTGGGGCAAATAACACAGCTTATACCGATGAGATTGGCGTTGACTTAGACAACAAACCTTTACCTAACGATTCTTTGGGCGCTGACTTAGAGGGTATTGTCGTCGCACCAAATGGTGATTACTGGATGGTGGATGAATACCGTCCGGCGATTTACCACTTTGATAGTAACGGTAAGTTGATTGACCGCTTCATTCCCAAAGGAACTGCAACTGCACCCAACCCAGATCAACCAGCCGGAACATTTGGTACTGAAGTATTGCCAGAAGTTTACGCCCAACGCCGCGCTAACCGAGGATTTGAAGCTGTGGCGCTCCAAGGTTCTAAACTTTATGCTTTTATTCAGAGTGCCATTGATAATCCAGATGTCAGCAATGACGCAACTTCTAAGGGTTCTCGCAACTTGCGAATTCTAGAGTTTGATGTTGTCAGCAAACGAGTTACAGGAGAATATTTATATCTTCTAGAAGGTTTACCGGGAACTGACAAAATTGGCGATGCTGTATCCTTGGGTAACGGTAAATTTGCTGTAGTTGAGCGAGATGATAACGGTACTGCTGCTGGTAATAAATTGATTTATCAAATTGATTTAAAAGGCGCGACCAACATCAATAACACTGCTAAGTTGAAATTGCCGACTGGTAAAACCATTGAACAACTCACTCCTGCTGAGTTAGCATCTGCCAAAATTACCCCTGTAAGCAAGAGCCTGATTGCTAATGCGGCTCAGTTGGGTTATACCGGAGTCGAAAAGCTGGAAGGTTTAGCACTAGTCGCACCCAACACTTTAGCTTTACTAAACGACAACGATTTTAACGTTACAGGAAATACGCCTGCTGAGAAACTCGGCATTCTTGAGCTACCTAATAACCTGACATCTCCTCCCAAGGTCACGCTTAAAGGCTTTGCTTCACTCCCAGCCGATACCTTCGCTGAAGGGCCGCCATCAGGTAGCGCCATCACTGGGAATACTAACGGACGGACTATTCCATTTCCCCAGCAGCCTGTTCAAGGATTTAGTGGTGTACAAGTAGCTGATAAAAACTCTTTCTGGTTCCTTTCTGATAATGGTTTTGGTAGTAAAGACAACAGCGCTGATTACCTGCTGCGTATTTATCGCCTTAACCCCAGTTTCCGAGGTTATGAACCAAAAGGCGATGGTAGTGTCAAGGTGTTGGACTTTATTCAACTATCTGACCCAGATAAGAAAGTTCCCTTCAACATTGTTAATGAGAATACTAGCGATCGCCTGTTAACAGGTGCAGACTTTGATGTGGAGTCTTTTGTCATCGGCTCAGATGGCACAATCTGGGTGGGCGATGAATTTGGCCCCTTCCTGCTACACTTCGATGCTACTGGTAAGCTGCTGGATGCTCCTATCTCTACGCCCAACCCAGTAAATTTAAATACACTAGGTGGTAAAACACCGATTGTAATTGGGCATCGGGGCGCTAGTGGTGAATTGCCAGAACACACTTTAGGCGCTTATAAGCTGGCAATTGAACGCGGGGCTGATTTCATCGAACCCGACCTAGTTTCTACTAAAGATGGTGTGCTAATTGCTCGTCATGAGCCAAACTTGATCGCCACCACCGATGTAGCAGATCGTCCAGAGTTTAGCGATCGCAAAACGAAGAAAATTGTCGATGGTAAGGAAGAAGAAGGCTTTTTTGCTTCCGACTTTACCCTCGCAGAAATCAAAACACTACGGGCTATAATGCCCCAAGGCTTCCGTACTCAAGTGTTTAACGGCTTGTATGAAATTCCCACTTTTGAGGAAATCATCGACTTAGTTAAACAAGTAGAAAAAGATACGGGGCGTAAAATTGGCATTTATCCAGAAACTAAGCACCCAACTTTCCACGATGCACTGGGTCTGTCTCTGGAAGAACCCTTACTCGCAACTCTACAAAAAGCCGAGTTTACCGACCCCAGCCGAGTATATATTCAGTCCTTTGAAGTTAGTAACCTCAAAGAGTTGAATCAGAAAACGGATATCCCCCTGGTTCAATTATTGGATGCAGTTGATGTTAACCTTGACGGTTCGCTAATTGAGACGCAGCCCTACGATTTTGTCGTCAACGAAAATACTCGCAATTATGCAGACCTGCGAACACCCCAAGGTTTGCAAGAAATCGCCACCTATGCCGACGGTATTGGCCCGTGGAAGCGGATGATTGTATCTGTGAAAGGTGTGGATACCAATGGGGATGGGAAAGCGGATGATGTCAATGGTGATGGCGCAGTCAACGATGCTGACAAAAACCTGACTTCTCCAACATCTCTAGTAAAAGATGCCCATGATGCAGGTCTGCTGGTACATCCATACACCTTCCGTAACGAAAAGCAGTATCTAGCGTCAGATTACAACGGCGACCCAGCGCAAGAATTTAAACAGTTCATCAATTTAGGAGTTGATGGTTACTTCACTGATTTTCCTGGTACAGGCGACCTTGTACGCGACCAACTTACAGGACAGTTTGTGCGATCGCCACAAAATCCTGATGTCCTGAAAAAGACTGATTTTGCTACCTTAGATGGCAATGCGCCTTTAGTTATCGGTCACCGTGGTGCTAGTGGTTCACGTCCAGAACATACCTTAGAAGCCTACAAACTAGCGATCGCTGATGGCGCTGATTTTATCGAACCAGATTTGGTTGCTACCAAAGATGGAGTGTTAGTGGCGCGTCACGAAAACGCTTTGGCAATTCTCAATGCTGATGACAGTGTTAACCTTAGCGATACCAGCACTGATATTGCCAGCCGTCCAGAGTTTGCAGACCGCCTAACCACCAAAGTTATTGATGGTCGCACTGTTAAGGGTTGGTTTACTGAAGACTTGACCCTAGCAGAACTTAAAACTTTAAACGCTATTGAACGCCTACCCAACCTACGAGGAACCAAATTTAACAACGATAAGTTAAAGGTTCCCACCCTGACAGAAATTATCGATTTGGTGAAGCAGGTAGAAACAGATACAGGGCGTAAAATTGGCATTTATCCAGAAACCAAGCATCCCACCTACTTTGCTACTGAAGGTCAACGTTTAGATGGCACACTCATCAACACTAATTTGGGCAAATTATTAGTTGATACGCTAGTTGCCAACAACTTTACTGACCCCAAACGGGTATTTGTCCAATCCTTTGAAGTGGGTAATCTTCAGGAACTCAATGATGTCCTGATGCCTACGGCGAATATTAACTTACCATTAATTCAATTATTTGGTGGGGCTACTGACAAACCCTATGATTTTGTAGTCGGTGGTGACTCCCGCACTTACGGCGACCTTACTAAACCTGCCGAACTAACCAATATTGCCGAGTATGCAGCTGGTATTGGCCCTAATAAACGCCTGATTGTGCCAGCAAAGGGAGTTGATGCAAATAGCGATGGCAAAGATGATGATGTCAATGGCGATGGTGCAGTCAACGATGCCGACAGAACTACAACTACTCCAACTACCTTAGTACAAGATGCTCATGCTGCTGGGTTACTGGTACATCCATATACTTTCCGTAACGAAGGCGTTTACCTAGCATCAGATTACAACGGCGACCCGAAGAATGAATATGAACAATTCATCAATTTAGGAGTCGATGGTTACTTTACTGATTTCCCTGGTACAGGCGACTTGGTGCGCGACCAAATCGCAGGTGAACCAGCAGTATCTAACCTTGCTGCTTCTAGAGGGTTTGAGGGCATGGCAATCAGCCCAGACAAGAAAACCCTGTATCCGTTGTTAGAAGGCACTGTTTTTGGCGATCCTGCGGGTTCACTACGCATTTATGAGTTTGATGTGGCTTCAAAGCAGTACAAAGGAGTACTGGGTTACTACCGCATGGAAAGCCCCAGTCACGCCATTGGTGACTTTACTGTAATTAACCAGGATGAATATCTCATAATTGAGCGAGATGGTGGTCAGGGCCCAACTGCTGAGTTCAAGAAGATATTCAAAGTTAACTTATCTCAAAAAGATGCCAATGGCTTTGTTGCCAAAGAAGAAGTTGCTGACTTATTAAATATTCAAGACCCCAAAGACTTGAATCAAGATGGCAGCACTGAGTTTACATTTCCATTTCAAACTATCGAAGATGTGTTGGTGTTGGATGAAAAAACTATCCTGGTTGCCAATGATAATAACTATCCCTTCTCAATTGGACGACCGCCAGCAATTGATAACAATGAATCCATCATTATAGAGTTAGAAAAACCGCTGAATTTTCAACCCACAAAACCAATACCTTTAGGTACAAATCTGCAAGGTAAGCCACAGGGAGAAGTGTTTGATTTGCGGGACGTGAAACAACAAGTCAAAGCTGAGTTTATAGTTAGCAGAGACGCGGCTTTTGATAACTTTGTTGGTTTTTATCAGGTAACTGATGAGAATGGTGGTATTGACACCAACGGCGATCGCCAAGCAGACCTTCTTCCAGGACAGGCTGGTTATACTCAAGCCGCTGTCCGTGGGCGCGTTGGTGGTATTGACCTGATAGGTAATAATCAAGGTACGGCAACTTTCAGCGGCACTTTCCAGCCTGGTTTCATCTTCGCACCATTTATGATTGTTGATGGCAGACCGGATGCCATTCTCAATGCCGATACTAATAACGCTCCAGCAGTTTACTTCCCATTCTTAGGTGCAAATCCTGACAAAGTTGACCATATTCGCGTGTTGGGAAATAACAACTTTGGCTTTGAGGATTTAGCAAATGCTGGCGATCAAGATTTCAATGATGTCATGATCCAAGCGAATTTGAGTATTGCCTAAATAGTTAAAGGAAAAAGAGGAGTTATTCTATGCTTCCTTTTTCCTTTATTTATTACAATGCGGTTAATATTTATTAATAGGACTTACGCAAAATATCTCTGAAAACCTCTTTACTCTGTGTCCTTTGTGTTCTTTGCGGTTCGTTGTTCCGTTACTACTGCCCGTAAAACTCGGAAAAAAATAATTTTAGGGTAGGCATTGCCCACCCTACAAAGCTGATACTTTTTATGCAAATAAATTATCCAAATGTTGTACCATTCCAACCCCACATATAACCTTTGCCATCGGCAAATTCTATATAAATACGGTTTTTAGCCACGCCTAAAGCTTGGTTAATCTGCTGGCTAAAATCCTGACTCATCGCCTCGGTTTGGTCAGGTTTCATTGTGCCAACGCTCTTAATTTCAATGTAGCAAACCGGCTCTGTAGTGCCAGCGAAGGTCATAGGAATTCCCGCTTCAAATGAAGTCATCACATAAGATTCTGGTTTGCCTGTATGCTTTGCTAATTTAGCTGATAGGCTTTTAAGCATTGCCTCAACTTCAGATTTTTCCGGGGCAGATGCAGAAGTTTGTACTTTAATTAATGGCATAGTACCGATTCAAGATTTTGGATAGTAAATTTGCTAATTGGTTCCACATGGTTAAGTTTATCGAACCGCAGAGTTGTAGAGGTGAGTGGGAGACGCGGGGACGCGGAGATTTATACATAGCTAAATTTTAGAGAAAGAGAATAATTCAAAATTCATCCTTAAGAGTGCTAGTCCCCAATGCCCAATTCAATGATGAGATGAGCGAAACAGATGATTATGTTCGGGATGATATAAACGCGATCGCCCTGTCGCTGCTGAGAGTGCTGGACTGATTAAATAAAGTGTAGTGCGAATTAGCTGTTCTTGATAAGTACAATCTGCCATCTGGTTGAGGGGAACAACGTGAATCTTTTCATCAGGCCATCCTATACGAAAGCAAATAGCTACTGGGGTTTCGGCTGGGTAGTGTTCTAGTAGTTTGGCTTGGGCATTTTCAATGTGACGCGCACTCAAATACAGGCAAAGGCTAGCCTGATGTGCTGCAAGGGTGGCTAATTCTTCACTAGCAGGAACTTCTGTGCGTCCACTGATCCGCGTCAAAATGATCGTTTGGACTAAACCAGGGACAGTTAGTTCTACTTTGAGTTTGGCAGCCGCAGCTTGAAAGGCACTAATACCTGGGATGACTTCAAAGGGAATTTTTGCCTCTGACAGCAGGTGCATTTGTTCGTGGATAGCGCTGTAGAGACTAGGATCACCAGAATGGAGGCGAACAACAGATTTGTGCGATCGCACCCGTTCTATCATCAGCGGTACAATCTCTTCTAAAGTTCTATTCGCAGTCCGAATAATTTCTGCGTCTGGGCGACAAAGATCCAAAATCTCTTCAGGTATTAATGAATCAGCAAATAAAATCACATCTGCCACAGCTAGCAGTTTCTGCGCCTTAACCGTTAATAAATCTGGATCTCCAGGGCCTGCACCCACAATGTAAATGCTTGGTGTAACAGAATTTAACGATTTTTCATAACATAATCTCTCTGCATATTCACTCATAAAATCACATCAATCAATTCTTCAAAAAATTTTTGGTATTTTCTCAGTGACTTTCCGGATAGTCCCTATTTGACTAGTAGAGAGTAATGGTAGATGCACCCTGGTTAAGCCCTGGAGAACCCTCTAGGGCATTTTTTATTTAGGGTCATTGGTCATTAGTCTTCCTTGTTGCCTTGTCTGGTTGTCTCCCAATTCCCTGATCACCCTTGGGGGCAGAAACGACATCGGGCAAAGGGCGTTGAGCTATGTAAAGCCACGCCAAACCAGCTAATCCTACAAGAATACCGATTAAACTCACGACTTGGGCGATTCTTAAAGGCCCCAGCATCAAGCTATCAGTGCGGAAACCTTCGATCCACAAACGTCCTAAACTGTAGGCTGCAAAGTAAACTAAAAATAACGTACCGACTTTTAGGCGTGGCTTGCCCTGCAAAGCTCGAAAAAATAACGTTATCAGCAGGATGAATACCATTAAATCCCACAGAGATTCGTAGAGAAACGTGGGATGAAAGTACTCAAAATTTGCTAACTCTGGAGGACGACGATCCGGTGGAATATATAACTTCCAGGGTAAATTGGTGGGACGACCAAAAGCTTCAGAGTTGAAGAAATTACCCCAACGACCGATCGCCTGCCCTAAAATCAGCGAAGGTGCTACTAAATCTGCTAATTGCCAGAAAGAAACTTGCTTGAGTTTGGCAAAAATTAATGCTGCTACCAATCCACCAAGAATCGCTCCATGAATCGCAATCCCACCTTGCCAAATGGCGATGATCCGCTCTGGATGTTGAGCATATTCTGGCCATTGAAACAAAACGTAATATAGCCGTGCTGCGGGAATAGCCCCAATCACCAGCCAAATTGATAAATCGCTGAGTAACTCTGGATTAACGTTACGGCGTTTTGCCAAGTACTGGGAAAGGCTGACACCAATTAACACTGCTGTGGCAATTAACAAGCCATACCAGCGGATAGTTAGTGGCCCTATTCTCACGAGAGTAGGGCCTGGAGAAGTAAATTGAAATGCCAAAGGCAAAATGGAAAGATCCAGTGCCATGCAAAAGTACCTACGATAATTACTATCAATCAGCGTTAGCAGCTTCCAACCCTACGGCTGGAAACTGGGGTTTTTGATTATATAAACAATTAGAGCAGGTTTTGCTTTGAGGCGCTCCTGTGAGCCACAAAGACGAAAGGATACGGAGACAAAGAGACGATTTGTTATGGGTGCGATCGGGGTTTGCCTAGCGTATCTGTAGCACTTAGTGCAGTGTCCCTTTGTATCGTCCATGAAGGACTTGAAATATTGCAACAGCGATTGGTACTAATCCCAATTCCCGATCCCCAATTCCCAGTACCCAATCCCCAGCCCCTTTTTCAAGATTTAACAGGGTTTTACGGAGGTTCCTATATAATCGCTTACATAACTTTGATGCAACTAAAATTGTGATTGCTATTTACCCTGGTAGCTTCGATCCGATCACTTTGGGACATCTTGACATAATTCAGCGCGGTAGTCGGCTGTTTGAGCAGGTGATTGTTGCTGTACTGCGGAATCCTAACAAAATGCCACTGTTTAGTGTGCAACAACGGTTAGAACAAATTCGGCTATCGACCCGACATTTACCTAATGTAGAGGTGGACAGCTTTGATGGTCTGACAGTAAACTATGCCCAAATGCGACAAGCACAAGTGTTGTTGCGGGGTTTGCGGGCTGTCTCAGACTTTGAAATAGAGTTACAGATGGCCCATACTAATAAAACTCTGTCAACTCAAATAGAAACAGTTTTTCTAGCCACCTCCAACGAGTATAGTTTTTTAAGTAGTAGTGTGATAAAAGAGATTGCAAGGTTTGGTGGCTCTGTCGATCATCTCGTTCCCCCACACATTGCCCTAGAAATATACCAATGTTACAACCACAACTCTCCAATCTCGAACCCAACAACAACGGAAGCAATTACGCCCCGCAAGAGTATCCCGATGGATCAGGAAGCGTAGATATTGAGCAGGAACTCAATCGCTTAGAGGAAATGATTCTGTCTAGTCTTCGGATTCCGCTGACAGGACGCACTCTAGTAGATGAGGAAAAGCTATTAGAACAGCTAGATTTTATTAGGCTTTCTTTGCCATCATTTTTTCAAGAAGCAGCATCAATTTTAGACCAAAAAGAGGAAATTCTTTTAGAGGCAGAAGAATATGGACAGCAAGTTGTTGAAGCAGCC
This sequence comes from Mojavia pulchra JT2-VF2, assembly GCA_019359325.1. Classification (GTDB taxonomy): domain Bacteria; phylum Cyanobacteriota; class Cyanobacteriia; order Cyanobacteriales; family Nostocaceae; genus Mojavia; species Mojavia pulchra. The sequence continues at coordinate 768,273 of JAHHHN010000001.1, read as the reverse complement.
CAAGCTAAAAGAGCGCAAATTTTAGCTGAAAGTGATGTTATCAGACAGGCCGAGCGAGAAGCTGAACAACTACGGCGACAAGTGCAACAAGAATGTGAAGCAATGATGGAAGAAACCCTTGCAGAAATTGACCGCAAGCGTAATGCCTGTATGCAAGAATTGGAGGAAATGCGACAAGCCGCGATCGCCCAAGCCCAACAAATAGAAGTCGGTGCTGATCAATATGCTGATAGCGTCTTAGAAGGCATCGAGCAGGATCTTAAAGATATGTTGCGAATTGTTACCAATGGCAGACAAGAGCTGCGAGCGGATATGCCCTCACAGCGTAATTCTTCATCATCCAAAAAGAGATAAACTGTAGTTCTATAGTTTATCTATTTAAACTAATTATCATATAGAAAAAGGTTGAATACAATAATTTAATACTTAAATATTTAAAATAAAAAAATTAATCGCAGCAAGCCTAACTGTTATTGTATATACAGATTAAATGTGTAACAAGTTACTTATTGTTTAATTTTAAAAAGATACTTTTTTAAAAAAACATTTTATTAAGCTGCATAGTCAGTTTCAATCCCTAATAGGGATTTTAGTTAATTGGAACCCAAAGGTGGCATAGCAAGCGCGATCACAAGACTAGTCGGTTTCAATCCCTAATAGGGATTTTAGTTAATTGGAACCTGCGTTGCAAGCGATCGCCTCGCACTTCTGGTTTATCCCGTTTCAATCCCTAATAGGGATTTTAGTTAATTGGAACAATCGGAATATCCAACCAAGGGGGAATTGAATTTGTTTCAATCCCTAATAGGGATTTTAGTTAATTGGAACTGAAACCAGCAGAACTCGCCAAGAACATTAATAAGTTTCAATCCCTAATAGGGATTTTAGTTAATTGGAACAAAGAGGCGATCGCAACTTTATGATTAACAAAACTGTTTCAATCCCTAATAGGGATTTTAGTTAATTGGAACTTGTGTGCTATGCCCTGATAGCTACTACAACAGGCGCGTTTCAATCCCTAATAGGGATTTTAGTTAATTGGAACCGTTCTTGATGCCCAGCAAATGACTGCTCCTAACTGTTTCAATCCCTAATAGGGATTTTAGTTAATTGGAACCAAAGTTGCCGAGCGATCATTCCGGCGGCCTTTTGGTGTTTCAATCCCTAATAGGGATTTTAGTTAATTGGAACGCTACTCAAAATTGGTTGGGAGTTTCTATTGCCGGGTTTCAATCCCTAATAGGGATTTTAGTTAATTGGAACTTTTGCCAGATTAGAAAAGCAGAAAGATTACGCGTTTCAATCCCTAATAGGGATTTTAGTTAATTGGAACTTAAATAAAAGCGGCGCAAAAGCGCCACATCAAAGTGTTTCAATCCCTAATAGGGATTTTAGTTAATTGGAACTCGATTCGTAGTCCCTGCATCCTTCACAAGGGCCAGTTTCAATCCCTAATAGGGATTTTAGTTAATTGGAACAAACTACCACAAGTACTGCTCCTGCTACAGTTCTTGTTTCAATCCCTAATAGGGATTTTAGTTAATTGGAACTTCCGTGAATTCTTATGGAGGATATGAGCCATTCTGGTATGTTTCAATCCCTAATAGGGATTTTAGTTAATTGGAACGATACTGTGGTTACACGACCTAGTAATACTCGAAGGTTTCAATCCCTAATAGGGATTTTAGTTAATTGGAACCTAATAGCAGCATACTCTAACCAAAAGAATCATGTTTCAATCCCTAATAGGGATTTTAGTTAATTGGAACACATCGCACGGGTTTTACCTGTGGGCATCTTCGCGTTTCAATCCCTAATAGGGATTTTAGTTAATTGGAACCTCCAATAAGCCCACCACCACGCTTAAGGTTTCCGTTTCAATCCCTAATAGGGATTTTAGTTAATTGGAACCTGGAGTCCGTCAATCTGATATCAGATGTACCGTTTCAATCCCTAATAGGGATTTTAGTTAATTGGAACTACGTAAACTTTATCTTGGCTTGCGGATATGCTTAGTTTCAATCCCTAATAGGGATTTTAGTTAATTGGAACGTTCAAAAATATTGTTCTCTTCCCTCAGCCGATTGTTTCAATCCCTAATAGGGATTTTAGTTAATTGGAACCTTTGCGATCGCTGACGCATTCCTGAAACGTTCTAAGGAGTCCTAATGTTTCAATCCCTAATAGGGATTTTAGTTAATTGGAACGCTGGTGGTGCAGCCGGAGCAATGGCAGCACAAAGTTTCAATCCCTAATAGGGATTTTAGTTAATTGGAACTCGGCACTGATACCCCTCAAGGCTCCAATGGTGCCGTTTCAATCCCTAATAGGGATTTTAGTTAATTGGAACCTTACCCCAAGCTGATGAAGGAGAAGCTATTAGTTTCAATCCCTAATAGGGATTTTAGTTAATTGGAACGTCCACAAGCACCACAGAAACTACATTCGCGGTGTGGCTGTTTCAATCCCTAATAGGGATTTTAGTTAATTGGAACTTCTTATCATGGCTTTTTTGCTGGAGAATTAGGGGTTTCAATCCCTAATAGGGATTTTAGTTAATTGGAACCGGCATAAGTCCAGGCTCTTGCTAGAAGGTTAATCTGTTTCAATCCCTAATAGGGATTTTAGTTAATTGGAACTTCTGAATTGTTGTAAAATATTTGAAAAGCAAAAGTTTCAATCCCTAATAGGGATTTTAGTTAATTGGAACTTTCCAGGGTGATTAGCTGCGATCGCCTGGTGTTCCATTGGCGTTTCAATCCCTAATAGGGATTTTAGTTAATTGGAACCACCCTGGCATCTTTAACCCTAGCAACAAGCGCCCTAGTGAGTTTCAATCCCTAATAGGGATTTTAGTTAATTGGAACAGCGGTTCTCTGAAAGCCTATGTATATTTGGTTTTCTAGGTTCTGTGGCGCTAAACGCCTCAATCATAGCATGGTGAAACTTGAACTGGCTAGGTCAAATGCCCAAAACCCGCTCTATATAAGGTGCGCGAAACGGTTAAAAATGCTCTTAACCCCAAAGTCCTGCTGTACAGTGTATTCAAGCATCTTTTCGGTGTCTAACTTTTTAACACCTACCCATCCGCGCAAGTAAGCACTTTACTACAACGTATATGTAAAATCTTTTATCAGCATTCCTGGAACTAGACTACCTCCGAGTTGGCGACTTTCGTATGTTCCTACTTCAGGACTAAATTCTTGAAAATTAGTTAAATCAACTAAGTTGTCTCCCCAAAAGCGATATAGGCTTTCATCAAAACGCAAGTTTTCAATAGGGGCGACGATTTCTGCTTTTTCCACCCAAAAACAGGCATAACGGGTCATACCTGTGATTCTACCAGTGGGGCGATCACTCCAATTTAAGTAATGCAAATTCGATACATACAAGCCTGTGTCTAAACTTGGCAAAATCTGCTCAAATGCCAAATTGCCTGGACTCACTTCTGGCGCACGTAAAGTTTCTGAGCTATTAGCACCGTTAGCAGTTTTTTGATATTCTTTAGCAGTGCGAGAGTTGACTAATGTATTGAACAAAACTCCTTCTTCAATTATAGGTAATATTGGTGCTGCCATTTCTCCCCACTCATTAAATCGCGGTACTAACCCTCGTTGAAAGTTTTCCTTCAAACTAAATTTTGAGGAAAGTAGTTTTTCTTGCCGTGACAGTGCAGCTAAAGCACTATTTCCTTGTCGGAGATCAGCTTCACTCACAGCCCCCCAAGAAAGCATCATTAATAAATCGGCGACTGCGGCGGGTGCAAAATAAGTTTTGTATTTTCCTCTTAGCAATCGTTTCGCAGGGAGAGAAAGCAGTTCTAGTTGTTTTTTGTCTTCGCTAATTTTAGCTATATATGCAGATTCATTCCATTCACTACCAGCAAAAGTGCCTTTAACGGCTTGTCCATTTGCTGTGAATAAAGAATAGTCTAAAGTAAAAGAATCGGTAGCGAACCAATGTTTTTGTTCTTTAGAATCGCCGTAAGCTTTAATTACAACTCCACCAGCATATATCCCAGTAAAATCTAAGCCAGCAACTTGTTCTAGTACTGTTGGTACTACATTCTCTACCGACAACAATTTTCCCAAATTTACTTCCCTACTAGTATTATTTCCTGCTGGTAAAACAAGATATGGATCAACAGGTAACAAGGTAAGTTCTTCACGTAGCTCTTGTAAAGCTTTGTATGCTACTTGCCAATCAATTTCCCAATTGCCAGTGAAGGGAAACTGCCGAAAACTGCTGCGTTGATTTTCCATCAAAGTGAGTTCGACCCACCCATCAGCGACATAACCAGTTTGTCGGACTTTAGCATGATTGAAACGAGTAAATTGACTCCGCTCACTGCTCAGTTTCACAGTGAATTCTTCACTTGCGTTTTTTTTGATAATTAAAGTTTCAATCAGTTTATTAAAGCTGACTTCTAAACCAGATAATTCGTCAATGTTCATGGGTATTATTTGGCTAATTTGGGAGATATTAAAGCTAAATAATCAAGTATAAAATATAAATGAAAAAAAATTTATATCTCATACTTGATACTTTTTCAACTACCGCCGCCAAAGACTTCGACGTTAGCAAATACACATACAGGTGAACCATGTCCCACCCAAATCGCTTGATTTGGTTCTCCTTTACCACAGTAAGGAGTACCGTACATTTGCCAATTAGAGGCATCTCCTACTTTAATTAAGCTGTGCCAAAACTCTGGAGTTGTGGCTCGATAGTTGGGGTTACGGAGGGTTTTGGTGAGTTTACCGTTTTCAATCAATTTGGCATACTCGCAACCAAACTGAAATTTGTATCGGCGATCGTCTATTGACCAAGAACGGTTAGATTCCATGTACACACCATGTTCTATCCCAGCGATCATTTCCGCAAAGGTGGCGTTTCCTGGCTCTAAATTCAAGTTAGCCATGCGGTCGATCGCGGGTCGATTCCAAGAGGAAGCACGGGCACAGGCAACTCCTGGCACACTTGCTCTGGCTTGACTTTCTAGGCTGCCTAAACCCCGTTGCAGCACTCCTTCTTTAATCACATACTCTCGTGTTGCTACAGCGCCAGTATCATCAAAGCCATAGCTGGCATATTCACCGGGTACGGTGGGGTCGAAGGTAATGTTCATGAGCGGTGAACCATATACTAGCTTGCCAAAATCAGTTTTGTTGACAAAGCTACCTCCAGCGTAGTTGCGCTCATCTCCCAAAATCCGGTCAATTTCTAGAGGATGGCCAACACTTTCATGGATTTGCAGCATCATCTGGTCTGGCGCTAAAACTAAATTGGTGCGGGTATTTGGGCATTCATCTGCTGTCAATAGTTCGATTGCTTGTTCGCCAACTTGCTGCACCCGATGCCATAAGCCTTCTTGTTTTAACAGTTCCAGTCCGCCTTGGTAACAGTTCGCGTGCCAGCCATTGTTAGTACGCTGTTGCACGATCGCTCCATCTTGGGCAGTAGCACCGTAATGAACGCCCATAGAAATAAATTTTTGGTATACTTGCGAACCATTGCTACTGACAAACCATGTTTCTTTTTCACTGCTGGTAAAGCTAGCTGTGGTTTGCACAATTTTGTCGCTAACTTTCAGCGTTTGGCAAATGCGAACCAACAAATTGTTGATTTCCCCTGGACTGATAGCATCCAATGGTTCTAAAAATGGCGAATGATATTCACCAACGACTTTGGGGCGTTCAGTTTCACGGAAAGGATATATCCACCACTCACTGGCTATTAGTGCGTGTTTGTATGCTATTTCCGCAGCAGTTTGTAAGCTGGCAATTTCTAAAGAATTGGTAGCTGCATAGCCTAAACAGCCATTTACCAAAACTTCCAGCATAGCTCCCATCGTGGAGAATTTGCCGTTGGCTTGGGGTAAGCCATCACGGACATGACGGTTAGAGGATGTTTCTTTAACAGCTCTAATACCGATCCAATCAGCAGGTATGTTGATATGAGCGATCGCTTTTGTTAATTCAGAAAACATATTAACTCCTGTGCCAGCGTGTACCCTCAGGACTATCAATTAGGGTAATACCTTGTGCTTGTAATTCATTGCGGATGCGATCGCCTTCGGCAAAATTCCTAGCTTTTCTAGCTGCTTGGCGTTGTTGAATCAAATCTTCAATTTCTGCATCGCTTAAACCATCATTCACCGCAGTTCCGGCTTCCAACTTTGCTTCTAAACCTAAGACTTCAGCTAAAGTCACAAGTGTTTGCCACTGTTTGAGTAACTCATCCGTTGGTGTTTCGGTTTTTCCTTGATGCACAATAATATTTCCTTCGCGGCGCAGTTCCTTGGCTAATTCAAATATCACTGCTAACCCACCAGGAAAATTAAAATCATCATTCACAGCTTCTTGGAAACGTTCTACGTAGGGATTAGATATTGGCGATTGGGTATTGGAAAGATTTTTACCCAATCCCCAGTCCCCACTCCCCACTCCCCAACCGAGTTGTTCCCCGTACTGGTAGCCGAAGAGTAACCCGTCTTTCAAAGTGTGCCAAGCATTTGTCTTATCGGTGAGTGCTTCATCGGTAAAATCAATCGGTGTGCGATATTGAGCCGTCAGCACGAGCAACCGCACCGCCATTGGATCAACTCCTCGATCTAGCAGGTCACGAATGGTGGTAAAGTTGCCCAAAGATTTGGACATTTTTTCTCCATCCACTTTCACCATGCCGTTGTGCAACCAGTAACGCGACAAGGGTTGTCCTGTGACAGCTTCCGACTGAGCAATTTCATTTTCATGGTGAGGGAAAATTAAGTCTTCACCACCAGCGTGGATGTCAATGGTTTCGCCGAGGCGATCGCGCACCATAGCCGAACATTCGATATGCCAACCCGGACGGCCTGCACCCCAAGGTGATTCCCACGCAGGTTCACCTGGTTTTGCTGCTTTCCACAATGCAAAATCAAAGGGGTCTTTTTTCTTTTGGTACTCTGGATCTTCTAGGTTCACGCGATCGCTTTTCCCCGCTTGCATATCTTCTAGCTTGCGTCCAGAAAGCTTGCCATACCCAGAAAACTGCCGTACAGCATAATAAACATCGCCATCAGCAGGATAAGCAAAGCCTTTATTTTCCAAATCGTGAATCAGCCGCTGAATTCCATTCATCGTGTGCGTAGCACGGGGATACTCATCAGCTTCTTTGATTCCCAGCCTTGCCATATCCTCAAAATAAGCTTTTATAAAGCGCTCAGATACAGCTTCCATTGATGAATGTTCTTGCCGCGCTCGATTGAGAATCTTGTCATCAATATCAGTAAAATTCTGGATATAGCGCACTTCGTAGCCGATAAACTGGAGGTAACGACGCACTACATCCCAAACAATACAAGCTCTGGCATGACCCAAATGGCAGTAGTCGTATACCGTCACGCCGCAGTAATACATCTTAACCTTTCCTGGTTCTACTGTTTCAAAGGTTTCCTGACGACGGGTGAGAGTATTGTAAAGGGTTAGGGTCATAGCAATTCAAAATTCACTCATTCAAAATTCAAAGTCGTAAAACCTAATTGTGACAAACATCCTGGCTACATATCTATATGCAAATTCCAGCCAAGTTAGCTCAACACAGTAATTTGAAAATAGGTAGATACGTAATAATAGGGTAAAGCATGTGGGATGACAGTCCAGCATCCCTATGCTAGTGTTTTCTGGACTATCTGCGCTACATTACTATTTTTTGACTTTTTTGTTTTGATACGAGCGCTATGCAATCAGCAGTTTCTCCCGAATCTCAAGCAATGGATGCGCCGAAGCAAGGTATACCTGTAACAATTATTACAGGATTCCTCGGTAGTGGTAAGACGACTTTACTTAATCATATCCTGACTAATCAGCAGGGTTTGAAAACGGCTGTTTTAGTGAATGAATTTGGTGAAATAGGCATTGACAACGAATTAATTGTTTCCACAGATGAGAACATGGTGGAACTGAGTAATGGTTGTATTTGCTGCACCATTAATAATGATTTAGTTGATGCCGTTTACAAAGTTCTAGAACGTGAAGAAAAGTTAGATTATCTAGTTGTAGAAACAACTGGATTGGCAGATCCATTGCCAGTAGCCCTAACATTTCTTGGCACAGAATTGCGTGATTTAACACGATTAGATTCGATTATCACTGTAGTAGATGCGGCAAATTACAGTCTAGATTTATTTAACTCTCAAGCAGCATACAGTCAAATTGCCTATGGTGATGTGATTGTTCTCAACAAAACAGATTTAGTTGAAGAATCTGCTTTAAATGAGTTAGAAAAGAAAATTAATGAAGTTAAAGAAGGAGCGAGAATTCTCCGCACCACGCGTTCAGAAGTACCGCTTCCCTTAATCCTCAGTGTTGGTCTGTTTGAGTCTGACAAGTATTTTGATACTGTGGTCGATGAACATGAGCATCACGATCATGACCATGCTCACGAACATGATGACCACGATCACGATCATTCAAACTGTGGTCATGAGCATCACGATCATGCCCATGATCATGAACATGAGCATCATCACCATCATTCTAACCATTTAGAAAATGATGGTTTCACCTCATTATCTTTCCAAAGTGACAAGCCGTTTTCTATTAGGAAGTTCCAATATTTCCTAGATAACCAACTACCTTCTGATGTCTTCCGAGCAAAAGGAATTATGTGGTTTGATGAAAGCCCTAAACGTCATATTTTCCATTTGTGTGGCAAGCGTTTCACAATGGATGATGATGAGTGGAAAGGTCAACCAAGAAACCAACTAGTGCTGATTGGTCAAAATTTAGATAGTGAAACTTTGCTCAGTCAGATAGAAAACTGCATTTGTCTTCCTTCTGTAAGTCGAGGTAAAGGCTTTGGTAAATAATTATTAGTCATTAGTTATTGGCCATTAGTCATTGATTAGTAAAATGGCAAATGGCCAAAACAAAGGACAAATGATTTCATGCGCGTTATCATTCAGCGAGTTAAATCATCTCAGGTGACCGTTAATGGTGAGATTGTCGGCAAAATTGGGCGGGGGCTAAACTTACTCGTAGGTATTGCTGATACTGATACCGATGCTGAACTCGACTGGATGGTGCGTAAATGTTTGGAATTGCGGTTGTTTCCTGATGAAGAAGGGGGCGACCGTTGGCAAAAATCTGTGCAAGAAATTGGTGGCGAGTTGCTGGTAGTGAGTCAATTCACACTGTATGGTGATTGTCGCAAAGGTCGCCGCCCCTCTTTTGATCGTTCTGCTGTTCCTTCATTAGCCCAAGATTTGTATGAAAGATTTGTTACCAATTTACGTAGCAGTGGTTTAAATGTGGAAACTGGTCAATTTGGTGCAATGATGCAAGTTACAATCGAAAATGATGGGCCTGTAACTTTGCTACTTGAGAGAGAAGCTAGTTAAGTATTTATTGGTAAATAAACAAGATCGGTCACGGTTCATCCCACACCTTGAAGGAGTGGGCTTTCCCGCCGTCTTTTTGTAAGAGCTAGAGTGCTTAGTTCTAAAATGATGAGAGAATAATAAATTAAACATTACAAAACTTTAAGTTCACTCATCATGGCGAAAATCCAGTTTTCTAGAGGTATTGATGAAGATGTAGTACCTGATGTCCGCTTGACGCGATCGCGTACTGGTGAAAGTGGCACTGCAACATTTATTTTTGTCAATCCTAAAGCTTTGGCTCAAACCACCACCGAAGATATCACCGGGATGTACATGATTGACCAAGAAGGGGAAATCATCACCCGCGAAGTAAAGGCTAGATTTGTCAACGGCAGACCAGAGGCATTAGAAGCAATTCACCTGATGAAATCTGCTGAAGAATGGGATCGCTTTATGCGCTTCATGGAACGGTACGCTGAGGAAAACGGTCTGGGATTTAGCAAATCTTAAGCAGTCTTTGGTTATTAGTCATTAGTCATTACCTAAAGACTAACGACTAATAGCTTCACATAGAGGGTTAAAAATTTATTTATGACGCAACAACCTCACCCAGACTCACTGGGGATAATGGTCAATTGTGCTGTTGTGACGATCAGCGATACGCGTTTCCCGGAAACAGATAAAAGTGGACAGATAATTCAAAAATTACTCCTAAATGCTAACCATGCTATAGGAGCTTACAAAATTATTAAAGACGAGCCAGCACAGATTCAAGAACAAATAGAACTGCTGGGTAAAAGTGCAAATTTAGATGTTGTGATTTTCAATGGTGGCACGGGTATTGCACCAAGGGACACAACCTATGATGCGATTGAGAAGTTGCTAGAGAAAACTTTGCCAGGATTTGGTGAATTGTTTCGCTTTTTAAGTTATCAAGAAATCGGTTCACGGGCGATCGCTTCTCGTGCTGTTGCTGGTGTTTATCAAAATAAACTTATCTTCTCTCTTCCTGGTTCTAGTAATGCTGTGCAACTAGGGATGGAAAAGCTGATTTTGCCAGAACTTGTTCATTTAGTCAGCCAAATGCATCAATAAAAAAACAACCCCTACATCTAGTAAGGGTTGTTAGTTTTGATTTGACTATTTTTTTACTAAATCAGAATTAATGCATCACCATAGAGATGGCAGCCAACAGAGCAGCAATTATATAAAATACGGAGACTACTTGTAGTTCTGACCAGCCAGTGAGTTCTAAATGATGATGTAAGGGAGCCATTTTAAACAGACGCTTACCTTTACCATCGGGGCCTTTAGTAGCTTTGTAATAAGTTACCTGTGCCATTACAGACAGGGTTTCAACGAAGAAGATACCGCTGAGAACGAACAGAATTACTAAGCTGTTAGTTAATAATGCCACGGCAGCTAAAGCACCACCCAAAGCCAAGGAACCGGTATCTCCCATAAAAACACGGGCTGGGTTGCGGTTATGGGCTAAGAAACCCAAGCAACCGCCACTTAAAGAAGCACAGAAAATCATCAATTCTGGTGAAGTAGGGGCGATCAAAGCACCAAGTGCAAGTAAAGCGATCGCTACGGTTCCTCCTGCCAAACCATCAATGCCATCAGTTAAATTTGTCGCATTGCTTTCTGCAACTAAAGCAAAGCCAGCCAAAGGCCAGAATAGAAAACCTAAAGGAATCGAAAAACCTACCAAGGGCAAAGCAATATTTGTGATATTAGAAGGTTGATTAAACATCAGCCACAGACAAAACACTGCTGCAAAACCGATTTGCAAAGCTAGTTTCATCTGGGGAGAGATACCTTTATTTGACTTGCGGCGCAGAATTTGCCAATCGTCCAGCCAGCCAATAAAACCGTAACTAAGTGTCAATGCGGAAACCGCCAGCACTTCTTTACCAAAATTAGACAATACGCAAGCCAGAACCACTGCTACAGGGATAAAGAAGATACCCCCCATTGTTGGTGTACCTGCTTTTTTCAGATGGGCTTGCGGGCCATCTTCACGAATTATTTGCCCAGTTTTGAGTGCTTGTAACAACGGGATAACCCAGAAGCCCATAGCCGCCGAACTTACAGCACACAACAATAGTGGCAGGGTCAGAGACATACCCTGCCAAGGTAACCTATTACTCATCCAATCCAAAGCCACTGCTGCCGAGCCTAGCCCTAGTGCCAAGCAAGAAGCAAGACCGATCCCAGAAAAGTTTAATCCTTGGTCAGGAGATAATTTAGCGTCCACGGAAATTTCCCTTCACTCCACACTTACATAACTGAACAATAGGGACGATACATACTACGAAGTCCCCTGCTTGAACAGGCTAATCTTCAGCGATAGCTATATCGTCGTCGTCATCAAGGTCATAATCGCCGATACCGTCTTCTCCACCCAGAAACTCTGATATTTCTTCTTCTTCATTTAGAAAATCAGGTTCATGAACGTCACGCGCTATGATCCGACCGCTGGTTTGTAACCAGTCTATTAGGGAAGTCTCTTGTTTTAATGGAATAACAGCAGCGCGCTGGTTGCGGGGTTCTTCACGTAATGGAGAATTCAACATATCGCCCAAGAAACGAGAACTTTCAAGTAACTAGATAGATAGACATTAAGAGTCTATCACTGGATAAGAGATAATTTAGTTATTCATTCAACTCTTTAGTTGAGCAATCCGCCATCTGGCAAAAGTTATTTATTTAAACTACTTATGGCAGATGACAAGTTATCAATAATGATCAAGTTAGGCTCTACACATTTGACATTTATATATGTTCAATATCAATTTCATCCTGATGATTTTTGAGGTTACAAGCGATGATCGGAAAAGCGGCTCTTTTGGATGCGATCGCCCCTACAAATCGCGGTTTACTGGCTAGTGAGAAACAGAAACAGGCTATCTTAGCAGCGATCGCTACTTTAGAAGACCTGAATCCTACACCACGTCCGGTAGAAGCTACCGATTTGCTCAATGGCGATTGGCGATTACTATACACTACAAGCAAGGGTCTATTAAATCTGGATCGATTACCTTTTTGCAAACTGGGGCAAATTTATCAGTGTATTCGCGTAGAAACTACAAGCGTTTACAATATAGCCGAGATTTATGGCTTACCTTATCTTGAAGGATTGGTCAGCGTTGCTGCCAACTTCGAGCCAGTCTCAGGTCGTCGCGTCCTAGTCAAATTTAATCGAACTATCGTCGGTTGGCAACGGTTATTGGGCTACAATTCTCCAGAAAATTTTATCCAACAAATTGAAGCTGGTGACAAGTTCATGGCAATTGATACGCCCCTCAACAGCGATAAGCAACAAGGCTGGTTGGATATCACTTATATAGATAACGAACTGCGAATTGGTAGAGGTAACGAGGGTAGTGTGTTTGTTTTGAGCAAGGTATGAAGTTTTTATCAAGTTGTATCTGCGAATGAAATTAAGCGATCGCATGGTCTTTGTCAATACGGTTTTCTCCCATTCTTAGAGATAAAATCTTACAAGTAGGGAGTTAGTGAGATGGGGATCACAGAAGCTACAGCACTTAAGCAAACAGGCGAAATCCAGAAAATAAATTCCAACTAAATAACCCCCAAGTTGCCAGCAGGACAAATAACTTAACAATGAACCAAGCGGAGTCCTTCAGGTTGTAGAGTGAAATCAATTAGCCTTATATATTGGCGATTGATAACTAAAAGGGAAGAAACTCATGGTTCAACGTGGATCTAAAGTACGTATTCTCCGACCTGAATCCTTTTGGTTTCAGGATACAGGAACCGTGGCGTCTATTGACCAAAGCGGTATCAAGTATTCAGTGATTGTCCGGTTTGAAAACGTAAATTACGCAGGCATCAACACTAACAACTATGCCCCAGAAGAATTAATAGAGGTTGCACCTCCAGCGGCTAAGGCCAAAAAGTAAGCACTCAAGCTATAAGGGGATTGTTTTAATGGGATGATGAACATAAGGTAAAGTATGAAGTTTGAAGCATAAGATTTTTATTAACTTTATTCTTCATCCTTCCCCTTTCTTCTCCCTAAATCCCCAAATAATCAAATTGCTTGCTCAATTAGTCGCGGCGAGTAGTCCCCCGCTATACCGAAGGGACTTTGGCGGGAGGAAGGCCGCTCAGGGATTGGGTACTGGGCACTGGGGACTGGGAAAACATTCCCAAATTTGGGAGGGGTCAAAGCCCCTTCGATAATTTTTCCGCGCTCTTACCCAATCCCCAATCCCTAATCCCCAGTCCCTTTTACTCAGCTTGAATGCCTGAACTGCCTGAAGTAGAAACAGTCCGAAGGGGTCTAAATCAATTGACCCTCAACCAAGAAATTACGGGTGGAGATGTGTTGCTTGATCGCACCATCGCCTACCCGTTTTCTGCTGCTGATTTTATTCATGGAATTAAGGGGAGTTCTATTGCGGCTTGGTATCGCCGTGGTAAGTATCTCCTCGCTCAATTGTCTCCATCTTGCACCGAAGAGGACAAGGGGACACGGGGACAAGGAAACAAAGGGACAAGGGGACAAGGAAACAAAGGGACAAGGGGACAAGGGGTCAAGGGGACAAGGGGACAAGGGGATAATAAGACTATCTTTGTTGCATCGCCCCTGCACTCCACTGGCGCTGGCTGGCTAGGGGTACATCTGCGGATGACTGGTCAACTGTTGTGGCTGCATCGAGATGAACCATTACACAAGCACACAAGGGTAAGATTGTTCTTTGGTAATCAGCAAGAATTACGTTTTGTTGATCAACGCACCTTTGGGCAAATGTGGTGGGTTCCGCCAGAAGTTGCGATTGAAAGTGTGATTACTGGTTTAGCAAAACTTGCAGTAGACCCATTTTCGCCAGAATTCACAGTTGAGTATTTAGCTCAAAAGCTGCAAAACCGCCGCCGTCCGACCAAAACAGCTTTACTCGATCAGTCAGTGGTGGCGGGATTAGGTAATATCTATGCTGATGAAGCACTTTTTAAGAGTGGAATTTTACCAGAAACTCTGTGTACAAATTTGCAGCGAGAGCAAATAGAACGTTTACGTATTGCCATTATTCAAGTATTAGAAGCTAGTATAGAAGCTGGCGGCACGACCTTTAGTAATTTCCTGAATGTCAAGGGCATTAACGGTAACTATGGTGGTGTAGCCTTGGTATACAACCGTACCGGAGAACCCTGTCGAGTTTGTAGTAGTTTAATACAGCGAACTAGGTTAGCTGGCAGATCCAGCCATTTTTGTCCCCAGTGCCAACATTAGTGTAGTTCAGCGCTAAGAGGCAAAAATACCAATAGTAGGTTTGTGCTTTTACCCCTTGGCGCAAGCTAAAATCCTGTATAAAACAATCTATAAACTTGGTAAAAAGCTTATGGCAGTCAAAAGAGGGGATATGGTTCGCGCTGTCCGCGAAAAGTTGGAAAACAGTTTAGAAGCAAAAGCTAGTGATTCTCGCTTTCCTTCTTACTTGTTTGAAACTAAAGGCGAAGTTGTAGACCTTAAAGGTGATTATGCCCTTGTTAAGTTTGGGCAAGTATCAACACCTAACATTTGGTTACGACTAGATCAACTAGAAGAATTTAAATAACAGTTGAAACTCCCCACTCTAAGTTTATGTCTTTTTCTGCTGACTCCTCATTTCTCTGTCATCTCCCTCGTGTCACTATCATTGGTGCAGGTAGAGTTGGCAGCACTCTAGCTCAACGTATTGCCGAGAAAAATCTGGCAGATGTAGTGTTGTTGGATATCATCGAGGGAATGCCTCAAGGATTGGCACTGGACTTGATGGAGGCTAGGGGAATTGAACTACATAATCGTCGGATTATCGGCACTAAAGATTATGCTGATACATCTGGTTCTGAAATAGTGGTGATTACGGCAGGTCTTCCCCGCAAACCAGGTATGAGTCGAGATGACTTACTCAAAACCAATGCCAAGATTGTGGTGGAAGCTGCCAAAAATGCGATCGCCTACTCTCCTAATGCTATTTTTATTATCGTCACCAATCCCTTAGATGTAATGACTTATTTAGCTTGGCAAGCCACTGGTTTACCACGCGATCGCATTATGGGTATGGCTGGCGTGTTAGATTCTGCACGATTTGAAACTTTTATTGCTTTAGAATTGGGGGTTTTACCTGCCGATGTCAAAGCGATGGTACTGGGTAGCCACGGAGATTTAATGGTTCCTTTGCCTCGTTATGCTAATGTCAACGGCATTCCGATTACAGAATTGTTGGATGCAGACACCATTGAACGCTTAGTAGAAAGAACCCGTAACGGTGGTGCAGAAATTGTGGAATTGATGCAGACAGGTGGTGCTTTTTTTGCTCCCGCTTCTGCTACCTCTGTAATGGTGGAATCGATTTTGCTGAATCAGTCGCGCTTGTTGCCTGTGGCGGCTTATCTTCAAGGTGAATATGGTTTAAATGATATTATGATTGGCGTTCCCTGCCGATTGGGTTGCGGCGGAATTGAAAATGTATTGGAATTGAATCTCACCGATGAAGAACTAGCTGCTTTACATAGTTCTGCTCAAGCAGTACGTCAAAATATTGACCGAGCGCAGGAAATATTAGCTGGTGTTACCACATAAGTTTTCTGCAATCTTAAAATTGTTTTAAAAACAAAAGGCAGTAGCCGCAACTGGCACTGCCTTTTTTGCTATTCCACTAAGTTGAGCTTTTGCCAAAAATTACTGCTGCATCAAAAGCAACACTAAATATTAGTTTGCTCTAAGAGCGGTATTCCTGATCTGCGGGGTCACCGTAGGGGTCTTCGCTGGCTGGACGGACATTGCCGAAATAATCCTGGTCTGCGGGGTCACCGTAGGGGTCTTGGCTAGCAGGAATGGCATTGGCGTAATAATCTTGGTCTGCGGGGTCACCGTAAGGGTCTTGGCTAGCAGGAATGGCATTGGCGTAATAATCTTGGTCTGCGGGGTCGCCGTAAGGGTCTTGACTAGCGGGGATGGCGTTGCTGTAATAATCCTCGTCTGCGGGGTCACCGTAGGGGTCTTCGCTGGCTGGACGTACTTGGCGATCGCGGTATTCGGACTCTGAGTCGTTATTCCCTAAGATAAGATCCTTCGCCTTACGGAAAAAATCATCAACCATGATATATCTCCTAAATTGATTTCGTGTATCCCACGTGCGCGATAGGCGTTATCTTCTGGAAAACCGCTTTAATTTACACACACGTCTGAGTTAACCTAAAGTGCTGGCGCTTCAGTTGCAGTGAGACCACTTAAATCCCGTCCTGTAGAACGCCTGTTATATCCTTGGAATTCCCGATACTTTTGCGCTTCAGATTCAGGGACTTGAATTCCTTCTGGTGGTGGAGTTACCCAATGAGCGCGGTGTTGAGCATCGCGGTAGTATACACGCCCGTTTTTAGAAAGGTAGTATTTGCCCTGCGCTCCTTCTTGTTGAGCATTCTTATGCTGGTTGTAGAGATAGTAAAGTGCTGCGGCTCCTGCCAATATCGCTACTTTCTGTCCTGTACCTAATCCTTTCTTAGCCTGGGGTTGGTTTGTAGTGTTGCGATCGCTTACCGTTCTACCAACAGTGTCATCAACTGGTGGTGGTACTGAAGCATTCCGAGAACCTCCACAGCTGGTTAGCAATGGTACTACTAGCAATGCCGACAGAAAAACCGCCAAAAGGCGCGAAACGAATTTACGCTCTTTGTATGTTGTGTTCATCGTATTTTGTTATTACCCTGCATTTGCTAAAAGCTGTGCTGTTGCAAAAACAGAATTAAAATTCCGATTGTTTCTCCTGGTCTTAAAAAACATTGACCACTCATTCACAACAGCACAAGTAAAGCGTTTCACTTTTTATGATGCTTCAGTTTCGCAAGTATTCCATCCTGCCTTTGAAAGAAACGGTATTCATCCAATAGAAATATGTTGTGAATCAACTACCTCTGCCAAAATGCCCTTACTCCAGAAGACTTGTCCTTATCCATACCTGATAAATCCTTGCTTCGTTGCTATCCCGCCTCGGAATGGAATTCCAAGGCTAATAGCGAAAGTCTTCTAAAGCTGACTGAGCGAATGCTAGAAAAGTGGGAATTATAAGTCCATGTATGCGTAGCAATACAGAGCGATCGCAGGATATCTTGTCGGTGAAACGTTAACTTCGCGAAATGCTGCTTCTGGTACTTAGTTGTCACAAGCTATTCAGAAGATTTACGCAAAAAATTAACTGTAATATTTATACTTATTATTTAAGTAAGTATATCTTCAGAGTATCCTTTTTTAAGGGATAGATTTAGCAAGTTTGTTGATTAAATAGCAAATATTTCTCTATTACTTAGGCTGGCATCGTAAAAAAAATCAAACTAACATAATAGAACCCGGTCAATTTGGATACATACTAATGGGTTCAACCAAAAATAGTTTACAGCCTACCCAAACTAAAACTCGCCTCCTTCTGGCTTTATGGGATTTGGGAGGAATGCAGCAAGAAGTAACAAAAGGTCTAGTCAATAAGAGAATTGTACCCAAAGGCAAGAAAGTAAAAGAGTATCAGGGGTTATTTGAGGAATTGCAAAAACAGGGAGCGATCGCAATCTCCAAAAAGGGATACTCTTTAGCATCTCCCAAGGGTTTAGAGGTATTGGGTGAGGGTTTGAAGAGTAGCGATTTTAAATTTGAAGGGACGATTGTTGGTACTTGGGCGGCTAATGCGTTGGTGCGGTGGATTAGTCAGATCGATGTTGCAGTAGCTAGTACATCTGCATTAGGTAACGGGAAAAGTGCGATCGCATCTTACGACGAGTTTAAGTCAGTGTCGTTGCAAGTTTATGACAAGTTGAACTATGAATACAACTTTAATCACCTAGTGCCCATTTACAGGATTAGAAGAGAAATAGGCGATCGTGTGAGTCGTACACAATTTAATGATTGGCTGCTGGAAATGCAAGCTGATGATATTTTGCAGCTACAAGGTGGAACTGTAGAAGACAATGCACGCAACAAAATAGAAGATTCCATTAGTACAGAACTTAATGGATTACGCTGCTACACCAAGCGTCTGAAACCATAAACTTTCTTCGATTTTTAACTTATTAAACTTACCCCATTATGATTGCTAATATATCTACCATTGATGAACTGATTAAAAAAGAAAACCCATTTGCAGGGCATCTTATTGTCAAACCGCAGCAAATATGGGGTAAAAGTTTTCCTGATGTACCCTCAATTAATGCTCATGCTTCTAATGCAGTATTTGATGCAGTTGAAAAAATAATTAAAGGGCAGCGTACAACCGTAGGTATCACGATTACAGCAGAAAAAGGGCTAGGTAAAAGCCATATTATTAGTCGAATTCGTCATCGTTTGCAGGCAAAAGATAGTAGCTTATTTATTTACATGGGTAAATATGACAACTTAAATAAAATTAAGTATGAATTTTTGCAGAGTGTTACCTCTAGCCTTAGAGCAAATGGTAGTCAAAAAGTGATGCAGTGGCAAGAAATTGCAACGGCTTTAATTAACGAAGCAAAGCAATGGAACTACACACCACAACATTATATTAGTCAATATCCACTGTGGTTAAATAAATACTCAACTAAATTCGTTGAACAATTGACAAAACTTGTTCAGCCAATAGTACCTGAAATTAGCAATCCTTATATCGTTCAAGCAATTTTATGGACGTTTTCTCCAGCCCATGTTAATTATGCAAATCGCTGGTTATCAGGTTTAGAAATAACACAGGCGGAAGCTGAAGTAATGGGATTGCCAAATCCAAAACAAGAGGATATAGAAACTGAATCTTTACGCAATGTTCGCCAGATTCTAGATATTGCTAGCCATTATAAAATTCCAGTTATTTGCTTTGATGAATTAGATAATGCAGACGTTGCAGAAAATGGTTTAACAACAGCACAAGTTATTGGCAGCTTGGTTAAAGATTTATATAACAATCTCAAACGAGGTGTTTTCCTACTGGCAATGTATCCTGAAACTTGGAATGATCAAATCAGATTTTTGCCACAAGCTGAAGCAGCCATTGACAGATTAGTAAGTGAACAAGCTGATAGGCAACCAATTGAATTAAAATATCTTAACTCTGATGATATTATTGCTCTCGTTCAAAAATGGCTAGAAGATTTTTATCAAGAAAATCAACAAAATTTGCCTCATCCTCTCTACCCATTTGATGAAAATAAACTTAGAGACTTTGGAAAAGGTAAACCTACTATTAGAGTAGTTTTAAATTGGTGTGCAGAAAATTTTCATAATAACCCACCACCACCTCCACCACCTCCTCCTCCACGATCACAGGTTGAAACATACTACCAACAAGAGTTAGCGTATGTGAATGAAGCTATGAATGAACTTTTAGAAGATGAGGCAACAATTTCCAACGCTCTTCGGCTTTCTATCTATAGCTTAATTGGAGAAACTGTAGAGGGAGTAACTATTGAATCACTTGAAGAAGTAGAGCCTAGCGCAGCAAATAATGGTTTTATGGATTTTAAAATTATTTGCAAAATTCCTGGTAAAAAGAAAAAAGAGAGGATTGGAGTAGATGTAGTTCAGCAAGATGGCGCAAATGTAACTGCTGCATTGAAACGACTAATTGAATACGAAACATTTAACTTAACTCGTGGTTGCTTAGTTCGCTCAAATATTATTAGTTCAGGTGCAACAGTAGCTAAAGAGAAATTGAGATTACTATTGGACAAAAAAAAGGGCGGAAAGTGGGTAGCATTACAAAGCGAAGATATTCTACCTCTTTTAGCGATCTTATCCGTTTACTGGGGTAGTGAAGATTACGGTATCACAGGCGAAAAAGAGATTATAGAGTTTCAGGATCAGGTTTTAGACTTTATGAGGGATAAAAAAATAGCAATAAATAATCCTCTTGTTCGAGAAATTATTAGTCCTCCTTCTTATGAGCATTGGGTTGATAATGAATTTCCTATCGCTATTCCTCAGCCTATTGCTAATGCTGAGTAATATTAACCGTAATCTATAGCTAATTATAAATGAATCAGCTGTTTTCACTACCAACAGCGCTGTGTCTACCCGCCCCTGATATTGAAGTCTTAATACAGGGGCGAACAATTGCAGCTTTACCTAAGATGTTTCTTCGTCCTGGGCAAAGGTTTGCACTTTATCCCCTTGACACTTCAGCAAATCAGCTTTCAATTGAGCAATATTACCGCACAAATTTTTTGTCCATTGCTCAAACTGCTATCAAACAAATTAATTCTGAGACAGTTGCAATTAAAGCTTGGGCAAGATGTGAACTTTGCCAAATTTTAGATCATACTAAACCTTTAGATGTTTTGTCTCAGTTAACAATCTGGACACCAGAAGCATTTGAGGCAATATTACAGAAACAGCAGAACATTTTTCTGGCTTACTTGCGCGTTTATCACTTACCTCAGTTATGTGAAGTTCCAGTTAATGTAAACATAGAAGAAAAATTAGGTAAATTTGTTAGTTTATCTAATATCAATGGTTCTGAAGAGAAACCCGTATTAAGTGACCAAATATTCGCTCAACGCAAACGCCAATTAGAAAAGTTAGAACCGCAACTGCATCCTGAATGGGAAGAATTACAAAGTGCATTAGCACAACTAGCCACAACCAACCCAATCGCACAACAATTAAATAATGATATTAATATATTTTTGGGTTTGAGTAGTGACAAGTCGATTAAGCAACCTGATGCAGATTTAGCTTGGATCAATAAGATTGCAGCTTTGGGTAATCGCAGTCAACAAGAAGACGAGGGAAAAAGTAATTATCAAGCTGGGACAGATTTTGAAAATATAGTTCGCAAGAGCCTTGAGTTTTTAGGGTTTACCATTGATTATTTCCATAAAGGTGGTGCTGGTGGTGTAGATTTATTCTGTTCACAACCATATCCACTTGTTGGAGAATGCAAAGCTGGTAAAAAAATTCCCAATGATACTGCTGTACAACTATTAAATTTGGGAACACTACGCCTGAAAAGTCAAGAATTATTTAAGCAAGCCACTAAATTAATTATTGGCCCTGGTCAACCAACAACTCAACTTCAAGATGCAGCGAAAGTACAAGATATGGCTATTATTAACCCAGCAACGCTAGAGAAACTGGTCAAGTTACAAAGTAATTATCGAAATTCAATAGATTTATTTAAGTTAAAAGAATACCTAAAAGCTGGTCAATGTGATAACGAAGTTGAAAAATATATTGACCAAGTTTATAAACAAATGAGCTTGCGATCGCAGATCATCAAAACAGTAAAAGAACTTTCTGAGCAAGATGACGAAAGTTCAAAGGCTACGCATCAGTGTTTTACAGTGACAGAAATTCGCGCTCATTACAATGCAAAGCACAACCCTAAGCACACTGATGAGACAGTTCGAGAGTTAGTTATTGAACTATCATCACCCTTGACAGGCTATTTAGGACGAGAAAAAGGTAGTGATTGGAAGAGCGATCACTTTTATTACCTACGCGACTTACCCCTTTAGTTCTCTTTCCTTCGTGTACTTTGCGTCCTTTGCGGTTCGTTTCAAAAGTGCGTAGGCGTAGCTCGTCGTAGACATCGCTTTTATCCCAGTGTCAATATCCCAACCTGATAATTGACTACTAACGGCAAAATCTTCAACCACTCTGAACCTAACAATACCTCTGTAATTTCATCCCCTGCATAAACAGGAATTTGATACTCTTGTCCATCCAAGAGTACCGAACCCGAATAAATTAAAAATTTTGTTTCTCCCTGTGCAGTTCGCAAACGTTCTTTACCAACGTAAAGCCAATTTAGATCATTTATGTCTTGTTTATTCATAGCTAAAAAGCCTGTAAAACCAGTATCTAACATGGCATCTACAGGCAGATTTAGTCCATCACTAGTAATCAAATTTATTTCAAAAAATAGCTGCCCCTCACTATCAAAAATTCCCTGAATCATATTCTGCCAGTAGTTCCTGTCTCATTCAGGCAATATACAAAATGGTCTCTATTAGGGTATTTCTCAAGAACTTTTTTGTGAGCTTGCATTCTATCTGCATCAATGAAGTAATCACCACTATCAGGCTCCACGCCAACATACCAGCCATAGTGTTCGTGAATCAAATCGGGACGTACACGCTCAAAAATTGCCCAACAACGCTGATCAAATGCTTCATCTTCAGCTTTGCGTCTAGCAAGTTCCTCTGGCGATAAAGTCCGTTCTGGAAAAATTCGCCCTCGACGTGCGGGTTGTTTTGGTGTAAATTGAGTCACACTATTAAGCCCAATTATTACTGCTGCTTTAACTTCATTTTACACTTACAGCTATAGATTATCGTAAGGGCACAACAATGTTGTGCCCCTACTTGTGTATTTCATTTACTTTAAAAACCTTGTATCAACTAACCCAATATAGCTAACTTATTTTATTTCTTACTTTGCGCTCTTTGTGTACTTTGCGGTTCGTTTCAAAAGTGCGATCGCCATAGCTGGAATTAATTTAATAAGAAACTCCAGGCAATAATTCCTGCACAAAAACTAACAGTTAAGCATCCTAAAAGTAGAAGCCTAAACTTCAATTCTCAGGATGCTTAACCATAAAAAATTGTTGCATTGGCAACAGTACAAGAACGGATTTCGATTGATGTGAAAGCTATATCCGTTAGCTGGCAGAAACTTTTAAACTGCTGGGTTGTGCAAGATTACCATGCAACATCACACCTCGATGATTGGCGTGCAGATGACGCAGAATTTTATAAATTGCCTCAATTTGATCGGCTGCGTTTGCTTTTTCGGCGACTTCAGCTAAAGAAAGTTCAGATTTTTCTTTTTGCAGCACTTCTACTACTCGTTTTTGCAAGTCGAGAATAGCGGCGGCGGCTTTTTTGCCAGCTTCTACCCCTGGTTGATGGTAGGCGTTGATGTTCACCAAACTAGCATACAAACCAACAGCACGCTCATATAAAGCAATTAACGCCCCTACAGTACGGGCATTAACTTGGGGAATAGTAACTGTAATCGAATCGCGGTGATTTTCGTAAAGCGCTTGTCGGGTTCCTTGGAGAAAACCAGAAAGATAATCACCTGATGTCACTCCAGGATCGATTTCTGGGGAGGGAGTTTTACGATCTTCCAAAACTTCGATTAAGGTAGCAAAGAAATTTGGCACACCTTCGCGCAATTGCTGTACGTAAGCGTGTTGATCTGTTGAGCCTTTATTGCCATAAACAGCAATACCTTGATAGACGGTTTTACCATCTAAGTCTTTTTCCTTACCCAAGGATTCCATTACTAGCTGTTGCAAATAGCGGCTAAACAAAAGCAAGCTGTCTTTGTACGGGAGAACAACCATGTCTTTTTCACCCTTGCCATTGCCAGCAAAGTACCAAGACAAAGCTAGCAGTGCTGCTGGATTATTTTTCACATCAGCTACGCGGGTGGCATCATCCATTTCTTTTGCACCCTCTAGCATGGCGCGAACATCAATGCCCTGCAATGCTGCTGGTACTAACCCGACAGCAGACATTTCTGAGGTGCGTCCTCCCACCCAGTCATACATGGGGAATCTAGCTAACCAGCCTTCGGTTTGTGCTAGTTTATCTAGGTAGCTATCCACGCTAGTAATGGCTACGGCATAGTGAGCAAATTCTAAATTCTGCCCAGCATAGGCTTTTTTGACTTCAATCATGCCGTTGCGGGGTTCAGGTGTTCCGCCAGATTTGGAAATCACCAATACCAAAGTGCTGGAGAGGCTGTTACGCAAATGAGTGAGAATCCGATCAATACCTGCGGGATCGCTATTGTCGATAAAGTGAATTTTTAGAGGTGGGAAATCAGGAGACAGCGCTTCAGCGACGAATTGGGGGCCAAGGGCGGAACCACCAATGCCAATGGAGATGATATCAGTGAAGCGGCTAGCTCTGGGAGGATGAATAGCACCTGTTTGAACTTTATCAGCAAAGGCTTCGATTTGCTCTAAGGTTTGGACAATTTCTTGTGTGAGTTCTGGAGTTGGCGCTAAATCAGGATTTCGCAGCCAATAGTGTCCAACCATGCGATTTTCGTCGGGATTAGCGATCGCACCTTTCTCCAGTTCCGCCATATCCGCAAACGCTTTGTCAAACTTCGGCCGCAACGATTCCACAAAGGTATCATCAAACCGCATCCGACTCACATCTAGGTATAGCCCTAATCCCTCGTGGAAATATAACCAATTCTGGTATCGTTGCCAAAGTGCCCTAGCATCCATAGGGAAATCTCAAGTAAAGTGTTTTCCAAAAACCAGTTTAATGTAAGGTTGTAGCGATCCCTGCTTTGCCTTATACAGTTTTAAGTGTTGACTAATTCCTGCTCTTAGACATCTGGCATAGGTATGACACGCAAAAATTTTACTATTTCACCCCTAACTTCAATCCCAATCAGATAATTATCTACGGTGAAACGGTGAAATATGCCATCATCATCAAGTTGCCGCAGTTCTGGGATAGTACGCATCTGCCAGCTGTGGGCAAACTCGGTAAAGACAAAATCATGCACCCGCTCGTAAGCAGATGGTTCTAAATCCTTTAGGTCTAATAAAAAAGACCTGGCATAGCGCACTTCCAGAATCACTAGGCGTCACCTGAAGGAAAATTAAGGGCATTGGGCATTGGGCAGAGGATGGAGGTAATTGGAAGGGGCAAGATATATTCATAGTTCTTTCATCTTGTCTTCTTGTCCTCTTCAGTATGCAGTTCATGACCGCTACTTACATTGGCTAAAACAGACTTGTGATTTAGAAAAACATTAACAGTCGTAATGCTTCATCCTGGGTTAAGATGTCCCACGGTTGTTGCGATCGCTTGACTTGTTCTATAGCTTTTAGCATATAAAAGTCACAATGCAAATTATGGACAACGTTCCAAGTTTCTTGCAGATCCTCATCGGATAACTGCTCTATTAAGTGATGGATTCTTGTTCGCAGTAAATTCATATGTTACTTATTACCCGTAACCCAACCATAGTATGCCCACAAAATTGGCAATGGTTAACTGCAAGACGGTACGATCCTCTACACTACAATCTGGGAGATTGGGGCATTGGGGATTGAGGGCTGGGGGCTGGGGGCTGGGGACTAGGGATAGGGGAGATTAAGAATACAAATAACTAATGACCAATAACTAAATTAATATGTTTGAATATTTAATCTTTCTGGCAATTTCTACGGCAACTTTTGCGCTGTTCGGTTTGGGACTGAACTTGCAATGGGGTTTCACAGGTTTAATTAACTTTGGTCATATTGCTTTTATGACCCTTGGAGCATACACAACAGTGTTGTTAAGCTTAAAGGGCGTTCCGATACTGATATCGGCGATCGCAGGAGCAGTTTTAGCAGCTTTATTAGGTTTAGTAATTGGTTTCGCAACTTTGCGCTTGCGGGAAGATTATCTGGGGATTGTCACCATCGGTGTAGGAGAACTAATTCGCTTGGTGGTAAATAACCAGGATTTGCCTGTAGGTAACACTTGGATTTCTGGGGCGTTTGGTGTCCAAAGTTATCCTATACCTATATCCACAACGCCCAATTTGTTCTTTAGGTTTTTGATGATTGGACTGCTGACACTGGTTTTTGCTGTCACTGTCTATTCATTGTGGCGGTGGATGCGTACTACCCGAATTTCCGGCGTTAATGAGTCATTGACGAGAAAAACTACTAAGCAAGAATTCGCATCACGTTTGGGAGTAGGGATTTTATTGGGGCTATTAGCAGTAGCTATTTATATTTCTGGGGTAATCACACTATATGATTACAACCCGAAAGCGGGTTTAATGCTGTTATCGCTTTTAGTATTAGCATTTGTATTCTGGCGCTTGGAAATATTGGTGCGATCGCCTTGGGGTCGAGTCCTCAAAGCCATCCGCGAAGATGAGGAAATTCCCAAAGCATTAGGTAAAAATGTCTTTTGGTATAAGCTACAATCGCTCATGCTTGGAGGTGCGATCGCGGGCATTGCTGGCGGTTTCTTCGCTTGGCAGCTGAGTGCTGTTTACCCAGATAATTTCCAACCGCAGCTGACTTTTGACGCTTGGATTATGGTGATTTTGGGCGGTTCTGGTAATAACATTGGCACAATTTTAGGTGCGGTGATTTTCTTTGCTTACGATGCCATTACGCGGGAAGTTTTACCCAGAATCATCCCCCTTGATGAAGCACGTCTAGGCGCATTTCGCATCATGGTTATAGGTTTAATTTTGATGGTACTGATGATTTGGCGTCCTCAAGGTATCTTAGGGAAAAAGGAGGAACTTACCCTTGGTAAATAACCAGTATCACCAATCATCCCCACTTTCTTTGTTGGTAGCCACGGGACTTTGTAAAAGCTTCGGTGGTATCAAAGCAGTCAATGAAGCCAGCATAGAAGTTGCTAAAGGCAGCATCACAGGCTTGATCGGCCCCAACGGTGCTGGCAAAACTACCTTTTTTAATTTACTTTCTAATTTCATCCGCCCAGACAAGGGACGAGTGATTTTTGATGGCGAACCAATCAATCACTTACAACCCTACCAAATCGCCCAGCAAGGTCTAGTACGCACCTTTCAGGTTGCCCGGACTCTCTCGCGGTTGTCGGTGTTAGACAATATGCTACTGGCGGCGCAAAAACAAACTGGCGAGAATTTTTGGCAGATGCAGTTGCAACCCCACGTTGTGGCTAAGGAAGAAAAGCAGCTGCAAGAGCAAGCTATGTTCTTATTAGAATCAGTAGGATTAGCAAAAAAAGCTCATGAATATGCTGGTGGTTTGTCTGGTGGACAACGCAAGCTGCTGGAAATGGGACGGGCGCTGATGACTAATCCCAAGTTGATTTTGTTGGATGAACCAGCTGCTGGAGTGAATCCAAGGCTAATTGATGATATTTGCGATCGCATTCTCACCTGGAACCGCCAGGAAGGTATGACCTTTTTGATTATTGAACACAATATGGATGTGATCATGTCCTTGTGCGATCGTGTTTGGGTACTTGCCGAAGGGCGAAATCTAGCTGACGGTACACCCGCAGAAATTCAAAGTAATTCCAAAGTGCTAGAAGCTTATTTAGGAAAATAGCTTGTATACGAAATTGGCGATCGCTAGGATTAGATGTTACTGCTCTAATTCTTGGCGTACTTTTGCTGCAACTGCTGCTGCTTCCTCGTCACTCACCCACCTGCTCAAACCAAGTTGATTAAGTAACTTTTTAATTCGCATATAAATTAACAATAGAAGATTACCTACAGGCATATCTGAGGTACGGGGAATAACGTGAAAGTGGATGTGCTTAACTTGTTCGCCCCAGGAACACACATGAATTTTTGCTGGTTTAAGCACTCTTGAGAGTGCTAAACAGGTGTTTTGGATGATTGGCCCTAGAGCAATAGCTTCTTCTGGTGTCAGTTCCGCTAAATTTTCGCAATGTCTTTTGAGTTTGATAATTAGATAACCCGGTAAAAGCACAGGAGACAAAGAATGCTCGACAATCCAATAATCGTCTTCATAAATGGTTCCACCTGGAGCCTTAATCTTTCCAGTTAAGACATTGCACGCAAGACACCCATCCACCAGCACGCCCTGATCTCCTTAAGTTAAAAACATCTCATACCAATTCTCAAAAATATTGCTTCTCATCAATTTTTGCGTCATTATCTGTAACCAGCTTATAGGAAATCGATTTGACATCCTCTCACCGCTAACCTTTGCAGGTGTAGCGGGAGATTCCAAAGACTACTCTTTAGGTTTCCTCTTTTCACGAGATAAAGGCTCGGCTCGTTTTTAAACTTTGTTATGCAGCCAATAAACTCCATTTTCTCGCTGCATTAACTGGTAGCCAACCAACTCTCGCCGCAAGGTAGCATAGTCATGATGGTAGCGCTGGAGAGTCTCATTCACCGTTCGTTCTGGGTACTGAACACCCACCTCAAATTTGCTGGCCAACCACTTGAGAATGACTAAGCGTTTTTTACGGCTGGCGGGAATTTCCTTAAGGCGTTGTATTCCGTCTCTGTGGTTGGTAACGCCCTGTAGATAGTTGTTCAAGATTTTGCTTTCCCAGGCTTCAGTATCCACATCTTCAATTAAAGATGCTATTTTTTCAGCAGTAAAAATTTCTTTGCTCATATTCTGCAAAGCTTCGCTATCCAACTGGTAAAAGCGGCTATTACCCTCAGGGCGCATAGTCACTAAATTTAATTCCTTGAGTTTAGATAAATGATGGGATACTGTCGGTTCCTTGAGTTGCAATAGCACTGCTAGCTCTTCAACACTACACTCTTGGTTCGCCAGAATACTCACAATCTTCAATCGGCTCTCGTCCGCCAACGCTTTAAAAAATTGCAGCAAAGTCTGAAATTGTTCTTTCCTCATAATTTGTTATAATCTAATTCGATTTCAATCTAATTAGACCGAAGACAAACCAGGCTTGTTGTCTCCCTCTGATCAGGCAGAGGCAATATTTTGCTAAATTGATAATTATTGTTAATTTTGTAATTTGTCGCTCAAAAGTTGAGATTTCTTAAGTTGTTCTTTACATTTCGCTATGTTCAAACCATTATCAAGCAGGATGAGAAGGACAGGAAGTATGCTCAAGCAGGGCACTTCATTTGTACAAGCAGCCAAATTCTTGGGTATAGATCAAACTACTCTATACATGGCTCTGCAAAAAGGACAAATTCCCACCAGCAGACGAAATGGGCGAACTGTAATTACTCAAGGCGCGTTAATGGACTACAAAGCCAGAACTCGGACTACCTTATAGGCAGTTCGCTCATTTAAGTCATTAACACTTCAAATACAAAACTGTGTGCTGTGATGCACTGTGTTCGATTGTTATTTCGCTACCAGGCTAAAACATACCTTTGTTCACCAATAGCAATTTTCTGAGTACAAAATTGCTGTTATCATAGTACAATTGTATTAATAGATAATTGCTGTCAATTCGCGTTCCAGAGTCAATCCCTCAGCTAGCCACTGGGGGATTTTTGTTTTAAGGTAATAGCTTTAGAGCAATTCTCTAAATTACAGCGATTTTCACTTGAGTAGACCAAACGCGTAGAGGCAATATATTATGCCCGACTCTCCATATATCTCACTTTAACTGTTACATAAGTGTAATCTTATGCGGAGTCATGCAGATTTAGGTAAGACAGCAGATAAAAAATTAATAAGCATAGACGTGCAGAATCTTGTCGACAGATATTACCAAAACGGGATACTATATTTCAGAATTCATCCTACGCAAGCCTTGATATTATGCCTAGTGTTGAACCTGATCAAACCAGAGAGCATCGCATCGAAACAGAAATAATTGTCGATGCTGAAGACAAAGAGGATCGGGCGATGGGTTGGTATTACTACCTAGACGATACTCTGAACTTCCCGTTTATGGCTAAGTGGACGAAGAAGGGACGCAAATCGTCACCATCGCAAGAGAAACAAGTCGAAGTTTTGGGAATGGCACCTGATGATGAGTGCTTAAAAGATATGTTTGTGGAAGTAGTTTATCCGGAGGGTACGGATGAAGATGTGTTTACTGCGCGGCTATCGGAACTAGAAGCAATTGATGCTGATAGCGAAACCCAAGAAGCACTTGCGGATTGGCAATATTGGCTTGCCAGAGGCTACAAATTTTAAAAGTTAAAAGTTTAGCTAATTTGAATTTTAGGATAATTGCCGAATGATGCGGCAAGGGTTGCCCGCAGCAACAACATTTTCTGGTATGTCTTTGACAACTACACTACCAGCACCAATACTAGTATTGTCGCCAATTGTTACACCTGGACAAATAATTGCACTGCCGCCAATCCAGACATTATTGCCAATTTTAATTGGGGCAGCTAGTTCCTTACCAGAAAGACGAATTTCTGGTTCTATAGGATGGTAGGCAGTATATATTTGCACATAAGGAGCGCACAATACATTATCACCAATATGAACTGTATTGCAGTCTAAAATTACACAGCCATAGTTCATATATAATCCGTCGCCAGCGTAAATATTATTGCCATAGTCGCAGTGAAATGGTGGGACAATTGATGTTTTTTGTCCTACCTTTGCGAATAATTCTTGCAAGAGTTGCGATCGCAGTTCTTGCTGTTCTTCAGTAGTAGCATTATACATTCTTAAAAGACGACTAGCTCGCTTGTTCTCACTAACCAATTCAGGATCATTGGCAATGTATAACTCGCCTGACAGCATTTTCTGCTTTTCTGTTCTTTCCATAACAAAATATTTATAGGAATCAGATTTTAAAATAAGGGAGAAATTTATTTGTCTCTATAACTAAAGTCAGGGACTTGTAGCTTTAATCACAAATTACGAATTAGTAATTATAGAGTTTCAGAGAGTTATTGCCTAAGTCCTAAAACAGTAAAGTGGGCATTGCCCACTTTACCCAATTTATCCTTTCACGCACATAACTTGCTTGAGTGTTGCTACAACTTCGACCAAATCGGCTTGATTCTCCATTACTTGGTCTATTGGCTTGTAAGCACCAGGAATTTCATCTAAAACGCCACTATCTTTACGGCATTCTACGCCCTTGGTTTGCTCAATTAAATCATCAAGTGTGTAGAGGTTTTTCGCCTTATTTCTAGACAATAAACGCCCCGCACCATGACTGCAAGAGCAGAAGCTGTGGACATTACCTTTACCTTTAACGATGAAAGATTTTGTCCCCATTGAACCGGGGATAATGCCATAGTCTTCAGTTTGCGCGCGCACTGCACCCTTACGCGTAACGTACACATCTTCGCCAAAATGTACTTCTTTTTCGGCGTAATTATGATGGCAATTTACCTGCAATAAAGGTTTAATTGACTTGCCACCCGCTAAATGTTTCTCAATTATCCGCTTAAATCGTGCCATCATTACATCGCGGTTGACACGGGCATAATCCTGCGCCCACTGCAAATCACGCCAGTATGCTTGAAATTCAGGTGTACCAGCTACAAAGTGAGCTAAATCTGAATCGGGCAAGTGATTACCTGCCATCTTCGCTAACTCTTTGGCTGTATTAATATGGCACTGAGCAAGATTATTACCGATATTGCGTGAACCAGAGTGCAGCATCAGCCAAACTTGGTTCTCTGTATCTAGGCAAACTTCAATAAAATGATTTCCTCCACCGAGAGAACCCATCTGTTTCATCGCTTTACCTTTTAAGTCTTGCACCCCTCGATGCAAGTCTTTGAAATCAGCCCAGCGTTGCCAGTTGGTAACAGATTTTTCAACGTCTTTATTTTCGTTGAAACCAGTAGGAATTGCTGCTTCAATATCCAAGCGAATTTTCTTCAGCTTGCCTTCTAGTTGTTCACCAGTAAATGACGTTTTGATGGCGCACATTCCACAGTTATGAACAAATACCCCAGCTGTTAGCGCGAAGTTATGGTATTCCGGCACTGTTAGACAGTAAACATCTTCGGTGTAGTTTAAAGGTAGTACTGCTACAACTTTGTGATTGCATTGGTGTTCTTTCCTCCGGTGGTTATGCAGTCCAATTGGAGTTTTCACTTCTGCACCACAAATTTCACAGGTGTAGTATCGGTTTGCAATCTCCTGAGACTTTACTCTGCCTTTGTCGCTTTTGTTGTATTCAACTAGATATTGCTTACCCCGATGACCATTACCTGCGATCGCATTTCTAAAATGTTCTGGCTGCTGTTCCATATACCGAAGGATGTTCTTAGTTCCTCGTTCAGCATAGTACTGGTATCCTTCTAGAGTTTTTGCTTTCTCAGCAAGCGAGGTAACTCTTTTATGTTCAAATTCTGGTGAGTGCCAGTGTTGATTACACTCTATTAAAGAACGGTGGTAAGCAGAATGATCGCGATTGCCCATGAACTCAAGATTCTCTGGTCGATTATCAGATTCATTAAAGTTCCGGTGATAAATTATTGTTCTCTGTCCCTCAATCTTGGGAATCTCACCAAGTAACCCAGATCTGGCAATAATCCAGTGTGCTTTTTGCCATCTACTAGAATAAGGTTGAGCAATCAAGGTATAGCCATCTTTGTCAATTTGTGAGTAGAAGGGCATCAAAGAAGTCCCAGGCTGAAGCAATTCAGCTTCTTTGTAGGTTCCATCCCGAAGCATAAATTGATGGTCTGGAGTACAGGTAATTTCTCGACCATTATCTAGAATTACTTTTACTAGTGGAGCATTTCGTCTGGTTAACCTGGCAGTTGCTTTAGCAGCTACAATTTTTCCTCTGGGAGTGCAAGCATAAACAATGAACTCCTGATCTTGTTCTGCTAGGTTTTGGATGGTATAGGACTGACCATCCACTAGAGGAATTAGGGTATCTCCCGTGAAGCAACCAATATCCACACCGACAGCAGCAGGTATAATTGCTTCTTTTGTGGCTAGTACAGAACCGACTAAAGCACCTTTACCTAAGTGAACATCTGGCATCAATGCTACGTGCTTAAATACAAATGGCAGTGATGCTACATTCTTTGCCATTTTGGTTTCTTCTGCCCCCAATGGGTGATTTGCCCAAGACAGGACTGGTGCTGGCGTAGTAATTTCTAACTTTTCGTAGGGCATAATTTTCTCTATTTTGAATTTTTATGGTTAATTTTGGAATATTGCGCGAAATTACGCATATTTTTGCTAAATAGCAGTATTATTTTATTTTTTGCATGATATTTCTGTTAGCTTCTGAAATTTTTGTGAGGCTAAAGGAATACTGCCAGGTTGGAGATTTTGTATTACAAGCATACTACAAAAGAATTACGAGCGTCAACCAAAGGCTGAAGTATATTCTCTAGCGATCGCCTGAGAGGAAAAAGCAGATTTCGCAGGAATACATTAAAATTTGTAAAGAATATTACTGTGGTTGCAATAGCTCATCCACATCTGGCTCAATCCTATGGCGGTTCCTCAAAATCCAATCTGGGAAAATTTATTATCCCCTGTAGTACGTCTTTTAATCGATGAAGAGGGGTTAGAACGTTATGCTCTGAGTATTGACTGGGAGAAACAGAGCGATCGCTTCCGACGAGCTGATGTTGCAATACCCTATTACTACAGTAACTACAAATTTCGGGGGATGGAGGGTGGATATCTCAACCCGAAGGTAGTAGTTTCCTACGATCCAATTATCCAGTACCTTTTGCCTCCCAATGAAACCCTAGTACGTCAGGCTTTAATTGATGCGATTAAAGTACAGCCACGACGCATACTTGACTTGGGTTGTGGTACAGGTTCTACTACCTTAATGCTCAAACAAGCTTTTCCCCAAGCAGAAGTCATAGGACTAGATTTATCCCCTTATATGTTGGTAAGGGCAGAACATAAAGCCACAAGTACTGGTTTAGACATACTCTGGCGACATGGCAATGCAGAGAAAACAGCGTTTCCTAATGCTTCTTTTGATTTAGTAACAGCTTCTTTACTATTTCGGGAAATCCCAGCTGCCGTATCCCAAGCAATTTTGCAAGAATGCTTCCGGTTGCTGGTAGTTGGTGGACAAGTATTAATTTTAGATGGTAATCAAAGGGGTCTACGTCAGCTGGAATGGCTGAATGATGTTATTGAAGAGCCATATCTCCGTGAGTATGCCACTCTCAATGTGGATGAGAGTATGAGCAAAGCGGGATTTGAAGCATTGCTAAGCCATGATATTTGGTGGTTACATCAGATAACTAGCGGCATCAAACCGATTTCTAAAGAAGATGTAACTAGCCAAAAAAAAGTTCGGCATTACGTGTCAAAATCTACAGATATCACAGTGGATCATGATTTAGAGGGACTTGGTTCCCCAGCTTTTGGCATAAGAGCATGAGTTTAAAGGCAGTTTTATTTGATTTTAATGGTGTCATCATCAACGATGAACGAATTCACCTACAGTTGATAGACGAGATTCTTGTTGAGGAAAATCTCCAGCCCCAACGGGCAAACGAGCGCCAAGCTTCTTTAGGACGCAGCGATCGCGCTTGTTTTCAACAACTGCTGGCTAATCGCAGCCGTATCGTCACTGAAGAATATGTAACTCAGTTGCTCAACCGAAAGGCAGAAAAATATGTGCTGGAACTAGAGAAAATCGAAAAATTGCCTTTGTATCCAGGTTTAGACGACTTGATATTTCAGCTGCGATCGCGAAGCATCTCCACAGGAGATTCGCGCAATTTAAAACTAGGATTAGTCAGTGGTGCGATTCGCAAAGAAATAGACTTAGTACTTAACCGTGCCAAGCTGGCGGAACATTTTAAAGTCATAGTAGCAGGAGATGATATCAACACCAGCAAACCAGAACCAGATGGTTATCTCTTGGCAGTAGAACGCCTGAATCGAGAATATCCCGATTTAAACTTGCAACCACAAGAGTGTTTGGCAATTGAAGATACCCCAGCCGGCATCCAAGCGGCAAAACGAGCGCAAATGCAGGTAGTTGGTGTAGCGAATACTTACCCATTTCATATGCTCCAGCGTTGCTGTAACTGGACTGTAGATTATCTTAGTGACTTGGAACTTGAACGAGTGCAGGAAGTTTATTCTCAGAAACAGCCTCAGCCATCGGTAACTGAATGTTAGAATACTCTATGGTGATCAGGTATTGAGCTAGCGAGTGATATTTATCATAACTCAGCACTCAACACTGATTAAGGGGAATTAGCTCAGCTGGTAGAGCGCTGCGATCGCACCGCAGAGGTCATCGGTTCAAATCCGTTATTCTCCATCTGTCCATTAAATAATTGTTGTCAGTTTTAATTAGAGGTTTTAACTGGTGAGCAAATTTAACTTTTGATTCTGCAACACTATGAATAAAAAATACTAACATTTGATACTTATCAAACAATAACTTTTATAAGTTACTCTAGGTATTTTAAAAACAACCATGTGGAAAAAATGTAAATGCAGTAGAAAATAAATGCAGAAGATTAGATATAAAAGTTATAAAAAAGTATAGTTACGCTTTGATAAGTTTTTAACCAAATGGGTTGCACATCATTTACGATTCAATTATTTTACGTTAGCACAATACAGTAAAAAATAATTTTGGTATGCTTCAATGTGGGCAAAGCTTAGAAATTGGCTTTGGCAAACCCGTAGTTTATGGATAATCACTCCTAGCGTGACCGGATTGATTATCTTACTGCGTTTCTCTGGTGTACTTCAGTTTTTGGAATGGGCAGCATTTGATCAATATATGCGTTTACGCCCCCAAGAACCACTTGACGATCGCGTTGTAATTGTTGGTATTGATGAACAAGATTTACATGAAATTGTCGGACAAGACTACATACCAGACAAAATCCTGGCTCAGTTACTAGTAAAACTACAAGCAAAACAGCCTAGAGCCATTGGAGTTGATATTTACCGCGATTTACCTGTAGAACCAGGACACGCAGAGCTAGTCAAAGTTTATCAAAAAGCTACGAATATAATTGGCATTCAGCAAGTGACTGGTGCAGATGTTCCTCCATCACCCGTGTTGAAAGCTAAAGGTCAAGTAGGTGGTAATGGTTTAATTTTGGATGCAGATGCCAAAGTCCGACGCGGCTTTTTGTCTGTAAGCGATCGCAAGAACAAAAAGCTTTGGAGCTTTGGAATGCTTTTAGCTTTAAATTATTTGCAAAAAGAAGGAATTAGTTCTCCAAATATTGAGTCGTCAACTTATCAATTGGGAAAAAAATTATTTCCGGCTTTTGCAGCTAATGATGGCGGTTATGTGCGAGCTAATGCTAGCAAATACCAAATTTTGCTTAACTATCGGGGGCCGAAAAGGTACTTTCAATCGGTTTCGATGGCAGATATATTAAAAGACCGTGTACCATCAGATTGGGGACGCGATCGCATCATCTTAATTGGTAACTTTGGCGAAATTTTTGAGGATTTTGTTTTCTCTCCCTTCAATAGTGGTTTTCCTTTGGGGATAGAAAGAACGCCAAGGGTAGAAATCCATGCTAATCTCATCAGCCAAATTCTCAGCACTGTACTTGATGGGCGTCCCTTAATCAAAACTTTGCCTGAACTATGGGAATGGCTGTGGATTTTGTTATGGTCTGGAGTGGGTGCTAATCTGATTTGGCAATTGCGATACACTGGCGGACTGAGCAAGCTTTCATTTCATAAGGTTGTAGCTCCTTTTCTCGCAGCGATCGCTTTAATTGGTATGACTTTTTTAGCTTTTTTAGGAGGCTGGTGGATACCAGTTGTACCACCATTATTAGCTCTGGTCGGAAGTGCGATCGCGGTAACTGCTTACCTAGCTAAAACTGCAGGAGCAATTCGCAAAACCTTTGGTCGTTACTTAACTACTGAAGTAGTTGCCAATTTATTAGAAAGTCCTGAAGGGCTCAAATTAGGAGGTGAGCGACGCAAGATTACTATCCTCACCTCTGATTTGCGCGGATTCACGGCCGTATCTGAACGCTTACCCGCTGAAGAAGTAATTAAAATCATCAATCTCTACTTGGGATACATGGCTGATGTGATTACCCAGCACCAAGGAACTATTGATGAATTCATGGGGGATGGTATCTTGGTTCTTTTTGGCGCTCCCACCGTTAGAGAAGACGACGCCACCAGAGCGATCGCTTGCGCTGTGGCTATGCAGTTAGCTATGGAGCCTGTTAACAAAACCATGCAACAATTAGGATTACCTCATCTCGAAATGGGTATTGGCATTAATACTGGTGAAGTTGTGGTAGGCAACATTGGCTCTGAGAAACGTACTAAATATGGTATTGTTGGCGACCAAGTTAATCTCACCTATCGCATCGAATCATATACCGTTGGGGGACAAATTTTCGTTTCAGAATCAACTTTAAAAGAGGTAGGCTCATTACTTAGAATTGATGGGCAACAAGTGGTACAGCCAAAAGGTGTACATCAGCCACTCACAATTTATCAAATTGGCGGTATTGGTGGAAAATATAACTTTTACCTGCCTAAAGAGGAAGAAATATTTTTGACTTTACCTGAAGCATTGCCGTTGCAATATACAGCTTTAGATGGCAAACATATTGATAACATCATGATGAAGGGAAGACTAATCAAGCTTTCGTCAAAGGGGGCTGAAATCTGCATTTATCAAGATGGAGTATCTAAGATTTTAGCACCTTTAACTAATCTCAAGCTGAACCTAATTGTGCCTAATGCCTCTGCACAATTTAGTGAAGACATCTATGGTAAAATTTTGGCACAATCAACATCAGATAGTTTTGTTATTCGCTTTACAAATCAACCGCCAGCAGTCGAGAAACAGTTAAGCGCACTCTACAACTCAATCAAGGTGTTGCACAATAAACAGAGAACTTAATGTTGAAATCTCCACTAAGTTTATGTACCAATTTTACCCGTAAGTTTTTTCTGATTCTATGATCTAAACTGCTGAGGCTAGTATAGGGGTCAAGCTAATAACTGTACATATTACTTTAAGGCTATCCTAACTGGCTTTTGACAACTGTTTATAGTATCTATCTTCCGTCAGTTGTTTAGTGCAACTATCTAAGATATATCAGTTAAAGAACAAGTAATAATTCCGTTTCCCCGTTGAGTGCTGTTTCAAAGTTGATCGAAAGCAACGATTCATACATGGAAGATACAGATAAAACTAAAGAGCAGCTTTTAGATGAAATAGCACAATTACGCGAACGGGTTCAGGCACTTGAAGTATCAGAGAACGAGAGCAGAGAACGAGAACAGGAACTTAGTGAGCAATTTTTACAAGAGCAGAAAGCTCGATTACAGGCACAGCGATCGCTGCAAGCTACCAATCAAAAATTAATTGATATTTTTGAAAGTTTACCAGATGCCTTGATTTGTGTAGATACCGAATGGCGCTACACCATTGTTAACAGCCATGCAGAAGTGCTTTTGGGCAAGTCTCGCTCAGAACTTTTGGGTAGAAGTGCTTGGGATGTGTTTCCTTCCCTAATCGGCACACAGGCTTATACCCTTTACCACAAAGCAATGACGGAACAAATACCTATTGAGTACGAAGATTTTTGTTCCGAGTTAAACAAGTGGTTTGCAATTCGTATCAAGCCATTGCCAACAGGCCTATCAACGTATTTTCGAGACATTACAAAACGTAAGCAAGCAGAGGCGGAGCGCGATCGCCTACTGGAACTTGAACAGACAGCACGATTAGAGGCAAAGTCACAACACAGACGACTCAAGGAAATTTTTGTGCAGCTACCTGCGTTGTTTGCTGTCTTAACAGGCCCAGAGCAGGTGATCGAGTTTGCTAATCCAACCTTTCTCAGGGTTACAGGGCGATCGGAAGATATTATCGGTAAAACCGACCGTGAGGCTTTTCCAGAAATGGAAGGTCAGATATACTTCGATGTTCACGATCATGTGTACCGCACAGGTGAAACAATCAGATATGACGAATGCCTATCGCGCTGGGATGCCGAAGGAAACGGAAATCTAGTTGAAGGCTTTTTCAATTTTGTTTATCTACCCTTGAGGAATGCTGAAGGGGAAATTGAAGGCATTCTTACTCATGGAATTGATGTAACGGCTCAGGTTCGGGCACGGCAGCAAATCGAAGGCTTACTAGAGGAATTAAAGCAGAAAGAAGAACAGTTACAACAGGTGACTAATGCAATACCTGCCTTAATTTCCTTTATTGATGTCAATGGTTGTTACCGCTATAACAATCGAGCTTACGAGGAATGGTTTGGGCGTCCCTGCGCGGAATTCTATGGTCTACACTTACGAGAAGTGTTAGGTGAAGCTTCTTGGGAGAGTATTCGTCCTTATGTTGCAGCAGCATTAACAGGGCACCGGGTAAGTTTTGAGTGCGAAGTTACCTATCCGGCAGTGGGAAAGCGCTACATCAGTGCAACCTACATCCCTCACTTTAGCGAACAAGGCGATGTCACAGGCTTTGTGGCCTTGATTCAGGACATCAGCGAACAACAAGCTGCGCTCCGCGAACGCAAGCAAGCAGAAGCAGCTTTACAACAGAGTAATGAAAAATTAGCACTACTTGCTGAAGTCGCTAGTGACCTACTCTTACA
Organism: Mojavia pulchra JT2-VF2; assembly: GCA_019359325.1. GTDB lineage: Bacteria > Cyanobacteriota > Cyanobacteriia > Cyanobacteriales > Nostocaceae > Mojavia > Mojavia pulchra. The sequence continues at coordinate 728,956 of JAHHHN010000001.1, read as the reverse complement.
CGAGCAGCCGCAAACCTTCATTAACAACTTGTTCAAAAAACTCTCTGCCCATCTAAAGCTGGAATTTTACTTCAACTATTTGGTAGAACAAAAACAACAACGTTTGCGATTACATGCTTATGGTGGGATATCCCAGCAAGTTGCTGAGAAAATTGAGTGGTTGGAGTTAGGTCAAGCAATATGTGGAATGGTTGCATTGATCAAACAGCCGATGGTTGCAGAAAATATCCAGCAATCAACCGACCTAAGTACTGAACTGATTCGGTCTTTAGGAATTAAAGCTTATGCTTGTTACCCTTTAGTTTCTCAAGGGCAGTTTATTGGCACTCTCTCCTTTGGTACCCGCGATCGCTCTTGCTTTCAGCTAAGTGAGTTATCCCTAATGCATACAGTTTGCGACCAAGTTGCCACAGCTTTAGAACGTGCCCGTTTGGTTGCAGAGTTACAGCAGCGAGCTGAGGAGTTAGCCCAAGCCAACCGGATTAAGGATGAATTCTTGGCTGTTTTATCTCATGAGTTGCGATCGCCCCTCAACCCGATTCTCGGCTGGTCAAGACTACTCCAAACTCGTAAGTTGGATGAGGTCAAGATGGCGCAAGCCCTGGCAACCATCGAACGCAATGCCAAGTTACAATCGGAACTGATTGAAGATTTGCTGGATGTTTCTCGCATTCTCCAAGGTAAGCTCAGTCTTAATGTTTCTCCAGTCAATCTGATATCAACCATTCAAGCGGCTATTGAAACAGTGCATCTAGCTGCGGAAGCCAAATCTATTAACATCGAAAAAACTCTCGCTCCCCAGTTGAGTCCAGTCTTGGGTGATGCAAACCGCTTACAGCAAGTTGTCTGGAATCTCCTCTCCAATGCGGTGAAGTTCACACCAACAGGAGGTAGTGTAGCAGTACGATTGGAGTACGTTGGCAATCAAGCTCTCATTACTGTGAGCGACACTGGTAGAGGCATCCATCCTGAGTTTCTGCCTCATGTGTTTGAATACTTCCGTCAAGCTGATAGTACGACCACACGCAAGTTTGGCGGATTAGGTTTAGGGCTAGCGATCGCCCGTCACTTGGTCGAACTTCATGGCGGAACGGTGCAAGTAACAAGTCCAGGCGAGGGATTAGGGGCCACCTTTACCGTGAGCCTGCCACTCATGTCCACTCAATCACCGACCGATCAGGATGGTGAACTAACAAAGCAATCCTGCGATCTCGATGGTATCCAGGTTTTGGTAGTAGATGATGATACTGATACGCGAGAGTTTGTGGCCTTTTTGTTAAAACAGTCTGGGGCAAGGGTATTAACAGCGACTTCAGCAACCGAAGCACTTGCTATTTTAATTGAATCGCAGCCAGATGTGCTGTTGAGCGATATTGGGATGCCAGAAATTAATGGTTATATGTTAATGAAGCAAGTGAGAACTTTACCACCAGAGCAGGGAGGGCAAATTCCGGCGATCGCCCTAACTGCTTATGCTGGAGAAATTCATCAGCAGCAAGCTTTTGAAGTAGGGTTTCAAAAGCATTTGACTAAGCCAGTTGAACCCGATGAGTTAGTACAAGCAATTTTGACACTGATTCAACGTTGATAAACGCGCTATAAATCAATACAGTTCAGTTTTAAAACTGCCTAAAGCACAAGCGATCGCTAATGATTTATTATTATGTTTTATTAATTATTGCTAGTTTTGCAAAATACAGTTCCCCCATGAGTTATCGGGCACAACGCCCGTTTTGCAACGCCACTTCCTACCCTGCCTTAAGCCACCCTCCGGGTGTCTACAAGTCTGGCGACCGAACGGAGTGGCTCCCCTACCCGTGTATTTCATTTACCTGAAATATGCTGTAATATCATGTCCGTTTAAATAACCGTCATTGCGATCGAAGGGAAGCAACCCCAAAAACTTTGCGATTGCGTCGTTTCACTTCGTTCCACTCGCAATGACATATTCAGGGTGATTTGCCGGACATCATATAAATTACAGAAAAATTCCTTTTTTATTTCTATAAAATAGTTTTTAAACAGCCAATTATTAGCACTAAAGTTCCAATTAATGAACCAATTGCACCAAGCATATTGCCTATATAAACAACTTTATTTTGGCTAGGCCCCTCAATAGAAAGACCGCGATGGCCTACCCAAGCACCGTAAGGTAAAGCAATAGCAAATCCATATCCTGAAACCACAGACGACCACACCAAAACCGAGCTAAATACAGGGTTTAATTCCAAATTGGATAAGACAGCAGAAAATGCAATCATTGTGGTTCCACCCATTGATAAACCGGAATGTGCTACACGCCATCCCCTGGCAATATTTTCATCTTGCTTTTTGGTGATAGCATAACCATATGGAATACCTGATAATAAGCCAATAAGTAGAACTATGGCTCCATGCAGTGTTAATTGAATAGCTAATGAATTCATTTTTCAATTTTTCTAAAGGTATTTCTTAAAAGCTAAGGTGACATTGTGACCGCCAAATGCATAAGAATTTGACAGTGCTACCTCAACTTTGTGAGTGCGATAGTAATGAGGTACATAATCTAAATCACAGGCTGGATCGGGATTTTCTAAATTGATAGTAGGCGGAATTTGGTCATTTGCTACTGCCATAACTGTGGCGATCGCTTCAATTCCACCTGCACCACCTAATAAATGTCCTGTCATTGATTTGGTGGAGCTAATAGGCACTTTGTAGGCGTACTCACCCAAAGCTTTTTTAATCGCAGCGGTTTCTGTAGAATCATTCACCGCGGTACTAGTGCCGTGAGCATTGATGTAACTAACTTGATTTGGATCAATCCCAGCATCTTTGAGTGCAAATCTAATAGCTCTGGCGGCTCCTTCACCAGATGGATCTGGTGATGTCATATGGTAAGCATCACTAGTCATGCCATAACCGACGATCTCAGCATAGATTTTTGCACCACGACTCTTGGCGTGTTCCAGTTCTTCTAACAATAAAATCCCTGCACCTTCACCCATAACAAATCCATCGCGATCGCGGTCGAAAGGACGCGAGGCACGAGTAGGATCGTTATTACGTCTAGACACAGCCCGCGCAGCTGCAAATCCAGCAATAGAAAGTGGTGTAATAGCTGCTTCTGTACCACCACAAATCATTGCTTGGGCATCCCCCCGTTGAATCAACTGAAAAGCGTCACCCACAGCATGAGCGCCAGCAGTACAAGAAGTTACTGTACAAGAGTTAGGGCCTTTTGCTCCCGTATAAATGGCTGTGAATCCCGCAGCCATATTTGCAACCATCATCGGGATCATAAACGGGCTACAACGGTCTGGCCCTTTACTCAGGTATACCGCTTGCTGCTCTTCCAAAACCTTAATCCCGCCAATGCCAGAACCAATAATTACACCAATTTGTTCTGCATTCAGTTCGTTGATTACAAACTTGGCATCAGTCAGTGCCTGCTGACTGGCTGCGATCGCAAACTGCACAAAGCGATCTGTGCGTTTGACATCCTTGCGTTCTAAATAATCAAGCGGATTAAATCCCTTGACTTCTCCAGCAATTTGACAGGCATGATTAGAAGCATCAAATAAAGTAATGGAACTAATACCACTACACCCCTGAAGAAGATTTTGCCAATAACCTGTTACAGTATTGCCCACAGGAGTAATAGCTCCTAAACCTGTGACGACTACTCGCTTTAATTCCACATTAGGCATATTCAAATCTCACACTTAATATTGTTAATTTGGACAATTCAAAGTTCTTGAGCTACTTGCTGGTAATCTAAATATTTATGCTGTAATTCCTCTGGAACTGCTACAGGGCGCCCATTTTCTAAACTTACAAATGCACCTTTTTGTGTAGCTACTGCTGCTATAACATTGTTAGCCAATATTTCTGCTTCCACAGTCCACTTCAACCGCCCTAATTTGCTTAACCATAAACGGCCAATAACTTGGTCAATTAGTTTAACAGGACGTTTATACTCAATCTCAGTACTGGCAATAATAGGTGCATACCCTTGCTCAATTTGTTTATCAAGGGGTAAATGTTCATTTAAGAACTTTAACCGTAAATCTTCTAGCCATCTAATATAAACTATGTTGTTAACAATGCCAGCAAAATCAATATCGTAAGTCCTCACAGGGATGGCAAGCTGTAATTCTAATGGTCTGTGCAAGTTGTAAGTTATTGTCATAATTTTTCCTGAAATTACAAAAGCGACCGACTGGCCTGTTTATTGACAAAAAAATATGTAACTCCAAGTTGGGATTACAACATATTTTTAGGCAAAGTAGATTTATTTACCCCATTCTTTTTTAAAGCTGACTTCCTATGTATTGATTCAGATGGTTAATTGCTCTTTGCATATGAATCGAATCTCCGTATAGCTTGCTCATCATCATGGCTCCTTCTAAAGTTGCAATTATGATGGTGGCGACTTCATCAGCATCAACCCCAGAGCGAATTTCACCTCTAACAATTCCTTTTTCAATAATTAGGCAAATAAGTTGACGCCATGAGTCCATCCCTTGTTGAGCGCGTTCCCGTAATGCTGGATGAGCATCATCACTCTCAACAGCAGTATTCAGTAGGGGACAGCCTCCTTTAATAGGTGGGTTATCTACAAAGTTGCTAAATACTCCAATAATTGCTTGAAGGCGTTCAAGTGCATGACGTTTACTACGCAATGCAGCTCTAGTATGCTGGCTAACGCAGGCGATCGCAAAGTCAAAAGCTTGTAGTGCTAACTCATCTTTACTTTGGAAGTGATTGTAAATTCCTCCTTTCTGCAATCCAGTAACACGCATGATGTCTGAAATCGACGAGCCAGCATACCCTTGTTGATTAAACAGTTCCGCTGCTTGTTGGAGAATTTTTGCTTTGGTTTCTTCGCCTTTAGACATTACTGACTTTCCGACCGTTTGGTCTGATTGAGTTTAACATGATCAATATTTGAGAATCAAGGGTTTTGTCCTAGATATGTGAGACTACACCCATATTGAGCAGTGCGATCTAACCTCTTGGCTCTGACTACAACAGTGCAATAAAATCTTCAACGCTCAAGTCTACTTGCCGGATGATTGCACGTAAAGTACCTCTGTCTAGCTCATCGTGATTTGGCACAGTGACAGTTGTTTTAGGCTCCTCACGAACTAAAATGATATGACTCCCCGTTGTCGAGTCACAATAAAGCCAATTTTCTCCAAAGCTTTAATGCATTGTGCGCCTGAGACAACAGATAACTACTCATACTAGAACGGTTTCTACTCTATCGTCTGGAACAGGTTCACCCCGGTCTTGCAAAACTTCGATGTTTGCTAAAGCTTCCTCATGTGTTTTCCCTTAACTAATACAACCTGGTAAACTTGGGACTTCAACAATAAAATATCCGTCTTCACCAGGGTAAAGCAACACTTTACGCTTTGATTTGACCTGAGTTTGTGCCACATTCATTGCTCAACATCTGCTTGGTTGCTTTATCCAAATGCTAGCATTTGCTTTTAAGTAAACAATTAAGCTAGTGGTAACTCTCGAAACAGAACGGCTGCTTCTACGAATGTTCCGCGAGCAAGATTTCGATGATTATGCTGCGATATTTAGCGATCCTGAAGTAACCCGCTATCTTGGCGATGGCGAACCCTTGTCACGCTTTGCAGCTTGGCGCAGCTTGGCTGTAATGGTCGGACACTGGCAACTGCGAGGCTATGGAATGTGGGCGGTTGAAGAACGCCACAGTGGAGTTTTGGTTGGTCGTATCGGTTTTTTTTACCCTGAAGGCTGGCCTGGATTTGAAATTGGCTGGACATTGAAGCGTGCTTATTGGGGATTAGGTTACGCAACTGAAGGAGCAAAAGCAGCACTGAATTATGGTTTTAGTGAGCTAGGGCAGGAGCATATCATCAGCTTAATTTATCCTGATAACATCAGATCTATTCAAGTCGCTAAACGCTTAGGGGAGCAACTCGAAGGGAAGACCACAGTGTTTGGTAGAGAAGCTTTAGTTTATGGCATCCACCGCGAAGCGTGGAATGCAACCTAAGATATTGAGCAGATGGATACAAGCCGCTAGTGAGTATAAAATTCGCAATTATTTCAATTTTGTAAACTTTATAAATATTTTGTTACAATATTTATATATAAGTTCACAAAAGGTCACGCCTATGCGCTACGCCAATAAAGAAGGGAAGACCTCAACCTTGATCATTGTCTGCTGATAGCTTCTTTATAGAGGCAAAAGTTTATATCAGCGAACCAGTGGTAATGCATTTCCACTCATAAGGAGAAATCACAGCATTAGCACATCATCATAGTAATTTCTAATTTAATTTTTTTGACATAGGAACCAGAATGAATCAGCCTATCAAATTATCTTTGGAACAAGAATTTAGTATCCGTTGCTTTGCCGACCAAGTGCAGCAGATGTCCCGTGAACAAGCCCAAGAGTTCTTGCTCATATTACATAAGCAAATGATAGTCCAGGAAACAACATACCAGCAATTGCTGAAACATGAGTGGAGATTAGATTCAGATGCAGTATCTGGGTAAAATTAAGTCAGCTATACAATTGGTTCTTGCTCATGTTGAGTCGTCGGGATGCTGCCTGGGATTTAGCGATTTACGACCGAGATAACCAATTAATCCTAGTTGTCGAAGTCAAGAACAAAATTAATGCCTTAGCAGATTGGGCAGCACAGCTTCGTCGCAATATTCTTGCACACGGAATTTTTCCAAAAGCTCCTTACTTTTTAATGGTATTTCCAGATCGGTTTTACTTGTGGAGTAATGTTGCTGCACAGTTAGATCAAAGTGAGCCAACTTACACCATAGATGCGTGTTCTATTCTTCAACCTTACTTTGAACAAGCTGGGGTATCTGCTAATCAAATAAATCCTCAGAGTCTGGAACTGATCGTTGCATCCTGGCTTAGTGAAGTTATTCACTCTGAGAAACTTCCTGAACAAATTGATTCATCTGAGCAATGGCTGATTGAGTCAGGACTGTATCCTGCAATAGCCGGAGGTCATTTCGACCACGAGGCTGTTGCGTGAATATTTACGTTGAAACTAATTTTGTTTTGGAACTGGTCTTTCAACAAGAACAGTTTGCAAGTTGTGAACAAATTCTGCAACTTTGCGAAGCAGGGCAGGCACAGATGATCATACCAGCATATAGTCTGGCTGAACCTCATGAAAAACTAACTCGTCAGGCAAAGAGCCGTAGGGATCTACAACAAATTCTCAATAATGAATTACGACAACTAGCACGCACAGCATCATACACAACCAGAATTAACAGTATCCGAGATATTGAAAGTTTGTTAGTTCAAAGTAGCGGGGAGGAAAGGCAAAGATTTGTGGACTATCGGGAGCGATTTTTGAAGAGTGCAGAAGTAATTGCGCTGACGGTTAATATTCTTAGTGAGGCAGCAAATATGAAGATCCTTACGATTTAGGCCCACAAGATGCTCTTGTCTATTCATCAGTAATCGCTCATCTTCGACAGCATAAACCTCAACTAGCGTGTTTCCTCAATCGCAACTCCAAAGATTTTGACAGCCCAGATATTGTCAATGCATTAAATAGCTTGAATTGCAGAATGATATCATGTCCATTCAAATAACCGTCATTGCGACCGTAGGGAAGCAATCCCAAAAACATTGCGATTGCGTCGTTTCACTTCGTTCCACTCGCAATGACATTAGGGGTGATTTGCCGGACGTGATATGATACCACGCTTTGATAATGGCTATGATTTTATTAAATCGCAATTGCTGTAGTAAGATTGCACCTTCGAGCTAACCTTGAGCTTGTTAGATGCTTAGTTGACCTTGATTGCTTAGTCAAGAAGCTATTAATATTATTAATGCTAAAGATAAGCTTTGTGCTGCTTACTAATAATCACAGGTGAGTTGCTTTGGTAAGCTGACTGTCACTTTAGTTCCTTGCCCCATTTGGCTGAACAAAGTAATGCTACCACCATGTAATTCTACACAAGATTTGGCGATCGCTAGTCCTAAGCCTGTCCCAGGAATAGTACCAACATTACTGCCTCGGCTGAAGGATTTAAATAAGTTTTTTTGATCTGCGATCGGTATACCAATGCCCTCATCTTTGATGTAAAACATCACTTCTGAGTCTGTACCGATGAGGTGAAATTCTACATTGCCTCCATGGGGAGAATACTTAAGAGCATTAGACATTAAATTTACAAATATTTGCTGTAAAAGCCCGCGATCGCCCCACAAGTATGTGTTATTTCCAGTAGTTTTAAAAATCAATTGATAGCGATCGCTGACTGTTTCTCGCTCTTGTTCTATGAGGTCGCAGAAAAATTGCAACAAATCGAGGGGGATTGGCTTAAACTTGGTTTTGTCCAGCTCAAATTGGTTAACTACCAGCATATTATCCACAAGTTTGGACATTGACCTTGCTTTCTGCTCAATAATTCCCAGTAGCCTTTGTTGTTTAGACTCATCCAATCGATGGCTGTGTTGTATGAGAGTGGATGCAGCAGCCAGTATTGAAGTTAACGGCGTGCGATATTCATGGGAAACCGTCGCCACGATTTTAGATTTAAATGCATTAAGTTGCTTTTCCTTGACAAGAGCTGCTTGAGTTTGGGCTAGCAATTCAGCTTGTTGGATGGCGATCGCTAGTTGCACTGATACTTCGTTGAGTATTTCCACCTCATCAGATTGCCATTGTCGCTCTCCTGAACTATGGTGGGCAATCAATAAGCCCCAAAGCTTGTCTTTGCGCTTCTCATGGGTACTCAAATTAATCGGAACTACCAAATTTGCCTTTGTATTAAATTGCTCTAACAAGTTGGGGTAACAATTATCCAAGCCAGCCTCGTAGACATCAGAGATTGGTAATTTACATCCCCAATGATGGTCTTCGCCTCCTACCTGATGGCAGACATCTTGGATGTTATTGCACAGTGCTATAGTCTGGTATGAATCAACTGAAGAGGCGACAGTTTTACCGCCTATATCTGGCGCGAATTGATACACCATGACGCGATTGCACTTCAGCAGTTGCTGTACCTCGGCTACAGCAGTATTCAAAATTTGCTCCAGATCCAGAGACTGACGAATTCGTAAAGCAGTCGTAGCAATTAAGCGCTGTCGTTCTCGATTTTTACACAGTTGGGCCTGCAAGCATGATTGCTTGATCGCATTGCGGACAGCTAATTGCAGTACATCAGGCTTGAGATATTGCTTGACTAAATAATCTTGAGCTCCCTGCTTCATTGCTTGCACGGCAACCTCTTCATCACCACGCCCTGTCAACATAATTACGGGCACAGGTATTTCAAATATTTCCTGCTTCAGCTTATCGAAGAGCTCTAACCCACTCATATCAGGTAGGCAAAAATCGAGCAGAATCACATGACAGTGAATTTTCTGGCACAAAGCTAGCCCGTCTTCTGCACAATCTGCCTCCAAAATCTTGTAAGACTGGTGTGGATCTTTCAACAGATATCGACGATATATGTTCCGATCAGCTGCACAATCATCGATGATGAGTAGTGTCCATGTGTCCAGCATAGGATTTTCAGGATTAAGCCCTAATTTGATATTTTTTTGTCCAGTTCACGATTTCTTGCATAATTCTAAAAATAATCTAAAATAAATATAAAGGAAATCTAAAATTTAAATTTATTGCCGAAGCCTACCTAAATAACCACCTCAGCATTGAGCCGTCAGTCAGCAGTGAGAAGAGGAAGAAAATGGAAACGACAAATCTGGCAAAGATAACCAGATGCAGCAAATCAGGGAGGAAAAATGTCTCTATGTCCTCCAAGTTCCATTATTATCCTTGTTTTCCTACTCCCTCATCAACAGGTGATGCCCAAATTAATCTGAGACTGGCGGAATGTTGGTTTCAAGCCAATAGGCTACAAATGCCTGAATTGTCTTTTGCAGTTCTTGAGCATCCATCGGCTTGACTAAATAGCCATTTGCACCCTTTTGGTAACATAATTCAATATCCTTAGGGTTGGATGATGTGGTGAAAACAACGATAGGGATTTTTTTGAAACTTCTATCTTGCTTGAGCCGCTCTAGGATATCTCGACCGTCTATACCTGGCAAATTGAGGTCGAGAAGGATAATAGAGGGACGTGGTGGTAGATGAGAATTCTCGTTGTTCTCATTTCGATAGAGGAAGTCTAAAACCTCATCCCCATTAGTACAGCGATATATAGGGTTCTGGACAGCTAGCCGTCGCATGAGGCGTTGCAGCATCCTAAAATCTTCATTGCTGTCCTCAACAACCAGCAATGGTTCATGAAGTTTTGTCGCCATTAGTTTCTTAACAAAACGTAATAAACAAAGTATTTTTGTTAATTATCTTAAACTATTCCAGCGTAAAATAGAATGTCGAGCTATGCCCTAAGGTAGATTCAACCCAAATCCGACCGTTATGCAGCTCTACAATCTTTTTGGCAATGGCTAGCCCCGCACCTACTCCGCCACCATACTTTTCCTGAGAGTGAAGCCGCTTAAAAAGTCGGAAGATGGTTTCTAGGTGATGCTCTGGAATTCCGATACCATTATCCCGTACATAAAAGACAGGAGGTACTGAACTTTGCTTTTTTGGTTGCAGTAGCCCTGTTGAAATCTCCTCATTCTTATCCAGGTAACCAATCTCAACCCATTTCTTTGCCTTATCGTTGTATTTGAGGGCATTGGCAATGAGATTACTAAAAACTTCGTTAACCAGAACCGAATCACACTCAACTGTGGGCAAAAGTCGGGGAATGCGAATATCTATAAGCTCAGAGTATTGGCGACTGGCGCGAAAGACATCAATCACTTGAGTGAGTAATTCATTGAGATCGGTGGATTGCTTTCGCAGCTCTGCTTTTCCTAACTGCGAGAGCCGCAGCAGAGAATTAATGAGAGTTTCCATCCTTACCGATAAGGAAACTACTGTTTCTAAATACTCAATCCCCTCATCATCCAAAATTTGAGCGTAGTCTTCCAGCAGAATTGTTGAGTAATTGTAGATACCCCGCAAAGGTTCCTTTAAGTCGTGGGAAGCAGCGTAGGCAAAGGAGGCTAGTTCTCGGTTGCTGCGTTCTAATTCTAGGTTGATTTTGGCTAACTCATCTGCCTTAGATAGTACAATACCGACGATCGCATTCCTGAGAGCAAGGGCACAGTCAAGTTCACAGCTTTCCCAAGGTAGCGAAGTTAATCGAACTGTCTCCTGCCATTTTGCAAAGGATTTTCGAGGCCCAAGGCTAACACTGTCATCTGCCTGCTCAACCTGAGTAAATTCATTCGGGTTCCCTGCCCAATCTACCGTTTGGATGACTTCAGGGCGAAACCAAAGAATGTAATAGCGCCGGACTTGAGAAATCCGCAGTAACAACAAGCCACTGGCAGTATTTTTAAATACTATACTCTCTGGGTAAAACTTCGGTAGAGAATCGCTGGAAAATAGGTTGTCGCTAACCTGAGTGTCTGCCCATTCAATTAGGGCACGAACTTGTTCAATATTAGGTGTTGCTCCCACAAGTGTAATTTCATTATCCAGGCAAACTGCTGCTCCAGAGGCACTAACAAGATCGAGCAAGCGAATTTCTGGTTTGATCAGGGCATCGATAAAATTATCTGCTTGGGAAATAGATTCTATGAACTCAGATTGTAGAGCTTGGAGTCTGACTTTATAATCTTGTTCTACTTGACTAACTTTGTGTACTAATTCTAAAGACACAATCCGTCCTAAGAATTCGCATATTTTCCGCACTTCGTAAGACAGATACTTTGAAGTTGCATGGTGACAGGAAATTAATCCCCAAAGTTTTTGTTCTTGAATTAGCGAGATTACCAATAGTGCCGTCACACCCATATTTTGGTGGTATTCAACACAACATGAATCAACACTCCTGAGTATAGACAAGCTTAAGTCGATAGGTTGCTGTGTGATGGGATTTTCAATGGGGACTAGTTTGACTGGTTGGGCATTTATAGTAGGGATAAATCGCAGCATACAACGCGTATATAAATCCCTAGCCGACTTGGGAATATCTGTAGCTGGATAATGAAGCCCTAAATATGGCGATAAATCTTGTCGTTTTGCTTCAGCAATGACTGAACCTGCTCCTTGGTGGTCAAATTGATAGACCATTACCCGATCAAAAGCCGTAATTTGCCGGATTTCTGTTGCTACTAATTGTAAAAATTCTGTCAGATTTGAGGTTTTTTGCATCTGTGCGATCGCCTCACTGACTAAGGCATGAAAGCTTAAGAAACTCACCTCAGATGCAGAATCTGTTGGTTCTAGCTCAAGGATTACAGCATCTTCTGTACGATGAACAATGCAATCGAAGTATCGCTTTTCATTTAAAGTAATTATTGATACTTTATGACTATTGACACTACCAATTTGTTTTTCCCAGCACTGCTTGATCGCTTCAACTTGCCGATGGTCAAGCAAGCAGTTCAGAGATTGACCAAGTAAATCCTGGGTAGTTTTGCCCAAATGGTCTTGGCTATTGTTGCTAACTTGGAGTATCTCTAGCTGGGGATTGACTACCAGTAGTACACCATGAGGTTGGATTGAGCCAGGTATATGAATCGGTTTGCGATCGTGGTTAGTCAAAGAAGCAGTTTGGTCGGGGATGTCTTCAGACCGGCTCATAACTTATTTGATGTAAAGCTTCTTTTTACAATACCGCAATTAAATTTTACATTTATTTAAGTTTCTGCTTTTCCGTTAACGAATGTTTGAGAAAACCCTTTACTCAAATCTTGCACCTGCTTTTCCGTCCGCTAAAAAATTTATTTCATAAAAAATAGCCCCCTTTTCTTAAAAAGGGGGTTGGGGGGGTACCGAACCGTATGCACTTAAAGCGAGGTGCAAGATACGCTTTTAGGCGCTTAAAGTCCCCATATCAGCCTCAATCTGTCATTAACGGCAGTTTATTAGACACCTAAGTAGGCTGCTAGCGCCTCCGAACCACCAATGAGTTGCCCATCGACAAATACTTGGGGGACTGTTGTCGCACCTGTAACTGCCTTTAAAGAGTAGGTAGTTACATCTTTACCTAAGACAATTTCTTCGTAATTCATATTATGCTCTTTAAGCATTGCTTTGGCACGGGCACAGAACGGACAACCTACTTTTGTAAACAGGGAAACCTGTTTGGGTTTAACTGCTTCAGGGTTGATATATCTGAGCATTGTCTCAGCATCAGATACCTTAAAAGGATCGCCTGGTTCTTCCGGCTCAATAAACATATTGTCAACTACACCATCCTTAACCAGCATAGAATAGCGCCATGATCGCTTACCAAAGCCCAAATCTGACTTATCTACTAGCATCCCCATACCTTCAGTAAATTCACCATTACCATCTGGTATTAGGGTAATATTGGTAGCTTCTTGGCTTTTTGCCCATTCATCCATCACAAAGGCATCATTGACGGAAATGCAGATAATATCATCTACGCCATTTTCTTTAAACACGTTCGCCATCTGGTTATAGCCAGGTAAGTGGGTGGAAGAACAAGTCGGAGTAAAAGCACCTGGTAAAGAGAAGACAATTACTGTCTTCCCAGCAAATAAATCATCAGTCGTTACATTCACCCATTGATTGTTCTGACGTGTGCGAAATGTAACATTAGGAACTCTTTGTCCTTTGCGATTAGAAAGCATTACTTAGTCTCCTGGAGTCAATTCTTTGATAGTATGAGGGGATGGTTAGTATAATTGTCAACCAGTGAGCAATTACAGGGAACCCTTTAAGCTTGATCTATAAATGGTGCGATCGCTGCAACAAATTCAGGCGTCGATTCGTATGGTAAAACATTTCGCCCAGGTAATTTAATTCCACGTCCTTGAGGCAAACAAGCGAGGTAGTCAGCTAGGCGTTCATCTGGTGTCTCTTTTTTACCTTCTTGGCTAATACTCGATGCTGTTTCTCCAACAACTACTAATGTTGGTTGATTAATATATGCGATATCGCTACTGTAATTCTGTCGCCAAAACCCAGCTAAAAATGAAAACACTGCATAGCGATTACCAGTATTTTCTGCACCTGCGACCAAAGTATTCAACCATTCTTGATCAACCGTGTCACCTGAAGCAAATAGTTGGCGAGTTGAGAAAGAACGCAAAAATTTTGGAGTGCGTGCATAACGATAAAAACTATAACCCAAAGGCGAATCAAGGAGATTCCAAGTAAGTTTTTGCTGCCATTCTGGGTATTTTTTGGTGATTATAGACCAAGCTGGAGGGCCAGCAAGTACAAGAGAGTGAATTAAATTGTTTTCCTTTTGAACTAATCTGATGGCAACAGGCAATAAAGCACCTTGTACAACTACAACCACAGGTTGTTGTACTACTGTTTGTAAAAAGCAATGCAACTGTTCTGCCCAATCATTAGGAGTGTAAGCTATGTGGGGTATATCACTGTCACCGCAGCCCAACAAATCAGGGTTATAAATTAGATTACGATGCCCTGTTTCATGCCATTCACGGCAAAATCGCTGCCAAAATTTTCTTGATAATCCCACTCCAATTGGATGAATTAATAGCAGAGGAATACCATCAGGTGTTGAAGTAGTCGGTTGAAGAACTTCATAGGCACAACGATAATTAAGCCAGCTATAAAACTGAGTCAAGGAAGTTGTCAAATCGGGTGATTGAGCTACATTAGATGATTGCATATTTCTAAGTTTTGAATCTTTGCTAAAACAGCATATGTGGATGTATTAACTTGTATCCCGTATTCTTAATTTTTTGATTTGATACCCAAGCATTATATGGACGGTTACTTTGGAGAGAAGCATCCCATATAATCTGAGGTAAATTATGTTTTGCTAACACAGTATCAAACAATTCACGACTGCTAAGATGTGCATCATCTACAAGGTTATAAATGCCTTGCAAGTGGTGTTGGCGAGCAAAATCAATGGCACTGACAATATCATCAAGGTGAATCCAATTTGTGAGATCATCACCATTGCCAGGACGAGTTGTGCCAGCGATGCGACCAAATATTTTTATTAGTTCCCTACCAGTCCCATAAATTCCTCCTAAACGTAAGATACAAATGTGGAGATTGGTACTGGAGGCTGATAGCAATATTTCCTCAGTTTCTTTAAGAATTTTGCCATTGTCACTGCTCGGTGCGACTGTTGTTTCTTCATCTACAAATCCACCATTTCTATCACCATAAACAGCATAACTTCCTGTATATATTAATTGCCGTAAGCTAGAAATATCTGGTAAAATTGAAACTAAAGTTTTGGCAGTTTGCAAATAAGCTTCTTCATAGAGATTTGCACCTTTTGCTCCGACACTCAACAGCACTACATCTTGATTTTGTAATACTGCTTTTAGACCCTCTGGGTCATTTCCTTGAGTTACTACGACGTTTTGAGCTACTGCTTTGAGTTCAGGGATACGCCCAGGTGTAGTTGTGGTTGCAGTAACAAAATAACTCATCTTTTGTTGCCAATATTGGGCAACTGCATAACCTACATAGCCACAGCCAATGATTGCAATGTTCATATCTATTTAAGTTTAATTCAATATTCGATTACCTCTATAGGTAATTTAAAATCCCAAGACTCTATATATCAACGGTTTTAAGTTTTTGGATGGTACGTTTATTTTCACTTAACTGTACTACTTCAGAACTCCCTAAATTTATTACAGGAGATTCTTAATTGTGAAGTGTGAATCGTAAATTTTCAATTCTCCTTTTGGGAGTTGACTATTTTACTAATTCACCTTCAATGGTGGCAATTAATTCTGGTGAATATGCCTTGACACTACTCTTAAATCGAGATATTACCTCACCCTGCTTATTGACTAAAAATTTTCAAAGTTCCAAACGACAGACCCTGTTGGCTCAGTTGAGAACTGTTGCCAAGTTTCTCACATTGCAGGTAACGCAAAGTTACTTTCTTAACTTTGTTGACAACACGGGTAATACCGCTACCTTAATATTGATACATTTAGGCAAGTAGGGGGAGCCTTTCTCAATCTCCAGTCCCAATTTTCAAGATAAGCTACTAGCTATAATAGGCATTTGGGTAGATGCCTTATTTATAGTTTGATGCTTAATGGGCAAAGCGATCGCAAATGTTGTGCCCTTACCAACCTCTGACTCACAGCTTAGTTTGCCACCATGTTTTTCTACCACAATCTGGTGGCTAATAGACAACCCTAAACCTGTACCAATTCCTATAGGTTTAGTTGTGAAGAAAGCCTCAAATATTTTCGTTTGATGTTCTTGAGAAATACCTGGGCCGTTATCTGCAATTTTTATCAATACCCAGTTTTCTTCTAAATGTTGTGTGGTAATGACAATCTCTTTAGATGCTTGTAAATCATCTTGTGATTCCAAGGCATCCATGGCGTTAGATAATATATTCATGAATACTTGGTAGAGGGAACCTGCATAACCTTCAATACTTGGTAATTTTTTGTAGTCACGAATAATACTTAAGCCTTTTTTAGTACGGTTGTTGAGAATTAGCAAAGTGCTATCAATACAGGCGTGCAAATCAACTGGATGCAGTTCGGTTTCATCCAAGCGAGAAAAGTTCTTCAAACTCAAGACAATTTCTTTAGCACGAGTAGCCCCTACTTCCATAGATTGCAACAGTTTGGGCAAGTCTTCTCGCAAAAATTCTAGATCAATTTCTTCAGATATATTTTGGATGACATCATCGCTGGCTTTTGCTTCGTAGGCTACCAGCAGGTCTAAAAGATCCCGGAAATAGGCGCTAGTATGTTGGATATTACCGTAGATAAAGTTGACTGGATTATTAATTTCATGGGCTACTCCCGCTAACATCCGCCCAAGGCTAGACATTTTCTCACTCTGAATCAATTGCTGAGAAGCTTCTGCTTTTTGCTCTTCTAAAAGAGTATTTACCCGTTGAATCAGTTGGTTAAATGAGGTTGCTAGTTTCCCTACCTCATCTGTTGTGGTTAAAGGTGCTTGCAAACTAAAGTCAGATTCTTGGGTAACTTTTTCGGCAATATTAGTAACAGCTTCGAGGGGATGAGCAATTGCCCGACTTGTATAGCTTGCCAATAAAATAGCGATCGCCACTGACAGCATTATACTGGCAGAAATAATCTGTTCTCGCAGTCTTTGAGCAGCTTGTACAGCGGCTTCTGCATCTTCTAATTCTTTATAAGACGCCTCAACTACTTCTTCTAATGCATCTGAAGCTTGATGTAACTTGAGGTATAGCGGCCCATTTGTAAACTCTAATAGTTGTTTTTTAAATATAGAAATATTCTCTGACTTCCAAGTAGATGGGTCAATTTGCTGTAGTATTGCTCTTATTTGCTGACTATATGCTTTTGGTACATACGCATAATTTTGGAGAAACTGTCGTAGACCTTCATCATGTTGATCATATTGGTAATTTTTATTAGTGGTGTCAGCCTGAATTTCAGACCATAGCTCGTTGAGTTCAGCAGTATGTTCAAATAAATGCGAGTATTCCTGCTGGAGCAATTTTAAGTCTGTTAATATAATGAGCTTATGCTGGTGAGTCTGTACTTGTAATAGAGTAGTTTCTAAATTGTTAACCAGGCGGACTTCTTTGAATTCCTGTTCTTTTCTTAATAACGCTTGTCGCTGATAATAATCTCCTAAGGTAAATCCAGTTGCTGTTCCTACCACAGCAACACCCATAGCCACTGCATATCCTAAAGCAATTTTTTGACTGATGTTAAGACGACTAAACCGGCGGCTAATCCACCCTTGATGGTTTAATTGCGTTTCAGGCACAAATTCCTGTGAAGTCAGCTTAGAAATCTTAGGAAGTTTAAATAATGCAGTTATATTTCTAACTAGTTGCATATAAATACTCTAATTTTTATCTAAACTTTGTTTCAGCCTGACTTAAATCACATCTTTCACAACCAGTTATATACA
The DNA here is from genome assembly GCA_019359325.1 of Mojavia pulchra JT2-VF2. GTDB lineage: Bacteria > Cyanobacteriota > Cyanobacteriia > Cyanobacteriales > Nostocaceae > Mojavia > Mojavia pulchra. The sequence continues at coordinate 711,059 of JAHHHN010000001.1, read as the reverse complement.
CGTCATTACAGAAGTATTAAGGGTAGCCTCAAATTTTTAACTTTTGAAAACCCAAGTGTCCCAATCCAGTTTGCTTTAAAAAAATTACATTGCAAATCGTAATAACACGTATTAATGAAAGATGCAATATCCTTTACAAGCATTAAGGAAAAATCATCTTTCTTCTATGCGTGTATTTTATTACTAAAATAATTTAAGGAATAAAGCAGTACAAACAATAACGAACTGGGTGAGGGGCATTATACCATTTCGCTTTGATGTCGCCCCTTCAGCTTACCCACAAGATTGCAAAATGCTTTTTGAAAGCAAGTATATTAGCTTACTCACACCCATTACGGAATGAAGGTAAAATACTAATTATTGATGAACTGCGCCATCAGGCATAATTGCCCCAGCTAAATTAGCCCCAATCAGTTTAACAAGAAGGCGCTCGCCAGAACGCATACGTGCTCCTGTCAAGTCAGCTCCTCGCAGGTCAGCGCCGCTAAGATCCGCACCAATTAAGTTAGCAGAACGTAAATTTGCTTCTCTAAGATCAGCTAAAAGTAGGTTGGCTCTAAACAAATTTGCTTCCGATAAATCTGCCCCTCTAAGAATAACTTTGTGCATAAAAGTATCGCTGAGATTAGCACCACTCAAGTTGGCAAAACTCATGTTTCTACCTGATAAATCTTTGTTGCTCAAGTTTGCCCGGCTAAAATCTTGACCACTCAAATCTGGGTTTTTTGGTGGTGCTTGATGAGTTGTTTGGGGTGGCTTTCTCTGTTGAGGTGGCGGCGAGTGAGTTACAGTTTGATGCTTAACTTTTAAAGACCGCAATCTATCACGAGCTTCATTAATTGCTTTCAGCTTTTCTTGAGCTTTTTGGTGTAAGCGGTGATTCTCTTTGGGAATGCGATCGGGATGCCAAACAAAAACCAAATCTTTATAAGCCTGGTTCACTTCCTCAAGTGTAGCCCCAGGCTCTAATTCCAAGACTCTATAATACCGCTCCAATTCGCTCATAAGATGTTTTAGTGGACAATCAACTTAATTATGAGTAATGCAGCCATCTATCGGCTTAATCATTTATTAAATCTCTGTTACATTCTGCATTTTCAGATTAGATATAATTTGAGATTTTTCAGTACGATTCGCAATATTTTTAGCAACTTAACTAGCTTGCTATCTTAGTTAAGCAGTAATAGCTTTTTACCAAAATCTGACATATTTATATGCTAACTGACGCAGTAGAGCAATTTTATCAGTTCTTAACGATGACAAAAATCACCTGTACAGTGGATTTATTGTATTTATCTACTCCTCTGAAACATTGTCTAAAAATGGTAACAAATAGTTGTATTGCTCAATTGGACAATCAATGGTTACTGATGCCCTTATTTTTGTAGATACAGCTAGATGTACTGCTTGCTGCTGTTGATCCTGCGCCGATGCTCAGATCAACTAAATTTTACTCTCTCAAAATCTGAAACGAAAAGCTAGGTATTTCTGTAGCAACTAGCTAAATGGCGAAGTTGTACAAAGTTATTTTGTTTATTTATATACTCTATCTTCCCATCTCCCCATTTCTCCATCGATTCATCGCTCTAAAATAAGCTGCAACTGGAATCTGATAAATCTCAATAAAAATCCAAAGGATAATTGCTAAATGTAACAAAAAAGTTAATATAGTCCAGATATATGGCAACCACGTAATAGGTTGATGTGAAGTAGGGGGAAAATTATAAGCTACTATACCAATTAAAGTTGTAGGAAGAACTATAAAAGCGATCGCTGCTAACCCATAGCCCCAACCTAGTTCCACACCTTCTAACTGGGCTTCTGTCCAATTAAATCCATTCCAACGCCAAATGAGCGGAGGTTGTCTAGAAGGCATCTTGATTTGCTGTTGTTCTAAGTTGACTGTAAAAATCTCTTGGCAGAAATCACAAGCCATTGCTTCCATCAATGGCATGGGAGTAATCTTACCGACGCGGCAAACTGGGCACGGGTAAGCTCCTTGATGGTCGAAAGATGTAGCTAAGATTTGAGAACGAGGCATCATAAGACTTAGTGGCACTGATATATTGATTGGGTTACGGCAAAATTGGGGAAAATCATGAATTAACAATTTTTTTAGCGTTTTTTATTCCCATTAACCTCTACCCAAAAGTACTTGTAAGTTCACATAAATCTGATGGTATAAATCGGGTAAAAGCCTTAACAGGCGCAATAGTACTGAGTTTAACCCTTTTTTGAATGTTGCGGGGGTATTGACGCGACCAACTGTGTCTGTTATTGTGACTTTTATAGTCAGGCGTATATTAAATTTACAGCTGAGTGCCCTACAAATGACCAGCAGCAAATCCTACTTTTATTTTTGGTTTAAGGCGGTTCACCGGGAGTGAATTAAGTTTCCACATGGAAACCGCCCGGTGAACCGCAGAGCAAACTCTGCGGTTTTTGTTTTTTCAGGAGAATTCCATCGTCATGACCTATTTTCATAGTTGGTTTTACGGCTTTTACTTTTGGCCCAGAGCAAGTTCCGGGTAAATAGCGTCATGCCGATAAATTGCAAAGCGCCCGCCCGGAACTCATAACGAGATTCCGGGCTTTTTGTTGTCAAGCCCTCAAATCCCCCCCCTACAAGGAAAAACTGATCATGATTAATGCCAAACTCGCCTCCCAATCTCATCCTCACCACCAAACAGTTATCAAACTTTCAGAAACAGTTGCTTTCGGCGGCGAAGAACTAGTAATTATTGGTGGCCCTTGCACAGTTGAAAGCTTAGGACAAATGGAGACAGTTGCCCAAAAGTTGTCTGCTGCACCCGTGCAGGCATTACGTGGCGGCGTTTACAAACCCCGTACCTCTCCCTACGCTTTCCAGGGGATGGGAGAGGAAGGGCTGGAAATATTAGCAGCGGTGCGATCGCGCTACAATATCCCCGTCGTTACTGAAGTTATGTCAATTTCCCAAATTGAAGCAGTCGCCGCCCACGCTGATATGCTTCAAATTGGTAGCCGCAATATGCAAAACTTCGACTTGCTCAAAGCTTTAGGAGAAGCTAAAAAGCCGATATTACTCAAGCGTGGCTTGGCAGCAACAATTGAAGAATTCGTCATGGCTGCGGAATATATTTTGAGTCACGGCAATCCTCATGTGGTGTTGTGTGAAAGAGGTATCCGCAGCTTCGATAATTACACTCGCAACGTGCTGGATTTAGGAGCAGTGGCAGCTCTCAAGCAGATTACTCACTTACCTGTGATTGTAGATCCATCCCATGCTGTAGGTAAACGAGAGTTAGTAGCACCTATGGCTAGGGCTGCTGTTGCTTGTGGGGCAGATGGATTAATTATTGAATGTCACCCAGAACCAGAAAAATCAGTTTCCGATGCCCGTCAAGCACTGTCTTTAGAAGATATGGTGAATTTGGTTGATAGTCTCAAGCCTGTAGCAGCAGCAGTTGGGCGAAATATCTTAGAAGCGGGGGTGGGTTTAAAATCTACCCCTATTTTGTGTGCTGCTTGAATTCTAGTAGAGATCCATATCTGAAAAATTAATTGTGAGGCTGGATGTAAAGGTGTAAGGGAATGGGAGTGTAAGGCTTTTAAATGCCATTCTCCCTATACTCTCACACGCTACCCGCCCAACAATTTTTTGTTTTCATGCGTAGTTCTTAATATTCAGGATATATACTTATACTTAAGTAATTATTTAGACGTTTTTTGGTTTTTCTAAGTAATAACCCGCATTTTTATTGAAAGATATCGGTTGCATTTAAAATTTTTTCTATATAAATAAAATTTTTATACAACTCAAATAATTATCTGTAAGAGCGATCACCACTGCCAAATGTAGCACTAAATACATTTTTTCGGCATTTTTTGGTCTTTAATACGAGATAACTACCAAAAAAATCTCTCTTTGGTTTTAAGTGCAATATATCTTTAGACATATTTTTTTGATGTATAATTAGTTTCATCTTAATCAACGATTAATTTCTAAAAAGTTTTAATAGGAATTAAAAGCCACACTACTTTTAGATTAGTGGCGTTATTTTCTCTGATGGCAAACAATTCAATTGTTTGTCTAATTTAAGGTGGATTTATACAGTACGTAAGTTCTAAGTATTTGGATAGACTTACAGACGATGCATTAATCCACATTTTTCCCCGTTACTAAAACCGCTTCAGGTGGAAAGCCAAAGGATGAAATACTGGATCAAGAAATTAGCAATCTATACATTATTACTGTATAACTTATTACTATGTAATAATTATGCCGGAGCCAACGAACTTCCAAATCTTCCAAATATTTATGTGCAGCAATTAGATGCACTCCCAGTAGTTGAAAACTTAGCAAGTGCTGAGAATTATTTTGGGGAAGCTAGAAAGGAAGATTGGCGACGATTTCGTGAGCTAATCAAAGGAACAGATAAACTAGAGGGATTGTTCACGCTTTATCACAGCCAAGACTCCGGCAAAATTTACTTGGAACTTGAGCCAGAGCAGCTAAATAAAAACTACTTAGCTACAGTGACATTAGAATCGGGCCTGGGGGAAAGTGGGATTTATAGTGGATTACCGCTTTCTGATTTCCTGTTTTACTTCCGGCGGGTAAATAATAATTTGCATTTTGTTGTGCGTAATGTTAAATTCCGTACAGAAACAAGTGAACCAGAACAGCGATCGCTTGCTCGTTCATTTAGCGACTCAGTTCTGTATTCACTGGAAATAGACAGTATTGATCCACACAATAAAAATATTCTGATTAATCTAGATAACCTGTTAATGCAGGATTTTCCGGGATTAACTCCTATATTAAAATACTCTTTGCAAGCTGATTACCACCTGGAAGCAAGCAAGTCATATTTTAGTGATGTTAACAGTTTCCCAGAAAACGTAGAGATTGATTCGATTTACGGTTTTTCATCATCAGAAGGAGCGAATTTAGTCACCTTACCTGATAGCAGAGCGCTTACCCTAAAGGTACACTACAGTTTTTCCCAACTGAGAGAAAACAACGGTTATATTCCTAGACTTGCTGATGATAGAGTGGGATATTTTATTACTGCCTTTCAAGATTTTTCTCACAATAACGCTCAAGAATCATTTGTACGTTACATCAATCGTTGGCATCTGGAACCATCCGACCCTAACGCACCCTTATCTCCAGCCAAAAAGCCAATTGTGTTTTGGATTGAAAATGCTGTGCCCTTAGAGTACCGCGGCGCAGTTAGTGAAGGCGTTCTGATGTGGAATAAAGCATTTGAAAAAGCAGGATTTCTAAATGCTATTGAAGTGCGACAAATGCCAGATGATGCTGATTGGCAACCGGCTGATGTGCGCTACAACACTATTCGCTGGTTCAATTCTCTGGATGCAGGTTTTGCCAGAGGGCCAATGCGCGTTAACCCGTTTACTGGGGAAATATTGGATGCAGATATTATTGTAGATGCCAATATGGTGCGCTCAATTCAGCATGAGTATCGCGCACTGATGGATGCAAATTCATCTTTGAACAGAAATCCGTGTCAAGAAAAGGCAAAAAGTAATAATTTCGTCCTTCTACCTTCTTCTGATCTCTGCTATGGCGAACAGTCTTTAAATGAAGCAGCTATGGGGGCCCTGGCGTTATCAGTTTTGCAAAACGCTACACCAGGTAGTGAAGCGATGAAAAAGTATGTGCATCAATATTTGCGTTCTGTCATTGCTCATGAAGTTGGACACACTCTCGGTTTGCGCCACAACTTTCATGGCAGCACCATGTTAGCGCCCCAAGAATTAAATAACACTGAAATTACTCACACTAAAGGTTTAGCGGGTTCGGTAATGGATTATCTACCTGTGAATATGGCTCCGCAGGGAGTACAACAAGGTGATTATTTCCCAGAGGTTGTTGGGCCATATGACGAATGGGCAATTGAGTATGGCTATAAAATCAACCCTCAAGCAGTACTTGAAGCAATTATTCCAGAAGCAGAAAAAAGTTTTTTGGAACAAATTGCTTTGGTGTCACCGCAACCAGAGTTATCTTACGCAACGGATGAAGATATCTGGGACGTTAATCCTTTGGCAAATGTCTGGGACATGAGTAACGACGTGTTGGTTTATTCCCAGTGGCAAATGGATAATGCCCGCGTGATGTGGCAGCGCCTTGATAAGCATTATTTGTCACCAGGAGAAAGTTATAGCAACCTGCGCGTCTTATTCAACAGAGTACTTAAATACTATTTTCGTAATGCCACCTTGCTTTGTGAATACATTGGTGGGCAATCGTTTCAACGTCTCCATGCTAGTAAACTCGGGACTGGGGATCGGGGATCGGGGATTGGGGATTTGGACAAATCAAGTGGGTTACAAACCACATTAGATTCGCTTAAGAATTCTTTCCCAGTACCCAGTACCCAGTACCCAGCCCCAGAGCAGCGTTCCTCGTTGCGACTTAGTGATGATACCTCCTGGGCATTTGTACCAGTTTCACTACAAAAGCAACGTCAGGTGTTGACAAAGCTGCAAGAATATGTATTTACTGAGGATGCTTTTAGTTTCTCACCCCAATTGCTGAATCAGCTAGCACCGTCGCGCTGGCAACACTGGGGTAGTCCTGTACCTAATAACCGCCTTGATTATCCTATTCACGAACGTATTCTAGGGTTCCAAAGTGGGGTGCTACGATCGCTACTAGACAGCGATCGCCTGAATCGTCTACGAGATATAGAATTAAAAACACAGCCAGGAGAAGCACTCTCCATACCAGAGCTGTTCGACACTCTGCAAAAAGGTATTTGGACAGAAGTTTTAGCCCCAGAACCAAAGCCAATTTCTAGTATTCGTCGTTCATTGCAACGGGAACATCTCAATATTTTGCTAGAAATGGTGCTGGGTACTGCTGAAGCGCCTGAAGATGGTCGAACACTCGCTTGGTATGAATTGCGCCAACTACAAAAAGCCATTGATATCAGGCTTAAACAACTCAATGAAAACCTTGATGTTTACACACTAGCCCACTTAGAAGTTTCTGGCGATCGCATCACTAAAGCATTAAATGCACAGTTGCTCTCTAAATAAAACACTCGTTGACGATGGGATATTAACGAACACTCTTAAAGCGAGGAAACGACTTAAATATTACAACTCCTCCAATCAACATAAAAGTTGATCCTAAGCCAGTAAATATAACTGGAAGTAACCATAGATAGCTCCAAGAGTTAATCTTGGCAGAATCTGGTTTTTGAGGGCTGTATAAGACCTCTACTTGCTGACCTTTAGTAAATCCTGGTGGGTTGCTACCTGTATCCGATTCAAATACCTTTGTTTCTCCTGATTGTGTAGAGAATTTCACCACTGGATAGTAAACAGAAGAGGAGCGACCTTTACTATCAGTTGATGAACGTTGCACCAAATTAATGATTGTCCCTTGTGCTGGTATTGCCGTAGCAACAAAGGAATGAGTATTCAATCCAATCATAATACCTGTGACAGCAAATATACTGCCTATACCACCAAATACTGAACCAAACAGCCGCATAAATTTACTATCTTCATTCATATTGATAATCTTGATAACTCAGACAGAAACTTAATCAAAATTGCTGCAAACTTCGATTGCCACAAAATTTGATTGCTCAATACTTTATAATTCCCATTACAAAAGAAGGATTTCGTAAAAAGTTGTTTTTTTGGATAATTTGGGTTTATCTGCGTAATTACTCAGCTTTAAACACTGATACCAAATTGTAATCAAAAGTAGCAACTGTCATTGCGAGCGAAACAAAGTGGAGCGAAGCAATCTCCCTTAACGAAAGATTACTACAACAGAACGCAACTTGGTATGAAGAGCGATCGCCTGTTGGTCATGAGCAAAAATTCAGGCGATCGCTGTAAAATATTACTGGATTAGAAAAAAGAAACGTATTTTATTATACTGCTACCATTTCAAGTTCTGTCTTAGATAGAGTACCAAAAAAGTCGTAATGATCGAGCGCTTCCATAATTCCCCAGGCATACTGCCCTTGGGCAAAGTAAACTTGTGGATAGGCACGTAACTTTTCAATTTCTTGGCTGTAATTGCCAACAACCACACCCAACGTATTACCAGCTAGCATCGATTCATCATTACCCGATGCACCAGCCACTAAAAACCGTTTGATTGGTAACCCCCACTTCAAAGCACAATAACGAATAGCATCTCCTTTTGAAGCCCGGATAGGTAGCAGGTCAAGATACATATTGTGGCTATAAATACCTTTGACATGGAGGCGATGCTGTCGCAAATGACGCATGATTTCTTGGAAGCCGATGGATTTTTCTTGATCGATAAAGTAGCTAATCTTGAACTTCCCTTGGGCTTCTGGGGGTTGCAGCATCACTCCTGGTAGTTCCGCCATTGCTTGACGAATTTCCTCTGCTTGCCAACGATAGCTGATGTGTCTTTGCCAATTCATATCTGCAACTACTTGAGGGCCATAGTAGATTTCGCTACCTGTTGATACAATCAGCAAATCTGGCATTGGGAACCGATATTCTTCCAACATTTCTAAAGAAGTTTCTAGGTTGCGTCCGGTCGCAATCCCCACTCCAGTAGTATGGGCTTCATTATGCAGACGCTCGATTAACTTTTGCAGTGCAGTCTGGTCACCTAATAAAGTGTTATCGATTTCGCAAACAAGAAAACGATCTGCGGTTGGTAAGCGGTTTTTATCGGGTATGTTCCAATCAGGTTGTTTGGTTGCTAACGCTTGCCGCAGGGGACTGAGCATAGATTGGACTCTTCGTTGTGGCAATTGACGCACTTGTTCGAGATAGTGTTCTATGTGAGTATCCCAAGAGAAATTTGCCCGGACTCTATTCAAACCATTGCTAGACCAACCTTGCCATTTTTCGGTATCGGTCAACGCCGTTCGCAGAGCATCTTGGATCTGTTTAATATCGAAAGGATCAATTAGCAGACCATTGTCGCAAGCTGCCAGTATATCTCGCGGCCCACCATCGGATGTGGCGATAATTGGTACACCGCAGGCTGTAGCTTCGATTAAAGTCAAACCAAATGGCTCGGTTAATGCCGGATTGATAAAGACTCCCCGTGTTTTTGCAATCAGTCGATACAGTTCGGGTACTTCATCGGCGCTGTGGTGTTTGGGATAAGCGATATGCCCGTAGAGGTCGTAGCGGTCTATTAACTGAAAAATTTCGGTGAGTACCTGACGCGGCCCCGATTCCATCGTCGTGATGTCATCTCGGTTCCCCAACACTAGGACTAAGTTCGCTAGATGACGCAGATGTGGATCTTCACCAAAAGCCTTGACGAGAGTGCCGACATTCTTACGCATTGCTGGCCGAGAAATCGCCATAATAATTGGCTTTTGAGGATCTTTGAGAAATCGCTGTAATTCCTCATAGATGGGTGGTTCCTGCCAATTTTTAGGAACTGGGTAAAAGCGCTCAAGTACTACGCCTGGAGGAATCACAACCATCCGTTGCGGTTGATAGTGATCGTACATTCCGTACTGCTGCGTTACTTCTTGATTGGTACTGGCAATAATTAACGATGCACTAGCAAGCGTGGTTTCTTCAGCTTCAATTCTTGTTGTGATATGGAAATTATTTTCGATGGTTTCTGGTTTGGTTCCCTGTTCTAATAGTCGTATTTGCTTCACACGTCCGAGGGAGTGACCAGTATGTACAAGCGGAATACCTAACCAACCAGCAACTCGACAACCCACATATCCAGCATCAGCGTAATGCGTATGAATTACATGAGGTAATTTTCCGATTTGGCGCAGATGCCTGAGTAACTCATCTGCAAAGTTATCCAAATGCGGCCAGAGAACTTCTTTGCGGAGATAACGACGGGGGCCGCAGTTAAGGCGAATAATTCGAGCTTTGTCAGACAGGACTTCTACGGGTTGGGCGTAGTCGGGGCTAACTTTGGGATCGTTGACTAAACGAGTAACCAAATCTACGCGTTCTACTTGTGGGTTTTCAGCTAAGGCTTGAGCGAGTTCTAGCACATATTTTATTTGTCCGCCTGTATCAGCATCTCGTCCTAATTCTAGATTGTGTCCCCGAATTAACCCATGAACGCTGACTATTAGAATATACAGGCCTGAGCTATTTGACATTGTGCATTCCTCTATGTGACTGCATTACAGCCTAGGTACAGCATCTAATAAAGATGGCTGTTGACCGCTACAGGTAAATCAAAAATCTATACGAATCTTTGCAGATTATAAAACAGATTATCCATTACTAAGGCGATCGCTCTAGCTAGCTGAAGCTAGAGTTCAAAAGTAGAATTCATATCAATTCTTAATTCATAATTAAGAAGCGTCAGGTTTCATCTTGGTTTCTGGGTTTGCATCTGCCGCCTGATTTTGAAGAATTGGTATTATTGTCAATGAAATTTTTGTCAGCAAACGATGACTAATTTTTTTGCATACATAAAAATTAGATAGGCTCTTGCCTATCCCACAAGAAGAAATTCAAAGAATAATTTATGGCTTACGCTCAAAAGTTGGATTCCTGTCCCAGGCGATGCCTTCTCTTCGAGACGCTACGCGAACGACAAACGCACTTCTCTAGTTTCTAGCATGATGATTCCACGTGAAAAGCAGTCTTTAAAACGAAAGTTTTTTTATTTTTTATATAAATCGGTTTAACGTTCCCGTTCAGTAACGGCAGATTTCCTTCAAATCAGCATCAGTAAGTAACCTTATACCGTCCGCTGGCAACAGGGTTGTTATGCCGCCTCAACTTGAACTATATAGAGCGGTTTCTCCATTCATGTAGTTTGCTCCAGATCTTCGTAGATATACTGGGGATGGCTTGAATCTTGCTGCTAAAGCAAGTTTAACTATTGTCAATGATAGTGGTTACCTGTATGGATAGATTTGAAAATATATCGGTAAGGGGTTTTCGCCGTCTTCGGCAAGTCGATATTGAGATGAGAAATCTGATTGTTATGATTGGTGCGAATGGGGCAGGAAAAACCTCTTTCTTAGATGTTCTTTCAACACTAGCTGCTTCAGCCAATGGCAAGCTACAAGAGACATTGCAGTTTAAAGGTGGTTTAAACGAAATTTTGACTAGAGGCAAAGCGCAGGAACTCGAAATCGCAGTTTCAATGAAAGTGCCAGAAGAAGAACCTTTGAAATATGGTTTAACATTGTCTCCTAAAGGCTTATCTTATGAAATCAAAAATGAAACTTTAACACAGCAAAGAAATCCAAGTAAACCTGAGCCATTTAAGTACATTGAATCGCATAGATTAGACATTAAATATTTTCAGGAAGGTAGCGGGCTTTTAAGACCAAACTGGGAACATAATTATCTAGAAACATCGCTTTCCCAAGTTCCTAAGATGTATCGCGAGCCTGAAAACTTGAGAAAAATCCTTGCTTCTTGTACTTATTACGGGGCACTTGATGTTTCAGAGAAAAGCCCAATTCGTTTACCTCAAGCAATGCGTCCTGCAAAGCTGCCTGGTGCAAGTGGTGAAGATTTAGTTTCCTGCCTCTATGATCTTCGGGAAACTGATAGAGATCGCTTTGAAATGCTTGAAGATGTTATTTCTACAGCATTTCCAGATTTTGAGCGGTTAAACTTTCCACCAGTTGCCGCAGGAACTATCTCCATGACTTGGACAGATAGAAATTTCTCTGGGCCAATGTATGTGCATGAGCTATCAGAGGGAACACTGCGCTTCCTTTGGTTAGTTACTCTTCTGCAAAGCCAAAGCTTAACAACAATCACTCTGCTAGATGAGCCAGAAGTCAGTTTACATCCCGAACTTTTGAGACATTTAGTATATTTAATGAGAGAAGCTTCAAAACACACACAGCTTATAGTAGCAACGCATTCAGACCGACTGATTAGTTTTCTTGAACCAAAAGAGGTTCTAATTTGCGATTTGGAAGAAGGTGAAGCAAGGATGACTTGGGCTGATACGCTTGATCTGGATAAGTGGTTGGTAGATTACAGCCTTGATCAAGTTTGGGCAATGAATTTGATGGGTGGTCGTCCATGAACATTGCTATTTTGGTTGAAGGGGCTACCGAGGTAGCTTTTAGAGAAAAATTGCGTGAGTTTCTCCAAACTCGTTTAGGGCAAAAAATGCCAAGGCTCAAGTTTATTCCGCAAAATGGTCGAATTCCTAAAGAAGAAAAACTCAGGCGTGTAGTTGAAAATTTACTGACTGGCAATAGTGCTTATGATGCTGTAATTGCACTCACAGACGTTTATACAGGAATTAAGGATTTTCAAGATGCGGCTGATGCTAAAGCCCAAATGATGAATTGGGTTGGTAACAACCCCAAATTTTATCCACACACAGCACTGCATGACTTTGAAGCATGGCTTCTTCCATACTGGAAAACTATCCAATCCTTAGCAAAACATAATCGCTCTGCTCCTAGTGGTTTTCCGGAGACGGTGAATCACCAAAAACCTCCTTCCTACTGGATTAAGGAGATTTTCAAATCAGGAGGACGCCAAGACTATAATAAGCCTATTCATGGGGCAAAAATTTTGAAGGACAACGATCTGATGATTGCTATTCAGTCCTGTCCAGAACTAAAAGCTTTTGTAAATCGGATCATCTCTCTTTGCGATGAAGATCAAAAAATCCCTTAATTCTCAAGGTGCGGAGTAATGAGCAAATTTCATGTCTACTTCAGCAAAACCAAAAATTTAGTGCATCTACATAAAGAATTGGTATTAAATGTATAAAAATGGGATAGGCAACTTGCCCATCCCAGTAAAAAATTAAGTTATATCTGCAACCCTAAATTCTTAGGGTGAACTTTAGGTTCCAGAAGTCCAAGAATTGATGTACTCAATTTGGTCTGCTGTTAGGGTATCAATCTTAATTCCCAATGCTTGCAATTTCAGGCGGGCAATTTCTTGATCCACTTCTGTAGGAATTGAGTGCAAACCAGGTTCAAGCTTACCTTTATTCTTCACTAGGTATTCACAAGCCAAAGCTTGGTTAGCAAAGCTCATATCCATCACTGCACTAGGATGTCCTTCCGCAGCGGCGAGGTTGATCAAGCGTCCTTCGCCTAAAACAATCACTGATTTGCCACTTGGCAATCGATACTCTTCAGTAAAAGGACGTACTTGCTTAACTTCTTTAGCTTGAGCAGCTAAGTATTTCAAGTCAAGTTCAATATCAAAGTGACCGGAGTTACAAACGATCGCGCCGTCTTTCATCACATCGAAATGTTCAGCGCGAATCACGTGTTTGTTACCAGTGACTGTAATAAATAAATCACCTTGAGCAGCTGCTTCTGCCATTGGCAGCACACGGAAACCATCCATTACAGCTTCAATTGCCTTGATCGGGTCGATTTCGGTAACAATTACATTACCGCCAAGACCACGGGCGCGGAGTGCTGTACCTTTACCACACCAGCCATAACCAACAACGACAATGGTTTTACCAGCCAGCAGGATATTTGTAGCGCGGATAATGCCATCGAGGGTTGATTGCCCAGTACCATAGCGATTATCAAAGAAGTGCTTGGTGTCCGCATCGTTGACGTTGACTGCGGGGAAGGTGAGAACGCCATCTTTGAACATGGCGCGTAGCCGAACAATTCCGGTTGTGGTTTCTTCGGTAGTGCCAATCAAATCGGCAATTTGATGTTGACGTTGTTGAACTAGGGTCGCAACCACATCGCTACCATCATCAATAATGATGTTGGGGCGGTGGTCAAGAGCAATTTGGACGTGGCGGTTATAAGTTTCGTTATCTTCGCCTTTTTGCGCGAAAACGGGTATTTCATGATCGACAACGAGGCTAGCAGCTACGTCATCTTGAGTTGATAGGGGATTGCTGGCAATCAAAATCGCATCTGCACCACCAGCTTTGAGCGCGATGGCTAGATGTGCTGTTTCGGTTGTGACATGGGCACAAGCCACTAGACGCAGCCCAGCAAAGGGTTTTTCTTGGGCAAAGCGATCGCGGATTTGCCGCAATACTGGCATCTCGCGTCCAGCCCATTCAATACGCTGTCTTCCCAAGGGAGCTAGGGCGAGGTCTTTAACCTCGTGCTTTAATCGGGGAGAAGTTGCGGTCATCAAGAATTTCCTCAAAAAAGTCAAAAAAGGTACGTAAGACTTACGTACTTTACTAGATTATTCCACGACTAGCAATTTTTGGTTGTAATCTCTAGCCAATGGTTCTTTGAACTAGCTTGGCGTTTGATCATGGTAATGTCAACGTCACGCTGCCTTCTTTGTTTTAATTTATTTTTTATCAAAGTAATATCAAAAAATTCTTTAATTATTGCCATTTAGCAATTAATGTGTTTTGCATCTATCTAAAGATATAAAAAACGCAAAAGGCCAAAAATATATCATCTGAAGGGAGAGACTAAACTTTAGATAGGTACATTTACCCAAAATTATTTTGCAGGATGGCTGGAGAAGTACCCAACATTAAATTTTACTCAAGGAGGTGTTTGAGTGCGCTTTCAATTTTTGGCGATGTCTATCAACAAGCCGTTGCACGTTTTCGCAAAGCAGACCCTACAGCCAGAAGCTTCTAAGCAAGCTCGTAACTCGCCTTTGAGTTGCAGTGTAATTGGGGCGATTGCCTTTGGCAGCGTGCTTCGCGCGATCGCAAGTTCAATGGTGATAGGCGTTGTATCTATACCAAAAACTACAGCCCAGATGCCCTTATTACCTAACATGCAAGCTCCAAGCAATGTGAGTAATGAGTCAGATAATAGAATTGTTTCTGGCTGGATTTATTTAGATGGTCGTCAGCTATTTCAGATAACAGCAACCAGAAGTAATATTTCTGAACGTTTAGAAAACATCCATCAGAATTTGGCTCAAATTCGCCGAAATTACCTTCAGTCACCACAAACAAAAGTCAACGTGCAAATTCGGCCGTTAAACGGATTACCAGTAATTGAGGTCAACGGCAGATACCTGATGACTGTCACTTCTGAAGATGCCAGACTGCAACAGGTAGATCCTTTCACATTAGCAAATCAAATTAAAGACGAATTACAGAAAGCCTTGCCAAGGGCAAAGCAAGAGCGGGAAGCTGAGTTTTTAATCGACCAAGGTAAAATAGCTGCTGGTATTGGATTGGTAATAATAGCCACGAGTTGGGGAGTATATTGCTGGCAGCGTCGTTCAAAACACGATTCAATACATCCGATTCCATCAACTTCGCAAAAAGCTCAACCAATTACAACTCAACTAAATCAACAACAACATCGGCATTTACAAGAAGCCAAAAAACGGCTATTTCAGCTAACTCAAGCTGGAATTTGGGGAACTGGAACGTTCATCATCTTGGGTTTATTTCCCTACACGCGAGTATTGCAGGTAGCAATTATCTCAGCTGCCCAAGTTCCTTTGAGATTGGGTGTTGTGGCATTGGGAACTTATGTAGTTATTCGACTCAGCTATGCTCTGATTGACCGCTTTACCTCCACTTTGATCAGCAGTGGTGCTTTATTTAAATCAGAAACTTCTGAACGTTTGCAACTACGAGTTTCTACGTTTTCTGGTGTGACTAAAAGTATTGTCACTGTTGTCTGGATAGGAGTTGGGATCTTGCTGTCCCTGGTCTCCTTGGGTATAGATATTATTCCTTTGTTGGCTGGTGCTGGTTTAGTTGGTGTTGCCGTTTCTCTAGCCTCGCAAAACTTAATTAAAGATGCGATTAATGGTTTTCTAATTATCCTCGAAGATCAGTACGCGCTTGGCGATGTGATTAATGTAGGAGATGTGGGGGGTTTAGTAGAAAATCTCAATTTGCGGATGACCCAAGTTCGAGATGCAGAAGGGCGCTTAATCACAATTCCCAATAGTGAAATCAAAATTGTTGCTAATCTTTCTAGCCGGTGGTCTAGAGCCGATTTAACGATTCCTGTTGATTACCAAGCCAATGTTGACGAGGCCATAAAATTGATTGGCGCTGTTGCCTTGGAGATGGATGAAGATTCACAATGGCAACAACAAATTCTGGAAACACCTAAAGTTTTAGGAGTCGATAACTTTGGCGATCGCGGTTTAATTATTCGTGTTTGGATTAAAACACAGCCTCTCAAACAATGGGATGTGGCGCGAGAATATCGCCGTCGTCTAAAAATCGCCTTTGACCAAGCCGGAATTACGATTCCTGTACCTCAACAAGCAATTTGGGTTAATGATGTCCAATTGCTGCACTCTCAGATGGATGGCAAAGCTAATTAGTATGGGGATTGGGCATAGGGCATAGGGTACTGGGTAATAAACCACAGATAAACGCCGATTCAGACCGATATTTATCTGTGTGCATCTGTGTTTATCTGTGGTTCTACATACAACACACAGATATAAATGCTTTACAAGCCATGCTGCTTAAACCATGCCTTCAAGCGCCGCCAACCATCTTTAGCCTCTTTTTCACGGTAAGAGGGGCGATAATCAGCAAAAAAAGCGTGGGGTGCATCAGGGTAGACGACGATTTCAGATTTACTGCTGCTGGACTTTAAACGATCGCGCATCTGTTCTACAGTATCGAGGGGAATACCCGTATCCTTGCCGCCATAAAGTCCGAGAACGGGAACGTTTAATGTAGATGCAATATTGATGGGATGCTGGGGTGTCAGTTCAGTGACATCGCCTACTAATCGTCCATACCATGCCACGCCTGCTTTGACTTGAGGATTGTGTGCTGCGTACAGCCAGGTAATACGACCACCCCAGCAGAAACCCGTAATTCCTAACCTATTGGCATTTCCCTTAGCTGATTTCACAGCCCAAGCGGTTGTAGCGTCAAGATCGGATAGTACCTGAGCATCTGGCACTTTGGCTACTATTGGGCGAATTTCTTCTATATTGCTTAATTTTGAGACATCACCCTGACGCACGAATAGTTCTGGAGCGATCGCCACGTACCCCAACTTGGCAAAACGACGGCAGATATCTTGAAGATGCTCATGTACGCCAAAAATTTCTTGAATCACCAAGACAATCGGAAAATCTGCACCTTTTGCAGGCATTGCTCTATAAGCAGGAATTTCACCATCTGCAACAGGAATCTTTACCGCACCAGCTACCAACCCCTTAGCATCAGTGGTGATGACTTTGGCAGATACGGGTTGCACGGCGAGGGCAAAACCCGTAGCAATAGTGGCAGATGTGATAAATTGGCGGCGCGTTATTTCTTTCATGATCTTGACCTCGATCTATCCGTCCTTGATCTTACGTTGGGAAGCCGCCCTACTATGGACAAAAGTTATATGTATCAGTTGGTCAATGTAATTGATTGATAGTGCTAGCTTTACTTAAACTTGATTTGATCTGCTTCTAGGTAGACGATTTGGTTTTTAAGTCCTTGAGCTTCAGTAGCAGTTAAACCCTTCCATTGCTTTTGAGCTTGTTCTACACTTGGCGCTGGTTTGAGTACACCTACTAGATCTAGCGTCTGTCCTGGTTTGACAACAACTTTCTTTTCAGCAGTTCCGGCGTCTAAATTGGGAGCTAAAACTACAAACACTCGTTGAGTATTATTTGCACCAACCCAGAAAGTGCGATCGCCTACTACGCTTTGAACTTTTGCGTTTGTCAACTGCACTCCTCTATTTATAAGCGATTGTCTATTTGCAGTAGTATTAATGATTGCTAAATCACTTATTGGTGCAGTAGGAACTACAACAGTTGTTGCTTGCGGAGTAGGGCTGATGATAACGGTAGTTGTTGGTTGCGGTGTAGCAGTAACAGTTACGGTAACCGTTGGTTGTGGCGTGGGAACGACAACAACATCAGGTTGTTCTGCTGTTGGGGCACAAGCACTAAGGCTACCTGCGAATAGTGCTAGAACTGTTGCTTTACTCAACCATGATTTTTTACTTACTAAATCGCTGTTACTTTGCATAATAATCCAACCGTACTTGTGACTATGTATTTAACTATTAAGTAAGTTAATAGTAATTTTATTTGATTATTAAAAATTACCTGAATAGGCTTAGTCTAAATAATTAGAAGACGATTTTGCTTCTATCTAATGGAATAGTAAATTTATCCATTATACTTTTCCATAGAAATGTCCTTGCGATCGCCTTTGGCGCTGCGCTCTGCACAATCGCAGCCTTGAGTACAAACACTGCAAGTTAGAACCGTACAGCATAAAAATAGATAAACAAACTGAAAATAGTATCGAACTTTGTTATTTAAATGCTTTTTTCAAAGGATATTTTTAAACCTTCAAATCATTTAAAAATTTTTTACTCCTCAGCAAACTATCTTTTGCTGAAATACCTAAATTACTCAAAGTGCGATCGCTTTTGGTACAAATTTTTCAAGAGAAAAGCCTTTGTTTAACCATCTTAAGTACAAATGTACTATAATAGATAGTATAACGCCTCAAAGCCTGGTTAAGCGCAAAATGGCTCTGTGGCAGCTTTCTGGAAGATTGATTTAACGGTTAGTTTTATGATCAAGCACTACATTCTCAACCTCAATCCAACTGCCAAGCATGAATGGGATCGGTGTATCTTACGTGATCCGCTAACTGCGAAACGTCCAGATATTGCCAAGTTAGTTGCAGAAGCGGTTGGTGCTGATACAGGCAGTTATTTGGTGAGTGTGAATATCGAAGTTCAAGTATTGGAGCAAGCTGCTGTACCGCAAGCCGAACAACTATCGCTGTCTTTTCCAGAAGTGGCTGTACAGTCTCAATTCAGGGAAGTGGCGTAGTTAAAAAGACAAACGAGCAATTACTTGAAAATGCCAAATTTTGATTTTTTTTGCTCCTCATCTTCAACCATTATAACTGATTTAAATTGTCAAAATTTTTGCTGAGGAAGATTTGATGATCCAACTGAGTCATTATCCAGCTGCAATTACACAAGCTGCCCAACGGGTGAATGAATTAGACTCTCAGTTGATGGCAGTTCAGCAGCAAATTAACCGATTTGAAGGAAATGCCGATCGTGTCGCTGCTTTTGATATGGATTTAAAAAACGATGCTCAACGCAAGGCTCGTCGTTTTGAAGTCCTACTAGTAAATCAGGAATATCAAAAGGCGATGGATATGCTGCTTCAATTAACTGCTGACAAAGCGAATGCGATCGCTCATTTAGAATATCTGCGTAATCAGTTTAGTGTAGCTAAATTAGAAGCGCGATTAGCTATTGCCCAACAACTGACTGATTTTGAATCTCGTGAATTAGTAGGTTTGTAGTTATATCAGCAATCTCCCAGGCTTGATACTGGATTTATCCAAATTATGCCTGGGCTAAAAACACATGAAGTTTTTAGCAATATTTAATTGCTATAGCAATCCCAGATGGGTTACGAAAATTGCTTTTTTATCGAACCGCATAGACGCGGAGCGGCTACTCTACCCTTTGGGAACGGCTTCGCCGAACGAGAACGCTTTCAGCGAACCCGCAGGGTAGGACACAAAGAACGCTAACAAAGAAGGAATAAAGAATTTTAGGAATGATTTAAGGCTGCTATATTAAACTTAGACGCTAATAGTTGAGTGATTTGCTGATTAATATTTGTCACATCAAAACGCTGAGTGGCAATATATTTAGCATTTTTAGCCATAATTGTAATATTCTCTGTTTGATGAAGGCAGAGATTAATTATTTGTGCTAGTTCTTGCGGTTCTCCTGGTTTAACTAAAAAACCATTGATACCCGGTTCTACTAATTCCATTGCGCCCCCAGCTTTGGTTGCAACTACAGGCTTTCCACATAGCATAGCTTCTACAATTACTCTACCAAAAGGTTCTGCGGCAGTAGATGTATGAGCAACTAAGTCACAAGTTGCCATTAACTGGGGAATATCAGAACGAAATCCTAAAAATTTAACTCTTGTTTCCAACTCCAAAGCAGCAACTTGTTGGTGTAATTGTTGAACATAATCTTGTTCGCCAAATAGTGCATCACCAACTAAAATTGCTGTTACTTGTGGGGGACATTGGGCAAGTGCATCAATTAAGATATGCTGTCCTTTCCAAGGTGCAATACGGCTGAAGTGTCCGACTACAAATTTTCCTTCTAGTCTTAATTTGTGTTGCAATCGCCTCACCTCAAATTCGCAGGTTTGATAAACTTTCGGTTCAAAACCGTTATAAACAACTGCGGTGAGATCTCGATGTCCTCCTGCTTGGATAAAGGCTGTTTGACTTGCTTGAGAATTGGCTATTACTAATGATGCAAAACGATTGGCTAAGGTAACAGCAAGGCGGCGGTTAGTTTGGCTAAAATGTTCTTTTGAAAGAATATCATGCAAATGATAAACCAAAGGACGACGGGCAAAAAAGCTAGCTAGTGCGCCTATAACTAATGCTTTTTGGGTATTGGCATAGATTAAATCATATTCACGGGCTTTTTTTACTACTTTAATTATTAGAGGTATTAGCTGTTTTAAGCTGCCTAATCCTTTTAGGAAACTACTAGATTTATAAACTTGGATTGGTTGAGTTGCGAGAACTTCTACTGGAATTTGATGTTGCTGGAGTAAACTTTTAAATGACCCATCTGCAAATAATCCCACAAGAGCGCGATCGCCATAGGGTTTAGCAATATCTATTAAACATAATTCTGCACCTCCTGGTTTACCACTTTGGTCTAAAAATAAAATTTTCATAATATCTACTCCTTAAAAACTCTAGAAACTTAAGACTTACACATCCGCAATTAAAAAAAGAGCTTTCCGTTCGCGCAGCGTGCCCAAAGGGCTTAGGACTTATGCTTCCCTACGGTCTGACGAAGTTAAGTTATTATTGCGTAAATACTGTAAATTATTTAGATTTCTTGATTTTTAGCTATTTCATGCTCAAATAAACAAGACAATGAGTTATGTGATTAGCTTACACAGACAAAATTCTCTTTCCCAATCCCCAATCACTGTTCGCTTTAAGCTAGTAAAACTTGCCGTACTTGCTGGGCTATTTTATGCCAATCAAAAGATGTAACAGCATACTGATGGCAAGCTTGTCGGGAAGGAATAAAAATCTTTCCTAGTAGTACTTTTTCTAATTTTTCGGCAATAGCTGATGCTTCAGGCGATGTAGTAATTAAATCCGGTGAAAAGGGTGCTAAAATTTCTGGCATTCCGCCTACTGGAGTACATAAAACGGGAGTACCACAAGCAAGCGATTCTACTACTGCTAATCCAAAGCCTTCAAAAGATTGGCTAGGCATGATTGTCAAGTCAGCAGCTTGATAAGCTAAAGGTAATTGCTCATCAGGGATAAAACCTAAAAATTTAACGTGGTCTTTTAACCCCAATTCGATAGCTTGTTGTTGTAGTGTAGCTTGGATATGACCACGACCGGCGATCGCCAGCCAAAAATCAGGGATTCTTGGTTTAATTATTGCTAGTGCTTGTAACAATTTATCAAGCCCAACTCGATGCACTAAGCGGCGAGATGTAAATAATATCCGGCGATTATCAGGCCAGCCTAATTTTGTACGGGCCTCTTGAGGTGATAAGCTTAGTTGAAATTTGTTAATATCAACTCCACCAGGAATAATGTTAATTTTACTCCAAGGAATTTGATATTGTTGATGGAGGATATTGCCAAACGCTTTGCTGAGAACGATAAAGCGATCGCAGCGGTTATAAGTGGTTTGTTCAATCAGCCGTCGCTTGAGAAAACCACTGAGTATTTGATTACTTATCTCCTGCTGACTCTCAGATGCCCAAGGGCCATGAAAGTTAAAAGTAATTGGCACTTTCTTGGGCAAGAGATCCAAAATAGGAAAGCTATATAATGCAAAATGCAGATTAATAGCATCCGGTTTGCCTACTCTTGTTTTTTGAAAGTTATTACGAATAGACCACAGCCGTTGCCAAATTGCGCTATCTGGAGAAGCCAAGTTAGTTAACTTTATTGGCACATCTAGTTCAGTTTCTGGTAAACCTACTCCACATAATTCAACTTGGTCTTGATTAGCTGCTAATTTATGCGTTAATTCATAAATATATCGTTCCAACCCTCCAGGTGTTTGGGGAAACCAGCCCATTCCTAGAGTGAGGATAGATGCAGATGCTGAAGCGAAATTTTCTTTACTATCTCCCACTTAATTTGCTCCTATGATTTGTTGAGCTTGCCTTTGTCAGTTTTTGCCCTAAGCTCAACTACTGTTTTTTAATTCGACACTCAATTGCGGTTGCTAGTACTTATACTCTGCTCTTTCCTACATCATCAGTACTTTAGCTTTGGCTTGGATGAAGATTTTCTAGCCAAGTACAACCTAATAAAACCTAACTATAACAGCATTTAAATATAGATAAAATCACTAATAATTAATCTTTTCAGCTTTAATACTCAGTTTTAAACTATTTATATGCCACTGTCAACAAGGACAGTAAAACCTGTAACTTTATTAACTACATAATACTAGTATTAATGAATATTTTACTTTTTGAGTAGCCATTATCCTAATTTGTTTACATTACCTTTTAAAGATTATTTTGTAACAATAGGCGTAGAATGTCAGATTTACATCAAAGAATTCTGTATAGAGATTTACTATTTTTCTAATTAATGAAGTAAATCTAATCACTTTAGTAATACGAGTGTAAAAATCTTGATATTTAAATTTAAAAATGCGTGTGTTTTTTATAAACTTTCTGTAAATAGTAATTTTTTTAGACCAATACTTTGTTATTTATGTATATATTCTGCTAAAAGTAAATTACCTATCAGGATTCATAACTTTTATTCTCGGCTAGAAAATCTGAAGTAATTAAGCGCAAAATCAACGTAATAGTCCAAAGTAGTTAGCATTTTGTAGTTAAAAATCAGATTGCCGAGGTTTTGCTGATTAATTTATATTTGCGCTGACCTAGTTAAGAATGTAAGTTATCAGCTAATTTTCGTTAAAAATAGCAGAGTATAAAGCAATGCTATACGCTTAAGTAGTAATTTTGCTTCTAATTACTAACTATTATGCTGTGAAATTTATTATCAGCATCAAAGAATGATCGCTTCAAAGAAATTTTAAATTTGGCAACTGTATGAAAAAGACTTTACCGGAAAATTTTGGCAAAATTTGCCACAAAGTTAACCAATACATCAAAAAAATATTTTCCAAAAGGAAAACTGTTACATTTTTACTTTGTCTAACTATTGGATTAATTTTTAGCCCTCTGGGAACAACAGCACGCTGGACTGTAAGTGGAACAACTGCAACCGCCTACAAAACATCTTGGATAGGTAATAGTTTTGGTGGTGGAAAGTATTGGGTTCAAAACAATATAGAGGCAATGTATGTTGCTCCTAATGGCACAGTATATACAAATAGCATTTGGGATGAAGCAGGAAGAGAAGCCGGAATATATAAAGATGGCAATATTATTGGTTTAGCTGAAGACACTCACGGATGGAGCCGTAGCGGTGGTAAAGCTGTGACAGCCAATAATAAATATGTTTACCTTGCCATAAATCAAGGATCGATTGGCAAAACAGATAAAGATTATCCTCCAGATGGCACAACTTGGTACTGTGTTAGACGCTATGACTTGTCTGGGAAAACTGCGCCGTTTGCTGGGGGACGTGGCTGGGATAAAAGTATGTTAATTACTAGCAATAAAAGTGAGGTGACTGGATTAGCAACTGCGGGAAAAGAATTATATGTGAGTAGTTCTGCTGCTAATCGCATTCGCGTCTATAGTACCGAAACGATGAAAGAACTTCGCAACTTCACTGTTGCAAAACCAGGAGCAATAACTGTTGATAAGCAAGGTAATTTATGGATTATCCAAAGCAAAAATGGTGGTAATCCTGCCAAGATTTTGCATTATTCTCCAAATGGAAAATTATTACCCCAACAAATTACAAATCTTGTTGAACCAACAGCGATCACTGTTGATCGTCAAGGTAAACTTTTAGTAGCAGAAAATGGGCCGCTCCAACAAATATTGATTTACAACATCACAGGTAAGCCAGCACAGGTTGGAACTTTTGGTACTAAAGGCGGTATTTATGCGGGTAATCCTGGAGAAGTCCAAGATTTGAAACTTTACGGGATTACGGGAGTAGGTACAGATGGCGCAGGTAATATCTATATAAATAGTAATGGTTTCAATAAATCAGGAACCGATTTAAGGAAGTTCTCACCTTCAGGAAAGCAAATATGGCAATTGTTGGGATTGCTATTTGTAGATAATGCGGATGCTGATCCTCAAACTGATGGCGTTGATGTCTTCACAAAACAAGAACACTTTGTGATCGACTACAGCCAGCCTACTGGTAAGCAATGGACTTACAAGAATTACACTGTAAATCCTTTCAAATATCCTCAAGATCCACGTCTGCATACATCTCCAGATGCGACATTTGTGCGCCGCATCCAAGGTAAGCCATTTTTATTTCTCAAAAATATGTATGGCAGCTTTTTGCAAATTTATCGTTTTGATTCAACCAAAGATAGCAAAATTGCCATTCCATCGGGAATGTTTGTCGGTACTCATGGCGAAGGTAAAAAATCAATAGCTGGCAATTGGCCACCGCATCAACCAGATAAAGGAGAATGGATCTGGCGCGATCGCAACGGTAATGGCGCTTTTGACAACGATGAGTATGATATCAGCGAAGATTATCCTTACTTCGGGGGATGGTGGGTAGACAGCAAAGGAGATGTTTGGAAAACCTTGCGGACTCAAGATGGCATTGGTATCCGACACTATCCTTTACAAGGACTAGATGAACATGGCAACCCCATCTATAGCTATAGTTCAATGCAAAAGCAAAAGACTCCCAGCATCTTCACTGATATACGCCGGATCGAGTATATTCCTGAATCCGATACGATGTATTTGTCAGGCTTCACTGTAGACCACCCTGCAATCGGTGACGATACTGGCGTCGTTGGGTCTGAAATTGTACGTTTTGACAATTGGAGTCAAGGAAATCCTACTCCCCGTTGGCGGATTGTTGTTCCTCATGACACCACCGGAAAACGCGAAGTATCTACCGCAGCAATGAGTGTAGCGGGAGACTATGTGTTTGCTGTGACATTTAAAACAGCAGAAGTATATGTTTACAACGCAGCCACAGGAGCGCAAGTACAACAGTTAAAACCCGGCCCTGAAGTTGCAGGTGAAAGTGGCTGGATTGATATCCCCTACGGTATCCGTGCTTTTCGCCGTTCAAATGGTGAGTATGTAGTGTTTGTTGAAGAAGATTGGAAAGGAAAAGTAATTATGTATCGCCTAATGAAGTCATCTTTAGCTAATTTATAAAACAACTCTCGTAGTGAGGAATTTAGCCTTCAAAAACAGGGCTTTAATCCTGACTACAAACTCATAATTATATCCAGTCCGGTGTTCTAAATCTGCAAACTAAAGTTTTGACACCGAACATCTAATATCATGTCCGGTTAAACACTTGTAATTGCGAACGAAGTGTAGACGCGGAGCGGCTTCTCGTTCGCGTAGCGTCTCCGACAGGAGAAGAGTAGCAATCGTAGTATTAGAGATTGCCAACCATTGCCTTTGTGTCGTCCGGCGATCGCTACTGTAGCAGGAATGTATAGCCGTAAAGGAATTGCAGACTTAATTGCAGCATTCGTCAAAGTTTTTCCTTTAAACATTGATACAATTATTAGCCTTAAGATAATTACAAAAATAGGCGTTTTATTCCCAGGTTCATTAATATGGGATGAAACGCCTTTCCTTAATTCGTAATTCATGATTCAAAAAATATTTGCAATACATCAATAATTTGCCCTCACCCTCTCTCCGAGACGTAGAGAGGAGGCGGAGATTAAATTCCCCTTCTCCCGATTTTGGGAAAAGGGGTTGGGGGATGAGGGGTTTTGCATGGTATGACTTTGCCCTAAAGTTGACACAGGTGAACGCCCGTTGTGCCCCTACCTGTGTGCTTCATTTACCTAAAAAACTCTGTAATTACGAGTTAGTATTCCACCTCAATCTATTGCGTTAAAAGCATTTATAAACTGATTTTGAGGCATATTAGACACAGCAGAGCGAACTACATTAATAAAGTTTTGGGCGTAACGTTGCGTAGAAAAATCAAGGGCGCGTTGCCGTGCTGCTATTGCGATATTACGAGTCATTTCTGGATTGTCAAGATAGCGCAGAATCGCGATCGCCAGCACATCCGCATCACCGTAAGGAGTTAATAGACCATTGACGCCTTCGGTAATGATTTCAGTTGGGCCGCCAGCATTACCAGCAATTACAGGTTTACCCAATGCCATCGCCTCAATGATCACAATACCAAATGGCTCTTTATCCGACGCATGAACAACTATATCCATTGCTTGCATCCATTCTGGAATGTTGCGCTGTAGCCCAACCATAAAAACGCGATCGCTCAATCCCAATGTTGTAATTTGTTCTTTCAAAAAGTCTTCATATTCTGGTTCTAAATCGTGCTTACCGCCAACTATTACACAATTGGCATCAGGATATCTCTGCAAAATTTGAGGCATTGCTTCTATCAGAACGTGCATACCTTTCCATCGTTGCAACCGTCCCACAATTCCAATCAACGGCCCATGTAACGGTAAGCCCAATTTCAGCCGCGCTTCCATCGGTGAAGGTAACACAGCAGGCTCAAATCTATCTAAAGCGACACCAGGATATACCAGAGGAGTTGGTCTGTGCGGCCAAATCCGTCCTTGTGCTTCCTTGCCATCTTTTGAGAGAGTTACTATGGCCCTAGCTGGCAATAAAGTGGCAAGCCGCACCAAAAAAGACTGAGCATTAGGCACTTCCAGTTGATACCATACCGAAGGTATCCCAGCTGCGATCGCTGCAAGTCCTCCATATAGGTGAGTAATCCACATCCAATTGGCGATCGCATCTGCACGTTCTCTTTTGGCTATAGAAGCTATCTGAAAAACAGTTGAAATAAAACGGTTAACATGGCGTAGGCGTCCACTTTCGATAACTCGTGTGTCAATACCGAGTGACCTTACCTGTTCCACCATTGGGCCATTTTCTAGAAATATCGCTAACCATTCGATACCTGCTTGACGTCCCTGTTGCATTAAATCCCAAAACATCATTTCACCGCCGCCTCGTTGTTCAGCCAGCGGCATAATTGCGATAACTTTCATAATTTTTTCCTTAATTTAAATACTCTCAATAGCTAGTACCGCTACCCAGAATCTCAAAATATAAAACTTTCTATATTGAAAATTTTGAGGTATCTTGTGATAATTAGGTTTATTTACGTGTCCACTTTACTATATATAAATAAACAACGGTTAGTACCGTTAATTTTTGACTGTTAGCAATTAATTTTCAACAGATAACACACTCAAAATTTATTCTTAATTATACACATTTACTTAATTCCATGATGCTCATAGTATTTATGTGCTGCCATAGCCATAGCCAAAAATCCCCAAAGAATCATACCTGCCACACTCAGCATCCCACTACCAATAATTAACTGGGCACAAGAACTGATACCAATGGCACGAGAAGCACTTACAAAACTATCGAAACGAGCTTCCCTATATTTACTAACATTGACAATCATCAACATTAACCCACCAATATAAAAAATTGCCCCAAACCAACCAAGAGTGAAAAACATATCTAAAATGCCACTGTCAATTACAAATACTTCTATTTGTCCTGTTTTTTCATTAACTTTCCAGATATTTCCTAAGCCATTACCTAAAACATTAGAAAGCGCTATACCCAAGTTTCTGTCATAGCTTCCCGACCTATCCTTAAAGCTGTTATCTTCTTGTAAATTGGAAAAACTTTCCAAACGATCTGTTACAACCTCAGAAATTGGTTCAATGGTTGTTAAGGGCACAACACATACTGCCATCACTAAAATTATGGTAATTAAGCGCATTTGAATCCGCGCCTTGACTGAACCCATAATTATAATTACGCCTAATAACCAGCCGCCCCAGTTAGTACGTGCTTGTGCTAATAAAAATGATAAATAGCCTACAGCTGAGGCCGGAAAAATTAAATTTCCTGAGCTAGTAAATAATAACAATAGACCAGCCTGCATAACAGAACCAAAAGGCCCGACTGAGTGCAGAGTACTCCATACACGCATTCCAAAAGGTACAGGATCTCCAGAACTGCTAAACATTTTTGATTCTATAAGCCAGTATTTATCCCACTCAGGAGCCACAACAAATTGATATACGCCATAAGCTCCCGTAATTAACACACACCAAAGAAAGGTGTTCTGAATATGCTGGCGATAACTAGGATAATCTCGCCAGTTAACAAATAAATGAAAAGCAAAGATAATGGGACTGAGCCAATCTAGAAGTCCACGCGCTACAGGGATAGGTGCGTTATAAATCAGACCAACCAAGAAACCATAAAACACTCCAATAAAAGCCAAAATAAAAGGTAAACCCCCCATGCGTAGGGCGTTGGGTAGATACCGCCAAAAAGTTGCTATAGTGACAAAAACTACTAAGTATGGGGCTATGAGAATCTGGCGGGTAGCGTCCCAACCAATTCGATAGTCAACCAAACGAGCAATTAAGGGCGTGAGAAACCATATCCACCAGGTGAAGCCGATGTAGAGAATGGGATGCCGCAAGTATAGAAACACACCAACAGCCAAAGCTGTTACCGGATAAACTAGGCGCAACATACCAGCAGCGCCAGTAAAATAGCAGCTTATTGTCAGCAATACGAAGCCCAGAATTACAATCCAAGCTTGTGCAGCTCGTTCTTGAGGAGAAAAGTCTTCTTGTAAAAAACTATTGAAAAGTAACTGCTTAGAAGTCATTCAATTTTAGATTTAATTGTCTTGAAAATGGGGAACAGGGAATAGTAAGAAATAGGGCTGGCAATGCCTACCTTTTCAATACAAAATCAATTTGATATAGATTTATGCAATTCATTATCAAGAGATTCAATTTTGAATTGCTGATATGTCTGCCATCCCTGCCAACGCCCACGCAAAGATGCCAAGCACTTTTTACCTGCCAGTTGCCCTTGGCTGGGTAAAAGTCTCAGCCATTGTACTAAGCCCAAACTATCTCGTGTACCGACTAATACTGCCCATAATAAAAAAACAACACGGCGTATAGATGGCAAATGGTCTAGTAAAACTAGAGTTTCATTATGGACTAAGTTAACAAAGGCAATTTCGTTAAAATTATTTCGTTGATCCTCATCAAAACGTTGTGCCGGATAGTGATCTACAGCAACTTGAGGATCGTAAATTATCTTCCATCCAGCCCGCTTTAAAGCTAGGGTGAATGCCATTTCAAAATGTACCTGCGCTCCTGTACCTCTCATCCGCTCATCAAAGCGCAATTGTGCGATCGCCTCTTGCCGAAAGCTCATGTTCACTCCCTTGAGAACATCAACTTCGCGGGGTGCGCCGACTCCCAGGTGATGGTTACCAATGACTCGCCCAAACCACTGCAACTTACCAACTAGCTGACGAGAATCATCTAGTAACTTGTTGCCTTGGTGTACCCAATCACGCCCACCTACGCCGCCAATGCAACTATCTGACATAAAATGAGCGGTGATTTTCTCTAACCAATCAGGGCGAGGAGCAGCATCATCATCTGTAATTGAAACTATGTCTCCTACCACTTCTGCCAATCCAGCGTTGAGTGCTGCTACCACACCCGGAAGGGACACTTTCACCAGATGCAGTGGTATTTGCGGGTGAAATTGGGCAAGGAATTGCCAAGTTTCCGTATCGGTATCACGGACAACTACTATTACTTGATCAACTGGTTTAGTTTGCGCTTGTAGCGCCAAAAGGCAGCGACAGAGATCTAGAGGACGGCGATAGGTTGGGATGAGAACAGTGTTCTTCATTCTTGGTTAACTCCTCGAATAGATCCACATAGGTTTGTGCCATAGTAGCCCAGCTATATTGTTCAGCCACAGCGCGAGCTGCCTTGCTCATTTGCTGCATCAAAGCGCGATCGCTCACCAAAGACAACAGCGTTGCTGCTAAAGCATTGGTATCATCAGAATTGGGCAAAACCACCCCACATTCTGGCGTTACCAATTCTGCACCTCCGGTTGCAGTGGCAGTAATGACGGGTAAACCAGAGGCGAGGGCTTCTAATAATACGAGGGTGCAAGCTTCATAACGGGAAGGAAATACAAATAAATCTACCGCCCGCATAATTTCGGCAATATCACGGCGATATCCCAAAAAATGCACTCGCTCGTTTAGCCCTAAAGAAGCTGCTAGCTGGGGAAAGGGGCTACCTTCGGTGTCGCCTACAACCGCTAAATGTAAGTTAGGAACTTTCGCTAAGGCATACAGCACTGTATCTAAGTTCTTTCTGGAAGTGCGGATGTCTCCAGCAAACATTGCCAGAGTTACATTCTCTGGCAAACCCAATTTTTGACGAGTAGCCACACCAGGAGCAAACTCTGTCAAATCAACGCCATTAACAATTACCTGAATGCGAGAACGGGGTACGCCTATGTCTACTAATTCTTGCGCTACTTTCTCAGACACAGCTATGATGATTTTCGCTTGTTGAAACGCTTGTTTTTCCCAACTGGCATTCAAAGCCGTATACAGCCACTGATAAAAACCATAAGCATCGCGGCGGGTGCGGGAAATATGCACAGGCGATCGCAACCAAGAACTGTGTACAAAATGTACGGCGTTCACATCTGCTGATGTTTTGGTAATCGCTCCATTAACTTTAACTAAATCAATATCAGCACGATATTTTTGCAACCAGTCTGCACTTTTTTGAGCAAATACAAAATTACGAATAAATTCAGTAGGAAATTTTTGGACTGGAATTTCAATCCAGTTAACTTGACTATTATCTTTTAATTCCGGTGCGACTTCGCTTGCCAATAATGTGAGGTAATGACCACGACGAATTGCTTCCTTGGCAACCTCATAGTTGACTCGTCCTTGACCATCACCTTTTTTAACTGTGTGGGTAACAATACAAAGCTTCACATACCACCTTCTTGATTAATTAATAATTAATAGGCTTCTAGTAAGAATCCCAAATAAAGTTAGCTGCAAAAACAAATACACCCAGATAAACATAAATAATTTATTGGTGTGCATTCTTGGATATCTGTGCTTTTTGCTCATCAAACTGAATTTTGTAAGAGGCTTAATTCTAGGATTTTGCTAATCCTAATAATTGATTGGCTAAAGGTTGCGGAATAAAACTGAGAGCCAGTGCTGTTATAGTTCGCAAATTAAATTTTTGCTTGTTCAGCACTTGCCAAAGATAAGGACGTGCTACATCTGTCTGTTTACTTCGTAGTAAGCCAATAGCCAAAGTTGTATTAGCTTCTAACCATTTTTGCTGAAAGAATGGTTTAAATTCTTGCAAGCGGGTATCTTCCATCCAGAGTTTATAACAAAATAATTCGCTTTTGGCTTTACGAATTTTTGCCTGAACATCTCGATAACCACTAAGCATTGTATCAGTTTGCTCATGGGCCCGATATTGCGTCAATCTTTCTGGATAATAGTAAGCCCCATAACCCGATATGCAACAGAGGTAAGTTAAATACAAATCCCACATACCGCCAACTTCTGGAGGAATATCATCCCAATTTATAAATTCGTTGCGAATTACACAAGCGGCGGCTGTGGGGATGCTTTTATTTACTAAACCAATTTTATAGAAATCTTTATAAGCTCCTTGTGCCAATTTATGTCTTTGGAAACCGCGTGTATTCTCTTCTGTACCAGAATAGTTAATTTTGCCTTGAGCATCTATGATGTATTGGTCGCAAAAAGCTAAAATTAATTCTGAATCAGCTTCTAGAATTGGCACAAGTTTTTTTAAAAAGTCTTCATTCCATATATCATCGTCATGGAGACTTGCAATGTATTTACCTCTAGCAATTTTAAAGGCATACATCTGATTAGCAATCATACCTATATTTTGCGGTTGTCGCCAAAACCGGATGCGTGAATCACCAAAAGATTCAACAATACCTAAAGGATTTTCGGGGCTACAATTATCAGAAACAATAATTTCAATATTCTGGTATTTCTGTTTAACAGCACTAGCGATCGCTTGCTTAAGATACTCTGGCCGATTGTAAGTTGGGATAACTACGCTAACTAGCGGTTGTGGTAATTCAGAATTAATAAACATAAGTTTTATTAGGTAAAATATTGCAAAAAAGTTAGTAGTATGGTGGCATCGCCTACCCGAAGTTTAATTAGTTTTTATTTTGAGAAACTGTCTCTAAAAAACGTAATGCTGTCGGTACAGGGCTGTAATTTTCCAGCGCCCAATGCCTTCCTTGGATAGCAATGCTTTCAATAATTTCTGGCTCGTCAGCTATTCTATCTACTGCTGCTTGTACATTATCTAAGTCAATGCCAATATAATGCTGCCAATTCTTTGGCATTACAGGTAAAGCAATACCATATTTTTCAAAATCAACATGAAAAGTAGCACATCCAGCGGCTAAAGATTCCCACAATCGCCAACTATCCCATTGCACAATTGTTTTAGTTTTTAACCTCAACCGTTCAATAAGTTGCTTTCCGCCACGATTAATTAAATTGCTTGGATTCTTAGGCCAGGAAGGTACAAAAAAGCCTCCAAAGCAGGCACAGGCAATTGAACCTTGCAGGCGTTTGTAATAATTTGGGTAGTGTCGTCCGCCAGTTTGTAACCATTGTAAATCATGATAGGGGTCTGTAGAACGCTTATCAGGGCTATCAATACTGTTATCAATCTGGAGAATTTTCTCTATACGAGGTATAAACAGGCTGCAACTGACATTTCTAACTGGATGCCCAAACTTCCAATGTCTAAAATTGATGAGTATTTGTTTTTTTCTTTCTTGAAAACTGGGTACTTCTTGAACTTCCCGCAGTATCCGGTTAGTTAGACCGAAAGACCAGGGATAAAAGTTTTTACCATAATTTAATTTTTGATTAAAATGATTTCTTAATATAAAATCAAATTGCTGAAATTCTGACCTTTCTATGTATGTTTTATCGCTATCCTCTCCATCTAAATAAACAGTCACATATTGACGTTTTGGGTGAAATAAGTTTTCAGGGAGAGGACAGTTTGCATGAAACCAATTATTTTGTAATATCACAATCGAACAATCATCAGGTGTGACATCTGGATGATGTCGAAAAAGATATTTTTTTTCTTCTGGCGACTCCTGCCAGTAGTTGACATTGGAGAAAAATTCAATTCCTAGTTCTCGAAAACCCTCGGCCAAGCAAATTAAGAGATGTTGGAACTTGTCCCCTGGTACAACATTTAATCTAGGGTCGCAATAAAAATATATTTTTTCAATAGAATATTTCATATTTTTTGACGTGATTATTTCTATTTAATTTAAATTATTGCTATAGCATTTCTCAATCTAGTGAAGTACAGTATCAACAGTGGGTAAACCAACTATAAATATCATTCAAAGAGACTTGGTTAAAAGCAGTTTCAATCGAAGAAGCTAAATCTGGATAACTTCTAGCACCCAGAGAACGTAGTATGTTCTTCAGCTTCGACCAACAATTTTCAATAGGGGAAAAATCAGGAGAATATGGTGGTAAATAAATCAACTTAGCTCCGGCAGCCTCAATGAGTGCTTCAATATCTCCACCTTTATGAATTGAGCAATTGTCCATGATTACATAATCACCTTCCTGAAGTTTAGGAACTAATTTTTGATTGACGTAAATCGAGGGAATATGCTTTCATTTTTCCCCTTGCTCAGATATAAAGCTTTATTTGATTGATTGTACTTCACTAGACCGGGAAAGGCTATAATACCATTTCACTTTAATAATGATACAAATACGCGGGGTTTGGGTTTAGCAGTGCTAAACCCCTACGAAAAATTTATGTCTATCAGGATTTTCGTGAATTGGTATAACTCCATAAACGGCTAGATTAAGAGGCAATACGAAATTAAATTTAGCCAATATTAAAAGAAGTGGCTCTATAATTTCTAGATTTGAAGTCAGCGATAGTTTTGGCGTAAATTTTTTCTAGCCGTTGAATGTGAACATTAATAGTAAACTCTTGCTGAAACCAAGCTTGAGCTTGTTCACCCATCAATCGAGTTTTGGCATAGTTTGTTGCTAATTCATTGATTGCAGTAGCTAGCTGTTTAATATTATTAAGTGGAACCAGAATTCCTGTTTGGCCATCTTGCACATGCTCAGGGATACCGCCAACAGCACTAGCAATTACAGACCGATAGCGCGCATAGGCTTCTAGGGTTACAAGTCCAGCAGGTTCGGGCCAAAGACTAGGAAAAACTACTGCTAAACACTGTTGATAAAGAGTTTCTAGTTTGTCAGAATTACACCAACCATGCCAAGTAATGCGATCGCTTAACCCCAGTTGATTAGCTAATTGTTCCATACTTGGCTTACCCCAACCATCACCAGCAATGTCAAAATGGATTTGCTGATTGGTTCGGGCGATCGCTCTGATCAGCCATTCAATACCTTTATATGGAACAATGCGACCAGCAAATAAAATTCGCTGATTTTGATGTGTTTGCCAATCTAGAGGTGCGGCGGTACTCTTGGGTGATTGCACACCACAACGAAGGGTAACTACTCGCTCAGGTGCTAAACCGCTATTAATGATTTGCTGACGCACATAATCACTATTAGCAATTACCGGAATTTTGAGTTTTTTGAGTGCTTCTAGAGGATGGTAAGCATTCCGCCAGTTCTGAAGAATATTTTGCGGTCTGCGACTACCACAGCCATCTATTAAATGACCCCAAGCACATCCTAAAGGGTTCATAGAGCGATCGCAAATTCTGCCGCGCTCTGCTAAATATTTTGTGCCGCTAGGACAGTAGCTAGAGTGATTATGAAGAGTAAATATTGCCGGACATTCTTCTCGAACATCCCCTAACATATCGAGATCGTGAATGTGAAGCAATTGGAACTGGCTTTGGTCAACATTTTTTAGAGAGGTGATGGTGCGATCGCTCACCCCAGTAATTTGAGAACGTACCAAAGAAGCTACATAAGTTTCAATACCACCGCCGCCATTGATGTCAGCACTAGAGCAGTGATGGATCATTTTTCTATCAGTTAAGTTTGTATTCATATTACAGACCAACATTCCACCAAAACTTGTGTCTGACATCGTTGACGTAATGTCTCAAAGCAATCTTTTTACTAGCAAATTTATCTGAATAAACGAACTGATCTTCTACACTTAAAACATATTTTTGAGAACAGAAAGGTCTGCCATGATTGTGGTGGATGGTTAAATGTACAATTGTTTGTTCTGTAAAATATACAGGCAGGTCTTGCAGATTTGCCAAACGTTCAATTGCAAAACTCCAATCCAACTCATAATTAAATAAAATAAACCCAGAGTTTACTGGCTTTAACCTTTCATCTTCATCATAAATAAGTCGCTCATCTAATGAAGCAGAGCAATCAGGAAGATAACGGCAATATTTATGATCCAAACTGGTGAAGTTATTTAAATTTGTGCCGCCAGGAAAAAATAAAATATCTGAATCTGTGAAAATAGTTGCCCCATTTACAGGAATTGATAATAATGCGGCTAACTTTTTACCTAATGGATGGATTTGTGCAAAATCAGTAACGCATTGAGGTAAATCTTCTTTTATAAGTTTGGTAAAGGGTGTGATTTCAACGCAGGGATGAATGCGGCGCAGTAATTTACAGCTAGAGTCGGTATAGCTACCATCGGAAATCACAATAAATCTTTCTGGTATGCCGATGTGACGAATAAATGAACGAATACTGGCTACCTGTTCTGGCAAATCACGTTCGCAAGAAAAAGCATAGACACTGAGCGGCACTTTTCGAGTTGTTTTGATAGGTATACTCACTATCTGAGGTAACAGTGATTTATAAATATTTCGCTTCCAGTTTCCTTGAAGTTTAGCGGCATGATAACCAATGTTTATCATTTATTTTTCCTTAATAGGTCTATTAATAATGAAGTGAATTTTTTAGAGCAGTAGACTCAGGATTATGTTTAGAAAATCAACAGGAGTTATTTTAGTAATATTTCCAGAAAATTATTCAAAATAAATTCTGGAAATATTGAAAAATCCAAAAACAATTTATCCTGCTTGACCCATTTCGTACTGAGCCTTGTGATATTCCCAAAGCCTACCTTTCAATTCCAGAAGCTCTTGATATTGACCTTGTTCGACGATGCGCCCTT
The DNA here is from genome assembly GCA_019359325.1 of Mojavia pulchra JT2-VF2. Taxonomy (GTDB): domain Bacteria; phylum Cyanobacteriota; class Cyanobacteriia; order Cyanobacteriales; family Nostocaceae; genus Mojavia; species Mojavia pulchra. Next base: position 674,970 of record JAHHHN010000001.1, on the reverse strand, counting down.
GTTCTAAAACGACAACTTTATCGGCGTTAGCAATGGTAGAAAGACGGTGAGCGATCGCAATTACTGTTCGACCAACCGCTAGCTTTTCTAAAGATTCCTGAATTAAGCGTTCAGTCACAGAATCTAACGCACTGGTAGCTTCATCCAAAATTAGAATTTCTGGGTCACGTAGCAAAGCGCGAGCGATCGCAATTCGCTGTCTTTGTCCTCCAGATAAGCGCACCCCTCTATCTCCTAACTGGGTGTCAAATCCTTCAGGCATTTCTAAAATAAATTCCAGTGCATTGGCTAGTTGAGCAGCTTCTTTAATTCGAGCTTCACTCGCCTCTGGCGTACCGTATGCAATATTGTTCCAAACAGACGTGTTAAAAATAAAGGTGTCTTGACTAACGACAGCTATCTTGCGGCGCAGGGAATTAATTTCAAACTGCCGTACATCAACTTCATCGATGTAAATATATCCATCTGTTGCATCATGAAACCGAGGAATTAAATCTGCAAGCGTTGTTTTGCCAGCACCAGAAGCACCCACTAGTGCGGTCATCTTTCCTCGTTCAATAGTAAGCGTAATATTGCTAAGTATTAAATTCTCAACATTATAGCCAAAGTCAACAGATACCAAGTCAACTGACCGCTTTAAACCTGGAAATTCAATTGTGCCATTTTTAAAGTAAGTTTTGTCGTCAGTCCTTAAAAGGTTTTTAATGTTCTCTGCCGAACCTTGTAGAGTGCTGAGAAATGCTCTTGTGCCATTAATATCTTGAACGAAAGGCACAAGGCGAAATAAGACAAAGAAAAAGGTAAGCAAAGAAGCGACTTGTAGCGTTCCATTAGCAACAAAGTTTGTGAAGGCTAAAATAATCATGCCAACCAAAACTGTAGTTGCTATAGCTTCAGCAATAGGTCGAACTAGCGTCCATGTAAATACAACTTTAGTTGAAGAACTAACTACTTTATCACTGGCTTTGTAGTAACGCTGACGTTCAAATTCTTGTGTGCCAAAGGCATGAACAGTGCGAATTCCGTTGATAAATTCTATTGCTGTTGTTGTGAAGTTACCGTTAGCAGTAGACATACCAAAGCTTGTTTCCCGGACTCTGGCATTTAAATTTGATAATCCAACACCCAAAAGCGTGAATAAAAATATTGAAATCAGCGTTAATTGCCAGGAGAGCAAACACATTGATATGAGATAGACAACAGTTGTCATTCCTCTAGTTAACAAAAATGCTCCCCCACTGAAACCCTGTCTGATTCTTTCAATTTCTGTAGTTATAGTGTTAATCAGTTCGCCAGAACGAATTTGAGCAAAGTAACTTAGTTGCAAAGATTGCAATTGTTCAAAAATTTGCTTACGCAGGCGATCGCCAAGGTGCAGTTGAGCTAATTCTGTATAGACTTGCCCAAAATAATTGAAGCTGGCACGAATCCAAGTAGTCAATAAAATTAGTATTGAAATTCGATATAATCGGCTAATTGCCGATGTATTAATTCCTAAAATTACAATATCAAACCATTCAAACCCTGTCCGTACAGGTTGGGCATCAGGACTAGTTAAACTTTGTAAGAAGGAAAGTAAAAAGCCAATACTTACACCTTCAAAAGTTGCTGCTAGTAAAGAAAATATTAATGCTAAAGTAGCAATTTTACGAAAATGCTTGAATTCTTGCAATATTAAATAATTGTCTTGCCAAAAGCTAGTAGCTTTGAGCAGATTTTTTAGAGATTGAGAAATCTGAGAATACATGGATGTTGTGTAACAATAATTTGTCAAGTAGAAAGCCTGTTAGATACTAGGCAAAAAATGTTGCGCTAGCAGACTGGTAAATTAACTACCGTAATAATTGGTGAGTGATATTTCAGAATTCCACAGTAAAAAGAGCTTTACCGGACATTTTAATATAGTTAGATAATTATTATTTTTGATTTCTAAACTTTTTGATGTCCGATAAAACTATTACAATAAAATTGTATTTTTTTGAAAATTAATATGGAAAATACACCCTATAAGTAATAAGTAAATCACAGCGCTTGTCCATCTAGATGTAACAGGTTAGATTCTGAACATACTTCCCAATTACTTGCAATTCCTGGGAATTTATTTAGCTGTAGTTGTCTTTCTGAACTTAGTTGCACTGCATCTTCTAAAGTCCAGCAACGAGAACCAAACAAACTTCTATCACCTTGCACTACATTGCATAACTGTGGCAGATTGTGCAGATTATATTTACGCATCCAATGCCCTAGCGGTGTGATGCTGTGGTTTGCAGTTGTGTGAAACTGAATTGCTCGAAAGAGTTTGCCCGCCTCTCCAACGTGCCAATCGCGGGAAAAAACTAACCCTGGCGAATACACCTGCATCAGCAAGACAAGTCCCAGGATGATTGGGCTAGCCATCAACAGCAACATGAAGGCTATAATCCAATCAATTAATCTAAACGCCATCCTGAAGAATGATCTACCTTGTTTCGGTCGTTTACGATCAGAGGGGATGCGTAGAAATAATGGCTTATGAGCTTGCTCACACGCTGTAGCCCAAAATCTTAGTAAAGCTTCACCCAGTTTTGGATCTATGCTAACCAAACTGACTGGGGAATGTTTTAAGCACTCTACTAACAACTGTTCGTTATATAAAGAAGGCAGGTATGGCGGTTTAATACGTCCAGGCGATTTCACCAACAGCTGACCTCGCCGCCAGAAGAGTGTGCAGTATGGAGAGCGATGATTTTGGTCTTGCTCAGTTAGCGCGTAGTAATTCTGTAAAGTTGGAATTATTGAGGTAGTCATGTGTCTTGGGATTTGTAGAGTAATAGATTTTTGGGTTGATATCAAAGCCTATCAATGCCAAAACTCCGATCCGAATCTTGTTGTTTTTCCAAAATCTGTAGACAATTTGCAGAAGCATACTGCCATTACAAGTTATCAAGGCGATCGCACATCTTCTTGAATTCTTTCTGCCGTTAAGATGTACAAAAAACAATGATACTAAGTAGATAGACAGAATTAGATATAACTGAGGAGATGGAGAAATTTACCTTCGCTCTGGAGATGAGGGGCATTGGAGAGATTGAAAAAAATTTACCCTGTCACTCCATAACTACCTTTACTTGTGTCCACCTGCTTAATTTGCGATAAATCTGACGAAATCAGCCCACTTTTGTCTTTTGGATAATTTGAAGGGTCTGTGATCTCTAGAATATAAGACATTTGCGAAATAAAACTTAGCCAGAGAAATTCTTTATTTACTCTTTAAAAGATGCTGGTTTTGCAAGAGAAATTATTAAGTTAGCGTGAACCATATAAATTCCAAATAGTTAAAAATACGGTTAGTTTGTACAATTCAAAAAAATCAGTATTATAAGTAACATAACAAAAGAAATTCAAAAAGCCTGAGAATTAGGACAACCTATGCAATTTATAGTGGACTGACACAATTACTTTCTTAATTACGAATTACAAATTAGTATTATTTGGATTTTTGCAAGCAGTCTAATCAAGCGCCAAAATTATCAACAAAGATTTTTCCATAAATATGCCATCAACACGCAGCAGGGGCACAAAAATATTGTGCCCCTGCAACCCATATCATGTATTAAAAGCAGCTAACGAGCTATTTTTCTACAGCTTGTTGCAGTGCAAATCGTTGTGGTCTTGTATAAGGTACATAAGTGCTATTGGAGTTTGACACTCCATTTGCCACAACTCCAATGAGGTTTAACTTGCTCAACATACCTGTAGCTTGGGCAATCTGGCTTCGAGTTATTCTACCAATGCTTGCCACCATCACCACACTACGGCAAGAAGATGCTGTTAACATGGCGTCCACCAAACCTATGACTGGCGAAGCATCTATAAGTACCAAATCATAGTTCTCCTCAAGTATTGCCATCAATTGCATCATGCGTGGTGAACTTAAAAGATTAGCCGCATCAGCAGGTGTTGGCCCAGCAGTTAAAATATCGATATAGGAAGAACCGGAATATTGAATCCCAATTTGGTTAGGCAGAGCGACATCACTAGCCAGTAGAGTTGAAAGCCCTTGTTCGTTTGGCAGGTTGAGTTGTGTATGCAGACTGGGATCGCGTAAGTTGGCATCAATAAGTAGTACCTTTTTGTGTAACCGGGCAGCACTCATTGCCAAACCTAAGGCCAAAGCTGACTTACCCTCATCGGGTAAAGCCGAGGTGATCATTAAAGATTTTAAACTCGTAACAGAATTTAGCAGTTCAATATTTTTATAAATCAGATCCAGCGATTCCCAACGCGGTGGAGATTGCAGTACCTGAATTGTCCAAGGAGCAAGGACTTCTGGTTTGCCAAAAGGCAACTTGATTATTGGTTCTCTGGGTTTAGCAGGTGGTAATTTAGGAGTGCTTCCCAATAATGGCAGAGAAACCTGCTTCTCCAACTCAGCAGTAGTATGAACAGCATCATCAGCTGCTTCCCGAACAAAGGCAGCAATACCTCCCAACATTAACCCAACAACTGCACCCAACAAGAGATTTTGTTGGAGATTCGGGCCTAACTGCATACCTTTTTGGGGTTCTTCGACAACTTCCCAATTAAATCCACCTTTAGAAAGTTCCTGGCGCAATTGCTGTTCTGCTCTCAAGAGCTGCTCTAACCTTTCACGGCTAAATTGTAGCTGTGGTAGTATTCGATTGTAATAAGCTAACAAAGGCGGGAAGCGTTTGAGTTGAAAGCGTAGCTCGCCTTCCTTCTGTGCCAAAGTTTGATCGCGAGCAGTTAAAGCAACTATATTTGTCTGCGTTTCTACTAGCTGGCTAGCAAGATTGAGGTCAATTTGACCAAGCTGTCCTTGTTCAAGCAAAGTTTCTTGAGAACCGACAGCACCAGCAGGTAGCCTGCCTAAAGTTCTGCCTACCTCTTGTTGCAATAATTCTTTCTGACCCTGAAGTTGTTCTCTCAACTTTTGCACGCTAGGAGTCTCATCTGTGAAGCGCAAGCGTTCCTGTGATAGAGCCAACTCTGTTTTTTGAATTTCGTTGAGTAAACCTTGATAGCGAGTAGATTGGCTGAGGCGAGAAGAAACCAGGGCATTCTGTGGAGAGCGGTTTAGTTGCTCTTGCAAAGATTGTTGCCTGGCTAAAGCCTCTTCATACTGAGAACGAGTTGTGCGTCGTTCCTGCTCTAGATTGTTCAAAGCATTTTCTAGAGCTTTTGCCTGTGACTCTGGATCGATTAAATTTTGATTTCTGCGAAACCTTTGGAGGTTAGTCTCAGAAGCATTCACCTCATCGCTGGCCTTTTTTAACTGATCCCTAATAACTTGAAGACCTTTTTGTAAACGCGAATCTTGCTGCTGTTTGTTGTATTCTACATAAACTTGACGAATAGCAGTCAGAACGTTTTGTGTCTTGTCTGGATCTTTATCGGTATATTCAACTTGAAAGATTTTAGTTAGAACATTATCTTCTTTCGTTTTAATTTGATTTAAGACCAAAGCACTTTTAATCTCAGCTACAGTTATGTCTGGATAGTCTTGCTCAAGTTTTTCAACTGCTTTTTGAATGAGTCCAGAACTCTGCATTAAGTTAATCTGGGTTGCAGTATCTATTTCAATGTTAGGGTCGGTGAATTGATTCTCTGTTCCACCTGACCCTGGTTTAACTTGATAATTCGGTTCTATTAACAGCTGCATCGAGCTTTTAAAAGTAGGCTTTGTCTTAGTTGTAATCAAACCAGCAAAAGTAATTGACGTAAAAAATACAAGTAAAAACCAAGGAAACCGGCGTAAAAATACGCTCAATATTTGTCCGTAACCGACTTCATTATCGGCAACCGGGTTTAATTGGGGATTTAGACTAGTTTGAACCACTTTTATTATCCTTATCTTTGAGACGCTACGCCAACACCTAATAAAGCGTGATGATTAAGGCACTCTACAAGCTTGGTCAATAACTTTTTCGACTTTACTAAAGAATGCTGTTTCCGAAAAATTTGTCACTGCATGATTACGGATGTTTTGATAATCCCAAGTGATATCCCCAGCTTCTAATAATGCAGCTTGTAAGGATTCGGGTGTTTGTCTTTTAAAAAAGACCCCTGTTTTTCTAGGAATCTGAGTATCTAATACACCACCTGCTCCATAAGCAATAACTGGAGTGCCACTAGCATTAGCTTCTACAGGAACTAATCCATAATCTTCTAAGGCTGCGACGATGACAGATTTAGCTTTAGAAAACAAGTCTTTACGTTTTCCGTCACTTACATGACCCAAGAACTCAATATTATCTAATGCTTTGGATTTTAAGCGTTCTTGTTCTGGGCCATCACCTGATATTAATAACCGCCATCCTAGCCAATTGAAAGCTTCAATTATTATATCTAGACGCTTATAGCTGATCATCCTAGCTGATGCCAGATAGTATTCGTCTTTTATATTGGAAAAAACAAAATTGCTGGTATCAATAGGATAGTTAATAACAATTGCTTGCTTGCTATAAATCTCTTGAATGCGACGAGCTACTATGCTGGAATTAGCAATATAAAGGTCAGGTTCCTGTGCATATTTCAGGTCTACCTTTCTCATTAATTGGAATATTTTCTCAATTAAATGTGAAAAATAACGGTAATCTCCATATTCCCGTAAATAAGTTTCTGTATCCCACAAGAAACGGGTTACATTATGGCAAAAACAAATGTGGCGTGCATTTGGATGTTTTCTTACTGCTTTAGCGAAACTAGTGCTACTACTGATAATTAAATCGTAGCTTTCTAAGTTCAAGGCACGAAAAGCTGGAAAATATAACGGAGCTATCAATCTAAAATGCTTGACTGCACCCGGAATATTTTGTAAGAAAGTTGTATTAACTATACGCTCACCCAAATCTATAGTTTTTTGATGATTGTATAATGATGTGTAAATATCAGCTTCTGGGTAGCGCTTACAAAGTAATTCAAATACGCGTTCTGCTCCACCGCGCTGAGTTAAGTAATCATGGACTAGAGCAATTTTCATAATTTTAATCTCAAGTTTAACTAAAGTTTGGTTTAATACTTCTTATCCAACTACTATTAAGCGAAGTATCACCAATACAGTTTTTTAGCTTTTTGCTCTGTCAAATATTTCCCCCAAATCTCTTTAAGAAGAGGGGGAATTTTTATGTATTTACCTATTTTTTAGGGTAGGGATACGTATTGCCCACAGATTATAAGTCTGGGGCTATAACGCCTACCTCTGTATGGCGTAGTTTTTAGGATTTGCTTTTTGTCCTCTAAATACTCGTTGTGTCAGATATGAAATTAAAACGAACCACGGAGGACGCAGAGAGAAGTTGCGTGCGCGGGTTCCCCGCGCCCTTGCAAACTTCGGGAGGACACAGAGGAAGAAAACAGAAGAGAGCAGGTTAACTTTATTCTCTCTGCGTCTGTGCGTGAGAAAAATCATCCCATTAAATCAAACTTCTATCCAACAGCAACAAGAGTCTTTTCTGTAGCGAAATAAGCGTTTTGTTCGGCTCGTAGTTGGTCGCAAAGTCTGCCTGCGGGCAATTCTACATCATCGTAAGTTAGGACTTGATCCTTAGAAATATCTCGTTTGAGGCGACATCCTTCGGCTAATCCCATTGGTAGGAGGTTTTGTTCTTGGGCGATCGCAGAATTTTCGCATTGTCCGTAGGTCATGTAGTAGCCAATACCATCCAATGTTTCTCCAGCTTTCAGATTGATTTTGGCGGTGGTGACTACATCCACGATTGGGCCTGCTAGTGGAGACATCACCGCATCTTGGAAGAGAACAGCACGCGCTACGGATAGGGGAACTTCAAAATGACACAGGTGATAAGGAGTATAGAAGCTGTAAAGTGGGCCTTCACCTAATTTATATAAGTTGAGGTAGTGACGTTGTTTGGGGTCTTCGTGAGTAGCAAAGAGAAATACCCCAGGCCCTGGTTTTGCTCCAACTACATAATCGACAATGCCGCCTAGTTCTTTGAGCTGCTCTACATCATACATATTGGTCATCTCATCAACATGACCGCTGAAGTTATATCCCAGCATTCCCCGCTGGGCAACTTTCATGCCTGTGGCGTTAGCAACGATCGCCTGTTCAAAGGAAATTTTACTGCCGTCGGCAAAGCTGGTCACCATGTGAGCTTTTTGACCCCAACGCTTGGCAAATGCTTCTTGAGTGGTGGGATTGCGATAAGGGTCTTGGAGTCCTTTAATGTTACCGCACAATAGCGGAGTTAGACCAATACTTTTGACAAAACGGTAGAGATTCATTTCTACCCCTGGCTGATCCCCGTCGCAAGCGCTGAGAATAACGCCTGCTTTGTCAGCATATACCTTGAGGATGGGGCCAATCGTGCCATCGAGTTCGGCATTCATCATAATGATATGCTTGCGATGAGCGATCGCAAGCATGATGACATGAGCGCCAAATTCCACAGCGCCTGTGACTTCTATTAAGGCATCGATACTCTCGGCACGACAGAGTAATTGAGCATCTTCGGTTATTGCATATTTACCTTTGGCGATCGCGTCTTCGAGTTCGGTGACGTTAGCAACAACCTGAATATCCTCAACGCCTGCTTCTAAATAAGCTTGCTTGGCAGCACTAATCTGGCGGTTGGAGATAGCAACTAATTCCATTCCTGGTACTGAATTCACAATTTGATTGGCGATTCCTCGTCCCATAAAACCTGCGCCAATCATGCCTACTTTGATGGGGTTACCTGCTGCGGCGCGGGCTTGTAAGGCGCGATCAATAATTATCATTAGTTAAATTCCTTTTTTTGGGTGTTTGTCTTTTATTGCCAGCGATTGTGCTTCGCTAGCTTGGCTCTGTCTAAGATTGTTATGTTCGCAAAGGTTGTAATGATGAGAGCATGGCGTCAGCAAGAAGCACGTTTACTGTAGCTAGTTCTTCTTACCTTGCGTTTAACCTTGAATTGTTAAATATTCTTAGTGGAAATCTTATTTTTCAGAATAAATAGTATCGCCAAAACGAGCCATAAATTTACTTTAATCCAAAAGCGAAGATAAATTTTCTGCTGAGAATGATATATTTATTTTAACTCTGCGCCTCCAACAGCCATCATTCTCAACAGAGGCCAATTTAAATCTTTCTCAGAAATTTCAGTGATTTCTAGAGGCCATTCAATGTTGAAAAACGGGTCATCATAACGTAATCCCCGCTCATAACCTGGTGTGTAAAACTCACCAACTTGATATAAAACCTCAGCTTCATCTGTGAGTGCTTGATATCCATGTGCAAACATTTCTGGAACATACAAAGCGCGGCGGTTTTCTGCGGTTAATTCCACACCGATATGCGACAGGAATGTCGGAGATTCAGGACGCATATCAATAATCACGTCATAGATAGCGCCTTTAGTACAGCGAATGACCTTTGTTTCTGCGGCTGGCGAAAGTTGATAATGCATTCCCCGTAGCGTACCTTTTTTGTAGTTGAAAGATACATTACACTGGGCAACTGTTGGTTTTAATCCATGAGCAACAAATTCTTGAGCGCAAAAAGCACGGGCAAAAAAGCCACGGTTATCTTGCTTTTCTTCTAAATCAATGATAAATGCATCTTTAAGTTCGGTTGCAGTGAAGATCATAATTAACCTCAAAAAGAATTTTTAGGAAAAATTAACTAGGTATTTCAACAGGTTGTAAGGAAGGACTGAACTCTGGTCTGGCAAAAGTATCATCCCAATATTGCGCGCAAAGTTCTGGTCTTTCAGGAGGGTTAGCAGTGTAACAGAAAAATAGTGATGACCGTTCTTCTGTGCGTACTGTGCCGTGATGCAAAACATTTTTTGTATCTACAAAAATCACTGTACCTGCTGGGCCTGGACAAGATTTCCAAGCTGATTTAGGAATGACTGCTTTTACTTGTTCATCGTTAATACCCATATAGCGTGACTGCCAAAGTTTGTAATAAAGTCGCAAATATTTCCAGCTAAATGAGGGAGTTAAAGAACGCGGAATATATTCAAATGGCCCGGTATTTTCTGCCACATCATTGAGGTAAATAAAGATTTTGATAATGCGGCGGTCTTCAGCGTCGCTATGCCACAGCAATGTCCCAAATTGATTTTCGCTAGGAAAATCTTTGCGTAAGTGGACACCGTGAAAAGTAATAGGAAGACCGATATAATTTTCGATGATGTTGAGTAGTCTTTTCTCTGTTGCCCAGGCAGAAATTTCTGGTAAATCTGTAACTGTACAAATTTGGGGCCACTTCTCATCCAAATGCTCGTTATTAGCCGCTTCCATCTGGGATAATTGCTGGTAAGCAGCTTTGAGCAAGTTTGTGGTAGAGTCTAATCCTAAATCTGCGAGTGTTGTGAGGTAAACACCATCCCGTTTAAGAGCATCTAGAATTAGGCGATCGCTTCGTTCTAATCCAGGTAAATTATTTTGATATTTCCAACGTGCGATCGCACAGCTTACGTCAGAATATATTGCCAATAGTTTGCGTCTAATACTGTTAAACATTAATTATATAAATTCTATAGAGATTTGTTTTGTTTTATGGCTTTTTTTTTTGTAATTTTTGAGCCAATATTTCAGTTGTTTCAGCAAGCTTAAACTCTTTTAAACTCACTATATCTAAAGCAGATAAGCCGATTAAAGCTAAAAAAGGAATTACTGTTGTTATGGCTGACATAGGCCATCTTCTCAAAGCACCTAAAAAAACTTTTAAGCTAACTTCTCTACCATTCTGCAAAAGCATTCTTCGGCAAAACTGCTTAGAATAGCCACTCTGTTCAAGTTTTAAAATAACTTCAGGTATGTGTTTGTATTGCATTAACAGTGCCGACCTTGGCTCTTTCTGCCAATAACTCACACCAACAATACATTCTAAAAAAGTATCTTTAGTGACAATTACATTCCCCTTAGCAGCACAATAACCAGCTAAATATGCTAAAGATATCCAATTATTTGCAGCATCTTGCCAAATTTGCAGAGCTTGTTTTACTAAGTCAGTACGGTAGACACTAGCAGTCAAGAAGATGACTGCACCGATACTTTTAGCAAAACAATGTTCAAATATTGCCTTGCCATTGCCAAGACCATTTTCACTATCAGCATCAAACCAGCGGTTATCAACTATTGTTGGTGGATGGACTGCTTCCCCAGTAATTTTGTTACGACCAGAAAAATTAAGAAATAATAATGATAAATCCTCGTGTTGTTTGAGTTTGTTGATGACATACGCAACAGATCTAACCTGAATTGGATCGTCATCACCAATAGTCCAAACATATTTAGTTGTAGCAAAATTTAGACAATAATGAATATTTCTCATTACGCCTAAATTTTCCGAGTTTTTATTAGATTTAAAGGTTATATTTGTGAGTAATAATTGCCACTTGCTAATAACATCCTGTGTTGTGTCAGTTGAACAATTATCAGAAACTAAAATTTCACAGTCAGATTCAAAGCCGACGATAGCTTGAGCTAACCAAGCTAACTGTTTATCCAGTAGTTCAGCACGATTATAAGTAGGGATAGCAATAGTGAGTAATTTACTTGGATTATCGCTTATCATCTCATTATTAATTCGGTGTTGGTTGTTACTATTTATTGACGCAGGGATTCCGAAGCAATCAATATACTAACCGCTGATTGCTTGCAGTATCATTTACAGTGAATCAAATGAAGTTACGTAAGTGAGATGTAATTTTATATTTAATTCTCATAATCAGCGTACTGAAAAAGTAATTTATTCTAAGTGATAATTCCGAATCAAAAAGATTTGATCCGGAAAAATAGTCTTGTTTGTTTACCTTAATTTAGCTACTTGTGATTCCAAAAGAAGTCTTTGTCAAGTTGCTCTGTGCGAATAAGATACTCTAACTGTTTTAAACGCGTAAATCCTCTAAACAAAAAGGTATCTTCAGCCATATCAATTTGATTGAACAGATTAAATAGCTGTTGAGCACCAAGCTGTGCATTCCAATCGCATTTAAATCCAGGTAGCATGGTGTTAATTTTCTCGAAGGATACGCGATAGCTGCGGTTGTCTGCGCCGTTTTCCCCAAAAGACAATTTACAGCCTATAAAAATATCTGCAATGATTTCAGCAATTTCTTTAACTCGGTAGTTGTTTGCAGTATCTCCCACGTTGAAGATTTGCTTGTGTACAATGTCACGGGGAGCTTCAATGGCACAGACAATTGCTTTGCATATATCCAGCGCGTGAACCAATGGACGCCAAGGTGTACCATCGCTGGTCATTTTGATTTCTTTGGTAGTCCATGCCAACCCTGCTAAGTTGTTTAACACAATATCAAACCGCATTCTGGGTGAAGCACCAAAGGCTGTGGCGTTACGCATAAAGGTAGGTGAGAAGTCATCATCACCTAATAGCATGACATCTCGTTCTACTAGGGTTTTACATTCTGCGTAGGCTGTTTGGGGATTAATAGGAGATTCTTCTGTAACGTCACCCTCTGTAGCTACGCCGTAGACGCTACAAGAAGACATATATACAAAGCGACGTACACCTGCTTCTTTAGCCAATTTAGCGAGGCGAACTGAACCGTGATGATTGATATCGTAGGTAATGTTAGGTGCTAGTTGTCCGGTGGGGTCGTTGGAGAGTTCCGCCATGTGAACTACTGCTTCGACTCCTTGCAGGTCTTTCAAAATGATGTTGCGGATATCTTTATTGAAAGTTTTGGCTGTCACCTCAGTACCGTTATACAGCCAACCAACTTTATAGAAGCCAGTATCTATACCAATAACTTCGTGTCCTCGTTCAATTAACAGAGGAGGTAATAATGAACCGAGATAACCTTCTGTTCCAGTTACTAATATTTTCATTCTAGCCAAATCCTTTGTATTGATTAGTTGCTTCCTATTGCCTTCAAAAATTACCCTTGTAGAGAAACTTAGCTCAAATGAAGAGGGGTAATATTTCAAAAAAATTTTCAGAGCTTAGAAGTATTTACTAATATTAATTTCATAAATCTTCGGCTCATACGTCTCCACATAGTATCCCGCCAGCCTGACCAAGCTGTCATGTCAAGATATTGAAAAAATACATCTTTCTTAGGATGTTTACATTTAGTTCGTAATCCGGAACACCAGGGTTTAGGAGCATTAGTAAAGTGAATAATATAAGGCTGATGCAGTAATTGGTTATAGACATCTTCTGTAAAAGGACTTTCTTTCCATGATGAGTAATCATAAATTTTGGGCATCTGATTCCACCTTGGATGAATTTCTCCCCATTTGCCAGCAAGAACTGCGTTTAAACCATCTTGATCATGCCTGACATATTCTCTATTTTGTTTTATGTATTCAATAACTCTTTCTCCTATTTTTTCCCTTCTCCACTTTTCCAAGTTAATTACTAAAAGTCCGGAATTAAAATATTTATAATCTGGGCAGATTCCGACTTCTTGATAATTTCTTAGCCCATTACACATTGAAATATTCATTTCAACATCATCTTGGACTGCTAGTACATATTTGTCTTCTAAATCAATATTCCATAGCTCTTCTAAATTACCCGTTATTACCATGTCTGTATCTAGATAAATTGCTTTATCAAACTCTGGCGTTAAAAATTCAGTAAGTAGAAGACGATAATAGGAAGTAACTGTTAAATGCCTGGTCAATACCAAATTATTCAACAGCGCATTATCTATCTGTATCCATGAAATATCAATCTGTTCTGATCCGAGGGATTTGGTAATCTTGCGTTTGTTGAATTTACTAATTCCTCCATCCAGAACAAATAAAGATATCTTGCGATCGCTTTTAACATTGGCAAGTGCTGAACGAACTGTAACAGCAAGAGGCATTGCATAGTTATTATCAGCAGCACAAACAACAGCCATGGGCTGTAAATCTGATATAACTGCCATGAATTTAACCTTAATAACTTATTAGTGTGGGCATTGCTGAGTGCTGAGTTGTGAGTACTGAGTACAGCATTTCATCAATTTGTAGCAAATTAACGTGTGAAAATACTCTGCGTCTCTCTGCGTTTAAAAAACTACGAACTTATGCAAAGCCGTACTAAGTAAATAAAGCCACCAATCTTTTACTCAACACTCGTTACTCAGGACTCAGCACTTTTAACTTAAGACTCTACATTGCTACTGCAAGATGTGATGGTTCAGGAATTTGTGCCACGATCGCTTTGCCGATTTCCAGAGAAGAAGTAGCAGCGGGGGAAGGAGCATTGCAAACATGAACAGAGTTTTGACCTTGAACAATCAAAAAGTCATCTACAAGAGAGCCGTTATTCATCAAAGCTTGAGCGCGAACTCCCGCATGGGTAGGAACTAAATCTTTGGCTTGGACTTCTGGAATCAGTTTTTGCAAGCTTTTAACGAAAGCTGCTTTACTAAAGGAACGAATAATTTCCTGAATTCCCTCATCAGCGTGTTTCGCTGCCAATTTCCAAAACCCAGGGTAAGCCATTACCTCTGCAAAGTCCCGTAAATCAAAGTCAGTTTTTTTATAGCCTTCGCGTTTGAGGCTGAGAACCGCATTTGGCCCTGCATGAACACTACCATCAATCATGCGGGTAAAGTGGACACCCAGGAAGGGAAAATCTGGATTAGGAACTGGGTAAATTAGAGTCTTTACCAGATAGCGTTTTTCTGGAGTGAGTTCGTAGTATTCTCCCCGGAAGGGCACTATTTTAGCGTGGGGTTCAACTTGTCCTAATTTAGCAACGCGATCGCTATGCAATCCGGTACAATTAATTACAAAGCGAGTTTCAAAGCTGCCGTTGTTTGTTTCCAGTACCTGATGTTTGCCACTAGAGAGGATTTTCTCCACTTTTGTATTAAGGCGTAAATCTCCCCCCTGTTTTTGAATTAACTCAGCGTATTTCTCACAAACTTGTTTGTAATTAACAATACCTGTAGAAAATACTTTAATACCAGCTGCACAACTGACATGGGGTTCAATTTCTCTAACTTCTTCTGGGCTGATTCTCTCTACTGATATACCATTTTCTAAGCCGCGTTTGTAGAGATTTTCTAGGCGTGGTAATTCTTCTTTTGTAGTGGCAACAATTACCTTACCACAAATTTCATGATCAATGCCATATTCTTGGCAAAACTCTACCATTGAGCGAGAACCGTCACGGCAAAATTTCGCTTTGAAACTTCCTGGCTTATAGTATATGCCAGAGTGAATTACACCGCTGTTATTACCTGTTTGGTGAAATGCCCACTTGCTCTCTTTTTCTAAAATTAAAATCTGTGCATTGGGATAGCGTTTACCTAAAGCCATCCCTGTAGAGAGTCCAACTATTCCCCCACCGATAACTGCAAAATCGTACATTGCTATTATTGCGCTATAAATGATAATAAATGAGTGTTTTGTGTAGATAATTTATTTACTACCACACTTTCCAAGGAGCTTGATCACTCTTCCATAGCTCTTCTAGATAGTTTTTATCACGTAATGTATCCATCGGTTGCCAAAAACCACTATGTTTATAAGCCGATAACTGTTCCATATCAGCTAGCTTTTCTAATGGTTCTTTCTCCCAAACGGTGGCGTCATCAGCAATAAAATTGATAACTTCCGGTTCTAAAATAAAATAACCGCCATTAATCCACGCACCATCACCTTCTGGCTTTTCTCGAAAGCTAGTGATTTTAGTTTGTTCTTGTCCTAAAGAAATTGCACCAAATCGTCCTGCTGGCTGAACTGCTGTTAGTGTTGCTAAGGTCTTTTGTTCTTTATGTAACTTAATTAATTCTGTAATATTTACATCACTAACACCATCACCATAGGTGAAACAAAAAGTGTCATTGCCAAGATGTTCTCTGACTCTTTTTAAGCGTCCACCTGTCATTGTCTGATCACCTGTATTTACTAAGGTGACTCGCCAAGGTTCAGCATAACCAGAATGTACGTTCATCTGGTTAAATCGCATATCGAAGGTAACATCTGACATATGCAAGAAGTAGTTAGCAAAATACTCCTTAATGATGTACCCTTTGTACCCGCAACAGATAATAAAGTCATTAATGCCGTGAGCAGAGTAAATCTTCATTATGTGCCATAAAATTGGCTTACCACCAATCTCTACCATCGGCTTAGGTCTGATACTGGTTTCTTCACTCAGGCGTGTACCAAGACCTCCAGCCAAAATTACTGCTTTCATGTAATTACCTCAAAGTTTTGCAGGTAGGTTAATACTTATTGGACTAAAAAAGTCTGAAGCGTAAAGGATGTAATTCTCTTTATATAGCTTCTTATACTCTTAAGGAAAATCCGCAGCTTAGGGCAGAATAAAGTAGAAACTTGATTTATTCCTTGCACTTTCTGGACGAGATTTATGCCCCATCCCTTCAATTTTGTTACTCGATAACGAGGATGCAGGGTTTTGAAGCTTTTCCTCAATTTAAAATTCAAGGGTTTTGAGAGATGTTAGTAATGGCTTTGCTTTTGATGCGTGAGGTAATATCAGATTCGGATAAAAACTTATAATTAAGGCTGACGCCAAGATGTTGCGACACAGATATCTGGAGATTTTAGAATTATAAGTAATTAAGCGAACTTGATATTATTTCATCCTTCATACTTCAGCCTTCATTAAAGTTTCTCGTTAAGATGAAGCGGTTGCACCTGGAATCGAGAAAAATTTATTTCCCATTTATTTTTCTACGTAAACAATCTAACGAGATTTTCTTGATTTTTTGTAAAGGTCAGATAAATAAAAATCTTTTATATGTGAAAGATTTATAAATATTTATAACGGGTAAAATTAAATGCTTAGATCAAATATAAATATAACCCATAAAATAAATAGGGTTAGCACGAGCCAACCCTGATTATGCTTGATTTTTTGCAATTAAGGCCAACAATCCACTAATGATAAACTAGTGACAAAATTTACTTTTTTGCCACTATTTGATTCCTTGAGCATCCCACATACTTGTACTTTGGAGTAAAGTATCACATTTGTTTTCTACAACAATACAGATACTACTAAGGGCTTGCTGGTAATTCTCCATATCTTCTTGCTCAAGGGAGACTTGGGCAGCTGTTTGCAAATCTTCAATTGCTTTGAGACGATTGCTCTCAGCTTCAGGGCCTCCATATTGTGCAAGTTCATAGCGAATCATACCTCGTTTGAGATAAACTTTGCCTAATTTAGAATTGATGCGTATTGCTTGGTTAAAGTCTGCGATCGCTAACTTATATTCTTGATCGTATTCGCTGCTATATTGTGCTATTTGAGAATGGACGATACCCCTTTGAAAATAAGCTTCTGCTTTAGATGGATTGAGACTAATCGCGTAGCTAAAATCATCTAATGCTCTTTTATAATCTTTTTGAGAGTCACCGCTATATTTAGCAATTTGGGAGCGGACAACGCCCCGCCTCAGATAAGCTTCAACTTCCTTATTATTCAGGGTCAGCGCCCGATTAAAATCAGCGATCGCTTGATTATACTCTTTATCAGGATCGTTACTATATTCAGCAAGCATATAGCGAACATTGCCCCGATTGACAAAAGCTTTGACTTCACGAGGATTGATTTGCAAAGCTTCGGTGTAGTCTGTAAGCGCTCCTTCATAATCTTTCAGATTATAACGAGCATTACCTCGGTTAACACGAGCTTTCGCGTTTTCGGGTTCTTGTTCTATGGCTTGGTTAAAATTTTCAACTGCTTGCTCATAATTACGAATTTTGTAAGCTGCATGACCCTGCTTATAGTAATCCGCAAAGCTGAGATTTTTAGTATTATTTTTCTGCCGAGACATCAAGGTTTGTTGAGTATAGGCATTTTGAGATATAAATGGGCGCGTAAATTTAACCATTACATCCAAATAGCCTAATAAACCAAAACCGAGCAAGCACAACACCACAGGATACCATTTCCGCTGTTTGGGAGATTTATAAATACCAGTATTTTGGGTAAATACTGGCTGCCAATGGTTAACTGGTTGTAATGGAATAGCTGGCTGTGGTAAACGTGGCTTCTGAGCGTAGCGCCTTTTGGCTGGAGTTCGAGGTTTGAGATGTTCTCTTGCTGCTATTGCTTGAGGTGATGGGAATGGGTCACGTCCGCCTAATCGTAGGGTACGTTCACACCAAGGGCATACTTGCTGGTGGTTGTTATATATATGCTGGGGATTAACAGTACAATTAACAAGGCTATCTTCAGCTTCAGCTATTGCCAGCATCCAGTTTTGGGCGCTAGGACGCAGATGTGGGTCGTTATGTCCATCCTCAAAACAACGTACAAACAGTTCTTGCAAGCTAGGATGGAGTATTGCCCAAGCAGGTGCGATGGGAGTTGGAAGATAAGGTACTTGTCGATTTTTACTGTAAGTGAAATGACCAGCAGAAATTCGTGCTTCGTAGGCTGGCGGCTCGCCTGCACCTTGAAAGATACCAGAAAACGGGTGCGTGCCTTCCATTAGTAGTTGAAATATCAGCACCGCTAACCCAAACAAGTCATGAGCAATTTCGCGATCGTACTGTGCAAAAATTTTATTTTGTAATTCCGGTGGCGTAAACTCTGGTTTGCCTACAGGACAGCGGTAAACAGCATTGCTGTCTGGATCGATTACCTGAAAAGAGTCCGTGTCTACTAAGGTTACCAGTGCTGTATCGCTAACCAAGATATTCGACTCATTCACATCGCCAATACAATATCCACTAGCGTGCAATGCAGCAAAAGCCGCCGCCAGATTTCGAGCAGTGCGAAGCAGGTACTGATAGTTGAATAAAGGACAGTGTTGACGGCGAGTTCTGGGGTTGTAAAAGTCGATTATCGGACGCATCCCCCGAATGCGCGGCATTAAAAAGCCGATAATCCGATTACTACCATCTACCGATCGCAACAGATCCTGTGGCCAAGCAATAGAAATATGCCCCAAGGTAGCCGTAGGGTTTTCTGGCGGATTAGCAAGCATTGCTTGCAGTTTATAAGCGTGGGCAACTGTAGGTTTGTGATAAACCTTTGCCACTGAGTTACTATCGGATGGCACCGCATAGATACAAGCTTCACCACCACGTCCTAAACTAACGTTAAGGCTCAGAATTTCTTGCTTGGGAGAACAACGTAGTACCTGCATGATGTAGTCACAATTAACGATGGTTACTTAAAAATGCCGAATCCGGCACAATCCTTGCTTATGGTTTGCTGAATGCAGCTATGATGAGTGTCAAATCATCATCGGTACGTTGCGTAATCCGCTCAGAGCCTAGAAACCTCACCAACTGCTCTTTGGCCACAGTCTTATCCTGGGTATTCGCTACAAAGTCGAACAAAGGAAAGAAGAATGGTTTGTGAGGTTCGCCAACAACCATATTCAAAGCTAACATTTGTAGTCCATCGGTGAGTACACCGACATTGACTATAGTTTCACGCAATAATCTCATCTGTGCTGTTTCTAAGGCACCAGGCGAAGTTAAAAAAGTGGTTTCGTTGATATATTCGCCATTGTCCGGTATTGTCAGTGCCAGTAGGTTGCCTATGCTATCCCTGGCTACGGCTAAACCATCACCAATCTGTGCCACAGCTACCACCTCTGGAGTGGCGACCATAAGAATTAAGGTAGTTGCTAAATCTTGAGGCTGTTTGTTAGACGCACTCGCCTCATCCTCCACCGCTTTTTTAGCGGCTAGCATAGCCTCAGTCAACAGCGACTTCACCACATCATCATCCGCAAGGAGATGACGAGTGATTTCTTTAATAGATATATTTTCTATTGCTGCTTCTACAGCAACCATTGCTCCGACTTTTCCCTGGCTGGCAGAACCCGCACCATCTGCTGCGGCGGCCACCAAAACATTATCTGGCAATATCTGCCAGTGGTGAGCATCCTGACACAGCTCTTGGTTTTTTAAGTGGCTAGTACCACATACAGATGCAGCTACTACCTGCCATTGAGGGATCTGTTTTGATGTGTTCATAGATTTTTTTGCAACAGCTAGCTGTGTGAATATCAAGCTGCGATGTCTATTAAACAGTGCCCCAACCAATAGGCGGTAGTGCCACCTGTTCCTCTATCTGTGAGTGGGAAACAGCTGACATACTAGCTGATAGCCAGACAAACATTTCTATAAAGTTGAGTCCTTTGAGCTTCAGGGGAGTACGCACACCTATTTGATTTAAGCGCGCCATATTCGCATTTTCTACACCAACTGTAAAAAAGGCTACTCGCTTATTGGCTTCATCCCCTTGCAGTCGCTTGGTTGCTTGCTCTACCACATGGTCTAGCTCACCTTGCGGCTCTCCATCAGTAATCATGAATACCCAAGGACGATAGTAAGCTATGCCGTTGGCGCGATATTGAGATTTGCGCTCTTGAATCAAGTCTAAAGCTTTATGAATTCCCCCGCCCATCGTAGTTAATCCCTGCGCTGTCAAGATTGGCGGATTGAATAAATCAGCAGTCACAAAATCTTGTACTACATTGACATTACTATCGAATGTAACTATTGCAACTTCTACCCGTCGAGCTGCCAAGGAATTTTTGATTAATTCATCCTTCAAACTCAGCAAACCTTGATTTAAAGCTTCAATGGCATCTCCTTGCATAGACCCAGATGTATCGAGTAATAATACGCAAGGACAACGCGGTTCTGGGTTTTCCGCAAATTCAACTACTTCATCTAGTCTTAATGTATCAGGCATAACTTTTGGTGTTATGTTAAAATTCAAAGTTTTTTCCTTTTCTCTAAAGTATATAGTTTATAGCACCACAATGACTACATGGATGGTGTTTTGTAGCCGATGATTTAATCTTTAATTCAACAGATTATTGCCACTTAATTATCTACATATTTAGGGAAAACTTAAGTAGTACTTAATTCAGTAAAAGTCAATTTGGTAAGGTTTGCATTACCTTTATTATTCCATCTTTAAAAATTCATATAGATTAATCCTAGAATACAACACTTACGTACATTCGCCTACGCAGAAGATTAAAGGTTTGATGTAGAAAACACTTTCTTTATATAAAAAATATAAATTTGACTTAAAAGCATCAGCGTTAGAATTCCTCTTTGATCAACATCACAACTGTCAAGCACAAGTGCTCTGAAATTACCAGGCTTCAGTATGCTGTGCAAAAAGTCACCAACTATCCATAGTGTGATTTTTGTAGCTTGTAACATATATATATTTTTTTTCGCAAAAATAATTTGTCTTTAAAGAAAAATTACAACTGAGAAATGCTTCATTGCCTTACTTCAGATTTACCTTAGTTCAATTTGATTTCCCGGAAAACTCCAAAATATGATTCTTGCTGGCACATTTACTAAACTAAGTCCTCAGAGTTTGTTAAAACAGTTATCTGATAGTTTTGACAGTACTTGTTTACAGACCTTTACTAACTCAGTTACTTGGTCAATATACCTAGAACAGGGAAAAATAACTTATGCTACCCATTCAGTCGAACCCTTTGATCGACTAGAACGTCATTTGCGCCGCCTCAGCGATAAAATTCCCCTAATTACCAGTGAAACTCGTGTCCAATTACGGATGATGTTTGAACTTGACTCACCAAGTCAGTTCATAGAACACCATAGTAATTTGACAAACCAGCCTCCTGAGTACCAGGCCATTGACTGGCTTGTCAGCCAAGAAAAATTGCATCCTACGCAAGCAGCAGTACTGATTCAAGAATTAGTTAAAGAAGTGATTGAATCATGGCTGTTAATCAAAGTAGGCAACTATGAATTAATTAATTTACCCGATAGGTTGCCAAAAATTTGCAGGCTTGACGTAGAAAAAATTCTTGAACGTTGCCAAGCACGATTACAGAGTTGGCAGTCTTTCGCTCCTCAAATTTCTTCTCCCTATCAACGTCCATACCTGTTTTTTAGCAAATCACTCCACAACAAAAATTTTCCCAACCTCGAACCCAATTTAGCTAACTGGATGAAGGGTTTTAGCTTGCGCCATCTTGCTGTAATTATGAACCAAGATGAAATACAATTAGTTCGCAATTTATACCCTTACATCGTCAATGGTGGGATCATGTTGCATGAACCAGATCCACCATTTGATCAACTACCAAAGACATTCACAGAATTATCAGCATCTCCCAAATATATAACAGAACTAGTTAAAAAGGAATTAGTTGATCCTGTAGTAGAACCTAGCAGCAGATCTGCCACGGCTCTTTTAGACATTCCTATAGAGAATATACCTCCAATTGAGCTACTACCACAAAGTTATTCTCCTTCCCAATATCCAGTTCAGGAATTAACAATACCAAATAACATAAATCCTATTCCTGAAAGAGTAACCGCTGCTACTGTAACCGCTAGAAAGGTTCAAAAAATCGTTTCTGTAGATGATAGCGCTACTATTCTCAAAGAAATTAGCCATTTCTTAGCAGATGAAAATTTTTCTGTAGTTCCTATCAACGATCCACTAAAAGCTGTTATGTCAATTATTAGGCATAAACCAGACCTAATTTTACTTGACTTGAACATGGCAGGCATTGATGGTTATGAGTTGTGCCGGATTATACGCAATAATTCGATGTTTAAAAATACTCCTATTATTTTCGTTACTGCCAATAAAGGCCTGGTAGACAAAGTGAAGGCAAATTTAGTGGGAGCTTCTGGTTATCTTACTAAACCATTTACCCGTGCAGAATTGCTGAAGATGGTTTTTATGCATTTAGCTTGATTTGCTAAATTTGTGCAGCAGCAGTTAGCAGAGATTACAGTATCCTGACTACAGACAAAGATTTTAATAATTTCAGTCAGCATATTCCAATAACGTTAGTTAAATGCTAAATCTACATAAACAGAAAAGTATGGATTGCTAGGTAACTGAATACTGTTCAATCAAAATGGGCATTCTAGGTTGAGTATTTAAACTTGAAGCTGTATGACACAAGCTCAAATTAAAAAACTCACCCCTGAAAAAGAAGCCCTAATACTTATTATTCGGAATGAGGCGATCGCTCTCATTCAAAATTTAAAAATATACCTATAATCCCTAGCTATTTATAAACCTGAAAGAGTTCACTATCTGTTGATATGCTCTCTGGTAAATAGCGTCATCATTGCCATAACCAGTTTTAGATATTGACACAACAATAATGCGAGAGTCTTTAGGGCTGATAAAAATAACGTGTTCATTTTCGTATAAACCACTCGATTTAAATTTGACCCCGCTTTGTCCTGCAATTTTGGCAGTTTTGAATTCACGAGTTGCCACAAATTGGTTACTCTGCTTAACCCACTTCTGCAAAGGTAATTTACGGCTATTGCTATATACAGATACACGGACATTGGCTGGGTATTCTGTACCTCCTTCATATCCCCCAGATCGAATTCTTTGCGCGTGCTTGTGAGTCCAGATATCAACAGCAATCAATGGAGTATCAACATTATTGCTAGGAGTAGATATTTTGTTATCTACCACAAAATCCTTGAGGGAGTAGCCAAACTGAAAGCGAAAGCGATCGCTCCGATAAATAGCTTGGTCTTGAGATACAGGTTTGGGAGTAGACTTTTTTAGTGAAACAACTTCTTTTGCGCTCGCTTGGTTTGTTAAAGCAGAATTAGCCTCAAAATTGTAGGCGATCGCCCCTGCTGCTACCAAACCCATCAAGACCGGATGTAAAATCCATTTCTGGAATTGCTTATCGTTAATCATCATTCACTCCTGGGAACTTAATCTTTTAGGCTCTTAGCTTTGATAGATCCAACATCCCAAACAGTATTTCCGCAATTTATCTTCTTACTGCTCAAATCAACGTAGTAGGATCGTTCAAGTGAATGGGTAAGACTTACTGGTTGAGCAGCGATCGCTTGCTAGTAAGCGCCTAAAATGAGAGCAAAAGACGATTCCTAAAACAAGCACACTCCATGCGTATTTCTCTAAACTGGCTGCGGGAACTAGTAGAAATCAAACTTAGCCACGAAGAATTAGCCCACACCCTGACAATGGCTGGGTTTGAAGTAGAAGATATTGAAGACCGCCGCACTTGGGCAAATGGCGTTGTTGTGGGCAGAGTGCTTGAGCGTCAACCCCACCCCAACGCTGATAAGTTGAGTGTTTGTCAAGTAGATATCGGTGCATCTGAGACTTTAAATATTGTCTGTGGTGCTGCTAACGTCCGGGCAGATATCTATGTACCAGTAGCAACCACGGGTACTTACCTACCCAACATCGATTTAAAAATTAAACCAGCCAAACTGCGTGGTGTCCAATCTCAAGGAATGATTTGTTCCTTAAAGGAACTCGGTTTACCTACAGATGTAGACGGAATTCACATTTTTTCTCAGGACAATTTGCCATTGGGTAGCGATGTGCGTCCTTTGTTGGGTTTGGATGATGTGATTTTAGATGTAACTGCCACTGCTAACCGTGCTGATGCCCTGAGCATGGTAGGTATAGCGCGGGAAGTAGCCGCTTTAACGAGTGGAAAATTGAGCATTCCCGAACCTGGTCAGGTGTCAATTAACCAAGGCGGGGGAAATTTAGCTTTAAGTATTTCGGAAACGCAAGCTTGCCCTGCCTATATTGGTACAGTCATTGAACAAGTAAAAATTGCTCCTTCTCCTGGCTGGTTGCAACAACGCCTGCTATCTGCTGGGGTGCGACCAATTAATAATGTCGTGGATATTACTAATTATGTGTTGTTGGAATGGGGACAGCCCTTACACGCCTTTGACCGGGAACGTCTAAAATCGGTTGCTGGGAGTGACAACTTAAATATTGGCGTTCGCTTTGCCAATGCTGGGGAAACCCTGAAAACTTTGGATGGACAAACTCGCACCCTCTCAACCCAAAATTTATTAATCACTGCTAACAATAAACCCGTAGCACTGGCGGGAGTTATGGGTGGGGAAGAAACCGAAGTCTATGAAGGTACTCAAAGCTTAGTTTTAGAAGCAGCATTATTTGATTCTGTAGCAATTCGCCGTTCTTCCCGGAGTGTGGGCTTAAGAAGTGAAGCCTCTGGCAGATACGAAAGAGGCGTTAACCGGGCTGAATTGGAAGTAGCCTGTCGCCGCGCTTTGTCACTGTTTACTGAACTGGCTGGCGGCATAATTGTTGGTCAAGAAATTGCCGATACTCGCCCCGATCCATCCACCTGGACTCGTTCTATTGCTTTACGTTTAGACCGAGTTAATCAAGTGTTAGGGCCAGTCGATTTGGGAGAGGAGACAGGAGAACTCGAAGAACGTGACATTGAGCGGATTCTAACTGCATTAGGATGTCAACTTACACCTTCAGGAGAACGTTCGTGGAAAGTTTCTGTACCACCCTATCGCTACCGCGACTTAGAACGGGAAATTGACTTAATTGAAGAAATTGCCCGTCTCTACGGCTATGACAAATTTTGTGATACCTTGCCACAAAAAGCAGAAGCAGGCTATTTGCCTTTAGATCAAGAATTGATCCGCAAGTTGCGAGCCTACCTCCGGGCAGAAGGACTGACAGAATTAATCCAATACTCTTTGGTAAAACCAGGAAAAGACAGACAAATAGTACTGTCCAACCCCTTGTTTGTAGAATATTCGGCGCTGCGAACCGATTTGATATCTGGGTTGATTGACGCTTTTCAATATAACTTAGAGCAAGGAAACGGGGCGCTCAATGGTTTTGAAATTGGG
This sequence comes from Mojavia pulchra JT2-VF2, assembly GCA_019359325.1. Classification (GTDB taxonomy): domain Bacteria; phylum Cyanobacteriota; class Cyanobacteriia; order Cyanobacteriales; family Nostocaceae; genus Mojavia; species Mojavia pulchra. The sequence continues at coordinate 649,404 of JAHHHN010000001.1, read as the reverse complement.
CGGATCTTCTGGCAAGAAGATGGTTTGCAAGAAGCCGAAGCGATCGCTGGGATTATGGGAGGCGATCGCACCGTTAGCAAGTGGTCAAGAAGTGGTCGAGAACAACCCCTTACTTGGTATGAAGCTAAAGGCATTTTAGATAGTGTATTTCATCAACTTGATTTGCCAGTAGAATATCAACCCGATCGCCGTGATGAACGCTTGCATCCGGGACGCACCGCTTCTTTGTGGATCAGGGGTAACAGACTAGGTATATTTGGGCAACTTCATCCCCAACTGCGGCGAGAAAAAGGCTTACCAGATTCAGTTTATGTGTTCCAGTTGGATGCAGACGCACTTTTAGATGCGTTGGATCAAGATGACGTCCTCACACCAGTATTTCATCCTTATTCCACTTATCCAGCTAGCGATCGCGATATCGCCTTTTTCGCACCTGTAAAAGTTTCAGTTTCCGAAATTGAAAAAGTAATTACTAAAGCTGGCAAAGAATTGCTGGAATCCGTGGAATTATTTGATGAATATCGCGGTGAAAATGTGCCTGCAGGTCAACGGAGTTTGGCATTTCGCTTAATCTACCGGGCTAGCGATCGCACCCTTACCGATGCCGAAGTTGAACCAGTACACAATAGAGTTCGTGAAGCTTTGGTAGAAAAATTTGGTGTTAGCTTAAGAAGTTAACAATGGCGAACAGGTTAGAGGGTAAAGCCATCAAATTATCTTCTGTAACCTGTTGCCTATCTTTTATGTTCACAGTTAATTACCAATCAAATAGGATTACTGTAGTTGTCATGCAAAAATACATAATGTGGGGAACTTACTGCGACGATGTTCTGGAAAAACGTACCCCTTATCGTCAAGCCCACTTAGACGGATTAGCAAAACAGAAAGAATCTGGTGTGCTGATTACCATTGGCCCTACCAAAGACGTCACGAAAGTTTTTGGTATTTACGAAGCTGAAGATGAAGCTACTGTACGCCAGTTGATTGAAAATGACCCCTACTGGCAAAATGGCATCTGGACTGAATATTTTGTCAAAGAGTGGATTCAGGCCATGTAAAATTGGGGACTGGGGACTGGGGACTGGGGACTGGGGATTGGGGACTGGGGACTGGGGATTGGGAAGCAGAGGAGCAGGGAGCAGGGGAGGTAGCAACTCAGAACTCAGCACTGAGAACTCTGTCGCTCAGATTCTTGCTTTGAGTGGATGCGATCGGGTTCTTGTAAATGCAAAGATCGGGAATCCTACGATAATAAACCGTTGGTGTTGTCTAAAATAAAGATAAAAAGATATACAACTGCAACAACTGCGGTTTTTCTCCAATCTTTTGATGTTTCGAGAAAGTACCACTTGCTATGAATCGAATTTTAAAACGTACACTTCTACCCGGCCTCATGGCTGCAAGTTTAGCTAGCGTCAGCTTAGTTCCTGTTCAACCAGCTGCTGCTGATGACCAAATACTACGAGATATAGGCATTGGCGCTGCTGCTGGTGTGATATCTGGAGGTGTTAGAGGACGTGGTTCTATAATTAATAATGCTGTTAAAGGTGCAGCAGCTGGCGCTGCTGTGAATGGTGTACATAGTACTAGAAGACAGCCAAAGAATCGCAGAAACCGTAACATAATTCAAGATGTCGGAATAGGTGCAGCAGCTGGCACAGCGGCTGGCGCGATTACTCGCGGCGGCAAAGATACTCTTGGCGATGCAGTCGATGGCGCAGCTGCGGGTGCAGCCATCCATGTGATTACCAATGGCAGAGGTAGAAGATAATTTGTAATCCATAATTTGGAATTGGCAGCTTAATTACGAATTATGAATAGCAAAGTCAATTTGCTACTTTTCTGCGAGGAAAGTAGCAAAGCAAAACTTTAAAGTCGCTGCTTAATCTAGTTGTGAACTGGAAAAGGGGCTTTAGTGATGTAATCTTCACTAAAGCCACACCTAATTTGACTATAAAGTTTAGTTTTACGTTTTTGCCCCAGTCCTTTTTGATGCTAAAAATATATGCGATCGCCTCCTCCAGGTGCGCTCCGCGCAATCGCCAGATCCGATGACTTGTAGATTAATATTAATCTCTACCCTTCAGCGCCTTTTGAAAGTTGCGACGATAGGATTTATTAGTAATAAACAAGGCAGGCCACAACAGAGCTAAACCAACTCGATTAGGCAAGGTTGGGGTAAAATTAGTTTTCTCAAACCCACTCCAGAACTTCCAAGCGAAATATCCATAAGCTGCAATTAACCCAAAAATAATTAAATTAGCCATTCTTGTTACTCCATGAGCGACAGACAGATTTTGAGTTAAGTATTTTTACACTATTTCCGCACATCATAACTGAAACTGAAAAGGTTTTAATAAACTATTCAGTCTTCGCTATCCAATTGACTTAACGATACATTTTCTTATTCCAGTGTAGAGTAACCTCCCGCATCGTAGCTAGTTACCAGTTAACATCACGAAGTCTCTATTGCCAGAATAAAATTAGGACAGAAGCGAGAACGGAGCAAACATCAAAGGTAAAAATATTTCTCCTATTTTGACATTATTCTTTCTTGTCTCCAAAGCTTCCGGGAGTCCATAGCACTATCTTCTATTACTGAGAATATCTCTTACGTCCAAGCACTTCTTTTGGGAATCTTTTCTTGACACACCGGATAGTGTGATGAGTATATATTTCTTATCAAATGCCTCTTGTGGAAGTTCCTCAAATATCGACATCCATAGGAGACTAGAGTAAGAAGAACACAAAGTATATCACGGGTCTTGACGCAGCAAATGCTGCAAATAGCTAAGGAGGATTTATGCGTGCAGTGCTGATGGCAGGCGGTTCGGGAACGCGGCTTCGCCCGTTAACTTGCGATCTGCCCAAACCTATGGTGCCCATTTTAAATCGGCCCATTGCCGAACACATCATTAATCTTCTCAAAAGACATCAAATTACAGAAGTTATTGCTACTTTGCATTATTTACCTGATGTCCTGCGAGACTACTTTCAAGATGGTAGCGATTTTGGCGTGCAGATGACCTATGCTGTGGAAGAAGACCAACCCCTCGGTACGGCAGGCTGCGTAAAAAATATTGCCGAACTCCTTGATGAAACTTTTTTAGTCATTAGTGGTGATAGCATCACAGATTTTGACCTGACAGCAGCAATTGAATTTCACAAACAAAAAAAGTCAAAAGCAACTTTAATTTTGACCCGCGTCCCCAACCCAATCGAATTTGGCGTGGTGATTACTGATGAGGAAGGGCGTATTAGTCGATTCTTAGAAAAACCTTCTACTAGTGAAATTTTCTCCGATACTGTCAATACTGGTACTTACATTATTGAACCAGAAGTATTAGAGTATTTGCCAGATCACACTGAATCCGACTTTTCAAAAGATTTATTTCCCTTACTACTAGCAAAAGATGAGCCAATGTATGGCTATATTGCCCAAGGTTATTGGTGTGATGTCGGTCATTTAGATGCCTATCGTGATGCTCAGTATGATGCTTTACATAATAAAGTTAATCTTGAATTTGCCTACAAACAGATGTCTCCAGGTGTTTGGAGGGGCCAAAACACCTATATTGATCCAACAGCTATTATTGAAACTCCAGCAATTATTGGCGACAATTGCCGGATTGGGGCAAGAGTTCAAATTGAAGCAGGAACTGTAATTGGGGATAATGTCACAGTTGGCGCTGATGCTAATCTCAAACGACCGATTGTTTGGAATGGGGCAATTATTGGCGAAGAAGCGCATCTATCAGCCTGTGTGATTTCTCGTGGTACTCGTGTAGATCGCCGCGCTCATGTATTAGAAGCATCTGTGGTAGGTTCACTTTCGACTGTGGGCGAAGAAGCGCAAATCAGCCCTGGTGTGCGTGTTTGGCCTAGTAAAAAGATTGAGTCTGGTGCTGTTTTAAACATCAACTTGATTTGGGGAAACACTGCCCAACGAAATTTATTTGGGCAACGTGGGGTACAAGGATTAGCCAATATCGACATCACCCCAGAATTTGCTGTGAAGTTGGGGGCTGCTTACGGTTCTACTTTAAAACCTGGTTCTAAAGTTACGGTTTCTCGTGACCAGCGTAATGTATCGCGGATGGTGACGCGATCGCTAATTGCTGGCTTGATGTCAGTAGGTGTCGATATTCAAAACCTAGATGCCACAGCTGTACCCATAGCTCGGACAGTTATACCCACGATGTCGGTAGCTGGCGGTATTCATGTACGAGTACACCCCGATCGCCCCGACTACATCTTGATTGAATTTATGGATGCCAAGGGCATTAATATCACGAAAGCCCAAGAAAAGAAAATTGAGGGAGCTTATTTTAAAGAAGATATGCGGCGGGCGCAAATCCATGAAATCGGTGATGTCGCCTACCCCAGCCAAGTAATTGACCGTTACTGCACGGCATTTGAGAAGCTTTTGCACGTTTCTACCCTCCGCAACAGCCGAGCAAAAGTGGTGATTGACTATGTTTATTCTGTATCTGGGGCAGTTCTACCCCAAATGTTAGATAAATTTGGTGCTGATGCGGTGGTGCTGAACGCCAGTCTGAATAAACACGCTGTATCCACAATGGATCGCGAAGGATTGTTAACTCAGCTAGGCCATGTGGTTGAGGCATTAAAAGCTAACTTTGGGGTTCAAGTCTCAGCTAACGGAGAACAACTAATTTTAGTTGATGAATCCGGGATGCTAATTCGCGGGGAAATGCTAACCGCACTGATGGTAGACATGATTTTAACCTCTAACCCCAGAGGAACCGTAGTCGTGCCAGTTCATGCTTCTAGTGCTGTTGAACAAGTTGCCCGTCGTCATGATGGCAAGGTAATCCGTACCAAAGCAAGTCCCACCGCTTTGATGGAGGCTTCGCAAAAATATCCCAATGTGGTGTTGGCTGGTAGTGGGGACACAGGTTTTATCTTTCCGCAGCTGCATCCAGGCTTTGATGCGATGTTCTGCATTGCCAAGTTGATTGAGATGCTGACGATCCAAGAGCGATCGCTTGCTACAGTCCGCTCAGAATTGCCCCGCGTAGTTCACAAAGCCTATACAGTACGTTGCCCTTGGAGTGCTAAGGGAGCGCTGATGCGTTATTTGGTCGAAACTCACCCCGCCCAAAACCTTGAATTAATTGATGGGGTGAAAATTTGTCAGCCTTATGATGATAGTTGGTTGTTAGTTTTGCCAGACGCCAGTGAACCAGTAGTACATTTATTTGCTAACAGCCATGAGCGCGATTGGGTAGATGAAACCTTAAGAAACTACCGCACCCGTGTTCAGATGTTTGTGGAAAGGCAACAAGAACAACATCCGGCGGAAGTTTAATTAATCAAGAGCCTATAGTCTACAGCCAACCAGTCTTAGACTGGTTGGCTGTAGGCTTTAAAAGGATTAAATTTACGAATTCTGCTACGGCAGTTCTTCAAGAAATCCCCTCTCTTGCACTGTCTCACCAAGAGCCGCACCCATTTGTAGCCAACTTATGGGAGAATGCCATGATTTCACAAAAATATTGTATTGATTCACACAAGCAGGAGATCTAGAAAATGCCTACAATTATCTACGATATTGAGGGAACTTCAGGGCCCGATATCTTGAGGGGAACAAGTGCAAATGATGTTATCGGCGGATTTGACGCAGATGATAAATTCATTGGCTCTGGTGGCTCTGATGCTTTAGATGGAGGAAAAGGTTTTGATACTGCTGTTTACAGGAACTTTAAAACCCTGATTGTTCTGAAGCCAACAGCGCTTGTAAACGATTTCTATAGTGGAATTACGAGCATAGTAGACAAAGGAAATTCTCAAGAAGACAGGCTAGGTATATTTGCTAATTCTATAGAGAAGGTAATTGGTGCTACCGGAAAAGCAAATCTCATCGATGCTTCCGAGACACTTCCAGATGGTTATATAACTGTAAATTTGGCTACGCAGAATGTTTCAGTTGCTGGGATTAAAAACATTTATTCTGGTCAACTATTCCCTACGCTTAAATTAAAAGTTGAGAATTTTCGCAATGTGATTGGTACGGAGCGAGGAGATAGTATCACTGGTGATGCTGGCAATAACATGCTCAAAGGATTGGGTGGCAATGATACGCTCTCTGGAGGAGGTGGCAAAGATAACCTGATTGGTGGAGCGGGAAATGACGTGTTCGTTGGGGGTAGTGGGGATGACACCTTATCTGGAACAGATGCAACTGCTAGAGGTGCAAAGGAAAGTGACATCCTCAACCCCGGTCAAGGTAGAGATCGGATCATCTTAGGAGACTCCTCTAGTGCATACTATGAAGGGGCTGGGGGTGGCGATTTGGCAATCATTAAAGGAATAAGCCAAGAAGATAGAATTGTTCTGAGCGCTAAAGAAAGTTACAAATTTGAGCGCAAAGGAGATAATTTTTTACTCTACACGATGCAAGGTAGTACAAAAGACTTGATTGCACGGATTGAGGATACATCAAGTTCGATTTTTAAGGGACTTGAGGGTACAACATTCCATATTACTGCCGAGCAAACCTTAAGCGTATTTATTGGGATTTAATTTTTTGGCGTTGCTGAATTTTAATATGCAATTCAATAATTAAAGATGCCAACTTCTTAGTTTCTGCACCTATCGTGAGGCAAATTCATATTTTAACTCAGCAACGCCAATTTTTTCTAAATCCGTCATAACCTCAAATCTGCTTGCTTTAAGCTATTTCTCAAATGGCAAACTCGGAAATTGGTTTTTAGGAAATATCGCTAACTCGGTTTGCGGATCAAAAAAGTGTATCTTCTCTGGAATCAGCGATAACCACAATTTCTCACCAATACTTACTAAGCGGTCTGGTGGAACTCGTATCTGTAGATAATTAGCTGTATTTCCATCGGCAAGCCTAACGCTGATAAAACTGTCATTACCAAGATTTTCTACCAAATCTACTTGCACAGGTAAATTTTTCGTAGCAGCTACACTAACGCTGAAGTGTTCTGGGCGAATGCCTAAAATTAGAGTTTGTCCATCATATTTTTGCAGAGCATTTCCCCAAATTTCTGGAAGTGTGAACCGAAATTGAGAATGGGTAATTAATAGAGGAGCATGAAACTCCACAGCAATGAAATTCATCGGTGGTGAACCAATGAATTCTGCTACAAAAAGGTTGGCAGGGCGATTGTACAGTTCTAAGGGAGAAGCGACTTGCTGAATTTGTCCCTGATTCATAATTGCAATGCGATCGCCCATTGTCATCGCTTCGGTTTGGTCATGGGTGACGTAAATTGTCGTTGTCCCCAACTGGCGTTGCAACTTGACAATTTGGGCGCGGGTTTCTGCCCGCAATTTAGCATCTAAATTAGAAAGTGGTTCATCCATTAAAAACACTTGGGGATTACGGGCGATCGCTCGTCCTAGTGCAACTCGTTGCCTTTGTCCCCCAGATAGCTGTTTCGGTAGGCGATTGAGCAAAGCTTCAATTTGCAACAATTGAGCGACATTACGCACCCGCCGATTCACTTCTCGTTCTTTGTCAGAAATGTAGCGGAGTCCTTTAGGTAGCTTTCTTGTCGCCCCCACAAGGAGATTTTTAGCCCAGTTTTGAAAATGCTGAGATAAGGTGATTTCTTCCCCTGTTTCCCCATCTCCAAAGCGGCGGCGTAACCCAAACGCTATGTTGTCATACACCGTCATGTGAGGATAGAGAGCATAATTTTGAAACACCATTGCAATGTCTCTTTCTTTAGGAGGGAGGTCATTTATCAAGCGATCGCCCACCCAAATATTGCCACCAGTCATCGTCTCCAAGCCAGCGATTAACCGCAGTAGGGTACTTTTACCACAACCCGAAGGCCCCACAAGTACCATAAATTCCCCATCTGCGATCGTCAGGTTAATCCGCCGCAAGACATTGATGCTGTCTGCACGTTCTGGTTCTGCATCAGTTTTGCTCCCAGGCGTAAATGGAGATTGGGCTGGTAAAGCAATACTTTCCCCTTTTCGCGGGGGAAAACTTTTATAAACGTTTTCTAAAAGAACTTGCGCCACGAGTATTAATTATAGTCATTGGTCATTAGTCATTAGTCATTAGTTATTAGTTATTAACTGCAAACGAAGGACAAATGACAAAGGATAGTTTAGCGCTCATCATACACGTTTCACCTGAATACGAAAAGTTAAAAAAACAGCTTTCAACCTCAAAAGGAAACTACCCTTGATTCTAGGCCTTTCCAAAGGTGTTGTTATGGCTAACTCTGTATCCGCAAATCCTACCCATGACATTGTAGACGTACAAACTACAGATTGTTGCATTGTTGGTGGCGGGCCAGCAGGAGCTGTGCTGGCATTTTTACTCGCGCGTCAAGGTATTCCTGTAATATTGCTAGAAGCACACAAAGACTTTGATCGTGATTTTCGGGGTGACACAATTCATCCATCAGTTATGGAGATTATGGAGGAATTGAGCTTAAGCGATCGCTTGCTACAGCTACCCCATGCCAAAATGCACCGAATTCAAATTCAAACTCCCCAAAATAGCCTCGTTTTAGCAGATTTTAGTCACCTGAAAACCCATTATCCTTACATTACAATGCTTCCCCAGGTCAAATTTCTGGAATTTATTACCCAAGAAGCGCAAAAATATCCTCATTTTCAGTTGGTAATGGGGGCAAATGTTCAAGAATTAATTGAGGAAGATGGAGTAATTCAAGGTGTACGCTATCGAGGAGGTGGGGGTTGGCACGAAGTGCGAGCAATGCTTACCGTTGGTGCGGATGGACGCCATTCCAAGCTACGGCAGTTGGGGAGTTTTGAGACTATCGAAACCTCACCACCAATGGATGTCCTCTGGTTCCGCCTACCCCGCAAGCCAGAAGATGCTGAGGGGGGTATGGGGCGTATTGCTCAAGGTCACCTCATCGCCATGTTGGATCGTGGTGACGAGTGGCAACTTGCTTATGTCATCCCCAAAGGCGGCTATCAGCAACTGCGATCTGCTGGTTTGGAGGAGTTAAAAAAATCTGTTGTCGAAGTTGTGCCAGAGTTAAGCGATCGCATAGAAAACTTACATGATTGGTCACAGGTAGCTTTTCTCTCAGTGGAATCGAATCGAGTTAAACGCTGGTATCGTCCGGGTTTGCTACTGATTGGTGATGCTGCTCATATCATGTCTCCAGTTGGTGGAGTTGGCATTAACTATGCAATTCAAGATGCTGTCGTGGCGGCGAATATACTCAGTAAACCGCTCAAGTATCAGCGTGTAGAACTCAAAGATTTAGCAAAAGTGCAGCGTCAACGGGAATTACCCACACGGATTATTCAGACGTTTCAGACTTTTATTCAAAAGCAGATATTTGCTCGTGTTCTGAGCTCAGACCAAACTTTTCAACCACCTGCTTTTCTGCGCTGGCCCATCTTGCGCGATTTGCCAGCACGCTTGATTGCCTTGGGTGTTTTTCCGGTTCATGTGCAAACTTAAAATATTGCCAATTTTTTACATCTAGGGACAATCTTGAGCCGCTATCAAAGTGGTACAATTATACTAATAAGTTGTAGAATTCAATGCTTGCTTTAGTCAAGCGGAGGTTGTGAACAGGGTTTATACTGCTGTTGACTTCCCTCGCTTGACTTTTATGGTAAAACTGACTCAAAGCTGAGAATATATAGAGCCAAATGTATCGAGAAAATATTACAAAATGCAAATAGGAATATAGATAGATATTACATGGCAATACATATAAAAATCTCACTTCTTCCTTTCGCACTCAGCACTTTTGAATCATCAGGAGAATTGAAATGAATAGCTGCGTTTTGATGGCGGAAATTATTCAAGAGCCGCAACTACGTTTTACAGCCGATAATTTAGAAGTTACGGAAATGCTGGTGCAGTTTCCCAATTCTCAGCGAGCAGAAGACCCACCAGCAACCTTGAAAGTTGTTAGTTGGGGAAATTTGGCGAAAGAAATTCAAAATAATTACCACGAAGGCGATCGCGTCATCTTGGTAGGAAGATTAAGTATGAATACAGTTGATCGTGCTGAAGGCTTCAAAGAAAAACGTGCTGAGTTGACAGTACAACAAATTCAAGCCGTAGGAGGCAGTTCTACTACTAGTTTTTCATCATCAGCAGCTAAAAATTCCTCAGTAACTGCTTCCTCATCTGTAGTATCTAATGCTCCAGAGACCAATGTGCCGAGTTATGAATCATCACGTCCGGTGGCTACCCCAGTGGCAAGTAATGCTAGCGTAGCTCCGAAAGTGAGCAACCCGGAACCTGCACCCCAACCTAAAAATTTTGAGCGAACTACCTATCCGGTAGTCAAAGAAGAAGAACCAAATATTGACGATATTCCGTTTTAGCAGCAAGTACTGCTGACGAGTTATAGATGATTGCAGGATGTAAGGGATAAATATTTTTGAGGTTTAAAGCTCAATTATCTTTTACATCCATTTATGCTTTTTACAAAAATTTTAGCCACAACAGCTAAATTCGTTATATTTTAAGTTATCAGTTGTGCTTATATAACGGATTGTACGCAAAATCTGTAAAAACAATATCTTTCAAAGGGTGAAAAGCTAGAATCACTGTTAACTCCAAAACCTTTTTAGTAAAAATACATACTCAACTCCTATGAGAGAAACTGTCCTAGAGGTTCGCAATCTCCAAGTTGAATTTTCCGGTGATGGCAACATCCTCAAAGCCGTTGATGGTATTTCTTTTCAACTGCATCGAGGTGAAACTTTAGGAATAGTAGGAGAGTCGGGAAGTGGTAAATCAGTAACATCCCTAGCCGTGATGGGTTTGTTACAAAGTCCCGGTAGAGTGAGTGGCGGAGAAATCTGGTTTCGTCCGCAGGAAAATGGCACACCAATCAATTTACGCGAATTGCCGCCTGAGCAAATGCAGCTATACCGGGGCGGCGACATGGCGATGATTTTTCAAGAACCGATGAGTTCGCTCAATCCGGTTTATAACATTGGGTTCCAGCTAACAGAAGCGATTTTACGACATCAGAAGGTGTCAACACATGAAGCGCAAAAAATTGCGATCGCCGGACTGCAAGAAGTTAAACTGCTCCCTAGCGATGAGCAGATAGAACAGCAATATCTCGAAAACTGGAACCAAACTAACCCCAATTCACCTAAACCAGATGATCGCAAACTGGCACAGTTAGTCAAGCAGCATAAAGAAGCTATGCTGGAACGTTACCCGCATCAACTTTCTGGGGGACAGTTGCAACGGGTAATGATCGCTATGGCAATTTCTTGCAACCCATTACTATTGATCGCTGATGAACCCACCACAGCCTTAGATGTAACAGTGCAAGCGACAATTCTAGAGTTAATGCGAGAATTGCAGCAGCGCCGCGATATGGCCATGATCTTCATCACCCATGACTTGGGGTTAATCTCGGAAATTGCTGACCAAGTAGCGGTGATGTACAGAGGCAAGATTGTAGAATATGGTGCGGCGGAGCAAATTTTTAGCAATCCCCAACATCCTTATACTAAAGGCTTAGTAGCTTGCCGTCCTACACTCAACCGCCATCCTCACAAACTGCTCACAGTCTCTGACTACATGAGTGTAGAGGAGAGTTCAACAGGACAATTGGTAATCCAAGAGAAACAACCCTCGGCGCCACCAGAAGTTACCACCCAAGAGATAGTTCAAAGATTAGCAAACCTCAATGAAAAGCAACCCCTACTACAAATTCGCAACCTGAAAGTTGGGTTTCCGGTACGGGGTATATTCGGCGGTACAAAACGCTACACTATGGCTGTGAATGGCGTTTCATTTGATGTCAAACCAGGGGAAACAGTCGGATTAGTAGGAGAATCGGGCTGCGGTAAAACTACTCTTGGCAGAACTTTGCTGCGCTTAATTGAACCGATGGGCGGTCAGATTATCTTTGAGGGACAAGATATTACTACCCTTAAAGGAGAACCATTACAGAAACTGCGACGGGAAATGCAAATCGTTTTTCAAAATCCCTTTAGCTCCCTCGATCCACGAATGAAGGTTGGGGACGCAGTTATGGAACCTTTGGTAATTCACTCTGTTGGTAAGACACAGCGACAACGGCGAGAACGTGTTGTTGAACTTTTAGAACGGGTGGGATTGAGTGCAGATGCTATCAACCGCTATCCTCATCAGTTTTCTGGCGGTCAACGTCAACGAATTTGCATTGCCCGTTCCTTGGCATTAAATCCCAAATTTATTATCTGTGATGAATCGGTTTCAGCGCTAGATGTATCAGTGCAAGCACAAGTCTTAAATCTCTTAAAAGAATTACAGGAAGATTTTCAACTTACTTATATCTTCATTTCCCACGATTTGAGCGTAGTGAAATTTATGAGCGATCGCATTTTAGTCATGAATCGCGGTCAAATTGTCGAACAAGGTACAGCACAAAGCATCTATCTCGAACCTAAAGAAGAATATACGCAGAAGTTAATCGCTTCTATTCCCACTGGTAGCCCTGAAAGGGTACGAAGTCGGCAAGCACGGACTTTATAAAGCGCTCCTTTTGTGGCAAAGCTCTTCCTTGTTGCTACGCTTGGGTTGAAGTTAACTTAGCACTATTAAACTTATCGATGTCAGGAGGCATCTGTGATTTCTAGTCATCAAGTTGCATTAATACAAAAGCAAAATCGACTGCTTGCCAAATTACCTCCTGATGAGCTAGAACGTTTGCATCCTCATCTGGAGATAGTCTCGCTCTCTCTGGGACAGGTGCTCATCGAGCCTAATGAGCCTATTCCATATGTCTATTTTCCTGTTAACTCACTGCTCTCTCTGGTAACGGTGATGGAGGACGGCTCAACAGTCGAATCCGGCTGTATCGGGCGTGAGGGGATGGCAGGTGTGCCAATTCTTATGGATGCAAGCACGACGCCAATGCGGACGCTGGCACAAATCCCAGGGCAAGCCGTGCGTATCAAAGCCTCCATTATCAAAGAGATGTTCGACACTGGCGGCTCACTGCAAAAGCTTCTCTACCGTTACATACATACAGTAATTGTCTTGGGTTCACAAAGCACAGCCTGCAACCGTCTTCATCAAATAGAAGCAAGACTGTGCCGTTGGTTGCTAATGAGCAGCGATGGTGTAGGGTCACACTCACTTCCCCTCACGCAAGAATTTCTGTCCACGATGCTTGGCGTTAGGCGTTCTGGAGTGAGCGAAACTGCTAGTAAACTTCAGAGCATGGGCTTAATCCGTTACCAGCGTGGGCATATCCAGATTATTGATAGAAAAAGCTTGGAAACAGCCGCTTGCGAATGTTACGGCATAGTCACGGCAGAATATAAACGCTTGTTTGGTTAAAGCTGTAACATCATTTGAGCTAATGGGGTCTGGGGGCTAGAAGTCTGGCGTTATAAAGATTTTGATTTATATATCCGATACCGAACAGACTAAAGCTTGTATGTGTATCTATATTTAGAAAATTTGGCATTTTTATAGTAGTAACGCTAGAAAAAGCTATTTTTTCTCAAATAATACTCATGGAGGGTTTTATTAAACGTATATTAATTTGTGATGACGTCGCTGATAACACTTTTCTTCTACAAACAATTTTGCAAGCAGAGGATTGTCAGATTGAAATCGTCGATTCGGGTGCAGCAGTGTTGGAAAAATTGGAAATCGATCCTAACCACCCTAACCTGCTAATACTAGATGTTCAGATGCCAAAAATGGATGGATTTGAAGTTGCTCGACGCCTAAGAGAATCGGCAGAATTTCAATTTATTCCTATTATGTTGGTGACAGGTTTGAATGAAGATGATATTAATAAAGCTCTTGATATAAAAATTGATGGATTGATTCAAAAGCCCTTTGACCCTGACGTAGTAATCGATCAAGTGCGAACAATTTTAGACCGGAGTTGATCAACGTATCTTGAATGAATAATTAATTTAGGGTTAAACATTGGAATATTTTTATTGTTAAAATGCCAATTAAAAAAGGTAGAAAATGCCATCAAAGAAGCTTATGCTTTAATTGATTTATCTGAACCAGACATTATCTTTTGTGATAGCCTGCTTGAAGCAGAAGAGATGATTGATACTAGGGGGCCTACCGAGAGTCCCCTTTCCCTGCTCCCTCGCAGACATTAGTGCAATTTATCGTATTAAGTTTTTGTTAATATTCGTGCGATAAAGCCTCCTGTGAAAGCCCCTACCAATGAGCTAACTCGTACCTCCTAACTCCCTCAACTCCCCAACCCGATCGCCCTTTCAGTTCCTCACCCTCAGTGCAATAGTTAGCTTGTTTAATATTTTTTCAAATAAAAATCTCCTACGACTCGTGATGCTCATAGGAGAAAACCTTGCTTGATATTGTCCTTTTCTTACTATCACTTACTTCCAGAAAATTTTATAGAGTCTGTAGTTATATAAATTTATTAAGTTTTTCTGTTACCATTGTTACTGTAAAAAAATTAAAACTTTCAGAAAAATTACAACAGATATAAAAATGAATTAATTCCCTGCTACCTTCATTCGATTAATATTATTCGAGCTACAACTGAAAACAAGCAGCCGGACAATTATCAATGTCAACTATTAATAATAAAGAAGGTTTAATCTCCTTGAAAACATCCTAAATTTTATAAATAAATCCCCTTTGAATCGGGGTGATAGAAAAGGAACCAACATTTTGTATTTGTAGATGTTCAACAGTCTTAGTACCTTTTTATCTCAATAGATTTTATAGACCCTGTAATTAGATATGTCTATTAAGCTTTTATGTAAGCATGGCTACTTGCACTTTCCACTCAGTTCGCCCTTCGGTTACCTCCCTTTAAGTTTTATTTGATTTCCGTTTGCAGAAAGTGCGATCGCACCCCTTTAACGAGTCGCTAAATGTCTCAAGTCCTTGTGTTCTCAGCTTTTGTGGAGATATCGTCATAACCAATATTTTCTAACATAAAAATTAATAAACGAATTCCAAATTTTGTGCGGATGTGACACAATTAACTCATATTTTTATATTGATCTAACCACGACTACGCAAGCAAGTTGCGAAATAATGGCTGCTGAAAATCCTCATCAGTAAAGCTTTTTGGCTAAGTCAGAACATTTTTTCTTAGTTGCTTTCTTACTTGCGCTCCATTCTATAATTAGACTTTGGACAAAATAATTAGTAAGTTAAAAATTATTAGCTATTAATATCATTGTTTGATCAATGATGCTATTACACGTATATTTGATATATAACCATAAAAGTAATATATGTAAAATAGTTGAATCTTCTTAATAATGATTATCAAATGTTGATAAATCATCAGTTAACTTAAATTGTGTTTAATGATTAATAAAATCTAAAGAGTAGGAAAAAATAAAATAATAATTCGGTACAATTACTGATGGTGTTAAAACTATTTATTGCAATAAATTGATAAATCATCAAGATAGAAAAAACTTGCAAAATCTTAACTAGTGAACTCTAACGAAATCAGTCAAACTGAGGTTAGTTGGATATCAAAGAAGGCTGGCGTACAAATTAAATTATGAAAGCCAGGGAGTGTAAAAAACAATGTCACAGGACAAGCTGTTGTGTACCCGCAGAGCAGATATTCTCAAAACTATCCCAAAAGTAAATGAAGCTTGCCTGCAAGAGAAAACAGTTTTGGAGAAGTTTTTTGAATATCTCTGATGGAGAGTAGTACACAACAGTTATAGGAGCTAATAGCCTTCAGGCAATCATGATTTTAACTGGACAGCACACTAATATGGGGAAAGAATCAATCGCCCCTCAACTGCCTCAACAACTAAAGATATTCCAACTACTAACTAACCTCACGAATCAGCGACTTACCCATTTACCCGATCTATTAGAAGTAATAGTAAAGGAAGTTTGTAATGCTGTTGATAGCGCTCAACTTTGTCTAATAGCGTTATATAATCCTCAAACTCAATATTTAGAGTTAAGCACAGCCGTGGGAATAGGTGTAGAAAAATTGTCTTTTCTTAAGCTGAATGACACTTTGGCAGACGAAGATGTCTTCTGGGGTAGGAAAGATGAATATATATTCTCTCATGAACCTCTTAATACCAAGTCAGGTTTACTAGCCCAGGTATTTGCCACAGGTGTTTCGCAGATGTTTCAAAAAATCGAGTGTGTTGATGAGAACTTCTCTACATCTGCGTTTGCCTCAGTTCCATGCTGCTGTGCTTTCACACCCGCATCAATGTATGTCGTAGCTATAGAGTCAGCACAAGCAGGACGATTGGGAGTATTGGCAATTGGTAACTGGGAAAATCCTTATGCCTTTAATACTGCTTCTCAGCAACTTTTGGATGCAATTGGTGAGGTAGCAGCGATCGCCATCAATAACGCCAAAATGCTCAAAACCTTGGAAGAGAGGGAAGAACGCCTAGCCAAACAAAATGAAATTCTTTTAGAACAAAACCGCGAACTCGAAAAAACCCGGCACCAAATTCAGCTACAGAATCTGCAACTTTTAGAAGCAGCAAATTTAAAATCTCAATTTTTAGCTACCACATCCCATGAACTCCGTACTCCTCTCAACGTGATTTTGGGCTTATCACAAGTATTGTTGCGCCAACGTAACTCCAGCTTATCTGAGCCTCAAGTAGAGATGGTGCAACGCATCCTTAATAATGGCAATCACTTACTGGACATTATTGAAGATATGCTTTACTTTGCTAAGGTCGAAGCCGGCCGTCTATCATTTCAAGTCGAAGAATTTAACTTAACTACTTTGGTCTTGACAACCGTAGCTGAACATCGTTCCCTAGCAGAAGACAAGTTATTAAATTTGCAACTAGACATCAATCTGACGCATCCTTTAATAGTGAACGATCGCGCCCGCCTCAAACAGGTTTTAGCCAAGCTGTTGTTAAACGCTATTAAATTTACAGAAACTGGTAGCGTAGAAGTTAAAGTGTGGGAAGTTTCTAGCGACAGAATAGCGATCGCCGTTCAAGACACGGGCATAGGTATTGCTGAGTCTGACCTAGAATCTATATTTGAGCAATTACGGCAAGTCGATCAGAGTAATACTCGCAAGTATGGCGGTATGGGTTTGGGGCTAGCAATTACCAAATCATTAGTGCAAATTATGCAAGGCACTATTAGTGTCAATAGTAAGCTTGGTCAAGGTTCTACTTTCTACATCGAATTGCCTAGACAAGCCAAGTTTGAGGATTGATTCTTTTATTAACAAAGGCAGAGGGCAGAAAGCAGTCCCAATGAAACAAGATTCATAGCCATGTATGAAAATGTTTTTCTTCCCCAGCTTCCCCAGCTCTTTCAAGCTAGAAGGGATTTATTGTTTCAGGAGCGTTGAGCGATTCTGAGTTTGGCTGAACGCGATCGCGGATTGCGAGCAATTTCCTCTTCTTGGGCAATAATTGGTTTTTTAGTCACAACCTGCAACAAAGGGGAATTTCTTAAACTATGCTTTACCAGGCGGTCTTCTAGACTGTGAAAACTAATAATAGCGATTCTGCCACCAGGGACAAGCGCCTTCGGTGCTTTATCTAGTAAGGTTTCTAATGCTTTTAACTCGTCATTGACTACAATTCGTAGTGCTTGAAAAACACGGGTAGCTGGGTGAATTCTCCCATGACGATATTTAGGAGGAACAGAAGAAGCGATCGCCTCCGCCAGATCAACAGTCGTATGCAGCGGACGTTTTTCGACAATGCGTCTAGCAATGCGTCGTGATAATCGCTCTTCACCATATTTAAAGAAGATATCTGCTAATTCAGCTTCATCCCAGCTATTAATCACCTCAGCAGCAGTTAATGATTGTCGCCGATCCATTCGCATATCTAAACTTGCAGCGTGGCGAAAACTAAAACCGCGATCGGGCGTATCCAAATGGTAAGAGCTAACCCCTAAATCAGCGATAATTCCATCAAAAGTTTCAGATGGAAACTCATAAGTAGCAAAGTTGCTGAGGATAAATTGTACGCGAGCCTCCTTTCCAGGCGCTGATGCTACTGCTTCGTTAATGCTCCCACCATACTCAGCTAAGTACTTCTGCGCCGCTGCTAAAGCATCCTCATCTTGGTCAATTGCCGTGACTTGCACATCCAAAGCAGCTTCTAGAATCAGGCGACTGTGACCACCACCACCTACTGTTACATCTAAATAACGCCCACCAGGGCGTATCATCAAACCCTCAATTACCTCCCGACTCAATACGGGAATGTGCGAGAACGTCTGTTCTTTTGGATCTAGCGGTATTTGTGAATCTGATTCCATGTTTAATTTTTACTTTTTCCAAATATAAAGATAAACTTCATAAATAGCAAACTTTAGAATTAAGTACAGTAAATTTTTCCCCTATGGATTTAAGCCTTACGATAGATGACATCTCGTCACGGACGGATTTTTAGGAGTTTTCAGCCTAATTATTAACGAATATAAAACGCATGATATGATACAGACTGATTTGTAAATAGGTATCTTTGCTTATTTAAATTGTGAAGATCAGGTATTACACTAAGCTAGATCAAAAATTCCAGGGTACGGGAAGGTTAATAATTTCCAGTTCCATTACGAACTATCCTGAGATGTAGAGTTTGCATTTACTACCGTGAATTCACCACTGATTAAAGTCAAATTTCTTATTGACCAAATAAATTTATGTGGTAGTTTGTAGCAGCAAAGAATTTTCTCATTCACACCAAATTCATCGTTATTTGGAGGTGGAAGGTTTTACAAATATGTGGATCAAGCAAAAAATACCTAGCGATTGCAAATCGCATCTATACAAACAAATGCTTAGGCACGAATTTCATCAGAGAAATGTTTTCACAACTTTAACTGGCAGCCTAGTAACAGGATTTTATCAATTTGGAAGAACAATTAAATACTGCTGGCGACTTCTAGCAGAATCAGTGCCGTTTTTACTAGCTTGTGGAGTGTTATTGAGTGCAATCAGCCTAAAAAGTCCGATACTAGTAATGTGCTTACTGGTAGGAAGTTGGATAGCAATAATAACGCACAAGATAGGAGACAACTTAAAGATATCAAAGCGATGGGCGATCGCCATACAAGCAATAGCAGCATTATTGCTGTTAAGTGTATTTTGGCTAGATTACTTCGCCCTACCAGCACAAGCGCAATTTTTTAAGAAAGCCGAAGACTTTTTTCAAAATACCCTAACACAAGGAGCAAGCACAAATAGCGGCACCCAAGCAGCAGTAGGATTAGTATTTAATGTACTACGGGCACTTTACTTACTGTACATAGCAGTTGCCTTAATAGGAGTAGTCAACGCAGTGCGTAAAGATGAAGATTGGCAAAATATAGCCAGAACACCTTTATTAGTAGTTGTAGCAGTCACAATTGCGGATGTACTTACAGGATTTGTAATTGGTGATACCAGCAAATAGTTGATCTTGAGAAATACATCAGAAAAAGCAAGCAAAGCGTTATGCCTCAAGAGCAAGAGCAAGAATTCCGTCCAGTAAATCAAATACTAGGAAGTCAACCATCATTAGGCCCCCTACCAGCAGATCAAATATTTCCTTGGACAGTGATTGCTCTAACTGCCTACTTTATAATCAATGGAATTTTTGGTGGACTATTTCAAGACGAATTTAAAAAATGGTTGTGGACAATACTACTTGCTGGATGGGGGATGGCGACATGGTGGATATTAACTGGTGGTAGGAGTTGGAGCTTTTTAAGCAAATTTATTGGTGTTCCCGCTTGGACAAGAGGCTTTGCTCGTTATCAAAGCTTGTTAGAAGTGAATCATGAAGCAAAAAATCGGAAAACAAAGCATCGGCATCGCCGGAAACGTAAGTCGATTAACGCCTTTTGAAGATAGTTTACACCTGGCAACCATGTTGCGTGTTGCCCTCAATAGACGTGACATCGGCGCTTATATATTAACTAAAGGAGGACAAAAAGATAAATTTTGCTTTGTTTTCGGTTTTGAGTGCCGGGGTATTCATACTACCTTAAGAGCCGAAGAGATTGAAACTATATTTAATAACATTGAAGCAGGGTTAAAAGACATCCCCGGTGGCGAAAAAATGACATTGCACTTGGGGTCTTTTATCTCAGACACAGAGCGGCAAAAAGAACTAGCAACCTTAGGAAAAAGAACGCCATCACGAGATATACAATATTTATTGATGGCAGAAAGAGCCAGAGCCAAAGAACTCACAAATTCTGGCATTCGTAAACCAAAATTTCTTAAAATCTACGTCACTTACACTGTTGAGCCAAGTGCTGCTGGTACAGATGACTTGATCGAGAAGCTATTAGCAAAATCTGAAGTATGGTGGTTAAAGTTCAAAGGTGAAATTGCTGACGCAGAGAACCAGCGCCTAGAAACCCTGATTACAAATGCTTATAAACAAGGATTTAGTCGCTGGGAACAACTCTTATCGAATAAGATGGGCTTAGATATTAAGCCTTTAACAGCTGAGCAACTCTGGGGAGAAATCTGGAGAAGATTTAATGATACACTGCCCATAGAAATTCCCCAATTACTGACTTTGGATGAAAATGGGCTGCATGAACAAGTTTATTCAGACTTAGCTAGTACTAAACTCCTAGTAGATAACATTCACAGTACAACGTTACTGATGGAGTCTGGTGTACCTTGTGCAGATCGCCGCTGGGTGAATGTTAACAATCGCTATATCGGCGCAATGACATTTCTGGAAAAACCCGGAGGATGGCAAAATAAATCGTCTCAATTGCGTTATTTATGGGAACTACTGTCTCGTGAAACAGTAGTAGACACAGAGATATTCTGTCAGTTAACTGCGGCTAACCCAGCATTAGTAAAAAATACATTGCAAAGGGTACTTAAGCAGTCAAACATGACAGCGATGATGGCGCAAGAAAAGAGCAAAACAATTGATGTCAATGCGCAGCTAAAGTTAAAGAAATCAGTAGCAGCGCAAGAACAATTGTATGAAGGAGCAGTACCTATTTATACAGGTATAGCGATTTTTGTGCATCGTCAGACTGTTGAGCAATTAGATGAAGCCACAAGGTATATTGAAAACTGTTTTCAACGTCCAGCAAAGGTAATTAGAGAAACAGAATATGCCTGGAAAATTTGGCTGCAATCGCTACCGATAGTCTGGGAAGGTTTGTTGGTAAAACCGTTTAATCGGCGTCAGTTGTATTTAACCAGCGAAGTTCCCGGATTAATGCCTTTAGTGTTAACCAGAACTGGCGATCGCCAAGGTTTTGAGTTAATCGCAGCCGAAGGCGGAACACCTGTACATTTGGATTTGTTTACCCAACACAAAAATTTAGCCCTGTTTGCCACAACTCGTGCTGGGAAGTCAGTATTAGTGTCAGGAATTTTAACTCAAGCTTTGGCGCATAATATTCCTGTAGTAGCATTAGACTTTCCCAAACCCGATGGCACATCTACCTTCACCGACTACACCGAGTTCATGGGGGAAAATGGAGCCTATTTTGATATTTCTAAACAATCAAATAACTTATTTGAGCAGCCAGACTTACGTTTTCTCAGTTCAGAAGAACAGCGCGATCGCCTGCTCGATTATACCGCCTTCCTCGAATCAGCCCTAATCACAATGGTTTTAGGCACATCCAGCCAAAACCAGCTATTATCGCAAACAGTACGTTCCCTGCTGAACTTAGCTTTAGAAGCGTTTTTTGCAGATGCAAGTATCAAACAGCGATATCAACAGGCGATCGCAGAAGGTTTTGGTAGTCAAGCTTGGCAGCAAACCCCAACTTTAAGAGATTTTCTCTATTTCTGCTCACCAGAATACCTGCAATTAGATTCTATTAGTGGCAGAGTTGAGGATGCACTGAGTCAAATTCAACTGCGCTTACGTTTTTGGCTTTCTAGCCGTGTGGGACAAGCGATTTCTGCACCATCAAGTTTTCGCACTGATGCACAACTTTTAGTATTTGCATTGAGAAACCTATCTGATAGTGAAGATGCAGCAGTGTTATCTTTGAGTGCTTACTCAGCAGCACTGCGTCGTGCATTGAGTAGTCCGGCTTCGATATTCTTTATCGACGAAGCACCAATTTTATTTGAATTCGACCAGATTGCAGATTTAGTCGGCAGAATTTGTGCTAACGGTGCTAAAGCTGGTATTAGAGTCATTTTATCTGCACAAGACCCCGACACGATCGCCAAATCCAAAGCTGCATCGAAAATACTGCAAAACTTAAGCACAAGATTAATCGGTCGGATTCAGCCAGTTGCAGTCGATAGTTTTGTCAATATCTTGAAGTATCCCAAAGAAATTATTGCGCGTAATGCCACAGAAAGCTTTTTTCCGCGCAAAGAAGGAATTTATAGCCAATGGCTGTTAGATGATAACGGCATTTATACTTTCTGCCGCTACTATCCCGGTTATGAACAATTAGCAGTAGTAGCTAATAACCCCAATGAACAATCGGCTCGTCAAGAAGTGATGCGTCATTACCGCGATAAATATGAAGCTATTTCTGAATTTGCGCGTCAATTAGTTGCTTCGCTGCGTGGTGGTTAATGCTTGAGGAAATTAATACATTAGTCAAAATTAAATTCAGTATGTACAATCTTGATCCAACTTAAACAACAGGTACAATGTATGCGAAAAACTACCATTACCATTTTGACTCTTAGTTTAGGTTTTCTGATAACCTTACCAGCTACGGCACAATTAGGTAAAGTTTTAGCTGATTTTCAATCATATTCGGGAGATTTACAAACTTATCTCAAAAATAATTTGAGTCCAACATTAAAACCTCTAGAAATTCAGTCACAAAATGCTATCAGCGATTCTACTGGAGAGTTAAACATACCTAATCCCGTCGCAGCAGGAGATAGAATTTTAAACGGGCTAATTCTCAACTCAGTGTCAGATAAATTTGAGAATAATTCAGTAGTAAAATTAACATCAACCACCCAAGAAATAAATCGTCTTGTTACCCGTAGTTCCATAGCAAGTAATTTGGGTAAAGCCGGACAAATTAGGGCAAAAATCAAGCTGCAAAATACAGAAGAAAGTCTAGACAATATTGCAAGAGTTGTCAGCGAAGCAGAAAAAGCTAACCAAACTTTTCTCGGTGAAATTCAAAAACAAATCGGTCAACTTGCTACTACAGCTACAACAGGAAATATCCCAGGTATGGGAGGACTACTTCAAGGTAGTAGTAATCAATCTGATTTGCAATTGCAAAGTATTAAAATCCAAAGTGAACAATCGAAAATGCTTGGTGAATCACTTGCTCAAAGTATGCATATAAATCATTCTTTGCAGTATTCTAATCTCAATTTAGCAAATATTTCTCAGCAGATGGAAGAGACTAATCGTGCGCGCCGAGTAGATTCATCTGCGGAAGCTGCAAGATTGTTACGCACTACTTCTCAAATGGATTTGTTTGGCAGACAAGAGAAGTAAAACTCATCATCCTCAAAAAGCTAATTTCTATTTAGCTTGCAAGTTAGCTTAGGATTTTGACTAGTTTTCTGCCTAACTTGCTGTGAAAAGAAAGCCAGTACCTAAAAATGCAGTTTTATATTTTACAAATTTCTGCTGACACAGGCATCAATGATATTCTCGGCAATGGCGCTACAACTGCCAAAAGTATTGCCGAAGGTTGGGACAATCAATGGCTAAATCTATTACAAAACGATAGCAGTAATAACTTATATGGCGCGTTGACAAAGCTGGGTGTATTTTTTGCGGTAGGAACTCTGCTTTTCTTTGTCATGCAGTGGTTAAAAGATGTTTTAGACAGCGATTATTCCCAGCCGATATCGGGGATGATTTGGCCTTTTCTGGTAGTCATATTATTAACTAATTCAGGAGATAAGAGCATACTTGCTGACCTCACGCTAGGTGTCAGGAACTTTATCAACTCAGTAAATCAACAAGTAATCGTAACTGTAGATACTAACCAAATTTACCAGCAAGCACTCAATATGAGTATTGCCGAAGAAGTAGCTGGTTCTTTCCTACGTCCTTGTCAGTCGCTTACTGGAGAACAACAATCACAATGCTTTAACAAAGCCAGTGAAAAAATTAATAATCTCTGGCAAGGATATAAGGATTTATACGGAAATAAAACTTGGATTAATAGGCTAGAAACTAAGGTAAATCAAATTAAATACGGCACAGGAAATATTTCAGAAAATTCATTTAATGCTTTGTTAGGTTCTACATTTCAAACCACAATTAAAAACTTTTTAATTTCATTGCAATATGCTTTCCAAAATTTGATGGAGGCTACCATGTTGCTGATAGCAGCTTTAGGGCCATTAGCGGTGGGTGGGTCTTTGCTACCTGTAGCAGGTAAACCTATTTTCGCATGGCTAACCGGATTTATATCTATAGGCATTGCTAAGATTTCATTTAATATTATTGCTGTGTTAACTGCGGCAGTTATTGTGAATGGGCCAGCGCAAGATGCTAATGCTGATCCTGACTTAATGTGGTTCATTATATTTTTGGGAATTTTAGCACCGATATTATCTTTAGTTGTGGCTGCTGCTGGAGGATTTGCAGTTTTTAGTGCTATCAGCAGTATGACTGGATGGGTAAAGGATAGGGTATAGGATTGTCCTCAATGTAATTGCTAATTAGCGCTAATTTTTAGGGAGGGGTATTTAATCAGTGGTACGTTTACTGCAAAAGAAACAACGCACCGGAAGCATTTTAACTACTTTTGCAATTGCCACCTTTGGATTGCATCTATTAGTTTTACTGTTCTTAATCTTCCAAGGGTTAAATATTCGTCAACTCAGTTTGCGAAAACAGCCAAATTTTGTGCAGATGATAGATGGCAAACCTGTAGCTGTTACTGATGATTTAGCGAGAGAACCGCAAGCCATTCGCCAGTTTGTCAGTAAAACTATGACATCCATGTTTAACTGGACGGGGACATTACCGCCACAAACTATCGAAGAAGTTAGTAAACCCAAACCAGATTTAGGAATACTTATTAGAACTCCCCAAGGTGGTAGCCAGAGAATTACCACTACTAGTTGGATAGCTAGTTTTGCTTTTTCTGAAGATTTCCGTAAAGGTTTGTTAGGCCAAATTGCACAAATGACTCCACCAGAAGTTTTCTCTAACAATCCTCAGCAGATTATCTCAGGACAGTTAGTTATCAAGCGGATTTATCCTCCTAAACAAATTGAACCAGGTAAGTGGCGTGTTGGGATGGTCGCTGATTTAATTCAAAATAAGCAAATTAATGGCAAAAGAGTGATTATTCCCTTCAATAAAGACTTACTTGTGCGTGCGATCGATTATTTTCCTTATCCCCAACCTGATAGTACAACTGACCTACAACGCGCTATATCTATCATCCGTTCTGATAAGCTTGAAATTTTTGAAATGCGTAATTTGTGTCTTTTAGATGCATATAATAGCTTGAATGAAAAGAAATCAACTAATTGCGTCACTAACGGTCAATCTGATAACTTCATCAGGTAAATTTTTACCTTAATTTTTGACGTTGCAATTTAAATATTTGATTATTAATGCACCTACTTAAGCCAGAAAATCAGAAAAATAGTATTCTACCTTTGTTCGCAGTCGGAACATTTGGTTTACATTTGTTCACTTTACTGGTAATTATGTTTCATGGTTCTATTTTGCAGCAGGTAAATCGTCAAGCCACACTTCAAAGTTTGGTACAACTTATTGATGGACGTGCTATAACCGTGGACGCTCAAGAAAATTTAGAGCGACATCCAGAAACGATTCGGCGCTTTATAGGTGAAACCATGACTCTCATGCTTACCTGGTCACAACAACAGCCGCCAAAAACAGTCTGGGACATTAGTTCTGACTTGATAACTGATGAATTTCAGCCTAAATTCCAATCGGAAATTACTAATTTAATCTCTAATAATAAATTAGGAAATTTCAGTAAATTTACGGAAAATATATTGGTCATTCAGAGAATTTCTCAGCCTACAAAAATAGCCGAAGGTAAGTGGAAAGCGGAAATGATTGCTAATCAATTAGTTTTTCAGGGTTCTGATAGACTTGGTGAGTCAATTCCGGTAAATAAAAAAATTTTTGTCCAAGCTATAGATGAACAAGCAACTTCATTACCTAATGCACCAACTCCATTAAACTTAGGAGTTTATCGCCTCGGTGAAGCTAGACTAAAAATTTATAAAATCTGTGATATGAAAGATACAAATTGTTCTGAAAACTAACCCTAAGATGACTATGACTCGCTATTCAGTGTCCGCAGAAGTTCCTCAAGAAATTTTAATTAGTCCCGCAGTTGATAACTATCAACCAGAAGAAGCTTCTTCAGATTGGGAATCACGGATGGCAAAACTGGTAGGTTTAGAAGATGAAGAAGGATCTCTATCTGCTAGTGGCGAAAAATTAGAAGACTCAACCACCTCGCAGCCATCGCCTTCTCAACAGTCAAAAGTTGCCACTGAGCAGCGCCTCTCATCTAATCCTTTTGCTAAGTTAGGTTTGGTGGGTACTGCCACTCTAGCTGTAGTGTTATTTGCTGGTGTATTTTTGACGCAGCTTATGGGTGGAAGCAATCAAAAGCCAAAAAAGAAGAATATTATTGCTTCAGAAGTAGCAGCACCAGTAATCAATGAATCTCCACGCCCAGAGTTAGAAATAGAGGCACTAAAAACAAAATTAGCTTTAACTGAACAATCAGAAGCTGTAAAATTAGCTCAACAACAGCTGAGAAATACACAGGTGAACTCTTTAGGGAGTTCCAGAGACGGACTGACAGCGGGAGTGCCAAGGACATCAAAATCTACATCAAAAGTTGATGTGCCTAAGATAGTCACAGTTGAACGTATAGTTCAAGTACCCCAATCTCTGCAACCCACTAACTATAGGCCTGCATTACCCAACTTAGTAGCTGCAAGACCAGATACTCAACCATCAGTCAAAGTAACTCCATCACCTACAATGAATCCGCTTCAGACGTGGGCCAATTTGGCGAAGTTGGGTAGTTACGGTCAGGTCACTATTAGCGATCGCCCCCGTGATCATATTTCTGCATCAGCAAACAATCCCAATGTGGAGCAACAGGCAACAAATCCTGAAGTTGATCCAAGGCAAATTGACCCTACGCAAACACCAGAATCTATTGCTGCTGCGAACAAAGCAGAGAAAGAAACTTTAATCGCGAACAAAGAAACTAAGCAGATTTCAAAATCCTTGGCAGTAGGGAATAGTGTCAAAGCTGTGTTGGCAACCGCTGTATTTGGAGCAGCAACTAACTCCACATCTAGCGATAGCAGCGAAAGCCAAAAAAATGTATTTGTGGTACGTTTAACAGAACCGTTAACAGGTGCAGATGGTCAAGTAGTTATTCCTGCGGAGACTGAGCTATTAACTGAAATTCGTTCTCTTTCTGAACAAGGCTTACTACAGCTAGATGTGGTCAAAGCTATTACAAAAAATAATGGCGAGATCACAGAAACCAGCTTACCGCCAAATGCAATGACGATTCGCGCTCCTCAAGGTAAACCCCTCGTCGCACAACAATTTCCAAATCAAGGATCATCTATTGCCGGGATGGATGTAGGATTATTCGTCTTGGGAGGTCTTGGTAAAGCAGCTGAGTTATTTAATCGTACTGAAGCTCAAGTTGTAACTACGACTTCAACTGGTACTATTGTGAGCAACACTAACCCTACACGCAACATCTTGGCTGGAGTTTTTGAAGGTGGTATGAATACCGTAGTTCCGCAAATTGCCCAACGTAACCAACAGGCAATTTCCGAAATGATGCAGCGAACTAACGTTTGGTTTCTACCAGCGGGAACAGAAGTTGAAATCTATGTCAATCAATCTATGCAGTTTTAAGGGGTCAGCAGTGAAGTATGGCAATACTTCTTTCTTTAATTCCTTTTTAATTGCTACATATCTCTTGGTTTGCAGCCATGAAAAAAAACATTAACTTTCGAGCAAATATCCCAAATAATCCGTTTTTCTTGCCTCTAGCTTCTCTGACTTTTGTGGCTGCAATGTTATTTTGGGCAGGTCGGGCTGTAGCTGATAATTCAGTTCTCCGCTCTATCTTTTCCTGCCAAGCCCAAGGTTTAGGGGGAGCAGTACCTACCATCAAAATTTGGTATGAACAGGGTACAAACTTAAACTTTATTCCATCTGGAGAAAAAATAAAAAAAGTTTGGTTAAATGACCCATCACAAGTAACTATAGATTTTGATGGCCCGATGTGCGCCCAGTTCAATCAAGAAGGTTCTGGTAGCGTAGGAGATTGCCAAAACTCGGCAGCGAACGTAATTCAACTCAGACGCATTAAAAAATTAGCAATTCCTGGAGTAGTTAGTACTAAAAATACGCTTTTAACAGTGATTACTGAAGGGCAAGACAAAATGAAGCTGTATACTTTCCGAGTCATTTATGGAAATGGTGACCCTGAATATCATACTTTAGCAGTTTTTCCTGATACTCCTTCTGCAAATGCAACCCCTTGCGTAAGGCCTCCACAGTAAATATTTCCAAGTTGTTTAACTAATTAGAGTAATCATAAAAACGGCTTAATTGAAGAGTTTTTGATTTAGTATTGCTAATTAACTGGTGCAGCGTCGCACGGAGCGCAGTGCCAGAGGCGATCGCCAAAGCCAATTTTCTACCTTTGCCTTGATATAATTTAATAATTGCCAGATAACTGCAACTTATAAACTGTCGTTTTCCCTACTATTGAATTTGGGTGTGTAAAAAACTTAACTTAATTTTGCCATCCTGCATCTAAGCCTCAAGGATATTGCAGGTGGAGGTGGCAGTAAAATTGTTAGCCAGGGGAAGATGGCTCAACGTCATTAGATGAAAAAATTCCTGCACATCAATTCTTTGCCTATCAAGCTTCATATAATAATTGAAGAAGTGCAACAAAATTAAACATCAACCAAAATCCCTCAGCTGCCATCTTCTCTCCAACCTACCCCTATAAGAGCCTTACTTTGGCAGACACAATAAATTGGGTCTGGTTGGCATCTACGCGATCCAATTCTAAATTTTCATGAACGGGAGAACACTGTATCTATGGCAAGAATAGAAACCCGCACTGAACCTATGGTGCTCAATATGGGGCCGCACCATCCCTCAATGCACGGCGTTCTACGACTAATTGTTACCCTGGATGGCGAGGATGTCATTGATTGTGAACCCGTAATCGGCTACTTACACCGGGGAATGGAAAAAATAGCCGAAAACCGCACCACGATTATGTACGTTCCCTACGTCAGCCGATGGGACTACGCAGCGGGGATGTTCAACGAAGCAGTCACCGTCAACGCCCCAGAAAAACTAGCAGGTGTTGCTGTACCTAAACGCGCCAGCTACATCCGCGTCATTATGCTGGAATTGAACCGCATCGCCAACCACTTGCTGTGGTTTGGGCCATTCCTGGCTGACGTGGGCGCTCAAACTCCCTTCTTTTATCAGTTCCGCGAACGGGAGATGATTTATGATTTATGGGAAGCTGCTACTGGTTACCGGATGGTAAATAACAATTACTTCCGTGTTGGTGGCGTGGCGGCTGACTTACCTTATGGTTGGGTAGATAAGTGTTTAGAATTCTGCGACTACTTACCACCCAAAATTGATGAGTATGAACGCTTGGTTACTGATAACCCCATCTTCCGGCGACGGATTGAGGGTATTGGTACTATCACCCGCGAAGAAGCAATTAACTGGGGACTCTCTGGCCCAATGTTACGCGCTTCTGGGGTGAAGTGGGATTTACGGAAAGTTGACCACTACGAATGTTACGATGACTTCGACTGGGATGTACACTGGGAAACTGCTGGTGATTGCTTTGCCCGTTATGTGGTGCGGATGCGGGAAATGCGCGAATCTGTGAAGATTATTCGCCAAGCAATTAAAGGACTTCCTGGTGGGCCTTTTGAAAACCTAGAAGCCAAGCGTCTAGCTGCTGGGAAAAAATCAGAATGGGATGCTTTTGATTATCAGTACATCGGCAAAAAAGTTTCTCCTTCGTTTAAGATTCCCAAGGGTGAAATTTATGCCCGTGTAGAAAGTGGTAAAGGCGAACTAGGAATTTATCTGGTTGGTGATGATAACGTCTTCCCAGCACGGTGGAAGATTCGTCCCGCTGATTTCAACAACCTGCAAATTCTTCCTCACTTACTCCGAGGAATGAAGGTGGCAGATATTGTGGTAATTCTTGGCAGCATTGACGTGATTATGGGTTCTGTAGATAGATAGCTGTAGCGTTTCTGATTTAAATACAGAACATAGTGGGGGCACAACATTGTTGTGTCCTTGCTGCTTTCAAGGGGTCGCAACGAGAATCCTTAATTCAATCAAATTTCAGGTTTGACACTGCTTTATCAATATCCAAGCTCAAATATTTATCTAATGCCAAATACATCCAGCTCAGAGGCATTTGTGTATCTTGGTTAGTTTTATGATACCCAAGAGATGATACTAGTTGTTCATTATTGGGGTGTATGAGTAGGGTATAGATATCGCAGAGGTTAGGAAAATCAGCTTGGATACGAACTAATGTTTTCTGTGCATCCTTGAGAAATTGAGATAAATTAATGAGTTGCGTATAGGGCGAATCAATTTCCCAACTGCGGACAAAAATCGAAGTACAATTGCGATCGCCTGGTATAGCGATTTGAAATGGATCAATGTCTCCAGTTGTACTCAGGTAAAGACTATGACGAGGCGGGAGAAAAAAATTCGCTTCAGATTCTCGCGCTACAGGATACAAGACATAAAAACCCACAGCATCTTGAGTATCGCTACGACGCAGCACCCGCATACCAGTAGGATAGTGCTCTGCCCAGCCACGTAAGATTTTAGCAATTCTGTGAGGTAATCCAGTGGTTTTTTTGTTCATCCAGCTATAGTTGCGGGCTAATAAACTGGCAATAGGGATAGTGTCAGTTCGGGGATTGAATTCGTCTGGAAAAAGCTTGATTGATGCTTTGGCTTCTGTGGAGTCTTGAAGGTTAGGTGATAAGGAGCGAATCCGAATACAAGTTGTATTACCATCAAAGTTTTTTTCAATTAGCCCCAAAGCGACGAGCTTATCAATCATCATACCCGCCGAGCGATCGCTTCCTCGGTCTTTTTCGCCATAGAAAATTTCTTGTGCTTCTCGATGAGTACAAGGAACAAACCCATTTGGTAAATCGAGTTGGGTTAAAGGTTTTTGTAAAGCCTTTCCTAGTTCTTGCTGTTGTTTGAGCAGTAAATAAGCCCACAGCTTGACGAAATATTCTGCTCGGCGGCGAGTCATTCCCAGCCGCCCTTGTAACTGAGCAATATATTTACGCTGATGCTCAACTGGGAACCATTGGTCAATGCTGTGTGGATTCATATAATTAGACTCCTGGCAAACTGAGCATTTTGCTGTGACTCGCCTGCATCAATCACCTACAAAAAACTTCACTTCACTTCATGGAGATTCCGTAAACTTCAACCAACAACACTTGACATCAACGGCATTACTTAACTTACCGCTTACTCATTGCACATACATAATTTCGACACTCAAAATTCAGCTAAACATCTCAATTGATTTGAACTGATGTTTAGGTTTGTTATTAATGCTGAGTTTGGGGGGAATTAATTATGTTAGTTACAACTGAGAAAACTAATCTTATTTCAGCATCTATCGTAAGCAATAAATTTAACACAACATCTGTAAAAGATCACAATTTGCAGATTGATTTGCTCAAAGCTATGATTGAGAGCTTTGCTGACGGTATATTAATACTGTCAACCGAAAGCGAGTTAGTCCATGCTAATGAGTATGCTCGCTATATTTGCCGTCAATTAATGCCAAAAGAAGCTGCTAGTAATGCAGTACCGCAAGAAATCTGGCGTGTTTGTCAGTCCTTGATTGAAAGCCGTGAGTTATTTCCAGAAGAAAAAATCATTATAGAGTCGGAAATAGAACGAGACTCAACAGTTAAATTACGTATTCGGGCTAGATGGTTACAGATGGGTGCTAGCCAATACAACTTTTTGTTAGTCACGATAGAAGACTGTTATCAGTATAGTCAAAGTCTGGCGATCGCAGATGCTAAGAAATACCATTTAACAAACCGTGAAACAGAAGTTTGGCTGCTACGTCGAGCTAACCTTTCCTATAGAGAAATTGCCAATCGCCTCTATATTACTATCAACACAGTTAAAAAACATCTGAAAAATATTCATGCTAAACAACAGGAGACAGAGAATTTCAATGAACATAAACTCGCAAAACTGGAAGGTTTACGGCACTTTTGTTGAGGGCTTCCAATCAAAAAAATATCCGATTTGTAGTGGAGTGGCAAGATTAAATTTGTGCAGAAAATATGGTTCTGCTGATATGGGCATCTTGTCGTACATAGCACAAGATAATTCTAATAAATTATTTTAGCTGTGCTATGCCACTAAAAAAATTGGATAATTTATTTTTTGGTGTTCGCTTGTTTTATGCCAATTAATAATTCTCGGTTTATTACTTATAGCCCTGCTTATACAATCGTCCCTACTTACGAATGCTTTAATCGCTGTACATACTGTAACTTTAGGACTGACCCAGGTAAAAGTCCCTGGATGGCTCTATCAACAGCAGAAAGCATTTTACAACAACTCCGAAGCGAAAATATTTGCGAAATTCTCATTCTTAGCGGAGAAGTACATCCTCAATCACCAAAGCGCGAAGAATGGTTCCAGCGGATTTATGACTTGTGTGAATTAGCTTTGGCAATGGGATTTCTGCCACACACAAATGTCGGGCCGCTCAGTTTTGCGGAGATGCAAAAACTGAAAAATGTTAATGTTTCAATGGGGTTAATGTTGGAGCAATTAACACCAAACTTGTTAAATACCGTCCATAAACACGCACCAAGCAAATTACCACAAGTGCGATTACAACAATTGCAGTGGGCTGGAGAATTACAGATACCTTTTACCACAGGTTTATTGTTAGGAATTGGGGAAACATTTGATGATTGTTGGGAAACCTTAGCAGCCATATCTCAATTGCATCAAACTTACCATCACATTCAAGAAGTTATTTTGCAACCCCACAGCCCCGGAAATCAGCAAACCTTTGATGCACCACCTTTTGACCCTCATCAACTACCAGAAGTAATTGCCAAAGCACGTCAGATTTTACCCCCAGATATTACAATTCAAATTCCGCCAAATTTAGTCAAAGATGACCAATGGCTACTCGCTTGTATAGAAGCTGGCGCGAGAGATTTAGGCGGAATTGGGCCAAAAGATGAAGTGAATCCCGATTATCCTCATGTTCAGGAGCAGGCATTGAGAGAAATTTTACAGCCTGCGGGGTGGAAATTAGTGCCGCGTTTACCTGTTTATCCGCAGTTTGATGATTGGTTGTCGGGAGAATTGCAGGAGGCGGTGAGACAATGGCGAAAGACCTTACATTAATTTTTAGTTGTGTATACCCTGCGGTAGGGACACAACATTGTTGTGCCCTTAGTTCATTAATGAGTATTAGAACTCCGTCAGCGAGTATTAGAACTCCGTTAACGAGGCTTTGAGCTTCATTCACGAGGATATTTTCTCCGTCAACGAGTCTTTGAACTCCGTTAATGAGGATATTTTCTCCGTTAACGAGTCTTTGAGCTTCATTCACGAGGATATTTTCTCCGTCAACGAGGCTTTGAGCTTCATTAATGAGGATATTTTCTCCGTCAACGAGTCTTTAAGCTTCATTCACGAGGATATTTTCTCCGTCAACGAGGCTTTGAGCTTCATTAATGAGCTTTGACGATTGTTATTTGAGTAAATTGTTGCGCTTACCTATATCCCGCCCTGCACTGAAGTGCAAGGCTAATAGCCTAACTCCACTGAAGTGGACTGAAATGTTTATTTAGTCCTCTTGAGAGGACTTTAGCTATTAGCCTCAGAATTTATTCTGAGGTGGGACAGCAACGAAGTGAAAGATTTAAAAGGTGTAATTAATAACAAGCCTTTTTAGGGTGAGGGCGACGAGATGCAAAATATAAATTTACCTGGACTAAATCTAGGTAATTGAGATACTAACTAATCAAAACTCCTTTTTTAAAGAGATAGCGAAAACAGGAGAAACGAGAAATAAGGATTTTTGTCTGTCTTTAACTTTCCTCCTCACTTGCCCAAAACCTAACTTTCTATTAGCGACACTATAATGGGCAAAATTGCAATATTTTTTACTTATGCTTAATAATCCTGATTTACTCACCAACCTTTATAACGCTTTTAACCCCTTTGAACCCTTACCCGCCGATGACACAAGGTATGTAGATTGTCAGGATGTACGCGGAGATGCGGATATTCTGCAAGAGTTGGGAAATCGGATGCAACAAGCAAACACGAATACTCAAATTGATATTTTATTGATTAAAGGTCTGGAATATCTTTATATAAGTATGAGAAAAGGACTTTTGGCGAAATTACTGAAGGTCAATTTAGTAATTTAACAAGCGTACCGCATATTTTAAATCACTTAAATCAACAGCGAGAACGGTTTAGAGATAATTTCCCATTTTGCTTTGTTTTTCTTTTGCGGTCATTTTCGATAAACTATTTAATCCACCGCGCCCCAGATTTTTTTGATTGGCGCTCTGGGGTATTTGAATTACCAACAAAACCAGAAGTTTTAGAGCAATAATCATCTCGTTTGATACTAGAAGGAAACTATGAAGAATATCTAAAACCTACACCAGAAGAAAAGATTGAAAAAGTTTTAGAAGTTCAAGAACTGCTAGCTGAGAAACATCAGACAACAAGTAGTAGGGTAAGTTTATTGCTGAAACTAGGAAATTTACTGCTTTCGGCAAAAGAATATGAAGAAGCACTCACATCTTACGAGCAAGCAATCAAAGTTAAACCTGATTATTACCAAGCTTGTTATAACAAAGGCATTGCGCTTTCTGCTTTAGGTCTGAAAGAAGAAGCAATCACATCCTATGAGAAAGTATTGAAAATTAAACCTGATTATCACCAAGCTTGGTATGCCAAAGGTGTTTCACAGTCTGCTTTAGAACGCAAAGAGCGATCGCTCCTGAGCCAACTTAAGTTAAGTGCGATTTATTTCTAGATATTCAATCGGCTAATCTATACTAAAAACAGTTATTCAGCCCTGATTGCAATCTATGACAGCAACACCAGTTATTCACAAGCAGTATGTTGAGTGGAGAGAAAATAGTTACTGGATTAAAGATAGTCGTGTTTCTTTAGACTCTGTTGTTCATGCTTTCTTGAATGGCACATCCCCGGAAGGTATCGTTCAAAGTTTTCCAGTATTAAAGCTTGAGCAAGTTTACGGTGCGATCGCATTTTACTTAGCAAATCAATCCGCAATTGATGCGTATTTGAAAGCTGGCGAAGCTGAGTTTCAGAAACTACGTCAAGCTTCAAAGGAACAGAATGCAGCATTGTATAACAAGTTGCTTGCTGCTAAAGGCGATCGTCAATGACAATTCGGTTTCAAGCGGATGCTGACTTCAATCAAAATATTGTGTCAGGTGTTTTGCGGCGTGAACCAAGGATAGATTTTCAGACGGCGTTAGTAACCGATTTAGAAGGCTTGCAAGATATAAGCTGTTAAGCATTTAATTTGCACATTGAGACCGCAGGGGAGCAGGGGGCAGGGAGCAGGGGAGAGGGTTTGCAGCTTTTATTACCATGAAAATGGTGCAATTTAAATGACGATTAGCTTAGAAGTTTTAGACATTGCAGCTAAAGAAGGGCGAATTCTGGTTTCTCATGATCGCAGAACAATGCCCTTTCACTTTGCTGAATATATTACCGCTCAAACAAGTGCAGGTGTCTTGATTATTTCTCAAGATTTACCAATACAGGAGGCAATTGATAGTTTAATCCTGATTTGGGCTGCTTCCGATGCAGAAGAGTGGATTAATAGGATTTTATTTTTGCCTTTATAAATTAAGGTTTCACTTGCATCAAATACAGCTATCGAAAGGGCACAGCATTGCTGTGCCCCTACGTGTTGGATAATTTATTTTGTTGGGATTTGTTTAATTCAAAATCCCGATAAAATTACTTGCCGTTACCGTTACCGTGACCATTACCAGCAAGCACACGTTCAGCGAGTTTTTCCGGTACTTCTTGGAGATGGTCATATTCCCAGTGGAAGGAACCAACACCGAGAGTGAGCGATCGCAACTCTACAATAAAGTTCTGCATCTCGGCTTGCGGCAAATAGGCTGAGATATTATCCCAGCCTTGCCAATCATTTCTACCTTCATAGCCCAAAATCTGCCCCCGTCTACCACTCAGCAGTTGCAGCACTTTGGAAGTAAATTCGCTAGGGTTTGTCACTTGCACGCGGAGAATCGGTTCTAAAAGGGTGGGTTGGGCTTGGGGTATCCCCGTTTGCATTGCCAACCTAGCAGCTTGTTTAAAGGCTTGTTCAGAACTATCAACGGTGTGGTAAGAACCGTTTGTTAGAGTTACCGCCACATCCACAATTGGGAAACCCAAAGGCCCGTGTGTCAGAAATTCCCGCACACCCATTTCTACACCAGGGATATACTGTCTAGGAACCACACCCCCAACGATAGTTTCCCGGAAATTAAAGCCTTCACCACGTGGTAAGGGCTGGATATCGAGAAAAACATCTCCAAATTGCCCGTGTCCACCGCTTTGGTGCTTGTAGCGCCCATGAACTGATGCTACAGGTTTACGGATAGTTTCTTTATAAGGCACTTGTGGCAAGTGGGTTGTCATTGGCAAGTTATATTTACGGCGCAGCCTATCTAAGGCGACTTGCAAATGAATTTCACCTTGTCCCCAGAGAATTACTTCGTGGGTGTCGCCATGTTGTTCCCAAGCTAGTGAAGGATCTTCTTCCAACAGTTTGGCGATCGCACTGCTGAGTTTTACTTCATCGTTGCGCTTTTCAGGAGTAATGGCGAGGGCGAAAACTGGTTCTAACTGTTCGGCTTTCGGTAATTCTAGTTTCAGTTGTGGATCTGTGGAGAGGATATCTCCAGTTTTCACGCCTTCTAAACGGCTGATAGCGACAATTTCACCAGCAAAAACTTCATTAACTACCTGCTGTTGTTGTCCCATGAGGCGATAAATACCACCTGCACGAACACCGTTGAGGACAATACCATCGGTTAATTTGCCCTGCCAAACCCGCACTAAGGAGAGTTTGCCACCTTGGGGAGTGTAATAAGTCTTTAATACCTGAGCGATCGCAGTATTGCTTGCTTTGCTTAAACGACGTTCTGCTGTGGTTTCAGGTTCGGGTGCTTCGCGTACCAGGGCGTCTAATAAAGGTCTAACACCATAATCTTGTTCAGCCACACCAAAGAATACAGGCACTACCAAATCTGCGCCCAATTCCATTTTTAAATCTTTAAGAATTTCTTCTTGGGGTGGTTCGATATCTTCTAAAAGTTCTTCCAATAAATGGTCATCAAAATTTGCTAAAGCTTCGAGCATCTCCGCTCGTGCAATATGTTCTTCTTCTTTTAAGCTTTCGGGGAAGGGAATGGAATCAGCTGGTGCGCCTGCATGATATTGATATGCCTGTTCGGTCACCATATCGATAAAGCCGGTTAACTGTTCCCCCTGCATGATGGGATATTGGTGCGCTACTAGGGGGCGGCTGGAAACGGCTTTGAGGGCGTGTAATGTCTCTAAAACATGAATATTTGCCCGATCCATTTTGTTAACAAAGACGATATGAGGGATTTCCCAATCGTCTAGGAATTTAAATAGGGGGGCAAGGGTGAGGACGCGATCGCGTATGGGTTCGCAAACTACAATTGCCGCATCAACTCCCATTAAAGCGTTGTATGTTTCTTGGGCAAATTCTACACTGCCGGGACAGTCAATAAAATTGAAGCGCAGACCGTTATACTCGGTGCTAGCCGCGCTTACTTCTACACTCATGTGGCGATCGCGCGACTCACTCGCACTATCTCCCACTGTGTTACCATCCTTGACGCTACCCTTGCGAGAAATTGCCCCTGTGACAAATAACAAACTCTCTAGTAAAGTTGTTTTCCCACTTAAATAAGGGCCGACAATTGCAACATTCCGCGAACCCGATTTTACTTTTTCGTTCATAAAACCTCCCTTGCGGTTAGTGACTTCTAACCGCCTTATCCTGTATATTTCAGGGATAAAAAATGGTTCTCTTCGAGGAAGAATCATTCCCTCTTTAATCTGTTATTATCCTCCCTTTAATCTGAGGAACAAAAAATCGTAGTCTGTTGTAAGATTTAGCTAAAGAAACGTTAATAAATTCAAACTTTAGTACTATAGTTTATAGTTTTGTAACCTATTACTATTTTCACCAACTATTTTGTAAAGCAAACGTAACTGAAAGTATTGCCAGTCAGAAAAGCAATGGGATTATCATTCAATCAATATCAAGAAGGCAGGAGAGAAGGGGGCAAGGAGACAAGGGGACAAGGGGACAAGGGGACAAGGAGAGAAATTCTTACTCTTTACTCAGCACTCTTTCAAGGCAGAAGTAAAGAAAGTTTATTTCACAAGTTTTTCAATCTTTTGCAAGTCAATAATTATTGCCGCCAAGCTGTACTGGTAAGTTTGGTTTTGCTGGGTGAAAGTCTTTTGTTTGCATCTGCCAGTCTCCCCATCCCCCCATCTCTCCATCCTGGCTTGCTGGCACAATCTAGTGGACAAACTGCCACAGACTTCTTAAATCAGGGCTTACAAGCGATTCAATCGGGTAGAGTCCAAGATGCAATCGCCTTATTTAGAAAAGCCACACAACTAGATCCAAGATTGGCAGCTGCACACTATAATTTAGGACTAGCATTGCGGCAATCAGGACAATTACAACCTGCGGCAGATGCATTTTATCGAGCAACCCAAACTGATCCCAAGTTTGCACCAGCTTTTGCCAATTTAGGCGGAGCATTGTTAGAAGGAAATAATTTACAGTTGGCGAATGATTACTTACAACGGGCAATAGAACTTGATTCTAAACTCGGTTTTGCTCATTATAATTTGGGGTTGCTCAGAGAACAGCAACGGAATTGGGATCGAGCGATCGCATCCTTTAAAAAAGCGATGCAATATAGTCCAAATGCACCAGAGCCTGCTTACCATTTAGGCTTATCTTATCTACAACAAGGCAAAATTGATCGAGCAAGAGATGCATTTAGTAAAGCGCTAAGAATTAATCCTAAATATCCAGAAGTACACTACAATCTCGGTTCAATTTGGTTTAGCCAAGGCAAATTAACAGAGGCATTAGAAGCATTTAGAAAATCTGCCACAGGTAACTCCAACTATCCCAACGCTTATTACGGTGCTGGGTTAGTTTTTATGCAATTACGACAGTATGGAGAAGCAGCACAAGTATTCCAATATGCTAGAGATTTATACAATGCTCAGGGTAATCCTGAATGGGGCAGAAACGCCGAACAATTGTTGCAACAAGCACAGAATTTAAATTACCAACCTCGCTGAGGCGAGAACCTTTAACATTGCGTAACAATAGGAAGAATGGGTGGACTGGCTGGGTGGTCTGAACTTGTTCGGATTGGAATGATAATGCACATGCAAAAACGCGTCAAAAGTCGATTTTTATTTTGCGATCGCTGGTTTGATCGCCATGCCATTGTTCGCAACATGGAAGCTTTTCAAGACTTAATTGTCATTGTCTTGTGTTTAGGTTTATTTGCTGTAATGTTGATACAATTGTGGGGCATATTTGTTGCCATCACACAGACACTAGATTACAAAGTAATCACAGCAAAAATCCTATTTGTATTGATTTTGGTGGAGTTATTTCGACTCCTCATGGTCTACTTGCAAGAACATAGTATTTCTGTTGGCGTAGCAGTCGAAGTCACAATTGTATCCGTACTACGAGAAGTAGTCGTTCACGGTGCGTTAGAAATTTCTTCAGTTCAGACAGCAGCAATTTGTGGCTTATTGTTGATTCTGGGTGGACTACTAATTGTGTGTGCCAAGACACCGCACATGGATTGCATGAGCGCTAATACTAAGTTTTGCCCGATTGTCTATCAAGGCGGTAGTGAATTGCAAAACGAGTTGGAATTTCAATATTCACGTCGCCGTGATGAAAACCAACCTCTGGCATAAATAAGCCCATAGATAGCTGCATAGTAACTATCTAAGCTAAACTGCATATCCTAGCCTGAAATTTTTATATCTACGGCTGCTAATGCAAGCTTGGTAATTTTTTCTACGCTTTTGGGAAGATGAATGCCTCTTTTAGGATAGGTAGAAATTAAGTAGAAACCTAAAGGAGAGTTAATTTATGACTACAGGTAACGGACAGTCTCAAGAACCCATTAGCAACCTAGAGTACGATTTTGTAACTGTGTTGCACAACAAAGCTGAAGCAGTCAAAGCCTACGATACCTACATTAAAGATGCACAGGAAGCTAACTCTCAACCCTGTGTAGAATTATTCCAAAAATTGCGGCAGTCTGATGTTGAGCAAGCACAAGAGATTCGTCGCCATCTTCAAGAAGTGATGCAGCAAGGTAAGATGTAACGTTGGCGATTGAGAGACATTAAGCAGCAGGCGCTATCAGCTACACTGATTCCCTGCTGCTTGCTGCACTTGTTCTACAGTTAAATCCAAAGCTTGCGCTACTTGTTCTACACTCAACCCCAAAGCCAACAAGCGGGGTACAGCTTCTAACTTAGCTTCCTGTCTACCTTCCTGCCGACCTTCCTGCCGACCTTCCTGCATAGCATCTTCCCAGGCATCCTGCTTCATTGATTGATACATTCTTGTCTTTTTAAATTCGTCGTCTATACCCAACATTGCTGCCAACTCCTCTCGGCTCAATCTTGTAAATTTGTACAACAGGATAGTTTCTATTAATTCTACAATTTGCTTCTTAGTAGTTTCATCTGCCAGTTGCTCTCTTGCCTGCAAAATTAATGCTCTACCTCGGTCAACGGCTGTTTCTTCGCTTTCGATAATTAACTTTACTATGGCAACTTGAAGTGAATTTTCTGTAGCTGTCCCTAATTCATCTAGATAAATGCGTTGTACTTGCCGGCTATCTAGCAATAACCGATACGGTAATTGGTCTTCTGGGTCTAAACTGCGTTGAGGATAGATAACAACAGCACGCCAAAAATTAACAGATGGGTTTTGACGCAGGTAAAGAAAGATTTCTGCAAACAAGCGTCTATAAAAAGTGTTGTCTAGTTGAAACTGGACTTCAGCAAAGTATAAAGGTTGGTCTGCTGTTTCAGTTTTAGGGATAAATACCCCATCAATGCGAAAAGCAGTTTCTTTTATTTCAACGGAAACGAACTCATAGGCGTTGGGGTTGACGTTCGTATCGCCAATGATGGCAAAAAATATACTAGGGAAAGCTTGAAATAAGCTATAGAAAATTTTGTCAGTTTGCACTTGGATTTTATTGTGCCAAAAAATCTATATTTGCAAGTTTATCAAGAAGTACCTAAACGCACAGTATTGAGTCAATAGACATCGCTTGCTGGTAGTAGATGCAGTGAAACGCTTTTAAAATACAAGATTAGCTTAAGCATAAAGTAAACCAACATCATTTTTTTCAGTTGTTGGGTTTCACCTGTTGCAACTGAACTTCAAAACATAGTTTCCCTAGCTTAAAGTATTAAATTTGAGGTTCAGAAGTACAGCGATCGCCTTCATCACTTTATTATTCAACCTCAGAACACAAAACTTCCAGTTGCAAATCTCAACTTTGAGGTTTAGAAGCACAGCGATCGCCTTCACAACCCCATCATTCAACCTCAGAACTCGGAACTTTGAGCTTGGAACATAAAACGTCGAGTTCGGAACTTGGAATGTCGAGCTTGAAACATGAAACTTCGAGTTTGGAACAGGAAACTTCAAGCTTGGAACATGAAATGTCGAGTTCGGAACACGGAACTTTGAGTTGGAAACAGAAAACTTCAAGCTTGGAACTCGGAATGTCGAGTTTAGGCGATCGCGTTTTTAAATTTCATCATGGTAAGCTTTGAGTAAAACTTGTAAATTTCGCTTTACATCACCCTAGCTGTCCATTATCCGATTAACTTTACTTCCTTCACTTTTGTTTAAGTCCCGCTAATTCCTCCCAAGGTTCAACTTCAACTACACCTTGATGCTTACTATTACTCTTATGTTTTTTATCTACAAGTTCTATCGGAATAAGATCATCCTCTAAAGCATCTAAACCTGAAGCGTTTTCCTTAAATTTTGGTGTATTTTCTAGAAGTGTTTCTAGTTGATCGCTGCTAAAAGCCATAAGTTCAACCCCTGCGATAGTGCGACGAGTCGAATCATGCATAAAGTGAACTAAACCCTGAACCGGAGCTCGGAGCTAAATCTATTCGTATACCGTTGTACTCAGTCTCCCAATATCCGAATTTTCCTAAATATTTAGGGTCTGTATGGTACTCTTTCCACTTCAGTGTGCTAGCTTTTTTGTTGATATTTTTTAGTACAGATCGTATGCTGCCTGATACACCGCGCCTA
The DNA here is from genome assembly GCA_019359325.1 of Mojavia pulchra JT2-VF2. Taxonomy (GTDB): domain Bacteria; phylum Cyanobacteriota; class Cyanobacteriia; order Cyanobacteriales; family Nostocaceae; genus Mojavia; species Mojavia pulchra. Next base: position 606,995 of record JAHHHN010000001.1, on the reverse strand, counting down.
TCATAAACGGGATAAACCAAATATATTGTTGGTGGTTTCTCATCCGCAATTGGGTCGAACCCAAATATCATAGCGTTGCATTTAGCTAACTGCTGAAGGCTATGCTGTAGTGCCATCTCAGCCGGAGTTATTCTTCTAATCGGTGCTACAACTTTTGACCAATTCAACGGCGGTTTGTATAAATTTATTAACTCATTTTCAAGAGTTGGAAGAGCGTTTATATTATTACTGCAATTTATCCAACTAATACTAATACGGTCTTTGCGATTAAATCTTTTTAGTTGTTTAAATCTATGATGTTCACGCCAGCGTCCGACCAAGTTGACTGTTCTACCAATATAAAGTATCTGACCTTTGCTATCAGATACAAAGTAGATTGCTGCACAATTTGGCAGTTGGTCTTTGTCTAATAAATAAACCGATGGCAGGTCAGAAATTTTGATGTTTGTTAATAACATTGCATGACTGCAACCAAATTATGTACAAGTTAAACTATTGAAACTTTAGCAATTTAAAATGTAAATCTAATTACTCATTATTTGCAGTTATAATTAGTAATATTATCTCCTTGTATGAGGCTACATTTATAGATTTCCCTCAAATTATCTTAAATTAACAGTTCCAAATTATTTTGAAAAGCAAACTATAAATAGGTAAAAAATAATTGCGATCACCTCCCTCCTCCGCGCGAACCTCCGTGTTCCTCTGCGTTAAAAAACAATACCCCTCTCCGCCGACGGAAAGGGGTTAGAGATGAGACATTAAAATTCTCACTGCTGACACTCAAGACTCAGCAATCAGCATTACCTAATAAGCTTCTTGCAACTCGTAAAAATCAGGCGAGATGTAATCCTTACGCAAAGGCCAACCCATCCAATCTTCTGGCATTAAAATCCGCTTCAGGTTGGGGTGTCCTTCGTAGATAATGCCGAACATATCGTAAGACTCGCGTTCTTGCCAATCTGCGGTTTTCCAGATCCAGTAGACTGAAGGAACTGTAGGGTTTTCTCTTGGCAAGAACACCTTCAATCGTACTTCTTCAGGGCGATCGCTATTATCACCAACTTTAATTAGGTGATACACACTTACCAATTCTTGTCCAGGCCCAAGGTCAATACCACCTTGAAACTGAAGATAATTAAACCCATAAGCATACAGAGCCGTAGCCATGGGGAGCAAGAAATCCCGCTCCACCTTCAGTATCTCTATCCCATTAGCATCGGGTGCTAAAGACTCATGCTCAAAGCCGTTTTCACTCAACCATTGGGAAACTTGACCGGCTGTTACCAAAGCTGCTTCATCTGCTGGTACTGGTTTAGATTCTTCTTCAGCCACGGTTCGTTTCCTCCTTTTGTTTCTGGGATGTCAGTAAAGCAGGTGGTACTGGCAAACCAATCGCTTCTGCCAATTCCTTCGGTGGGGTAAAGCGAGCGTCTGACTGCATATACTTACCAGTTAAAATTTGCTGCACTGGCTTCAGATTATGAGTCGTGCTGTAGTAGCGGTGGGTTTGCTTAATTTGACTCCGCTCTTGCATTGAATCATTAGCTATTTTCTTCCGCAGCTTAATGATTGCGTCAATAATTGCTTCTGGACGAGGAGGACAACCAGGTAAGTACACATCTACAGGAATCAGTTTATCAACTCCACGTACAGCAGTAGGAGAATCAACACTGAACATCCCGCCAGTAATCGTACAAGCTCCCATCGCAATTACATACTTCGGCTCAGGCATTTGTTCATAAAGCCGCACGAGTTGAGGTGCCATCTTCATGTTGATTGTCCCTGCCGTAATAATTAAATCAGCTTGGCGGGGGCTAGAACGGGGAATTAATCCGAAGCGGTCAAAATCAAACCGGGAACCAATTAAAGCTGCAAACTCAATAAAGCAGCAAGCCGTACCAAATAGCAACGGCCACAAACTCGAAAGCCGCGCCCAGTTGTAAAGATCATCAACCGTAGTCAGGATTACGTTTTCTGAAAGATCCTGGGTGATTGAGGGACGCTCAATCGGGTTGATGATTCGCTCTTTGTCCTGGGTTGTTAAGTTAGAATTCACGACCATTCCAAAGCTCCTTTACGCCATGCATAAACTAAGGCGATTACAAGAATTGCAATAAAAATTAGCGCTTCAATGAATGCCAATAGCCCTAGACGGTGAAAAGCAACCGCCCAAGGGTACAAAAATACAGTCTCTACATCAAAGACGACAAAGACTAGGGCAAACATATAGTAGCGGATATTGAACTGAATCCAGGCTCCGCCGATGGGTTCCATGCCTGATTCATAGGTGGTGCGCCGTTCTGCGCTTTTGCCACTAGGTCTTAAGAGCTTGGACGCTGAGAGCGCCAGGGCAGGCACTAGGCTACAGATAATTAGAAAGCCTAGAAGGTACTCGTAACCGCTGAGGACAAACACAATGAATATCTACCGCTTATGGTGTAAATAAGGCTGTTACTTTCTTTTACATTATATCTTTTAGGCTTTTCTGAAATCTGGGAAACAAACGCGCTGAGGGTATTTGATTCGTTTTTGATTGTGATAGAAAATTCTAACAGTTATGTCATAATTTTTAACGTATATTTAATATTTGCCCCTCTGCGAGGCCTAAGCCATGAGCGAACAAAGCGAACAAACTGTTGAAAATCAAGAGTTAGACCGCTACGAGTGTCGCGCCTGCGGTTACGTTTATGAACCTGAAAAGGGAGATGACAAGCATGACATTCCCTCAGGAACATCTTTCGCAGACCTGCCCTTATCATGGCGCTGTCCGGTGTGTAGCGCTAAAAAACAAGCTTTCGCCAATATTGGCCCTGTGGGACAAGCATCTGGCTTCCGAGAAAATCTTGGTTATGGTTTAGGTGTGAATACGCTAACGCCAACCCAAAAAAGTATCTTGATTTTTGGGGCATTGGCACTTGGTTTCTTGTTTTTTCTCAGTCTCTACGGCTTACAATAAGACCCGCTATCTTTTTGAACCAGTCCGTAGTTAGTTATTGCCCCTAAGGTAAACGTTTTAGATAACCCGTACACAAATTTAGAAACAACTAAGAAATACTGATGCATTCAATTTTTAAAAGTTGGCAACGAATATTTGCCTTGTTAATAGTTGTCCTGATGTGTATAGGTTGTAGCAAAGTCCCCTCTACCAGCTATAACCCTTGGGCAATCATTACTGTCCCCACAGAAGCAAAGCTGCTGGATATTGCTTTTGCTGCTAATTCTCAGCATGGCTATTTAGTAGGTAGCAACGCCACCATTTTGGAAACCAATGACGGTGGGGAGAATTGGAAACCCTTAACGTTAGCACTGGATGACTCAAGGTATCGCTTTGACTCTATTAGTTTTGCTGGCCAAGAAGGGTGGATTGTGGGAGAGCCTTCTTTGCTGCTGCACACCACTGATGAAGGTCGTTCTTGGTCGCGCATTCCGTTAAGTGAAAAACTACCTGGTAGCCCTATTCGTATCAGTGCATTGGGGCCAAACGCAGCTGAGATGGCTACTGATGTAGGCGCTATATATAAAACCACCGACGGCGGCAAAAACTGGAAAGCCCAGGTGGAAGCAGCGGTAGGTGTGGTTCGTAACCTGGAACGTTCTGCTGATGGTAAATATGTTGCTGTTTCGGCTAAGGGTAGCTTTTACTCTACTTGGGAACCAGGGCAAAATGCTTGGGTTCCTCATAACCGCAATAGTTCTCGCCGAGTAGAAAACATGGGCTTTGCTGACAATGGTCAGTTGTGGATGCTAGCAAGGGGCGGTCAAGTTCAGTTTAGCGACCCAACTAAACCTGAAGAGTGGCAAGAAGTACAAGCTCCTGAGTTCTCTACCAGTTGGGGTTTACTAGATTTAGCGTATCGCACACCCAATGACATTTGGGTAGGTGGCGGTAGCGGTAATTTGCTGCACAGTTCCGACGGTGGTAAAACCTGGGAAAAAGACCGTGAGGTTGAAGAAGTTGCTGCTAATTTTTACAAAATTGTGTTTTTCCAACCTGAGCAAGGGTTTATTATTGGCGATCGCGGCGTTTTACTAAAATATAAACCCAACGTTGAAACAGCTTCCCAGTCAGAGGCGGCTTAGTGGTAACACTAGGTTGATGTAGTTCTGTTTATTTCTGAGAAGGACGTTGCAAGTTGTAACTCTTTCTAAACTTTGTAGGATAATAAACTCAATAACAGTCTTGTGAAGGTAGGAATTAAATGTCAGGTACCACTGGAGAACGTCCATTTTCGGACATTATTACCAGCGTTCGTTACTGGGTGATCCACAGCATCACTATTCCAGCATTATTTATTGCTGGTTGGTTATTTGTCAGCACAGGACTGGCTTATGATGTGTTTGGTACACCACGACCCAATGAGTATTTCACAGAAGTACGGCAGGAAGTGCCCATTGTGAACAACCGTTTTGAAGCTAAACAGCAAGTTGAAAAATTTATCGAAAAGTAGTTTGAAATCATGACTAGTGGCAACAACATCAATCAACCAGTTACCTATCCAATTTTTACGGTTAGATGGCTTGCAGTTCACACTTTAGGTGTGCCAACCGTCTTTTTCTTGGGCGCGATCGCCGCAATGCAGTTTATTCAACGCTAGGAGGAACTCATGGAAAGAACGCCCAATCCTAATAATCAGCCGGTTGAGCTAAACCGGACTTCCCTTTACCTGGGACTATTACTAGTTTTTGTTCTGGGTATTCTGTTTTCCAGTTACTTCTTTAACTAACTGGAAAAACTGTTGTTAATCATTTGTTTATTTAACCTGTGTTGATTTTTTATTAAGGGAGGAGATAAAACTATGTCTCGAAGTGCTGGAAGTGGGAGAATTCCCCTATGGGTCGTCGCTACGATCGCAGGGTTAGGTGTAATTACTGTTGTAGGCATTTTCTTTTACGGAGCCTATGCCGGACTCGGTTCTTCAATGTAATGGTAGCTTGAGCCAAATAGCATAAGTAGTGTAGATTATCTAGCACTTGTTTAGAAATCAGCATTAAAAAACCGCCTATCTCATTGAGACAGGCGGTATTCTAATATTTATTAAATCCACTCGGTAATGGATAAAAAGCGAAGTAGCCTATTACCTAATAATCGATTAGCCAATATCGTCGCGTTCAATGTATAAAAAGAAAAACGCGAAAGCTACTGCTGGGAAAACTAGACCAGTCAAAGGAACAAAAATAGAAGGCAAGAACGTAGAATACGCCAAAATAGAAGGCAAAAATGCGGTTGACATAGCAAATATTCCTGTTCAATCACACTACAATTCAAGATGAGCTTACTGCAAATTCAGCCCCATTTTTTAAATTCTAAAGATTTTTAACACAGCTACCATAGCCAAAGCTATTTAGATACCTAGTAGCTCATCCACCAGCTGCAAATTTGGCAAGTCTGGCGGTATCACAGTTCGTGTTATGGTAACTTTATGACTTTCCTGTTGGGTTGCCATATCTAGAGCGATCGCCTCAACTCGTAATTCCAAACAACCAAAAGGAATGTGCAATTGCGTGATTGCTTCCAACCCTCCCAAGGAATTAGGCTGTAAATTTTTCAGTAAATAAGGGCCGTCTAGCAGCCAGCGAGTTTGGCAATCCTCAACCCATAACTTGACAACCACTTGAGGCGATACCTCAGGTAATTCCACTTGCACTTTCACAAATTTGCCCGCGATCAGTTCACCTTCTGGCACATACAATTGTGGAATTGGTAACGGCTCAGTAATCGCCGCAGTTATAGGTAACGAAGTTGAATCTAATAGCGCTGGCTCCTCCGCTTGGGAGGTATGACTTTTTGCTGCATTTATTTCAGGTTCACTGTATGTATCATCTACAACAATTTCTTGCGCTAACCAAGCCGGAATGCTCTTGGTATGGGGAGGAGGCAATGATGGAGGGTCTTGACGTACTAGCGCGGAGGCTTCTTCTGTTATATTTTCTGCTTCTAAAACAGTTGGTATCTCTATCTCCTCTTGTTTTATCGGCTCCTCATCTGTTAATTCCCCCGTTTCATCATTTAGCTTTAATGGCAAGTCGATATCAGACATTAAAATTTGAGGGTTAGAAGAAACGGAAGCCTTTTCATCAGGCATTGTCTGCTCGGCTAGAACATTAGTATCATAATCTCGGTCTGGCACGTGGATGATTTCGGGTATAGAAAATCCTTGGCTCTGCAACCATTTCGTAATCAAAGGGGATGAGTAGGGATTGCCTTCTATAATTAACTCTGAACGAGGTGGGTTAACTGTTTGTGCAACAGACTCATCAATTAACTCCGAAGCAGATGGTGTAGCTATTTCTACAACAGACTCATCCTGCAATTGTCGATCATTGGCTACTAATTCTGATGCATTGGCTTCAGGTGTGTTTTGATGCTCCGTTAGAGTTTCATCTGGCTCCTTTGAGTTCTCAGAAACCTGAACATCCAATGTATCTAATACACCACTGTTTATTTCTTGGCGATCATTTGGCAAGACTTTTAACCGTTTCAAGTACGGAAATGTACTGCCAGCCGGTACTCTGCGATGTTTAATGACAAGCTGATCGAGATTGATTGTGGCTAAAGTTTCAACCTTCTCTAAACTTGCTTCGGTTGTTGGCGGTTCTGCTGTAGAAGTTTCTGGGGAAGAAATTACGGCTGTTGGGGGTTCTGCCACCGCCGCCGTTGCGATCGCCTCGATTGGCAGCGGTGGAGGCGGTGGAAGCGGGGGAAAATTCGGCAATTGAAGCGCACGATAATCTGCTGATTTCTTAACCGTAGACGGCCCTTGGGCCGCTTCTCGTGAAGATTGCTGGCTAATTTGTGGTGGTAGGGATTGATTCGGGGATGGATTGAGCGGTAGAGATTGGTCTGATTTGACAGTTTTAACCAGATTGAAAAGTGCCAAATCGATACTAAATGATGGCTCTGGCTCTTTAGCAGCAGTAGGTGAGGTCAGGGGTGCGCTTTTGTCATCCAAAATATCTGGCGTACTAGATTTTGTTGCGGCTGTAATTGCTAGTAATTCAGTGACATCTGCTGTAATTGTGAAAGACTGGCTAGCTAACAGTATCGCTTCACCAAAGTCAGTTAGTCCTCCATACACACTAATATCCGCCAAGATTAATTTAGATTCACAGTCAGCAGGAATATCAATTGACGATGTGATATTAAAGGGCAACACCTGATTCAGTAAAGGTTGCCTTACCTTGGTCAAGATTTCCGCTTCTAAGGGTGAGCGCAGCTCAATTTCTATTGCTAGCCCATAGAGACTTTCTGGGTAAGGTATCTCAGCTTCCATATCTAGCTCCACCCGTCCCTTGACGGTGAGAGCTTGCCCCCAGTGAGCAACATAGGCTTCCTGAACGAGGGTCAGTAATAACGGTGGTGATATTGCTATATCCGAAGAATCATCCTCCGTTTCATCCTCAAGCAAAGGGTCAGATGTAGGTAAAGCTAAATCTATTAAGTTTTGTAAAATTTGTTCTGCTGTCTCACCTTTGAACCAAACCGGACTTACAGGCTGATCGATAACAGCATCTTCTTGAGTATCAATTAACAGATCAGTTCCGCTAAGGCTGTTTTGTGTTGCAATTGCTAGTTCTGTGGGAACAGCAACAGTAACAGTGTCTACTATCGCAATAGGGGATTGTGCCGAAGTAGCAGATACCAAATTGTCATCAGCAATACTTTCTGGGTCATCAAAGAAATCTGATTCCAGACTCGTTTCGCCCTCTATGATTCCCACCTTCTCATCTGTTTGTTCAGACAAAACTCGTAGAGAGACATTGTATTGCCAGGATTTACCGAGAATATCCGACATCAAGTCACCGGAGCATTGCAACTCCCAAATACCAGGCTTGAAGTAGGTAAAAGGAATTACCGCCATTAAGCCTTCTGAATTAGTACGACGCGATCGCTTCTGAATTCGCCGCTTTGGTGGTACTTCTTGCGTCGAAGAGTGCGTTACTCGCACTTCCACGTCTATATTAGGCCGGTTAGAACGAGCCAAAACTCTATACCGACCCTCCGTAATTTCTCCCTTTGGCGATTCCAGGGCATGCCAAGCGCGATCGCCCTGCTTCTGTATCAGAAATTGCCAGTGTTCCATTGTGAGTGATGCCCAGACCGAAGACCAGCTGAGTAATATTTTGCATTACTTGCTTGCAAGTTTACCTCAGCAATTTATAATTGCATAACCTCAGACGATGTTTTGATATTGATATTAAGTAATCAAACTTTATTCTCAGCAACTTAGATTAATGAGAATAGATACCCAATTCAACTCGCATTACATTCTTTGAGTATGATCAACATATCAAATACCCCCAACTGCCCATTCCAATAGTGGCTGCTGAGGGTATGATACATAGCAAACATCGGGTGAAATAGTATCAAAGGTTCTTAAGGTGAACTAAACCTCAGTTCGATATAACAACAGAAAAACGTAATATCTCAACTATGGGTATAGTTAAGAAACTTGATATTTACTCAAGTCGTCAAATACCATAGCGATTTTGATAGTAAGTCAAAATCTGCTGAACGCGTTGCCGATTTTCCAAAGCAGGGTTTGATACCCACGCAATCGACAAGCCACTGATTTGACTTTGATGATAATCAAACTGTTGAGATGACTGAGGGATCAGACCCACCTCTACCCCTTCAACTTGGCACAAATGAGCTGCTATCTCTCGATAGACTGCTAGAGGCAAACCAGCAAATTCAATTGTTTCTTTAGTCTCCATCCTTATGAAGCTCCGACAGCAACAATATTTGGGAGTGGCGTTGTCCAAGAAATAGAATTTCCGCCATTATTGGTATTTGATGGTGCTGAATTGGCAGGTGCATCCCCTACCATTCTTGCAACTTCAATACCGTATTGTTCCACAATTACGATAGGATTGGAGCCTTCATTCATTTCAATACGTTTAATCAGCAGACCATTTGCTAATCGCTGTCCCGCTTGCACATAGCGACTCGTCGGCTCATTCGGTACTTTGATAATTGCCTGGAGTTGATTTCGCACTAAAATTACACCCGTCACAAGCACTGATTTTGCTAACTCTGGCTGTTCTGGTTTTGGCAATACAGAGACTAAATTCGGGCTGGGGACAACTGGAGGCAAAACTCTAGGCAAGACTGGAGCCAAGCCAGGAGAAGCACTTGCTTGTTTATTTGTGTTAGTTTTTTGTGCGATTAAATTAGCTGTTTTTACTCCACTGCGTAGTGGTACTTTCGCTACTACTGCTATTTTCCTCAAAGGTTTGACAGTAGGCAAAGGAGGCAACACAGGAACGGGTTTCGTAGTAGTATTAGCAATTTCGGTAACCATCTGTCCAGAAATTTGTGCAAACGGGTCAGTCCGACCTTTCAATACCATGATTTCCCGTTCTTTAGCATTAGTCGGTTGAATCAAATTAGAGGATGGACTATAAGTTACAGAAGCAACTTTTGATACCTGTTTGCCAGGTATCACAGGATTATTAAAAGATTGAGTTGCAGGTGGCGTTTTTACTGCTGGTGTTGCAGTTGGGCTAAGATTAGCCGCAGTTGGACTAGGATTACTAGCTTGTTCTGTACTTTCTGAAGTACATCCAGCGATCGCCAATATAAAAATGGCTGCACCTGCAATTGTGGAATTTCTTCTACCCATTAGCCGCTCTCAAAAGCCATAGGAAAATTTGTTTGTCGAAATCAACATGCCTGAAATTCGTATTTAAGGCTAAGTCTGTTCCCTTTATAACCTAATTTTCTAGATTGCAAAGGTTATTTTTAACACTACCAGCCCAGCATAACTGCGGAGCTAAATTTTATGCAGCTAATCATCTGCCACACCCATGAGATGTTTCAACAAGTCCAGACCTTTCTTGACTCTCCGGGAAACCGTGACTACACTAATTCCTAAGTGTTCTGCTACTTGTTTTTGTGTCAAATCATGCAAAAATACACATTCTAAAACGTCACGAGTGCGTTGTTCTAACTGAACTAATGCCTGTTGTAAGCGAATTTGATCTTCTTGCGCTAGTTGAAAACTACGGTAATGGGGATCTGGAACTAATTCTCCGAGACTCGCAGAGCCTTCTTCTCCATCTTGCACTGGCACATCCAGACTCAAGGGTGCACGATTGATCCATGCCAATTTAATTTCTTGCCATTCGTTAGGCGAAATTTCGAGTGCTGCTGCTAATTCAGAGTCAGTAGGTTGGCGGTTATATTGTGCGCGCAAAGAACGCGAAACTCCTATAGCTTGCTGTTGCAATGCTAAGTAGCGTCGAGGAATGCGGACGGTGACACCTTTATCTCGGAGGTAGTGCTGAATTTCACCGCGAATGTAGGGAACAGCAAAAGAACTAAAAGCATGTCCCTTAGAAATTTCAAATTTTTCAATAGCTCTAATTAGACCCAAACAGCCTACTTGGAGCAAGTCTTCGTAGTTTTCATGGCATTGATTTACCCAGTAGTGAGCTTCTCTTCTCACAAGTCCAAAATTGAGTTTAACAAGTTGATTGCGAATAGTTTCTGAGCGCGATTGCTGATATTCTCGCAACAACTGCCAAATTTCATGCTTCAGTTCGTTGGTGACTGTAGTAGGCATGGCACCGCATTTATTGAGCAGAGCAAATAAAGCATTAAGTAATCGCTTTTAAACCAAGCTGCGATTGGGTGATACAGCAGATTGCATATCACGCTAAATCACCCCGTAACCCCTGTGGTAAATAACAACTTTGTTTTGAAAAAAACCATAGGTAGGTTGACAATCGAGCAAGGTCAAAATAAGCAAAATCGTTATTTTGTTTGTTATTTAGCTTTGGTATTACCTGAAGCCAAAAAACTATATATAAACAAAATATAAAATTATTTACTAAATCACAAACCGCGATTGTACTTAATTTTATTTATTAATTATTAGGCTTTATTAGAGGTTTAAAATTTTATATGCCAGAATTTGATTAAATTACAAAAATTTTCCGATTTCAGTAAAATTACGGCATTAATTAAAGAAGTTTATGCGATATTGAAAATTAGCAAATATGCTGGCATAAATATACGTAGATATCCGTTATAGCAATTTTTTATTTCACGGCTAGAAATTATTATTCGCTACTTTTCTAACCCTTTGCTGTATATTTGGAGCAAAAATAAAATGAAATCATATCAGTAGCCGGAAGCAGAGGTGAGGAAAACTCTTAAGTACCCAGCTATTAGCTTTATAATTTTTTTGATTTATACAGTGTTACTCAGAGGATATTTTAAAACTTGTTATTGATGTATCAAATACTTTTTTATCCTCCTAATTTTCCCTTAAAAAGGAAGACTTTTAGAAGTTTATTCACCGATTTTTTAGCAGGTCTAGGAGGGATATAGATACAATTTGGTAATTTAAAAGTATTCTCTTAATACGAAATAAAATTGTTTTGAATATTCATGCATCCTAATAAAAAAAGGGCCAGATACCCTTTGTTGTATTTTTCAATAAAAAAACACATACACCCCTAAAGATAAGGGGGTATGTGGGTTAACTTTTGCATTCAAGCCTGATGCATACAGAATTGTAGTGCTGATCTGAGTGCCAGTAAGTTACGGTACTCAAGAGAAGTTAGCCACGAGTCGGTTCAACCCGAGCGTAGAATAACCCACGAATCTTGACTTCCTTGGGTTCGCCAGCACCTAAATCGGTATCAGATGGCTGTTCACTCTCGAAAGTGCCTGCAATTTCACCAGTAGCATTATCTACTTTAGCTACTTGCAGTGAAATCTTGCCGCTGAGATTTTCAGCACGCTTGACGTTAGTGCGGGTGAGTTCTTCATCATCCGCTTGGGCAGGGAGCGCGACGGCGTTATCATAGCCGGTAACGACACCGCGAGCTTTGGGATCTAGGAAGGCAGCACCACGATAGGAAGGCACTTTGAATGTGCCTTCAAAGTCTGTGGAGGTATTAAGGCTGGTTAAACCAGGTTGTGTTTGAGCAACTAAATTTTTGATGGTGAAGAGGAAAGGTACTCGCTCACCGCCAGGGAGTTGCACAGTGATGGCTTGGAAGTCAAGACCATCTTCTTCCACAAATGTCAGGCTGCCATCTGAGTTAATTTTCAGGTCGCCCTGCACTTGGTCAATGGTGGAGGTATACCTGGTCAACAATTTGCCAGCAACAAATTCTGCTTCTTGCCGTTTATTAGCGGGTTCTTCTTTCACAAAGAAATTGGTTGGTTCTAAGCAAAGTTCTTTGATGGCGTAGGACTGGCTAGAATTGATCGGAATCGAACCACGGCTTGTTTCTGCTAATTGGGGGCACTTGTTAGCCAAGCCAGTGCCGCGAATTTGTTCGTAGGTGAGTATATCCTTACCGCTAGAAGATGGACCTTCACTACAAGCAGTTATTAACCCCAGGCACAAAGCCAAGAATGCAACAATTAAAGCGCGATACCTCATGGTCAACCTCAATTTCAAAAATAAATATCTAAGTTGTAAAACTGCACCGAAGTGTTGATCTCTGATGAGAAGCCACGGCTCAAACTGATCTTTGCTAAACGTATTTAAACGTGTCGCTTTTTGAGTCTGGGATTGAAACCCCAGGCTAGCCAGACACCGCATTGATTTTGGATGTGGGTCGCAAGGGAAAAATCCAGCAGTTTTACTATTGTCGGCAATTGTTAGAGTTTGGGTGCATGGATGAGTGCGCCCTGAAACAGAGCGGCATCAGCGCTTACCTGAAAGGATACGAAGAGCAGGATTCCCTTCGCCCTTTTCTTTTGCCTTTGACAAAAACGGTGTCGCTTAAGTCGTTCTGTATTATGTATGTGTCGCCACTACATACAGCTTATTGTTTTGATAGGGAAATCAGCCAGATCATACGATTTTTTGAAACTCAAAATCAAAGCACTGTAATATTCACCAAGAATATTCTGATTTCATCTAGCTCGCGTTTAGGCTGTGCGAAACGTTACTGCTATGTTTTAGAAGCGATCGCAATTGTTTTGGATCAAGATACAAGTTAGTTTATACTCTGCCCTACTTAGGGCAGTCAATGACGCAGAACCAACAGAAGCAATTAAGTCAAGAGCAGAGGACAAAAGCCTCCAGAACCACCTAGAACCTGAAACTGCTCTTCCCTTATGCATTCTAAAATCTGTGTTAGCCAAGGAAAGTCAAAAATCTTCAGTAACTTTGAGTAGATCTTATTTATAAGGAAAAGGTGGCATGAGCAACAACACAAGCTTTGACTCAGAAAAGTTTTCTTCTCAATTACAAATGATTGTAAGCACGGTTTATGAAGCGGCGGAGAGCTGTCAAGGGGATTCTATAGCTCTTTTGACTTTACTGCGGCAGTTGGAGCAGTTACACCGCGAGATTCGGGATGGGTCTTTTCAAGATAGTTTGCCTGATAACCGTCAGCACCTCTACTCGCTACTGAAAGATATTGAGTCTGAGGGTGGCTGGCCTTATATTGAGCGCATGAGGCTACAAGCTTTTTTAGCCAAATTGCTAAAAGATGCCACTGAAGAAAACAGTGATGGTGTAGTCAAGAGCGATCGCTCACTTGGCTGGTAAGCTCGAAACAAGTATTGAGTTTGAAATTAATAACTCTTTGGGTCTTACACTTATAACTGCTGATGCTAGTGCCTGCGGGTGATAGCATCACAAAGAAAGCGATCGCGCTGGTCAACATTGCGGTTGTGCTTGAGGTAATCATCCACCCAGTTGCAACCACGAAGGAGTAGGTCGTCAAGATCCAAATTCCACAGAATGATTGTCTTGTCATCGCTGGCTGAAGCAAGTGTCTGACCATTCGGGCTAAAGCTGATACCTAATACCGCACCATGATGACCTGTGAGGCTTTTAATCAACTTACCCTCACGGCTCCAGAGTTTGACTGTGCGGTCCCAACTGGCGGCAGCCAACAATTCACCATTGGGGCTAAAACTTACGGCGTTGACGCTATCGCTATACCCCTTTAATAAGGTTTTTAACAAGGTTCCATCCCGCCGCCACAGCTTTACAGTGTTATCCCAACTGGCAGAAGCCAGCAACTGGTCAGTGGGGCTAAAGCTGACACCTAACACCCAGCTTTCATGGGGCGAGAAAGTCTTGAGTAAAGTACCATCCCTTCGCCACAGCTTGACTGTTTGGTCATCACTAGCAGAAGCGAAAATCTGACCATCGGGACTGAAATTAACGCTATTTACCCAACCGCTATGACCAACCAAGGTTCTTATTAAGCGACCATCACGCTTCCAAAGTTTGATGGTCTTATCCTTACTACTTGAGGCCAATAACTGACCATCAGGGCTGAAATTTACAGCATTTACACTATCGCTATGGCCTTCTAAGGTTTTAAGTAAAGTACCGTCACGTCGCCAAAGTTTTACAGTTTTGTCATAACTTGCTGAGGCAAGTATTTCGCCGTTGGGGTCAAAACTAACACTGGGAACTTTGTCTGTATGCCCTAGTAAAGTCTTATAGAGTCGAGTTTCGAGTTTACCGCCACTAGCATCTCGTTGCCAAAGTTTTATGGTGCGATCGCGGCTGCCAGAAGCTAACATCTGACCATCAGGACTCCAGGCAACGCTCAAAACTCGCTCTTTATGCCCTCGGAGGATGGGTATTGTTGGGGCATCCAGACGCCACAATTTTACAGTTTTGTCATAACTTGCCGATGCCAGCAGTTTGTTATCTGGGCTGAAAGCTACACCGGCAACAGCATCGCTGTGTCCTTTGAAAGTTTTGAGTAAAGCGCCAGTAACACTCCAAAGGTTAATAGTATTGTCATCACTTCCAGAAGCTAACTTTTTACCGTCAGAACTGAAGTTCAGGCTCCAAATTGTACCACTATGCTGCTGTAAGGTTTTGCTGGGACGAAATTCAAAACCGTCTTTACTACTATTACGCTCTTGTCGCCAAAGTTTTACTGTTTTATCTCGGCTTCCAGATGCTAGTAATTGTCCATTCGTACTGAAAGCTACAGTGGTTATCGCTTGCCGATGCCCCTGCAAAGTGGTTACTAAGCTACCATCTCGTCGCCAAATTTTTACTGTCTTGTCTTCACTGGCTGAGGCAATAAATTTTCCATCTGGGCTGAAGGTTACCCAATTTACCCACCCCTGATGTCCCTTGAGTATTTTGGCTAAACTACCGTCTTTACGCCAGAGTTTGATGGTTGCATCTTTACTGCCAGTAGCTAATAATTCTCCATCAAGACTGAAACTGACGCTGTAAAGCCAATCTCCATGCCCTTTCAAGGTTTTATATGGACGCGCGTCAAATACGCCTGTAAATGGGTTTTTCCGCCAGATTTGCACAGTTTTATCAAGGCTAGCAGAGGCTATTGTTTGACCATCTGGGCTAAAACTCACACTGGTTATAGCATCGCTATGTCCCTTGAGAGTTTGGAGTATGCTGCCGTCAACATGCCATATTTTTACTGTCTGATCAGTACTGCCAGATGCCAGCATCTGGCCATCAGGACTGAAAGTTACACCCCAGACAATATCAGAATGCCCTTCTAAGCGATTGATCTCTGTAACCCCATAAACAGCTTGTTGGAGGGCTGTCACTACCCGCATCTTAGTATCTGGTTGGACTCCATCTGCTTGTTTGAGTCTTTTCCAAGCTCGCAAACTTTCTAATAAGGCATCAAACTCTTTATTAGAGGCAAATAGAGCTTCACTGGCAGCAGTAATGGCACTAATTTTAAAGTTGGTTTCGCTACGTTCTGCTCGTAGCGTTTGACGAATCGCGGCTCTTTTCTGTAAGTCAGCTTGCCACCATAATACAGCTATTGTTCCTACCATGACTGCCAGCGCTACGCCTGCTATACGTGCTTCTCGCAATCGGCGTTGCAAAACTAAATTCAGTTGCTCTTGAGAGAGCTTTTGTTGCTCTTCAGCTCTATTTTTTTCAAATCTTACTTTTTCTAATTCGGCAACCATGCCATAGTTGTTCTTTTGGCGAATTGGTTCTACTAAATAATCGTGGACTAGTTGGTAGCGATCGCCTAACTCTTCCGGCTCTCGTAATACCAATCCTGAACCTACTAAAATTTCTAAAATAAATTCCCAAGCCGAGTCAAAATCTGAGCTTCCACCCAAATTTTTCCCTAGTGCAACCGTCAAATCAGCTTTTGTTTTTAGCGGTCTTGTCCCTTTTTCATCAGTTAATTCAAATAATAATTTCCAACTACGCTCTTCGTTTTCTTGACCACAATCTTTGATAACTTCCTCAAGCCAGCGTTTCACTAGTTTTGCCGACCCACCGCAAAGCTTGTATTGGGCGAGTGTAGTAATATTTTCTGATTGCAGTTGAGCACCGACTATTTGTAATTCAATTGGATGGACTTCGTTAAATTCTCCTGCTAAATCATTTACTAGTTGGTTAATTAATTCATCAGTTATTTCATAATATGAACGTTGAGTTAAGCTTTTAATAATGCTTATTGCATCATCTCGGTTGAATTTTCCTAAATAATAACGTATATCTTTATCAAGAATGTTTCTGTTAATTATGCCTAAATCATATAAATTATCAATATTTTCTTTACTTAACCGTTCAAACTCTAATAAATAATGTAAATAATCTTCACGTAATGCAAGAACTATTTTGATATAGGGAATATTTAAACATTCACTAAAAAACTTATAAAATTGAATTTTTTTAGCAGGGGAATGGCTAACAAAGAAAAATTCTTCAAACTGGTCAAAAATCAGAATGATTGTGTGATTTCGTTCAGTAGCTAACCGCAGTTTTTCAATCAGTATAGTTGGATTAATTTCTACAGCAAGTGATATTTCCGTCTGTGCCAGTACTTGATTGACACTGCGCCCCAAGGCTGTAACCCAATCAGTGTAAACAGATAAAACAATAGGCAAAGGGATGCGTTCACCAATTACTTTTCCTTTCAAGGCTGGTACTAAACCAGCTTTGAGAATTGAACTTTTGCCAACACCTGATGGCCCATGAATTACTGTGAGTTTGTAATCAGCACGAGTGATCCGTTCAATCAATCGATTTACATCATGTTGCCGTCCAGCAGCAGCTATTTCTCGTGCTACTTCCTCAGGAATAAAAGGTATTTTTTGCGGCTCCAAGACAGGGTTAATTCTGTAACGTTGCGGCTGCAATTGACTTGCCCCAATGAAGGCTCGAAAGCCGTACTGATGTTCTATTTGAATTTTTTCTTGCTTAAGAGTAAAGGCTTCTGTGTAATCATGACGCTCAACAAAATAGAGCGATCGCAACTCTTCTAAAATCTCTAAATACAGCGATGGTTCATACTGTAACTCACAAACTACCCTTGCCCACTCTAAGTTATTGATAGCTTCTTCCCACTCACTAAGATGCCGCTGTGTACGCGCTAACAATAAAAGATACCAAGCTTCCTGCCGCCGTGTAACTTCTGTTGCTAGTTCTGCAATCGAAAGTGCCTTATTCACTAATTCATGAGCTAGTAACCAATTCGACTCAGAAGCGGCCACATCTGCAAGAAAACCATAATCTTGGGCAACTTGTGCTGGAACACCATAAGTTTCATGTAACCGCAGTGACTTGTTGGCTACTTGTTCTAACTCTTCCCAAGCTTTTAAGCGTTGCAGCATTTCACAAACAGGTAAAATGAATTTGGCAACTAAGTCTTGTCTTTGCGCGTCCTCCAATACCTCAAGGCATTTTTTAAACCATACAAGAGCATCTTGCCAGTACTTGCTGTCAGAGCCTTGGTATAAGTCTGCCATCCGGCGATAACACAGCCCCAAGTGAAATATCACTACTGCCTGTCGAAGAAGTGGTGGGGATGGAAGCATCGGAGGATGGGGAGAATATACTTCTAGATTTTCTCCTAAATCTCTAAATCCACTCTCTGCTGATCCCACCTGCTGCCAAAGTGTTAAGCTCCTCTGATAATGAGCTAAAGCATCGTTAATTTGATCGTTGGCGTATTCATCACGCCCCAATACAAATTCTAAACTTGCTTCTAACTCTGGGTCTAATTTGATACCGTACAACCGTAGCAAGTCATTACGAGCTGACTCAATTTCACGACGATTTTGTGACTTGGGAGCTAAATCAAGAGCATCATTAGATAAAAATCTGTCAGCACCCGCCTCTAAAACTTTCGCAAATAGAGAGTCTGTTTCTTGCCGTATTAAAGCAATTAAGTATTCTTTTGCGAGTTCAAATTTGATTGTGGTTGCAGCCCAACTTTTAAAATCTGGGGCTAATCTGGAAAGCATTGAGGCTACTTCATCTTGTAGCCAAAATATCAGCGGAAAGGGAAAAGTAGCTGCGTATATATCTCTTGCCTGATTCACACCAGCAAGAAAATTGTCAAGAGCAATAACTGATTCTAGACCGAAAACCATTACAGCTGATGGTAAAGTATCTTTAGCAACTACAGGATGATCTAAAAATAGTTCTGTGATTATTTGAGTGTGTAAAGCATTAGTTGATGGATGAAGAAATATTTCTCGTATATTTATGTCTTTGGTAAGCAAGCGAAGATGATTCAACATTTGCTCGCGTAATTGCGCATAATTGCACCGGACTAAGATGAGAGCAAATTGTCCTTTAGAGACATTTATCGCGCGAATCATTCTTTGCAAAGCATGCTGATTGTCATTGACGATAGCTGCTGTGAATTGCCACTTTGTCATAAATAAAAAAACCGGGCTAGGAAAAAATAAAAACTTACACTTCAAAAATGAAAAATGTGCTGTAAGCCTGTTGAATATTAAATTTCCATCGTTACGAAAACGTAGATATTATGAATAAAACAGAAAACTTAACTATTGATTTCCAAAGTTACAGCTAAAATTGATATTCCATAAATTGCAATTACAAGAAACTAATTTTTAAATTACAATTTTGAATTTCTAGCTTTTTACTTTATTCGGGCTGTACTACATTTAATTTGCCTACAGTCAGCAGATTATGATACTTGCCAATACAAGCAAGCTTATTTATTTTGCTGCCAAATAATGACTTTTTCTGTTTCTGCCAACGCCGGACTAATGCCAAACCAGCGCCCCTGAGGATCGCGGTACTCAAAAAGATACATACTTCGCAGTAAACTCTGGTAGTCAGACTCGCCTTTAACGCTTTGTTGCTGCACTACTTCAAATAGTAATTTCCATTGGAATTCATCAATCGCTAATAGCAAGTCATCCCGATAATCCTTAATCACGGCTTCTAAACAATCCCTAGAAAAAGGTGGATCTTGGCGTTGTAGGCAGCTATAAAGCAAACCTAATAAATTACGGATGTGACCTCCACTGACACGACATATACGATCCAGAGTTTCGGAATTATCAAATAACTCTGCAATTAATAGCGGTCTATCATTCCAGGGCACTTCTGGAAAGGCTCTTGCTAGCACTAACTGGCGTAATAGCGCCATCCCAGGCTCATAGTCGTTACCATCTCTTTGCCGCACTAATACCATTGGCAATACTTTGGGCGCAATTCCTCCCCCCAAGCGATTTTTAAGTGTCTCGTACTCATTGGAAAATATTAAAGCTAGAGGAATTGTGTAGACTAAATGACATTTTAGGCGACGTAACTGTTCGCCTCGGTCAATAAACAGATACTCTGGTTGCGTGCGCCCAGATGCTACGGGTCTCATATCCACCCGATCTAAGTTATCTACAATTACTACTAATCCTTTTTGACCACGCTGCTTTAGTTGTTGAACAGCCTTTTCTAGTATCTCCTCGTTAATTGCTTGCAAAATACTATTAGTACGTGGCTCCAGATATTGTCTCAATTGATTACGCATCTGAGCACTATCTTTTGTTTTGGCGGTAATTTTGGCAATGCCCAAAGATAACTCCGCCTGTCCTGACATCTCTATAGGGGTCTGCAAAAAATCCCCTATTTCTTTAAACAGATTGATAAAGTAACCCGGTTTCAGTTTGATGCCTATCCCTTCCAAACTTACACTGACTTGACGGGCAACACTTAGCAAAATATCGCTGACGTCGATATCCGCCATATCTAAATCTTGGCTGGATTCAAAGTAAACTACATGAAATCCTGCCACTTCCAGTTCTGCCTTAAGACGCTGCAACTCTGTAGACTTACCACAACCTATATGCCCCGTAAATAACTGGCAGGTCGGCTCATCTGGAGAAATACGGCTAATAGTACGTTGCAATTCTTCAACAATCTTGCAACCACGCACATCAGCGAAATCTATGTAGTACTGCCTATCTAGTACCTCACTCATGTTTAGTGCGTAGCTAGGGTTACACGCTTTATAAAAACGTGACAAATTCAGTGTTGTTTTCATGGTAGAGGCAGATGTAGATTTAGATGCGGTTGTATTTGTATCTTTTGATATATAAAATCTCTATCCAAATATACAGGCGCAGAATTCACTCACAATTTGTGCCATGCAGGGAGCAGCAGTAGACACGGGATCGCTGTAAGCAACTGTCAGTACATGATAGAGATGTAGTTGTTCGTTATACGTTAAACGTATTTGTCCTTTTTACTGCTGTTGTTCAGGTTTTGACAATCTATAGAATTTACCTGATATAGCTAAAAACCTTATGGCTTATGTCCGATGTAAAAAAAAGTTACTATTATTCATGTCTTGAGAATTTAAAATTCTTACTAGCATTTTAATTAGTATTTGTCAACAATCATATGGTAGGCTTTTTGAATTAGCTTAATTATTCGTAATCTTATGCAAAAAAATCTCAAATGCCAATACGTTATAAATGGCACTAGTGTTATACAACTGCCTACATTTTGGCGTCTAATCCGTCTAATCTTTGTTAGGCAACCAAACTTTGCTATAGTAAATTTCGCAAATGTCTAAATTTTAAAGCTGCCTCGTATAAATGCTGAATATATGCAAAATATATATACTCTAATTTTTACGTATAGTTTTTATAATGTAGCGTTATTCGCGGATAATGGCTGCCACCATACAGGAAAAAGGCTACATTCAGTTTAGAATAGACAACGCAAAGTTTTAATAAAGAGTTATTCACTCCACAATCTAGGTGTGGTTGCTGTAAGGTGTTACTAAAAAGTGAAAAAAGTATTGAGAACAGCGATTATTAGATGCCGACAGAGTTTACTGAAATTATATTGATGAGCTGAGCCTACCAACAAATTAAATTGAAACCACAAAGGGGTTTGAATGGCTGGCATAGTATCGGTTTCCCGCACAAGTTTAACCCAACGGCGGAAGAAATTAAGACGGCAAAAGCAAATGAAATTTATTCAGGCTATTTGGCGAACCGTTGCCATTAGCGGTTTGGCAGGCAGTTTGCTGTGGGTGGCAATCCAACCAATGTGGGTACTAAATGCTCCTAAACAAATTGTGATCAAATCAGGCAATAAATTCCTTTCGGACGAGGCGATTAAGTCATTGTTGGTGCTATCTTATCCCCAGTCATTATGGCGGATTCAACCGTCTGCGATCGCCGACTCTTTGAAGCAACAGCCGACTATTGCACAAGCGATTGTCAGCCGTCGGCTCTTTCCTCCTGGACTAAGCATCGAAATTAAGGAAAGAGTACCTGTAGCGATCGCTCAAATGCGTAAGGAAGGCAATACCGATACTAGCAAAAAACAAGTAAACGTAGGCTTACTAGATGCAAGCGGGGTTTGGATTCCCCTAGAAAAATACACGTCGCTTAATCCCACTGTGAAATTGCCCAGTCTTCAAGTTATTGGGTTGCCAGAACAGTACCGCCCCTACTGGACTCAACTTTATCTATCTGTAAGCCAAAGTTCTGTAAAGGTAATGGAAATTAATTGCCAAGATCCAACGAATTTAATCTTGAAAACAGAACTAGGCAATGTACATCTTGGCCCTCCAAGCATTTATCTATCAGAACAAATTCAGGTACTTGCCCAAATGCGCGATTTACCAACCAAGCTGAGTTCGAGCCAAATAGAATACATTGATCTACAAAATCCCGAAATTCCATTAGTACAATTGAACCAAAAAAAGCAGAAGGTTAATTTCCAAGCTCCCTAAAAACATCTGAAATATTCAATATATACGATGCTCCTAGTAAATTTAAGAAGCTTTATGTGGATAAATATATCTATTATTTTTTTTAGTTTTCGATTACTCTATAGCAAAATCAGTGTTAGGTTCTAATTAAAATGAGAGGGGCAATGACATAACCTCATTCATTGAGGAGAAAAAATTTCTATTGTAGCCCTAGCAGTTATTGATAGGCTGCGACATATTAGACAATATGATGGCGGCATCTGTAATAGAAAACGCTTTATATAGGACTCCTATTTGATTTTTGCGAAGCTAGGTACACTTCTACCTACTTTCTTTCCTGTCTCCCTTCAGGTATCTCCTAAGCCCGCAGGGCTTTATGCCAATCCCGCATTCTGACGGAGACCGCCAACACAGGGGCTGGTCTCAACTCTTAAGAGTTCCCTCCCTACGCAAGTAATTTCAAAAATCAAATCGGATTGCTATAGCTATTTCATATTCAACTGAACCAAAGCGTAAAACAGACAAGTTCGTAAGTTTTTCATTAATATCTAACTGATAAGGAAAGAACATTGGTGTAGATGCTCAAAGGGCAGCTTTCAGTAAAATAGACAGTTTTTACTGCTATCAATCATGCCGCGATGGTAGCTGCAATGACGATTTTTCCGAAGTTGATTTACATAAAGGAAAACATCTACCTCAGTTCCGTAAGCGTTGCTTCTGAAAAATCGTACAGAGTTCACCGTGCCACCACCTTTGTTGGGTTACAAAGTATCTCTGCTATACCTGTTAATTGATGCTCCAGTGAAGATTTTTATCGGGTAGAATATTGCTCCAACTAAGCATCTATTAAGGCACGTCAAATAGCCAATCAATTCGGTATTTTAGAAATTGACAAGCAAATTCTTCCTTATTCCAAACTTAGGCATAAAGTAAGTAAAGGGCAAATTTTGTGTTTTAAAGTGCAATCATCTGTAATGGTGAAACCTATTAACTTTACTATGACAGCAGACAAGAAGCGTCGTGACGTTTCTTTACAAGTTGTACGATCTGAGCATAATTTCAGACACAAAGTTGGCTTTACTGAAAAATGCTGTATATTTAATAACTTAGAAATTACCTGGAGAGCCAACTTTAACGAAAGCAATAATTTTTATCTTCAGTATTTTTCTTTTGAAGAAGATTATAAAATATACAAAATTAACAATTTAATGGTGGCGTTAAATAAAAATCAATACTGTTATGTGTAAAATTAGCGACCAAACTAAATCATTAGTAGTAACAAGGGAAAAGCATGGGAAATGCCCACGGCATAACATACTTAATTGGCAATATAGCACTGAAGATTTTAATCTCTGGCTGAAGTTATACAGAGCATTTTTCAATAAATATCGGTATACTTCTCTAGAATTGGTTGTGCGATCAGGTGCGTTAACGACTGATCTCATAACAAAATTTCGCACTGACAATCCTGTTAGGGTTGAAAGTAGTGAGAACAATAAGGAACACTGTCACCATCTATGGCAATGTCAAACTATAGTTGACTCTTAGGTGAATATCACCTGGAAAAGTCGTTTATCTACCTTTCACAAATCCAATGACACTTGATAATAACCAAGGGCTTACCTATAAAAACTCCCAATCTGTGGGACAGCCAGGGTTTTCACTGGCTGTTAACTCGACCAATCCTTTTAATCACTCTGGGCTTAACTTCGGGCAAAATCATGATGGTAAGAAAATTACTGTTGAAAGTCACCGAATTGGCGAGATTGTTCCGGGTCGGGTTGCCAACATTAAAGTGATTGGTGTAGGTGGCGGTGGTGGTAATGCCGTTAACCGCATGATCGAGTCTGACGTTAGCGGAGTAGAGTTTTGGTCAATTAACACTGATGCCCAAGCTCTTACCTTAGCTGGCGCTCCTAGCCGATTGCAAATAGGACAGAAACTGACACGAGGTTTAGGCGCAGGTGGTAATCCTGCCATCGGTCAAAAGGCCGCTGAAGAATCACGGGACGAAATTGCCACAGCTTTAGAAGGTGCTGACTTAGTATTTATCACCGCAGGCATGGGAGGCGGTACCGGAACAGGAGCAGCTCCAATTGTTGCAGAAGTCGCAAAAGAAATGGGCGCTCTTACTGTCGGCGTTGTCACACGTCCATTTGTTTTTGAGGGACGCCGCCGGACTAGTCAAGCAGAGCAAGGCATTGAAGGGCTAAAAAGCAGAGTAGATACGCTGATCATTATCCCCAACAATAAGCTATTGGAAGTGATCCCAGAGCAAACACCTGTGCAAGAAGCTTTTCGCTATGCAGATGATGTGCTGCGTCAAGGGGTGCAAGGCATTTCTGATATAATTACGATCCCCGGCTTGGTAAATGTTGACTTTGCCGATGTTCGAGCTGTGATGGCAGATGCCGGATCAGCATTAATGGGAATAGGTGTTAGCTCTGGAAAATCAAGAGCTAGAGAAGCAGCGATCGCTGCTATTTCCTCACCTTTGCTAGAATCTTCCATTGAAGGTGCTAGAGGAGTTGTTTTTAACATTACTGGTGGTAGCGACCTCACTTTACATGAAGTGAATGCTGCCGCAGAAACAATCTATGAAGTAGTTGATCCCAACGCCAATATTATTTTCGGGGCTGTAATTGATGACAGGCTCCAGGGTGAGGTAAGAATTACTGTAATTGCAACTGGATTTACAGGGGAAGTACAAGCAGCACCACAACAAAATGCAACTAACGTTCGGGTAGCACCTCCTCCAAGGCGGCCTATTTCACAGCCACCAGCTAGTCCTCCTACACCCACACCAACTGTAGAACCCAAAGAAAAACCTGCTTTGGATATTCCTGATTTTCTTCAACGGCGACGTACCCCACCAAAGAATTAATTTAAGCCAAAATTTTGGATTGAAAATTAAATTTGAATTCTTAGGTCGGGTTGAGCACTATATACAATCTGCTAGTTATAGAGTTTCATTAGGGGCAGAGGTAAGCAATTCTGTGTCCATAGTTGATATTGCCAATTGCTAACAAAGCTCCGCAACGCTACCAAAAAACCAAATGAACTTGGGCAGGAGTCCGCTGGCTCGTATGTCCCCTAGTGTGTTTGGCAAAAAATAGGGGAGATGAAAATGATGAAAATTTTGACTAAAGTCTCTGCTTTAGTTTGCTCCCATAAGCATCTGTCTTAATAAAGCGGGAAGACTAGCCCACATCAGGGTACTTGCGTGTTTAGGTCTATTTGTGTACTCAGTAACATTTACAAATGTACTTAAACCTTTAACTACGAACAGCTTTTGTCGCGTAGACGTGCCAGTATCTTCCCGTAAGGTAGAATGCACAAAAACCAAAGAAGGTAAATTATTTTTATTTTTTACTTTGTAGAGTCTGCTCAACCCATTGAATAACATGACGACCGAGATTAGTGCCATCTAATTTATCAATTTCACGGACTCCAGTTGGACTGGTAACGTTGACTTCGGTAAGATAACCACCAATCACATCAATACCTACAAAGATTAAACCGTCTTGCCGGAGGGTTTGAGCTATTTGGGTGCATATTTCATACTCTCTTGGGGTAATTTCGGTTTGAGCAACTGTACCCCCAGCAGCCATATTATTGCGAAAGTCACTTCCACTAGAAAGGCGATTAAGAGCACCAATCGGCTCCCCATTGAGTAGGATAATTCGCTTGTCTCCTTCTTTTGCCTCCGGTAAATAGGTTTGCACCATAACTGGCACTCGACCTTGGAAGGTGCTGAGTTCAACAATGGAGTTAAAGTTGCGATCGCCTGATTGTAAAAATAAAATCCCTTCCCCAGCTTTGTTGCCTAGTGGTTTGAGAACAGTTGCTCCTTTTGCTTCCACAAATTTCCGGATCAGCTGCTTATCAGCACTAACTATAGTTTCTGGGATCACTTTGCTAAACTGAAGAGCATACATTTTTTCGTTTGCTCCTCGGATACCATTTGGGCTGTTAATTACTAGGGTCTTGTTTTGGTCGATGTAATCCAGAATGTAAGTTGCATAGAGGTAGGAATCGTTGACTGGGGGATCAGTCCGCATGAATACGACATCCATGTTTTCCAGGAATGTAAAGGAGCGATCGCTCAACTTGTACCAAGGATTTACTGCAAAATAGCGTCCCTCTACCAACTGCACTGGTATAAGTTCTGCCCGTTGTAGAACAGCCCAAGCTTTGTCCTCTACCACACTCAACAGGTTTGCCTGTGTTACCCAGACTTCGTGCCCCAAAGTTTGCGCTGCTTCCATCAGAGCAACACTTGTATCATGGCATGGGTCAAGCTGATGGATGGGATCAATAATAAAAGCTAGTTTCACGCTTTTTGCCTCAACTACCAGGAAATGTAATAGTTATTCAACTTAGATTATCTCTTGATGGTCAAGCCGATTTACTTGGCTGTGCTGCAAAAAAGCGTAATTCTAATTTCTTCTCTACTTAGACATTATTGGTAGAAGCTAGTAGCTCATCCAGCTTGCCTTGTCTTTCTAAAGCGTGGATATCATCACAACCACCAACATGATTATCATTGATGAAAATTTGTGGTAAAGAGCGTCTTCCATTTGCTCTTTGAGCCATTTGCGCTCGTGCAGCTTCATCTCCATCTATGCTGTATTCGATAAATTCCACCCCCTTGTTGTTCAGCAAATTTTTGGCGCGGATGCAAAAAGGGCAAGTCCTCCAAGTGTAAATTTCTACTTTGGCAGCCATAACGTCCTCAACTTGATTGAATATTCTTAATTTTAGAACGTTATCCAGTTTTGCTCTCAACCTTAAAAGTAGCTAGGTAAGTCTGCATAAATAAAAGTTAGTCAAGAGTCCATAGACTCTTAACTAATGTTATGTTTGCACCAGGTTCCTTAAACAACTGATAGTATTCCAGTTTAAATACTAGTAACCTCAGCAACTATACTTGATTATTTTTGCTACCTCAAAACTGTTAAGTGTTAACCACTACCTAACCTGTAGCGTGCTATTCGTAAAATTTTATGGCTGAGGATATTTTCAAATTACTATAAAAGCTAAAAATTGTTATCCGTATATTAATTGCTTAACAGGCCAGTACTATCATCGTAATTGCTTAATGTTCCAAAAATTTAGAAAGATACACTGGATGCACTTGTAATCTAATCCAGTGCATTCTGTTACTAACTGCATCAAACTCTAAGAGAATAGAATTTAAGCTTTAACTAGAGGTTTTTGTTTCAGTACTTTCATAGCAATCAGTGCTAATAAGCCAAGCGCAGCTGTTGTATTCGATTCAGGTACTTTTTGAGGTGGAGGTGGTGGTGGAGTATAGTAAGGAGCTTGACCTTTGAGTTTGCTACTGTATTCGCGATCATTTAAAGGCCCTACACTCATCAACCGTACTCCAAAGTTCTGTTGAGAAAATTGGTCTAAAGTTAAGGCTTTGGAAAGGTGGGATATGGTAAAGGTGGTCGATTGAATGTCGCCTTTTCCATTACCTATACCTTCCTGACCAATTTCTACCCCAGCATCAAAGTTGTTATAGACAATATTCTTTCCACCACCACCATTCAGATTGTTATTACTACTACCGACAGAGTTTACTGTTCCAGCAGGGCCAAATTTGCTGGCTGTTACATCTGTACCGATTACTTGAAGACCACTGAGGAGTGAGTCATCAAAAATGTTGAAGAAAACACCACGTATATCGGCAATTTTGTTATTGCCAGTTGCTAGAAAATCTACTTTAAACTGAATTTTGCCAGAGCCTGCGATTTTATCATCCAAGGTAAACTTCACCTGAGTATCAGCACCTGTGAATTCGTTGATAGTAAAATCCATAGAAGCTGCGTTAGCAGGAGAAAAGGCACAAGTTGATATTACAACAGCAGTAGCAGCCAACAATGAGGATGCTGCTGAAGTTAAAAAGAAATGTTTCATGTTAAACAGTGCTTACAAAACACAATAGTGAGACTCAGCTGGTAAACACAGAAATTTGCTACTATCCCTCTGATATTAAAAGCACTCAATAGAGATGCCTCATACTAATTTAGACAGTCAAATACGGACTGTCGATAGTATAGTGTTTACTTTCAAAAGACTTTATTTTCGACTTTACAGTAATAAAAAGCCCAGTATTAGTACTGGGCTTTTTATTACTTAGCAAATTCAATTAAGTTCTAGTATTTACCGAGAGTCAACGGCATATTGAATCAGCTGGGTTAGGCGATGGCGTAGGGTTTCTAATCCCAAGCGCTGGCTAGCAGAAATAAACACTGCTAGGGGGAATTCTTCCCTAGCTAGAGCTAGAGTCTCGCTATCAACTTGATCAATCTTGTTAAAAGCAACCAAGGCTGGCCCTGGGGTTACTGGCATTTGTGCCAGGATTTCTCTAACTGAGCGAATATGGCTCAACCAAGCAGGATGCGACAAATCTACTAAATGTAGTAAAGCATCAGCTTCTGTGACTTCTTCTAAGGTGGCGCGGAAAGCATCCATTAATGAAGTAGGCAATTCGTGTATAAACCCTACTGTATCTGTAAGTAGAATTTCTTGGGGAACACCAGTCTCTGCGTGAGAAATCACCAAACGACGTGTGGTGGGGTCAAGAGTAGCAAATAACTGGTCGGCTGTGTAAACTTCAGCATTAGTGAGGGCATTCAACAAGGTGGACTTGCCAGCATTGGTATAACCAACCAAAGCCACAGAAGGTACTTCTCGATGTTGTCGGCGCTGTCGTAAGCGAGAACGATGTGCTTGCAACTGATTTACTTCTTGTTGCAGGCGAGAAATGCGCCGTTGAATGGCGCGGCGCTCAGTTTCTAGCTTGGTTTCACCAGGGCCACGAGTCCCAATTCCACCACCCAACCTGGACATCGCTTGACCTCTACCAGCCAGTCGGGGCAGCATATATTCTAGCTGTGCTAGTTCTACTTGTAACTTACCAGCACGGGACTGAGCGCGTTGAGCAAAGATATCCAGAATTACTTCGGTGCGGTCAACCACCCGGAGACCAATTTGTGCTTCTAAATTGCGAACTTGGGTAGGTGAGAGGTCACGGTCAAAGACAACAAGACTTGCCCCTAAAGTTTGAGCAGTCAGGGCGACTTCTTGAACTTTGCCTTCACCAACTACTGTCTGGGGATGAATGCGCGATCGCTTTTGTTGTACTGTCTGCAATACATCTCCCCCTGCTGTATCCACCAATCGCGCCAATTCTACCAAGGTGTCCTGGAATCGTTGGGGAGTCATTTCATCGGTCATTACTCCCACAATTAGCACGCGATCGTGGTCTGCATCTACTTCTTGGGCAATAAATTCTCGCTGAAACTCCGCTTCTAGATTCTCTACTAAATCTAGAAAATGTTGCTGTGCCAGTTCATCTAAGCTAAGAGGCAGCGATACACTCCAGCTTGGCGATGGAATATTGCTCGTTCCCACCTTAGACAAAGCAGCACTGGTGAGCAAAGCGCGAGATTCTTGAGGTTTTAAATGAGCAAAATAAGCTTCTTTGACGTACCCAGTAGCGCCACCGCCTCGCCGTGTAAATCCAGTTCCGGTAATATTTAACACAACTAAGGTATCTAAACGTTGCAGCGCCATAGCTGTTAACGCCGCTTCATTAGGCGGTTCTGGCTTCAGATGAGTGGCGATACAACGAATACCGCTAAGTCGTTCTGCACCATAACGAGGCAATTCCAACGGTGGGATTTGCGTTTGACGCGGTGTGCCTACCCCTACACGAATCACTTGTCCGCGACGGTTGAGGTAGGCACACACAGGCTGATTAATTTCTGTGCTAATTGCTGCCAGACGTTGGGAAAACTCGGATGTAGTAATGCAATCGCCCGGTATACGCTGGTGATACAGCCGCTGTAGTTGCTTCAGCTGGCTGGACTTTAGACCTTGAAGATTTCCGTAGATAGTCTCTATAGGCGTTTATGACCAGTGAAATGGCCCCCCAAATCTTTCTATGTCTATTTTACAACATGCTTTGAGGTGCAAGCTTTAACTGATAGGGGTTGCTGGCAAAAGTGTAGAGTGGCAAGCTTTATGAGGAAGCTTGATAAAAATTAACTAAATATTTCTTTACTTTTAAATAGCTCTGTTAATTAATGCTTACTATCAGCACTGCCTGAGAATAAAAGATAGTTTGTCGCTTGAATTAACTGTTATCTCAATGACTGA
This sequence comes from Mojavia pulchra JT2-VF2, assembly GCA_019359325.1. Taxonomy (GTDB): domain Bacteria; phylum Cyanobacteriota; class Cyanobacteriia; order Cyanobacteriales; family Nostocaceae; genus Mojavia; species Mojavia pulchra. The sequence continues at coordinate 576,887 of JAHHHN010000001.1, read as the reverse complement.
AATCACAGAAAATTGGTATATTGTCAAGCGTCCTGCTGGCCATTGCGAAATCGTCCCCAACTTAGTTGCTGAGGACGATAATTTGGAGATTATAGAACAGTGGGGGCCGTTTACTTCTCAGGGGGAAGCGATCGCCCGTCGTATCGGGTTGATTCGGGCTGGTAAGTGCCAACCCCAATAACAATTCAAAATTCAGAATTTAGGGTCTTAAACTCTTGAATTTACGATCAAAAGCCGAAATTCCAAATATTTAATTTTTATCGGCAGTGGAAGTAGGTTTAGTAGCTATTTGTTTGCTTATAACTTCTACTGCCTTAGCAAATTGCGGGTCTTGTAAGGTAGCAAGTTTATCACGTTCGCGGAGCCACAAATCCTGGCGTTGGGCATCGGTCAAATCTACCTTCACGTCTGGATCAATTCCATGCTTATTAATATCCTTACCACTTGGGGTATGGTATTTAGCAATTGTCACCGCTAATCCTGAGCCATCTTCTAAAGGGCGAACCGATTGTACCAAGCCCTTACCAAAGGTTTGAGTGCCTACCAAAGTAGCACGTTTATTGTCCTGCAATGCGCCGGAGAGAATTTCGCTAGCACTGGCTGAACCTTTATCTACCAGAACCACCAACGGTTTATTTGTCAGCGCACGTCCACTGGCTACTTCTCGCTCTTGCTCACCTTGGCGGTCAATGGTGGAAACAATTATACCTTTATTCAGCCACATTCGGGCAATTTCCACACTAGAGAAAAGTAATCCACCTGGATTGCCACGCAGATCCAAAATATACCCAGAAACTCCTTTAGTTTCTAAATCTTTGATTGCACTTTGCATTTCCTTACCAGCATTAGCACTGAACTGGTTCAAGCGAATGTAGCCTAAGTTACCCGCTGGAGTTTGTTTTTGGGAATATTTTACCGGATGGATTTCAATCCGCGCTCGTTTAATTTCAAATTGTTTTGTTTGACCGTTGCGCTGAATCGTCAGGTTTACTTTTGTTCCAGCTTCACCTCTAATCAAAGATACCGCTTGGTTGGTATCCATACCCTCAGTACTTTTATTGTCGATTTTAAGGATCACATCCTTAGAAAGAATCCCCGCCTTGAATGCTGGTGTATCCTCAATTGGAGCAATCACAACTAGTTTCTTAGTTTTTTCATCCTGGCTGATAGTGATCCCAATACCTGTTAGTTCTCCAGAGGTGTCTACTTGCATATTTTTAAATTCCTCTGGGTCCATAAACCGGGTGTAAGGGTCATCTAGCCTTTTCAGCATCTCCCGGATGGATTTATAAGCTTCTTGCTGACTACTGTAGGACTTACTTAAGTATTCCTTCCGTACAGCCTGCCAATCTACCTGATTAAAAGTACCATCTACGTATTGTCGCTGAACAATCTGCCAAACTTCGTCTACTAATTCCTTAGGACTTTCTTTAAATAAAGCCTGACCCCGTGAGTGAATGCCAAGACTAGTAACAGCAATTGTTGAGAGCGTCACTGCCGTAGCACCCAAAACCAGCCTACTTTTTGTAATTACCATAATGACAGCTGAGCCAGAAGGAAAATTTTTTATAGTCAGTATGCTCAATCTAACACAGCGTATCGCTGTAGCGACCGAGCATGTATTCTTATTTCAACAAAATAGTTGGCAATCCGGCGACCTGTATTGGTCGCCGCTACAAATTTCAAGGTTCTACCCAGCGTCCATCTGCCTTAATGAGGTTAATTAATTCCTCTACACCTTGGTCTTCTGGGACTTTTTTAATTTCTTCTCTACCACGATATAAAGAAATATAACCAGGAGTCTTGCCTACATAACCATAGTCAGCATCCGCCATTTCACCAGGGCCATTTACAATACAACCCATAACTGCTATGTCTAGCCCTGTTAGGTGTTTGGTTGCTTCCCGGACTTTGTGCAGCACTTCTTCTAAGTTAAATAAAGTACGTCCGCAGGAAGGACAAGCGACGTATTCCACCATTGTTTTCCGCAATCCCAAAGCTTGCAGAATGCTATAGCACACGGGAATTTCTTTTTCTGGTGGTTCTGTAAGCGAGACTCGAATTGTATCGCCAATGCCATCAGCTAGTAATGTAGCAATGCCAGCTGTAGATTTGATTCGCCCGTATTCACCATCACCAGCTTCTGTAACGCCTAAATGTAGGGGGTAATCCATACCCAACTCATCCATGCGCTTGGCAATCAGGCGATAGGCGGCTACCATCACCGGAACCCGTGAAGCTTTCATCGAAATTACCAAATTATGGAAGTTCAAAGATTCACAAATGCGAATAAATTCTAAAGCAGATTCCACCATTCCTTCTGGAGTGTCGCCGTAGGTAAATAACATCCTTTCGGCAAGAGAGCCGTGATTTACGCCAATTCGCATTGCTTTACCTTGATCCCGCAACGAAACCACAAGAGGCTCTAAGGTTTCGCGGATTTTTTCGCCAATTTCGTCAAATTCTGCTTTGGTGTATTCGCCTCTATTGGTGTTTGGTTTTTCAAATACATACAGCCCTGGATTAATCCGTACTTTTTCTATGTGCTTGGCAACTTCTAAGGCTATTTTTAAGCCATTATGATGCACATCGGCAACGATGGGAACGTCTCGGTACGTTTTAACAAGTTTTTGTTTAATTTCTGCCAAAGCTTTGGCATGAGCCATACTTGGCACTGTGACACGGACAATTTCACAGCCAATCTCGTGTAGGCGACGAATAGCTGCCACGGAACCATCGATATCGAGAGTGTCTTCGTTAATCATCGACTGCACCACCACGGGGTAGCCTCCCCCAATGGTGACATCTCCCACCTTTACGGGACGAGTCTTACGCCGCTTAATTGTTGTATCAAAGGTGAGTTCACTAGATGTGGTGTTTGCAGTTGTAACGGTCGGCAGAGTTTGCATAACCTCATTAAGTAAATTTGCTGTAGCGAAAATATCAAATTTCAAATGCTCTGTCTCTCAGATTGCCACAGTTGGTGCGATTTTGGGCAATGCGGCAGTAAAAAAAGAAAAAAGTGAGATAGGGGAGAAGTAAAAGAAATTTATCGATTTTTCTCGTTGCAGAAATAGACTGTTTGCAAGCTTTGGCAAATGAGTAGCGATCGCTTTCTCACTGAGTTATAAATACTATCAGCAAGGCTTATGTTTTTATAAGTAACTTTTCATCCTGATAATTAATCCAATTTTGAGCTAAATTTAATCGCTACTTAATTCAGGTGTATAGGATTAAGCTAACCGTAGCTGCAAGCTAAATAGATAAAACCATTAATAATACTACAAAATAACAAGCTGTAATTATGAACACCCAAACCAGCAAACTTTCTATTCCCCCGCACTTTAACCCTAATAAAGTGGGCGAAGTCTGGCGCGTACCTTATGAAGAACGCGCAGCGCAAGCTGAAGCATGGGCAAAACAACACAACATCCAACCTGCATCTTTGGATAAAGCTCGCATTTGTTTACTTTTAATTGATGTCCAAAATACTTTTTGTATTCCTGAGTTTGAATTATTTGTAGGAGGGAAATCTGGCACGGGAGCAGTGAATGATAATCAGCGATTGTGCGAATTTATTTATTGTAACTTGGCTGTGATTACAACAATTGCACCGACGATGGATACTCACACAGCAATGCAAATTTTCCATCCCATTTTCTGGGTAAACGCTACTGGAGAACATCCCGTACCTGCTGCTACGAGTATTACTCCACAAGATATCGAACAAGGGATCTGGAAAGTTAACCCAGCAGTTGCTAATAGTCTTACCAATAGTAATTATGAATTATTAGAAAAACACGCTTATCATTACGTTAAACAGTTAAGTCAAGACGGTAAATATCCTCTAACAGTTTGGCCTTATCATTCTATGTTGGGTGGTATTGGTCATGCTTTAGTTTCTTCTGTCGAAGAAGCAATATTTTTCCACTGCATTGCTCGTCAGAGTCAAACGCAATTTGAAATTAAAGGTGATAATCCTTTAACAGAAAATTATTCGGTTTTACGTCCAGAGGTTTTAGTAAGTTTTGATCAAAATCCTCTTGCTCACAAAAACACACGTTTAATTCACCAGCTTTTAGAATTTGATGCTGTAATTATTGGCGGTCAGGCTAAAAGTCACTGTGTCGCCTGGACAATTGATGATTTATTAACAGAAATTCAACAGATAGATGCAACCCTAGCCCGTAAAATCTATCTTTTAGAAGATTGTACTTCTCCAGTTGTTGTTCCTGGTGTAGTTGACTACACAGAACAGGCAGATGCCGCATTTGTCAGGTTCGCAAATGCAGGAATGCGAATTATTAAATCTACTGAATCTCTGGACTTGGGGAATTTAGTATAAGGCAGATATTTAGTATTTATTTTTGAAGATAACTCTTTGGATCTTGTGCTGCCCAACCTAGAGATGAACTAGAACGCACTTCAAAATGGAGGTGTGGTTGTTTAGCAGCAGGTTGTCCGGTTGTGCCGACAGTGCCTAGCACTTCTCCTTTTTTCACTTGCTGACCGGCAGTAACTTTGATACTGTCAAGATGGGCATAACGGCTTTGAAGCCCACCAGCGTGGTTAATAATTACCAACTTGCCATAAGTACCTTGTTCGCTGGCAAAAGCCACAGTTCCCGGAGCGATCGCCTCGACAGGAGTTCCCACAGCTGCTAACAAATCTACCCCGCTATGGAAGAACACATCACCTGTAGTGGGATGAATTTGCCAGCCATAAGGTAACGCCACTGTTGCTACTGCCGATAAGGGATACCCAGCTAGCTTACCAGGAGCAGGGGGCGAGGTAGGAGAGGCAATTAAGGGGCGATTTGACGACCAACTTCCCCCTGGGACAAAGACAACTCTGGGATCTTTTTGACAACCATTTACTTCAAACAGTGCATCGGCGCGAACTTTATATTTTGCTGCTACTTCTCGCCACGTTTGCCCACGAGGTACTTCAACTACAATTCCGTTGTAGGGAGGAATTTGAAGTTCGCTACCGACAGTTACAGAACCATTCCTCAACGCCGGATTCATGTCGATAATAGTTGCCGGAATGAGATTATAGAGCTGCGCTATACTCTCTACAGTTTCACCCTTAGCAACGATATGTCGCTGGAAACGAGATAGAGCAGGAGTTGGGCAACTCCCTACAGCAGCGTTGGCACTTTTCGAGTTTGGAAATATATATCCTAGCCCCAAGGCGCTGACTAAACTACAGAGAATCACTAGACGATATGAACAAGTCATGTGTACCAATAAACGAGAGCGTTAATTTTAGATTTTAGATTGGGTATTAGAAGAGGATGGGGAGCTAGTGGTTCCCAAAAAGTAGGTTAAGGGCTATTTGGGAGAAAAAGAATTATTCTATTACTCAGACTTTTTCGTTACTATCTGTCAAATTTATCTGTCCACTTGTTATCTGCTTGACTAAACTTAGAAATTAGCAACTGCATTGCTTTCCTTAAACAGAAATATTATGAAGTTATCCTTGAAGAAAGTGGTCGTTTATGTGTCGTTATTGGTAGTTGGCGGCGGTGCAGGTTTGTTAGGTAGTCGCTATCTTCTGCCACAACAACATTCCTTTCAGCAATTAAAAAATGTCACAGCAGCTTTGCCTCCAGAATCAGTAGTTCCAAATGCTGTGAATGGGCGGATTGGTGCTAATGGAGGCGATAACGTAAATTTTATTGCCACAGCCGTGCAAAAAGTTGGCCCAGCTGTAGTGCGGATTAATGCCACCCGCAAAGTAGCAAATCCTATTTCTGACGCTTTGAAAAATCCTCTGTTGCGTCGATTCTTTGGCGAGGATGAGCAACCCATGCCTGAAGAGCGAATTGAGCGCGGTACAGGTTCTGGATTTATTTTGAGTGAAAATGGTGAATTACTGACTAACGCTCACGTAGTTGCAGATACAGATACTGTCCAAGTCACTTTAAAGGATGGTCGGACTTTTGAAGGCAAGGTGCAGGGCGTTGATGCTGTCACAGATGTGGCAGTAGTTAAAATTAAGGCAAATAAATTGCCCACAGTAAAGTTAGGCAACTCACAAAACTTAGTTCCAGGACAGTGGGCGATCGCTATTGGTAATCCTTTAGGTTTAGATAATACTGTCACCATTGGTATTATCAGCGCTACGGATCGCACCAGCGCTCAAGTTGGTGTGCCAGATAAGCGAGTCAGCTTTATTCAAACCGATGCTGCAATTAACCCTGGTAATTCAGGCGGGCCTTTATTAAACGCTCAAGGCGAAGTTATTGGTGTCAACACTGCTATCCGCGCCGATGCTCAAGGTCTTGGTTTTGCCATCCCAATTGAAACCGCCGCCCGTATTGCTAATGAACTGTTTACCAAAGGGCGTGTAGAACATCCTTTTTTAGGAATCGAGATGACAGACCTGACTCCAGCCAAGAAGCAGCAAATTAATCAAGAAAATAAGCTCAACATCCAGCAGGACGTTGGCATTGTAATTAAAGGAATCTTGGACAATTCGCCAGCAAAGCGGGGTGGGCTACTTCCGGGAGACGTGATTCAAAAAATTAACCGTAAACCAGTCAAAACAGCAGCCCAAGTTCAAAAGCTAGTAGAGTCTAGTTCTGTGGGAGACATTCTCGAAATTGAAGTCAACCGCAACGGTAAAACTCAAACCTTCAAAGTCCAGTCAGGGGCTTATCCTCATAAGAAGTAATACCAATTCAAAGTTAAGAAAGCCAGATTTGATCTGGGTTTCTAGGCTTGTATCTGTTACATTCTTTTTTCAAATTGGTGTAATTAGCCCTTATTAACTGCGTACACCAACAACGCATGAAAAAGAAACTAGAGACTAGTATTTTTACTCAAGACTCAGAACTCAGCACTCAGCACTTTTTTCAGCTAGTCAATATTTGCCAGTCATGAGTCCACAGCCCCAAACTTTGCTTGATTAACTATTGACCAGATAAATGCTCTAATTGCATCCTCTGTTCCATCTGGCGCAGGAAATAGCCCGTCATCATAGCCGACGCCAAAAGACCCGCCAGATTTTCCCTATCTGTAGTAATTTGAACGTTGAAATTTTCTGCAGGTAACATTCCCACCAGCCCTTGGACGTTTTGCGAAATGATTTGTTTAATTTCGGGGCTGACGGACTGGGCGACGCGGGCTAAAACTTCAGGCGACTGGTGCTGTAGATATTTGAGCAACTGATTGGGATTTTGCTCAAAGTGCTCGTTCAGAAGCTGATTTGGGTGTTCCTCAGAGTTGTCATTTAAAAAGTCGGGATCAAACACCATTGGCAGTTTTTTTTAGCTTAGTTGCTGATTCTACTCTAAACCATAGTACAAGAGTAATGCATTCCCCACTGGTATAAGCCGTTGGCTCTACCCAGGGGAAGGCGACTACCACATTTATAACTGAGCAAATCCTAACTATGTCTGTTTACAAGTGTTTTACGCTCAACGTCTTGGCTAGTTTTAGGCTTGGCTTTTGTAAATACTCGAATAGTACCGCAGAAGGATCTTTGCTTAATTGTTTAATGTGTGATTATCTCATGACTTAACCGTGATTCAAAGACTTTTGTTGTTCTCAAGGGTAATACTACTTTTTTGGTAAAAAATATAGTGTCAAACAGCACAAGTTATTCTGCTGCTTCGTTTTCTTTGAGTTCTAAATCCAATTCTAGTTGTTGTTCTTTCTGACTTGTGGATAATATTTGGGGAAGTTGCTCGATTTGGAAATACTGGTGGAATTTCGGGGTTATTTGTAGTGAGTATGAACGCGAATCACTATCTCGGCGTTTCCGGACAAAACCGAGTTCCACAAGTTCTGGAACATGTTGATATACTCCTGAACCCCGTAGGTTAATTAAGTCGCTTTGGAGTATGGGACTATTCAGGGCGATCGCTGCCAAGGTTCGCAATGCACCCAAACCTAATTCTACGGGAATTAGTGTTTGCACTAAATCATGAAAGTCAGGCCGCAGTTGTAAACTGTAACCATTTGGCGTTTCTACGACTTCTAGGGCGCTATCTCGGCGGGCATAGTCGTCAATTAGTTCAATTATGCCTTCCTCAACAGTGGCGCGATCGCACGCGGCATACTCGGCGATTTCACCGAGCGACAAGGGCTTACCCTTTAAATAGAGAATTGCTTCTATCTTCGTCGCTGTGGCTGTATTCATTAGTAGTTAGTCGTTAGTCGTTATTTAGTCGTTAGCCATTTAGTCATTCACGATTGACAACTGACACTTGACAAAGAACGATTTCTAAGTGTGTGGCATAATATCATAAAAACTAAAATACGTCAATGTAAATTTTGACACATAAAAATTTACATTAGCGGTGCATTAAAATTTTGAGTAACACAGTTTATCCATTACAAGCATCTACTTTTGAGGATAAACTCTGCGATCGCCAAATCTTGGGGAGTGGTTACTTTCAAATTTGTCTCCTCTCCTGGGACAATTTGTACTTCAACACCGCATTTTTCCAACAAAGCAGCGTCGTCGGTTACTTCCCAGCCTTGACGGATACCTTCACCATGGCACTGCTTCAATAACTCAACATTAAATCCTTGAGGAGTTTGCGCCGCCCAAAGTTGCCGTCGATCTGGTGTACTTTGGATTATGCCATTTTCATCAACAACTTTGATAGTGTCTTTGACAGGCACAGCAGCAATCAAACCAGAACAGTGGCGAATAGCTTGGGCGCAGGAGTCGAGTAAATCTGGTGTAACTAGACATCTAGCTCCATCATGAATTAACACTTGTTCTGCTGGGGCTGGCAACGCCTGCAAGCCATTGTAAACCGATTCTTGGCGGGTAGAGCCTCCGCGAATTAATTCTACTGGTTTAGTCAGCTTTAAATCAGCGAAAATTGCTTTGAAGTCATCCCAGTCAGTGGGTTGGGAAATAATTCCTATCCAAGTGATTGTATTTGCCGCAGCAGCGGCTTTGAGAGTCCAAGCAATAATTGGTTGCGATCGCACTGTCAGCAGGAGTTTATTGCGATCGCTCCCCATTCTTCTACCCATACCGGCAGATGGAATTAGTAAATACACAGAATTCCTCAATCTTTGAATTAGGGACTGGGGACTGGGGACTAGGAAAAAGCAGCTTGTGCAGGGAGCAGGGGAAGCAGGGGAGACAAAGGGACAAGGGGACAAGGGGAAAGAACCATGATTAACTCTTGCTCCTTGTCTTCTTTATCCAATGCCCAATGCCCAATACCCAATACCAAATCCCTAATACCCAATCGCTAATACCTATATTCCCCTAAAATAAGGAGCGAGTAAGCGTCAAGCGTCAATAAATATTATGCGAGTAGTAGCCCTTGTACCTGGCGGAATTGGCGACCAAATTCTCTTGTTTCCGACTCTAGATGAACTGAAGCGCTATTACCCCAATGCTCAGATAGATGTAGTAGTGGAACCTCGCTCAAAAGCTGCCTATCGGGTAAGCAAGTCAGTTAACGAGGTACTGACATTTGATTACAAAGACCGTAACAGCCTAGCAGATTGGGGTAACCTGGTGGGCGCGATTCGCGATCGCGAGTACGATCTCGCCATTACTGTAGGGCAAAGCTGGTTGGTAGGCCTTTTACTTTGGTTGGCGGGAATTCCCACACGCATTGGCTACCAAGGTAAAGGAGCAGTTTTTCTCACCAACTCTGTACCATTCAAACCATCACAATATGCGGCGGCAGTTTACCACGACTTGCTGCAACCATTAGGCATTAAGTCTCCTTGCCCACCATTAGCGGTGAATTTGCCAAAATCAGATATTGAATGGGCACAAAAGGAACAAAAACGCTTGGGAGTGCATGAAACAGGTTACATCTTGATTCATGCTGGTTCTAGCCTAATATCCCAAGCTAAAGGATTGGATAAAATTTATCCTGTGAAAAACTGGCAGCAAATTATTCAGGACTTTCAACACAAGCAACCGGATCTGCCTGTGGTGCTCATTAAAGGGCCTGAGGATGAACAAATTGTACGGGCACTTTTGGAGTCTGCTCCTAATCTCAAGGTAACTTCTCCAAATGATATCGGCAAGTTGGCTGCGATTATTGGAGGAGCAAGTTTGATGTTGTCTACCGATAGTGCGCCTTTGCAACTGAGTGTAGCAGTCCAAACCTATACCATTGCTCTATTTGGTTCTACCGATCCAGCCAAGTTGTTGCCAAAAAGCGATAAGTTCCTTGCCATTAAATCTCCTACAGGCAAAATGGCAGATATTTCACCGACAGTAGTTTTGGAGAAAATTTGGGGCGGCTAAAGCAGTAGTTTTCTCAAACCGCGATCGTTTATTAGATTTAGATATCAATATGGTAAGAATGCTGTTTATCGGAGAATTTTGGTAACAATTAGGGTAAGCGATCATTTTTTAACCTAAGTGGATTTTGCTGCAAATCCAGATATTGAGAGCAAAATACAGAAAAGTATCAGCCAAAATACTTCATCCCTCCAGGTAAAAATCTAACAGCTTCTAACCTAAATATTGTTGCGGTATTAAATCCGCTGCTTAACAGCGGATTTAAGTTTATTTAATTACCAAAGTAAACTAATTTAAAATATCTCGAAGAAAGCGTCATCTAAGTCATAACCAAGCAGCTGTGCCATAGATTTCAGTCGTGATTGACTGGGTATACCCTGCTGCTTCAGCCAATCACTTAAAACAAAGATTTTGTGCATCAAAAATATTTCTAAGGCTTCGGGATTGAACTGAATACCTTCTGTAGCAGTGAACTGGTGTGGTACAAGCATGGCAGTATAACGGGCAAATTCCCCAGCTTTCCAATCTAGTAAAAATGGTAGCCAAGGATATTTGGCATCCAAGCGAACAAACCACAGACGCACCTCAGGAATTTCTGAGAGCTCTCGTGGATCGCCAGGTTCCATGTCATATTTGATATCAAAGTGTAGCAGTTGTTCTTGGGACGAAATCGCCCCCTCTTGTAATAGTTTATCAATCACCATTGAGGCGGGTGACAGATCCAGATTGTTAATGGAGTCAGTATTGATTGCGATCGTGATTGTCATTGACTCAGCGGCCACTTTCTTTATGCTCAACTGTAGGATCGAGAATCTACAGTAGCAGCTTTCAGGGATGGATGCTAGATTTGTTTTAACTTTGCTCCCTGCTCTAAGTGCTTTAGGCGTGTTTTTAACAAAATAAAGACGCGATAAGTATCGCGTCCCATAACGTCTTTGTCTATTTGCCGAAATTAAAGGAAAATCATCTGTCTAAAAGTTACTGGCATTGATTTCACGGCTAGACTACCCGCTGAAAAGAAGGGTGGTCTACGTCTAAGGATGACATCTTGCCACCTTCGCTTGCGTTTTCCCATAGGGTATGCCATTAACTTTGGCGTTTTCATTGTCTATACCTAAGAGGTATAAACTCTGTGCTTTGGATATTGTTACGCTTTGTAATTTTTATTTGCTATAGTTACCTACTCCTTAGAAATTACACAGCAAATACTGAAAGTGAAGCAACCTAACTTCGATGTTATAAATATCAATTCGTTTTTCTACTTCCGTATCTACTTGTTAGACATTATGTGAATTTGCGGACAATATGTTAATACGTGAATATGCTGAAAATTTAGGGCGTTTTAGATATGCTTTCAGTGATAGCAACATTACTTTTTTTGCTTTGTAATGCTAGGCGAAAACTTGCTTAATTACTTTGTACAGAGTAATTAATCTGCATTAAAGACAGCATAATATCATTTCACTTGCAGGTTACTACAAATTCGTAGTAGACAAGCCTCTGCTTGATGTAACAAAGAAAAATAATTTGTAACCTTAATTTAAGTAATTAACGTAATCTCAGATTCTTCAGACGATTTTTTATAGCTAAAATCTAAAAAAATTTGAACTTAATTTTTACGAACCAGCGATCGCTAAATGAAATGCACAAGGTATAACTAGCAAGTTTATCGGTCTTTAACTTTGCCTAAGCCTTGCAACATATACTACTTATCTATACAGTATTTTATTTAAGCTAGACGTGACTTCTATAAGTCTATAATTATTCTCCTTTTCAAGTAAATTTAATACACCATGAGTATGGTATTTCCTGCGGATGAGCCTACTGGAGCAAGGAGAACGCCTGCGCTTAAGTGGACATTGCCATATATTTTAAGCTAAAGTTGTAATGAGTTTGTTTTAGATTAAGGTGTGACAAGACGACTCCCAACAAATCAAAAATTTTCGCCTCAACCTGTGATTTCCGCAGCGTTCAAAAGAAATAACACAGGTTGAACCGAAAGGTAGTAGTAATATCCTCGCTTATAAGAATAACCATCTAACCTTGAAATGGGAAAATTAACCCAACAGTTAACAAACTTAAATATGCAAAAACAAGCAATATCGACAAAACCAATTCGTTCTCTAGAAGATGCTCTTGCACAGTGTCAAGTGCTAGGTATGCGAGTTAGCCGTCAGCGCCGCTTTATTCTGGAACTGCTTTGGCAAGCAAATGAACATCTTTCTGCTAGAGAAATTTACGATCGCTTGAACCAGCAAGGCAAAGAGATCGGTCATACCTCTGTCTATCAAAATTTAGAAGCTTTATCTAGTCAAGGTATCATTGAGTGTATTGAACGTTGTGATGGGCGTCTATACGGTAACATCAGTGATTCCCATAGTCATGTCAACTGTATTGATACTAATCAGATTCTCGACGTTCATATAGAACTACCAGAAGATTTTATCCGCCAAGTTGAACAGCAAACAGGAGTACGGATCACTGACTACAGTATTAATTTTTATGGCTACCGCAACTCACGAGAGAACAGCGTTAATTGCTAATCGCGTTCTTTGGCAGTAATCGGTGGTTGGTAAATAAAGGTAGCTAACCACCGGTATTTGTCAAGTACCTATTATTTATACCTGTCATCCTATTAATATCATTATTTATATTTAATTTTAAAACCAAACGTCTTCTCAACCTCATCAGCATCATATTCTCAAATTGCATAAACAAGTAACAATAAGGAGGACTAAGCTAAGTATCGGAGCTGTTTTTTTAGCTGGTAAAAAACAGTGCCTCTGTTTTTGAGGAGACTATGAGCGATCGCCCTTTAAAATTATTGTTAATTGACCAAGACCCTATCTTCCGTTTAGGACTACGGGTAGCATTGGAAAAATTTCCTCATTTGCAAGTAGTATCAGATGTAGAAACAGATACTGCGGCTTTGCAAGTATTGGCAGAACTTGCCAAACAAGACCCCAACCAAGTCGATTTAGTAATTTTAGAACTAGGTAATAGTCGTTCCACTGACCTTCAGCAGCAAGGATTACAACTGTGTGGACAACTAAAAGCGCAGTACCCTCATCTGCCAATATTGCTTCTAAGTTCTATTACCAATCCAGGACTACTTTTGGCAGCAAGATCAGCGGGTGTAGATGGCTACTGCCCTAAAGGTACTGCTGTTTCCGAGTTGGTTGCTGCTATTGACGAAGTAGCAAAAGGCGGTTCCCTGTGGTTTGAACAAAGCAGGGAAAATGAAGAGATAGAAACAAGGGAAGCAGGGGAGCAAAGGAGACTCAATACTTATGATTTAAAGCTTGCTTTTGCTAAATTGCGGAATAATTGGCGCTTGTCAGGAATTGCTTATATTGAATCTACCCTAGCGTCAGTAACAGCACAACTGCAAGTTCCTGGACTGCCATTAATAGATCAGGCAGTTTTGGCTGGACAGCGACGAGAACTGCTGGCGGCTCGTTGGTTGTTGAATAAGTTATTGGCTTCATCACAGGAAAGGCGACAAGAAAAGCAGCGACAATTCGCTATATCTACTCGGCGATCGCCTGGAATTTCCTCTACAAGTATTGCCATTAGGACATCAAACTCACAACAGGTGCAAAAGTCATCGCCTTTACTGAGTCCGAGAGCGCTGCAATCTGCTTTATTTGCATCTTGTATTACTAAATTGCAATTTCCTTTACAAAATGTTACAGATGTACCTTTAGAAATTGATATTTTACGCCCAGATAAAAAACGAGAATTACTTTATCTGATTCTGCAAAAACTAGCTCAAATGTTAGATGAATTACGGGCTTCCCGAATTCAACCTAGTCAATTATATGAGTTTAAAAATACTATATTACATGATTTGTGGCAAGTAGCAGTTACAGATTTTTTTGGAAAATTTTCTCGGTTACAAGTAGGCGATCGCAGTTTAGAAACTGTTCCTTTTTTATTGCAAAATTCTCAGGTAGTACAAGCAGGAATACTTAATCAAACTCCTTTAGTAATGGAGTTATTTTCTTATCTACTATTTCAAAGGGATTTGCAAGTAGAGAACACATCTTACCCAGCAGGTAGCACTGAAGCGCAGTCACAAGCATTAATGATTTTAGAGAATTTGTTGATTCAAGTAGCGAATGGTGTGGTGCAACCGCTACTTAATTCTTTGGCAGATTTAGAGGTGATTAAGCAAAATTTTTATGATCGGAAATTAATTTCAACAAGAGAAATTGAGCGCTTTAGGAACAATTTAACTTGGAAATACCGCTTGTATAATTATATAAATAAACCGACGGCTATTTTTGAAAGCCGTTATGAGCTATTTGTATTTGCGCCCCGTGGTATTGCTAAAACTTCAGTTTATGCTCCTCGTGGTCAAGAGCTAACAAAATTATCTGGAGTTCCTCTTGCGGTGACGCTGCTCTTAGAATTTCAAGATGCGATTGCACCTCGGATCAAATCACTATTAGCTGTTTTTGGCAGTGGGATTGTGTTTATTCTTACTCAAGTCATTGGTCGCGGTTTAGGTTTAATTGGTCGTGGGATTCTCCAAGGTATTGGCAGTGTTTCGTTAACAGAAAAAACCTTCCGGCGAAATAGTAATAAAGGGCAAGGAACAGAGGACAGGGGATAATTCAGGGGTTATTTATAAAGAAAATTTAATTGGGATAAGTTAAAATAATGTGATTTTACCTAACACTTGACTACCACTTCCATTCCAACTGATCTAAACCTATTGTATTAACGTCATTTAGGGGAATATTATCCTGTTGTTGAGCCATTGCTGCAAAAGCATCGTCTCACCCAAGCCGTAATTTTTGTGTTGGGCGAAAAATTAGGCGATCGCCATTAACCTCAATTTCAACCTCTGTATGAATACCGCGTTGCTCTAACAGAAGTTTGCGAACCTAACACCTTGAAAATTGTCGATTTTAACAATTCGGGTTCTAATAGCTGCGCCCATGTTCAAGACACTTGGGAATTTCAACAAATAAAGACTTTTAAAGGTGTTTTATTAAGTATAAAAATGGTTGCAGCAGTAGTGATTATAACTAGAAATGTCACGAGCAAAGGTATAAATGTGTTGTATCTAATAAAACTTATTTGGCTTTGAATTTGAATGATGAACATTATAATTAAATACTGCCAATATTTATGAAAAGCATAGATTCCTAAAGAATACTTGGCAAGTTTCTTTATAAATAAATTTTCGCCAACATTTAATGGATAAATGAAGGATAAAATGACCAGACTAGCATATAGAATAGATCCTCTAGCATAAATACTCATAATCATGCCCATTTCTCTAAAAATAATATCTTGAACCGAAAAGCATATATATATAGCAAGATATAAATATTTAAGCCTACTAAGTAATTTAGGAGTAGTAGCAAAGATATCTGCAATTGCAATATAAACAATAAAATTATCAAGCCTATAGTAATTAATATAAATACCTATAATTGATAAAAATTCAAAGTAAATCGTAAATATAATAATAATTGCAATAGATAAAATCTGTCTGTTTCTCTGAGCCACTTGCTTATACATGAAAGCCAGAGCGGTTAGAAAAATTAAGTTAAATAAGAAATAGAAAACCGAGTCTCCCGCTAGAGGGAGGCTCGGTTGAATCCCAAGTAATACTTTAGTTATATCTAAAGATGAAATTAAGTTTTCAAATTCAATAGTTTTAAAAATCGCAACTTGAGTAATGAAATAGAAAATCAGATGGAATCCAGTCCAAAAAGCAAATAATTTAAATAAATTCAATAATCTTTTGAAAGAATATCTATTATCTGAGTTAGCCTTCTTTAAAAAAAGATAAATTGAGACAACAAAAAATATAGGAACAGCTACGAGAAATAACTGATAGTTTATAGTAATAACTAACATTCTGATAATTATTGACAATATATCCTCTCCATAAATTTGAATTGGTTGTAAATGCCAGAATAGTACTGAAATAATACCGAAAGCTTTGAGAGTATCTAAACCGATATCTCTACTAGACGATGAACTTGATGCCATTTTAAAATAAAAAAATAATATGTAAATTTTATACAAATGTTTTTTACACATCAATATATTTAAGTAATTTCTTATACAAAATATAAAAATATTAAAAAAGCAATTTGCAAAGCAGCAATGAAACTCATCTCGCCCTTGAAGAGATAGGAAAAATAAGCAATTTTTTGCAAAACGGCTTGCTGTCACCTTTTCATTACAGTTTCGCTACACACTTAGTGCAGAATGGTTACGATATTTAAAAAACACAAGAGTTATTAGGACACAAGAATGTAAAAAAATAGTAAGTATGGTAGTCGTAATGTTCTTAGTACTCTGGATTTTTGAGGCGATGCTGGATAAGAATTCACTCACGCCCAGCAACTCAGCAATAATTTCTGGCAAAAAAAGCGATCTGGGAGCAGAAGAACCCAGGATAATGAATCATAATTAACCTCTATAGCTTTTAGCTATTAGCCATCAGCCACAAGCCACAAGCCAGACGCTGAGATGCTTAATGCTAAAGGCTTTTGTTTCAACTTAACTAATTGACTATGAATTTAGAACAAGTCAAAAGTTCTCTAAATATTTCGCCAGCGATACGTGTGGGAGTACTGGGTTTCGGCGGACTCGGACAAGCAGCCGCCAAGGTACTTGCTGGCAAACGGGAAATGATTTTAGTTGCAGCGGCAGATCAAAAAGGCTATGCCTACGCTGCTGATGGTTTAAATACTAAAGAATGTATTGCAACTTACCAGTCTCAAGGTTCGGTAGGTTATTTAGAGCCAGTTGGTAATTTAACAAATCATAGTATCCAGGATTTAATCGAAAGCGCACATCCTGTGGATGGGTATTTTTTGGCTTTGCCTAACTTACCCAACGACTTTATTCCTTCTGTCGCCAAAGAGTTTATTAAATCCGGTTGGCGTGGGGTGCTAGTAGATGCAATTAAACGCACCACTGCTGTAGAACAACTACTGGCGATGAAAGCAGAACTGCAAGCTGCTGGGATTACCTACATGACAGGATGTGGTGCTACACCAGGACTTTTAACAGCAGCAGCCGCTTTAGCAGCCCAAAGCTACGCCGAAATTCATAAAGTTGAAATTACCTTTGGGGTGGGAATTGCCAACTGGGAAGCTTACCGCGCCACAGTTCGAGAAGACATTGGCCATATGCCTGGTTATACAGTGGAAACTGCCAGGGCAATGACTGACGCAGAAGTAGAAGCACTACTAGATAAAACTAATGGCGTGCTTACCTTGACAAGTATGGAACACGCTGATGATGTAATGCTAGAGTTTGCGGGAATTTGCGATCGCGATCGCGTTACTGTTGGTGGTGTAGTTGACACTCGCAATCCTAAAAAACCCCTCAGTACCAACGTTAAGGTAACAGGGCGCACCTTTGAAGGTAAGATTTCCACCCACACCTTTACCCTTGGAGATGAAACTAGCATGGCAGCCAATGTCTGCGGCCCTGCTTTTGGTTATCTCAAAGCTGGTAACCAATTGTACCAGCGCGGCATGTACGGAATATTTACCGCCGCTGAAATTATGCCTCATTTTGTAAAGTAAAAAGTGAACCAGTACGATGAATTAATTAGTCGGACTATGTAGCAAAATCTGTACGGTAAAGTATCCGTAAATAAAAAGGCAAAAGAAAGAGAAAATCCTTCTTTTGCCTTTTTTAATTTTGTATTTTGTTTGATCTAAGTTATTGGACTTTCTGGAGAAAAAGAGTCGATAGGATGATCTTCAAATACCAAGGGAGGTGCTTGAATCACAAATGGAAGTTCTGCACCCACAAGACCCCGCTGAATGCGTTCTGAAGTTTCATTAAAAACCACAAACAGAGGATATATAGTATTAGTTCCCTCACTCAAAACATGCTTGTGGCGGTAAGGCATTAGCCACTCATAATCTTTGTCTAGGAAAACTTGGGTTTGTCGCCAGCGCCCCAACAAGTCAGAAAAGTCTTCATGGGGACGATGAATAAAAACTAAAATCTCAGCTCCAGTTTTGATTTTCCACTCCGGATCGCACATTAATATTGCCAGATCACAGGGTAAACAAGTAGTCTGCGGAGCTGTTGTCTCTGTTTTACGGAGACGGATAATTGGCAAAGGAATTGTGATCACACTTTCATCTGGACGCCGCAAACTAGGAATCATCTCCAAGTAAGGTCGATACTGCTTCAACAAAGCGATCGCAGCTATATGATGGCTATACTCCGCTAAACTAGCTTCGTAATCAGATTTTTGCACAGGCATGTTTCTTTCAAGGATGAAGTACGAATTGTGAAGTATGAAGTATAAAGATTTACATAATTTATACTTCAGCCTTTGTTTAGCCAAGCTTTTCAAATACCTTAAACATAGGCAGATACATAGCCAACAAAATCGTACCAACCATCCCACCCAAGACTACAATCATTAGTGGTTCTAAAACACTGGTTAGTGCTTTGACTGCTTGCTCGACTTCATCTTCATAAAAATCTGCAACTTTCATCAACATCGCATCTAATTCTCCAGTCTCTTCGCCAATACTCATCATCTGAATTGCCATAGCAGGAAACACAGCCTCTTTTTGCAAAGCAATACTAATCATGCCTCCTTGTTGAATTTCTGCACGTGCTGCATCTATGGCGTTGGCAACAACTTGGTTTCCTGATGTATCCCGCACAATTTCTAAACAAGTGAGAATGGGTACACCAGAACGAGTTAAAGCCCCGAAAGTACGGCTAAAGCGGGCTACTGCGGATTTTTGAATCAAGTCACCAAACAAAGGCATCTTCAAAGAAAGGCGATCGATAGTTTCTTTACCAACACGAGTTTTGTAATACTGCTTATAGGCAAACATAAATGCCATAATTGCAGCAATAATCACTAGAGACCACCAACTGCGTAATATTTCACTGCAAGTCATCAAGAATTGTGTTAAAGCAGGTAACTCTACTCCTATTTCTTTAAAAATATTGGCAAAAATGGGAATTAGAAAAACAGTCATGCCTACAAAGATCGCAGTTGCTAAAAAACCCACAACCACGGGATAAGACAATGCGGCTTTGATTTGGTTTTGTAAACGAGCAACATCCTCTAACAACTTAGCTAAGCGATTTAATACTTCGTCGAGAACACCACCAATTTCGCCAGCTTGAACCATACTGACATACAAATTATCAAAGCATTGAGGATGCTTACGCATTGCATCTGAAAGATTCGTGCCGGTTTGGACATCACCGCTAATCTCAATCAGAGCTGCTTTTAATTTAGGATTGCTACACTGCTCAGATAGTACGCCCAGACTTCTAACAATTGCTACTCCCGCATTCGTTAAAGCGGCAAACTGACGAGAGAACACCGCCTTATCCTTAACGGAAACTTTGACCATTGAGGTCTGAAATTTTTTCATATCAAAGCTGAAGCTTTGAGATTGTTTTAACTCTTGGACAACAAACCCTTGATCTCTTAGATTAGTACGGGCTTGAGCTAAAGATTCAGCAGAAAATTTTTCAGTTCTGGATCTTCCTTGTGAGTCCCGAACGCGGGCAACATAGGTAGGCATAGATTAATAAATTAAAAATTCAAAATGAAGTAATTAGTACTTTGGTTAATAGTCCATAGTTGATAGTCAATAATTATTATTTTAGCTCCTTGATTGTTATCTATTAACCATTACCAGTACTGTGTTTAGTCAAACTTTAATGCGCTCTAGCAACACCACTAGCACCAGGTTTTGCACCTGCTGCTTGCGGTGGAGCGCCACCGATCAGACGTTGGATTTCATCAGGCTTGGAAGTCTTAGACATAGCTGCTTCAAAGGAGATAGTTCCTGCTTTATACAAATCTGCTAAAACCTTCTCCAAAGTTTGCATACCCAACTTACCGCCAGTCTGAATTGCTGAGTAAATTTGAGATGTTTTACCTTCTCGAATTAAGTTAGAAATAGCAGGAGTAATAATCATGATTTCTTGAGCCATCACCCGGCCATATTCACCTGGTTTGGGATTTT
Source organism: Mojavia pulchra JT2-VF2 (assembly GCA_019359325.1). Lineage (GTDB taxonomy): Bacteria > Cyanobacteriota > Cyanobacteriia > Cyanobacteriales > Nostocaceae > Mojavia > Mojavia pulchra. The sequence continues at coordinate 556,647 of JAHHHN010000001.1, read as the reverse complement.
TCTTTGGTACTAAAGTTTGGCTAAATACTGCCACCAACGAGTTAGATAACTGCACCCGTACCTGGGTTTGTCTTTCATGGGGGAAAACGTCGATGATCCGGTCAACGGTCTGTGCAGCAGAACTAGTGTGCAAAGTTCCAAATACCAAATGTCCTGTTTCTGCGGCAGAAATAGCCAAAGAAATCGTTTCCAAATCCCGCATTTCTCCTACCAGAATAATATCTGGATCTTCCCGCAAAGCTGCTTTCAAAGCATTAGCAAAGCTCTTTGTATCTTCCCCAAGTTGTCGTTGGTGAACCAAGCTTTTAATTGGTTCATAGACAAATTCAATTGGGTCTTCTACTGTTAAGATATGCTCTGCCCTAGTGCGGTTAATTAAGTCAATCATTGCCGCTAGGGTAGTTGTCTTACCAGAACCAGTAGGCCCCGTTACCAGAATTAATCCTCTGGGCTTTTCTGTCATTTCCCGCACTACATCTGGCAGACCCAATTTATCAAAGTTGGGAATTTTGGAACTTAAAGCACGCAAGCAAGCAGCGTATGCTCCCCGATCCTTATAAACATTGACGCGGAAGCGAGCCAAGCCTTTAACGCCGTAAGAACAATCTAGTTCCCAGGTCTGCTCTAAAGTTTTACGCTGGGTATTGTTGAGCATACTAAAAATCAGTCTCTGACACTGATCAGCAGTTAATATATGCTCACCGATGGGAGTGAGTTTGCCACTGATACGGAAATAGGGAGGTAAACCTGCGGATAAATGCAGATCCGAACCGCCCATTTCAATCATCTGCTCCATCAAGTCTTCAATCATCATTTCCATAGTTTTGCTTCCTTTGTCAGTTGTTAGTGGTTTTTTGTTTGCCTGTGATTATTGAGCCTTGACCGTCGCTGCACTCCAATTTAAAATCAAAGACCTGTTTGAGTTTTTAATGAGCGAATTTCCCGTAGGGGTTGACTAATCACTAAAGCGAGGTGTCATACAGTAAGGGCAATCTAGCCATTCTGGTTGTAATGTGGCATCACAAGTGCGGCATGTTAGACCACTCTTACGTTTAGCTTTTAATTCGGCTTCCAAACCGGTATCAGTAAAAGTTACCCGCTCAACTTCTTCTAAGGTCGTGGAACCTTGACGCACTAAATCCAAGCTGTAAGCCAGCAAGGTTTTCATGCCTTCTTCTACTGCTACTTCTTTAATGCGTTCCGTTGGTGCTTCTTCGTTGATTAAGGTTTGCAAGTTCTCGGTGACTCGCATGACCTCGTAAACACCACAACGTCCCTTGTAACCGACACCATTACAGGTTGAACAACCTTGACCTTTGGCTTTAGCTTCTGCCTGGGATTCGGCTGGCAAGGTATTAGCTTTGTAGAAAGTGACACTCACCTCTTGAGAAGCTGATAGACCATAGCGAGCAAGTTCTTCGGTAGTGGGAGTATAGGGAATACGACAATCAGGACATACACGTCGTACCAAGCGTTGTGCCAAGACGCCAATCAGGGAACTAGAAACCATGAAAGGTTCAATGCCCATTTCTCCCAAACGGGCGATCGCTCCTGGAGCATCATTTGTGTGTAAGGTAGTTAATACCAAGTGACCTGTCAGGGCTGCTTCAATCGCGGTTTTTGCAGTTTCCTTGTCTCGTGTTTCACCCACGAGTAACACATCTGGGTCTTGCCGTAAGAAAGCCCGCAAAGCAGTAGCAAAATCCAGCCCTTTCTCCCGAATCACCTGTACTTGAGTAATTCCTGGCAAACTGTACTCAATTGGATCTTCTACCGTACTGATATTAATTCCCGGATCGTTCTTTTCTGCCAGTGCTGAATAAAGCGAGGTGGTTTTACCAGAACCAGTTGGCCCAGTGACCAAGATCAGACCGAAGGGACGACTCACCATGTCCTTAACAATATCTAAGGTTTCCTGATCGGTAATCAGCTTATTCAATCCGAGTTGAGTGGAGGAGTTATCTAAAATCCGTAGACAAACTTTCTCGCCGTAGCGACTGGGTAAGGTATTTACACGAAAATCCACCTTACGTCCCTCAAACATCCGCCGAATGCGTCCGTCTTGGGGTAAACGTCTCTCAGCAATGTCTAGGTTGGAGATGATTTTAAACCGGGCTGTCACTGCCGCAATGATTTTTTTGGGCAAGGGGTCGAAAGCTTGACGCAGTACGCCATCTTTACGAAAGCGAATGCGGAGGTTTTCTTCTTGCGGTTCGATGTGGATATCAGATACCTTCTCATGCAAGGCTTTGGCAAGAATTCTATTGACTAGATTAATGACTGGTGCATCTTCCGCACCCTTCATCGCCGCCCCTAAGTCAGCCTCCATGTCATCAGGGGTATCATCTGCATCGAGATTACCAAGATTTTCTAAATCTTGATTGATGTCTGTAAATTTTTCTTGTTCTAAATGTTTTTGTCGTACAGCCAGTTCATCCAAGTATTGATTGATAATCTGTTGGTAATCCTCTTGGGTGATCACCATGCGCTGCAATGCTAAACCTTGTGGGCGCAAGATGCGGTTGAGGTCATCCGAAGCCTCTAAATTATCCGGATCGACCATCGCCACTAAAACGCAGGGGGGGGTTTGGTCTTCGTTTTTTGATAGTGGTATCAAGCGATGGCGGCGACAGATATCCACCGGGATTAAGGTTTCAATCAGTTTTCCCACCATCGTATTGCCAAGCTGGTTGACTTCCGGATCGAGGAATTCAACACCGTATAGTATTTTAAGTTCAAATAACTGCTGTTTCTTGTACTGTCTGAGTAACTCAGGTGATAGTTGTCGCCCAGTGATTGACTCCAGCATCTCTGTTAGCGGGATGCCAGACTTGCGGCTTTCAATCAGCGCCTGCCTCATCTGTTCGCTATTGACATAACCAGCCTGCACTAGCTTGTTGCCGAAGGGCGAAAACTCTGTTTTTGTAGTTAGAGCGGTACTGCGCCGTTGTGGTGACGAGTAAGTCATATATGAGCAATTGGTAGGGAAAACCTCTGAGTAAAGTATTCCCAGGCTGTGGCATAGAATTCTCATTTACGTTGAGTAAATTCGAGCCAAAAATTTTTGCTACTCAAGCAACTTTGGTGTCAAGCAAGTTATGAAGTCGATGTTTGAGGCGTTCTTGGTAAGAGTAAACGTTGAATCTTACGTAAATTTAAGTAAAAAGAATGACTTATAACTAATGATGAGGGGCGAAATATCTTGACCGCCTCTCGTCCGAAAGACGTGCTTTTCCAACTACCCTACCCGTTCGGATTACCGTCCTGGGAGCTTATACGCTAACGCGTTCACCATTTGTCACAATAAGAAGACGTGACATCAGTTCCAGGAAAATTTCGGCAACATGACAAGCCGCAGTTGCTAGCTGTCAATAGCAACGCAACCTGTAGTGACATAATGCCGTAAATAGTATCTGGGATGAGTGGACAATGATAGACGAAAATAAACAGGTAAACAATACAAGCCAGCAATTGGGTGAACCAATAGAGGTAAAGCAAGCAATGAATAGCGACTCCCCAACCCAAATCAACTCCAACGAATCTGGCAGCGAGGTTACTGAGCAAGTGGCAGATCAAACTAATGCACCAGTAGGTACAGCTACGCTCAATCAAGAGAATGGCGTCGCTGCTAGTGAAAATCAGGGCGCACAAACGGCAGCTTTGACAGAATTGGCTCAACAAATCGAGTCTCTCAAAGCGCAAGTTGAAGAGCGTAACACTCAATATCTACGAATTGCCGCAGATTTTGAGAATTACCGCAAACGCAACCAAAAAGAAAAAGAAGACTTAGAGGCGCAGGTGAAGCGCAACACAATTACAGAATTATTGCCAGTAGTTGATAATTTTGAGCGGGCGCGATCGCACCTCAAACCACAAACCGACGGCGAAATGACAATTCATAAAAGTTACCAAGGTGTCTACAAACAATTAGTAGATTGCCTCAAACGCCTTGGTGTATCGCCAATGCGTCCTGAAGGTCAAGAATTCGATCCCAACCTGCATGAAGCTGTAATGCGCGAACCTACGGATGAACATCCTGAAGGAACAGTGTTAGAAGAGTTAGTACGCGGATATTACTTGGGTGAACGCGTGCTGCGCCATGCAATGGTGAAAGTGGCTGCTCCAAAGGAAGACACACTACCTGCACAAGAAAATCAGTCGAGTCCAGCCAACAGTTAAGCTGTATTTGCTCGCCTCACTGACCAAAAGTGCCTTGGTTCTAGCAAAGGCGAGCATCCCATATTTAATCCAGGAATGGCTGTTGACGGTAAGCCGAAGTTTGACGGCTTGTCCTTTGGTGCTAGCTTTCATAAAGAGGCATGGTTGTCTGAAAAGAAACCAACGTTCAAGTGTTAGTAACCCTCCAAAGGTAACTTTAAGCACTCACCTTGAAACACATCTGTGTTTTTCAACTTCTTGCTTACCGTTAGTAACAGGATTTCCACAGACTTTTCCGTGAGCGTTGGTCTGTAGCACAACACAAAAATAAGAACGTCCGCGAAGCATCAAGTCAAAAGAAATCCGTAAAAATACTGAGCAGTATGGGAAAAGTTATTGGAATCGACTTAGGCACTACTAACAGTTGCGTCGCAGTTATGGAAGGTGGTCAAACACTTGTGATCGCTAATTCCGAAGGTGGACGAACTACTCCTAGTATTGTGGGATTTGGAAAAGGAGGCGATCGCTTAGTCGGTCAGTTGGCAAAGCGCCAAGCCGTAACCAATGCCGAAAACACAGTCTTCAGTATCAAGCGATTCATCGGTCTTCGTTGGGAAGACACGGATACACAACGCGATCGCGTACCTTACAACTGTGTCAAAGGTCGAGACGATACCGTTGATGTGCAAATTCGCGGACGTAACTATACACCACAAGAAATTTCTGCCATGATCTTGCAAAAGCTCAAACAGGACGCAGAAAATTTTTTGGGTGAAACTGTTACTCAGGCAGTGATTACCGTACCAGCATATTTCACAGACGCTCAAAGACAAGCAACTAAAGACGCGGGAACTATTGCTGGACTTGAAGTCCTACGGATCATCAACGAACCAACTGCGGCTGCTTTAGCCTTTGGTTTAGATAAGCAAAACCAAGAGCAGCTAATTTTAGTCTTTGATCTGGGAGGCGGTACTTTTGACGTATCCATCCTGCAACTTGGAGATGGTGTTTTTGAAGTTAAATCCACTAATGGTAATAATCAACTCGGTGGTGACGACTTTGATGATTGTATTGTGCGCTGGATAATTGAAGGCTTCCAGCAACAAGAGAAAATTGACCTGTCTCTAGACAAAATGGCACTGCAACGCCTACGGGAAGCAGCAGAAAAGGCAAAAATTGAACTTTCTAGTATGCTGAATACATCTATCAATTTGCCTTTTATCACTGCTGATGAGACAGGCCCCAAGCATCTAGAATTGGAACTCAGCCGCTCCAAATTTGAAGAACTAACAAATCATTTAATTCAAGCTACGATTGATCCGATGATCCAAGCGTTGAAAGACGCAGATCGCAAACCACAAGATATAGATCGGATTATTTTAGTAGGTGGTTCTACCCGCATCCCTGCCGTCCAAAACGCCTTGAGCAAGTTTTTCAACGGCAAAGCTCCCGATCGCTCTGTTAACCCCGATGAAGCAGTCGCACTAGGAGCTGCTATCCAAGCCGGGGTACTAGGTGGAGAAGTTGATAATCTCCTTTTATTGGATGTCACACCCCTGTCTTTGGGAATTGAAACCTTAGGAGAAGTATTTACCAAAATCATCGAACGTAACACCACAATTCCTACCAGCAGATCCCAAATTTTTTCTACAGCAGTTGATGGGCAAACCTCGGTAGAAATACACGTTCTCCAAGGTGAACGAGCAATGGCACGGGATAATAAAAGTCTTGGTAAGTTCCTTTTAGCAGGAATTCCTCCAGCACCTCGTGGCGTCCCGCAAATAGAAGTATCTTTTGAAATCGATGTCAATGGCATCCTCAAGGTTAGCGCTCAAGACAAAGGTACTGGCAGGGAGCATAGTATTCGGATTACGAATACAGGCGGCTTGAGTACCCAAGAAGTAGAACGAATGCGGCAAGCAGCCGAAGTGTTTGCTGAGGAAGATAAAAGACGTAAAGAACTGGTTGAACTTAAAAACCAGGCAGAGAATCTATTTTTAAGTTATGAAACAACTTTAAAGGAGAATAGCGGCTTCATTGGTGAGGAGATGAAAGCTTTGGCACATGAAAAAGTCCAACAACTCCAAGCAGCAATAGCTAACTCCAGTATTTCTCCACAAGAATTTCAGCAGCGCTTGGAAGATTTCCAAAAAGCGCTATTTGCCATTGGTGCTAACGTGTATAACCGGGCTAATAACCAAAATGATGAGTTAGCTGAGGTTTCAGAAATTCTGTTTACTTCAGAACAGGAGCAACCAATGGGTGGAACGCTAATACCGCAATTTAACTTTGATTTTGATGACGAAAACACCGCACAGGCTGATTACGAGGCGATAGATTAGGGATTGGGTATTGGGCATTGGATGAAGAGGACAAGGAGCAAGAGTTAATCATGGTTCTTTCCCCTTGTCCCCTTGTCCCTTTGTCTTTCCTGCTCCCTGCTCCCTGCACAAGTTGCTTTTCCCAGTCCCTAGTCCCCAGTCCCCAAGTTTGCTAGATTGTAGAAGCGAATTGCCGTGGGCTAGAGGGTGTACCAGCACAGATGCCAAAACGCATTGGGGGGTTTTCCACACCTAATGGTGCGGCTAGCTCCTCTGGTGGATGGGCGGGGTTTGCCCCACCTACGTAGCACAATTGTAAAAGAGATAGCCTCAGGCAGAGAGAAGTCAGAGTAGAGGTTTGCTTTGCTCGTGATTTCTGTAGCTTTTGTCGTCTTCTACGAGGAAAGCACCTGTTGCTCAATACTGGCTGGTGATTTTTCTAAAAGGGAAAGGGTAAAATCAATTATTAATAAAAATTAACTTTTACCTTTCGCCTTTTTGCCCTCTTCCTTCTGCCACGCCACATACTTTATAGGGGAACTCGTTTAACGTACTGGCTCTCCAATACAGTGGCTCTTCTGCTTTCTTACTTCTAACTTTTACCTTTGCTATATGGCCCGCGACTATTATGAAATTTTGGGTGTCTCCCGTGACGCCGACAAAGAAGATATCAAACAAGCCTACCGCCGTTTAGCCCGGAAGTATCACCCAGATGTGAACAAAGAACCGGGAGCGGAGGATCGCTTTAAGGAGATTAACCGCGCTTATGAAGTGCTTTCCGAGCCGGAAACCCGCGCTCGTTATGACCGCTTTGGGCCTGAGGGTGTTTCAGGCGCTGGTGTAGGCTTCCAAGATATGGGCGACATGGGCGGCTTTGCCGATATCTTTGAAAGCATTTTCAGTGGTTTTGCTGGTGGAATGGGTGGCCCAACAACGCAAAGACGACGCAGTGGGCCGGCGCGGGGTGATGACCTGCGATTAGACCTGAAGTTAGATTTTCGGGAAGCGGTATTTGGTGGTGAAAAAGAAATTCGCATTTCTCATCTAGAAACTTGCGATGTCTGTACCGGTTCAGGCGCAAAGCCAGGAACTCGTCCTCGGACTTGTTCGACTTGCAGCGGCTCGGGTCAAGTACGCCGTGTTACTAGAACGCCTTTTGGCAGTTTCACTCAAGTTTCAACTTGTCCTACGTGTAATGGTACGGGGATGGTGATTGAAGACAAATGTGATGCTTGCGACGGTAAAGGCACAAATCAAATCACTAAAAAACTCAAAATTACTATTCCTGCGGGTGTAGATAATGGCACACGCTTGCGGATTTCTCAAGAAGGAGATGCGGGGCAGCGTGGTGGCCCGCCTGGAGATTTGTACGTGTACTTATTCGTGAATGAGGATGAGGAATTCCACCGAGATGGTATTAATATTCTCTCAGAAATTAAAATTAGCTACCTGCAAGCAATTTTAGGTTGCCGTTTAGAAGTAGATACGGTCGATGGGCCTGTAGAACTTATAATTCCCGCCGGAACTCAACCAAATACGGTGATGAAGTTAGAAAATCGTGGTGTACCTCGCTTAGGTAATCCTGTCAGTCGGGGAGACCATATGCTGACAGTGCTAATCGATATTCCTAACAAGGTGACTCCGGAGGAGCGAGAATTGTTAGAGAAGCTGGCTAAAATTAAGGGAGAGCGTACTGGTAAAGGCGGTCTAGAAGGATTTTTAGGAAATCTGTTTAAGTAATGAAGCCCTCTTCTCTATCATCTCCTGATGCTCAACTTGACTTGCGCGGCACTCCTTGCCCGATTAATTTTGTTCGGACAAAACTACGTCTAGAGAAAATGTCACCGGGAGGATTGCTCGAAGTTTGGCTTGACCCTGGAGAGCCAATTGAGCAGGTTCCTGATAGCCTAGCAATGGCAGGCTATCAAGTAGAACAAATTGCAGATTGCTCTGGTTATTTTTCGTTGTTAGTACGCCGTCCTGTGATTGCCCAATGACAGGAAAATCTGATTTCGCCACTGGACAGTTAATAGGTACTGTGTTAGCTGTACAAGCAAATTTTTACCAAGTCCAGCTGGATGTAGGAGACAAGGACATAAATACTCCCCTTGTCTCTCATTCTCCCCCTCCCTCACTCCTCCTCTGCACCCGCAGATCACGCTTGAAAAAAATTGGGCAACAAGTGATGGTGGGCGATCGCGTGGTCATTGAAGAACCAGATTGGGCTGGAGGACGAGGAGCGATCGCTGATGTTTTACCCCGTCAAACTCAATTAGATCGTCCGCCCATCGCCAATGTTGACAAAATCATGCTGGTATTCGCTGTTGCAGATCCACCTCTGGAACCTTACCAGTTAAGTCGCTTTTTAGTTAAGGCTGAATCAACAGGTTTAGATGTAGTTTTATGCCTGAATAAAAGTGATTTAGTTTCACCCCAGGTGCAACAAAAAATTAGCGATCGCCTTGTTGGTTGGGGTTATCAGCCGTTATTTATTAGCGTCATAAATAGTATAAATATTGACCAATTAACCAGCCATCTTCAAGATAAAATTACTGTAGTTGCTGGGCCTTCTGGCGTTGGTAAATCAAGTTTAATTAATACACTAATTCCCAATGCCAATTTGCGAGTAGGTGAAGTTTCTGGCAAGTTGGCTCGTGGTCGCCATACTACCCGCCACGTAGAGTTATTTGAATTACCTAATGGGGGCTTATTGGCAGATACTCCAGGTTTTAATCAGCCTGACCTCTATTGTACTCCCGAAGAATTAATATATTATTTTCCCGAAGCCAGAGAGCGTTTAGCTGTTGGTAGCTGTCGGTTTAGCGATTGCCTGCATCGAGATGAACCAGATTGTGCTGTGCGGGGAGACTGGGAGCGATATGAACATTATGTGGAATTTTTAGCAGATGCGATCGCGTATCAAACTCACCTAAACCAACAAGCTGATCCTGAATCTACCTTGAAGTTAAAAACCAAAGGCAAAGGTCAGAGCCAATACGAGCCAAAATTAGAAAGTAAAAAATATCGTCGTGTTGCTCGTAAAACTCAACTGCAAGCCTTGCAGGATTTGTATCAAGATAGCGAAGAATAAGATAAATTCATTACTATGAGTAATATAAGTGGCTCTATGAATTAGCATGGGAACTCAGGAAATTCTCCAAGCACTTGTAAATTTAAGTGTAAGCGATCGTTTAACAATAGCTGAAGCAGCTTTGAAACTGGTACTTAGAGAGCAAAATTCACTTACCAAAGATGAGCAAAAACGCCAATTAATACTAGCCGCAATCACAGCTGTTGCAGACTACGCATCTGATAGTGAATTAAATGTCTTCTCTGATTTGGAAGGGGAAGATTTTTACGAATATCCAGATGAAGACCTCCACAACTCAGCCTCTTATGTATAGAGGTCAAGTCTGGTTAGTGAATTTAGATCCAACTGTAGGGACGGAAATTAGCAAGAAGCGTCCTTGTATCATAGTCAATGATGATGCTATTGGGATTTTGCCTTTGAAAGTCATTGTTCCAGTTACAGATTGGAAAGAAAGATATGCAGTCAGACCTTGGATGGTGCGACTGGAAGCAAGTGCAGATAATGGTTTAGCTAAAGTTTCTGGTGTGGATACTTTTCAAATCCGCTCAGTTTCAGAAACCAGATTAGTGAGAAAACTTGGTCAACTATCTGATTCAGAAATGCAACTTGTTTCTCAAGCATTAGCTGTGGTTTTAAATCTTTCTCAACCAACAAATTAGCGATTGCATATTGGCGCGTCGTAAAAGGCGATCGCTTTTTTTATCTCACGCAGAGACGCAGAGGAAAGAGATGCTAAATTAATTAATGAAAACAGTGATTATAAATATCTTCAAAGTGATGAAGCTTCTGAATATGTTCCTGTAACGGAAGATAGACGTGAAACTGTATTTCGTCAAATTAAAGAACGTCGTGGACAGTCCAAATTTAGAGACTTGTTGCGTCAACGCTATGGCGATTAATGTATGATTACTGGGTTAAAGCTACTTGATGTTTTAGAAGCTGCCCATATCTCACCCTATCGTGGTACTGATGATAATCATCCAGATAATGGGCTTTTGTTACGTGCAGACTTACATACTTTATTTGATCTAAATTTATTGGGTATTAACCCAGAATCTCTAGAAGTGAAGTTTCATCCAAAAGTTTTACAAACTCATTATCAAAAATTGGATGGTAGAAAACTTATATGCTCTCAATATCAACCAAGTCAGTCAGCACTTGTATCTAGATGGAAGGAATTTCTAAACCGTATTAACCAAGATTATTAAAATTGAAAGTTTAATTAAAAATCTTAGCTTAAAAATTTTTAAATTTCAAAACAAGTCGAATCTCTTAATTCTTTCTTTCCTTTGCATCTTTGCGCCTTGGCGTGAGCCAATTCTCTAAATAAAAAACTTGCCCCAGAAGCATCACACCTCCAAGGCAAACCAACTCTCTAATTCTTTCTTTACTTCGCGCCCTTTGCGCCTCTGCGGTTCGTTTCTCTTACAGTTGCTTCACTTCAGAAACCAACTTCGCCACCATATCTTTAGCACTACCAAAAAGCATTGTAGTTTTCTCTTTGTAGAACAACTCATTATCTACACCGGCAAAACCTGTACTCATCCCGCGCTTAATCACAATTGTCTGCTTTGCCTTATCCACTTCTAGAATTGGCATCCCATAAATTGGGCTATTAGCATCACTCCGCGCTGCTGGATTTACTACATCATTTGCCCCAATTACTAAAGCCACATCCGCTTGATCAAACTGGGGATTAATATCTTCCATGTCATACAACTGGGTATAAGGCACATTTGCCTCAGCCAGTAACACGTTCATGTGTCCTGGCATTCTTCCAGCGACGGGGTGAATAGCGTACTTGACATCAACACCCATCCGTTCTAGTTGATCTGACAATTCCCGGACGCTATGCTGCGCTTGGGCAACTGCCATACCATAACCAGGCACAATCACCACAGAACGGGCATAACCTAACATCATTGCCCCTTCTTCGGGATCGATGCTGCGGACGGTTTGATCGGTTGCACCGCCACCAGCAGCACCACCACCAGCAGCACTCCCTGTGCCAAAAGCACTGAACAGCACGCTGAACAGAGAACGGTTCATCGCCTTACACATAATTTCGGTGAGAATTAAGCCAGAGGCCCCCACTAATGCCCCAGCGATGATCAACATATTGTTCATCACCACGAATCCGGCGGCTGATGCTGCTACACCTGACAAGGAGTTCAACAGCGAAATGACTACAGGCATATCGCCACCACCAATGGGGATGACGAACATTACACCCAACACTAAGGAAACCGCAACGACTCCTAAGAATATGGGTAAGCTATCCGGTGTGATGATTAAGTAAGCACTACCTGCTATATAAGCACCCAGAAGCAGAAGGTTAAATGGTTGCTGGAAAGGAAATGTAATCGGGGAACCGCTGATTAAACCTTGCAATTTTGCAAAGGCTAAAAAGCTGCCTGTGAAGGTAACACCACCGATTAACACATCCAGCAGCATGGAAATGTTGACATCTAGGGGAATCGGTTGCGAACTATCCAATAATCGCCAGAATTCGGCAACGGCGACAAGTGCGGAAGCAGCGCCACCCAAACCGTTAAGTAAACCCACCATTTGGGGCATTTCTGTCATTTGAACTTTGTAAGCGGCGATCGCACCAATTCCCGATCCAATCGCCAAGCCCAACAAAATCATTTCGTAATTCAACACATGCTGATCTAGCATTGTCGCCACGATCGCCAGCAGCATTCCCACAGCTGCTATGATATTGCCATTTCGTGCTGTGGCGGGTGAACCCAGCTTTTTCAATCCCAGAATGAATAAGGATGCAGCGACTAAGTACGTCAGTTGAATCCCAGTTGGTATAAAGTCGCTCACGCCTTAATCTCCTTTTTCTTAAACATTTGCAACATCCGATCTGTGACTAAGAAACCACCGACAACGTTGACTGTTGCCAATACGACAGCAATCAAACCAAGAATCACCGAAACATTTGTCTCTCTAGCACCGGAAGCTACTATTGCTCCCAATACAGCAATACCGGAAATTGCATTTGAGCCTGACATCAAAGGCGTGTGTAAAGTCGGTGGTACTTTGTTGATGACTTCAAAGCCGATAAACGATGCCAAGACAAATACAAATAAAGCAGCAAGCAATGCATCTGTCATGAAATAAAAACTCCTTTTGATAATTGCTAATTGGTAATTAGTAACAGTTTTTTTTGCAATTACCCATTACCCATTGCTTATTACTTTTGCTAAATTAAGTTGTCTTTACGCCGCTAATAGCTTGTAGCGCATCGCGTACTCGTTGAGAGCGAATTTCACCTGCGTGGGTAACGCAAGCCGCATCAACGATGTCGTCGACAAAGTTAACCTGTAAAGCTTTATCTTTAATTAACAATTGCATCAACGATGTCACGTTTTTAGCATACAGTTGGCTGGCGTGAACTGGCATTGATGAGGGGAGATTAATTGGCCCGATAATCGTTACACCATTCCAAACAATATCTTTGCCGGGATCGGTGCAGGCGCAGTTACCGCCCTGTTCGGCAGCTAAATCTACAATTACTGAACCTGGCTTCATCTGAGCCACCATTTCTTCAGTGACAAGCAAAGGCGCTTTTCTTCCAGGAACTTGGGCGGTAGTAATCACCACATCGGCGTTCTTGACGTGTTCGGCAACAATTTCCTGGGTGCGCTGTTTGCTAGCCTCAGAAATCTCTTTGGCGTAGCCACCAGCCGCGACGGTTTCTTCTTCGAGTTTAACTTCGACGAATTTTGCCCCTAAGCTTTGGACTTCTTCTTTGACGGCAGGACGGATATCAAAGGCTTCTACTACTGCTCCTAAGCGCCTAGCGGTGGCGATCGCTTGCAATCCTGCTACACCAGCACCCATGATAAATATTTTGGCTGGGGCGATTGTACCTGCGGCTGTAGTCAGCATCGGGAAATATTTCGGCAATGCTGCTGCGGCAATTAATACGGATTTATAACCTGCTAGGGACGCTTGCGAGGACAATGCATCCATGCTTTGTGCCCTGGTGGTGCGGGGAATCATTTCCATACTTAAGGCTGTCACTTGGCGATTTGCCAGTTGCTGCACCACCAAAGGATTTCCTAATGGATTCAAAAAGCTAATTAATACAGCTCCTTGCTTTAGTAAGTCAATTTCGGAACGTCCATCTTCCCGTTCTTGTGGCGGACTGACTTTCAAAAGAATATCTGCTTCACCCCATAATGTCACAGTATCGGCAATAATTTTGGCTCCTGCTGCCTCATAAGCAGAATCGCTAAAAAATGCTCGCTCTCCTACACCTGTTTCTACCCAAACTTCTAAACCTTGTTTTACTAATCGGGCAACTGTGTCAGGAATTAATGCTACACGACGTTCACCAACTTCGATTTCTTTGGCAACTGCTATTCTCATGAAATCTCCTGGAGATAAATACCTAATCTCTGCCAACTATGCAATTTTATTGATCAGCCATTCCCCACACTTATAGTGCATAGGCGGGGACTAGCAGCCATTGCTTTTTCTAGTAGATTGAACCTTGAAGTTTCCTCTTTCACTCTCTATTTCCCAGGCAAAGCCTCACTTTGCCGCTTGCAGATGTCACAATCCCAGATAATTGCAAATAGGCTTACATACTACTGCACATCCTATGTTGATTCCCAAATGTTGCGTCTTTGTCTTCAGCTTCTTTTAGGGATTGAAAAATTTTGTATTCCTTTCTTACATACTGCAATATGCATCTAATTACAAAAGCTTGATAAATTTTCAATTGATTTTTAATGATTACTATTTTTATCCAAGCTGGTTTTAATTAATCTAGCCCAAGATAACTGGCGATCGCTGGTTATATGGTTCAATTTTTATAACAAAAACCTTACAATTTAGATACACTTATACATATTCAGAAACACAATCAAATTTCCCTAGTGTTTCCATTTTGTTGAAAATTGACTTAGGCATTGACAAAATAGTTAGGCCGTAAAGCTAGGGAGTTTTTTATAAAGTTAGTTGCTAAATTTACTAAGTATTATACATCCAATCTCTAGAGCGCATGGCACTTTTTATTTCTATTTAACGTCCATTCTGAGAAAGTCAGTAGTAAAGTTTATTTACGAAGGCTAAACTTTTAGTTATTTAAATAACCAACATCCTATCTGGTGGAGGAGCCTAATTATGCGACGTTTACTTTCAACTTTAGCTGTAACTAGCTGTCTGCTAACAGGATTCCAAGCAATAACCTGGGCGCAAGGTTTACCAGGATTAACACTTTTTAGCGGGGTCAAAAGCGAAAATCAGCTGCCATACCGCTTAGATTTTGGCGGACAGGCTAATAACTGGGATAGGTATCTACTAAGGATCCCAGCCAATAAAATGAAGTTAGCCGTTGCTCAATTTGCTATTACGTACCCTGATTATTACAAAGGAAGTTTTGACCCCAAAGGAATTGAGGTCAGAGTCAAAGACAAAAAAGTGCCTCTTTCGGAAGTGAAGTGGAATAAAGAAGCTGGGTTGATTGAAATTTTTCCCGAAGAGCCAGTACCAGCAGGTAGTAGGGTAGAGTTGGTGTTATCTAACGTGAAAAACCCTGCATTCGGTGGAGTTTACTATTTCAACTGCCAAGTTCTTTCCCCTGGTGAAGTGCCACTATTGCGTTACATGGGAACATGGGTTTTAAGCGTTAATTAAACTGTTATCAGTGGTTAGTTGTTGGCTGTCGGTCTGTTAACTAACCACTGAATCTGCCGGAATATCATTGTTTGGCTGTAATAATGATATAATAAGAGATTGTGACTTTTTATAAATATCACCTAAGAGGAGAAAAGTATGCAGAGAACGCTAGGCGGCACTTGCCGTAAGAGAAAAAGAACCTCTGGTTTTCGTGCCAGGATGCGGACACCAGATGGAAGAAACGTCATCAGCGCCAGGAGAAAGAAAGGACGGTATCGTCTCAGTGTTTAGGGGTTTATTAGGCTAAAAGAGCAAATGTGGCTTTGCCCAAGGCGAATCGGCTAAAATCCCGACAAGATTTCCAGGCAGTTTTCCGGGAAGGAATTCGGCGTCATGGCTCTTATTTGACATTGAGGGCCTTACGTCCGTCATTTTCCGGCAACCCTTCTTTGGATGCTGCCCCCAAGAATATAGAGCTAACTGATGCAGCATATCTTGCCAGCACACGCATTGGCATTTCGATTAGCACAAAAGTTAGCAAGCGTGCAGTAGTTCGCAACCGAATAAAACGGCAAATAGCAGTAGCTTTGTATCAGTTATTACCTAGATTGTCACCAGGATGGCGGTTAGTGGTAATTGTGAAACCAACAGCAGCAGAACGAGAGTGCGTAAGCCAAGAATTTCTGCAAGAATTAGAGCAGTTGTTAGCACAAGCTGAGGTACTCAATGGGTATTCGTGAAGATATTTATTATGAGGGTGGCCCCCATGTTGGAGATTTAATTCTCAACCTGCTGATTGGGCTGACCGTCGTGGGGATACCGTTGTCAGTTGGGGCAATTGTCAGGGCATTGTGGCTACGCTACCGCATTACAGATCGTCGGATTTCTGTGATGGGAGGTTGGATGGGACGCGATCGCACTGACGTAATTTACTCAGAAATTGTCAAAATCGTCAAAGTTCCTCGTGGTCTGGGTATTTGGGGAGATATGGTGCTAACCCTGAGAAATGGTAGTCGTTTGGAAATGCGAGCTGTTCCCAATTTTCGGGCCGTCTATGACTACATTAATGAAAGAGTTGCTGCAAAAAATCCTCAATACACCACTGCTGCTAAGTAGTTAGACAGTGCTGAGTTTTGAGTCCTGAGTAATGCTCCATACAGGCGCAAACAGTTAATAATCATTAAGATAAGATAACTCGGCCAAGTAAATTGAGTTTTCATCATCCCTGACTACCTACTCACTCATTACTCAAAACTCAGGACTCAGCAATTTGAATGTGCGGCTATCCGTAGTAAATGATAGTCGCGGATAAATCATGATTTAGATAAATTAGATTCAGTTCAGTTTACAGTACCTCAGGTTGAATTCAGAATAATGGATTTTGGTATCGGGTTTCTCTCGAACAACGTGATGCTGCCAATCATAGACTTTTTCTATGGCATAGTGCCTAGCTATGGATTGGCGATCGTTGCCTTAACATTGATAGTCCGCTTTGCGCTCTATCCCCTGAGTGCTGGTTCGATTCGGAGTATGCGGCGGATGCGGATTGTGCAGCCTCTGATGCAAAAGCGGATGGCAGAAGTTAAAGAGCGTTATAAAGACGATCCGCAAAAGCAGCAAGAGGAAATGGTCAATGTCCAAAAAGAATTTGGCAATCCACTTGCTGGCTGTTTGCCACTGCTGTTGCAGATGCCAGTTTTGCTAGCGCTGTTTGCCACTTTGCGGGGTTCGCCATTTGCTGGAGTTAACTACAACGTCAACCTGCAAATCTTTCCCGCCGAACAAATCGAACGAATTCAACCCCAAGCTTTTGCTACTCCTCCCCAAAATATTTATATTGCTGATGGGGAACATACCCGCATTACTGCTATCCTCCCTAGCGGTAACAAATTAGCAGTAGGAGAAAAGACCAAGATACAATATCAAACCCTGGAAGGCAAACCATTTCAGGTACTCTTGGCGGAGCATCCAGAAAATAAGCTGTTTCCCGAATGGAAAGTTACTAAAGGGGAAGACAGAATCAAAATTGATGCTGACGGTAATATAGAAGCCTTACAGCCCGGAGATGTGACCATTCAAGGCACTATTCCGGGGCTAGCAGCAGATAAAGGATTTTTGTTTATCGATGCCTTAGGTAGGGTAGGCGCAACTGATCCCGACGGCACAATCCACTGGGATATTGTCGCTATGGTTATCTTCTTCGGTATCAGTCTTTATGTGAGCCAAATTCTCTCTGGGCAAAATTCTAGCGGTGGCAATCCACAGCAGGAGACAGTCAACAAAATTACCCCAGTCATCTTTTCTGGGATGTTTTTGTTCTTCCCCCTGCCAGCTGGGGTTTTGATGTATATGGTAATTGGAAATATCTTCCAAACTCTGCAAACTTTCATTCTCTCGCGCGAACCCTTACCGGAAGAACTGCAAAAAATTGTAGCAACCCAGGAAAAAGAAGCAGCAACGGCAGAGCAGAAGGCATTGCCCTTCGAGCCAAAAAGTTCTAAGAAAAAGGCTACAAATTGATCATGAGCAACAGTCCCATGCAGCGAGGGCAGCAGTGGTTAAAAACACTGCTGTTACTTACTGGGGTATCTGCTGAGGTTGAGGGTAATTTAGAACCTGCCCAACCTCAGGGCGGCGACTCCGAAGAACCGGATAATTATTGGTTGACTATTAATGAAACGAACCTCAACCCAGAACAAATCGGAATTTTGATTGGTGCTGATGGTTCGGTGCTAGATGCAATTCAGTATCTAGCTAATTCAGTCCTCAACTTAAACCAACCCCAGGAAGAGCAAGCCTCTTATACTATTGAATTGAATGGCTACCGCGTCAAAAGAGAAGCGGAAATTCGGGCATTAGCAGAAGCTGCATCCCAAGAAGTAAGAGCTACAGGTAAAGAAGTAGAAATCAAATCGCTCAGTTCTGCGGAACGCCGTCAAATTCACACTTTTTTGAAGGAGTTTGGCGATTTGGAAACCTTCAGTCGCGGTAAAGAACCACATCGTCATCTTGTGGTTCGTCCAGCGATCGCACCGTAAAGCCTACTTGAGTGCAAATCTCTTCTGTTGTTAAAAGCTAAAATAAAGTTGTAACATCAGCAAAATTGCTGGTAAATAGCATAATTTTCGTTTCGTGAGGATATCTCACAAATCCTATGGACGCAATTTTTATTCCGCAGCTAACTAAAGCCCCGGAGCGGACAGAGGAAATTCAAGTTAAGGATTTTCTGCCTGGCCTGGAAACGTTAACGCCTGTTCGTGGTCTCATCCGTGTACAGCATCAAGGTAATTACTTAGAAGTTTCGGGGCAGGCAGAAGCAATTATTACTTGTACTTGTAACCGCTGCTTACAGCAATACAATCAGCGTTTGGTAGTCGATACCACGGAAGTCATCTGGTTAGATGAAACAGCTAATCAAGCACAAGACTTGCCTTTAGAAAGGGAAGTAGCTGTGGAAGATTTGGTAGAAACCCTACCACCTGATGGTTATTTTTATCCCAGTGAATGGCTGTACGAGCAAATGTGCCTAGCAATCCCCCAGCGTCAACTTTGTAACCTCAATTGCCCAGGTATTCTTAGTAGCGATGCTAGGAGTTCGGAAGAGTCGATTGATAATCGCTGGGCTTCGCTGGAAGCGCTGAAAAAGCAACTTCCGGGATAGTAAACTTTGTCAATATGCCATTTGGTACGTTATGGCGCAATTAATTATTTAGTTCTAATAAGACTACAAGAGAGCGCCTAACGTACCCTATAAATATTTCTAAACTAAGTTTGGAAATATTTACTGATATTAAATTGGTAATGCCAAAATGAGTCCGAGAAGAAAGGATAGAAATATAGCAATCCAGAATCACTCGTGAGAAAATGCTGAGATAAAAATCTTTATTTAACAAGCTTTAGAGGCTTTATTCATTCTCACGTATCATTTAGGACTGCTATAGTATTTTTCTTGGATGGATATCTATAGTTACTAAAATTAATAATTACTTGCCCAATATTTCAACATTAGCCTGTCCAAATTGCCATCAACTAGGAGTGGATTTTCAATATGTAGGGGATTTGCAAACAAGGATAGGCTAGATGGTAATATGATGTCCATTTTGTTTACATGGAATACATATTTCCAAGGTGAGCATTCCCATACAAGCTCAGGCTCTTGATTTTAATGTGTCGGCACAATAAATTTTAAAGCGAATCCCAAATTTTTTTCATGTAAAGTCAGATTATTAAGAAAAAAATATAAGTTATATCTAAACTATTAGAAAAAACTTTGGACAGAGCAAATATAGATGCGATCGCTTTGCTTGAGATCCTTCTTTCACAATCACCATCTGTGTTGAAATTGATCTATACACTGCTGGCTAGATGGTGCGATCGCTTGAGCACACTCTACTTTTTGATTTTGAGATGAAGCGATAACATCACAGGAAGTGGGATTTTGTTTAAAGAAAGTTGTACATTGCGTTCAATAGCAACTAACCACTAACAGCTACTTTATGAACTTCCGCGAAGAGTTTAAACTGCTGCTACGTGCCCGCTACCCTTTGATTTATATTCCCACCTTTGAGGAAGAAAGGGTAGAAGCAGCGATCCGGGAAGAAGCAGCAAATCAAGGCAATCGCCCAGTGTACACCTGGGATTTTGTCGATGGCTACCAGGGTAATCCTAATGATGCTGGGTTTGGGAGACGTAACCCCCTGCAAGCTTTAGAATTTGTGGAGAAATTACCAGCCTCTGCGCCAGCAGTGTTGATTCTACGAGACTATCATCGGTTTTTAGAAGATGTGGCGATCGCCCGTAAACTCCGCAATTTAGCTCGACTTCTCAAGTCGCAACCGAAAAATATTGTCTTGCTGTCGCCGCGTATTGCTATTCCTGACGATTTAACCGAAGTGCTGACAGTTGTGGAATTCCCCTTACCCGCCGCCGCCGAAATTAAAACGGAAGTGGAACGTTTATTACAAGTTACTGGTAATTCCCTTGGTGGCAAAGTTTTGGATGACTTGGTGCGCTCTTGTCAAGGGCTTTCAATGGAAAGAATTCGCCGAGTTTTAGCCAGGGCGATCGCTACTCATGGCGAACTGCAACCCGAAGATGTGGATCTAGTTTTAGAAGAAAAACGCCAAACTATTCGCCAAACGCAAATTTTAGACTTTTACCCCGCCACCGAGCAAATTTCTGATATTGGCGGACTCGATAACCTCAAAGATTGGTTACTGCGTCGGGGAGGCTCATTTACTGAACGCGCGCGACAATACGGATTACCGCACCCCCGTGGCTTAATGTTGGTGGGTATTCAGGGAACTGGAAAATCTTTAACAGCAAAAGCGATCGCCCATCATTGGCATTTACCTTTACTGCGCCTAGATGTAGGGCGGTTATTTGGTGGTTTAGTAGGGGAATCGGAATCCCGCACTCGCCAAATGATTCAAGTAGCTGAAGCTTTAGCTCCCTGTGTTTTGTGGATTGATGAAATAGATAAAGCCTTTTCCGGACTTGGTAGTAAAGGTGATGCGGGAACTACTAGCCGCGTATTTGGCACTTTTATTAATTGGTTAGCCGAAAAAACCTCACCTGTATTTGTCGTTGCTACCGCTAACGATATCCAAGCCCTACCACCAGAAATGCTGCGTAAAGGGCGATTTGATGAAATATTCTTTGTCGGTTTACCCACCCAAGAAGAAAGAAAAGCAATTTTTAACGTTCATTTATCTCGACTGCGCCCGCATAACTTAAAAAGTTATGACATCGATAGGCTAGCATATGAAACACCTGATTTTTCTGGAGCCGAGATTGAACAAACTTTGATTGAAGCGATGCATATAGGATTTAGCCAAAATCGAGACTTTAGTAATGATGACATTTTAGAAGCGGCCAGTCAGATTATTCCTCTGGCGCGGACTGCTGTGGAGCAAATTCAGCAATTACAAGAATGGGCTGCTGCTGGGAGAGCGCGTTTAGCATCGAAACACAGCCCTTTGAGCGAAACCTTTGGCAAGCTACGCTAATGATAAAACTTACACAGTGATCAGTACTCATCAAGGGTTTGGATAAGGGGTTTAGGGGTATAGGGGTGTAAATATTTAAAATCCCTACACCCTTACACTCAATCTCAACAGACAACCTTTGTGCGTAAGTCCCGAATGAGTTAGTCTAAATTCCAAAGTCAATAGTGGATTTTTAATCATGAATTACTATGGACTATTCACTATTAGAAATGAGGTTATAAATTATGCTTTCTGGCCTACTAAAATTTATACTTGGGTTTTTCTTGGCGATCGCCATCTTAATAGGTAGTGGTGTTGCAGCTGCACTTTATTTTATGAATCGAACTGCCATACCCCCTACCAAACCGATTTTTGCGAATGATCATCCCGCGCTTAGAACTCAATCTCCAAAAGCAACCGTAGTAGAAGCTACAAATACTTCTCAGCCTGAACCATCTTCTAGCCCAACACCCTCTGCCAATCCTACTGAATCCCCCAAAGCTCAGGAATCGCCAAAACCATTACCGCCAGGAGCTTATCTAGGAACAGTTACTTGGTCTCAAGGTTTAAGTTTGCGTGCAGAACCAAAACAAGACGCTCAACGTGTTGGTGGAGCGGCTTTTAATCAAAAAGTTGTCATTTTGGAAGAAAGTCAAGATAAAGCTTGGCAAAAGATTCGCCTAGAAAATGGTGAGCAAGAAGGTTGGGTAAAAATAGGTAATACTAAAAAAATTGAGAATACTGAGGAAGCACAACAATAACAATAGTTACGTAAAAAGGCTGCGATTAAATCGCAGCCTTTTTTTAAATAAATTGCAATATTTCAAGTAATTTACCAAAAACAGCAATAATTTGCCCTCTCATCTAAATATCTACTGCTCACATTAGTTTTTGACGATTAACAAAATATTACCTAGCCTTTACCTTAAATAACAGACAAATCTCTATAACTAATGTAAAATTATTTACTTTTATTTAAAAACATACTTAAAATAATATCGGAAAACTCTGTATTAAGTAACTTTTATTACTCGATAAAATAGTAAATCTATGGGAACTATTGGTTATCTGCATCTCACCTTAGCCTATAAACCAACTGAAAGCCTTGAGGTTGTTCCTGTCCAAGTTAATTTTAGATTCTTGAATTGGATAAAGCTGTCTAGCGCGTTTGGGATGCGTTTTTTATCTGTAGCGTTGACCATGACACTTCTGAGTGTAGCTGGGCAAACTTTAGCACTTGAGAAAGTAGGAAGTAATGGAACTGAAGTAGCAAACATCCAAAGGTGTTTAAAAAAAATAGGCTACTTTCGTGGCCCAGTAAACGGTCAATTTGGCCCCTTAACCCAGCAGGCTGTTACCGCTTTCCAGCAAGCTAAAAGATTACCTGCTGATGGGGTTGTCGGAAACAGCACTCAAAGCGCACTGCAACAAGCGTGCCAGACTAGAACCTCTACTAATGTACGCAGTCATCTGCAATTGGGTAGCAGAGGCCCAGAAGTCATCAGGCTACAACAGCGTTTGCAACAGTTAGGCTATTTTAATGGCCCAATTACGGGCTATTTTGGGCCACAGACGCAGCAGGCATTGATTAGATCCCAGCAATCTTCTAGAAGTCGTACTAATACTGTTGTTCCGGCCAGAACTAGACAAGCAACACTGAACGCAAACCAAGGTGGTGAATATCCTACTCTCTCTGAAGGTAGCAAGGGCGCAGCAGTGACTAGGTTGCAACAGCGCTTGCAGCAGCTAGGTTATTTTAATACTACTGCCACTGGTAATTTTGGACGAATTACCAGTGATGCTGTGATTGCATTTCAGCGAAATTCTGGCATACCTGCAAATGGAATTGTGAATCGACAAACTTGGAATAGACTACTGGGTTATTCTCAGACTAAAATTCCAGCTACAAGCAGTATTCCTACTCAACAAGTAAGAGAACTACAAGAGTATTTAGCGGATCTGGGGTACTTGAAAACTAATCCCACTGGCAACTTTGGCCCTATGACTAGAGATGCTCTCATCCGGTTCCAGCGAGATTACCAGCTAGCTGTTGATGGGGTAGCTGATGCACAAGCTTTGCAGGCAGTACGAAGCGTTTGGCAAAATAGATATGCTAATAATCCGCAAGTTCAAGTAGCTCAATCACCTACAATTCAAGTAGCTCAATCGCCTAGAAACTATCTGACTATAGGCGATCGCGGTGAAAATGTTAAAGCAATTCAAGAGCGTTTGTTGCAATTAGGCTTCTTTAACGCCAATCCTGATGGCTATTTTGGTGAAAACACTAGAGCGTATGTCTATGCATTCCAGCAATATTCTCGGCTCAATCCGACTGGGGTTGTAGATGCACAAACTTGGCAAGCATTAGGGTTAAATAGCTCTGCGGTGGATAATTCTGCTATTAATAACAACAATCGCTATGTAGTAGTAGTGCCTATTCACAATGCTGAGACTTTAAATAAAGTACGTCAGTATATACCTAATCCGGTTGTGGAGACATCCAGTTTAGGAGATTATGTAAATGCTGGCAGATTCGGCGATCGCGCAGAGGCAGAAAAAGTCTCTAAAATGTTACGCTCTTATGGTTTAGACGCACGGGTAGAATACTTTTAATTGCTGCTAAGTCAGTGAATAGTGGACAGTAGTTAGTCGCGCTTTTTGTTACTAACTACTGTAATTTTTAAGTTAACAAATGCAGCTGAGAACCTTGCTGGTTTTTACTAACTTCGATACGGGCTTGGAAGGCTTCTTTGAGGTGGGGCATATGGGTAACGGTGAGAATGCAAGCAAAATCAGATGCGATCGCATTAATCGCTGCAATCAAGCGATCGCATCCTTCTGCATCCTGTGTGCCAAAACCTTCATCAATAATCAATAACTGCAACGCCGCTCCCGCCCGTTGCGCCAATAACTTCGCCAAGGCTAAACGAATGGCAAAGTTAATTCTAAAGGCTTCCCCACCAGAGTAAGTTTCATAAGCTCGCGTTCCTCTAGCATCGGCAATTAAAATATCTAAGGTGTCTATCAGCTTGACATTTTTCTTCGTTGACTTGCCACTCCGCCCAGCTTTTTGAGTAATAAATTGTACATGCAGCTGATTGGCACTAAGTCGTGAGAGCAGTTGATTTGTTTCGGCTTCTAGCTGTGGCAAGACATTCTCAATCATTAATGCTTGGATACCATTTTTACCAAATGCCTGCGCTAATTCCTGATAAACGCGATGTTGCTGCTTGCAAGATAACAACTGCTGTTGCTGTTGCTCGTACTGAGTTTGCAGTGTTTCTAGATGCATAGCCAACTGTTCTAAACGCCCCAACTTCGCTATTTGTTCATCAAGTTGCCGTCTGCGTGTCTGAAGTTGTTGCTCTAAAGCTTGAATTTGAGCAGTTGGGTTGGCAGTTTCTTCTAACTGCTGTTTCATGCTTTCGATTTGGCTACCAAGTGTTTGCCGTTCAGCTAATCTAGCGTTTTTGGCAGCCTCTAACTCTTGCAATCTGGCTTGGAGTTGAGGATACTGCTGCTGTGCGGACAACATTTGTTGATAGCGTAACTGCCAAGATTGAGCTTGGCGTACAGCCATACGGAGATGATTGTGTTGCTCTGAACTGTAGCCAATCTCGACAATGTAACGATCAAGGGCAGCTATTTGTTTGGCACACTCAGAATCAGTTTGCTCTTGCTGGATTCGAGCTTGTAATTGAGCAATATTAGCTTGTAATTCCGGCTTGCGTGCTGTTAGTTGCGCTTGCCGCTTGCTAGCATCTTTAATCTGCCCTTGTTTAATCTCTGCCCACCGCCAGCGTTCAACTTCGCTACGAGCCAGGGCGTGATTTTGTTCATTGTAATTTAATTGTTGCAGATATTGGTCTAGCTGGTGCAGTTCCGACTGTTTATCTGGGGCGTAATCACCTACTTGTAGCGATCGCTCTAGATGTTGTTTCTCAATAGCAATTTGTTGTAGCTGTTGTTGAACATCGCTGTTAGCCTCTAACTGTGCTGCCAACTGTCCTCTTTGTTCGCGCAAGGTATCGTAAGTTGCCAACTGTTGGGATATTTCTCGGTATTCTTGCCTAAGCACCTGAATTTCTCTATCTGAGACAGCCATCTGTTCTCGGACTACCCAAAATTGTCCTTGGGTATCCTTCAACTCTTCTTCAGTTTTTTGGACTACCCGATTCCAGTGATGTTCATCTAGAGGACGCTCACACAATGGACAAAGAGCGTTAGGGTTTTGGAGCATTTGCAGTTTTTGCTCTAGTTCTCCTAACAGTTTTTCATAGTCCCGTTGGTGAGCTTGCAACCGTTCAATAAAGTGACGTCTCTCCTGTCCTTTTTCTTGCACTCGTTGCAGATAAACCCGCTTTTTTTCCAATTCTTCAATTTGGATGGCCACATCCATCACTGCTTGTTGCAGTTGTGGTTGGCGACGATGCTGGCGTTGCAATTGGTTTTCTGTAGATTCTAGCTGTTCGATTCGTGCTACCAAACCAGCTTGTAACCGATCGAGTTGGCTTTGTAAAGTTGCCCTTTGTTGCAGCAAGGGAGACACTTGCATTTGCAATTGATCGAGATGAGCAACACGTTGACGCGCTGCGGCTAATTGTGCCAAACCAGCTTCTACCTCAGCTGACTTGGTAAGAGTTTGCTGAATTTCTCGCTCTTGTTGCTGTAACGCTTCTAATTGAGCTTGGGCTTGTTGCAGCTGCCGTTCAATTTCATTAATTTGTTTAGTAAGCTGCTGTTGCTTTTGTTGGCGATTTTGTTGAGCGCGAGTGTAGTGTTCAAATTTGCTAGCAAAAGCTTCTTCTTGAGATTGCAGACTTTGATATTCAACGTATCCAGCTTTGATCTCATCTGCTTGATTTAGTATGCCTTCTAAATCTGATAACTGACTTTTAATTGCTAACTGCTCTTGTTGCAGGCGATCGCAGTCTTGGGTAAGATTTTGGTATTGCTGCCTCACAAAACTGAGTTGTTCTACTTTTGTTTGGCGCTGGTGCTGCACAACTTGCAAACTTTGTAATTGAATATTCTCAAAAGCTTGCACTTGTTGCAGTTGGTTAAGTTCTGCTTCTAACTCGGCTCTTTGCGTCTGAGTTACCTCACGTTGTTGCAGTTGAGTTTTCATCGACTCTAAAGAACGCTCTAACTCCTCCCCCCGTGCTTTAAACTGACGGGAGGACTCTTTTGCCCGTTCTTCCAAATCATCGTACTGATTAAGCTTCAATAACTCTGCTAAAATTTCTTTGCGTTCAGTGGGACGCTTGAGCATGAATTCATCTGCACGACCTTGACGCAGGTAGGCAGAATTAATAAAAGTATCGTAATCGAGCTTGATATGTTCTAAAATCAAATCCTGTGTTGCCCTGACTCCTTTACCTGTCAACGGCCGAAAACCAGAGGGTGTTTCAATTTGAAATTCTAGGACGCTAGCCCCACTCCGCACACGGGTGCGAATCACCCGGTATTTTTGCTGATTACTTTGGAATGTGAAATCAACCCGAACTTCTTTAGCTCCCGAATGGATAACATCGTCTTCAGATGTGGCGCGGCTTTCGCCCCAAATTGCCCAAGTAATAGCTTCTAGAAGCGATGACTTACCCGCACCATTGGAACCGCAAATACAAGCTGTATGCAAACCGCGAAAATCTAAAGTTGCATCACGATAACTGAGAAAATTTTTAAGGATTAGTTGTACTGGGATCATTGAGGCTATAAGGCCACATATACTTTTAATAATTAACAGTACAGATGCACTTCTTGTTAGTCTAACTATCTAAATATCAGGATTCTAGCCTGTAAGACTTCTATTTTACAAAATTTAACAATGTAATCAACGGTTTTTTCTTGTTGCCTGAAGGATTTTTGTCAAGTTCAAAGAAAAAATAAACCTCCTTTGGAGATTGACCGATATTTATCCTTGCTAACTAAGAAAAAAGCTTAAGCAGAACAGCGACTAACGAAGAAAGGGAAAATTTTTGATTGTTTACTTGTTTATTTGTAAAAGAAGCAGGCAAATAACTAGGAATTCTATTCGCTGAGGCTGTCTAGTGTAAACTAGCTAAAGCTTTTTACATGCACCACAAAAATCAAATAATCCTCTGGTTAAGCCGTGTATACATGGGTAGGAGAGGAAGAGTAAAGGCAAATTGGTTTCACCTTAGCTGATTGATGAGAGTTAACTGAACAATTTTGCCTTCAATACGAAAAAACTAAATATTTCTTCAGATTAACCCCCAGTTTTACCACATTGCTCACTCGATTCAAGAAGGAATAGTCGAGGAATTTTCAGCACCTAAGTTATCTAACGAAAGTAAGCTTAGATAGGAAGTCGTAAGTCCAGAGACGATATCACTGTGGATAATTTGAAAAAGCAAACCCGCGTAGGTGAGTTTCGTTTGTATAGCCAAGCCAGCGCGCCCTTGGTGGTTCCCCGTTGTAGCACTGGCGCGTCATTTCTAATTGCTAGGTATTTCTTGATACGCTAATTCTTAATTTTTAATACTCAAAAATAAATCTACAATGTAAGTGAGAGTTCACACTCAGCCTATTCGCTTGTATTTCAGCAGTATATATAGTATTAGGCAGAGGTAAACTGTTTAGGAACAATCTCACCAAAGTTTTCGTCATATGCTATATGTGTGAGCGTTGTGAACTGAGTAATGGACGTGCGTTAGCAATAGAAATGTTGAGGAACAATCGCAAATACTCCTCGCTGAAAAAGCACCCTTACCTTGAGAATACCCCTGTAGATAGGTTTAAAAATATTCAGAAACAATCTCAGTAAATCTGCGTCAATAAATATCTCACAGATATAAACGGAAACTCTACTATGACACTTTTTTATCGTTGGAAATCTGGAACCGCTGCACTGATGGCAATGGCAATTACCACAGGTGCAATTACTCCTCTATTTACCTCTACCCCTGCTAATGCTCAATACAATATTGGTCAATCTAGAACAATTACTATTCCTAATAATGTAACATTGCCTGTTACCTACGAGAAAGAAAAAGTAATTGTGAATCCAGGGGAGACTTTACCTCTAACTCTGAAAATAGAAAGCGATATTATCGATAGAAACAGACAGGTATTGATTCCTCGTGGAACTGAAGTTGTTGGCAGACTAGAACCTGTAAATCTGGATGGACGTTATTCCAGTGATAGAAATAATAACCAGAATAAAGGTGTGAGGTTTGTAGCGCAAGAATTAGTATTTGCTTCTGGCCGGCGTCAGCAAATTAATGCAACTTCTCGAACAGTTACCCAAACTGAAAGAATCTCGCAGGGTTCAGATACTGGAAGTATCTTAACAGATGCAGCGATTGGTGCAGGTGCTGCTAGTGTAATCTCTTTAATTACAGGTAACCGCAAAATTGAAGTTTTAGAACCTATTATTGGTGCGGCGGCTGGTGCTGGAGCAAGTATACTGTTACGGAAAAAACAAGCTGATGTTTTCGTCTTGCGGCCTGAACAGGATTTAGATGTCACTTTGACCTCTAGTTTGGTACTATCCCGCTACTAGGCTTAACTCAATTTAAGTCGTGACTTTAATCATCCCCAATCTGCGATCGCCACTTTAACTATTGTGTGCGATCGTTTAATTTTTTACAGTCAAAAAATCTTATTGTTCAGCAACTATTCTAGCAATATATCGTCTTGTTCAATATCTATGATTGTTAGTATACCGCTTTTAGCGTAGAGAATAGATAATTAGCTAATACCATGATTATCTATTTTTTAGATAATTGTAAATTGATATTTTTTATGGATTTGTTACTAAAATAATGCTTTATGTGAAACTTGAATATTTTAGGAACATTTTACTTGATAAAGTGTCTAATTAATTAACAGAAAA
This sequence comes from Mojavia pulchra JT2-VF2, assembly GCA_019359325.1. GTDB lineage: Bacteria > Cyanobacteriota > Cyanobacteriia > Cyanobacteriales > Nostocaceae > Mojavia > Mojavia pulchra. Next base: position 527,595 of record JAHHHN010000001.1, on the reverse strand, counting down.
TAAAAAAACTTTAGGACGAAAAAATAAATGTTTGCTTTAAATCATTGGCAATCTGGCACAGCCGCACTCATGGCTTTAAGTATTACAGCAGGAGCTGTAGCACCCTTTATTGCAGTTACTCCATCTTTAGCTCAAACTACTTTTTCTGATGTTTCATCTAACTACTGGGCAGCACAATTTATTCAACAGTTATCACAGCGAGGTGTAATTGCTGGATTTCCTGATGGCAGTTTTCGTCCAGAAGAACCGGTGACACGCGCTCAATTTGCCGCTATGGTCAACAAAGCTTTCCAAAAAGCACCACAACGGCAAGCCATCAATTTTATTGATGTGCCAAGCAATTATTGGGCATCCAGTGCCATTCAGCAAGCCTATACCATCGGTTTCTTGTCAGGATATCCTGGAAATCGCTTCGAGCCTAACCAAGCTATTCCTCGCCAGCAGGTTTTGGTTTCCCTTGCCAACGGTTTGGAATACACTCCCAACAGAAATGTTGAAAGCACTCTGCAATACTTTAATGATGCTGCTAACATCGCTAGCTATGCCCGTAGTCCCATCGCGGCGGCGACTGAGAAACAAATTGTAGTCAACTATCCTAATGTTAATTTCTTGAATCCGACTACAACCGCTACGCGGGCACAGGTAGCAGCTTTTATCTACCAGGCATTAGTTAGTGCTAATCAAGCCTCAGCAATTAACTCTCCGTATATTGTGGCTGTTCAACCAACCACACCCACAACGCCTGTCGCCGTCACAATTCCTCAAGGAACTGCTATTCCTGTCAAGTATGACAAGGCTGAAAAAATCCTCGTCACTAAGGATGAAACTGCACCTTTGACACTGACGGTGGCGCAAAACGTGGTTACACAGGAGGGAGCAGTAGTAATTCCTGCTGGTAGTCAGGTGATTGGACAACTTAAACCCGCTCAAGGTGGTTCTCAATTCGTTGCCCAGAGACTGGTTTTAACCACAGGGCAAGAGTATCAGCTTAATGCCACTTCTGAAGTGATTACCAAAACACAAACAGTCAACAAAGGTACAAGTACTGGCACTATCATTCAGAATACCGTCTTGGGCGCAGGAGCAGCGGCTGCGGTATCAGCAGTCACGGGCGATCGCGCGATCGCTACAGAAGAAGTTCTGGGTGGGGCTGGTATCGGTGCGTTGATTGGGTTGTTCTTTGGTAAAAGCAGCGTTGATTTAATTGCAATTGACCCAGACACCGACCTCCAAATGACAATCAATCAAAATTTGCTGGTATCACTCAGATAGGCTTCAGTTATTAGCTATTGCTTATTTACAAGTGATTAATTTTCAGTAGTGCTGAGTACTGAGGCTGTTTGTGCGCTCGTGCAATTCATTTTAGTTTTTTAATCAGCACTTGTTACTCAGGAATCAGCACTGTTTCGGTGAACTTCAGGTAACCAAATAATAAACGTAGTTCCCGGTGTCTTAGGTGATGTAATCAGCGAATTAATTGCAGGGCTAAAAACTTCAATCTTGCCCTGCATTTGTTCTATTAATTGTTTGGCAATCGCTAGCCCCAAACCTGTGCCAGGTATTTCTGTTTTTGCTTGTACACCACGGTAATGACGCTCTCCAAGATGTTCTAAATCTTGCGGAGGAATCCCAGGACCTGTGTCACTGATAGAAATTCCTTGAAAATTATCTTTTTTTTGTCCTAGCTGAACTAGAATCTTACCACCAGCAGGAGTATATTTCAAGGCATTATCAATTATATTACTTATTACCTCTTGTAATGCTTTGATATTAGCGCGTACTAAAGGTAAATTTCGAGGAATTTTAGTTATCAGTTGTAGATTTCGTTCCTGTGCAATAGCTTTAGCTGAGATTAACAATGGTGTTAACAAATCTGCTAAAGAGCAGTCAGCTACTTTATCTCCTGTTCCTGGCAATAAAAGGGCTGGTTTAGATTCTTTTTGAATAGTCGCTTCTACGAATTCTCGGTTTTCTGGCAGCGAGAGTGGAGCTAAATCTGCCTGTGTCAAGTCAATAGCTTGATCAAACTGTTGCAATAATTCTTGGAGGCGATCGCTTTCTCGGACTATATTGGTTGCGACATCTCGGTTAGGATCTCCTGGCCGCAATCGCTTGATCAGTAGTTTACCAAAGGTTCTTAATGCTGTTAAGGGATTGCGAAACTGGTGCAATAAATTATCTAACAAATCGCGCTGCTGTTCTTGCAGGATTTGTTGTTGATGTAGCTCATGCTGTAACCATGCTCGACGCTGATCCAAAATACAGGCGATCGCCAGCGTTTGGGCTATCCTTTGAATTTCATTTTGCTCTTGCTCACTCCATGCCCTGTCTTCCCTACCTGTCACCAGTAACCCCATCATCACACCCTCATGGATTAGAGGCAAAACCATTTGGTTGCTACTGAGCATATATTCCTCTGGCATCCCAGATTCCTGTGATGAGCTAGAAGATTCCGACCCTGGTGCCAATAATTTTCTGGGATACTGGGGTAATGCCAAAATATTTCCTACTTGAAGTTGCCTACATCCTGTCGCCTCAGTAGCATCCTCCCCTGGAGGTAATATTGCCGTCTCTGGATAAATCACCACAGGAATTAATTTCGCCTGATCTGTAGGAGCTTCTACCAATTCTTGTGTTAGATAGACAACACTTAACGATGCTCCAAGCCCTTGGGTTAGTAGTGCTATTTGCTCTCGGCACAGAGCAACAAAATCAGAACTGGCAGACATTAACATTTTTTAGAATATTGCTCAGAATTACAGACTTTGAGGGTACATTAAAGAAGAGGCTTAATTTTTCACAGATCATTTAATAAAGCTTAACTAAATCTTTTTAGTAATGGTTTGCGCCAGGAAATTATATATTTCCTAATTTTGATTTATCTGCCCTTAAATTAAAGATATTATTTTTGCTGTATCAAAAGGTGAAAAACGGTTGATTTTTTGAACTAGAACCTATATAATTACGACGTATTTTGTAGCTAACACTACAATTTATAGCTTGAAAGAGGAGGAAAATAGGTTGGCCAGGAGACGGAAGCGCAAAAGTCGTCGTCGCCAAGAAGGGCGGCGAATTCTAGAGCACGTGCCTCAATATAGCATCGAAAGTGGCGAAGAAAAACCAGTTACAGCAGCTAGAAAATTTATTCTAGCTGAAGGAATTGCCCCACCTGCATTGCTACTGGTAAAGCGGAACGAACACACCACAGACCGTTATTTTTGGGCAGAAAAAGGACTATTTGGTGCTCAATACGTAGAAGAAAATCATTTCTTGTTTCCCAGCTTGAGGATCTTAGAAGCTCCTGCTGGTCAGGAAACATTAGCTTTGGCTAGTCGCTGACGCACGAATGCTTAATTTACGTATTGCATACGGCTTCTGACAATCATTTAACTGGCAAAATTGCTCATGTTATGCCAAATTTTCATTTTTTTAGTTTGTAGTTGATTTGCCAGTAGAGCTAGTCCAGGTAATCGGACAATCAACTCATCTCAAACCATGCTTGTTTGCACGGGTTGATTTATAGTCTGATCATGCAGAAGGGAGTCAGAATAGAGCGAAACGTGTCTATAAGCAAGAGCGAAGTTGCACGCTCAATTAGTGGATTGCTCAGAACGCTCTATCAAAAGATATAGTTTTTCCCTACGATATAATATCGTAGGGTAATTGACATATTATTACTTGTCTTTTCAGCTCCCTAATGCCTGTCTCCGGAAAATTTTGTCAGAAGCCTGCATCTCATACTAATGGATGATTGATAACATCAATAGTTATTCAATAAGTTTTAACTGTAGCGCCCTCTGTAACTCAATGAGTTCGTCCCGATGGGCAATTACAGTCATTTTACTTGAGGAGTATTGCTCATTTGGTCTGGCTTCCAATTTGAGCGATACTTTCTCAAGTCTTCCAGCTTTTTTCCAATAAAAAAGGCCACTCAAAGGCGACAGCAATAGTATGCCTACAAACAAGGCACTAAAGCTAGGAAACAGCAGTGATAAAACCAATGATAGACAAACAAGACCAATCGATGCCAACAGTGTCAAAAACACTGCCAAAAACCAGCTTGGTTTAACAAACCCTTCAAAAGTCACTTGGTTTTTTTCTCGGTCTATCGCTGCCACTCGATAAGACCGGGAGCGAAAATACTCTTGTAATTGAGGCATTAAAGTAGCTTCGTCTTGCTCAGATATCAGTTGTGCTGTTTGGGTGCGGTCTTTAGTTGAGGCACGAATAAAGAAAAACAGCCCAACCGATAACAAAAAGGTTAGCAGCAATGTGGATGGCAGAATAGCAGTATCCATAAAAAAGTACTTACTGTTTGACTGGAGGAGACTTATTCATTATCAATTATTCGTTAATTTGTCCTTTGATTGATGTAGTCTAACCAAAGTTGAGCTAAATCCTGTGATTGAACTTGCCATTCTGGAGAAACTTGGTACATTCGTCTAGGGCGTCCCCGCCCTTCGAGTTTTTTCCAATACCCAGTGATTGCTCTTTGGTCTTCGAGAAATTTGATCGCACTGTAAAGCACGGTATCCGAAAGCCTATAGGTTGGGTTTTCAGTCTCCAATCGCTGGATCAACTCGGTTCCGTAGGATTCACCTTGTAGTAAAACATACAGAATGTAACAAACTGCTAGTTCCTGACAGAGGTAAGTTGGCGGAGGATTCTCAAAGAATTGATATATATCCTCAAGTTTCATGGTTAGTGAATGGCTAAAAAAATGTCTTAGGGTGGTATATACAATGCTTGTAGTTAGTATACAGCGCTACCGAAGTAGGCTAAGTATATAACGCTACTTAGGCAGAATTTCTAAAGGGTAGACATCAAACGATGACCCACGCTGATTAAAGTTGTGGGACGAGTGTGTGAGTTTAAGGAACGCAAAATACTGCGTTCCTACCCAAGCTCAAGACGGTGTGGTGAGGAGCGATTAAGACCTTGGCTTTGCTGCCGTCTTAGTGTCAAGTGATGCCGAGCTGGTTAGAACTGCTTAAGCATAAGCTGCTATCGAAGAAATTTTACAGGTAAAATGCAATTTTGTCTGTAAAACTTAATAAACACTTTTTTTACAGTAATTATGCCAGTGCAGACCTTAAAATATGGTGACTAGGGGCTGGATACTGGGGAATAGAGAAGAGTTTTCTTAATATCTGATACCTAATATCTAATACCTAATACCCAGCCCCTGTAGAAGCGCCTAGCACATTGGTTACCAATATGTCACAAAACTCTGACGCTACAGCGTCTTCCTCTAATCTTCGGGCAATTGGCCAAAAGTTCCGTCTTACAGGTTGGATTAGTTTTTGGTTCCAGCTAGTACTAGGCGTGGTTTCTGGTGTAATTCTGCTGCTGTTTGCTATCTCTAGTCAAAGACCTGGTAGTACAGGTAATAATGCAGGAGCGGGATTTGGTATCTTTCTGGCAATTTGTGGGCTGGTTGCCTTGGGTGTAGGTATTTATTTGGCTTACCGTTATACGAGATTAGGTAATCAATTGCTATCTGCTAATCCCAACAACCGTCCGCGTAAAAGCGAGACTGTACAAGTATTACGCTTAGGTATAATGGTAAATTTGCTAGGAATACTATTGACTTTGTTAGGGGCACAGGCGATTGTAGGAACTCTAGCAGCCAGAGCCATTACTCAAACTCAAATTTTCTTTGCTCCTCAAGGTAACCAACCATTCATCAGTGGTTTGGATATGTTTGTAGTGCAGGCAAACACAAACACAGTCATGGCTCACTTTGCAGGACTGATTGCCTCGCTGTGGCTCCTCAATCGGATTACTCGGCCTTAGAAGGGATATTTAATCATTGGCAAGATTGGCAGAGCAAAATTTTTGTATTTGCAATTCCTGTCATGGCAAGCCAAAATCAGTATATGCTGATGTTTTGGCAGGAAGATACTAGGCGAAAGACAAAAGAAAAATCTGTGCTGGATATTAAGCAAATACGGGAAAATCCCCAATTGATTCAAGAGCGGTTGAATACTCGTAGTGGTAAATATGACATTCAACCGATATTACAGCTAGATCAGCAACAACGGGAACTAGAGGCGGCACGCAGTCAGCTCCAAGCCCGGAGTAATGAAATTGGTAAAATCGTCGGACAAAAGATTAAATCTGGAACCAATCCTCAATCTCCAGAAATTCAATCTTTGCGAGATGAGGGTAACTCCATTAAAACTCAATTAAGCGAACTGGAACCGCAAGAAAGAGAACTCAAAGCTGAAATTGAGCAATTGTTGTTGGCAATCCCCAATTTACCCAGTGAATCTACACCCATCGGTAAAAGTGAGGAAGAGAACGTAGAAGTTCGCCGTTGGGGTGATGAGTACATTCCTCAGAACAAGAATATTCTCCCGCATTGGGAAATTGGGGAAAAGCTGGGTATTCTCAATGTTGCACGAGCTGTAAAAGTTGCCCAAAGTCGCTTTGTGGCTCTAATAGGTGCTGGTGCGGCCTTAGAGAGGGCATTAATTCAATTTATGCTGGCTCTCCAGACTGAAGCTGGTTATATAGAAGTCAGCCCGCCAGTTTTAGTGAATACCGAGTCTTTGACAGCCACTGGTCAGCTACCCAAGTTTGCTGAAGAAAGCTTTAAATGCGCTGACGATGACTTGTGGCTAATTCCAACGGCGGAAGTTCCGGTTACTAACCTCTACCGGGGGGAAATTCTCGCTGCTGAAGACTTACCTATTTATCACTGTGCTTATACGCCTTGTTTTCGCCGTGAAGCTGGAAGTTATGGGCGAGATATGCGGGGATTAATTCGCCTACATCAATTCAATAAAGTCGAACTGGTCAAGTTTGTCCATCCGAGCCATTCTTTTGATGAACTAGAAAAATTGGTGGGAAATGCAGAGGCGATTTTACAAGCTTTACAGTTACCTTATCGAGTCATAACTTTATGCACTGGGGATTTAGGATTCTCATCAACCAAAACTTATGATTTAGAGGTTTGGTTGCCCTCGTCTGGCAAATACCGCGAGATTTCTAGCTGTTCCAATTTTATAGACTTCCAGGCACGACGGGCTGACATTCGCTTCAAAGAAGCAGGGAAGAAGGGTACTCAGTTTGTACATACCCTCAACGGTTCTGGGTTAGCTGTGGGACGTACAATGGCAGCAATTTTGGAGAATTATCAACAACCGGATGGGACGGTAAAGATACCAGAAGCTCTGCAACCTTACTTAGGACGTGAAATATTGTAATCAGCAATTAGCCATCAGCCATCAGTCTGTATGCTCATGACCGATATCTACCGCGAAAATATTCCATACAGACAAGTAAATCCAAGTTCAAGCCAGTTACACATTTTAGAATGAAGATAGTTATATAGCTTAATATCTTCACTAATTTGATCTATGTCAGTTTTAGCAGCGATCGCAGTCTTAGCTGTTTTGATCTTGGTACACGAACTAGGACATTTCATTGCAGCACGTTCTCAGGGCATTCATGTTAACCGTTTTTCTTTGGGTTTTGGGCCAATTTTATGGAAATACCAAGGGCCGCAAACTGAATATGCTATCCGTGCTTTTCCTTTAGGTGGCTTTGTGGGCTTTCCTGATGATGATCCAGATAGCGATGTTCCCCCTAATGACCCGAATCTGCTGCGTAATCGTCCGATATTAGATCGAGCGATCGTGATTAGCGCGGGCGTGATTGCAAATTTAATATTTGCCTATCTCCTATTAGTAGGACAGGTGAGTTTTGTCGGGGTAGGACAAGCCAGCCAACCTGGAGTCTTAATCCAACAGCTAGCACCAGAAGTAAGTTCTGTAGCAGCTAACGCTGGAATTAAGCCAGGAGATGTCATCTTAGCGGCTAATCAAAGAGAATTTGGCACTTCTTTGCAAGAGATAGACGCTTTTAGAGACTTAATTAAAACTAATGCAGGTAACTCAATTCAACTCGAAATTGCCCGTGGCGACGAAAGGTTATCTGTAAACGTGGTTCCGGAGGCGAAATCCAATGGCGGTACTATTGGTATTGGCCTTTCTCCCAACGGTAAAGTTGAGCGTCGTCGTATTGTCAATCCAATAGAAGCTTTGAAGTTTGGTGCTACAGAATTTCAGCGGATTGTGCTTTTGACATTTAAAGGTTTTGGGCAACTGATCACTAACTTTGGCGAAACTGCTAACCAAGTAGCTGGCCCAATTAAAATTGTCGAAATTGGTGCGAATATTGCCCAAAATGATACAGGCAGTTTGTTCTTCTTTGCAGCACTGATCAGCATTAACCTAGCAGTTATTAACATTTTGCCTCTACCAGCTTTAGATGGGGGACAACTCGCTTTTCTATTGATTGAAGGTCTGCGCGGTAAGCCCCTACCCAACCGCATTCAAGAAGGTGTTATGCAAACTGGTTTGGTGCTACTGTTAGGACTAGGAATTTTTCTGATTGTCAAAGAAACTACCCAATTAACAACCCAGTTGGAGTGGGTACAAAAATTGTTCCAGTGACCATTACTCACAAACCGCCATCTAAGAAGCAACGGACGCTAGAAATTCTGACTCGCTTAAAGCGTCTTTATCCGAATGCAACTTGCTCTTTAAACTACTCAACACCAGTGCAGCTTTTAGTGGCAACAATTCTCTCTGCACAGTGTACAGATGAGCGAGTAAATAAAGTGACACCAGCTTTATTTAGTCGATTTCCTGATGCTGCGAGTTTAGCAAATGCTGATTTGACAGAGTTAGAAGAGTTGGTGCGTTCGACCGGGTTTTATCGCAATAAAGCGAAGAATATTCAAGCCGCGTGTCGAATGATTGTCACCGAATTTGATTCTGTGGTTCCCAACCAAATGGAAGAGTTGTTAAAGCTTCCAGGTGTGGCGCGAAAGACGGCTAATGTAGTTCTTGCTCATGCTTATGGTATTAATGCTGGGGTGACGGTCGATACTCATGTCAAGCGCCTCAGCAATCACTTGGGTTTAACAAAACACACAGACCCTGTTCATATTGAGCAAGATTTAATGAAGTTATTGCCACAATCAGATTGGGAAAATTGGTCAATTCGGCTGATTTATCACGGACGTGCTATCTGTAAAGCTCGTTCCCCTGTTTGCCTTGCTTGTGATTTGGCGGATCTCTGCCCAGCTGCTAACAAAAATTAGTGAACAGTTAACACTAAGAGAAAGCTAGCACTATACTTTGAGGTGGGAAGAAACCCGAAGTACAATAAAGCTGATATCTGTTGAGGGCAAAAGAGGCTAAAAGCCTATCATAACTGTAGAATGGAAAATGCTGTCTTTAAATTAAGTTAGAGAATGTATGGCCAAAAAGAGCATGATTGAGCGCGAGAAAAAACGCGCCAAGTTGGTAGAAAAGTATGCTGAAAAGCGGGAAGCGTTACAAATAGAGTTTGAAAGCGCCGAATCTCCCCTTGATAAGCTAGAAATTCACCGAAAACTTCAACAACTACCCCGTAATAGCGCACCAACCCGCCGCCGCAACCGTTGCTGGGTAACAGGGCGTCCTAGAGGTGTTTATCGTGACTTTGGGCTATCTCGGAACGTTTTGCGAGAATGGGCACACGAAGGTCTATTGCCCGGAGTAGTTAAGTCTAGTTGGTAATCATTGGTCATTAGTCATTAGTCATTAGTCATTAGTCATTGGTTATTTACTAAGGACAAATGACAAATGACAAAGATCATTGACCGCAACACCGATCAATCCCCAGACTTTCTAAGAGTAGATCGCTGACAGCGTTAGCGATCGCAAACTCTCCATAAAAACTTTTGGAAAAATCAAACGCCTGCATCTCTGTAACAATGGCAATTACCAGAGAACCAAGGTCGTTTTCTCCTTCCATACGTTGTCGCATAAAAATCTGGGCGGCGCGTTGGGCAATTTTTTGATTGACTATTTCCGGCAGAAATTCTGCATCCAGCCACCGCAGCAGGCGTTGTTGTAACCATTCACCTTCAAGCTGGGGATTTTCAGCCGGGGGTAGGGTGATCGGTGGAATTGGTTCTGTCATCTTGATTTACCTTCAACGCAGAGGAACTAAGAGGAATGCAGAAGATGACTGTTAGCATCAAGTTGCATTCTCAGTCAGGCTTTTTTGATTATTTGCTTAACTATGCAATATGATATCGCCGCTATTATTCAAGGCTATGCTCAAGGCTATTTTCTCATGGCCGACGACACTGAAGGCTTGGCTTGGTATGGTAGTCGCGATCGCACGTTAATTCCTTTAGATGAAAGATTTCGCTATCCTACATCCTTGCGGCGCATCCTAAATCAAGAACGGTTTGCGATCGCAATTAATCGTGATTTTAAAGCTGTGGTAGCTGGGTGTGCTAACCGCGAAACAACTTGGATTTCGCCAGAACTACAAAGAATTTATTGGCTTCTTTACCAGACGGGTTATGCTTATAGCTTTGAAACTTGGGACGGTGACGAACTCGCTGGAGGAATTTTAGGAATTGTGATTGGCGGTGCTTTCATTGGAGAATCAATGTTTTACCGCATTAGCGAAGGCTCAAAAGTAGCAATGGTAAAGTTGGTAGAAAGGTTGCGTCAGAGGCAATTTGTGCTATTTGACGCTCAAATGATGAATCCCCACCTGGAAAGATTTGGTGCTTATCGCGTTACTGATGCAGAATATCAAGCTTTACTCAACAAAGCATTGCATAGCCCTTGTACATTTGTATAAAGGATGACTAAGCTTTTAAAATAGTTTTTGTCTTTTAGTTATTTGTTTAGATCCCTTCAAGCCAATACGGTACGACTTTTACGGTAAGGTGGTACTCGCTATCATATACATAAAAGTGTATGCCTACCGCAGAACAGGCTCTAGCCTGTGTCAAAGTATGCCAAATGCTATCAAATGGGTATCAGCCTATCCATGTATTTCGGTATAACCAAAATACCAAGACAGTATTTATTCTTGCTGGTGTGACTGAGAGCCTGGAGATTTTGATTTTTGCCGATGGTCAATGGAGGTTCAATGATGACGAAGCCTGACTTTAGCCGAATGACCCGCCAAGAACTGAGAGCTTACGTTTTAGCACATAGAGAGGATGATGAGGCAATTGAAGCACTAATCAAACGTGGTAATCCTAACAGTCCGAAGTACCGATTTCCTCAAACTGACGAGGATTTGAAGGAAATGGCACAGATACTTAAGAGAAAACTGGATAGCAGCGAAGAAGCAGTTTAACACTCGTTAAAGTGAAACTGTTACACTCCTAAATTCTTTCTTCTGTAACTAAGGTGAGGCTCACCCATTCGCCTTTATCATCGTAGCTGCGAATCATTCTTTGGCGCAGATTTGGCTGAATTAACCAACCCACCTCTAAGATAAAACTTTGGCGTAAATTTACCTTAAGTGGAGAAGTAGCAGAAGCGCCACCAGGGAGCAGCAATACTTGCATCTGCTTTTGTGGATCTTGATCGAAATGGATGATAGACCCTTTAATGGTAGCGGTAGAAGTAATTGTATGTTCGCCAAAAGAAAGACTTTGAAAAAAGCGCCCAGCTTCATCAATTTGTAATTTCAGGGTTGTCGAGACAGTATTAGGAGAACGCAAATCTGTGTATATTGTTATTGCTTCACCTTGCCATTCTCCTAACAAGTCATCTATTTGCACAGCAGGACTTTCTCGTGCTTCAGTACCAGCTAAATGTTCTCGAATTAAGGTAAGTTTGTCTAGCTGACCGTTTTTATCAAACAGTTGCACCAAACGCAAACGGCGGTTTTCATGAATCAAACCTAGTTCTGCACCAAATTCGGTAAATGGTGCAAGTTGAATAGAACCTTGAGAAAATGCCCCATTTTCAAACAACAGAGTATTCTTTCCCAGAGAACTGTATTCTAGAACCAAATCTTTTTGCCCCTGACGGCGGACAATTTGGCGCATTGTCTGATTGTTGTTCAATCCTTCAAAGGAAACAACACTTTTAATATCTTCTTTTAGTTCACCTTGGGGCGAGAACCGGGTGAATGAACCTTGCCATTCACCAAGGTTTAGCAGCAAACGTTCCCATTGAGATGTCATATTAATTCGTAATTCGTAATTCGTAATTCGTAATTAAGATATACTCCAAAAAGCTTGCTAACTTTTAGCGAAACGCCGTACAGCGAATAAACTACCCATTAATCCTACAGCTGCACCAAAGCTCAAGAGAATCAAAGGTAATAATAATATTTGTGCTGGAGTGAGTTGCACACCTTTTGTAATAAATTGAATCAACTCAGGTTGATTGACTAGCAATTTTCCTAAAAACTGTTGAATTAGTGAAATAAAACTCCAAGCGATCGCACCACCAAGTAAGCCAAAACTTATACCTTGCAAAATAAACGGTAAGTATATCCAAGCAGCAGTTGCACCGACTAGTTGCATAATTTCAATTTCCTGACGACGTGCCATCACAATCAGCCGAATAGTAATGCTAGTAACGGCGATCGCAGTTAAGGTCAGAATAATAGTAATTGTCAAAGTAATCCAGTTCAGTCCTTTGTGCAACTGGGCGATGCGTTTGACTGCTTCATCTACATACTGCACTAGATCAACTCCTGGCAACTTAGCTAATTGCGTCGCTAAAGTAGGTACAACCTCAGAGTTACGTGCTTTGATCTGCAACTCATCAACTAGCGGATTCTCCCCTAACTGTTGATTTGCACCTTCAATATCAGAAATTCCTAATTCTTTAACTAACTTAGTCCAAGCTTGCTCTTTGGTAATTATTTGCATTGCTACCACTTCTGGCATTTTTGCTACTAGTGGTTCAATACTTGCGGCTGGTGTACCCGAATCGAGATAAACTGCTACTTCCATTTGGCTACCGAATTGGTTGAGTAGCTTTTCTAATTGCCAAGAAGTTTGCAGACTCATACCAAATAAAAATAGCAATACCGTTACAGTACTGACAGCTGCCCAATTCATCCAACCTCCACGCAGCAAACCGAGGAAAGTTTCTTTGAGTAAGTAATCAAGTTTCGTCAGAAATTTCAACATACATTACCCCAATATCTAAATTTCGTAGTTAGTCTCGCAGGTAATTTTCTAGGCTTTATGCGAGAGTACATCACCCTTTATACTCGACACTGCGTAAGCAACAGAAATAATTGCGTTAGAAATTTAACCAAAAGGAGATTTTGGGATCACACCTGGGTAACGAGTGGAGATTGATAGAATTGAAGTATCAGGAATGTTCAAAAACTAGCCATAGAGAATCATGCCCTCCGAAATTGCTGTCGAGAAAAAAAAGTTAAAAAATCCTCCTTTGGAACTTCACTATTTAGGCGATCGCGTTCTCCGTCAACCGGCAAAGCGCATTGCGAAAATAGATGATGAACTGCGCCAACTGGTACGCGAAATGCTGCAAACTATGTACAGCAAAGATGGCATTGGTTTGGCTGCACCACAAGTAGCAATAAATAAACAATTAATTGTGATTGACTGCGAACCAGATAACGCAGCTAACCCACCACTGGTATTGATTAACCCCACGATTAAACAAGTGAGCCGCGACATCTGCGTTGCTCAAGAAGGCTGTTTGAGTATTCCGGGCGTCTACTTGGACGTAAAGCGCCCTGAAGTGGTAGAGATTGCTTATAAAGATGAATATGGCCGTCCAAAGACTTTAAAAGCTAATGACTTACTCGGACGCTGCATTCAGCACGAAATGGATCACCTCAACGGTGTCGTATTTGTAGACCGCGTGGATAATTCCTTGACTTTGGCCCAGGAGCTATCTAAAAATGGCTTCTCGTATCAAGCTGTGAAACCAGTAGCGTAGGGTGGTCTAGTAGTGTATTTAACTCCAAAAAGCGGTTTATTTTTAGGCGGTTCTTGTGTAACAGCGATCGCGGCTGTCGGTTCAATTTTTGAACTCAGTTCTGGACAACCAGATTTAGGCGTGCAAATGACTGCGATTATCCTAGCATTGAGCATTCCACTCACAGGATTATTTTTTGTTGCCGCAGTTAGGGACGCAAGGGCTAACATTAAATAAGCATCAGGTACATAAAAAGGTAAGGGGATGGAAAAACAAAGTTAATTCATCCTTTTACCTTTTATTTTTTATCTTTTACATCCCCTAAAGCTTTTGGTATCAATACTTGCGCTGCTGTTAGCCCTGTCGCCTCAGTAATGTTCTTCGCTTCATCAGGTGTAGGCAATCGCAGTGCTTTTAAGAACTCACCTGTATATGTAATAGACTACAGGCTTTCGTTAACGAGGCTTTGATACTCGTGAATGAGTCTTTGAACTCCGTTAACGAGGCTTTGAACTCCGTTAATGAGTCTTTGAACTCCGTTAATGAGTCTTTGATACTCGTGAATGAGTCTTTGAACTCCGTTAACGAGGCTTTGATACTCGTGAATGAGTCTTTGAACTCCGTTAACGAGTCTTTGATACTCGTGAATGAGTCTTTGAACTCCGTTAACGAGTCTTTGATACTCGTGAATGAGGCTTTGAACTCCGTGAACGAGGCTTTGAACTCCGTGAACGAGGCTTTGAACTCCGTGAACGAGGCTTTGAACTCCGTTAACACTGCGATCGCTTCTAAAATATAAGAATGCTGACAACTTCAAATCAACTATTACGAATTTCCCAAGGACAACTTAACTTATTAGAACGTTGTCCTCGTCAGTTTCAACATACTTACTTAGAAAGCCTCAATTCTCCCGCAGATCCAGAACAGGAAGAACGACAAACTTTAGGTAGTCGCTTTCACTTGCTGATGCAACAGCGCGAAATGGGTTTACCAATTCATAGCTTTTTGCAAGCGGATACCCAACTACAAAGCTGGATGACAGCTTTTGCCAATGCTGCACCAGAAATTTTAACACCTGCTGCCAATAGCCAAACTTTCCGGGAAAGCGAACACTACCGCACCCTACAAGTTCAAGATTATTTACTCACTGTTATTTATGATTTATTAATTGCAGATAATCAAAAAGCACAAATTCTAGACTGGAAAACTTATCCTAAACCACCAGACAAACGCAAATTAGAACGGAACTGGCAAACACGTCTTTATATGTATGTTTTGGCAGAAACTAGCGATTATTTGCCAGAAAATATTTCTATGACTTATTGGTTTGTTCAGTCTGAAGGCAAACCGCAGAACATTAAATTTAGTTACAGTAATGCCCAGCATCAGAAAACAGCAAAAGAACTTAATGATTTGTTAAGCGATTTAACTTATTGGCTGGAACGTTACCAAAAACAAGAGCAATTTCCCCAATTACCAGTAGGAAATAAAGCCTGCAATTTTTGTCAATTTGCCACTCGCTGCCAACGTACACAAAATGATGCGGAAGCAATAGCTAGCAATACACTGCCAAATATCAACAATATTCAAGAAGTTTCACTTTAATAATTGTAGGGTAGACATTAAGCACTATTTCCGGGTTTTGGTAGACAATGCTTACCCTACGTTCTCCATTCCTGGCAAAATGGATATCACTAAACTTTAAAAAATATCTATATTTAAGTAATCACAATTTTAAGCAGTATGACAAACGTTGATGACATGGGGACAGTTTATGTCCGTGAATTAGGAATTGACGACATAGCCCCCGTCTACCACTTGGGAGAAGGACTATTTACGAGTGATTTATATCCTTATTTATATAGAACTTGGGATGAATGGGAAGTAATAGGACTTTACAATACAGATCCAGAATATTGCTTAGTAGCTGAAATAGATGAGGAACTAGCAGGATTCATTTTAGGAACCATCATCACCAAAGCATCTTGGACTTATGGATATATTCTCTGGCTGGGAGTGAATCCTATGTTTCAGCGTCGGGGAGTAGCAGATAAATTAGTTGATAAAATTGTCGCCCGGATGATCGAAGATGGGGCGCGGTTCATGCTGGTAGACACCGATCCTACCAACGTTCCCGCAGTGAAGTTTTTCAACCGCAAAGGTTTTGGAAATATCCGTCAGCATATTTTTCTGTCGATGAATTTAAGCAAGCATGAACACTACGGCAGACTGATTGATTATGAACATCAAAAAGCTGAAAGAGCAGGTTATCGGCGAGCTGCTCCGCAACGCGTACCACGAACCCGCCCAGCTATTCGTGCCCGTAAGACTGATGGATTTGCTAGCGATGCAGTACTCAATCCTTTAGTTAATGAAATTACAACAGAAGACCAAGCACCGATTTAATTGGGACTGGGTATTGGGCATTGGGGACTGGGGAGAAAGATTTTTATGCTCTCGTTGTAGGCTCTTGCCTATAAGGTTCTATTTTAGATTTAGAAATTTTTGGAATTTTTAATTTTAAATTTTCAAATGCAGTGGATTCTAGCGGCAACTGAACAAGCACCAGAGTGGTTTATTCAAAGTGTGAAAAAGTATACACCTGCATCAGGTGGAGTTTTTGCAGCGCAATTATTGTGGCAACGGGGAATACAAGATAGCTCACAATTAGAAGCATTCGTCAACTATAAAGCTTATCAACCAGCCAGCCCCTTTGAGTTTGGTCAAGAAATGCATCTAGCAGTGGAACGATTGCAACAAGCACGCAATGCTGGTGAGAAAATTGCCATTTGGGGAGACTTTGACGCTGACGGTATAACCTCTACATCTGTGCTATGGGATGGTTTGGGGCAATTTTTTGTGCAAAATGCTCAGTTAATTTACTACATTCCTAATCGTCTCACGGAATCTCACGGACTCAATCTTTCAGGAATTGATAACTTAAAAAAACAAGGTTGTACATTAATTGTCACTTGCGACACTGGCAGCACAAATATAGATGAAATTATTTATGCCAAACAGTTAGGTATTGATGTCATAGTTACAGACCATCACACATTACCCGCAGAACGTCCACCAGTAACAGCGATTATCAACCCCCGTAATTTGCCCAATGAACATCCGCTGTTTAATTTGTCTGGGGTGGCGGTAGCTTACAAGTTGGTAGAAGCCTTGTATTTAACCTTGCCTGATGTGCCTCAAAATCCATTGGCAGATTTGTTGGATTTAGTAGCAGTAGGTTTAATTGCCGACTTGGTAGAGCTAAGTGGAGATTGCCGATATTTGGCGCAATTGGGAATTCAAAGACTACAGGAAGATTTTAAACAACCACCAACAGCTAGGCGACGTCCGGGGGTGGGGAGATTATTAGAATTGTGCCAAAAAAGTGGCGATCGCCCCACAGATATTTCCTTTGGTTTGGGGCCGCGCATCAATGCAGTTAGCCGCATTCAAGGTGATGCTAGCTTTTGTGTAGAACTACTCACCAGCCGGGATGTGAAACGTTGTAATGAACTCGCAGAAGATACAGAACTAGCTAACGCCCGCCGTAAGTCTTTGCAGAAAGATGTACAAACTCAAGTTGCACAAAAACTTACCCAATTAGATTTATCTACCACCAGTGCGATCGTTCTGGAAGATTCCCAATGGCCCGTAGGCGTTTTAGGCTTAGTCGCCGGACAAGTAGCACAAGAAACAGGCCGCCCCACGATTTTATTGAGTACAGAAGTAGCAGGGGAGCAGGGGAGCAGGGGAGCAGGGGGAGAAATTATTACTCAGGACTCAACACTCAACACTCAACACTCAGCACTCAGCACTCAGAACTCAGCACTCTCATTAGCCCGTGGTTCTGCCCGTTCGGTGAATTCGGTCGATTTATATCAATTAGTTAAAGACCAAGCACATCTATTGCATCGCTTTGGGGGACATCCCTTTGCGGCGGGTTTGAGTCTGGCGGTGGAAAATATTCCCTTATTTACAGAAGCAATTAATCAAAGGTTACGGCAATCTTTAGGTGGTAAAAATCTAACGCCTACAGTGCAAGCAGACATAGCGGTCACAGTAGGTGATTTAGGGAAAGAATTATTTTTAGAACTAAAAGTATTAGAACCTTGTGGAATGGGTAATCCTGTTCCAAAACTGTTGATTCAAAACTGCTGGTTTGAAAATGCTTGGCATCGCAATCAACAAGATTCCCAAGGGAAAAAAGTACAGTACATCAAAACCGAGTTTGATATCCGGGATGATTCCAGCAGAAATGCTTTTCCGGGTATTTGGTGGGGACACTACAAAGATGAATTACCCATAGGTAGATGTGATTGCATAGCCGAACTGGACTATAACACCTTTAAAAAACGCTATGAAATCAGATTAATTGCCGTCCGTCCCAGCGCTAACTCAGTACTCAGCACTCAAAACTCAGCACTCATCTTAGACTGGCGCAATCAAGAACACTCAGAAATCACAACTCACAACTCCGCACTGATCCTCGAAGAATGCCCAACTAGTTGGGATGATTTACGTGCTTGGTGGAAACGCTCAGTTTACAATAACCAAAAACTTGTGATCGCCTGGTCTAAACCCAATCATCAACCACCCGCCCAAATTTGGCTTACCCTTGTCGGAATTGCCAAATACCTCAGCCGCACCAATCAACTAGTTACTCGCGTCCAACTGTTAGAGAAACTGGGCATCGGCGACCAAACCTTACTTTTAGGAATCAGAGCTTTAAAATATTTAGGATTCACACTTCAACGCCAAGACAATTATTTGAGAATTAGTCAAGAATCTAAAAATGCCTCGGAAACTCAAGCTGATGCGGCTGCTACTAAATTTTTAGCTGCTGTGCGCGAAGAACAATTTCAGCGGGAGTATTTTGCAGAAGTACCTCTATCTACTATTGTGGCGATGGTTAATACTCAGTAGTCTGTTTGATGTACGTGAGCGGGCGATCGGATTTAATAATAACTTCCTATTTAATCAACCATAATTTTGGTTAAATCATCCTCGTTATCTGGGAATCCTGGAAGAAAGGAGAATTTACCTGGAGGATACCGGCTGGTGCGAGACCACGCATTTAGCTATCAAAATTATGTATAGAAAAATGCCGCTACGAGTCATTTTTATTGTATCTACACTACTCCAGGTAATTACGGCTGTAGGGCTGACCGGATATTTTTCCTTCCGCAATGGGCAACGTGCAGTGAACGAGGTCGCCACCCAACTCCGGGATGAGGTAACCGCACGGGTCAACGAGAGGCTACTGCTTTATGTGGAAACACCCCATCTGATCAATCGGCTGAATGCAAATTCGATTGAGTTAGGACAGTTAGATACTCAAAATACCCAGTATAAACAGAAGTATTTCTGGCAGCAGATCCGTACCTTTCCAGTGATCACCTACAACTTTTACGGTAGCGTTACAGGAGAATATTTAGGAGCAAGACGCTTACCGAATGGTGATTTGCAGGTAATTCAACGCAATCAGTCTACAGGATACAACCAGTACTTTGCGACCAATGCACAGGGCGATCGCGCACGTCTAATCGAAGCTTTGCCGGATTTCGATGCACGCCAACGTCCCTGGTACAAGCAGGCAGTTCAGGCAGGTCAACCTACATGGAGCCAAATCTATCGGGACTTCAGTACAGGGGGACTAGCAATTACAGCAGCCCAACCTGTGTATGACAAGCAAGGAAAACTCAAGGGTGTCCTTGGTAGCGATTTTATTTTTTCCCAGGTGAATGCATTTCTGCAAAGCTTAAAGATTGGCACCTCTGGTCAGACGTTCATTATGGAACGTTCTGGTATGCTGGTTGCCACATCTACGCCCGATGCAACCTACCAAATTACCAGTAACCAGCCGCAACGGATTAAAGCTTTTGAGAGTAAAAATTATCTAATCCAGCAGAGTGCTAAACATTTACAACAAAAGTTTGGCAATTTTACACAAATTCAAAATAGCCAACTACTAGACTTTGATATCCAAGGAAATCGGCAATTTCTTCAAGTTACGCCGTTACAGGATGGTAGGGGGTTGGATTGGTTAATTGTGGTTGTTATGCCGGAAGCGGATTTCATGGAACGCATCCAGGCAAATACCCGGATCACGACGCTGCTGTGCCTGCTGTCGCTGATTATTGCAATGGTGGTGGGACTGCAAACATCCCTCTGGATTGTCAAGCCGATTCAGCGTTTGAATACCGCCGCCAAGGATCTGGCAGATGGAAGCTGGGAGCAAGAACTGCCAATTGAACGGTCTGATGAGATTGGGGAACTGGCTGAGTCTTTCACCTGCATGGCAAAACAGTTAAAGGAATTGTTTGAAACTCTAGAAGAAAAGGTGCGCGATCGCACTCAGGCACTTGCCAAAATTAACGGGGAACTGAAAAATAAAAATGCGCTGATTCGGCAAATCTTTGGGCGTTACCTTAGTGATGAGATTGTCAGCAATCTGCTAGAAAATCCCCTTGGGCTAGAGTTAGGCGGGACGCGACGTAAAATCACCATCTTAATCTCGGATCTGCGCGGCTTCACAGCTACAGCCGAACGGCTGTCACCAGAGCAAGTGATCACCATCCTCAACTTTTACCTGGAATATATGGCGGATGTGATTACCCGCTACGAAGGTACAATCGATGAGTTCATGGGAGATGGCATTCTGACATTATTTGGTGCGCCTACCGTGAGAGCAAACGACACAGAACGGGCAGTTGCGTGTGCGATCGCTATGCAACAAGCAATGATTCCCGTCAACCAGCAGATGCAAGAATGGGGCTTTCCGCTCCTGGAAATGGGCATTGGCATTCATACAGGTGAGGTTGTAGTCGGCAACATCGGGTCAGAAAAACGTACAAAGTATGGTGTCGTCGGTAGCCACATTAACCTTGCCTACCGCATTGAAGCGTGCAGTGTGGGTGGACAAATTATCATCTCCGAAGATGTGTTGTCTGAGGTGCGAGACATTGTGCAGGTGGATACACACCAAAAGGTGCAGATGAAAGGAGTAAAAGACCCCATTAACCTTTATGAAATCAGCGGCATTGGTGGAGAGCATAACCTGTTTCTCTCTAAGTCGGAAGAACAATTCCTAGATTTGCCAGAAGCTATTTCGCTCCAGTACGTTACCTTGGAAAGCAAACACGTAGGCGATCGCTGGTATCAAGCAGAGATTATCAAGCTCTCCCGCCAGGAAGCCCTGATTCAGCACAAAAACCTTGAAGAAGAATTGCCACTTCCCCTAACGAATTTAAAACTCATCCTGCTGAATAAAAATCTGCCCCAAGAAGTCGGTGAAGATTTTTATGCCAAAGTCTTGGAAAAACCTACACTAGAAGGCAGCTTCTACATCCGCTTTACATCCCTTCCTCCATCTGTGCGGGCGATGCTCGATCATCTCTATCAAACTATTTCTCTGGAGTTAGAAGAGCAAATTCCATTCGCCCGGACTTCAGTAAGCAGCACTAAGTAGTAGTGCAAAATTAAATATACATTTGTCATTGCGTCTACGCTACATTTCATTTCGCTCGCAATGACATAAATGATTTTGCGTAACCACTTATGATCAAAGTACGAGATAAACGCTAATCAGATCATGCTACAGTACGATCCGCTAGACTGCTTACCCTCCGCCGAGGATTTGCCGGACTCTGACGATACCCCTGTGGATAATCAGCTGCAACATTTAATTCCTGGTTTACTGGAAGCCATACTAGCTATGGCATGGTCAGACCGTATGGACTGGTTCTTTGGTGTTGATATGGGGATTTATTACGATCCCGATCAGTCAGCGATCGTACCAGATGGGTTTTTGAGTCTGGGAGTTGAACGTATTTTTGATGAGAATCTGCGTTTAAGTTACCTACTTTGGGAAGAACAACGCGTACCAACTATGGTGCTAGAAGTGGTTTCTCAAACACGGCGTGGGGAATACAGCACCAAGAAAGAGTTTTATGCCCAGTTAGAAGTTTTATATTATGTCGTTTATAATCCCCAACGGCGAAGAAAACAGACTTTAGAAGTGTATCGCCTGGTAAATGGGAAGTATCAATTGCAGCGAGTAAATCCCGTTTGGCTACCGGAAATTGGGTTAGGGATTGGCTGTGAACAGGGAACATATCAAGGCATTACACGCGAGTGGCTTTACTGGTATACTGAGCAAGGTCAGCGTTTATTAACACCAGAAGAACGAGTTAAACAAGCAGAACAACGCGCTCAAATGCTGGCAGAACGTCTCAGATCGCTTGGCGTAGATCCAGATTCTTTGGTTTAGAATGCGCTTCTGGCTGAATTGTGGCAGATGCAAGCTACGATCACCAAGGTACGAGTCTAAAAAACTGGTGAACGAGCATCAAAGCCTCATTAACGGAGCTAAAAAACTCATTAATCAGTATTAAAGACTCGTGGATGAGTCAGCTTAACGCAAAAAGGCATTTACTGCTTAGGAAGATGCATAAACTAAGGTTATAGTGGTACAGATTAGCCAAACGCCAAAGATAACGCACAAACCACAAGCTATTTTTTGTATCAATCGCCACAGTTACCCAGCTTTTCTCTTAACTGAAACTGTTGTTTTCAAGTAACCTTTACGTTTCATGACATAAGTAAGAAAAGCATAGTTTGTCGATATCTTAAGTATCTGCAAGTCAATAAGCAAAGTGCTATCTTATAAAAATAATCGAGAGTATATAGTTGACACATATAAAACTGTCACATACTCTAGATGATTGTCCGGAGAAAGCTAGCAAACAGAGAAATGATTGTCATAAAGTAAAGCAATATTTTTAGCTTCATTTCAATAAGAAATGATGAAGGAAGTATAGCTAAACTTAAGTATAAAACTTAAAATTTTTTGGAAAATCTGATTGCTAAACTGTCAACAACACAATTATTCCAGCTGATATACATGAACCAATCTGCGAAACGTTACTCGCCGCTCCAAGTAGCCTTGATTGGTGGAGCGATCGCCACGAGCGCCACTGTATCTTTATTTGGCCCGGCTTGGACTCGCTGCGTTCGGGCTGCCCTACAAGATAGCCCCAAAGCAGTAGTTGACGAAGTCTGGCAACTGGTGAATCGTGAATATGTTGATGGCAAATTTAATCAACAAGATTGGCAAGCAACTAGACAAAGTTTGTTAAGTAAAAACTATACAACTCATGAAGAAGCTTACGTTGCCATTCGTGAAGCTTTACAACAGTTGGGAGATCCTTACACTCGGTTTATGGACCCCAAACAGTATGAGGCGCTGACCAGCCAAACATCAGGGGAAGTCTCTGGGATTGGCATTCGCATGGAATTAAATGATAAAACCAAGCGGCTCACTGTTGTAGAAGCTATAGAAAATTCCCCAGCGCTGAAAGCTGGTATTAAAGCAGGCGATGAAATTTTAGCAATTAATGGCAAACCCACTCAGCAGATGAAAGTGGATGATGCCTCCAAGCTAATTCGTGGTAAAGCTGGTACTCCTCTGACATTGCGCCTGGGGCGGTCAGGGAAGAATGCTTTTGATTTGAAGCTAACCAGGGCAACTATTGAAGTACCAACTGTACGTTATACCCTCAAGCAAGAAGGTAATCGGCGTGTTGGCTATATCCGGTTGCGAGAATTTAGTTCTCATGCAGCAGAACAAATGCGACGAGCCATCCGCGATTTAAACGGTAAGCAAGTAAATGCTTATGTATTGGATTTGCGAGGCAATCCTGGTGGTTTGTTGCAGTCGAGCATTGAAATTGCGCGGATGTGGCTGGATAATGGCGGAATTGTCCGTACAGTAGATCGGTTAGGAGGAGCGGAAGATACTAAAGCTAATCGCACTGCCCTGACTCAGCTTCCCTTAGCAGTACTGGTGGATGGTAATTCAGCTAGTGCTAGCGAAATTCTCACAGGGGCACTCAAAGATAATAAGCGAGCAGTAGTTGTTGGCAGTCAAACCTTTGGAAAAGCGTTAGTACAGTCAGTTCATCAACTCGCTGATGGTTCGGGCTTGGCAGTCACCATTGCCCACTATTACACTCCCCAGGGAACGGATATTAACCACAAAGGCATCACACCAGATATCAAGTTAGACTTAACAGAAGCACAAGAGCGTCAACTAGCGTCTAATCCAGATTTAGTTGGCACTCCAAACGATCCACAATATGCGCGAGCAATTACAGCGCTATCTAGTAATAACTTCGCTCAACCTCCGGCAAATCAACCCACTGGATCAATGAGTGTCCGCGCTAGCGACTTGAAATTTTAGATTTACGTATTCAATTATTTCCCAAGCCGGATTTTTTGAGTCATACCAAGTGCGTGTTCTAATCAGTTTTAAGATTTTGGATTGGGAATACTAGTAAGTAATCCCAATCCAAAATTTTAATTTATGAATCATCAATTAGTTGATGCAACCACCGCCAACAGCTTTATGCCAAGGGTGTCGGTGGTTGTTCCTATTTATAATGGTGAGGCAGATTTACCAGATTTAATTTCTTGTTTGCTGTCTCAAACTTACCCTAAAGAACGGGTAGAGTATTTGCTGGTAGATAATAACAGTAGCGATCGCACTCTCACATCCCTAAAAGCATCTGCTGAACTTTGCCCGATTACAATTCACCCTTTGAGTGAAAACCAAATTCAAAGCTCCTACGCAGCTCGTAACACTGGCATTCGAGCTGCAACCGGGGAAATTGTAGCTTTTACCGATGCTGATTGCCGTCCTCAACCGCAGTGGCTAGAATCATTAATTAAACCTTTCATCAAACCAGATGTAGTAATTGTTGTAGGTGAAATTAAGGCTCTACCAGGTAAAACTCTGCTAGAACAACATGCAGACCGTCAAGAAACCTTATCACAAAAGCACACCCTTGCCCATCCTTTCTGTGCTTACGGTCAAACCGCTAATTTAGCAGTTCAACGCATCGCCTTAGAAAAAGTTGGTTTATTTCGTCCTTATCTTACTACTGGTGGAGATGCAGACATTTGTTGGCGGATTCTGGGGGCAAACATCGGGCATTTGGAATTTGCCCCAGATGCTGTAGTCCAGCACCGTCACCGTACCACACTCAAAGAATTGAAAAGCCAATGGCGGCGCTATGGGCGCTCAAATCGCTATCTGCACGAACTGTATGGCGTGGAGTTAATGCCAGGGCTTAAACGCCAGGAATATTACTATCGCTTGGTACGCTGGTTATTGAAGGAAGTGCCTAAATATAGCGTCAAGGCGATCGCGGGTCAAGCCAGCCTTGTAGACTTTTTAAGTACTCCTATTGCATTATTTACTGCGAAAGCGCGTTACTCTGGGCAAAGCGAAGCCAAGCTGCCAGAAAAAGCCCAGATTATTGATTGGCTATAGAAATTAGCTCAGATGAATTTCAATTTTGAATTCTCCACAAAAGTTGACCTGTCTGTATATTGTTCAATGCCTACCAAGTTTCGCTAAATTGGAAAAAGGTAAACTTAAGGAAATTTCAAATGTCAGCACAACTGTTACTGGTAGATGACGAACCGGGATTGCGGGAAGCCGTCAAAGATTATTTACAAGAAAGCGGTTTCAGCGTTCAAGTCGCCAGTAACGCCCGTGAGGGTTGGGATTTGATGCAGCAGAACACGCCTGACTTAGTGATTTCTGACATCATGATGCCCCAGGTAGACGGCTATCAATTCCTCAAGCAACTGCGAGATGATCCTCGGTTCCAAACGCTGCCAGTAGTATTTTTAACTGCTAAGGGCATGACAGGCGATCGCATTCAAGGCTATCAAGCTGGTGTTGATGCTTATTTACCCAAACCTTTCGACCCAGATGAGTTAATTGCCATAGTAGAAAACTTACTTGCCCGTCGCACAGCTAAACTTCAAACTACAGGTGAAGACGGTGAAACTCCTGATATTGCTGAACTAGCCCATCAAATTGCCCAAATAAAGGCTTTGTTAACTCAAAGAAATGCGATCTCACAATCACCAGCACCATTTAAAATCGACCTGACCCCTAGAGAACAAAGTGTTTTAAACTTGGTCGCTGAAGGGTTAATGAACAAAGAAATTGCCCGTCGCTTAGAGACCAGCGTCCGCAATGTCGAAAAGTACGTTAGCCGTTTGTTTAGTAAAACCGGTACTAATAGCCGTACAGAGTTAGTTCGTTTTGCTTTAGAACACGGTCTTGCTAAATAGACAGCTTGTCTTGAAAAGAGGGGCTGGGGACTGGAGAATAAGGAGGAACAATTTTCATGCCCTCATTGTGGGCATTTACTCGTGGGTTTTAGCTTGAAAAATTGCTAAGTAATTAAGTCAACAGTCATTAGTGCTAATGACCAAGGGCTAATGACTCGAAATCCCACGGCTTTTTATGAAAACGAGCATAGCGATGTTTTCGTAGCTGTGGGATGAGAATTGATTTTAGTTGGACTAATTAACAGTTCAGTATTAAGCCTTCAGCCCTTTGTCAAGTAGTTAAATTTATCGACTAATCTTCTAAAAAATTAATCCTACCCTAATGGGTTTGTGAAAATTATCTCATATGCCATGTGTAAGGGTGGAATGAAACTTCAAGCTTGCAAAATCCTAATATTAAACAGCTGCAATCGCTCACGAAGCAACCCATAAATTTAGAAATCTCTGAAATGTTCAGAGTATTTAACGTAAATGATTGCTAACTAGTACTTTACCAACTTGAAGTAACACCCTGATCAAAGGTATTTGCCAAAAATAAAATCCTTGAAAAACTGTAACCTGCCTTAGTAGGAAGGCGTAACTGCATTAGTAGGCACCCAAATATTTCCGTAGTGCAAAGGGTGAGGGCTACTGTGACGCTTTCTTGGGCTTTTCGGAGAGTAAGGTAAACTCCTAGCCTTGAGGTTAAGTTACACAAGCCAACTCAAGGTTAGAGCAAATAGGTAAACTTAAAACAAATTCACCATTTGATATCTAAGCCACGACTTGTCACTACTCAAATTATACAGATATTTATTGACTATTATCGGCGAAATTTCGTAAGCGCATGAGTTGGCGTCGCATTTGCGGTGAAGCTTTAAATTCAGAAACTTCCTGGGCTTTAACAGACGCTTGCAGTGTCTCTAGAAAATCATCAGAGCCTTCAGTTAAAGCATCTAAAAGCACTTGCAATAGTTGCTCGCGATCGCCTAATAGACTCTTTTCCTCAATCAACCGGAATTTGAGATGTATTTCACACTCATAAACACCTACTTCAATATTATTTATCTGACGTGGTAAGGCTTTGGAGTTCATAAATTTTGCGGATTCCTTTACTTGGTGGTCATGAGGTTGAGGAGCTAAATACCCAACAAAAATTCTTTAATTTTTTTTTGAATCCAAAGTGGTTGAACTCAGAATCATTCTTCATCCATCACATTTGTCTTCTATTCCACTCTCCTGTGTTCTTTTCGAGCCAGACTTTGACTGCGTAGGCTGTATTTTCCCTGCGCCAAAGGTGGTTCAGGTAAGCCATAACTATTATTCAGTTTTTAAGATTCTATACAATAAAGTTTCTGTAAGAAGTTGTTCGAGCTTTTTAAAGGTTTTTACATCAACTTTATCTAAACGTCAATAACAGTTTGGAATTTTACTGAAATTTTCGTGTTTACACTTACGTAAAAACACTAAAGTTTTTCTCTTTTATGAAAGCTAGAGGTAGTTGTGCCATAACTACGTAAATTTACTAGATGTTCATTTTTTTCATCATAAAATTCAGGAGACATCAATCAGCAAAGTCATTAAAGATTTATTTTTGTTCTGAATGAAAATTATAGACACTGATTACTTTATTACAGCCGAGTCTGCTATTCTAGTGCTTTCTAGATTTTGTCAAGTAAAAAGAGCCTAGCAGTAGTGATTAGACATGGTTAACTGACCGCCATAGTAAACTCGTGGTTCCTCTAGAAATCAAAACAGCTTACCTGTAAATTGTCGCAAAGGCAACTCCGGCTAAAGTTTGCTAAAGTTTGACGCTCAACAAACGTTAATTCGATGGATTTGTGACCCCTCCTCTAATTTCTCAACACCAGTTCGTTCAAATCGGGACAACCCGTCAACACACTAGGCTTTACAATACACTGGCTCCCCGTGTCAAGGAGAGCCTGAAAAAAGCTATGATCTTGCTGCTTCTCTTAGGACTAATGCAGTGAAACGAAAAATTAAGAATTTGAAGAGAGTGTAGTGCAGATAGTATTTTGGCTAATGCTTGCACCATAGGCATGATTCCTTTTTATTAAGGTCATTCAAGCTCAGGTATAGCGTCTACAATGATTTCAGTGTAATCAACCCAAATCTTACACCCTTTTATGGACAACCCGATGCTGCTTAAGTCCACAACCCGGCATATCCGCATTTTTGCAGCGGAAATTGACCGAGATGGCGAACTGGTTCCCAGTAATCAGGTTTTATCGTTAGATGTTGACCCAGACAATGAATTTAACTGGAATGAAGATGCGCTGCAAAAGATTTATCGTAAGTTTGATGAACTGGTAGAAGCATCTAGTGGCCAGGATTTAACAGACTACAACTTACGCCGCATTGGATCAGATTTGGAGCATTATTTGCGATCGCTCCTACAAAAAGGCGAAATCAGCTACAATCTCCTAAGCCGTGTCACCAACTACAGCATGGGAATCCCCCAAGTAGCAACTGATGAGAAACAGTAAAGTCAAGAGCTACAACTAAAAGTTTTGTAATTCTTGGCTTTTTAGGGGCAGGCTGTACCATGCCCCTAAGACTTGTCTGCTGCGGCTTTAAGTAATAGTACTAGATGTGAACAATAAGCTAAGTTTTGGTAGTTTAAGTTTTAGTAGTTAATCTACCACTTGCGATTTCGGTGAACGAAATAATCCTCAGCTATCTATGCTGAATTACAGTACGTATAGGTCAATACCCTGAAGTTGCTGATAAGAATTTTTTAGGTAGAAGCTTTCTGACACAGTTAATATTTAGTACAGCTGTAACAGCTAGTATTGCTAGATTTAAATTATTCAATGGATTGTTAACCAATTTTTTGTGCTAAAAGCCAAGCTAGCAGAGTTAGTATAGATTCGCACTAATTAATATGATAGCTACCGCTTTAGTGCTTGGTCATCCTCTCAAAATATATCTGTAAAACTTGAATATATTTATTTTTTATAAAATTTCGGATCTACAGCTATGCAGTATGTGATTAGTAACATATGTCCTCGTTGTGAAGAGATGTAGCTAGCCAAGAGATAATACAGTACATTCTAGACAATTCTCATAGATGCAAAATCACTGGTAGGTGTGCTAGAAATGCCAATTACCCAAAACATTAACTAACAATGGCATCATTAATCGGATAATGGTTTTTCTAAATTACGTTAAAAATTGGTGAACTATATTTGACAAAGTTGAGAGCCTCGTTTAGCTTATGTGTTCAGTTATCTTAATTCTTAATTAAAGTTATTAATGCCTCACAACTTATAAACTATAGAAATACTAGTATTATCTACCGCTTTGTGATCAGGTAATTTATCAAAAGTAAACAGTACAGTTATGCTGGCTGGAGTTAAGCTGTGGTGGCAGAGTTGAAGTTAGCTGCGCTGTTGATAGAGAGTCATATAAGGAATAGAAAGTATGATGAGGCTGTAGGATTGACTGAGGAGCGATTTCTTTGGATAAGTAGATAATTATTAGCGCCTGCTAGTATCAGCCAGCTAAAATCATTGATCCAAAGTTGGATATGTCGGGTTAAAGAAACATGAGCGATCCAGATTGCCTCTGCTAATGCTGTTGAAGAAATTGCCAATGCTGCTGAAGAAATTGCCAATTGCTGATCGGTGCGAAAACTATGGAAAATGATGTGGCAACGCTCTACTGCCCAAATGAGATGTGTCAAGCTCTCAACCCCTTAACACATAAATTTTGCTTGCGATGCTCCACACCTCTACCCAAGCATTACCTCTGGGCTGAGGGAGATGGCCTGAGTGTTGCCACTCCCGGAGAAATCTTGGACGAGCGCTATTTAGTGATCAATAAATCTGTTGTTTTAGATACTAAGCCTGGGTTAGTTCCGCAAACACCTGAATTAGATAATTCGTCGGCAATTAGAGCTTATCTAAGACTTATTCCTTACAGATTACACGTACCGCAGGTATATGGAGTAATACCTGTAACCGATGGTCGTTCTCGTAAAGACATATTACTTTTAGAAAAACCCCCAATACTGACCGATGGTACAGCGCTACAAGTGCAACTGTGTAGCGAGTTAATCAGTGCTTGGCGTGACGCTACATCAATGCGCCAACTCAATTGGCTATGGCAGTTAGCTCATCTTTGGCATCCATTTGCAAGTGAAGGTGTGGCCTCTAGCTTACTAGACCCATATTTGTTAAGGGTAGAAGGGTCGTTAGTACGCTTGTTAGAATTGCGTGTTGACTCCTCAACAACACCAGGCTTACCTCAATTAGGAGAATTTTGGCAGCAATTGCACAGAGAGGCAAAACCAGCTATAGCTGAACTTATCAACAAAATTAGTAATGCTTTAATTCAGCAACAGATCAATTCACCTGATCAATTAATTACAGTCTTAGATCAAGGACTAGCTCAATTAGGGCGATCGCAAAAGTCTACTATCAAAATTTTCACTAAAACTGACACTGGCCCCAGTCGCCAACGTAATGAAGATGCCTGTTACCCTCCCAGTGGTACCTTAGTAAGTAAACCTCCACAGGCGACCGCCCTAGCCATTGTCTGTGACGGCATCGGTGGGCACGAGGGAGGCAATGTAGCATCAAATTTAGCAATTGAAACGATTCAGCATCAGGTACATGAACTCACAAAAGTTCCGTATGACCACATAGACCCTTCACTGCTGCTAAATGACTTAGAATCAGCAGTGGCAGTTGTAAATGACAAAATTAGCCAACGCAATGACGGCGAAAATCGGCAGGGACGTCAACGCATGGGCACCACCTTGGTAATGGCATTACCAATTGCCCATGAAATGTACATTACCCACGTCGGTGATAGCCGTGCCTACTGGATTACGCGCCACGGTTGTTATCAAGTTACCCTTGATGATGATGTAGCTTCGCGTGAGGTACGGTTAGGCTATGCTGTCTACCGTGAAGCAATATTACAAGGTGGATCTGGCTCTCTCGTCCAGGCTTTAGGAATGAGTCCCAGTACTTCATTACATCCCACTGCCCAGAGGTTTATTCTGGATGAAGATGCTGTTTTCCTACTTACATCCGATGGTTTGAGCGACTTTGACCGCGTTGAGGACTATTGGGAAACAGAAGTCTTACCGATTTTGACAGGGGAAACCGATGTAGCACATGCTACTGAAAAATTAGTAGAAATTGCTAACACTAAAAATGGACATGATAATGTCACTATTGCCTTAGTACATTGTCAAGTTCGATACTCTGAACCAAACTCAAGCCTGGCAGCGGTCATACCAGACAGTTTCCTGGGTAAAGCTACTAATGCTCCGTCCAGAACAGTACAAGGAACACTCCTAGGTAACCCCAATCAGAAAACACAAGTAATCCCAGAAACTAAGCCTGCCAAAACTGCCCAACTACCACTAAATTTTATAGTTCCGTTAATATTAGTTTTAGCAGCCGGTTATTTGGGATACTTAGTAATGCAGATGCGATCGCCATCCGGTGAAACTCCAGTTGTGACTAGCCCAACCGCAACTCCGCAGCCAACTACCACAGAAGCAACTGCACCGCGAACTATTGACAACCTTGATTCTGGGTGGGTAATTCAAACCCAGGCCCCAATCCGCCTAAATAACCAAGAATTATTACCCTCTGGTAGCCTTTTACAAGTTATCGATAAAAAACCAAATCCTAAAGCGGGTTCTAGAGATTTTTTCGTGCAACTGCGCTTGTGCCCCCAAGATACACCAGCTCAGTCATCAGTGAATAAACCAGATAATTCTAACTCTTCGCAACAAGTAGAGAAATTAGCACCAATTCAATTCTCCCAATCTCAACTAAAAAAATATAAGGTCAATGTTTTATCAGCAAAACAGCCGAGTGCATGTGATGATGTCTCGCCATCGCTAGATAACCAGACACCTGTACCAAATCCACAAAGTGATACTAGTCCAACCAAATCGAATACTCCATAAATTGGTAAAAACCTGAAATAATACAGGTAATAACCAGCGAAAAAAACTTACAATACAATGTAGATATTTTTACATTGGAAAATTTTTATTTGAAATTATTTGTTATTTAATACCTTTTGATTTAATGAATCCATTGCCATGCCTGAACCTGGCGATCGCCCGTTTGATTAATACTAGCTCTGATAACTTCGCCATATGGGTGGTTAAGGCTCCCTATCCCAGTGGTTATGTTTTGCATGATTGTATATGGCCTGTGGAACTCTCTCAAGTTTGGCAAGAATGGCAGCAGATGTTTGCTGGTCATAGCCCCTTAAGTATTTACTCTCGCTCAACGCCTCTACAAACAAATCCATTACCAGTGAACTTGGTTTCATTGCCTTCGGGTCAGCCAGGAGGCTACAGTAGCCGCTTAATGCAATACTTGGGAATTCATTTATGGCGTTGGTTATTTAATGGGCAAATTCTCGGAAGTTTAGAACGAAGTCGTGGCATTGCTATGGGGCAGCATACACGTCTGCGCTTTCGACTGGAAATTCGTGACCCGGATCTCATCGCCCTACCTTGGGAAATTATGCAACGTGAGCCTGGCCAATCGGCGATGTCTCTATCTCAAGATTTACTATTTAGTCGCACTACCAGTGAAGTTGAATCATTGCCTTATTTGCGAACAGACCAAGCTTTAAATATTCTGCTGGTTTTAGGACAAGATGAAAATTTGCAACTGGAAAAAGAAGCGGCAATCTTAGAAAAAACTCTCGCCAATGCAGGGCCTTTAGGTAGCAATTCTCAGGGATATGCACCCTGCATGGTACATACACTTCTGCAACCAAGCCCACAAGAGTTGATTCAGGAGTTAGAAACTAAAGCATACAATGTCTTCTTTTACGCTGGTCACGGTCTGCCAGATCCAGATGGAGGATTACTGTTTTTGCGCCCAAGCATGACCCTCAATGGCATAGAACTGGCCCAAGTATTGACTCGTACTGGTGTAAAACTGGCGGTTTTCAATGCCTGCTGGGGCGCACAACCAGCTGCTATAAATAATCAAGCTATACCCTCTAGCAGTTTGGCAGAAGTGCTGATTCGTCATGGCGTACCTGCGGTTTTGGGAATGCGCGATGAGATTGCTGACGAAGAAAGCCACAGTTTTATTCAAGTCTTTACGGAAGCTTTGCGATCGCGCAAGCCAATTGATGAGGCTGTGGCAGAAGCTAGGCAAGAACTGTTAACAGTATATAAGTTCAATCAACCAGCATGGACTTTACCTGTCCTCTACCTACATCCAGATTTTAATGGCGAATTGATTAAAAGTTTTGATGAAGGAATTACAGAATTACCAGAAACTACTATTCCGAGTGTGGTAGCTTCATTTCCTACAGCCTCTTTGCGATCGCTATCAGCAGGTGGTAAAACCTGGGTATTACGTTCTGGAGTGACTCGGATTGGTCGCACAAAAGACAATGATATTGTCATCCCAGAACCCTCTGTTTCTAAACGCCATGCTGAAATCTTATGTCGGAATACTTTCACTGACACTGCTCCGGCAAGAACTTATTACTTACAAGATTTATCTACCTACGGGACAACCTGGATTTTCAGTTCTAATGGTTGGCAACAAATCCTCCGAGAGGAAGTACCTTTAACATCAGGAATGCAATTAAAGTTTGGTAGTTCTAGAGGTGAGATATGGCAGTTTATTATCGAAGGCTCTTAACTTAGGTATTGCATAATTGCAATTTCAGTCATGAGCAACAGCCTCACAAATTTATTCTCACCATAGGCAAAATTCACTTTTTTTTGCGGAAATGTGATTCTGACAGTTGTAGCTGTCAATACTGCTAAATAATTAGTCTGGAGGCGACAAATGACTCACCAAATCAACAATTCAGAGACTATCTCATCTTTACCATCTCAAGTAGAATTAGATTTTTTAGCAACTTTACTAGAAGCTGAGGATGCTAGTTACCCCTGGAATCCAGCTGATGAGAAATCAGAAGCTTATTTTTGCCAACTAGAACAGCAGTTTCTTATCGATGATGTGCTTGAGCAAGAACTTACGGCAAGATCGCAAGTTTTTTATAGCCAGTTAGATAATCTTTGGGAAAAAAAATCTACTGCTTCAGACTCTAAGACAAATATCAGCCAGATTGTCATGGCTTTGCAAGAAAGCTTACAAACATCTTTTGCTTCAGCTGTACCCCAAGGCTGGCTAAATGCGATCGCTCACAAAGCTGCTGAAATTTTTACTTCCCAACAATCAATTGGTGAGCAACTCGTTCACTGTGTTCAAGATGTACTGCCTACTTGGGGCGCAGAAGATTTATTGGTTTTAGCGCGTCCTTATGCCTATGCTATGCGTAGTGGCGAACCACAAAATGTGGTATGTGTAATGAGTAACTTGGGTAACCGCGAGTGGACATCTTTATCGGAAGTCGAGCAAGCAAAGGTTAGTTTAGCAATTTCTTACTACGCCCTCACCAGACTAAATAGCTTTCAGCCAGAATCCTAAATGCAGTTGTCTGTTATTCCTGAATGGGGCTATATTTCAGGTAACTATTAACTTTGCCCGCACTCGGCGCTTGTCTTGCGGGTCTGATGCGTTTTTGCTGGTTTTTTTCTAAGTACAGTTTCCCTAATATACTTCAGACTATAAGCGGATTGCCAAACTAGCACTATCTACCCAAAGACATAAAAAATGGTTGGAGTTCTAGACACTTAGTTCCTGGTGGAGAACTAACTTCAATTAATTAACAATTCAAAATTTTACGTATTTGGTAATCGCTAATTAGCTGCTTATTTAGGGCCGAGAAAGCGGGTAGCGAAATTCTGCGATCGCGTTGGTGATAAAGCACGTGCCTTAAGAATTGCCGCCATCAAAAATGCATACGACAACACGCCAACAACCACCAACAGTAAAGCATTGATAGATCCGGTAGCGTTCCACAAAGCATGGAGTGCAGCAGCGCTAATATAACCAATGGGGAGAATTTGCCAACTCAGGCGGGGCTTGAGGACAGCCAACCCGATAAAATACCCCAAATAACCGCTGTAAGCCATGTGTCCTGCTACAGAGCCTAAAATTCGCGGAATGAGCAATTGCAATCCCACCAATTGACCAGTCCCTACTCCTGACTGTTGGGCAACATTTTGTGTAATTACTGGCACATATTGTCCGAGAGTTTCTAACAGGGTAAAACCCACAGCAGAAGCTGTTCCTAAGAGAATCCCATCTAGAGGTTCCCAAACGCCTATGCGTTCTCGCCAAGGTGAGGGCAATTTAATAGCAATTAACAACACTGCCAATACAGGTAAAGCCTTTAGTAATTCTTCCATCAACCCAGCACCAAAAAACATTCGCACCAGCAATTCTGTAAAGGTGATCGAATCCTGATTTGAAGGCAAGTTACCAGGCAGAATGCCACGAAACACAAAGATAAATAAATCTAATAGGGGACTGAGCAAAATAAACGACGTACCCAATGCTACTGACATGAGTACCCACCAAGGCTTCGGTTTACCGCACAGTTGGTAAACAAAATAATAGGCAGCAAATGCTATGTAGCTCGCTACAATAACTTGATTAGCTTGCGGCTGACCTACCGTAGCAAACATTAGCACCACGAATACTACTGTCAGAATTCCCGGTACGAGGTAAGCTTTACGAGTTAAATCTTTGCCAGTAGAAATAATGGGAAACAGTTGAGTAAAGCTCACCGAATCAGGTTTTAATTGCCCTTGGGGGTAACCTGCTGATGGCAGTGGTGTGGCTGGCCTGGTCATGATCGTAACTGGGGAGACAAATTCGTGTTCAAACACAAATTGCGGTCCATCAGCACCCAAAGAAATGCGATCGCCTGCATGTAATTCTTGACAACCTTGTAGGCGGTGTCCATTTAAATAAGTGCCATTAGCACTATTCAAATCACAAATTAGCCAGCTAAATTTGCCATCTGGAGATGAAGAGAGGGGACGAATCACAGCATGACGACGGGATACCATCCGATACATCATGGCATCCAAGACAACTTGACAGCTGGGGTCGCGTCCAATTACCACCTCTTTACTAGGGAGCAGCGAGTAGCGGGATTCTGACCTATAAGGTGCTCCATTACCAGACACTAGCCGCAGAAATGCATTATGTCTTGCGTTTTTGCCTGTCATCGAGTTAGAGTGCGTGTTTAAACTAATTCTTAAAATACTTTGGCATTAGAACCTCAGCAAAGCCACATTACAGCAATCTCATTTAGCTTGTGAAAAAAGAGTATCTGATTTAACAGGATTTTGACTTGTAACTTGTTCATATACTAATTACGACTGCTGTAGCTGTGGCTTTGCTAAATACACTATAGCTTTACTCACTGCTCAGGCATTCAAAATTTGCTCAATGAAAATTTAAAATTGTCTTATCAAGTGTTAACAAGTATTATAACTACTGGAATTTTGTCCTCAAGCTTGTTTGAAACGTGTAGTAATTATCGATTATATAGATTAGGTATTACTGACATCCTAGTAGAAATTCTATGGTTGGTCATTTATTAGATATTTAGTAGTATTTACTATATTTAGCTAAATACAAAAAAATTATAATTTTTTGTAGCCATTTTATAGTATTTTTTGTAACTAAAAAATAACATTCAGTACTGGTAAATGCTTAATACACCGTTCGCCCAGGGGGGACAAGGAAAGCATCCTCGGTTTCAGTTAGTACTTGTGTAAATATTGCATTTACAGCAGATTAAACTCTCTTATTGCTTTGGGAAAGTTTTTATTTTCATGCCCAGAACGACTGAGTTTAATCAGGGCAAAACGCTGTAAAGGAGTTAAAGATGCCCACTGTTGAGGTGTAAGGGTGATATCTATTGCTTGAGCTTGCTCTTGAACACTAGTTGGGATATTTGTAGAGTCAATCCATGCAGGTTCAGGCTCAATAGGCAAATGTGTAGCTGGTACACCAGTGCGATTTAAAATTAACTGTTCGAGATCTTGCCGATAAGATTGAATTTCTGTTTCTGTAGTGCAAGGTAATTCAACTAAAGCCTGACGATCAGCTTGAGACATCTGATTCCAATCAGATAATTTTAGCTTGATACCACAGGTATCTAGTTTGTAGCGTACCTGCATCGGTATACAGCGAAGAGAATCAACAAAATCTGCTTCAAATTCAAAGAAAGTTACCATAATTTTATATTGCAACACTCATTTATATAGAAAATGACATACTAATTTTATGTGATCTGCACATTATCACTTCAAGCTTCCAGCCGATAACTACAGAACAAAAACTGCCACAGAAGGCTAATAATATGCATCTTCAATATTAATATGGTATTAATTATGTTTTCTAGAATTACTAAAACGGATGAGCAAATAACTAATTGACAGACCCAGAACGGCAACTCCCAATCCAATGATATCAATTCCTGTTACTTTTTCTAAGTCAAGAATAATAATTTTTCTCGACACAGCAATTAAAGAAGTAACAATAACTAACTCAACTTGAACAACGTGTTTTCGCAAGTAAGCAGTGATGTTCTCTAAAATTTCTAATGCAATTAAAATATTTAAAAATAAACCAAAAATTTTAAATAATGTAGTATTGAATCTCCCGTATGGTGTGGTAAATAACTCTTTCATCAGGAAAATCACTAAATCTCCGATCGCAGCCAAAATTACCAGCACCATCAATAGGGATAACACTTTCGAGACTAGCACTTCTATTTTTTCAATTGAGTGCATAAAGTTATCGTCTTTAGCAAGTTCTTTAATTCCCTTGACTAGCCTTCTCATGTGCTGCCCCCTCTTTTTAAATAGCAAGTAATTAGCAAAAATATAAAAGAAAACCCTCGTAGATAAATCTAGAGGATTAGCAAAAAACACAGTGCCGCGATTTGTGTTTTTTCATAGCTAAGGCTAACGGCAGGAAATTAACTTTTATTGGAGTTTTTGCTTTTTTGCTAGTAATAATTCAGTGAGAATTGATCGGTCATACTTATAAAATAAGGATACAGTTACCCGTGTTTTTACAAGATTAGAAAAAATAATAGCAACTATTGACTATTACCTATGAACTGAATTACCAATTACTTATTTAATGGTATATGTAGCAGCTTACCATTGCGAGGACTGAAGTTGATAATTTTTGTGTGGAACTTCCACAGAAATTGGCATTACCTGCACTGCACAAGCTTTTAATTCTGGTTGCAATGAATCGGGGCAAGATTCTGGATGGGTGAGAGCATTAGCTTCAGCATCATTTGCCCACAACGCCCCCCAATGCATAGGAACAAACACCGTACCAGGGGCGATCGCTTTTGTGACTTTTGCCGGGAACTTAGCTTTACCCCGACGCGATCGCACTTCGAGCCAGTGGTTATCTGTAATCCCTAAAAAAGCAGCATCACGAGGATGAATCTCAATAAACGGTTCGGGATGCATTTGTCGAATTTTATCAATTCGACCAGTACGAGTTTGGGTATGCCAGTGTCCGTAAAGTCGCCCATTGGTCAGCACAAAGGGATAATCCGGGTCTGGTGGTTCTGCCAGCCCTCGTGAGTGATACGCCCCAAACCGCGCACGACCATCAGGAGTATGAAAGCGTAAATCGGTGTAGAGGCGCTTACCATACTTAGGATATACGGAGAAGGGAAATGGCCCCGCGTCCTTTTCTGGATGAGGCCATTGCGTGGGGCCTTGTGCTTGTAATTGCTCATGACTAATACCCGTCATCTCGCAGGGACGGTGGCGAGTTAGTTGGACAAATTCAGCATAGACTTCAGCAGAGTTAGCAAAAGCAAATTCTTTGACAAAGCCTAATCTGCGCCCTACTTCGGCGAAAATTTCCCAATCTGGTTTCGCTTCTCTTGGTGGTTGGCGGAATGCTTGACACAGGGTAACTGTGCGTTCCGAATTGGTCATTACCCCAGTTTTCTCGCCCCACTGAGCAGCAGGTAGCAAGACGTGAGCATAAGCAGCGGTTTCTGTCGGGTAATAAGCATCTTGGTAGACAGTGAAGGGCGATCGCAACAACGCCTTCTTCGTCCGCTCTAAATCTGGCATACTGACAGCTGGGTTGGTAGCAGCAATCCACAGTAAACCCACTGCGCCATTTTCCAACCCAGTAATCATATCCCAAGCCGTCAGACCGGGATTGGGTGAAATCTGCCCCCGCTTCAGTCCCCAAAAATCTTCAACTTCTGCACGGTGCTGGGGATTTTTTACCAAGCGATAACCAGGTAATAAGTGCGCTAAACCTCCAGCTTCCCTCCCTCCCATAGCATTTGGCTGTCCTGTCAGCGAAAAAGGCCCCGCCCCAGGCTTACCAATCTGTCCGGTCATCAAGTGCAGGTTAATAATAGTTCTGACCTTAGCCGTACCTTCGCTTGATTGATTCACACCCATCGACCATAAAGACAGTACCCGCTGAGATTGCCCCCAGTAGCGAGCCGCTGTTTCTAAATCTGCAATACTTATCCCACATCGATAAGCTACTACATTCGGGGCATAGTGGCGAATAACTTCAGCATAAGCAGGAAAGTTGTTGGTACAGTCGTCAATGAATCCGACATCAATGTAGTTCCAGCGCATCAACAAGTGAGCAATACCGTTTAATAAGTCGATATCTGTACCAGGACGAATAGCTAAATGTAAATCAGCGGCTTCTGCGGTTGGTGTGCGCCGGGGATCAACCACAATCATTTTGACTTTACGATTTTTTTTGTGGTACTTCGCCAAGCGATTGAAAACAATCGGGTGACACTCAGCGGTATTCGTACCAATTAAAAATGCACAGTCGGTTAACTCTAAATCATCGTAGCAACAGGGAGGGCCATCTGCGCCAAAGCTTTGAATGTACCCAGCTACAGCGCTAGACATACATAAACGAGAATTGGCATCAAAATTATTGCTACCCAGACATCCTTTCATCAGTTTCTGGGCGATGTAATAATCCTCAGTTTGAAATTGACCAGAACCATACATACATATAGCTTCTGGCCCTTGGGTGAAGCGCACTGTTTGAATACGTTTGGTGATGATATCAAAAGCTTCATCCCAACTGGCGCGCCGGAACTCCTGATCTAAAGAGTCCCGCACCATTGGGTAATGTAGTCTGTTCTTATCCAAAGACTCAGCGATCGTCGCACCTTTGACACAAACCATACCCTGGCTTGATGGATGGGCTTTGTCTCCCCGCACCCGCCAAATTGGAGTTCCTTGACTATCACGATGAGTCGCTTTGCCGTGTTGGGCTGGGGGTGAAACTTCGAGTCCACATCCAACACCACAGTAAGGACATAAAGTTTTGGTAAATTCGCTCATGGCAGGTACACCGTATTCGCCAATTGTTTAAATGTTTAAGTAGCAGGTTGTAGATCAAAAGTTGCTGTAATTAATGATTTCAATTTTGCAAAATTATGAGTATTCTTTATGTGATTATTTTGTTCTTTATATATAAATAATAAACAAACACATTTTTATAAGCTACTGCTGATTTACTAAATACATAAGTATAAGATGAAGAATAAAATACTCTTCATCTTAGTTTTCGCTTATTCTTCTACTAATAAAGAAGATCGATTGACTTCTGTTTCTTGGGATTCAACTTCATCACCAGATGCAAATGAACCTTTTGGTTCTTTGAGGAAGAAACCACACATGAAAGCGCAAATTATAGCTGCTATACCCATTGTGCTAAAGAGTGTTGATGCATCAGTTAAGCTGAAAATTGTCAGATAAATTACGCCACCGAAATTACCGTAAGCTCCAACATTGCCGGCGATTTGCCCGGTAGCTTCTTTTTTAATTAGAGGTACAATACCGTAGGTTGCACCGCAGCCAGCTTGGGCAAAGTAAGCAGCAAACATAGTCGCTGCGATCGCTAAAGGAATTGGCCAGCTACTGTTAATAAAATGTATTATTAAATAGCCAATACCAATGCCAGCGCTGATAATTGTCATTGTCCACTTACGTGAGCCAAATTTATCCGAAATTAAGCCACCGCTGGGGCGAGAAACTAAGTTTAAAAAGGGATAAGTAGCGGCGATCATTCCTGCTACTACATGCTCTAAACCAAAGGTTTTTTCAAAGAAGGCAGGTAGCATAGAAACGGCTGCTAACTCACTACCAAAATTAGTTACGTAAGTGAATTCGAGTAAAGCAACTTGACCAAACTGATAACGCTGTGCAGGCGCGTAAGTTTTCTTGCCAATTAGTAATTCTTTGTTAACTTGATAAGCTTTGTAAGTTTGGTAAGCAAACAATCCTGCTAACAACACCCAAGCCAAATACATTTGGGTTTGATTAAGAAAGTGAATATTCTTCTGTTCTAAGCGCCAAGCCAACAAACCTAAGGCAAAAATCAAACCAAAATTTGAGAGAATCATTGCCCAAAAGCTTTTAACGCTAGTTACTTCCAAAGCGCCATTTTTCTTGGGTTTATTGTAGACTTTGCCAGCAGGTGTATCTTGGGCTGTATTGTAATAAATTACACCGTATATAGCAGCAATGATACCTGTAAGGGCGATCGCCAACCGCCAATTGGAAGCACCACCAGCCAAAAAGCTAGTAGCAACGGCAATCATTGGTAGGGCAAACTCTGCACCAAAAGCCCCAAAATTACCCCAACCGCCATAAATACCTTGGGCACTTCCCATCTCTTTTGGAGGGAACCATTCAGCTACCATGCGGATACCCACAACGAACCCAGAACCAACAATCCCCATCAGTAGGCGGCTGATCACTAGTTGGTTAAAGTCTTGCGAAAACGCCGTAGCTAAACAAGGAACGGCAGCGAACATTAACAGTATTGAGTATGTAATTCTGGGGCCAAAGCGATCCAGAAGCATACCGATAATTAGCCGTGCTGGAATTGTGAGGGCAAGGTTACAAATGCCCAAAGTTTTAATTTGCTCAGGTGCTAAATCTAGTTGCTTGCCAATAGTGGTCGCAAAGGGAGCAAAATTAAACCAACAGACAAAGGTGAGAAAAAAGGCAAACCAAGTCTGATGCAATATACGATAGCGATCCCTGAATGAAAATAATCCTTTGAGCATTCAAACCTTCCTCAGTCAAAAAACTGCATGGAAAAATACAGGGGTAATTAAGTAATTACCCTCAGCAGATCAGATATTTCTTGATATTTGTGCTAACTCTAAAGCTGAAATTCATACTCCCTAATTAGAAAAATTTTAGGGAGTGCGTAAGTTGTTGTTAATACTAAACTAAAATTACCTAGCAAGTTTATTTGTATCTGCAATCACATTTTGATGATATGAATGTAAAAACGGCATCATAGCTATGCGTTAAAATTCATACTTTCAAAGATAGATGCCAAAGAATTTTGCTAATTGTTTTTACTCATCATCGTGAGCGTAACGGCGATACAAGAAGTCTAGGGCATAGTTCCGCAAGTTATAGTATTCCGGGTCTTCCATGATGCGGCGACGATTGCGGGGGCGGGAGAAAGGAATATCTAAGATTTCACCAATTTGAGCAGCAGGCCCGTTAGTCATCATCACAACTCTATCGGCTAAGAAAAGTGCCTCATCAATGTCATGCGTAATCATGAGTACGGTGACTTGATGATCGCGCCAGATTTGCAGTAGTTCTTCTTGTAATTCTTCTTTAGTGATCGCATCTAATGCACCGAAGGGTTCATCAAGAATCAGAACTTGCGGACGGATAGAGAGGGCGCGGGCGATCGCAACTCGCTGCTTCATCCCCCCAGAAATCTGACTCGGTTTTTTATCTGCGGCTTCTGTTAGCCCCACCATTGCCAAATGTTCTCTAACGATCGCTCTTTTTTCTGCCTGAGTTTTTTTCGGAAACACCGAATCAACAGCCAAGTAAACGTTGTCAAAGACACTCAACCAAGGCAAAAGACAGTAGTTTTGGAATACCATCATCCGGTCTGGGCCTGGTTCGGTGATCGGCTGGTCTTGCAGGAGAACTACACCATCAGTAGGGGTGTTGAACCCGGAAATCATGTTGAGTAGGGTTGATTTACCACAACCAGAATGACCAATTATGCAAACAAATTCACCTTCACGAACTTTTAGGTCAACGCCATCCAATACCGTGTAAGGGCCTTCGGGAGTGGGGTAAATTTTGCTGACGCCTTCAATCACCAGAAAATTTTCTGCTTTTTGTGTTTGTAGTTGGTTGAGTTGGGTGTTTGTTCTTTTTGCTGTTTGCATGATGTTTTTTTGCTTTGTTCGATGAATTTATAATTTCCTCACGCAGAGAGAGGAAGATGAGGAGGATAATTAATTACTCTTGACCCTTGACTCTTGACTAAATAAATACTTCTTCAATACGGATTTGTCGTTTGATTTCCAAGCTGTTGAGGTACTCTATGGGATTTGAAGGGTTAAAAACTTTACCATCAAATAAATGAATGGGGTTGTCCTGTCCGATATCGAGGATGCCGAGGTCGCGTGCAGCAGCACCAAAAACGTCCGTGCGGCAAACTCTGTCAATTACCTCCACCCAATTTTTGGGGAAGGTTACTAAACCCCAACGTGCTAGCTGAGTCACCATCCACAAAAGTTCGGTGCGGTTGGGATAGTTGGTTTGATTGAGATAAAACTGGTTGTATCTTGCTAGTTCCTGGGGTTCTGTACCGTTGCCGCGATCGTAAGGATCGATAAAACCAGGACGGACGTATGCAGGATTGGTATTCAAGTACTCAGGGCGGCAGATTAATTCCAGAATTTCTTCTCGATTGCGGAAGTCGTCGCAGTATTTGCAGGCTTCTAACAGTGCTTTTACCAAAGCAAGATAAGTTTCTGGGTACTGCTGCGCCCACTCTTCCCGCACTCCCAAAACTTTTTTCGGCTGTCCTGACCAAATTTCTAGGGCGGTAGCAGCAACAAAACCGATATCTTCATGAACAGCAAGGTAGTTCCAGGGTTCTCCAGCACAGTAACCGTCAATATTTCCGGCTTTAAGTTGGGAAACCATTTCTGTTGGTGGGATTACCGTCAGACTGACATCTCTATCAGGATCGATCCCACCAGCGGCCAGCCAGTAACGCAGGATTAAGTTCTGCATTGATGTGGGATGTACGATTCCCAAAGTCAGAATTTGGTCGGGAGAGGCATTAATTGCTGTTTTTAAGTCAGCCAGGTTTCTCACGCCTTGACTATACAATCTTTTGCTTAAGGTGATGGCGTTAGCGTTGCGGGAAAGATTTAAGGCGTTGACTACAGGAATCGACGGTTTACCACCAGCACCTAAAGTGAGGGCAAGAGGCATTCCAGCGACCATCTGGGCTGCATCTAATCTGCCAGTACCCACACCTTTAGCGATTTCCTTCCAACTAGTTTCGCGGCTGAGGGTGACTTGTTCTAAGCCGTACTGAGCAAAGAAGCCTTTTTCTTGAGCAACGATTAACGGTGCGGCATCAGTCAGGGGTAAAAAGCCAATGTCTAGATTGACTTTTTCTAAGCCATTGCGGGATACAACGATTGGTGCTTGAGTCTGTGCAGCTTTGCGTTTCTTAGCCTGTTTTTGCTGGTTGAGGAAGTAAATCATTTCGTTCCGCAGATTGTAATAGCTGGGATGATTTACTACTTCTAGGCGCTGTCTAGGGCGGGGGATCGGGACTTCTAGAATTTGCCCGATGTGTGCTTCTGGGCCATTGGTGAGCATAACGATGCGATCGCTCAACAATAGCGCTTCATCGACATCGTGTGTCACCATCACGCAGGTAACGTTATGTTCGTTGCAGATTTTCATCAGTTGTTCTTGCAAACTACCGCGTGTTAAGGCGTCTAACGCCCCAAAGGGTTCGTCTAGCAGTAACAACTTGGGACGGGTAGCCAAGGCGCGGGCGATCGCTACCCGTTGCTTCATCCCCCCAGATAACTCGCTCGGACG
This sequence comes from Mojavia pulchra JT2-VF2, assembly GCA_019359325.1. Taxonomy (GTDB): domain Bacteria; phylum Cyanobacteriota; class Cyanobacteriia; order Cyanobacteriales; family Nostocaceae; genus Mojavia; species Mojavia pulchra. The sequence continues at coordinate 482,913 of JAHHHN010000001.1, read as the reverse complement.
TTTATTAGCTGCAAGGCGCAGTCCTACCATGTCGATATGTTCTTCGACAATTAAGCGACGTTTACCCTTGGGCTGATCCTTATAGACTTCATCCACGGCCAGAGCGATGTTTTCCCGTACTGTTAACCAGGGAAGCAACGAGTAGTTTTGAAACACTACCATCCTATCTGGACTTGGTTCTTTAACTTCTCGCCCTTCCAAAGTTACACCGCCAATACTGGCTCTATCTAAACCTGCAATGATATTGAGCAAGGTAGATTTACCGCAACCAGAATGTCCAATTAGAGAAACAAATTCCCCTTGTTGGATTTTCAATTCAATATTTTTAAGAGCAATATATTTGCCACCATTTGGTAGTTCAAATACACGGTCAACATGGTCAACTTCTACAAAAGTAGTCATTTGTTATTAGTCCTTGGTCATTCGTCATTTCTTATTTGCAGGACTAAAGCTTCATACTTCTGCCCTCTGCCCTCTCATTACTTCTGTTCTGCTACAACTTTGCTAGCGATAAAAGCTACCATTCTATCTAACAGCAAGCCAACTAAACCAACGTAGACGAGGGCTAAAATAATCTCGCTCATGTTTGTTTCTGTAGTAGTGTTGTAGGCATCCCAAATAAACGAACCAATACCTACACCACCAACTAACATTTCCGCGGCAACAATTGCTAACCAAGATAAACCAATACCAATGCGTAAGCCTGTGAAGATATAAGGAACAGTGGCGGGAAACACTATTTTAAAGAAATACTTTACGCCTTTGAGACGTAACACCCTAGCAACATTAACGTAGTCTTGAGGAATTTGTTGTACACCTACTGTGGTGTTGATAATAATTGGCCAAATAGATGTAATGAAAATGACAAAAATCGCTGAAGGATTAGCCTGTTGGAATGCTGCCAGTGAGATGGGTAGCCATGCTAGAGGCGGTACAGTTCGTAATACTTGAAATAGGGGATCTACAGCATTAAAGAGTAATGAATTTGCGCCGATGACAATTCCCAAGGCAATTCCCACAATTGCCGATAGGGAAAATCCCAAACCTACTCTTCCTAAACTACTAAGTATTTGCCAACCCAAGCCTTTATCACTTTCACCATTATCAAAAAATGGCTGAATGATAAAAGGATTCCAAGTTTCAGTAATTGTTTCTATTGGCCCAGGTAATTTAAAGTTAGGGTTTAAACAAAGTAATTGCCAAATCACTAGAAAAATAGCTAATGCTGCTAGTGGCGGCGCAATCTTTTGCCAAAATAATTTACTGATAGCATTTTGAGACTTTTTTCTGTTAATACGGCTGCCTACAATAGCTGTCATTTTTTTACTTTCTCCTGTTGTACTCTAGTTGGGCCAAAAAGCAGCGATCGCAGCTATCATTAAACTTTTTTAATTTTCAAACTATTGAGATATTCTTCTGGTTTTTCTGGGTCAAATTTGACACCATCAAAGAAAGTCTCAACCCCACGAGAAGTACTACTAGGAATCTCAGAAGCAGGTACATTAATTGCTTTCGCTGCTTGTTTCCAAAGGTCTTCTTTGTTTACTTGATTGACGATTTCTTTAACTTTGGTATCTTTTGGCAAATAACCCCAGCGAATCTCTTCTGTTAAAAACCAAGTATCGTGGCTCTTGTAAGGATAGGAAGCGTTATTAGCCCAGTACTTCATACTATTGGCGAAGTTTTGTTGCGTGCGTCCATCGCCGTAGTCAATATTGCCCTTAGACCTTTCTAAAATATCTGCGGCAGCAACGTTAAAGTATTTGCGGTCAGAGCAGATTTTGCACATCTCCTCTTTGTTTTCTGGCTTATCGCACCACTGTTGAGCTTCTAGAACTGCCATCAAAAGTGCTTGGGTAGCGTTGGGATTTTTATCAACCCAATCTTTACGCATAGCAAAGGCTTTTTCTGGATGGTCTTTCCACAACTCGCCTGTAACTAAAGCTGTATAACCTAACTTTTGGCTAACCAATTGAGCATTCCAGGGTTCTCCCACACAAAAGGCATCGACTGTACCAACTTTCATATTCGCCACCATTTGTGGTGGTGGTACAGGTTCTAAAACCACATCTTGATCGGGATTAATCCCGCCAGCCGCTAGCCAATAGCGCATCCACAAATCATGAGTACCACCAGGGAAAGTCATGGCAACTTTCATGGATTGTTTATCAGCTTTGGCTTTTTCAGCTGCCTCTTTCAACCCCTTACTCTCTAAGCCAACTTTCAAATCTTTCAATTTATTAGCTACAGAGATCGCCTGACCGTTGGTATTTAACCGTGCCAAAAGATACATGGGCACTTTATCGTTGATAGTCATTAAATAAGGCATGGGGCTGAGGATGTGTGCGCCATCAATCCCATCGCCAGCTGAACCAATTTTCAGGTTATCGCGGGTGACAGGCCAAGATTTTTGCTTGATGACCTCAACATCAGCCATGCCGTATTTGGCAAAAAAGCCCTTTTCTTTAGCAATAATTAGTGGTGCAGCGTCAGTTAGAGGGATAAATCCTAGCTTTGCTTTGGTTGTTTCTACTTTCGGTGCGTTAGCTGCTGTAGAGACGTTGGCAGCTGAGGCAGCCGAAGGTGCTTGTCCACCTGTTGTGGCTGAATTGGAATTATTAGAGGAGCAACCATGAGCCAAGATAGAAGCAGCAGCCGCAGCACTGGTGGTGAAAATAAATTTTCTACGCGAAAGATTTGCCATTTTTCCTTTAGTTGTTAGTTACTTAGTTGTTGGTTGTTGCTGTTGTTGGTTGTTGCTTTTTATCCACTCGGCACTCATTTAATAGACTTCTTGCAGGAATATTTGGAAAGCAAGAATTTTAAGTTTCACGCAGAGTCGCAGAGGCGCAGAGAGTTTATAATCTGAGATTGAAACTAAGGATGAAAACTTTTTCCTTCCTTCTGCCCTCTGCCTCCTGTCATTCTGCCTTCTTTTCAAGACAGGTCTAATGAGTAACTAAGGCTTCTTGCTTGAGTTTCGCCCCGAAGTGTTGGATGAGTAAATCTTGTAAGACTGGCTGTAAGTCTTCGCAAGGTATGCCTTTGGTGACGCAAGTTCCCAAATGAGCATCTTTACCGACTTTACCGCCCATGTAGATATCAACTCCTTCCAAGGTTTTGCCATTTTTGCGAGTTTTAGTTCCCATCAAGCCGATGTCGGCTACTTGTGGCTGTCCACAGGAGTTAGGACACCCAGTCCAGTGAATACGTACCGTGCGAGTTAGGATTAACTCTGCTTCCAAGGCTTGAATCATTGCCAAAGCGCGGTTTTTGGTTTCGATGAGGGCAAAGTTGCAAAATTGTGCGCCTGTGCAAGAAACTAGCGATCGCGTCAGTAAACCAGGGTTAACAGCAAACCTTTCTAGCAATGGCTCAGTTAAAAATGTGGCTAAACGTGAGTCAGGAATATTGGGGATAATTACGTTCTGCTCAACCGTGAGCCGGATTTCACTGTTACCGTAAACTGTTGCCAGGCGGGAAATTTCAAACATATCCTCGGCATACAAACGACCAACAGGGATATTGAAGCCTACGTAGTTTAATTCTGGTTGCTTCTGTTTATATACACCAATGTGGTCGCGTTTTTCCCAGTCGATTTCGTCTTTTGGCGCTGCGGGTAACAATGACTTACCCAAACGGTTTTCTACCTCTAAACGGAATTTATCTAAACCCCAGTCGTCAATCAACCACATCAGGCGAGATTTTTGTCGGTTAGCGCGTAAGCCGTGGTCACGAAAAACTTCTAAAATGGCTTTACATAAAGCAACCACATCTTCAGGTGCTACCCAAGCATTTAAAGGAATCGCCGCCTCACAGCGTTTGGCTGAGAAAAAGCCACCTACCAGGACGTTAAATCCGAATGTCGGGGATTGAGAAAATTCTTGCCCATTCCCTTGCTTAAACGCTGGTACAAAAGCCAAGTCGTTAATTTCGGCGTGAACTGAATTGTCTCTTCCACCAGTAATTGCAATGTTAAATTTGCGGGGGAGGTTGGTAAACTCTGCGTTCCCTTCTCCTTTGTTAGTGAGCATATCCTGAATTTGCTGCACTAACTCTCGCGTGTCGAACAATTCATCCGCATCTAACCCCGCCACTGGATCACCTGTGATATTGCGGATGTTATCCATCCCTGACTGAACACTGGTTAAACCTACAGCGCTAAATTTATTAAAAATATCCGGTAAGTCTTCAATCCTGATCCCCCGTAATTGGATATTCTGCCTCGTGGTAATATCGGCGCTGCCATCGTCACCGTAACGCTGTACGACTTCCGCTAACACACGCATCTGATCACTCGTGAGGATACCGTTAGGTAACCGCAACCGCATCATAAACTTACCAGGCGTAACTGGGCGAAAAAATACACCCACCCACTTGAGCCGATGGTCACGGTCTGTTTCATCCATTGCTTCCCAACCAAGGGCAGCAAATTTCTCTATCTCGCTTTTGACGGTAAGTCCATCTTTTTCTGCCTTAAATTTCTCAAACTTGTTGAGGCTAGCTGTGGTGGTAGTTGCTGTATCTGTCATGAGTTGACTCTCATTGCAAATTGTTAATCTCGAAAAATCTCTATAAGCTAATCGTCTATCGCATTAAAATTTCAAAACTTGCTATTTTGAGCTTTTGAGGGTTTTTGAATGGTAGAATTGTTTTCGCCATACTCTACTCATTGCCCACTATCAATTGACTCGTAGTTTCAGCAATTCCCGGATATACGGGGTTAATTCTCATTAAGTGTATATTTTGTTACTTGAATTATGGCTTCAGGAACAATCTTTGCGTGCTTCCATTTGGTAAAGGTGTAAAGGTTGTTCTGGTACTGAAAGTGTAACGATTTACATACTCTTAAGGTTAAAGTGGTAATTTAGCTAAAATCGTATAAATAGCTACGAAATTTTGATAAAATTGCCAAAAACGTATTATTCTGATGCGTTTTCTGCACTTAGTATGGCTATTTAGGGGCGCAAGCCTCATGAGTAAGAGCGATTGCGCGGATCGCAGCTAATTTGAATTCAAAAATTCTTGAAGATGGCGTATGTTAGTTAAAACCTAGACATAATTGCAACAGCCATGAAACGTCGTGATTTCATTAATTGGGTAGGTTTAGGTTGGATAGCGAGTTCTTTGCCTGTAGCAATTGCCGCTTGTTCTTCCCAAACAAATGCACCGACGTCTTCAGTATCTGGGGATTGGCAAAAAGTAGGCACTTCCACGGATTTAGATAAGACTGGCCAATTGTTGGAGAAAAACTCACCTGTTGGAGCTGTGCTGGTAATTGGTACATCTAAAACTGAAAATATAATTGCTGTTAACCCCACCTGCGCTCATGCAGGTTGCATAGTGACATGGCAAGAACAAGCAAAAAAATTCTCTTGTCCCTGTCATGGTTCAGAATTTGGAGTTGATGGTAAAGTGCAAAAAGGCCCAGCTACAGAACCATTAAAAACTTATGCCGCTAAAATTGAGGGCAATTCTGTTGTAGTGAAGCAAATATGAGTAGAACGTTTTTAAACGCAAAGGTACGCAGAGTTTTTATTGAGCCGCCATTGAAAAAATATAAACTAGCAGAATAGGGGATTCTACGAATCGTGAATAATATCAACCAGCTTTTGGTGCAGGCACAGGCAGCACATGATGCAGCTGATTGGTCATCGCTGATGCAATATTTACAGCAGATGATTCTAAAAGAAGACTCTACAAATCCAGAAATAGTGAAAAATCGAGAATATCTCCTGGAATTAGCACTCTCGATTTTAGATATGGGAGATTTTCAGCAACGCTGGGACATTGCCAAGGTTTTGATTCAATTGGGTAATGTTGCTATTCCTCGGCTAATTGAGATATTAGAAGATGAAGACGCAGAGGAAGAAGTACGCTGGTATGCGGTGCGAATATTGGGCGAGTTTCAGCATCCAAATGCGATCGCTCCTTTGGTGCAATTATTGAAAAGCGCCGAAAATCAAGAATTGAAGGAAATGGCCGCTGCCGCATTAGGGCAAATGGATACTCTGGCTATCGCGGCACTCTCCGAACTCTTAATAGAGGAAGATACACGACTTTTAGCAGTGCGATCGCTCTCTTACATCCGGCGAACAGAAACGATTGTACCGCTGTTGAGTGTGGTACAAGATTCCCAAGCCACAGTTAGGGTTGCAGCAATTGAATCCCTCAGCAGTTTTCATGATGAACGTGTACCACCCATATTGATCAACGCTTTGAATGATGTGGCTGCTACAGTCCGACGCGCCGCAGTGCAGGGTTTAGGTTTTCGTCCTGACTTATGCGAAACACTCGATTTAGTCGCAAGATTGCAACCTAGACTGCATGACTTAAATGAAGACGTTGCTTGTGCAGCAGCAATTGCCCTTTCCCGGATGGCTTGTGACGAAGCTGCCCAACACTTATTCCAAGTGCTGATCTCACCTCAGACATCGCTGAAGCTGCAATTAGAGATAACTCGTGCCCTTAGCTGGTTAGGGAATTCTTCCAGTTTGGAATATCTGCAACAAGCGCTGAATCAAAGCTCGCTAGAAACACTGTGGCAGGAAATAGTCACAGTTCTAGGGCGAGTACAACAGCCGCAGTTAAGCATCATAGCCACAGAAATTTTGCTGGAAATGCTGGAATCAAAGCATCCAGCTACAGAAATAACCAACATCAAAAGCGCGATCGCTTTGTCTTTAGGGCAGTTAGGCAGATTGCAGGCGATTGAACCATTGATTTTGCTATTGGCAGATCCAGATGCACAGGTAAGACTACATGCGATCGCTGCACTTAAGAATCTAGCGCCTGAAGTCGCACATCAACAATTACAGCAGCTAGCGAATGATGCCGCACTCACACCAGATTTGCAACAAGGAGTAGCGATCGCCCTGGCGGAATGGTAACCAAATTACGAATTACGAATTGCGTTGCCCCAAAATGTGATGAACCAGAAATTTTCATTTTGGTATTTAGATACAGCAAAAGAAAATAATCAAATTTTTTGAGAGGAGAATTTGCTAGTAATCTGACGCAAAGGCGACTATGGACGAGTAAAACCGTAAAATACTAATCCGAAAAATTTAAATTAAAATATTGTAAAGAAAATTCCTGGTAACAAACTGTACCAAATTTAGGAGAAAAAACCGTTAAGTTAATGAAATCTCTAAATGTAATTCAGGCTACGAAAAAATGCGACTAGAGCAGTTGCAAGCCTTTCTTGCGATCGCGGAAACAGGCAGCTTTCAACAAGCAGCGCGGAAATGCGGTGTTACTCAATCGACAATTAGTCGCCAAATCCAAGCATTAGAAGCAGATTTGGGGATAGAACTGTTTCATCGAACAACTCACGCCAAACTGACGCTGGGAGGCGAACGTTTGCTGCCTCGTGTTCGCAAAATTTGCCAAGAGTGGCAAACTGCTACAGATGAATTAACAGATTTAATTGCAGGAAAGCAGCCAGAATTGTGCATTGCAGCCATTCATTCAATGTGCGGCTCATATTTACCACCAGTGCTACAACAATTTTGCCGCGATTATCCAGATGTACAACTGCGGGTAACCTCATTGGGTAGCGATCGCGCTTTAAAAGTTCTCAAAGATGGATTAGTAGATCTAGCGATTGTGATGAATAATCGCTTTTTGACTACTGGCAGAGAAATGGTGGTAGAAGTACTCTATGACGAACCGATAGAAGTTCTCACCGCAGCCAAACATCCACTAGCTCAATACGAATGTATTCCTTGGCCTGAGCTAATTCGTTATCCGCAAGTGGTGTTTAAAGATGGTTATGGGATGCAACGCTTAATCCAAGATAGATTTGAGCGCATAGAAGTCACACTCCAAGCTGCTTTAGAGGTTAACACCTTAGATGCTTTCCGGGGAGTGGTGCGCCAAGGCGAACTCATCGCTTTGCTACCTCACTCAGCATTAATTGAAGCACGACACGACCCCACTCTGGCAGTGCGCCCTTTAGCCAGTAATATTTCTGGTACTTTGCCTGATAGTTCTAGCTTGACTCGTCGAGTAGTTATGGTGACAACTGGCGATCGCCTCCAAATACCCCCCATCAAGCACTTTTGGCAACTGGTGCGAGAAAGTATTCCACCGCAAATACGCCAGCAGCGATCGGCTTCGTAAGCCTGATGAGTTTCTAGTCAAAAATGTATATTTCCCAGATTGGCTAATAAGTAATTACTATGACTAATGAGTAATGACCAATAATTAATTACTGTTATGAGCAACGTATTTAGGCAATTCGTGCAAAAGGTAGGCAGTGGTAACCACACAGCAGAAAACTTAACTCGTCCTGAAGCGTCCACGGCTACCAAAATGATGTTGCTAGGTGAAGCAACACCAGCCCAAATAGGAGCATTTTTAATTGCCCACCGCATCAAGCGTCCCACAGGAGAAGAGTTAGCAGGGATGTTAGATGCTTACAATGAATTAGGGCCAAAGCTTCAACCTATTGCTTCTGCACGGTCAGTGATAGTTTTGGGAATACCTTACGATGGCAGAACGCGCACCGCACCAATTAGTCCGATCATAGCTTTACTACTGGCTTGTGTAGGTCAACCAGTAATCATGCACGGTGGCGATCGCCTACCGACAAAGTACGGACTGCCCTTGGTAGAGATTTGGCAAGGGTTAGGGGTCGATTGGACTAACTTGCCACTAGCAAAAACTCAGCAGGTTTTTGAGCAAACAGGAATTGGCTTTGTTTATACGCCTAAACATTTTCCCTTAACCCAAAGTATTTGGGATTACCGCGACCAATTAGGTAAGCGTCCACCCTTGGCGACAATGGAGCTAATTTGGTGTCCTTATGCTGGGGATGCTCACATTATTGCTGGGTTTGTCCATCCTCCAACGGAAACGCTATTTCAGGAAACATTGGCGCGGCAAAATGTAACAAAATTTACATTAATCAAGGGCTTGGAAGGTAGTTGCGAGTTACCACGCGATCGCACTGCTATCATTGCCTTATCAGCACCTGAAGCCTCTGGGGATCTAGAACGGTTGCACCTCGTACCTCGTGAATATGGATTTACTACTAAGAACGTCCCCCTTGGCGCTACTGAAGAACTGTTTACCGAAATGCAAGCAGTTTTAGCTGGTCACTCTGAAGAACTGAAGCAAACAGCCTTATGGAATGGAGGTTTTTACCTTTGGCGTAGTGGCATTTGCCCAGATATGCGATCGGGTATAGCCAAAGTAGAAGAATTATTAACCAGTGGTGCAGTAGCAGCAAAACTTCAAGAACTCGCTCAAGTAGTAAATTCTGTTTCTGAAGCAGTTTTTCAACCAGTTTAAGTTGTAAAATTATTATTGTGGTTAGTGTGGAATTCTCTCTAAGTTTTTAGTTGAGAAGATTAACCCAGATGGATAACATCAAAGTCCGGCAATTAAATCTTGATTTTTCTCAATCTTTTGAAAGATACTGGTTTAAACAAAGTATTTTCAAAACGCACTTATTTAATAGCTTCACCCTTGGCGTTCCTGATATTGAAAAATATCTAATTCGCAATGCCAAAAAAAGAATCAAATTTATTGGAAATCCTCAACTAAAACAACAAGCCCAAGCTTTTATATTGCAAGAAGGTCAACATTCGGTTCAGCATATAAAATTTTGGCATAACTTAAAATCTTTAGGTTATAAATTTGATACTTATCTCAATTGGCTACAGATGATTTTTTTTAATATTCTGGAACGCCGAATGAGTACGAATTTAAATTTAGCTATTAGTGTAGGAATTGAACATTTGACTACTTTAATGGCTGAATTTGTTTTAGAAGTTGATTTATTTGCCGAAGCTGAACCACAATTAAAGCAGCTTTTTGAATGGCACGCAGTAGAAGAACTCGAACACAAAACAGTTTTATTTGATGTATTGCAAGATAAAACTAGTAACTACCTGCTGCGTCTAGTAGGTATGTTTATAGCTCATATTTTAATTTTATTTTTCCTGAATTTAGGTTTAGCTATATTGCTGTATCAAGACAAAAAATTGTTAGATAGAAAAGTGTGGCAGGAGTTAATCGAGTTTTGGATTACCAAAGATAAGTTCTTGTACAAAGTATTATTCAACGCAATAGATGCTTTGAAAAAGGACTTTCACCCTTCACAAAAAGAACATTTATGGTTGATACAGAAGGTGGCGGTATAAGCTAAAAATTTGAAAATTACTTACCAATAGCTAATGTTAGACCTTCACGGGCTAACAGCGCTTTAGGATATGCAGATTTAACTTTGTTTTGCATTTGATCAAGAAAATCATCATCATCATCTGGGTGATGGTGAGATATGACCAAGCTTTGTACACCACCGCTATTAGCTAAATTGACAGCAGTTTGCCACTGCAAATCAGATGAGTCATGGTTGTGAGCAGTGGGAGGAGTGTATGTAGCATTGGCAATTAGTAAATTCACGCCATTAATAAACTGTAAAATTCGTTCTTGCTCTAATGGTTCGGCATTCTTGTGCAAATCTGTAACGTAGGCAACGCTATAATCCTGCCAAGTAACTCGATAGCCTACTGAGCGCTGAGTTTGATTAATTACTGCTGTGTTAATTATGACATCATCTAGTTTGACCTCGCTACCTGGAGTTAGATTGTGAAAATGCAATTCCGACTGCATTACCTGTAAAGGGTAAGGAAAGTGCGGTTGAAGCATCTGGTCATGTAGGCATTGTTTGATTGAGGCACTATTAGAGGCAGCTGTGCCGTAGATATGAAAGCAATTTTTTGCAATAAACGCAGGAGCAAAAAAAGGAAACCCTTGAATGCGATTTGATTGGGAGTTAGTAAAAAATAAGTGGGCTTCTACTGGCTGTTGCAATTTTTGCCAAGCTTTACCCAATATACGTAAGCCAGTACCCCCATCAAAAATTAAGTGTTTCCCTCCTACAAGCATTTCTACACAAGCAGTATTCCCACCATAACTATGGGTGCTGCTATCTGGAGTAGGAATTAAACCCCTAACACCCCAAAATTGCACGAGCAATTGTTCTGCTGAACCACTTAGTACAGTAGTTTGCTTCTCGGTTAAATAGCTTTGGGAAGCCGACAGTTCAAAATTTGACATTATTCTTTGAAGTCTAGACCTTACTGAGCAGGTCATCGTAGTGCCGCACTTCCAACAGTCGGTTTTTTTCGTCTACAATGACGACCGTAGGCGAGTAATTTTGCAACTCTTCCGGAGTGAACTGCCCGTAAGCCATTATAATCAAGCGATCACCTATAATGCCTAGACGTGCCGCAGCTCCATTTAGCTCGATTACTCCTGAATTGGCTGGAGCAGGTATTGCATAAGTAATGAAGCGCTCGCCATTAGCATTATTCACTACTTGTACCTGTTCATAGGGTAAGATGCCAGACTTTTGCAACAGAACTTTATCTATGCTGATACTACCTACATAGTTGATGTTTGCCCCTGTGAGAGTACAGTTGTGAATTTTTGCCAAAAGGAGAGTACGCTGCATTGCATTTAGGGATTCTGTGGCAATTTTTGTGTTTCGTAACCAGTAAAAATTATTATTTCCTGGTTCTTCAACTTTGGTGACTAGGATTTTAGCTAGTTTGTGCCAAAGTAGATAATTCAACTTTAAATTACTAACTGAGAATTGGGAATTGAACACCAAGTATTAGTAATTAACCCGATGCTCAATTCCCTACTCTCATGATCAATTATCCTTTAACAGCTTTGATGGATTTTTCTACCAAAGCATTAACTTGGTCAACATCCTGCCAACCGAGAATTTCAGTTACTTTTTTTTCCAGATTTTTATAAGTGCGGAAAAATTCAGCAATTTCATCCAAGCGGTGTGATGGTAGGTCTTTCAGAGATTTTATTTGAGCGTAGCGCGGATCTTTGTCAGGAACGCAAAGAATCTTTTCATCGCGATCGCCCCCATCAATCATCTCTAGCAAGCCAATCGGTCGCGCAGCAATTACACAGCCTGGAAAGGTTGGCTCATCGACGATAACCATACCATCTAAAGGATCGCCATCATCGGCTAAAGTATTGGGCACAAAACCGTAGTCATATGGATATTGTACCGAAGAATAAAGTACCCGATCTAGGGCAAAAGCTTGCAAGTCTTTGTCGTATTCGTATTTATTTTTACTCCCGCCTGGAATTTCAATCAGAACGTTGATTAAACCCGGTTTTGGTTGGGCAGGTATACGGGATAAGTCCACAAAAAACTCCTCTTATGACACAGTAAATTACGGGCGCACTTAATTGCTTCCCCGTGTAGAATTTTAGGGCCAAGATGGACTTCTTCCCAAGGTATTAATTTCACAACGGCATAACATACTTGCCAGCGCGGACACGCTACACGAAGGCCGAACGGGTTCGGCACTCTCAGCCGAGGCGGAATGATTAGCTACAGGCGTGGAGAAATTACCATCCTGAATAGGGGAGATTTGGAAGGTACATCTTGTGAATGTTATTCGATTATCAAAAATGAGTACGCTCGATTGCTTGGTAATCGCGTCTAGACTAAATAACACACAAGCCTTTGTCTTGAGATTAACTAATTCCTTTTTCCTGATCTAGAACACTTGTCTACATCTGTATATTTAATCTTGCCCAATTGCGTTCGCAACCTAATTCTACGCAAGAACAGCTAGCTCAGAGGTCAAAGTGGCTTTTGAGTAGGTATTCCAACAGCACGGGGGAAATTAGCTGGCGTGGTTGCTATCTTACGTAAGTACAAGCAGTGACGGATACTTGTACTTAAAGGAGTAGTAAATTGTTCAATTGATTCTACAACGCCACCTAAGTGTTCAACTGCATTATGTAAAGTTGTAGTTTCTTCTTCTGTCCAATTACCACGGTAAATTATGGCTAAACCACCCAGGTTGAGCAATGGTAAAGCATATTCCGCACAGACGGAGGCTGGCCCAACAGCGCGGATTAAGGCAATATCGTAACTTTGTCGATGCTGGCATTGCTGGCCTGTTTCTTCAGCTCTACCAATCAGAGTTTTGGCATTGCTCAGGGAAAGTTCGGTTAATATTTTATCCAAAAAAGTAATTTTTTTTCGGGTTGAATCTAAAAGAGTAATTGTGCAATTTGGTACAGCGATCGCTACTGGAATGCCAGGAAAACCCGCACCAGTACCAATATCAATTACAGATGCACCTTCTTGTAGAGAAGAGATAAATCTTCCCTGAGGCGCAATTCCCCGCAGAGAATCCCACAGATGTTTTTCCCAAAATTCTTGGGGGTCGGTGATGCGAGTTAAATTGAGGTGGCGGTTACCTTCTAAAATTAACTCGTAAAGTTGCTGGAATTGCAACTGTTGTTGAGCAGCTGGTTGCCAATTGAGAGTTTGCTGCCATATTTCTGCCATTTCAGGCAATAAGTTAGTCATTGGGCATTAAACATTGGGCATTGGACATTGGGCATGAAAATTCATGCCTTTATTGTGGGCGATCGCCCATGGAGTTCTAGCTTGAAAATAAGGTAACTATGCTGAGGACACAAGGAGTTTCCCCGCATCCCCAACTCCGTGATCTCACGCCGCAGGTAGGGGTTCTTTAATTGTGGCTTCCAGTGTTGTTGGGTCAACTGATTCTAGTTCACCATGGTTGAGCGTCCAGCAACTATCTGCGATCGCCAACATATCCCCAGCATCGTGTGTAACTACTAACAGTGTCCAATCTTGTTTCAACTTCGCCAATAAACTGATCAACTGACGACGCATCGACCAGTCTAAACCTGCTGTTGGTTCGTCCAGCAATAATAAATTTGGTTGGCGAATTAACTGTACTGCCAAAGCTAAACGCCGTTGTTGACCACCACTTAAAGCATAGGGTGCAGCTGACAGCGATAAATGATCTAATCCTACTTCACCTAGTGCCTGTCTTACTCGCTCTATCCCTAGTTCTGGATGCCCTAAACGCAATTCTTCTAAAATTGTACCGCCGCAAAAATGCCGTTCAGGAAACTGAAACACCAGCCCAGCTAATTGTTGCAGCTGTTCAGATATAAGTTCTTGTTCACGCCAAAAAACTGCGCCTGATGTAGGTTCGGCTAGTCCAGACAAAATTTCTAATAAGGTACTTTTACCAGAACCACTTGGGCCAATAATCAAACCCAGCTGTTGAGGTGCTAATTCCAGGTTGATTGTTTTAAGAATCGCTGTTGGGCAGGCTGTGGGGTGATAAATCAGATTTCTGAGATAGAGCATTTGTAAAGATTACCAAAAAGTTGGCGAATAACTGATCACTACGCTGAACTACACTAAGAGCAACTGGAAAACTCTAAAAATTTTACATAGCGCATAACCTGCCTTAAAACCTTAATCTAACAGCAATAATCATCTATCCTTTCTGAAAGTGACGAATTTTTCTTGGCAAATATCCGACACTAACTACAAAAGCCCCACTTCAGGTACTTCTTTCTATTGTGGCAGACTTCGCTGTTATACCAGAGCAGCTTTGTGGTGAAAGCTTTTAATCCAAAAGCCTATCGTATGAGCCATGGCTACAACCAGCATGGGAACCTAGAATAATTACGGAAGTCGATCTTATAAATCATGCTTGCTGAAACAGGCGCACGTTAAGATTAAACATTTTTTGCATTCTAAGTAACACAAACAACTATTACAACCGCAATTATTCTGAGGGTTACAATGACTAAATGGTTTTCTGCTCCTCAACCAATTGTGTTTGCTAGAGTGAGTCGTTTTGCTCAGGCGACTTTTGCAACCGCGATCGCATTTCATCTATCAATTCTTCCTTCTCTAGCTGGAGATCCGTTTCGTACTACCAAACCTCGTGAAATTGGTGACAAAACAGAAGCAGCTTTTAAAGCAGTTTTCCAACAAGGTAACTATCGAGTGGCAGAAAGCTACTTACAAGAAGCGCTATCCAGTGAGCCAAATGAACCTCTAGCTTATGCAATGAGGGCATCCTTAGCATATGTTAATAAGGATTTCTCTACACTAGACACATACAGCAAGAGAACCTTAGAAACCGGACAAAAGCTGATTTCTAGCGATCCATTGCGCGGCAATTTATATGTAGCAGTAGGAAATTTCTTAGAGGGTGGTGCAATTATTAGCCGTGAGGGTGCAGGCGGTGCGCCAAAAGCCTTAAGTCGACTACGGCAAGTTTATCAACATTTAGACAAAGCAGAAGCGATTTCTGCCAACGATCCTGAACTTAACTTAATTAAGGGCTATATGGATTTGTTACTGGCCGTGAATTTACCTTTTGCTAATCCAGATGAGGCAATTCAACGGTTGGAAAAAAATGCTGCGCCTCAATATCTAGTGGATCGGGGTATTGCCCTTGCCTATCGAGACTTAAAAAATTACTCCCAGGCACTTGATTATGCCAACCGTGCTTTAAAATCAGCATCGGATAACCCAGAGTTGTATTATCTCAAAGCTCAAATTCTTCACGCACAAGGTAGAAGAGAAAACAGCCGACAACTGATTCAGGAAGCGATCGCTAACTTTGACACAGCTTTGGCTAAAAGATCCCAACTACCAGCGGATTTGGTAAGACAGATTGAGTCTGAACGCAGCAACGCTAACAGTCGTTTGAGTAACGCAGTCCGATAATTAAATAGAAATAAGCGCTCAAGCGCTTATTTCTATCTCATGCCTCACCCTGATATGCTTGTTTTGAGAAAATAGTAATTCACATATTTGACAGCAATGCACATCCAGTTTCGTGAGTTTAATCCTTTTGATGTATGGATTTGGCTAAAATTTAGCACCATTCCTTCTGGTCGTGAAAAGCAGTATGTAGAAGAGGTTTTTAATTCCTGGTTTTATCTGGGCAAATTGGGTGCATTTAATGCAGAAAATCTCCAGGTGCAGGAAACAGGGTTGGATATCAGCTATATGAATTACGACTCCCAAGGATATGACAAAAGCTTACTAGCGCTGATGCATAACATGGGTGAGATTGAGTATGAGGGGCAGTGGGCACGTTGTTGGTTTGATTTAGGAACCAGTGATGCGATCGCTTTGGATATTTTAATTAATGCTCTCAAACAACTGAGCGAGGAATATGTCACTGTTGAAGAATTGTACATTGGCGGTGAAAATGCAGACTGGCCCGTTGAGGATAGCGACAGCCGTTCTTACTCCATGTACGATAATTAATTATTTAAGTTAAACCAATGAACAAACCAGGCGAAATTCGGATGTTAGTCTTGGGACTAATTCGTGATGGCGATCGCATTTTTGTTTCTGAAGGTTACGACCCCACAAAACAGTCAACATTTTATCGTGCTTTAGGTGGTGGTGTTGAATTTGGTGAAACTAGTCGCGCAGCTTTAGAACGAGAATTTCAAGAAGAAATTCAGGCAGAATTAACAAATATTCGCTATTTGGGTTGTATAGAAAACCTGTTTATGTTCAATGGGAGACAAGGGCATGAAGTAATTCAACTGTATCAATGCGATTTTGCAGACCCTAAATTTTATCAATTAGAAAGCTTAATTTTTTCAGAGTCAGCAAATCATAAGCATAGAGCGCTTTGGATAGATATTTATCGGTTTAAATCTAGCGAATTAAGGTTAGTGCCAGAAATATTTTTTGATTATTTATAAGCTGTGTGTGCAAGAGAAAATTATTTAACAAAACAGGTTATTTTTCTCTTGTTAGCGAACCGCAGAGGACGCAAAGAGCGCAGAGAGTGGCAGAAGAAAATTTTACGAATGATTTAGGACTGCTGTATGTTAAATTTTTCTAATAATTCATAACAATTTTGTTACGTAAGTGTTGAGTGCTTCTCAGAAATCAGTCTCAAGGAACTTGTAGTTAAAATGGGTCATTTTTGACACTAAAGCTTCCTTGAAAAGTAATATTTATGCCTGCTAATCAGCTACAAAACAAACTATCTGCAACTATATTCATACTGTTATCAGGACTTGCGATCGCCCAAAGTTTTGGATGCACAGGTTTTAAATTAAATCGTCCTAGTGACGGTTCAGCAGTTGCCCAAACTTCGCTCAAACCAGCACCTCAAGAAATTGTGCAACCAGGAGAAGTACGTGCTTTACCTGGGAAGTTGGATACAATACCTGTCTTTAACAGCAATAGCCCAGAATGGGTAAAAACTGAGGGCATTTTACTGTCAACCTTTTCCCCTACTGGTAAAAAAACTCCAGCAGCACACCTTAATTTTCCTTTTCAGGGACGCTTTGACTTATTTGCTCATCACTATATCCACACACCCAAGGATTTACAGACGCTGTACTTAGGCGTAATTTTGCATAACCCAGGTAAAAAAACCGTGTCGGTGAATATTTTACAAGCGGCGAGTTGTTTGATGCAGGATGCGCCCTTTACCACTTTACCTTCCTACGTAGAAAATAATGATGGTAAAGCTTTCTCAGGGCCAGGCGATCGCGCCGTTAGTGATGTATTGCGAGGTATTAGGCAAGCAGATTTCCCGGCAAAGCTGGTAATTCCACCTGGACAAAGCCGATTGTTACTAAATCATCCAATTCCCGTAAAAAAT
The DNA here is from genome assembly GCA_019359325.1 of Mojavia pulchra JT2-VF2. Classification (GTDB taxonomy): domain Bacteria; phylum Cyanobacteriota; class Cyanobacteriia; order Cyanobacteriales; family Nostocaceae; genus Mojavia; species Mojavia pulchra. Next base: position 465,436 of record JAHHHN010000001.1, on the reverse strand, counting down.
CTGGAAAAGCCTGTGAATGGACGCTCTAGCTTTATGAGGCTGCGTAGTAGTGGCAAAGTTTATACAGCTAGCTTGGCAATGTTCGCTAGGAAAAATTCTGATGGTAGTGAACGCGCACCCACTCTCAGAGAATGGCAAACTCTATTAAATACCGGAACCTTTGCAGGGCCACGGGATAAAACCCCTACTCCTCCAGATGCTACTAGTGGACAACTGATTTATGGGCGTGTAGCTGGTGTGTCCCAAGGTTCCCAGTGGCAAGCCAAACTGGTAGATTCCAAAGCCCAAACTCTTACAATTCCTCAGCGTGGCAAAGTAATTTCTTATGCTTTAGACACTCTACGAGGTGGTCGATTGGGTACTGAACAAATCCAAACAGCAAAGATGCTGGTACGTTATCCAGATACCGCATACGAAGCCCACGGCAATTATGGAGTGGAATATAATCTCAGCTTGCCATTAAGCAATACAACTAATCAAACCCAAACAGTTACCGTTACTTTAGAAACACCTTTAAAGGAAGATAAATTATCTCAAGGTGGTCTACGCTTACGCAAACCATCCCTAGATTTTCCCTTTTTCCGTGGTAGTGTGCGGCTACGTTATATCGATGACCAAGGACAACAAAAGACGCGCTACGTGCATTTATGGCACAGAACAGGCCAGGTTTTAGAACCGTTACTAAAGGTTGTGCTGCCACCTTCAACTCAGCGAATGGTGCAGGTAGATTTAATCTATCCACCAGATTCAACACCACCGCAAGTGTTGAGTGTCAGAACGCTGTAATTTTTGAGCGTATGTAGTTTCAAAAAATATCACCTGCATCTCTTCCCGTGGCTGAGGTAGAGTTGCAGGTGGAGTTTAAAAATCTCTAATTATTAATTACTTGCCGCTGTAAAAAAAAGCAATTTCTTTTTCTTTTAAGGGTGCAAAGCCAGCTTCTACAAGCAATGTATCAAGTTCTGCTTGGGGAATATGTTTGGCCCCAATACGCACGATGCGCGATCGCATGGTGTTAGATACACCACTACGTTGTCTATTTGCCTCCAGCGCCATCACTTTGTTATACAGTTCGAGTTTGGCAACTGGAATAGGAGAACCGTCAAAATCAATTCCTTGTGCGATCGCTTCATCAATAGCATCAGCACCTGTAGTTGTTTGATTTACTGGATTAGTTTCAGCAGGCATGACAATTCGCTCAGAAGGCTATAGGTAGATTTTACCAGCCTTGCTCACACTAAAAACCAATTACGGAACTCGGTGCTGCGCTAGCTTTTTTTGCTCCCATAAAATGATTTCAATGGTTTGGCATTGAAAGTGACTATACTGTTGTCAGTTTTGAAGATTTTGGTTTAATCTCAAACCAACGGTGTAGCAATAGGTGATGCTATGTCTGATGCTCAAACTCCTTACGATCAGGATCGTACCCTCGAACAAGCTCTGACTAACAAAATCATAGACGACTATTTTGACAACTCTGAAAGTTGGCTCAGAGCCATTTTGCGGATGTGTATCTTCTCTTTGGCTCACCTAGATGGAAAAACAGTTTTCGTCGTTGAATGCCCAAATCAAGCAGTGGCCAAGCGTCTCAGCCGCAAAACTTATCCGTTTCGAGGGATTGTATATTATTTAACTGACTATTTAGACGGTCATGATCGCACTCTTTTTTGCTACAAAGAAGCCAAAGGAGGAACTTGGCGCTGTTTCGATAGCAGCACTCACTCCTGGAAAACCTTGAGCCATTTGCAAACACCCACTGATTTGAAAGAGTGCTGAGTGCTGAGTGCTGAGTTGCTACCTCCCCTGCTCCCTGTCCCTCTGCTTCCCAGCCTCCAGTCCCCAGCTTAATTACAAGCTTGGCGAGTTGCCAAACCAGCGGCAAATGCTCCCAAGACTGTGCCTATCCATAATCCTGTTGTGCTACCTTGCCACATTGCTCCTGGTGCTACCCAAGTGTTACACATCTCCTTTAAGCCCCAAGGCTGGTTTTGACACTTTTGGCTATGAAATATGAATGTGATTTGTCCACCGAAGTAAAGTCCAAAAAATCCTGATGATAATGCCACCAAAGTACAAATTAAAATTCGCTTGTTAGCCATTAGTTATTAGTCAGTTATCAGTTGTCAGTTAACATTCAAACACTGCTTACTGATAACTAGACACTGATTAGTGTGTTTTCAACCTGTATTTCTCATACCTGCGGCAATGCCATTAATGGTTAACAATGCCCCTCGCAATAATTCGCCTTTACTGTAACGAGAGTGGATTACCCCAGATGTGGCAGTATTCCGTGACTGTCGTAGGCGCTTGAGTAAGGAAACTTGGATAAAACCTAGCGGTACAATCGTGCCATTACGTAACTGCACTGAACGCTGTAGTACAGGATCGCCATCTAAAAGCCGATTGTGGCCAGTAATTTTTAACACCAAATCTCTAGTGAGATAAAATTCGCTAGCAATTTGCTCAAAAACTTTCTCAAATCTGGGTTTATCTTCGGGATTCGACAACTCCTGGACGTAATGACGTGCCATTTGCATATCTACTTTTGCCAAGGTCATTTCTGCCTTAGAAATTACCATCTTGAAGAAAGGCCACTTAATATAAAAGTATTGCAGCAGCTTTAAGTGTTCTTCTGGTTCTTCGTTCAAGAATTCTTGCAAAGCTGTACCCACACCGTACCAGGAAGGCAATAAAAACCTAGTTTGTGTCCAACTAAATACCCAAGGAATTGCTCTAAGACTACTTAAATCTTTCTTACCAGATGGACGACGCGCTGGACGGGAGCTAATTTGCAATTGGCTAATTTCTTCTATTGGGGTGACTTGGTGGAAAAAGTCAATGAAATCTGGTTGTTCATAGATTAAGGAGCGATAATGAGTACGCGATCGCGCTGCTAGCTCCTCCATAATTTCATTCCAAGGTTCGATATCATCAAAACCTGTCCGCAGCAGACTGGCTTGAATTACCGCAGTGGTGATCGTTTCTAAATTGTACAAAGCCAAGTCTAGCAGAGAGTATTTAGAAGCTAAAACTTCCCCTTGTTCAGTAATCTTAATTCGTCCGTTAATACTATGACCAGGTTGAGCCAAAATCGCCTCATAAGCCGGGCCACCACCTCGTCCAACAGAACCGCCTCTGCCGTGAAAGATCCGCATATTCACGCCATACTGTTCTGCAATTTTTTGAAGTGATTTTTGGGCTTTATGAATTTCCCAGTTGCTGCTTAAAAAGCCTGAGTCTTTGTTGCTGTCAGAATAACCTAGCATCACTTCTTGTAGGTTAAGGGTGAGAGGGCAAGTAGCGGGGGATACGGGGAGATGGGATGATGCGGTGGATTGTTTCCCCGTGTCTGCGGCGTAGCCTCCAGCTAGCAAAGCACGATATAAGGGTAGTTCAAACAACTGCTGCATCACGCTTCTAGAGCGTAGCAAGTCTTCTACCGTCTCAAAAAGAGGAACTACTTGAATTGTACCTACAGCAATTGCGGGGTCAAAAAGTCTAGCTTCTTTAGCTAAAAGTAAAACTTCCAGAACGTCGCTGACTTCGCGGCACATACTAATAATGTAAGTTTGGCAGATATGAATACCAAACTCTTGCTGTAGCGATCGCACTATGCGAAAGGTTTCAATTACATCATTAGTTTTTTCCGAAAATGGCAACTCTGCCGGAATTAAGGGGCGGCGAGTTTGTAATTCCCCAGTTAGCCAAGCAACTCGCTGTGCTTCTGATAATTCATTATAAGATTGGGGTAAAACTTGCAGATATTCCAGAATTTCATTCAGCGCGTCTGAGTGACGTGAAGACTCTTGGCGAATATCCAACTGTGTCAAGTTAAAGCCAAAAATTTCTACCTGACAAATCAGATTATCTAGTTCCCGACAGCTTAAACCGGTTTCGGTCAAGTTGCGCTGAATCATCCGCAGTTCTGCTAAAAAATCCGACCCCGAACGATACATCGGTTTGTCTTCATTTTTTGGCATTTCCCGCTTATACAAAGCTAAATTGCGATCGCGGGTATTTTCCAGCCGTTTTAGCACATAAGAAAGCTTCAGCCGATAAGGTTCTTGGCGATAACGTAGTGCCAGCGCATCATATACTTCGCTCAAATGTGACTGATCTAACTCTAGTGATTCCAGCAAATCTGGTAAGACATCACTCCAGTGCATCGACACGCTTAGTAATTCAACCAGTTGCTTCACTGACTGAATATATCTTTCCAAAACCATTTTGCGCTGATAGCAAGCTGTCTGCCAGGTGATTTCTGGTGTTACCGAGGGATTACCATCTCTATCTGAACCTACCCAAGAGCCAAAAGAGCAGAAATTTTTCTGGGGTGGTTCCAACCAAGGAAAGGTTCTCTCAAGAGCATATTTAAACCGCTTATACAGTTGGGGAATGCCGTCAAATAGAACTTCTTGGAAGTAGTGCAAGGCATAATCTACTTCATCGAGTACTGTAGGCTTGAACTGGTGGAGTTCGTCCGTGCGCCACCACAAGCGAATTTCTTCAAGTAATTGTTCGCGTAATTCTGTCGCTTCCCAAGGATAGCCTCCAATTGTGCTTGCAGTACGGTTTTCTACCGTATCTAGCTGTTGCAATAAATTTACTACCTGTCGCTGCTTATCTCGGATGGTATGACGAACAATTTCCGTGGGATGAGCTGTAAACACTAAGCGCACATCTAATTGTGCTATGAGGCGTTGAATTTGCTGCGGTGGTACATTCAGTTTGAATAAATAGGGAAACAAAGCAGCAAACGTACCTTTTTGTTTTTCTTTCTGTTTAGCGGCCCAAGTCTTTGCTAGTAGATCTGCTCCTAGCGCCTTCGCTACAGGTACATCATTTTCGCTCTGGTTGGATGAATAAGTAACATTTGGTAGATTCTCTGACTCTTCTGCTTCTATTTCTGCGTCAGAATAACGAGTTAGTTGCTGCCGTTGCTCATATTCCTGCTCTATGATGTTGATCAACTGAAAATACAGAGCAAAGGCCCGAGCTGCCCTGATTGCCTCATTGATGTTTAGTTGTTCAATCAACTTGACAGCAGACGATGCTTGGTCATTAGTGGTTTGTCCTTCTGGCGAACACAGATCGCGCAGTTGCCGCAATAAATCCACCATTTTTTGACCACATTCTTGCCGCAGAACCGTTTCCCATAATTCCTCCACTATTTGGAGGCGACGACGCAAAAATAATTCTGATGCGGGATAGATGTTCGCCGCGTGAGACAAAGAGTATAAAAGGGAACTCATATTCTTTATTCTTGCAAAGACGTTTATTGTTGAGGATTCTGGGGTCAGCAAGCAAAAATTATGGAATTTGCCCTGCGTAAACCATTTTTTAGAGTAAAATTTTTAACTATTATTTATTTCGTTATCTTCTGGAAAGTCGAGTATGGGTAGGCGATCGCCCCGAAACAACTCCTCACTGGCTTGTCCCATAGCTTCTAGGGTTTTTACTGTGGCTTGCCCTGCGGTAAGCAGCATTAATATGGACGCTGTACCTATTTGTAGAAGTAAAGATTGGGGAATACTAAACAGCAACAAATTTAATTCGGGGTTAGGTGAGGTCTTTTGGGTAACAGGAGACATTGCTAATTCTTGGTTTACAGATTAGTAAAATAAACAGAAAATCCCACATTAGTAAGGCTTGCAAGTGTATATAACTATCTTTGCCCATTTTGCAAGCTAATAAGGTAACAAAAGTGTTAAAACCAAACTTCCGAGTGTGATAAATCTATGGTTCTAGTTTACAAGTACAGGCACTATCCCCCAATACTTGCTTCCTTTAAAGTTAACTGCCCATGAAAACAGCATTACTAGATCGCCAAAAATCCTTAGTGCAATGGGTAAGCCAAGCAACAGGCATTAACACTTTCGGGGTGAAAGTCCGGTTGCGGGGAAATGATTTACATATCCTTTGCGAAGGTATAGAGTGTCCACAGCGTTGGCGTACTCTGTCGGACTTACTGCAAGCAATACAGCAAACAGATTTGGATGTCCTGACAAATAACGAACAACCCTCAATATACCAAGTATTTGTCTACGGTCGGAAAAAAGGGGAGTCGCGGCCCCAATGGTGTCATCGGGTTTATTTAAATCAACTAGAACGGCACTTAGAGCAGGTCAATCAAGCTCTATTAGCGGACACGAGAAAAAGCAAACAATCGGGTGGAGCGTTAATTCTCTCTAACGAAAGTTTGGCAAAGCAAGGAAATCCAGATGCCATTGCTCGCTATCTTAGCGAAACTTTGAGTACTTTAGGTGTGGCAGTACAAGTAAAAGTCAAGCCGCCAAAGCCCACAATGAAGGGTCAGCTAGAGTCAAATCGTCTGTGGATATGTTGTTATTCGGGTTATAGTCCTGATCCTTTATTGTTAGCAGAGCCAGTATCCCAGAAGTTGCGACATCTCAAGCTGGTAGGCTATCAGGATGCAGTGATTGTTTCGCAAGTAAATGGCGAAACTACACCTGATTGGCTTTTGCGGGTGGATTTGACACCACCAGAGGTGATGCTTAAGGGATGGGCGCGTTGGGGGGATGTGCAAGCGATCGCCCGGCTGTTAACTGAGGTGTTGTTAGAGTCTCAAGTAGCCGTACAAGCTACTCTGCAAGAATCGACTCTACATATTTTTTGCACCCCAGCTTTTGACCCTTTAGAAAACGCTTCAGCACCCGATAAAACTTTATGCTTGGAGACGATCGCATCTCGACTCGAAGCGATCGCGCCCCAAGGTATTCTCGCCGCAACTGTCTATGGAAAAACAACCACCGACAAGCAGCCAGCTTGGATTGATTGGCTGTCTTTACCTGCTGCGGAGCATCCAGCCCTCGCTACATCAGCCCTCGATTTAGCAATATCTGGCGATGAACCTGCTGTACATTTTTTACTAGAGCGTTTACTCAATCCTGATTTAGATAGACGGCTGAAAACAGGCGGTCTTCGTGTCATGCTACGCCAAAAAGGTGATTTATTGCACATTATGTGTGATGCACCCGTTTGTCCAGAGCGTAAAAAAGTGGCATACGCAGTCGTGCAGTTTATCCGCCAGTTAAAAATTCCTAACATTAAGGGGGTACGTGTTTACGGTCGCCGTGCAGGTAATAAGGAACCTGTTTGGCATCACGGTGAAGATTTTGTACATCGTCAACGTTTAGTCCCAGAAGCTACCCCAGAATTTGCTGCTACTGCTATCTACGTTAACGAGCTTGTAACTACTGATACCAATGAATCAATTCTGCGTCCCGACTTAACTACCGAAGAAATCCAAACTTTGATTACAGAGGTAGCACGAGATTGGGTAACAACGGTGAGTACCACAGTGAAGAAATGGCTGCTGAGAACACAGCTATTTGCAGAACCTGACCAATCAACAGAGCCATATTTTGATTCTCAAAACCTAAAAGTCGCTTTGGTCTGGGGTAGCTTGGGGCTGTTACTCACCCTTCAAACCGATTGGGTGTTGGGTCAAATCATGTCTCGCATCACTCGCACTGCTGTACCTAGTACTCCAAAGGTCGCTAGTATTTTGACTTCATCATCTTCTCCTGAAAAGCCATCTGTAAAATTTCAGGAAAATCAAAATCACAGAACAGTATTTTTTGCTAACACTTCTAAAACTAAACCGACTGAAGGTAAGAGTTCTGCATTCAATGCTTCTGGCTTTACCCAAAGTGATGAAACTCAAACAGAAAGCCTAGTAGCTGCACCACTGAAGGAAAAAGCAACCGCAACCGCAATTCTGCTAGCCGCGCGATCGCAAATGCCCAGTTTTAATGCTAGGCAGTTAGATGAGCAAATAGCACTATATAAACAGCGTTTGGCTAAAACTGGTAAACCCCCCCAGGTTTTGATTATGGGTTCCTCCCGTGCGCTAAGAGGAGTCGATCCAGCTGCCCTTTCTCAAGCTTTGGCAACTCAGGGTTATCGCAACATTGATGTATTTAACTTTGGTATTAACGGTGCTACAGCCCAAGTTGTAGACTTTATTGTTCGCCGAGTGCTGGAACCATCGGAACTACCAAAGCTGATTATTTGGGCAGATGGTTCCCGTGCCTTTAACAGTGGTCGTAAAGATATCACTTTTAATGCGATCGCTGCATCAGCAGGCTATAAACAAGCTTTGCAGAAAGCAGTGGCAACAAACAGTAGCGATCGCTTACCCGAAAACTCTGAGACTTCATCTGACGAGGAAAAAACTAAAACAGAAAAGCCCGAAATGAGTAGCTATCAGCTTGCCAATAAATGGTTAAATCAGGCTGTAGCTGCTGCTTCTGCTAGCTACCAAAACCGAGACCAAATTAAAGATTTACTACGCAAACAACTCAACTCGTTGCCTTTAGCTAGCGATCGCACTCAGGCAAGTACATCACCCACACAGCTAAAAACCGATTCCTCAGAAGAGGATACTTCCTTACAAGCGGTTGACTTTGATGGTTTTCTACCTTTGTCTATCCGCTACAATCCCGCTAGATATTATCAAAAACACCCCAGAGTTTCAGGAAATTACGACAGCGATTATCAATCTTTCCAAGTAGTCGGTGAACAAGATACCGCCTTCCAATCATTGCTGCGGTTTACACAGGATAAAAAAATTCCTTTAGTGTTTATCAACCTACCCGTTACCGCAGATTATCTCGATCCAGTACGTAAAAAGTACGAGCAAGAGTTTCAACAATATATGTTGGATGTGTCTAATAATTCAAACTTTATCTATCGAGATATCAGTCATCTGTGGACAAAAATCAATAACTACTTTTCTGACCCCAGCCACCTCAACCGCTTTGGAGCTTACGAAGTCTCGAAGAAGTTAGCTCATGATCCAATGATTCCTTGGCCTACAAAATAGTTAAAGGAGAAAATAAGCAATGGCTATTGAATATTGACGGTTTATTATAGGCTATTAACTCTGAAATATTGCTATGGACACTTGATTATTTAAATGAACTTTATATCAATTTTTTACGGGCTTTTTTTGCTGAGTGTGCTAGTAATTTACTGGACTGTGACAGAACAGAAATCGCAGTTATGGATACTGTTGATTGCCAGCATAATTTTCTATTCATCTTTACATATTCAGTATCTACCACTACTATTAACGCTTACTTTTATTAATTTTCGTCTAGGGCGAGAAATTGGGAAAAATACCTCACCTGGACAGCATTCTCTTGACTGGGAAATTTCTAACGAAGAGTGGCAGTTTGCCCAAGCCGACTGGAATCTGCGTCGTCTCAAGCTTTTGTGGTTAGGGGTAATTTTAAATGTTTTACTCCTGTTAGGATTTAAATACCTAGCACCCTGGTTGAGTTCTGTATTTCCTTGGTCAACAAACTCACAAGATGCTTCTTTTAAATTTATTGCACCTTTGGGAATTTCATTTTTTACCTTTGAGTGCATTTCTTATTTAATAGATGTCTATCGTGGGGCGCCTGCTACTGAACAATTTATTAAGTTCGCTGCTTATAAATTATTCTTCGCCAAACTAATTTCCGGGCCGATTACTCGCTACCACAACCTAGCGAATCAATTCCATCATCTGCAAATTCCTACTCCTGATATAGTCGCACAGGCATTGTGGTTGATTGCTAGAGGTGCAGTAAAAAAAGGAATTTTGGCAGACCATTTGGGTATTTTTGTCGATTTATGTTTTGGCAACTTGCAACGAGCAGGTAGTACCGATCTCTGGTTAGCCACATTTGCCTATGGCTTACAGTTGTATTTAGATTTCAACGGTTATGTAGACATTGCCCGTGGTAGTGCTTTGCTATTTGGCTTAGTTTTACCTGAGAATTTTGACTTTCCCTACTTCAGCACCAGTATTGCGGAATTTTGGCGGCGCTGGCACATGACTCTGGGAGATTGGCTACGTAACTATGTCTACTTTCCTTTGGGTGGTTCCCGTCGGGGTTTAAAGCGCACCTGCTGGAATTTATTAATTGTGATGTTGATTGCTGGTATTTGGCATGGCTCTGCCTGGGGTTTTGTCGTTTGGGGTGCATATCACGGATTAGCTTTGATAGTTCATCGACTCACAGATGCTTTAAGCGAGCGCTTTGAGAATTTAGAGCATTTTTGGCAAAATCCTCTGGGGATATTTTTAGCTTGGCTGTTAACTCAACTTATGGTTTTTACCTCTTGGATTTGGTTTCGCCTACCCAACCTCCAAGAATCTTCTTTGGTAATTCAACATCTCTGGGGTCATCCTGCTGATGTCCAGTTTGCTCAAAAAGTCTATGTAGAAGCTCTAAATATCAGCCAATACCAACTTGCTTGGATATTGGGGGTTTTAGCTGTTCTTATGACCTTAGTTTATACTTTCAAGAGTCGGCTAAAGTTAGAGTTCAACTGGCCCGTTAAGCTTGTCTTTGTACCTCTTTGCCTCTACGCGGTTTGGTTATTAGCCCCCGAAGGCGGCTTACCATATATCTACTTTGATTTTTAATTAATCTTTATTGCTGGAAAGGGTGGGTAATGCCTACCCTTAATGTTACATTTTTTAATAAAAGTTAATTACTGTTAATTACTAATTATTGTTTATTAACTATTGTTAAGTAGAAAAGAATCAATAATATTTTTAATTTAAATTCATGTACACTGAGTGATTACAGGTGCAATTAATTCACCTGATTAATTTTCTCAAAACTAACATCGCACTCATAAAACAATGACAACAACCTTACAACGGCGCTCTGGCACCAGTGTATGGGAACGGTTTTGCGAGTGGATCACCAGCACCGAAAACCGGATTTATATCGGTTGGTTCGGCGTACTGATGATTCCAACCCTGCTAGCCGCTACCACCTGCTTCGTAATCGCTTTCATCGCTGCTCCTCCAGTGGACATCGATGGTATCCGTGAACCAGTTGCAGGTTCCTTAATCTACGGAAACAACATCATTTCTGGTGCAGTAGTTCCTTCCTCCAACGCTATCGGTTTGCACTTCTACCCTATCTGGGAAGCAGCTTCCTTAGATGAGTGGTTGTACAACGGTGGCCCTTACCAGTTGGTAATTTTCCACTTCTTGATCGGTTGCGCTTGCTACCTCGGTCGTCAGTGGGAATTGTCCTACCGCTTGGGTATGCGTCCTTGGATCTGCGTAGCTTACTCCGCACCTTTGGCTTCTGCTACCGCAGTATTCTTGATCTACCCCATCGGGCAAGGCTCCTTCTCTGATGGTATGCCCTTGGGTATCTCTGGAACCTTTAACTTCATGATTGTGTTCCAAGCAGAACACAACATCCTGTTGCACCCCTTCCATATGTTGGGTGTAGCTGGTGTATTCGGCGGTAGCTTGTTCTCCGCTATGCACGGTTCACTAGTAACTTCTTCCTTGGTGCGTGAAACCACCGAAACCGAATCTCAAAACTACGGTTACAAGTTCGGTCAAGAAGAAGAAACCTACAACATCGTTGCGGCTCACGGCTACTTCGGTCGTTTGATTTTCCAATACGCTTCTTTCAACAACAGCCGTTCTTTGCACTTCTTCTTGGCTGCTTGGCCAGTTGTCGGTATCTGGTTTACCGCGCTGGGTATCAGCACCATGGCGTTCAACTTGAACGGTTTCAACTTCAACCAATCTGTGATTGATTCTCAAGGTCGCGTCATTGCTACCTGGGCTGATGTCATCAACCGCGCTAACCTGGGTATGGAAGTTATGCACGAGCGTAACGCTCACAACTTCCCCTTAGACTTGGCTTCTGGTGAAGTTACCCCCGTTGCTCTGACCGCTCCTGCTATCAACGGCTAATACTGAAACTTAGCTAAATAAAAAAGCGCCCTCCATTTCTGGAGGGTGTTTTTTTTAGGAATCTATAGATACACACCAATTGGTGACTAAACATTTCGCGTTCCCAAATTAGATACAGATAGGTATTAATTCGGGGGTTTGCAAATTTTGTTGATGTTATGGTCTGGATATTCTCTTGAAAACTACAAATCAAACGATGGAGACTTGTACTGTACCAGGCTGTAACCAGTCAGTTTCAAAACCAGGTCACAAGCTTTGCTATGAACATTGGAAAGCAAATAATCTAAAAGTGAGTAATGCAAACACTTCTAAGTCTGCTACTCTTTCCTCTTCTAACCTATTACTGTCAACTACGAAAATTAGTGAGCAGCTAGGCTTATCTAGGAATAAGATTAATCCTATCCTTGCTGAATTAGGGTTGCTAGATAAAGTTCCGAATGGTTGGCTAGCTACACGTTTAGGTCTTAGCTTTGGAGCAGTTCAGAAGCATGAGGAGAAAAATAATAAGCCTTATGTTCTTTGGCCAGAGGAAATTCTTAATAATCAAATTTTTGTTGCTGAACTCCGCAAAACAAGTCAACATGAAGATGTCAAGCCTACCTCACTTGAAAGTAATGCTAGCTTAGGCTTTCGTGAGAAATTTCAGGCGGGGGAGTACCGCACAACAGACGGACACTGGGTTCGTTCAAAAGCAGAGTTGGCAATCGATAACTGGTTATATATGGCGGATATTGTTCATGCTTATGAACGAAAGCTTCCTGTAGAAGAAGAAGTTTTCTGTGACTTCTATATTCCATCAGGTAAAGTTTATATAGAATATTGGGGTTATGAAAAAGAGGAGTATTTATCACGTAAGCGGGAGAAACAACGTATCTATCAAAAATATGAGTTCAATTAAATTGAACTGTCTGATTTACACCCGAAAAAGCGGGAAACTTGGTAGCCTCGTCTCTTCAGAGCGAGGCGGAAAAGTGACTCGTGCGGCTTCAGCCGTCTAGTAGTGATGCGGGTCTTCAATGTACTTCTGGATAATTTCAGCACTAACATTACCTGCTGTGCTAAAAAAGTAGCTTTTACTCCATAAACTAGGCAGTTTCAGTAGTTCAGGAAACTCTTTGCGTAGATAATTTGAAGACCTCGCTTTAAAAGCCTTAACAACTAAATGAATTGGATCTGTTGGGTTAATCTCAACAAATAAGTGGATATGGTCTGGGGCAATTTCTAAAGCTCGGATGTTCCACTTTTTCTCTGTAGCTAATTCTTGCCATATTTGATAGAGACGATTTCTGACTTCACCTTTTAAAACTGGTTTACGCCGCTTTGGGATGAAAACGAAATGAAAAATAGCCAAGCCTACAAAGTGATTATAGTGCTGATACTCAAAAGTCTATTTACGCATGAAGTCTCGCCATTTTTCAACCATCATATTTAGCTTCATTATCTTGTGATCTACTGTCGTTTAGTCTAAAGATATCAACAAAATATGTATGGATGCCAACAGACGTTAATTCACGCACCACCTGATGTTCAGGCTGTTATTGAGTACCTATGCACAGAGTCTAACAAGGTTTGGAACTGTTCTGTTTACTACGCTAGGCAAATCTATTTTAAGACTGGCAAGATAATTAAACGTGCTGAAATATGTGCTGAAATGACTCGCTCCAAGAACAGGCATTTTGGAGCAATGTATGTGTCCTCAGCGCAGCAAACTTGCAATAATGTCGCAGAAGCTTTCAAATCATTCCAAAAGTTAATGAAACTTTGGAAGTGTGGGGAACTTCAAGACAAACCCTCGCTGCCTAAATATCGCAAAAACGGACTATTCACAGTCACTTACCCTAAACGATGGTTAAAGTTGACAGAAGAAGGCATCAGAATTCCGCTAGGGAATCAGGTAAAAGCTTGGTTCGGTATTGACGCATTTTTTCTACCAATGCCATCTAATTTGAAGTGGGAAAATATCAAAGAAATTAGGATTTTACCTAGAAACAGATGTTTTTATAGCGAATTTGTTTATCCTGTTGAAGATGCCAAATCTCAATTGGATGTAAGCAAAGTACTAGGGATTGATCATGGAATTGATAATTGGTTGACTTGCGTTAGCAATGTCGGCACAAGTTTTATTATTGATGGGAAGCATCTCAAGTCTCTCAATCAATGGTACAACAAGCGAGTTGCCACTTTAAAAGAGAATTAACCTCAAGGTTTCTGGTCTAAGCAACTAGCTGCAATCACCGAAAAACGTAACCGTCAGATAAAGGATGCTGTGAACAAAGCAGCAAGACTAGTTATTAATCACTGCCTAAAAAATGGTATTGGTCGAATTGTTTTTGGGTGGAACCAAAGACAAAAAGATAAGTCTAATATGGGGCGTAAAGCTAATCAGAAATTTGTTCAAATCCCTACAGCCAAACTCAAAGAACGTATTTCTCAACTTTGTCAACAATACGGAATTGATTTTGTAGAAACCGAAGAAGCCAATACCTCTGCTGCCTCGTTTATAGATAGTGATAGCCTACCCAAACATGGTGAAAAACCCGATAGTTGGAAGTCATCAGGTAAGCGAGTAAAGCGTGGATTATTCCGTACTGCAAACAATTGGTACATTAACGCAGATGCCAATGGAGCAGCAAACATAATTTCTAAAGTAGCGACAACATTGGGTCTTGACCTCAGTGGAGTCAGTAGAGGCGAATTGACTACGCCGTTAAGAGTTCGTTTGTGGACTCTTAAGAATCCCCCGACTGTTTAAATCAGCGAAGCGAAATTTAAACAGTCGGGGGAGTGTCAAATTAAGAACCTTGATGATCACTTACCACAGATGCTTAGAGTGTTCGGTATTGTAGTAAGTTAAAAACTGATGTTGCAAATTGGTCAACAATCAAAATCATATTTATTAAATGAATAGTAATTTATAATACTTAAAATAAAGTGTAGTCAAACTTGTATTACTGAATAATACTATCTGTAATGGATACAGATATTAAACAATTAATTATTACAAACTATTAGTAAAACTTAAATTAAGTTTATTGAAAAATAGAAATAGTTAATGTAAAACCTGATATTAGAGAGCCGGGATAGTTTTCCCTGTGATTTCACCGTCTCCCTTGGAAAATAGGTTAGCAGTATTTTTGGTGTGAGGTAATTGAGCAGAATCCCGGTGATCAGGGAGAAGGTATTGGCAGAGTATTTAAAAAACCAAAATTCTCAAATCTTAAGGCTTGAGAAAGTTTGTTGTTAGCGTTTAATCAAGAATACAGCCATGACCACAACTCTAAGAAGAGGCGAAAGCGGTAAACTGTGGGATCGGTTCTGCGAATGGATTACTAGTACCGAAAATCGGCTTTATATCGGCTGGTTCGGGGTTTTAATGATTCCTACCCTGTTGACCGCTACCATTTGTTTCATTATTGCATTTATTGCTGCGCCACCCGTTGATATTGACGGGATTCGTGAACCTGTTGCAGGTTCTTTACTATACGGCAATAACATCATTACTGGTGCTGTTGTGCCTACATCTAATGCCATTGGTTTGCACTTCTATCCAATTTGGGAAGCTGCTTCGATGGATGAATGGCTTTACAATGGCGGCCCTTATCAGCTAATCGTCTTGCATTTTCTCATTGGTATCTTCTGCTGGCTAGGTCGGCAATGGGAGTTAAGCTATCGTCTGGGAATGCGTCCCTGGATTTGTGTTGCTTACTCTGCACCTGTAGCTGCTGCGACTTCTGTTTTTTTAATTTACCCAATTGGTCAAGGTAGTTTTTCGGATGGGATGCCTTTGGGTATTAGTGGAACATTTAACTTTATGTTAGTGTTCCAAGCAGAGCATAACATTCTGTTTCACCCGTTCCACATGTTTGGTGTGGCAGGTGTATTCGGCGGTGCATTATTCTGTGCAATGCATGGTTCTTTGGTGTCTTCCTCGTTAGTTAGAGAGACGACTGAGGTTGAATCCATCAACTATGGATACAGATTTGGTCAAGAACAAGAAACCTACAGCATTGTAGCGGCTCACGGTTACTTTGGACGGTTGATTTGGCAATATGCCAGCTTTAATAATTCTCGTTCTTTGCACTTTTTCTTGGCTGCTTGGCCTGTAGTTTGTATCTGGTTGGCGGCTTTGGGTATCAGCACAATGGCGTTTAACTTAAATGGGTTCAACTTTAACCAATCAGTGCTTGATTCTCAAGGTCGTGTAGTTAGTACGTGGGCAGATGTGGTCAACCGTGCCAATCTAGGGATTGAAGTAATGCACGAACGCAATGCTCACAATTTCCCGTTAGATTTGGCATTTGATGAAGCAATACCTGTAGCGTTATCAGGTCTTGCAATTCATAGCTAATCTTAGGATAGGATAAATTAAAAGCGCTCTCTAGTTAGAGAGCGCTTTTTTATGGAACTATAGATGCACACAGAGCAATAAAGAAGAGATAGGAAAAATATTGGTGTATCCAAGTAAATTTACAAAATTGTTACTCTTTTATATCAAGAAAATATGAGATTTGAGATTTAGATCAGATTTTCAATAATGAATTCAATATAAAATCTAAAACTTAAATTCAAAAATCACAATGGCAGACCTCACTCCTAATTCTAGTTTTAGTTTGACGCTTCGCTTGCAGATTCCCAATCGTGTAGGGATGTTGGCGTCAGTAACCCAGGCGATCGCCTCCAGTGGTGGACTACTAGGACAAATTGATTTAATCGAGCAAACCCGCAAAGAGTCCACCCGCGATATTACAGTTGATGCTGCTAGCACTGAACACGCTGAAACCATTGTGCAAGCAGTGAAAGCATTACCAAACATTAAGGTGCTGAGTGTGTATGACCGCACCTTTAATTTGCATCGCGGGGGCAAAATCAGCATTACCAGCAGAATTCCGCTAAAAAGTGTTTCTGACCTAGCAATGGCATATACGCCAGGAGTTGGTCGGATTTGTACTGCGATCGCCCAAGACCCAGAGGAAGTTTACAATTTAACAATCAAACAAAATACTGTTGCCATTGTTACAGATGGCAGCGCTGTTCTAGGGTTAGGAAATCTTGGCCCAGCTGCTGCCCTACCAGTGATGGAAGGCAAGGCGATGCTGTTCAAAGAATTTGCCGGGCTGGATGCTTTTCCAATCTGCCTAGCCACCCAAAATACAGATGAAATTGTCCAGGCAGTTAAAAATATTGCTCCAGTTTTTGGGGGTGTAAATTTAGAAGATATCTCTGCTCCTCGCTGCTTTGAAATTGAACGGAGATTGCGACAAGAATTAGATATACCAGTTTTTCATGATGACCAGCATGGTACAGCAATTGTCACCTTGGCAGCCTTATTTAACTCTCTGAAACTCGTGCATAAGTCAATGGAGGAAATCCACATCGTAATTAACGGTGCTGGGGCTGCTGGGGTAGCGATCGCTCGGTTGCTGGGCAAAGCGGGAGCAGAAAAAATCTGGATGTGTGACTCTAAAGGAATTATTTCTACTAGTCGCACCGATCTGACGGAGGAAAAGCGGGAGTTTGCTGTAAAAGCCCAAGGTACTCTAGCAGGTGCGATGCAAGGCGCAGATGTATTTATTGGTGTCAGCGCACCAGGAGTTTTGACACCAGAAATGGTGCAATCAATGGCGAAAGACCCAATTGTGTTTGCAATGGCAAATCCCATTCCAGAAATTCAGCCAGAATTAATTCACAACAATGTCGCTGTCATCGCCACTGGTCGCAGTGATTACCCAAATCAAATTAATAACGTCTTAGCTTTTCCGGGAGTATTTCGCGGTGCTTTAGATTGTCGGGCCCAGACAATTACCGCCACAATGTATCTGGAAGCAGCAAGTGCGATCGCGTCCTTAGTCAAACCTTCAGATTTGGATCGGGAACATATTATTCCTTCGGTCTTCGATCCGCGTGTTGTCACTGCTGTTGCTGCTGCTGTACAACAAGCAGCACGGCAAGAAGGTATTGCTCGGAGTTGATTAAATTCTGGGATGGGTATCTTACCTGTCCCAGGTAAGTCAAGGGTAATTTTAGATAGTGATGAATCCAAAATATTGGCACAAACCAGATGCCGACTCCACAAACAAAGGTTATTTTTGTTGTGATAATTGATTAATAAAAGCAGTGTGTTCTGTGGTGTTTAGTCCTTTCTGCAATACAGCCAGAACCTCTGCCAAATTTCCTTCAATTAAGGCATCTGCTGCTAACCATAAACCAGGAAAAACTTCGCTTTTAATTGCACCATCTGCATCAGGTTCTAGGGTGACATACTCTTGTCCCCTCAACTTGAACCAATTAAGTTTTTTATCAAAAGTTTGCCAAACAATATACTCTTGTACTCCATTGCGGCGATAAACATTCAGCTTTTCATGCAAATCGTAGGAAGCACTGCTGGCTGCAATTTCCACAATTAATTCTGGTGCGCCTTCAACATAATCATCATCGCTAATATATGATGTACCCACGTTATCGATTCGTAGTAGCGCATCTGGCTGGGGTTCGTTATCCAAATCTATACGAGTAGTACCATTGTCGATTAAATCAGTACCAGGTGTTGCCACACAGTAGAAACCTAACCAAGTGATAATTTGAGCGTGGGGTCTACCATGCTTGGCTGCACGCACTGGCGATGGCATATACACTTTTCCTTCAATTAGTTCAGCTTTTTTGACGCTTGGCATTGCTTGATAACGTCGCTCAAATTCATCGCGTGTTAAGCGATCGCCATTTTCTAAAGGAGGTAATTTAACAGATTCTTGCTTTTGGACAACCATTTATAATTCCTTGGCGAAATTAAGCTTTTTTATCTCACGCAAAGACGTTAATTTACAAACAAAATTAGCGTCTTTGCATAGGTTTTATTCTGCATTCAAAAATTCTAAATAGCCATTGCTGAGTTCTTTCACAGCCGAGTCATAAAACTGCTTACCGTGTTCTGGAGTAGCCAAAGCGGGATTTGAACCCATGCGTCCATCTGGGTAACGTACTCTAAAGTCAGCCGCACTATAAATATTGTGTCCAGTTGCGACTTCTGGTGAGAGAGGTGCTTGCTTTATCACCTCTGGATAAACATACTGGGTGACGGCTACTTCACTTGGCGTTGCATGGGAGCCTTCTTGATCACCGTATAATTCTTTAGCAAGTTTGTATACAGAACTGCACATAAACCAGTTCGCTACTTGGCATTGTACCCGATGTGCATTGGCAATCTGCAAATCTTCTAAATGAGCATAAGTCTCGGAGAAAGCTGCTTTGAGGGTAGCGATATTGCCACCATGTCCGTTGATAAAGTAGAACTTGGTAAAACCAGCTTTGGCTAAACAAGTTACATAGTCTCGCACCAGCTGAATCAAAGTAGTGGGACGCAGACTTATTGTTCCAGGAAAGGCGGTATGGTGCAGTGCCATGCCAACATTAATTGTCGGGCCAACCATTGCTTGGGTTGCTTCGCCCACACCACGGGCGATCGCTTCTGCACAAATAGCATCAGTGCCAATTAGTCCGGTTGGCCCATGTTGCTCTGTGGAACCAATAGGTAGAATAATACCTCCAGACTGCTGTAAATAAGCTTCGACTTCGTGCCAGGTACTTAAATGTAGTAGCATTTTTGCTTAATTCCTTTTTAAAATTGCAGTAGGTAGCAACCTTTTTCTGCTAGGTAGCATCATTCTATAAATAACCACCCATAACAAGATTATGAACCTCTTTGTTTCAGGTGGAGGTAATCGCTATGAAATACTCTCGTATTTGGCAAAACTTTACCGGATTAGCGTTAGAATTTCTTTTGCTTAACAGTGTTATCCCTTCTCCTGCTTGGGCGGGACGCTATGTTTTCAACCAAACCCCCCAAACAATTGAACGCTATTTTGGGCGTTATAATACCAAAAAATCTAATGGTAAGGTTATCACGTATACTTATGCTCCAAAAAGCTTCCGACGGCTATTTCCCCAGTTCCCTAAAAGTAATTTTTCGATCACTTTTATCAACAACCAAGCAAAATATATTACTTTAAATTTTAACGGAGATTTTTATAAATATTCAGGCAGCTTTAATTATGATAAAGCTGAAGCAATAAAATTCTAAAACTATATATTTGGATATCAACCACCAATTTGGTAAGAGATTTCTGCCAAATTTGGTGGTAATGAAACTGTATGTTTTTATGAGTATTGTCTGGGAGATGGAGTTGCAACGACTTTTGATAGATACGGATATAAGCAATTTACAGATTCTGCCACTTTATCCTACAACACTCGTTGCGAACCCCTATATAATCGACATCAAAATTGATTTATAAGTTGTTGGTTTTTTAGATAATGGAGGAGGCACGGGGAACCACTTTACATTTTGACTAATCAAAATTGAGGCGTTCTTGACTGGGTTGATGCTCAATTTTTATTTCCATGCTGGGATTTCTCAAATTTAGTTAGCAATAAGATTGGATATCCTCTCCACATTGATCTACTAAATAGCATAGAGCGCGAAAACGCAAGCCTACTAATTGCTCGTAAAGCGGATTAAGCTTACACATAGGAGGAATATGGGCGATTTTGCGTCCAAAAAGCATAATATCGCGCTCAAAGGGGCACTGTGCCGGTACTAGTTTAGCAATAAATTTAGCTAATTTACGATTTTGTATTTCTAGTTGATCAAGCCATTCACGTAGCGGTTGCAGTAAATCAAATTTAAGTTGAGCAAATTGTTTGTCATTACCTGCTTGTTTCTTTTCCTCAACAGCGTTAACAAAAGCAGGGAGAATAATATGCTTAGTTGTTGTGTTGTTCATAATTGGGATTAAGGTATTTTGGTGTATATGAACTATTTACCAATATGTAGTATTACTATGCTCTTATATCTGCAATTGTCTTGCTAAGTGCAATACAATTAAGATAAGCACAATAAGTTAATTTGCATGAAAGTTGCAAGCAAATGGTGCAACTAATTGATATTTAAACGCACCACATGCTGAAGAACTGTCGACTTAAATACAAAATACCAAAGAAAATATAAAAATGGTATCTTTCAAAGTTACTGATTACTGATATTGCACATAGCAATCTTATATATTGAATTTAAATGCATAGCTATAAAACTGCATAGTATCCTAAGATGTACTTTTAGGAAGGAAAATCCAGTTTTGCTCTTACTACAGCCAGATTTCGCCAATTTTATTGTATAATACCTAAGAATTTTCAGGTAATAATTATCTAGTAATATAGTTACATAGATTACATAAGTTTATCTAATTAAAATTCATACGGTTAACAACACATATTTTGATAAGTGCAAGCTAATACAACGTTTCAAATATTTCATCAAAGTTTAGTAGGCGCTAAACAACCTGAATGTAAGGCAACTTTTTTGTATCAAAAAATAAAGATTAATTAGAACTTTTCAAGGCAGAGGTTCATCGAACTGACGTGGAATTAGCAACATACGCCAGTAGGTTAAGCCGATCTGCTCAACCAAAAAATCTTAATGCATAAACCACTGTATAACCGATTCTGAAAACTGCCGCGATTTCTGACTCTGCAAAGTAGTTAAGTTGCTCCTGATTGCAGAGTATCAGGATCAACACCGAGCGATCGCAACCTTGCCTTTAATTGTTCTACTTGTAATTGTGCTTGTTCTGCTCGTTGGCGTTCCTGTTCTGCTCGTTGGCGTTCCTGTTCTGCTCGTTGGTGTTCTTGTTCTGCCCGTTCTTCTGCCTGTTGTCTGGCTAAAACTTCTTGCCGTAAAGCTTCTGCCAGTTCATCGGGGATCAGCAGCTTTTCTCCTGTATCCTCTCGATAAAACCCTATCAGCCGTCCTTCAACCTGTAAACGCAGTTGTAACTGTTCACTGCGACTATCTGAGATCGGTTCGTAAGTTTCTCCCCGCAGGCGATAACCGTGTAATTGCTGTTCTACCCATTCGCCTTTGGGGTCAAATAGCCAGTATTCCTTGACTCCTAGCTGTTCGTAGAGGGTTTTTTTAAAGATTTGGTCTTGATCCTTAGTACCTACAGATGTCATTTCAAAAATTACTGTGGGTACTTGACCTTCTTCCCAGATTTTATAATTGTCTCGACCGCCAGGTGTCACATCAAAAATTACCATCACATCTGGAGCAACCCGTAACTTGGGAAAGCCTTGTGCATAGTAAAGAAATTGATTACCCAACACTGTCGCCTGACGACCCGCCAGATATTGTTTGAGTACTGCTAAGGTGGTTAGCAAGACATAAAGGTGGTCATAGGTTTCCGCCACTGGTTGACCATCAGCACTGGGGTAGAAGATTTCAGATTCGATGCTGACAGGTACAATAGCTGTCATGATTATAAATTCAGTGCTACTAACTCATTTTAGAACAATAATTCTCTTAACTTTGCAAAGCGCGATCGCTTTCCCTCATAGTCCAATATTTATCTCAACTCTAATCCACTAGATTAACTGTAGTGCTTTGTAAAATCATTCGCGTCAACTCACAAAATCCTTCCACTTCCGCAGCATTGGTAATATAAGCGGGCTGATGCTGTAACTGATTGGCATACTCCAATACATTCGCCACACCTACAGAAATCGGAAAATAACGCCGATCAAATAAACTTTCATCATTAGGGCTATCACCAACTGTGACAATCTGTTCTGGAGAGTATGGTTGGAAGTGTTCCTGCAATACCCGCAGCAAACCAACAGCCTTATCTTGTCTTTGGGGTTTAATATGGCACTGCACATTGCTGTAGGTAAATCCCCAACTCATTTCCTGACAGAAATGGCCTAAAGTTTGTAGTTCACTTGGACTTAAAGAAGCTACATCAAAAGTCCAGTCAGTAATCCGAAAGCGGTTATCGGCAGATTCTTGGATTTGGGGAAATTGAGTCTGTAATTGCAAAAAAGCAGCTGCCAATTGCTGGCGATGGCTAGTTAAGTCGGGTATTGGCGTTAAAGTTGCTGGTTTATCACTCCCAGATAAATAGAATAAACCGCCGTTTTCTGCAATAGCACCCACGACTGGCATCAAGCTACTCAGTCCACTCACCCACCCAGCTGAACGTCCTGTGACAATCAATACTTTGATGTTGGCTGCTGCCAAATCTTCTAAAGCTTGCAGCAGTGGAGTTGTAAATTTGCCTTGCCTAGTCAGAGTACCGTCCATATCTGTGGCAACCAGACGAATATTGCTCAAGCAGGTGGATGAAACCTCTGACAGTTGCCCCAGGTTTAGGGAACGCCCAGCAGGGACGTTTAGGTGTCTATACATAGGCTGTTGAGGAAAAGCTGTAAAAAATAATAATGATACAGCAAGATGACATCATGAATTTGGGCATCCTAAAAATCAGGAGTCAAGTTTTTTAGTTTGCCAACTATGCCCTCTTCGTTGTTTCTTGCCCAATCCTCCGGGACAAAGATTAAAAAAGCATCCCAGGAAGTGCCACTAAACGATCCTCAAACACCGCCATTCTTGGTGGTAACCTCTGGAGGACTGGCTTTGATGGTAATTGCTTTGATTGTCTATATCAAAATTTTGATGAATCGGCTGGAGAAAAAACTTAAATTTGAACAATTCCGGGCCCGAGAACTAGAGAAAAAGTTTAAGCTAGCCCTGGAAACAATTCGCAACATGGAAACCAACCCCGACTTGGTTAACTCACGGGACTTTAACCTAGATTATCTCCGAATGAGGATGTCAGAGGAGGTATTCCATTATGCGATCGTTAATCAAATTAAAATCATGGCTAAAGATAAAATTTCTCAAGCTCTGCGTCCAAATCAAGCCCAACAAGGGACACTAGGGATTGCTAGTACTGGACGGCAGGTAGATGAAATTTTTGATGTAGAGTATGAGACTGGCACTCCACCAAACACTGCTAAACGAGTGCTGTTTCGTATTCAAATTCGGTTAATGAAGTTACCAACACAAACAACTTCTGCTACTATTAGCCAAATCATTGATTGTATTGAAACTTACCTTAGTCCTATACAAGATGAAGATAATTGGCAACCAACAATTCAAGGTCGTGTTGCCCATATGCATTGGGATCAAAAGGCTAAACCTACACCTCTACTAGTGCTGGAACAATCAAATGAAGGTGTCAATGTTACTTTCCGCACTAGTCGTCAACCTAATAGCTTAAAATAGTAGCATTTGCCTAGAACCAAACAATCAGGCTCTGCTAATTAATCATCCGGTTTTAGGGTGCAGTTCTATCATAGTTATGAGTTATGATTCTTAACTCCAGAATCATAACGGCTAACCATACTTTGAGAATCACGCGCCAAAAGACCATCTTCCATTTCGACGATGCGATCGGCTATATCTAGAATACGGTTATCATGGGTCACCAACAAGATAGAAGTTCCTTGGTCTTTGGCAAGACTCTGCATGATTTCCACAACATCACGTCCAGATTGTTTGTCTAAAGCGGCGGTTGGTTCGTCTGCGAGTACTAGTGGGGGACGATTGACCAATGCACGAGCGATCGCAATCCTTTGTTTTTGTCCACCAGAAAGATTATCTGGATAATAATTGATTTTCTCCTCTAAACCAACTGCCCCAAGCATAGTTTCTGATTTAGCAATTGCTTCACTTTGAGCAATCTCGTCATTTAACTCCACTGCCATTTGCACATTTTGTCTAGCAGTTAAAAATCCCAGCAAATTGTGAGCTTGAAAAATATAACCGATTTTGCGCCTGGCCTGCACTAATTGGTTTTGGCTAGCACCAATTAGTTCTGTACCTAAAAATTTTAAACTACCCTCTTGTACAGACCGTAAACCGCCAATCAAGCTCAGTAATGTTGTTTTTCCTGAACCCGATGGGCCAGTCATAATGACAATTTCACCAGGATATATTTCCAGGTTTATATCAAATAAAATCTGTCTTTTCAGCGCGCCTCTGCCATAGTAGTGATTGAGATTTTTAATGGCAATTACAGGTTCTTGTCTCATCATAAAGTGAATAGCTATAAGTTAGCAGTTCCGAGACGGAACTGTAGTGCCCATAAAGAGTTATGATTTATTAATTATAAAATATATAATTTGATAATTACTGTTCATTTATATTGATTTTACTATTTATGAATTAGCAGTAATTACGTATTAGTTAATAAATCACACTTAAAATATATCTGCTGGATCGGCAGAGCGTAATTTACGTACAGCAATAGCTCCAGAAATAAAGCACATTACCATAGTTAGAATTAATACTGTAACTGCACGTCCAACACTCATAAAAACTGGCAAAAGTGTGGCATCTCTAGCAGCTTTATACATAAATAAAGCAAAAGTAAATCCGGGTAAATATCCAATGACTGCTAGAATGAAAGCTTCTTGTAAAATAACAGTTAATAAATAGTTTTGTGTATATCCTATTGCTTTGAGGGTAGCATATTCAGCCAGATGATCAGCAACTTCAGTATAAAGAATTTGATAAACAATCACTGTCCCTACAATGAAACCCATAATTGTACCTAAAGTAAAAATAAACCCAATAGCTGTGCTACTAGCCCAGTAATTGCGCTCAAATTCTATAAATTCTTCTTTAGTTAAAACATTGATTTCTTCTGGCAAATAACTTCTTAAACTCTGGGTTACAGCAATTATATCGGCTCCTGGTTTTAATCTAATTACTCCAATATCAATTAAGCCTCGTTGACGGTTGTTAAATATCCGCAAAAAGTTAACATCACTAGTAATTAAATTACCGTCAGCCCCAAATGATGCGCCTAGGGTAAATAGCCCCCCTACTTTGATGCGCCTTCTACGTACTTCCGCCGTCACAGTTTTTCCTTCCTCGAAATTGGTAGCAATTGGCCCATACTCTACCCTAGAAGAACGGTCGTATAAAACTACATCAGGCAGTTTAAGTTGCTCTAAATTTTCCGGAACTCCAGGTAAGTTAAATAAGTTAACTTCTGGATTAAAGCCAAATACAAGAATACTTCGAGGGCGACCTGTTACAGGATTTTTCCAACTTGTATAGTCTAAATATATAGGATGTACTGATTGTACTGCTGGTAAATCTAAAGCTTTATACAAACGCCTTTGAGAAAAACTTTTCATCGACAGTACAGCGTTAGATTGACTATTAATTAAAATAATCTCGCCTTGCAAGCTAGTGTGGAATCGAACGTTACTATAATATAAAGCATC
Source organism: Mojavia pulchra JT2-VF2 (assembly GCA_019359325.1). Lineage (GTDB taxonomy): Bacteria > Cyanobacteriota > Cyanobacteriia > Cyanobacteriales > Nostocaceae > Mojavia > Mojavia pulchra. The sequence continues at coordinate 439,566 of JAHHHN010000001.1, read as the reverse complement.
CCGGAAACCGATCTGCATAAACATCAATATATCTGCAAAGCCAATTCCTGCTATAGCCACAGCTAAACGTGTTTTTTCTCTTGTCAATTGTAGCCATGATAGAGGTATTTTTCTATTGTTTTTAGAATGAAAAATGTTAGTAATTAGTTCATTAATCATTATTCATATCAATTTTGTATTTAGGCTAAATTGGTGACCAAAGCATACTTTGGTAATTTCAGTAAATACATTAAGTTTTAAAATCAAAAGCATTTTGCTCTAGTTTTTTGAATTTCTTGAAGCGGTATTAGTTATTAATTTCAGCAACAACTTTAGCGTAGGTTAAACCTGCAACTTTTTGGCTATCTTCTGGAGCGAGGGCAATTTTTACTTCTACAACTCTGGCATCTACATCTGCTGCTGGATCTGTATTCAGCACATCTTTTTTGCCAATTTTTCTACCAATCTCAGTGACTGTTCCCTTTAATTCGCCAGAAAATGCTCCGTTATCACTAGTGATTGTAGTGTTTTGACCGAGACGCACTTTACCAATACTATCTTCGGCTACTTCAGCGATCGCAATCATTTGATTAGTTTGTCCAATCTCAGCAATGCCCATTTGATTTATGGCTTCACCGGACTTAGTATGAATTTTGAGAATCTCACCATTAATTGGTGCTTTGACGTAGCTCAACTTCAGTTCTGCTTCCGCCTTTCTGACTAGTGCGATCGCATTGCTGATTTGAGCTTGTGCCATTTGCATATCAGTAGGACGAACTTCTAGAAGCCTGTTGAGTCTGGCTTTTTCTTCGTCGATTTGCCTTTGTAAAGTTGCTATAGTTTTGTCGCGGTTAACTTTAGCTTCGATCAACTGCTGTTGCAAAGTCGATAAAGTTTTGATTTGGTTAGCTCTGGCCTCAGCAATTTGTTGGCGTATAGTTGCAATAGTCTGGCGGAGAGTAGCTTGACCTTCAACGACCTGTTGATTACTACTTACGGCACTTAGGCGTCTTCTATCTCGTTCTTGTTGAGAAATTGCACCTTCTCTATATAACATCTCATAGCGTTGAGCATCGACTTGGGCATTACGTTGTTCAGCTTGTATACGTGTGAGTGTTGCTCTTAAAGTATCTTTTTGTCCTAGCAGTTCAGCTTCTAGGCGATTAACCGTTGCTTGTTGGGCAAGTTTTTCCCCGCTTAACTGAGCTGCAATTCGAGTAATCATTGCTTGTTGAGCATCCCTTTCTCCGCGTAACTGGGCCTGTAAACGAGCAATCACAGACGTTTGGGCTTGAATATCTCTAGGTGACCCAGCTCTGATTTGCGCTAGATTGGCGCGGGCTTCTTGCAATTTTGCTTTTGCCTCTTCCACTGCTGCTACTTGAGTATCGTGGCTATCCAAAATTGCAACTATTTGACCTTGCTTTACCTGCTCTCCTTCTCTAATAAGGAGTTGCTGAATTCGTGACCCCCCTTGCATTCCTGTAGTGGGAGCAGATAACTTTATTACTTCACTTCGTGGCTCCAAACGCCCTACAGCAGTAATACTGTTGGCAATTGGTCTAATGGGTACGGATGAAGCTAGTTTTTTTAATTGTTCGACTTTGGCTGTGCCTAGTACCCCAGCTGCAATTACTATTGGCAGGGCTACAGCAATGCTCCACCAAACTTTAGGTTGTTCAAGTGGCTGCTCCCTTAATTTTGGCTTCTCAGTCACCCTTGACATAGTATATTGCCCGTTTATCTGAATGTGCTGATGCAAGTAAAAAGCGAGTTACGCGCAGTTGGACTATTTAAGAAGGATTTTTAGTAGACAGCCAGATCCCTATACCAAGTTGCAGCCGCAAGTGTAAATTTGCTAATCAATACACATTAATTAGGCTGATAATAGGTAACTTACAATTGACTATTAGTTAGGAAAAATTACCAATTCCTTAGAATTAAGGTATTTGGCTTGAGACCGCTGCTTAGGATGAAATGATGACAATTGCGTAGAGGCTTTTATGGCAGATGTCTTTGACATAGCCTGTGATGGTCAAAGATGCTCGTAGCTTCAAAGACTTCTACAATTTAAAAGTTTTAGCCTACGGGATAGATGCTTTGGCTAATCGATTGAAATACGTCTGGCTGATTGAGACGATGCTGTAGAGTTTGATGGATCTATACTATGTATTCATTAAAGCAAAGGCACAATTACTGTTATCAGTTTAATAAATGTGACTTTGATTAAAGCCCCTTACAACTGTCGCCCTAACTCTCATAAAGTCTTTGATGTTGATGATGGGTGGCGAAAGAACTGCGTTAATTTGACTTAATGTTTGAAACTGCACCCAATTATGGATAAACTGGTAAAGTTGATTACCTTATAAGTAGACAGCAGCAAATCTCGATCACCGAAATCTTTTAAACTGTCTAAAGTAAGTTTTTATTGAGTCAGTTAACGACTAACTAAAAAATATCGATCAATAAAGTATTCCTAACATCACATTTTCCTTAACTTTCTGGTTAAACCGAGAGCAGAGTTTGTTGCTAATCTCTACCAAGACAACCAACTATCTCTGGATATCTATACCAAAAACTTAACTGCTCTCTCTGCTGTTGTTTTCTAACTCCATCAAACTTTAGTTAAATGAATTCTACATTTATCAGTTGCTGGAAAACGTAACAGAGCCTACAGATGAAGATATAGAGAGAAGTCCGACAGATAGCCATCGGAACTTCAGGAAAGATAAAGAAATGCTTAATCTGGAAGATCAAATAAAACCGTAGTCATGTAATTTTCTGCCCAAACTGGGCCAAAGGCTTTTTCGAGTACACGACGGGTTTTGTCGTTTTGTTGCTGCTGGGTGCAGTAGTTGCGTTGTCCTGCAAGGATTTGTGCCGTCTTTTCGGGTGAAACTGGAATAGAGGCGATCGCCTGGGTGCAATGAATGTCTAAAAATTCCTGTACACGTGAGAGAAATAGCGTTTCTTCTTCTGGGGAGCTGGGGCGAACAAAGATGCAAAAATCAGAAAAGATGTGTCCCCATTCCGGCAATTCACGCGGTTGGGAGAAGTTTAGCACTTTTAAGGGTGTCAGTGCAGATGTATAAGATTCTGGTAAGGTGCGATCTAAACTCACAGGAGAAAGGTCTGCGATCGCCGCGCTAATTTGACCCCTCCCACCTACTAAATCGCAACCAAACATCGGTAGGTTGTATTCTGGGCGGGGAAACATGACGCAGTGCAAAATATCCAGCATATTTCCCACCTTTGCCAGTTCCAAGTGCATTTTCCGAAACTGGGGTGTTTGATAGCAGCGATTTTCAATCGTCAATTTCTCACCCTCCAGTCTACCTTCCACATATCCCAATTCAGCCGGCAAGTTGTAAGGCGACAAATCTAAATGTTTATGCCAAGCCGCCTCAATGCAATCAGCCAGCTGGCGAATTAAGGGATGTTGTTGCTCGCGCAGCGAGGGAGTAGAAGTAAATGACATATTCTAGCTGGGGAATGTGGTCTATTTGCCAGTCTACAACTAGCCGCGTCATACCTATTCTGGCTTGCAACATAAGCAAACACTTACAGAAAGTCGGCGCGGGAAAGACCCACTTCTTCTAGGGGTGAGATGAATCTTCCCCTTGACTTGGGGCATTGGGGAGCCACTGCCCTAGGCGGGTTTCCCGACTTGAGGCAACTGGCGTGATTGGGCATTGGCATTCTTTCCTATGCCCCATTCGCCATGCCCGCGAAATCCCACTTCTTCTAAGGATGGGATGAATCGCCGACTTTCTGTAAAGTTATAAAACGGTTGCTTTTCAACAGGATTATTTATTTTGTATCCTGAGTTACAGAAATAATTTGAAATTAGTCCATCAGCTATGAAACTAGATTCTGAGAAACCAGATTTTGCAGTGCAACTCAGAAGGCAGAATCTGGATGTTACCAACAAGTTTTACTCCAACGAGTCACCACAGAAGTTTGCAGCTTCTACCTGGGTGAAACTGTTGCAACTTCCCAATCCCTTTAGTTTTGAGGAAGCACTATTATTGTGTCCGGTTTCACAAGATGAGTGGCTAGCTTGGATTCCAGATCATGGAGAAGCAATACTGCATACTAGGCAGTTTTGTTATTAGTTGTAGACAAATAACTTATTGCCAAAAATCAATCACGTTGTATCCTAGTTCGGCTAGCATGTGCCGCAGCAACGGTAGACTTAAGCCAATGACGTTGCTGTGACAACCTTCTATTTTTTCCACGAATAGACTACCGAAACCTTCTAAGGCAAAGGCCCCAGCACATTTGAGGGGTTCGCCTGTAGCAACATAAGCTTGAATGTCGCGATCGCTCATTTGAGCAAAATAAACTCTGGTAACCTGACATTTGACCACCGTGCGGTTTTTAGCAAGGTCAATCAAGGTATGACCAGTGTAGAGGTCGCCAAAGTTACCTTGCATTATCTGCCAACGGGCGATCGCTTCGGTAGAGTTTGCGGGTTTACCATGAATCTCGCCATTGACAGCCAAAACCGAATCACAACCCATGATCAAAGCTGCTTCAAACTGCGGAACCACAGTTTCCGCCTTGCGCTGGGATAAAGTTTGCACCAATTGGCCAGGATCATCTAATTGGATTTGTGACTCATCAAAGTCACTAGGACAAACTATCGGTTCAATACCAACAGTTTGCAGTAAACGGCGTCGCGCCGGCGAAGCAGAGGCAAGTACAAAAGATGGAATGCCCATATCTAAACTAGAAAGAAAAGGGGAAAAGACGAATTAAAAATTACCTATTAACCTTGACCCATTCCCCATTATCAATTAATAAACCAAAAAAGAACTGACAACTTCTTCTATAGCTGGTTTAAGTTTCTGCCAACGTTTTTCAGGAATTGAGGCATTAAAAGTAAAAAGTTTACCACGGCTAACAGCGACGCTAGCAATGTTGTGCCGTTGCTGTTGATTGGGCAGTTTAACTGCGTACTCTAAAATATAGTATGTCTTACCGTTAGATTCCCGCTCAAAGGCATTGACTAACTCAGCTGTACGTCCAGAGTCAGCAGGAGCGAGAGCAGCTTTACCCAGCTTATACCCTACTTCTGTTGGTGTTCCCAGTTGTGCTAAAGTTTCGCCTTCAGGAACAGGACTAATCACTACTGAGACATTTTCACTGATCTCTATTAAATCGTGGAACACCACATCAGGGCCGTTAGCAACTTTAACTTGCACCCAGCCATTAGGATATGAGAACTCATAGCCATTACTAGTGTTTACAAAGCTTTTGAGTCCAGCCGCAGCCGCTACACCAGAATTACTCAGACTGAAGCTCAATACTAATAGCAACATTAATGCAATTCGTTTCCACATTTTTTATAGATTCCTTTGGCCTGGAAGCAAAACAAGGCAAGCACAATTTCTCATTGTCCCATCAACAGGTACGCTTCGGATGATACCCTACCTGGGGAAATGAGAAGATGCATCAAGACAGATGCACAAAAATCTAAAACCTAATCTATGTTGATCAGTAACGAATTGCGCTGGTTTTATCCTGGCAAGCTTCCCGAAGATATTAAACTTTGGTTTCAGCAAAATTGTTTGATTGATCCGTTACAATCACCAGAAGCACGGGAAGACATTTATCTTTACTCGCCAGGATGTGATTATCTCGGTATAAAACTGCGGCAAGGAAGGCTGGAAGTCAAATGGCGGCAAGCAGAATTCAGCGTTGTGCGTTTTGGGGAATCAGTTGCAGGTCAGCCAGAGAAATGGGGAAAATGGTTGTGTGAGGACTCGACACAAGAAAGTTTTCAGCCTGCAATGGTTTTGGGGAACCCTTTGTGGGTGAGTGTGCAGAAAGTTCGCTATTCGCAACTTTTTCAAGTTTTAGCTGATTTGACAGCACAACCTGTTTCAGATCAGGAACGTATCGCTAATGGTTGCCGTGTAGAAATTACTAATTTGGTGATTCAAGAGAATGCTTGGTGGAGTCTTGCCTTTGAAGCTTTTGGCGAAAATAACTATCTGATGGAAAATCTTCAAGCCACAGCCAGCTGGGTATTCAATACTTATCAAGGGACAAGATTGCTAATTATAGATTCTTATGCTTACCCCCATTGGTTAGGGTTGGTTTATCGGTAAGTGCTTACAGACTCAACAAATCACCCTCCAGGGTACTACCGTATCTAATCATACTTAGGCAAGATTGTGATGTTACATGATTAATAAATTGAAAATATGCGTATTAATCTAAGTAATCAGAACTTACGCACTCAGATCCCCCAACCCCCTTAAAAAGGGGGGCTTTAGACGTTCCCCCTTTTTGAAGGGGGGTTAGGGGGGATCAGGGTTTCAGACTTCAGTGCGTAAGTCCTAGTAATTTAACTTGTACTTAAATTACATAAAAGGCTTTGGTAGGTAAGATATGAGGATTTAAAGACAAAAGTGTTCAAAAGCTTTATATTTCATACCCTTAACCCCCAGCCTCAACAGACAAACTCATCAGTGCGTAAGTCCTAGAAATGTTGTTCGTAGCAGCAAACAATTTTGGAGAACATAGATGCCCTTAAAAAATTACGGTGTTCTAAAATCCCAGGCTGTAGATCGCAAGCTTGGTGAAGGCCCGACTCCTCATTACCAAGTTCTGGTGACTGACGACAAGAAAAATAAGTATCGCATCGCCATCAATGTCAAATCCAAGCAAAGTCCTTCAGAATTGCTTTACTTTATCGACGAAAACTTTTCGCATCCCATTACTAAGGAATTGCAAGAGTTAGATTTCGGTTTCAACGAATTAGAAAGCAAACCTGGGGGAGTAGCTTTAGATTACATTCGAGGAAACTTGTTTGACCCGAAGCTGATGAAGGCTTTGCCATACAACGTTCCAGGGCCGGACAATGACCTTAACGAGTTGCTAGAATTATATATTGCCAGAGCGATCGCTTCACCAGAAGCCGTTTTATATCCCTTTGGTGAAAGGTGGGGCCCGGAAGAAGATTTGAAGGACAAGTATTTTGGTTTTCTTCCTGGTAACGGTATTCACGACATCCACTTTAACCAGGGTAGTGTCGGTCAATTTCAAAAAGACAATGGTGTTTGGCAAGATGGTGGACTGTTAATACACTATCCGGCTCGGAATCAGTGGGTAGGCATCTTTTTAGCTTTTCAGTCCCAATCTTTCCATACTGACGATATTACTGGTAACAGAATAGATGATATTACACCGATCGCGGCAACTGCGGCAGTCCGTATTATTGCTGCTTTGGTAAATCCTTATGGCGATGACGTCGGTAAGGAGACTGTGACTTTAATCAATACCTCACCCGATCAAGTTGATTTGAGTGGTTGGGCAATTGCCGATCGCCTTAAACGCAAACAACGCCTCAGTGGTACTATCAATGCGGGCGAAGTTGTCAAAGTACCTTTAGACAAAAACGGCATCCAACTAGATAATAATGGCGGCATTATTACCCTACTTGATAACAATGGAATCAAGATTGATGGTGTCTCTTATACCAAGCAAGATTCTCAAAAGCAGGGTTGGTCAATTGTGTTTTGAAGAACTAATGGCTAAGAACTATTCGATTTGTAGAACAACTAATGTCATGTCATCGGTGTTTTGTTTTTCATCACCAACGAATTGCTGAACTTGGTCAAACAAATAATCTACAATTTCTTCCGGCCCGTCGCAATACCTACAAGCAGCACTGAAGGAAGCGACGAAGTTTTCTTCATCGAAGCGATCGCCACCCGCAGCTGCGGCATCAGTCAAGCCATCTGTATAGTAAATAATTGTATCCCCAGGCTCTAGTTGTGCGTGGGCATCTTCATATTGGCTATTGGCATCTAAACCAATAAGCATTCCCAAGGTATCTAATCGGGTTACAGTTTTGGTTGCTGCATGCCACCACAAAGGAGGATTATGTGCAGCATTGCTATAAGACAAAATTCGGGTTTGGGGATTATATTCTGAGTAAAATAACGTCACAAAGCGGTGGGAATTTTCCAAATCCGCATACATGACTCGATTTAAGTTTTGCAAGATTTTGGATGGGGAATTACCATGTAATACCTCTCCCCGTAGCATTCCCCGCATCATTGTCATAATTAGCCCTGCGGGAACGCCTTTGCCCATGACATCTCCAATTACCAAGCCCCAAGAACCAGCTTCCAAACCGTTTGTAGTATGTAGCTGAATCTGATTTTTATTAGTGGCAATAAAGTCGTAGTAGTCCCCACCCACACGATTAGCTGGTTTACAGCGTGCAGCCAGCACTGCACCCGGGATGTAGGGACATTGGCGTGGTAGTAGTCGCCGTTGAATTTCTGCGCCAATTTCTAGTTCTTGATCTAGGCGTTCTTTTTTCCGTAATTCTACTGCTAGTTCATCGTTTTCGATCGCTACTGCTGTTTGATCTGCCACCAACCTGACTAACTTTTGTCTGGTTTCTGTCCAGCTATATTCTGGATCGCGGCTCAAGACATATAGCCAGCCTCGTTCTGTATGCTTTACTAAAATAGCCGTGCCAAAAATTTGTACATCTGGCCCCAAGTAACGATGCATCTGATCATCCAACATCCCCGTAGCAGTTGCTAGAGGAGCACTACTGGGCACAAGTGTGATTTGACTAGTAGCTGTTTCTAGCGCTTTGCGGATGTTCTTGCGCTGGCGACTGTCTTGCCAGTGTAATTGTTCTAATCTAACTTGACCGTTAGGTTTGTAAAGAAATAGGGCGCTGCCGTCCCCATCTGTGACTCTGGTTGCCATCAGCGGGATTAGCTCCAAAAATTGATTTAAATTATTGAAGCTTCTGAGGGCAAATCCTAATGAACTTAACAAATCCTGAATTTTGTTCTGTTCCCGGTGCAGCCTTGACACGAGTTCTTTGAGCGCTACGACGGGAGTAACATCTGTCGCGGCACTACTATTACTGTCAGTGGGTTGAGAGGGCAATTGAGACACAGGCACGGGTATTATTGCACTTTAAGATAAAAGATAGGTAAATCTTAGTAACTTATCAATATTTTGGTTTTGCGATTGCTAAACCATATTGGGACAAGATTTGTCATTTTAGCAAGAGTATAAAGACGTAAGACTTAAATTATATAAGTATTGCATTTGCTGCTTAAATTTCTAACTAAATATATAAATTTAAACTAATGTATTCTTCATCCGAAACTACTCAGTACAATCAGCAATTTCCGACAGACATCATCAAGAATTTGATTTTTTCATAAATTTATTACTTAGTTACAGATCTTCCATATGTCTTTAGACATAAAATCCTTTTGAAAAAAAATAATATATTACATTGTCAAAATATTTACTATTGGGGCTGGTGGGTCTAGCTCTTTCAGAGTATGGGTTTCTAGAGTAGGGATGAGTATCAAGTCAAGAGAGTTCATCTTTAAGCTGGAAAACACGTAAACACATTACTTTGATCTGATTTAAAGTTAAAATATCCATTCCTAATACTTTTACACCAAAAAGTGAAACACAGTTTTGTAGCTTATCAAATATATTTTACATTTCTAAATTTTTGGCAGTAATATTTGACAATTCTAAAACAACAAAAACTTGCAATCAACTAGGAGTGCTTCTATGTCTCGTTTACACTAATTTCCTGTTTGTCAACAGGATACTGATGAAGACGGTACTTGAAAGTGCGGTTGTTTAAAAATTAACCACTCTACAACAAGATTGAAAGCTGTATCTTAGAAGTCCTCTGTGCTGCGATATCTGATAACCCCATCATTAAAGGCTAAAAATGCAGCATTAGAGTAAGTTTTTAGCAAAGCTATACTTTATTTGTGACAAACTAACGATTTTAGGACTTACGTTTTTCTAGTACTTTGTTGCTATTAATTTGCAATGACAACACCAGAGGAGTAAGTCCCAAACTTATTAGTTTTCAAAGAGAAATCTTAACTAAAAAATTTTAAACTAGCCACTTAATAGCGCTTCGACAAACTCGTAGCTGGAAAAAGGACGCAAATCTTCAATTCCTTCACCAGCACCGATAAAGCGAATTGGTAATCCTAGCTGCTGTACGACAGCAAGAGCAACACCTCCTTTGGCAGTACCATCCAACTTGGTTAATACTACACCACTGAGTTGGGCAGCTTGGGAGAAAACCTCAGCTTGCCGCAATCCATTTTGGCCTAAAGTGGAGTCTAGAACCAATAGTGATTCTACATTGGCATTAGGGGCTTTTTTGTCGATAATCCGACGAATTTTACTAAGTTCGTCCATTAAGTTTTTCTTGTTTTGCAATCGTCCCGCAGTATCTACTAAAAGTAGTTCAGTTTCCCTGGCTTGGGCCGCTGCGATCGCATCAAATACTACTGCTGCCGGATCTGTATTCTTGCCAGGGTTAGAAATGACTTCTACACCGCTTCTAGAACCCCAAACTTTTACTTGTTCGACAGCAGCAGCACGAAAGGTGTCTGCTGCACCAATCAAGCATTTATAACCGGATTTTTGTGCTAAGTGGGCGATTTTGCCAATGGTTGTTGTTTTACCTGCACCATTCACCCCAGTGATCAACCAAATGTTCAGTGTTTCTTTTTCTGGGGCAAAGCTAGGTTTATGGTTTTTACTCACCGGGCCATCCAGCATATCCCGCAGAATTTTTTTGAGGTAGGCGATCGCTTCATCTGGAGGGGTAACTTCTTCTCGCAATTTTTTCTGCAGCGAATTAATAATCAAATCTGTAGCCTCTACACCCACATCAGCTTGTAGAAGCAAAGCTTCGATTTCCGCTACAGCAGCTTGGTTGAGTGGTCCTTGACCAACAATTGCCTTCAGTTGGTTCAGGATATTACGACGGGTTTTGTCTAACCCTTGGCGTAGCTTTTTGAGCCAAGTAATTTCTTCAATCGAAACGTCTTCTGGACGTCTACCTTGGGCTGCTAAAACTTCTGCTGACCATACAAACCCTTCATCAAAGGTTAATCCCAGAGTTTCCTCTGCTGTCTGTGGCGTAGCGGTGGTTGAGACTGTAGTGGCGGCTGTTGGCTGTATTGTCTCAGGTTCTGGGACTTCAATCGCGTTGGCTAGCAGTCTTTCTTGCTTTGCTTGCTGTTCAGCTGCTGCCCGTTCTAAGAAAGATAAAGTGGTTGGTGCTGTTGGCTGTGCTGACTCTGCCTGACTTACCGTTAATTCTGCACTAGAGACATCGGGTGTCTCAGTAATGGCTGCTATTGAGGAGCTAGCTGTACTTTCTTCATCTGTACCAGATAATTCCTCAAGAGTCGTTTGGGCAGCAGTTACATTTAATTCTGGGATTGGTGTAGTTTCTGCGACTTCCGCAGGTTGCTTAGTAATTGTTTGTGTAAGATTTGGATCTAATTCTGGTTCTGGTGATGCCGTTTCTGTGGCGGCGGCTGATTGTGTAGTTTCAATTTCAGGAGTAGATGTTTCTACTACTTCAGTTTCTGTTATTTGTTCTGGGGCATCTACTGCGGCAGGCGGATTTTCTACTGCCTGCGATTGCTGTTTTTGCTGGATATTTTTGTAAGCTGCTTTAGCAAAAGCCAACAAGTCTGCCGCTGTTTCGGGTGTAGTTTCTACTGTTGGCGTTGACGTTTCGGCTGGTTCTGGTTGGGGTTCTTTTGCAGGAGGAGTTTCTCCCTGTTTTTGTTCTGAGGGAGTATCAGAAGAATCGCTATGTTGACGACGGAACCAATTAAAAACCATTGCAGCTAGTGATATTAGTTGTTATGTGAGTATGAGTTATAAGTTATGAGTTTAATTTAACTCCTGAGTCTTTTCTGGTGTGAAAACCGCCAGGATATCCTCACTTCTCACGTTCAACTCAAAACTTAGCACTCATCAAGGTTATTTCGTTCCGCTAAAATTTTAGGCAGACTTTTTTTGCTCTGTAAATCGACGTAGAACACCATTAATAAACCTATGCCCTTCATCTCCACTGTAGCGTTTGGCTAATTCCACAGCTTCGTTGATAGCCACACTGTCAGGTAAGTTTAAAAACAGCATTTCTGCCACAGCGATTCGGAGGATATCCCGGTCGATTTGAGCCAAGCGAGTAACTTGCCAATCTACCAAGGCAGAGGCAATTTGTTCATCTACAGTATTTCGCTCCTCGTTGACTGTCTTGACAATTTGGATAGCATATTTGCTAACTGTCTTATCTTGAGTTGCAAGCTGAATTAATTCTGGGAACTCCACAGCTGCACCAAGTTGATTGATTGCTGTTTGGGTATATGAAATTGCCTCTTGGAGCATTGTGCGAGCAGTATTAAGGTCTGAAGCACGAGTTTGGCTAGTTAAAACGCGATCTTGACTGCGTTGGAGTTCGCCAGCAGCCTGATCTAGATTATCTTGTACTTCCGATCTCAGGGTGCGTACAGCTGCGAGTACTAACTTGGGTAGTTGTTCTTCTGTGAGCTTCTTGGGATTTACTGGCAACTGGCTAAGGCTTAAAAGCGCCAGTTCACGAGCGAGTTGCTGAGGTTTACGATCTTGCATAAAAGTGAGTTGGAATGAGTGTTAAGTGATTTAGGTAGAGAGAATGAAGTTAAGAAACGGTAAATTTTGGCATAGCCAGACAACCATATTATCTATATTGCTTGTAAATTTACCGAGTAATTTTAAGTTTCTTCGACGGGGATAACCTGTGAGGTAGTTTCTAAGTGTGGTACTTCCAGGTTGCACTCTTGAGAGATAACTAGTGTAGGAAGTGCTGTATTAGGGGCGACAATGCCACCAGAGACTACTATTTTAAAAGCATCTTCTATCGATATTGGCAGGTTTAATACCTCTTCCTCAGGTACTATTGCATACCAGCCTGTAGTAGGATTTGGGGTAGTGGGGATAAAAACACTCAGCATTGGTCGAGTCATCTGGGCTTGGATATCGCTGCTAATGACTCCTGTAACGAAGGCGATCGCCCACACCCCTGGACGGGGATACTCTAGTAAAACTACACGGCGAAATTTACCATTAGCATCTTTAAGAAGTGTTTCTAAAAGCTGCTTCAGGGTTTTGTATACTTGCCCAGCCAAAGGAATCGCCTGCAACAAGCGCTCACCAAAATCCAGCAACCACCGCCCGGCTATATTCCGCGCCATCAAGCCAATCAAGAGAATACTCAATAGTGGTACAGCTAGTCCAACTACGAGATTCAGTATATTTACTAGTATAGGATGCAGCCCTTCAAAGGGATTCAGTTGTTTCGGAATTTGGGTGAGAAAGTTGATTACCCAACTAGCGATGGTAATCGTAAGCCAGATAGTAGTTGCTAGCGGAATTACTACTAACAATCCGGCAATCAAGTCATTTTTTAAATCCTGCTTTAAGCGATCAATTGCCAAATCCCTATTCTCCTTTTTTAGGCTAGTGGAACTTTTGTTATCGGTATTCATACCAACAGATTCGTCAAACTGTGAAGACATGACTTAAGGCACACAATACCGCAAGCAACTTTCCTAAAGGCACGCACTTGTTGCTGGAAATCCAGCGCTTTTGTGCATAAACTTAGATGAGATGTTTACCACCTAGGATCGGGGCTGGTTATTCTCAAAGGCTGTTACTTTTCTTTATAAGACTTGTAAAGTATTGTTGCAAGTCTACTAAATAGTACTCATCCTACTGAGCGTAATCAAAAGCTGCTCATACTTTTGAAACTATTATCAGGTAAACAAAAGGGACGTTTTATCCAGTGAATAGTCTCAGTTAGGCGGGAGGAACTTTTCTGAAAAATTTAGATGAAAAATATAAACTTATCATAACCGCGAATAAGACCTAAGCTGTCCTGAAAATAGACGCTGGGCTGGGACGCGAAGAAAGGAAGACGCGGTGAGACACGCTTACACCCAGCCTAAAGACACTACCTTTTTGCGTATGTCCTGATTGCGAATGCGTAAGCCCTATTTGCTTGAGAAACCTTGTTAGTGGTTACAAAACTTAAAGCAAGCTAATTAACATAGTTTTTAAGACTATCCTTGACTCAAGCCACATCAGCCTGTGTGCTTTCTGAAGCCACGTGCTGCAACTGTTGTGTGCTTTGATCTGTCAGAGGTACTGTTGCATCTATTCTGGGTACGGGCAGGTGCTTCATTTCCCAAACTTTGAGCAAAATTAAATATTCGTAGAATGCCTGTAATGTACACCAAGCTATCCCAGCGCGTCCATCTAGGCAACCACCTAATAAAAAATACATATAAAAAAAACGTAATAAGGGTCTGGCGGGTAAGCGTAAGGATAAATCTTTCAGGGCGCGACGTCTTTCTACTTCTGATTTGCCAAAAAACAAATCTCGCCAGTTAACACTACCTTGTTGTAATTGATATAAAGTCTCTGCGGCTTCATCTGTAGAGTAACGGTTGTGCTTTTCAATCCAACGGCTCAAGCCTTTGCTACAAGTGTAGTGGGGGTAAGTTTCCTTTAAAAAGCTAGTTGCACCGCTACAAACTTCTCTTTCAGTATGACCGTAGTCTGTAAACCAAACTTGACCGTGACGCAATAGGCGCAGTTGGTAACGGGGATATTGGGTGCTATGGCGAATCCAACGATTCATGAACATGACACGTTCCGCAACGTAGTAGCCGGTATAGTCTGGATTTTGAATTGCCTTTTCGCATTCTGCAAACAGTTCTGGCGTTATGCGTTCATCGGCTTCTAGAATGTAAACCCATTCATGCTTCGGTGTAATGGACTCTAGCATCCAAGTACGTTGCCGTCCATGACTTTCAAAAGGATGTTGAAAAACGCGAATAGGATAGCCTTTGGCGATTTCTACAGTGCGATCGCTACTGCATGAATCTACAACAATAATGTCATCCGATAGCATCGCCGACTCTATACAAGCAGCAATATCTAACTCTTCGTTATATGTAAGTATGTAAATTGAAAACATTTTTTTGTATTATAGATATTTGACTAATTACTAAGCCGCATAATACTTAACTTGTATATATTCAGCTATCTTGATAACTTTAAATTTTTAATTGCTTGATTGACTTCTTATTTTTCTTATTTAGATAACTGGCAGTATGAACTTTCAAAAATAGTTAAAAAATATTTGAACCGTTCTACTGCCCGTGAATAGTTATCTAGCGTACAGAGGCTTTTCGTCCACCACCCTTGGCAGCACCCATACTTTTTAATCCTGTCCAGCCGATGATTATGTAACCAATGGACAGTAGCAAACTACTAATACCAATCCGTAGCCCAGACTTCCAAGCATTGTCTCTAGCTTGCTTTTCAGCTTCTTCCCTGCGCTGACGAATTTGGTTGAGCCTTTGATTTGCAAGCCCTTGAGGATCTGTTTGTTGGGCGATAAATTTATCAAGTTCTTGGGGATTTGCTTTAAACTTCCTGAGTAACTCTTTTTGAGCAGCGGGAAGTTGCGGATTTTCAAGTGCTTGTTTATATTTCTGCTCATCTTTAAGCAGTTCAGCAAACTGGGATCTAGCTTGGTTTCGCAATTGTTCTAACTGAGCTTTTCCTTGTTCGTTGTTTAGTTGAGCTTGGAATTGCGCTAGTTGATTTTTTAGTTGGTTTTCTGCTTGTTCAGCATCCTGGTTAATTTGAGTTACTGTTTGTGTGCTAGCTTGACGAACATTATTAAGATGCAGAGGAAAAATTAGCAAGAATAGCAACCCTAAGATACTTGCTAATATCAAGGCTGGAAATCTTAAATCTATACCTTGTGGGCGATCGCCATCCTCTACATTCTCAAACCAATATGCAGCGAACAACATCCCCAAGCCTACCAACGGCACAATTCCTCTATCAACTACGGCTGTTGCCAAGTTGATTTGCCATCCTCGGTCAGTTGGTTGAAAGGGTAACAAGAAAATTAAAAAGTCAACCAAAAAGGACAAAATTAAAATTATGCCGACCACTTTTAGGATGAGGGCAGTATTTACGGAAGCAGAACGGTTAACCATATTTTTTCGGTCTTGTTGTAAATCAGAGTGATTGTCCTATTTAAAGTTACTTGAATATTGTTACCATGACCTATCTGTTGCGTAGCTACCAAAGATGGATACAGTACTAGTGCAGATTTTCTATTTATTGGTTTGAAACTACACCACGCTAGCATCTGTAATCTATGGTGTCTTCAGGAAATACTTGGTGATTCAATATACTGAGGTTTGCGTGAGCGCAGGAGTAAAACACGAAAAAATTTTAAGTTTTTCTTTTGAACTCTCCAGCTAACCTATCTTCTTTCAAGTTTCTGCTTTGTAATCTTTCCAATTACCAACTTCTCTATCAAGAGTTTGTTGCCAAATTGGTAAATCCTCTGGACGGTCAACATCACCTAAAGGAGGTAAGTAAATATGTGATAAATTAAGCTTTTGAACAATGTTTATAGTCTGTTGCAATACTTGAGAAGTTCCCCAGCTGATGTTAGTAAATAGTTGGGCAATCAAACGACGCAAACCAATTAAATAATAGCCACCATCAATCGCTGGGCCAACGACTAGATCAAAACTATGCAGTTGTTCAAATGCCGTTGCTAAAAGCTGGGAATTCACTCCAGGACAATCTGTGCCGATGATGATAACTTGTTCTGCACTTCTTTGAAAAGCATCAAAAAGCGATCGCGTCATTCGTTCGCCCAAATCCCCTTCGCCTTGAGACTGGTAATTTAAAGCGAACCCTAGCCAATCTTGCATTAGCTGTAAATTGCCACCTGCAAACCGCACTTCAAAAGTAAGGGGAGTTAACTTTTGCAATTCTTGAGCCTGAAATACAGTATATTCAGTCATCTGCCTTTGAAGATGAGCAGCGCCTTCACTTCCCAAAGCAGGTATCAACCGAGTTTTTGTTTTCCCTGGTTCTGGATAACGAGTAAAAATAATCAGATGCTGTTTTGCGATTTCTGGTGAATTTAGCACGCCATAGGTTATTCGATTCAACAAAGAATATCTTAATAGCAATACTTGCCATCTTGGGCTGTAGTACGCTCTTTACTTGTCCGCATTGCGCCTAAAATTGTAGAGACAAAAACGCAGCGTTTAGCTCTGCCACCATGTTTACTAGATAGAGTAATCCTCCCTAGAGGAGGTTTATCAACATTACCCATGTAATCAAATTGGATTCGCCTTACCCCGCCTGACTGTTGTAAGGTTGTTTCCTCGTCTAAGCGAACATTGGCATCTAAATTATTCCAGTTAGCATTGGCAGGATTAACACTTGCAGGGTGAACCGCCCATTGCACAATACCGTTATTGTTACGAAAACTGGTTTGCCAGGCCAATTTTTCTTTTTTGGCTTGGCTTTGGGCTTGTCGCATAGCACTGTAAACTTCACTTTGAGCAGTCTTAAGACGTTGAGTGTCTACAACAGTTAGCCAACTGGGTGCTGCTATAGCAGATAATATGCCAATCATCAAAATAACTGTTAAGGTTTCTAGCAGAGTAAAACCACTACTAAAGTTGATATTGGAATATTTTATTATTTGTAAGTAATTATATAAATTTCTGTATACATTCATTTTTATATATTCGCTTTTTAAATCTTATATAAAGTATTTATTATTTATATTTTGTGAACATTTATATAATTTTAAATTAAATCAGGAATTAAATCAGGTTAGTTTTGTTTTGCTTAAAATACCCATTTTTCCAAAGATAAAAAGGACTGATTAAACTACTTAAGAATAGTTGAAATTCACAAGTTTTTACTAAATCAGTTTGCAAATGATATCCATACTTGAGCAAATAAAAAGTTATTTTACGTAAATCATTAAGCATATAAGCTATAAATAAAAATGGTTTTATTTGAGGGCTTACATTCAGCATACGAATTACATAGCGGCTAAGTCCAATCCCACGAAAAAAGGGTATTAAATATTCTTTAGTTAAACGAAAACTAGGAATTTTATGGTAAATTTCCATTGCAGGGTTATACCAAATTTGCCACCCGGATTTTTGGATATAAGATAACATTTCTAAGTCTTCGCTAGTAAGCATATTACCTGCTACTCTACCAGTTAAAATAGGTTGCTCAGGTACACTATCTAGCCAAGCTTGACGACGCACGACAAGTCCAGCAGAAGGAGGCAGTAATTTGTTACTAGCTTTATATAACAAAGGTAAGTTTCCTCGTTCTGTAATTGCTAGAAATGGGGCAATTCTCTCAAAATTTTTGGGTGGTTCTACTTCCCAATCAGGATGAATTTGGCTACCATAAGCTCCCACTTTGGGATATTGTTCACCAAAAGCATAAGCAGCTGATACCCAGGTGGGTGTAGGGTAATTATCATCATCTAAAAAACCTATAAATCTACCTCTAGCTTCTGTAACTGCCCGTTTTCGTGCATACGCTGCTCCTTGTTTTCTTTCAAAACAATACTTTAAGGAATAAGAACACTGCCAATTTTCTTGATAAGTTTTAATAACTTGAGATGTCTTATCAGTACTGTTATTGTCTACAACAATAATTTCCCAAGATAAATTTTCGGTATTAATTTGATTTTTTAGTCCTTCTAGTAGTTCAGGTAAACGATGTTCACCGTTGTAAGTGGGAATAGCTACTGTTAAATCCAAGCAATTTTTCATTGATATAAGTTGATAGCTCTATATAAAAAGGTGAGCAATGGATTTAATTACATTTAGTATCTTTCTCTGTAATCATTGCACCTATAAGAGTTTTGACTATTACACATCGCTTCATGTCATTAGTGGATGCAGAAGTAGCAGAAGTCGGTATAACTACAGCAATTTTTAAGCCTGGGGTTTCTTGAGAACTTTCATTTTTTATACCAAAATAAGCATTTGGTAGACTTGCCATGTAATCAAAAGTAATGGTCTTAGCAGTAGCTAAAAAGTTGTAGCTTAAATCTAAAGTACCATTGTCATTAGTTTTATTTTGATCAGTCAGATTTGTCAAAAGTGCGATTTGTCCAGACTTAAATTCTAAGTCACCTCCCAAAGTCTGCCATTCAGGACTAGAAGAAGAAGGATAAACGGCTATTTTAGGAATTTTATTTTCTACTTTAAAACTGACACTGTAACTAGTTTTTGTCCTTTTAGCTTCTCGATGTGCTTCCTGTAGTGCGGCTAAAACAGCATCATTAGCTTTACTTAATCGCTGACGGTTGACAAACCCCAGCCAGCTAGGAGCTGCTATAGCTGATAAAATTCCTATGATTAGTACCACTACTAATACTTCTAGCAAAGTGAAACCAGCATCTTGCTGATTATGTTCACATACTAAACTTCGTAGTTTATTTTTTGCATTTTTGCTGTGAAGCTGTAATAGTTTGACATTCATCTTTTCTATTATGTAATCAGCAGCCATTGGTTGCCCCTTGAATTTGCAATATTTACCTAAATAAGTATCCCCGTCCTTGAATTCTTACACTTGTTGTGGGGAAATAAGTTTTATTACCAGCATTGTATTTGATTCTATTTGTATCGCTTTCGATACGAGCCAGTGCATTACCTCGGATGAATACCTGTGCTGTTGTGTTAGCTCTATCCACACAAACATAAAAGCCTGTAATACTATTTGATGGTGCTATTGTTGACCATGTAATTGGAGGCGTTGTGGAGTTAGGAGGGCAAGTTGCAGCTGGTCGTGGTGAATCTGTACTTTGATCAACATAGTCAATCAGCACTGTAGCAGTATTATTAGAACTATAAGCTACAGATGATTTTTTCCATTTGTTCATCCCTTGCTCTAAACTGTCAGCCTCATCAAACTGGTCTTCAAAGGGAGCAAAACCTGGGCTGGGGCAGTTATCAGCATTGATATAATTGGCAGTATATCCTGTACAAGTTACACCACCACTTATAGCTTTCACACCATCTTTAATTTGCCATCTAGCGATACGAGCAGCTTTTGACCAAGTAGCATTAGTAGTATTAC
Organism: Mojavia pulchra JT2-VF2; assembly: GCA_019359325.1. Taxonomy (GTDB): domain Bacteria; phylum Cyanobacteriota; class Cyanobacteriia; order Cyanobacteriales; family Nostocaceae; genus Mojavia; species Mojavia pulchra. The sequence goes on along the minus strand of JAHHHN010000001.1, from coordinate 419,766 downwards.
TATCTTTGATTAAATAGTAAGCAACTAATGAGTAAACAAAAGTATCATCTTTTTTTGAACCAGTGGCGGCTGCTATTACATCACTAACTAATTCTCGTTTCCAAAAAACTAGTAAAGGCAACTTTTCTGCATCATCTGGATAACGCAATTGAGATTTTATTGCCTCAATACCAGCAGTGTCATAGATATACACCGCCTGCTGTAAATCGCGGGAAATGTAATTGAGTGCAGTTTGGATTTCTTGCTCAGAATTTGCTTTAGCTTGCTCTTGTCGGTCTGTACTCAACACATTAATCATGAAGCCTAATAATGGTGTAATGATTAAAAATGCGAGCAATAAAGCTACTAACAATTCAATGAGAGTAAAACCGCCATGTTTCTGAATGACTTTGGAGCTTTTGATATGGCTCCTAAGTATAATTTGGATTGTCTTCATCATGGGTTTATCTTTTTATTGAAGATGCACCGTTTGTACATTGTCAGGTTTTCCAATTTCTAACGAGGAAAAAGTTTGTAGTAAGGATTTTAGTCCTAAAAATAATTTCCAGTAGGGATTTATCCCTCACTACAAACAAATTTTTTAATTGACTTGGAATAATATTTGGCTAATTATTGACAGTCTTGGTTGTTTCCATCCTTGTCTGGTGCTAGGCCAAGACGATTACATAAAGCCTGAAATGTAGTGCTAACATTGCCAATATCCACTGTTCTTTCTATTGCTGGTGCTTGCTGGTTACCCAGCCCTTCAGTCACAACTGATGCTGTTTGTTTAGTGGTATTGCCTGAATCGTCTTTTGAACTAGCTAGGAGAGGTTTCTCAAAATCAACATCTGCTCGATAAACCCTAAGTGCTAGACGATAACCGTCATTTGCTCCACTTCCTGTGACTATAATTTGACGTGCTTGAATGTAAAACTCTTCAAATGGGCTGTCTGAGTTTTTTGTACAACCTATCTCACTGGTATGGCAAATAATGCCATCTTTTTTAAAGAGATACAAATCATTATCATCTTTAGTATCAGGAACAGGCATTTGGGTGAGACTAATTAAATTATCTTCCAGGAGTCTCGGATCAGCTGCGGTTGCTGGGTCTAATGGAATTTTGTTGTCGTTACTGTATTCTCCAGGTGTTTTAATTGAATTGGTTCTAACTCCATCAATGAATGTACTTGCAGCTTGAGTTGCTTTTTCTATTCGCCGAGATTGGACACGAATAGCTGTTGACATGACAAGGACAGGGGATATAGCTGCCAATAAAATGGCAACTACAACTATGCCTATAAGTGACTCAATAATCGTAAAACCAGAATCACTGGAAGATGAAGTTTTTTGCTGTAGTTTGCGTTTAATCATGACTTCTCACCAGCTTCTAGTTATATGATGGGCAGTTAGAAGGATGCTGATTTGTATCTATGGCAAATTTAGTATTGTCAGTGCCATTTCTAGCGCATAACAATGTCTCTACCCATTTGTCATCTCGGCCAACTTCACGGAAGTATTCATCTGGTAAATCAGGTGGGGTCAGTACCAGTTTGCTGGCAAATAAGTCAGGCGCTTGAGACAGCAGGGCTACATCATAACCCCACTGTCTTTTAGGAGGAATAAAGCCAGTACCTCTACCGTTATCAATATCAATCGCGTAACCATTGTTAGATGCTCCGTTATATGGGCCTGTGGCGTAAGCGCTCTTTTTCACCTGCATAAAAGAACCGCTAATTGTAGCTGTTCTCGTAACGCTAGGAGGTTGCCAGTTTTCCATAAAGCGAACAAAGTTGTGCAAACCACCGTTATCTTCTGTAGGACGGGCTGGACTATCTCCGGCAGCAACAATTAAGTTGAAAGTAGTATCAGCAACTACTGGTTGTAGCCATTTATTTGTATCTTGATTACCACCTGCACCACCGATCTTGTTGGAATTAGTTGGGTTAGAAGATGTAGCAAAAGGATACTTAATTTGCAAGATTGGTGTAAATGCTGTGATATTACCACCGCTTATAGTTGGATTTAACCAAGGCATAGATACACCGTTTGGTGGGGACATGAGATCTGAACCAGGATCTCCAAAATCGAATATTTTGACGTTCCCGCTTTTATTAACACCTAAAACTTTAAGTGGTTCGACTATGTTTCCCGTATTTAAATCTCTAACAAAGGCTATCCTGCGGGGAGCATTATCATCAAAACATTTTGGCCCTTTGTTATTTTCACTTCCAAAGCTTTCTGGATCATCGAAAATATATCCGGTTTTAATCCTACTGTTACCAGGATCTCCATTTTTATCTACAATTTTGTCATTGAGATAGGTATTACCTCCACCGTTATCACTACAGGATGTCTGAATAGTCCAGTTTTTAGGATCGCTACAGAATGTTTCTGCATCTACTTCTATTGCATCTTTTCCTTTTCCTATTGTTCCTTTTCCATTGGTTACAGGACAAACTTCTGTCAAATATGCACCTGGTATTGCCCTACGAACAATGGGTGTAACAAAGTTATTTAAATAGGAACTGAAATAGTTGGGTTTACCCGTACTGTCATACCATTGAGCTTGGGTAACAAAGTTATTGTATTTTGAGAAACCACTTGGTACTGAAGCTAGGGGACTTTGGCTCCAGTCATAATCACCTTGATCACGGAATCCAAATATAAAACTGTCAGAAAGTAAGGTAACGGTATCTGCTAATACAGTGGCAGGCCGCCATTCGTCACCAGTAGTACAACTGGGTAACCTGGGGTCGCTCTTACGACAGGCAAAGTTGGAATTGAGTGTAATGCGATCTTCATAGAACGTTTTAGTAGTCCAATCCCCCACGAGTTTTTGTGTAAACTCTTGTTGTTCGTTACTTGGAGAAGCAGAGTCTTGATGGCGATTAAAGTTACCTTTAATATACACAGGCAAATTGGTAGCTAAAATCAATCCTTTTTCTACATCTCGGTAAGTTGATGTGCGCCCCAGTTTGTCACCTTTTTCTAGCATAATGGCGTTAGGGCGACGGGTAGGATCAAGTTTAAAGTCCACAGGACTGACTAGCTTGTTTGCCTCTGTTGGAGTTGAATTACTTGAAAGCAAAGGAAGTGCTGTGATATCTGCACTCATGTCTAACAGAGCATCATCACGAGTCGCATAAATAATACCGCTATTGGGTAGTAAGTATTCTTGGGATGGGGTGGCTCCACCAATAGTTTGTTGACGCAGGAGGTCAAGGTTCAGGACAGTGGCACGAATTTCTAGTGGTTGTCTATCTATGACATCACGATTATAGGTATCAGTTGGCACAACATTATTACTAGCCCCACTATTACCTTGAACTTCTCTTGGATCTAAAAAGGATATCTCTCTAATTGCACCGTGAGGAATGGCAAGACTGCTAGTTACAGGCAAAAAACTTGAGTCATATAGAATTTGCAGGGCGCATATCTGAGCATCAATAGCAGACTGCTCTGATAAAGTACGATTCGCTGTTTTAGCTAACGCTCTTGCCAGTAGTCCATCGTCTATTAAACGTCCATTTGGATACCTTAATTGAGATTGGTAAGTCAGCGCTGTTGAATAATCGGTGACAGTCTTGGTAGGCGCGGGGTAAACTATACCGTTGTTGGATAAACCATTTGCATCAGTACTCCCAGGTATTGTTTTACCTGCAAATGTTGTTTTATTCTTAGCTGTAGTGCTGTTAGTCGGAACATAATAGCTACTTACACAGGCTATGGGTTTTGGCGTTTGTGCATTGTAGCTAGCAGATTTGTAGTGATAAACTGCCGTAGCCCGCATTTGCAGATATGGAGTTTTAGATTCATCTACTGTTGTAGTGCTTGGGTTATCAGTAATCTCAGGCCATGTATATTTCAGGGAGGCTATATCGTTAGAAGCGCCTGTTATGTAAGCATACATCCAATAGGGCTGGATAGTCTTTTGAGTTGGTGCTGTACCCGGCACTGGCATTGTATCCGGCCAAATAGTTTTGATAGTGTTATCAAAAGTACTAGGAGTACCACCTTGATTAAAATAAATACCCGCACCAGTGATTACTCGCAAACCACCTACAGGTACTGTGGGGTCTGCTGGATTTTTAGCTGCGTCTAGTTCCCAGTCTCCATCTCTTTCTGTAGATCCGACATCAGCCAATGTCTGCACTAAAGAACGTCGGGTACGAATTTCTGTGGTATTGTCCGGCTTGTCCCATTTAATACCATCAATTTGTTGCGTATCCTCAACACCTGACCCTACAAACTGCTCTTTAGTTTTATCCCACCAAAGTTCAGGCAAGTTGTTACCAACTACAACTCTGTCACCTAATTCTGCTTCTTTTCCACTATTTTTTTTGAGTTCTTTTGGCTCTGTGGCCTTTGGCTCTAAGGATGTACTACTGATATTGAGCGCTAGTTTGGTGTATGTATCAGTATCTGTTTTACCGTCTTCTGGTTTTGTAGGATAAATCCATTTATCATTAGCACGTAATGTATCAGCACTTCCTTGCAATAGTGGGCTAGGACTTGCATCTGTAGCATTAAAAGCCACTTCTGCAAAAGGTACACGACGGGTGCGTCTTTTAAAATACAGTTCCAGCTGTTGACGGCGAATTTTCTCAAGTTCTAGTGTCGTGAAACTGGATAAACCTAAACTTTTCTTTTTCTTTTCAATACCGTCTTTTACTTCTGATGGATCAGTAGTATCTGAATTGCTTATTTGAGCAGCAACTAATCGATTTATGCGACTCACATAGGCTTGATTGTTATAGGCTGTATTTTGAGGAGTTGCAGTAACTGATCTTATCCATGTTGTCTTAGTCGGATTAGTAGACTTTCCTTGGAATAAATCGACTTCAGTGCTTGAAGTATTGCTGCTAGAACCAGATGTAAATTTATCAATAGCTAAATTGCCACCAACTACAATTTTTGCATTGCTAGGTTCATAAAAACAGGATTTTAAGGCACTAACTTGGTATAACCTGATAGTATTGGTAGTGAGAAAGTTACTATTAGTAAAAATTGCCCCATTTAGATTTAATGCTGCACCTGGAGTAATTTCTACGTCATCTTCGTAAACAACAGCGTAGTTATTCGGTGGTAGTTGTAACCGATCTTGTTGATATTCTACAGATGCAAAACCTTTGTTGCCTTTGTACTGCTCATATTTATCTTTATCTTCCGTAGCTATAGTGGTATCATCTTGCGGTTTGGATGTAATTGGTACTGTGGCAGTATAAACAAAAAAGGATTTCTTTAACTCATTATTTTGTTTAACCCATCCCGTATTACCTACTAAAACGGCACTCGTATTTGCACCACAACTTGTATCTAGAGTACCTTCTACCATTGGTGGAGTTCTGGCTTCTAAAGCATTTCTGGCACGCTCATATTTATTATCACTACTTACTTCAGGAGTTCTAAAGTAAATTCCATACAAGGTGTAGCTATCAAATTTACCGTTGTTATCGGTATCAACAGGAAACTTCCAAGCAGTTTTGAGAGTTTCATTTTCATATATTGGTGTATTTTCTCCTGGTGGATCAATTTTGTTATTACCATTAATATCAAAACCTAGTTCCAATGGGGTTTCGTCACCAAAGGTATATTCTGTTAACTTATCTGTCAAAACATTGTATAAGGCTTCATCCGTTGGTGTAGCCCGTGGTAATCCTTTATCTTGAAATAGCTTATTTAATTTAGCTCTACCTCTATCAATTGCTGGAGTTGCAGCACTTAAAACAGCTTCATTGACACGGACATTGCTGGCATTTTTAGCACGGTCAAATGACCGGAACATAATGGCTGTGGTTAGGAGAACAACCACTATTGATACCATTGCTACTGTTGGTAATACAAACCCTGCATTAGTTGTTTCTCGTCTTCTATTGAGACCAGAAATGGATCGTAGTAACCAAACAATCTTTTTTTCGCTGGTTTGTAATAATTTATGAGCGATTTTTTGTGAAATTCTGGTTATTTTCTTGGCTGGATGTTTTCTTCTAGACATAGCTGCTCCCCTGTCCAGTGAAGTGATGTAAATATATTTTGTGTTGGAGTTTTCTTAATAGCCTGAAATTATCAAACTATCAATGCCAAAGTCCAGGTTGATGTTTATGTAACAGCTGTATGTTTGCTCAATGGCAAATTAAGTAGTTACACAACGAAAAACAATTGATATAGGTACTGTTCGTTTATAGCATTATTGAAACCTTACCTTTAAACTGGAAAATACTGAAATTGTGTAAAGTTTTAACTTAATAAAGAAAAAAAGTTTTTATATCTCCAGTAATCTTATTTAGAATAATGTTACTTTGCGCCTAGATAGATTCTCAATAGAATTAACTAATAAGGAAAAATGTGCTTCTTTCATTTGCTTATATTTTGCACTTACACCCTAGAAGGGTCAGGATCAACAAACAAAGCCTGCCTACGCAGGCTAAAAATGAATACGGTTCAATTAAGGAACGAAACCTAAAATTTTCGGGGTTTGTTAGGTTTCACTTCGTTCAGCCCAACCTTCTATCTAGGTACAAAATAACATCAACAATTAAAAACCTCCCCGGAATGAGGAGGTTGCTGGAGCAAATATTTTCTTACAGGTTAATACTGAGGAATTAAGTTTGCTAGTCTATACCTTGTTCAAAAGTTTATAGGACTTACGCACTCAAGCCTGAAACCTTGATCCCCCCTAACCCCCCTTCAAAAGGGGGGAACGTCTAAAGCCCCCTTTTGAAGGGGGTTGGGGGATCTGAGTGCGTAAGTTCTAGTTTAGTAATGATTCAAATTAATTCCTGCTTCTTTTGCCATTGCTTCTATACCTTTGGTTTCTAAGGTTTTGATTGCTTTGGTAGACAGCTTGAGTCTTACCCAGCGATTGCCAGTTGGCCACCAAACACGCTTGTCTTGCAGATTTGCATGTTGAAGGCGTTTGGTACGGCGGTGAGAGTGAGAAATTGCAAAGGCGTTATTTGCCTTTTTACCAGTTAGTTCACAGCGACGAGACATAACAAGTAGCTCCAGATGACTATTTGAATACAACCTTTCTATTTTAGTCCCTTAGTACAGCTTTGCTTAAACGCAGAGGCACACGGTGAACCGGCGCTGCGGGAGGGTTTCCCTCCGCAGGCGACTGGTGTTAGCGCAGCGTTAGCGAGCTTTGCGAGCCTTGCGAGCCTTGCGAACGCCACCCGAAGGCAGGAAGGCACAAAGGTACACAGAATGTTTTTACTTGCTGGCTTGTTCTGTGAGTTTAGTAAGTACTTCGTTTGAGCGTTCAACAAAGGATTTCATCCCTTCAGCGTCAAATCCTTTTTGGGACATTAAGGCTAAATCGTAGACGTGTTGGCAAATCATCGTCGCTAAATGATCTGTAGATGACTGACCATCACCCTGAATAATACTACCTTGGTTAAGGTTGGCGAGATTTTGAATCAGGGGGTGAGCAGTATTTACCAGCAAAATGTGGTCTTCGGGAAACTCTGCTGTCTGCTGTTGCATCATGGCGTTCATGTCTCGCAAGCGGCGGAGAATCTCTGGTAGTAACACCATTGCTGGCGGTGTTCCTTGGGGATTGTCAGATTTTAAAGCTTCAGTGCGGATATTGAGTCTAGGTTTATTGAGGGCTTTCTCAAATAGCTCTTTAATAACCTCACTTCTGGTTTTGTTGGTTTTAGGATCAACAATTTCCCCAGCCTTATCTTTATCCAGTAGGGTATTATCCAAGTCGGAATCTACCCGTGTGAATTTGACATCATTATATTCCCGCTCTAGGAAGTTAATGAAATGGGTATCGATGAAGGAGTCCATAAATAGGACTTCTAGGCCTTGACTTTTATGTAATTCTACATAGGTTGCTTGTGTTGCTTCATCGGTGCAGTAAAACACCTTGTTTTCGTGGCGTTCTTTATTGCGTTCTAAATACTCCTTCAGCGTGGTGTAAAGAGTGCTGAGTGCTGAACCCTCAGCGCTGGGTGAAGGTGGAGTAACATCTTGCCAAACATCCCCTTCTGAAGACTGTACTTCAACGGTTGGAGTCTCAGCAGGTTTTTCGGTAAGTTTCGCAGTGGTGCGGAAGATGATAATATCTTCGACTTGCTTTTTAAATTTCTCGTCGTTGAGAACACCAAATTTAATAAAAGTGCCGAGGTCTTTCCAGGCGCTAATGTATTGTTCGCGGTTGTCGCGGTAAAGTTCTTTGAGGCGATCGCCTACTTTTTTGGCAATGTAGTCGCCTATTTTCCGCACAGTGCGATCGCCTTGCAATGCGCTACGCGATACGTTCAAAGGAATATCGGTGCTATCAATTACCCCCCGCATTGGCATGAGAAATTGCGGGATAATTTCTTCGCAGTTATCGCTAACAAAAACTTGATTGCAAAAGAGCTTGATTTGCCCTTTTGTCACATCAACATCGGGCTTCATTTTGGGAAAATATAAAATCCCGTTGATAATAAAGGGATAATCAGTATTTAGATGTACCCACAATAGCGGCTCTTCCTGAAAAGGGTACAGGTAGCGATAAAACTCTAAATACTCTTCCTTACTCAGGTTACTGGGAGACTCTCGCCAAGGTGCTTTTTGTTTATTTAATACTTCACCTTCCAGTTTGATGGGGACTGGCATGAAGTCGCAGTAGGTCTTGACAAGATTCTTAATGCGTGCTGATTCTAAAAATTCCTCTTCTTCAGCTTGCAGAGTGAGGGTAATGGTAGTACCGCGAGTTGTGCGGGGTGAATCTACTAAGGTGAATTCTGGAGAACCATCACAACTCCAGTGAACAGCTTGCGCTCCTTCTTGATATGAGAGAGTATCAATTTCGACTTTTTGCGCCACCATGAAGGAAGAGTAGAAACCTAGACCAAAGTGACCGATAATTGGTTGGTCTGATTTGCCTTGATATTTGTGAATAAATTCTTCAGCGCTAGAGAAAGCAACCTGATTGATGTATTTTTTCACTTCCTCTGCGGTCATCCCGATACCATTGTCAGTAATGGAAAGGGTTTTTTTATCTTTATCGATGGCAATTTGAATTTCTGGTTCTCCAATCTCACCCGTAAATTCCCCTGCGCGGGATACCATGTTCAGCTTTTGGATGGCGTCTACAGCGTTGGATACCAGTTCCCGTAAGAAGATTTGGTGATCGGAATAGAGAGACTTCTTGATAATTGGGAAAATATTCTCGGTATGAATACTGATGGTGCCTTGTTCTAGCATAACTCTAGTTTAATAAAATTTGCCTACTGGGAATTTTAAGAGCATAATAGTGGCGATCGTTTGCCCGATCAAGGTTTGTTTACACCATATTACTGATGCGGATTTCCCTACTCGTTTATAGTAGCGGGGAAACAGTGATAGCGAAGCCGACAGTTCGTAAAGTATCTCGTAAAGAAGTATCGCACAATCATTAATGATTGAATTAAATAGGTAATTTTTGATGAAAATTATTGCCTGGCCAGCATTTAAAACTAAGTACAAAAATCCCTATAACTGGCTATTGTATTCACATATACTTGAACAGGGCGTGATAGTTGAAGAATTTACTTTTAGTAAGCTTTTTCGCCAACACTATGATATTTTTCATTTGCACTGGCCAACTGAAACTATATTGCGTCACCCTAAATCAGTTGTGGCTCTTTTGCGGGCAATTACACTATTATTAGCTATAAATTGGGCTAAGGTTAGGGGGACAAAAATTATTTGGACTATTCACGATGAGTATCCTCATTCTCTATTACATCCTCAACTAGCGGATTGGTTTCAGTCGAAGTTCATTAAGCAGGTGGATGGTTGTATTAGTCATAGCAAAATGGGTAAAGAATTAGCAGAAAAAACTTTTCCTAGTTTGCAATATATTCCTCATAGCGTTATTATTCATGGTCATTATCGGCAGATTTACCCTAATAAAATTACTCGTGAAGCAGCTAGATCAAATTTAGATATTCCTCCTAATTATCATTTACTTTTATTCTTAGGATATATTGACTACTACAAAAACGTTCCTCATTTAGTGCAGGTTTTTCGAGAGTTAGATCCCGCTGCTTGGATATTGTTGATAGCAGGTAAAATTGAAGCTCCAGAGCTAGGTACTCAGATATCGAACTTAGCAGGTAATGATTCCAAGGTAAAATTGCGTTTCTCTTTTATTCCTGATGAACAATTACAAATATATTTCCATGCAGCTGATTTAGTAGTATTACCTTTTCAAGAAATTTTGAACTCAGGTAGTGCAATACTTGCTTTGTCTTTTGATTCTCCTATATTAGTGCCTGATAAGGGTTCAATGAAAGAACTACAAGAACTGGTGGGGGTAGAGTGGGTGAAATTGTACTCTGGAGAGTTGACTACAGAAGTTTTGGCTACAGCCTTAGATTGGGCTATTCAAGGAGAGCGATCGCTACAAGCTAATCTAGAGAATTTAGAATGGCAAGTTTTAGCCAAGAAAACTATCCAATACTTTGAAAATATTTGTACTAAAAAAAATCACAGCAAATGTAGTTTATGAAAATTGCTTATGTTACGACTTATGATGTCCAAAATCCTGCTAGTTGGCCCAGATATCATGGCGGTAATTATGGCGCAAGTAATTTTATTGCTAAAACATTAACAAATCAAGATATTTTTATTGACTATTTAGGGCCACTACAAAATAATTTGACTTGGTTAACCAGAAGTAAATGGTTATTTTATCACCACTTATTTAAAACAGATTACTACAATTGGGTTGAACCAATTGTTTGTCAAAATTATGCCAAACAGATAGCCCAAAAATTAGCTCATTTGGATAGCGATATTATTATTTCTCCAGAAGGAGCAACCCCTACTGCCTACCTAGAATGTCAGCAGCCAATAGTTTTGTGGATAGATACAACCTTAGCAGAGTTAATTAATTTTTTTCCTTATCTGAGTAATCTTTGCCAGGAAACTAAAAATAACATTTATAAAATAGAAAAAGCTGCATTGGAAAAATGTAAATTACTTATAGTTACCTCAGAATGGGCGGTGGAAACTGTAGTTAAAACTTATGAAATAGATAGGTCAAAAATTCGTGTAATACCTAGAGGGGCCAATATAGAAATCAAGCCAGAAAGAACATTTTCAGATATTAGAAATTTAGTTAAATCAAGGGTCAAAACAACATGCAAATTACTTTTCTCTGGTGTATTTTGGCATAGAAAAGGTGGAGATATTGCCCTCGCAGTAACTAAACAATTAAACAAAATAGGTTTTGAAGCAGAATTAACAATTATAGGATGCCAACCTGTTTCTGAAGAACCATTACCAAGTTTTGTGAAGCCATTGGGATATATTAATAAGTCTACACCCGATGGGTTATCTCGGATGCGTAAATTGATAGGTGATTCTCATTTTCTGATGTTACCTACTAGAGCAGATACTAATCCTCATGTTTTGGTAGAAGCAAACGCTTTTGGTGTACCTTGTTTAACAACAAAAATAGCAGGGATACCAACTGTAATTAAAGATGATATTAATGGGAAAACTTTTGCTGTTGATGCACCAATTGAAGACTATTGTAATTATATAGTTCACTATTTAACTCACTACCACGAATATGAACGATTAGCTATGTCATCATTCAATGAGTATTTATATCGTCTTAACTGGGAAGTTGCTGGTAGTACAGCTAAACAGTTACTTTTAGAGATGCTTTAAAAAATAAAACGGGCTGGGGAAGGTGGGGCCCCCTCTGGGGATAAGGGGTAATGGGGATTAGGGATTGGGGATTGGGTAAGAGTGGTGAACCATTACTAGCCGCTGCTATCTTGATTTCTATGCCATGCGATCGCAGTTCTGGGATTAACTCGTTCAGGTTGACTTGAATTCCGCCACATTGATCAGGGAAATAACGAGCAAGAGCTTGAATAATTTTCATAATTGACGCCTCCAAGACGGTCAATTTGCTCTTGCTATTTTATTCACTGTATTCTTTATTACCCAAATATAGTAAATGCTATATGTACTGAGTTAAAAGTGCTTCCGTACTCAGCACTTTTAACTCAGCACTGTTTAGGTGATGTATTGAGTTCACGACTCAGGTGATGACCCCAACAACTTAACAGTATTTTGCGCGGCTGATACCTTAACAAGCATTTTTTTGCTAAAAGTCAGCCCGTTTTCTCCCTTGTCAATGTAAATTGTGTCTCCAGAGATAAAGGTATTCTCCAATAACTTGGTGGCAATGGGGTTTTCGATTTCTCTCTGTATAGCCCGTTTCAAGGGGCGTGCGCCATAAACTGGATCATAGCCTGCCTCTACAAGGTAGTCACAGGCAGGTGCAGAAATATCAAAAGAGATTTTTTGCTCTCTGAGAAGATTTTCTACTCGCTTAAGTTGAATGCGGATAATATGCCGCATTTCTGAACGGCTGAGGGTGTGGAAGAGGATGATGTCATCGACACGGTTGAGAAATTCTGGGCGGAAGTGCGATCGCAGGGCATCTGTCACCCGGCTCCGCATCAATTCATACTTACTATCATCGCCAGACACATCTAAGATATATTCACTGCCGATGTTACTAGTCATTACTATGACGGTGTTGCGGAAATCTACTGTTCTGCCTTGCGAGTCAGTAATTCTACCATCATCTAACACTTGTAATAAAATATTGAACACATCTGGATGTGCCTTTTCTACTTCATCCAATAGCACGACTGAATAGGGATGACGGCGAACCACCTCGGAAAGTTGACCACCTTCTTCATAACCAACATATCCTGGAGGCGCTCCTACAAGGCGGGAAACCGAGTGTTTTTCCATATACTCGGACATATCTAGGCGCACTAGTGCATCATCAGAATCAAAGAGAAACTGAGCTAAAGCACGGGCTAGTTCGGTTTTGCCTACACCTGTGGGACCCATAAACAGAAATGAACCAATCGGGCGGCCGGGGTCTTTCATTCCAGCACGGGCGCGTCGAATTGCCGCTGCTACGGCTGCTACGGCTTCTTGTTGTCCAATGACTCGTTGATGCAAATGGCTTTCTAGTTGCAGCAATTTTTGCCGTTCTGACTCTAGTAGGCGATTGACAGGGATTCCTGTCCACTTAGCGACGATTTCGGCAATATCAGCTTCGGTGACTTGTTCCCTAAGTAGAGTCGAACCTGCGCTTTGAATTTCTAAAAGTTCCGCTTCTTTGGCTTCGCGATCGCGCTGCACTCCCTCCAATTTGCCATACTTCAGCTGGGCAGCTTTATTTAAATCATAGGCTCGTTCTGCTTGCTCAATTTGGACTCGCAGTGCATCTTCTTCTTTCTTTAAGGCACTGATCGCTTCCAATAGCTGCTTTTCACCTTGCCATTGTCCATTTAAATCTTGCTGCTTTTCGGTTAGATTGGCGATTTCATCTTCAATTCGCTGCAAACGCTCTCTCGTTGGCGCAGCCACTTTGTCTTCTCCCGCCAATGACAGCTTTTCCATTTCTAGCTGCATCAGGCGGCGATCAATAGTTTCCAACTCTGCGGGTTTGGAGGTAATCTCCATTTTTAGCTGTGCTGCTGCCTCATCCACCAAGTCAATGGCTTTATCTGGCAAGAAGCGGTCAGAAATGTAACGTGCTGATAGAGTTGCTGCTGCTACCAATGCGGAATCAGAAATTTTAACGTTGTGATGAACTTCATAACGTTCTTTCAATCCCCGAAGAATGGAAATAGTATTTTCCACACTTGGCTGATCGACAAACACTTGCTGAAAGCGACGTTCTAGGGCTGCATCTTTTTCGATATATTTGCGGTATTCATCAAGGGTAGTAGCCCCAATACAACGCAATTCTCCTCTTGCCAGCATTGGTTTAAGTAAATTACCCGCATCCATCGCCCCTTGCTGATTGGAACCAGTACCAACAACGGTGTGCAGTTCATCGATAAATAGAACTATTTGACCGTTCGATTCCGTAACTTCCCGGAGGACAGCTTTTAAGCGGTCTTCAAATTCACCTCGATATTTGGCTCCAGCAATTAAACTCCCAATATCTAAAGAGATGAGCTGGCGGTTTTTTAAGGACTCAGGAACGTCCCCGTTGACCATACGTTGTGCCAAAGCTTCAGCGATCGCTGTTTTTCCTACCCCAGGTTCACCAATTAATACTGGATTATTTTTACTACGGCGGGATAATACTTGGATTACCCGACGAATTTCGTCATCACGCCCAATTACTGGGTCGAGCTTTCCAGCTTTTGCCTGTTCTGTCAAGTCTCTGCCAAATTTTTGTAAGGCTTCATAACGAGACTCTGGACTTTGATCTGTAACCTTTTGGCTACCGCGAACGTTTTTAATCGTAGCTTCTAGTTTGGCGGGTTCCGCGTTAAAACCCTTGAGTAGCCTTCGCCCGATGCGTTCATCATCGGCAAAAGCCAAGAGTATATGTTCTACAGAAATGTAGGAATCTTTCATCCGCACTCTAATTTCCTCGGCGCGGTCAAGCATCACATCTAAACTACGACCGAGGTAGAGCTGATCGCTTTTGCCAACTTTGGGCTGACGTTGGGTAAATGCTTCTAGTTGCTGTTGTAAGCGCAGCGGATCGACCTCAGCTCTTGCGAGAATACGTATTGCTAGACTAGTTGGTTCTTCTAACAGAGCAATAATTAAATGTTCAACGTCTAATTGCTGTTGTTGATAAGCACGGACTATATCTTGGGATTTTACAATTGCTTCCCAGGCTTTATCAGTAAATTTATTGGGATCTGTAGGTTGCATCTTTAGAATTTTTTAGTTTGGAATTTAGATTTTGGGATTTTATTGTAGGAAGTGACGATTGGGGCTGGATAAAGGCACAAGACGCACAAGTTGCGTAGCGATACTCTTATAGCTCTAGCCTAAAATGAAAATGCTGCTACATACTTCAAAGTTGCTAGTTTCCACCCCCCCAATAAATATCCAAACATTCTCGGTATGTATCCGCGTGTATCTGTAGTTGCAATTTAAAATCGGTAATTGCTAATAGCTTGACTCATCATCTATTTTCTAATCTAAAACGAAAACAGCATTCTGGGGTTACTTCGCCAGATGATAATGTTATTGAATCAAACCAATTGCCCAGCTTAGGAAATGTCAGGTGAATTTGTTACTTGATAAATCTTTTATTTTTAGACTTGTTTGGGAAGGATATGGCTAAATAAACCACTATCTATGATTGAATTTGGTTGATTTTTGCCTAGTAATAGCAAATACTACACCAGCATGATCCTTGATAGCGATCGCAATGCCTGACAAACTCAGCCTCTTAGCTTGAAATTAAAATTAAATAGCTCAAAAAAATTTTGGAGTGCAGGCATTGCTTCACGCTTAACTTGATCACCTGTGGGATTATTGAACTTTACTGCGTCACAAGTTTTTCTGATTCCTGTTTAACAGCCGATCCTTGAGTACCTACTTGAATAAGTTCAACTTTATACCCATCTGGATCTTCCACAAAAGCAATTACCGTTGAACCGTGTTTCATTGGGCCTGGTTCGCGCACTACTTTACCGCCACGATTTCGGATTTCTTCACAGGTTGCATAAATATCATCAACACCAATAGCAATGTGACCGTAAGCATTACCCAATTCATACTTTTCTGTCCCCCAGTTGTAGGTTAGTTCTAGAACTGTATTGTCGCTTTCGTCTCCATAGCCAACAAAAGCTAGCGTAAATTTTCCCTCTGGATAATCTTTTCGACGTAACAATTTCATTCCCAGGACATCACCGTAGAATTTCAGAGACTCTTCAAGATTGCCCACTCGTAGCATCGTGTGTAGTAAGCGCATAATGACCTTTTGTTTTTGCTCTGTTGAATAGTTATTTCTGCCAACATTTTACAAGGGGCTGATGGAGGGAGATTGAAGGCATCCTAAATTTATCCACAGGTTTAATCAAACAGTGAATTTAAAAATTGAATTCTAAAATCTTTGAAAATCTTCTTTAATCTCAGCCAACAAAGTCCCCTAAACGCCTATGCTAGCGATTGGGCTAAACCACTGGTCTGGATGCGATCGACCGTAAGAACGCACTCATACAAAGGAAACAAAGGATAAAGAACACATGAGTACAATTCTAGATACTGCTATTGAGGCAATTGTTGCGCGTGAAATTCTCGATTCCCGCGGCAGGCCAACAATTGAAGCAGAAGTGCATTTACTCAACGGTGCTGTGGGACTGGCACAGGTTCCTAGTGGTGCGTCTACTGGCACTTTTGAGGCGCATGAACTTCGGGATCAGGATAAAAGCCGTTACGGGGGCAAAGGGGTGCTGAAGGCGGTGCAAAATGTGAAAGAGGCATTAGCGCCAAAGTTGTTAAACCTGGATGCCCTTAACCAAGAACTGCTAGACCGCACAATGATTGCCCTCGATGGTTCTGCTAACAAATCGAATTTGGGTGCTAATGCGATTTTGGCGGTTTCGCTAGCAGCAGCTAAAGCAGGTGCTGAGTCTTTGGGAATTCCCCTATACCGCTACTTGGGTGGCCCTTTAGCGAATTTATTGCCAGTACCGTTGATGAACGTAATTAACGGCGGTGCTCATGCAGCTAACAACGTGGATTTTCAAGAGTTTATGATTGTTCCCGTTGGGGCGTCTTCTTTTCGAGAAGCATTGCGCTGGGGTGCGGAGGTGTTTGCTACCCTTAGCCAAGTATTGGATGACAAGGGTTTACTGACTGGCGTGGGCGATGAAGGCGGCTTTGCTCCTAACCTAGAGTCGAATCAGGTAGCTTTGGAATTGCTGGTTGCTGCCATTGAGAAGGCTGGTTATAAGCCAGGGGAACAAGTGGCTTTGGCGTTGGATGTGGCAGCTAGTGAGTTTTACAAAGATGGACAATACGTCTACGATGGGAAACCCCATGCCCCTGTAGAGTTTATTGATTATTTAGCGCAACTAGTTGACCAATACCCCATTGTATCAATTGAGGATGGCTTGCATGAGGAAGATTGGCAAAATTGGCAGTTACTAACTCAGAAGATTGGTTCGCGGGTACAGTTGGTAGGAGATGATTTGTTTGTCACTAACGCCACCCGCTTGCAAAAAGGCATTGAGCAAAAAGCTGGTAATGCCATTTTGATTAAGCTCAATCAAATTGGTTCTTTGACTGAAACTTTGGAAACAATTGACTTGGCTACTCGCAATGGTTTCCGGTCAGTTATTAGCCATCGTTCGGGTGAAACAGAGGACACAACGATCGCCGATTTAGCTGTAGCTACCCGTGCAGGTCAAATCAAAACAGGTTCCCTCTGTCGTAGTGAAAGAGTAGCAAAATACAATCGCTTGCTACGAATTGAGGATGAACTAGGCGATCGCGCCCTTTATGCTGGTACGGTGAATTTAGGGCCGAAGTAGAGGCTGGGGATTGGGAATTGGGGACTAGGGACTGGGAATTGGGGACTAGGGACTGGGGACTGGGGACTAGGAAAAAGCAGCTTGTGCAGGGAGCAGGGGAGACAAGGGGACAAGGGGAAAGAACCATGATTAACTCTTGCTCCGTGTCTTCTTTATCCAATACCCAATACCCAATACCCAATCCCTAATCCCCAATCCCGATCTACGGATAAAATCCCAACTTGGGCAACCCCAAGGTTTCATCCCAACCCATCATAAGATTTAAACACTGAATTGCTTGGCCTGCCTGTCCTTTGATTAAGTTATCAATTGCTGACATGGCAATCACACGACCAGTGCGCCGATCCACTTCTAAACCGATATAACAAAGATTACTGCCACTAGCCCATTTGGTTTGGGGGTAAATACCACTATCGCAAATTTTCACCCAAGGAGAGTTACGGTAGAAGGCTGTGAAAATTGTGATCAGGTCATCGCGCACTAAACCGGGATCTCGCAGTGTGGCATATACAGTGGCTAAAATTCCGCGCACCATTGGGATTAAGTGTGGTGTAAATTGAATTGTGACTTCGTGCCCTGCGAGATCGCTGCAAACCTGCTCAATTTCCGGGGTATGGCGGTGACGTCCTACACCGTATGCTGCCAGAGAGTTATCTGCCTCAGCTAGTAAAAAATTGACTTTGGCTTGCCGTCCACCACCGGAAGTACCAGACTTAGCATCGATAATCGCAGTTTCGGGCACAATTAAGCCTTGCTTCAGGAGTGGTGAAAGTGCCAGAAGGCTAGCGGTAGGATAGCAACCAGGACAGCCAACAAGCTGTGATTCGGCAATGCGATCGCGGTAAAGTTCTGGTAATCCGTATACTGCTGTAGCAGCAGTTGTTTGATCGCTTCTTTCAGTGCCATACCAAGTGGTATAGGTTGCCAAATCACTAAATCGATAGTCGGCACTTAGATCTAGTACTTTACATCCTTTTTCTAAGAGTTTAGGTGTAATTTGGCAAGCCAGACCATTTGGTAAAGAGAGAAACACCACTTCACAACGGTGAGCAATGAGTTCTGGTTCTACTGCCTCTATTGGCAGCTTAACTGCATGAGCCAAATGTGGGTAGAGATCCCCAAAGGATTTGCCAGCACTGCTCTCACCGCCTAAATAAACTAGTTCGACTTCTGGATGATCCATCAGTAGTCGTACTAGCTGCACTCCGCCATAGCCTGACGCGCCAACAATCCCAACGGGTACGCGTCTAAATTCGCTCATGATTTGAGATCCTTATCCACTTTTGTTTAATCAGTTCTTAGCTATCAACAATATCAGCGACCAGACGCGTAGCGCACAATCACCACAAACTTAAGCTGGAGGTGACTCCGCACTTAAATAGTAAATAGATTTTACACTTTCAGAAAAAGTCGGTTTTTGAGCTTGCTTCTTCCAAATATATGGAGAAAATGCTGTCCACCGGCTTAGAACGTTGGGAATAGGGTATTGGGAAAATCCCAATTTCGCTAAATACCTCATCCTTTGGGATGGAATGAGCGATCGCGGTATACCCTCGCTGACGGCTTATTACTGCAATTGAGTACTAAGTCCCAATTTTAGGCAGAAATTTTCGCCATGTTATCAAATCATTGCTAGTCTACTTCTCTGCCTTGTAAAGGAGCTACAATCTAAAAGAAGAAATTGTTAAAAAAATTTACTTTTGGAAGCTGGAAATTCTCTGTGTCAAAGCCTAAGACTAGACGGCAGCCGCACGCCACTCCCCTAAACTCTGGCGACCAGAGCACTGGAGTGGCTCCTCAAGTAGGGAAAGCCTTTCAAAAATCGTCTGGGTCGGGAAAGGTTCCCGCAGCATCGACCCAAGACGTTACTAACGTCTCAAACCAACCTTTTAAGTTTGATTCTATTGACGCTGCCTTAGCAGAGTTGAAAGCTGGTCGTGTCATCGTAGTAGTAGATGACGAAAATAGAGAGAATGAAGGTGACTTGATTTGTGCTGCTCAATTTGCTACGCCTGATATGATCAATTTCATGGCGGTGGAGGCAAGAGGGCTAATTTGTCTGGCGATGACAGGCGATCGCCTAGATGAACTAGACTTGCCATTAATGGTGAGTAATATAACAGATACTAACCAAACTGCTTTCACCGTCAGTATTGACGCAGGCCCTGATTTGGGCGTAACTACTGGGATCTCAGCAGAAGACCGCGCTCGCACTATCCAAGTTGCTCTTAACCCAGCTACAAAACCCACAGATTTACGTCGTCCTGGCCACATTTTCCCGATTCGCGCGAAGGCGGGAGGCGTACTGAAACGGGCAGGGCATACAGAAGCGGCTGTAGACTTATCTCGGTTAGCAGGACTATACCCAGCTGGGGTAATTTGTGAAATTCAAAACTCCAATGGTTCAATGGCGCGATTGCCTCAGCTAATTGAGTATGCTCACCTTCACCATCTCAAAATTATTAGTATTGCTGATTTAATCAGTTACCGCCTACAACATGATCGCTTAATTACCCGCGAAACTATTGCCGATCTGCCTACCCAGTTCGGTCATTTCAAAATCTACGCTTACCGCCACACCTTAGATAATTCCGAACACGTTGCCATTGTCAAAGGCGATCCCGCAAGTTTTAAAAACGAGCCAGTGATGGTGCGGATGCATTCAGAATGTTTAACTGGCGACGCTTTGGGTTCTTTGCGCTGTGACTGTCGAATGCAGTTGGAAGCAGCACTGAAAATGATTGAATCTGCTGGTCAAGGTGTAGTGGTCTACCTACGGCAAGAAGGCCGGGGAATTGGATTGATTAATAAGCTCAAAGCTTACTCGTTGCAGGATATGGGACTGGATACCGTCGAGGCAAACGAGCGCTTGGGATTTCCCGCTGACTTGCGAGATTATGGTATGGGCGCGCAAATGCTCATGGACTTGGGCATGAAAAAGATTCGCTTAATTACTAATAATCCTCGCAAGATTGCCGGAGTCAAAGGCTATGGTTTGGAAGTTGTTGATCGCGTACCGCTATTGATTGAGGCTAATGACCACAACTCCTATTACCTGGAAACGAAAGCGAAAAAGCTAGGCCATATGCTGTTGCAGACTTATCTGGTGACAGTGGCGATTCACTGGCAAGATGATCCGCAATTGGTGACAAAACGCTATGAACGCTTGGAGAAATTGCGCCATTTAGCGAAAGATCATCATTTATTGCTCCAAGAAGAAGCGCGTCCGCTAGCGATCGCTTTATTTGACAAGCCATCCTTGACTGTACACTTGGGTTTTGATCAAGCAAAAATTGCTGCCTGTGATTGGTATCAACAAAGCGGTCATCCTTACCTAGAAGCAATCTTCCAAATTTTGGACAAGCTAGCTACTTTGCCTTACATCCAAAAGTTAGAATTTTTGATTTCTTCTGGTAGCGACCCCCTAACTAATTTACAAGTCCAACTTGATCGCCAGACTTTCTTAGCTGATACACTGCCTTCTTCTATATGCGATCGCTTAGAAACTCAAAAAATCTATAGCTTTAGTAAATAAGGCAAGCTAATTCTCTTTAAAATCTCAAGTAAAGACCTAAAGTCTATTTAATGTTTAAGTCTTTACCTGAGATTTTTTGATGTTTACCTAACTGATTGGCCTTAATTGGCGATAAATATTAAGTAAGTTCAGAAACTTGTCAAAATCAAAATTTATTGGATCAACTTTTTGACCAGAGCGATCTACTGCTTGATGAGTAGTAATTCTATCTTCTGGAACTTGACTTTGAGCAATTAACCAAGCAAGAGAATCATATTGAGCTTCTGTATAGCCGCTGTGAGTTTGTTGATTATTATTATTGCCCCAAGCGTCTGGTGGTGTTTCTAAAGAAACGTGGTAAGCAAAGTTATTTACAGACGGTGGCAAATTAGGATTAGTTTTTACGGTTTCCAGCCCGTTGGGGCCATCAAACACTGAGTTACCTGCACCAAAGGCTCGCTTGTCTGGCGGAATTAAATAGACCACAGTTCCATCTAGCTTAATTAAGGAATGATAACTTGCTTGAATATTTTCATTATCATGGGGTGTTTGAAAAAAATGGAGTGCGCTTGATGCAGAATTGCCGGTTTCATGGAGTACGATAATTGGTTCATTATTTACAGGTACGCCATTAATGTCTTTGGGATACCGCTCTCCATAATTGCTTGGGTGTATCTGTGCAATTTCATATTTAGGCTTATAGCTTGCAAAAGCTTGAGTGGTAATGTATTTTGCTGCAACCCGATTCGTTTTAGTTTGAGATTTAAGCATATCCTGAGATTTGCTCTCCGGCTTTTCTACTGATTGGAGTTCCATGTTTGGATATTGAATCCAATTTGTCATCTCTGGATTTGATGCTGTTGTATTATTTTGTAAGTTTTTTGCTTTCCCTGCAAACAGCGCCAAAATGAGAGCGGCGAACATCAGAAAAATTAGCATTACTCTAGTCGCCCAGTCCCTAAATCTCATTTTTTGATACTTATAAAATTTGTAAGATTAATCTTAGTATCTTGATTTTACTGAAAAATAGGCTGTTAGTATACTGTTAACAGTTGGACAATTTTTTTATGGTATCCTCTACCTATGGGGATAATTTTTGTAAGATTTAGGCGTTTTATTTATCTCTCAAGTAGTATTGACGGAAAATTTAATTATTTTAATTTTTAGTAGATTAAATAAAGGTTTGAGTAGGAAATTTTCTATTCTATATTTATAAGATTTATAAGCCGTCCCACTGAAATTCAGCCAACATTAATAAGCATAAAGCCATGAATGCGCCAGTGGTGAGAAACTGCCAAGCTGCAATATAAGGTAGTAAGAAAATTAACAGTAGATGAAGTATACCAGCGAAGATTAGGGCACGCGATCGCACTGCTAAACCAGTACAAATGTATCCGATTGTGCTTAATCCTAACCACAATGCACATAAATTCAGCAGTATCAAAGGCCAACCAAGAAAAATGCCTAAGTCAGTTAATATTAGGCCGCAAAGCATCAGCAGTACCCAACAATATAAGACCCAGCTAACTTGTTTAGACTTTACCCAGTAACTAGTCCAATTAACCATTGCTATGATGCCAATACAGCTAAGGATTGACCACCAAGTAGCTTGTAAACTCCAACTTATCGGGAAAAATTGAGCAGTCCAAAATATTGTAATTAGGAGCAAACTCCAAAATATACAAGCTTGATCTATACAGGTATAAAAAGTTGAATAAAGTTTAAGTTTACCAACTTGCCAGTTAATGTACCAAATTCCTTCTAGTTCTTGAATTTCTACAGATGGCTGCTTGCGACGCAGAGGCGGATTTGAATAATTAAAAAAAGTCATTTAAAAAACTTAATTTTTTAACAGTAAATTATTGTATTTGTTTTATATATAAATTCATTTGCGCCTTTATCTACTCTCTCTTTAGTGTTAAACTTAGCTATTTTATAATCTCTATTTGGTTGTAATTCTGTGGTTATTTTTACGGAAAAAGTACAATCAATATAAATAGTCCCAAATGAAGAAGATTCCTTCCGTGGGCTAATTTTAGATTCCAAAATCACAACTTTTTTTGAAATTGCAACACTATAACAGGTGCAGATTTCTTTTTTTCAGCTAACTGAGACTAGAGATTAGCTTTATCTCTTATCTAATACTCATCTAAAGAGATGGTAAAAAGATTATGCTTATCTTACCAATGCAGTATTTTTAGCTAAAAGTATTGGCTAATACCGTTTATTTTTGAAGCTGTGCTAAAGCCTGTTTCGGTAGTAGGTTGGCAGCATTGCTTAAAAGCAACTTTTAATTTTGCCTATGTATATTGGATTGGTAGAAGTTGAGCTTTGTGTTTAAAAAACTTAACTAATAAACTATTAATGTTCTTAAAATTTATTGGGAGTTGAGATTGTAATTATTGCTAATTTTTAATTTTTACTATTGTCAATTCATTGAGTTACATCAAAGTAGCTGAATTAGTGTATATGCCAGGGCTGCGCTACCTAAAGGAACTGTGAGATTATCAATTCCTAAAAACGAAAAGGCTTCTAAACCCGTAGCCACCAATGCAACTAGCAATGATATTACCCAAGTTTGCCAAATATTCCCTTGCACACCGAGTAAAACTAAACTACTGGCGAGATAACTAGCAAGGGCCATCGTCAAGGAGCCTTCCCAGCTTTTTTGCCCCCCGAAGACTTTATACTTATGCTTACCAAAGCGTTGCCCAATCAAAGCGGCTAGTCCATCTCCCCATGTCATCACTAAAATTCCTAGCGCTGCGTACTGGGGTTGTTGCACATACCAAAAGTAGGCAACTAAAATGCCGAAACTGACAGAGTAAAAAAAGGTTCCCAAACTTTGACGGCCAACACTATTAATTCCAGGGAGAATTGGTAGGCGGTAAGACAATAAGGTTACAGCGCTCGCTAAAATTGAGGCTGTAATGCCTACGCTTGCAGGAATATCCAGCCACCAGGCGAGCAATATTACATTACCAGTGCCAATATGAACTACCTTTCGTACAACTTCTGGGTCATTCTTGGCAAAGCGATTAATCCCCCATGCGATGATCAGAATGAGTAATACCCAAATCGCAACGATGGCAATTTTTAGCCATAAAGGGGGAATTGACTCTAAACCGGGAAATTTACTTAATAAAGATGCCACTAGGAAATTTGAGTCTTTGTTACTACTTTATTAGATTTGGGTTACTGCTATGAAATTATTATTGATTTGGCTGATTCGGGGCTACCGAATGTTTATTTCGCCGTTGTTTCCGCCAACTTGTCGTTTTCAACCAACTTGTTCGATGTATACCTTGCAAGCAGTTGAAAGATTTGGCCCTTGGCGTGGTGGCTGGATGGGGATTCGACGCATCTTGCGCTGTCATCCATTTCATCCAGGTGGTTATGATCCAGTACCAGAGGTTGTAGACAAAGTAACGGATAAGTAGCAGTCATAAATTAAATGGGCATGGGGCATTTAATTATCTACATCAATATTGGTCGAAGTAGTATTTTCAAGTTAGAACTCATGTAATAAATTACAAAACGATCGCGTTAAAATTTTTATTCCTTCTGGCCTCTGCCTTATTTTCAAGACAGCCCCCCACAGGAAAATCCCACAACTAAGGCATGAAAATCAATATTTAATGCCCAATGCCCGATGCCCAATTCCCAATTCCCAATTCCCAATTCCCATTTTAAAACTAGAAGATGAGACCTTATCATCAAATACCGATTGTCGAGTGTGGTGAACCCTTGGTGGAGATTCCTTTAAAACTATTTGCGGTGGAATCTCCCCATCCTTATGAAAAACTCGGTGCGCCTTATGGTGAACACTCTCCTTATTATCTGCGGCAAAGTGTGATTGACCGTTTGATCGCAGCACAAAATTATCTGCAACTATTGCACCCTAACTGGTACATTCAAATCTTTGATGCCTATCGCCCAGTAGCTGTGCAGCAGTTTATGGTAGATTACAGCTTTGCAGAGGCGCTACAGCAGAGGAGTTTAATTGAGGCGGAGTTATCACCCAACCAACGCCAAGAAATTTGGGAGTTGGTTTATCAAATTTGGGCTGTACCCAGCTTGGATGAAAAAACTCCCCCTCCCCATAGTACGGGTGCAGCAGTAGATGTGACGCTGGTAGATGATACAGGGCAAATCGTAAATATGGGTTCGCCGATTGATGAATTGTCAGAGCGATCGCTTCCCGATTACTATGCCAATAGTGAGTACCCAGAGGCAAAACAGTATCACAGCCAGCGTCAGTTATTACAAGATGTTATGTTAAAAGCGGGATTTCAACGTAATCCCAGAGAATGGTGGCATTTTTCCTATGGCGATCAAATGTGGGCTTGGTTGAATAATCAATCTCATCCAGATAATTCTTTCACAGCCCGCTATGGACGTTTGTTATAGGTGCGATGCTACGCATCTTCAGGATTTAGTTGTCTCAACTCGTCAGTTGTGTAGGTTCCAACAGGATACCAAACTAAATAAGGAACGAGCAAAAGTGCTGCCCAACCAGAAATTGGTGCAACACAAACAGTGAGAATAGCACCGAAAATTATCCCGACTAGCCCAACTACCTCTCCTGCTTTGAGACTGCGTAACCTCAGCATTAAAGGTATGTAGGCGACGGTGATAATTTCTACTAAAATGTACAATCCCATTAGCAGCCAAGTAATAATGCTTCCTGGGTTTTTTTCCCAGACAATATTAGCTGAAGCAGCACCGCAAATAAAAATTACAGTCCAAATTACGGGAATTAATGGCTCAAAAATTAGCCATCGGGGGCGGCTTAACAATGCGAACCATTTGACATCACGAGGTGTGATGAAAAAGCTTCCCAATGCGATTATGAATGTTACAGCCCCAATCACCATCCAAGATTGAATCATGCTGTTCACCCTTAAGAAGGCTTGTACAATGCAAGTTTGGCAATTTAAGGTATAAGTTTAATCAGTCGCTGGTGAGAATCTCTGGTTAATTAAGCGTCTTGAGGATTGAGCTTAAGCATCTCCCAAGTGGTATAAGTACCAATTGGACTCCATAGTAAATAAGGCACTAATAATAATGCTGCCCAAGCAGAGGTACGTAAGACTGCAAGTGTTAGTAAAAGACCGACAATAAAGCCTGTGCCACCAATAATCGTACCAACCTTGAGACTGCGAAGCCGGAACATGACAGGCGTGTAAGCAATAGTCACAATTTCTAGAAGTAAGTATAAACCCATGAGCAACCAAGTATTAGTAGTTCCAGGGCTGCTTTCCCAAATAATATAAGCTGACCAAGCACCACAAATAAAGATTACAGTCCAGATGATGGGAATTGCTGGTTCAAAAATTAGCCATCTGGGTCTTCGCAATCGCTCAAACCACTTACGATCGCTGGGTGTAATTAAGTTAGCTGCTAAGGCAACTACGAAAGCTACACCCCCAATTACCAACCAAGATTTAATCATGCCGCCTTATCCTTTGCGATCGCTAGCAATTATCTAAATACCAAGCTATGTACTGCAATATTGGCAATTTGGCGCTGTTTTCTCATCATCCCTGAGTTTGATCACTTGCTATCAGGTGGGGATATTACAGTAAGGGGCATTGGGCAATAGCCAAAGGCTAAGAGTTAATGCTCACTCATCATTTCTTCCCCAGTCCCCAGTCCCCAGTCCCCTTGTCCCTAGTCCCCTTGTCCCTAGTCCCCAGTCCCCAGTCCCCTTGTCCCCAGTCCCCAGCCCCTTTATTTTCAAAGCTGCTTTAACAGTCTCTGCACTAGTTCAATGGCGAGGGTTTTGTAGCCGACTTTTTCAAATAAAACCACCATTTTGTCTGCTTCATAGCGCATTACTTGCCCTTTACCAAAGTGAGTATGAATTACACAGCTATTGATGGGGAATGGTTGAAATGTATCTTCCTCAATGGTGATTCCCGCTTGGCAGTTGTCACAAAATCCGCATTTTTGAGCTAGGGGTTCGCCAAAATAGTTTAGTAAATACTCACGACGACAATCACGCAATTCTGCATAGTTTCGCATCATTTCTAGACGCGATCGCATGAATTGTTGCCGGCGCTGATGTGCTAAGGTGGCTGCTTGTACTGAAGTAGTTTGGTCAACTTCTGCCTCGCTTTTTGTTACCTCACCTGTTGGTAAAACTTCCACAGCGTCTACTTCTTCTAAGCGACTGATAGCTTTTGTGACTTTGCTTTGGGATAAATCTGTTGCTGCTTGTAAATCTTCTACATCAATTGGTTCATCAGCTTGTTGTACTGCTTCCACTACCTGCAACACTTCATCAACATCTATTTTGCCGCCACTAGCTAAAAAGCGGCGGATTTGCAAATCGTCGGGACGGTAAAACAAAATTGCTTGTGCTTCCTCGCCATCTCGCCCAGAACGCCCAATTTCTTGGTAATAGGAGTCCAGAGAATCGCTGATGTCGTAGTGAAAAACAAAGCGCACATTTGGTTTATCTACACCCATACCAAAAGCGCAAGTAGCTACAATTACTTCTGCTTGATCTGCCATGAATGCAGCTTGTACTTGCTCTCGTTCTCCTGTTTTCATGCCAGCATGGTAGGGCAAAGCTTTTATACCTTTCTTCCGCAAAATTGCCGCCAGTTTTTCTGTATGCTTTCGGGTGGCTGCGTAAATAATTCCTGGTTTTTTGGTGGCGCTAACATACTTGAGCAAAGCCTTAAGTTTTTCGGTTTCCTCGTGGAATCTTTCAACACCCAGCCAAATATTTGGTCTGTCAAAACCACGTACAAATATCTGCGCTTCTCGCATCCCCAAGCGTTCAACAATCTCATCCCGAATTAAAGGAGAAGCGGTGGCGGTTAGTGCTAAAACAGTGGGATGACCAAGTGCTGCAATGACTGCACCCAATCGTAGGTAGTCGGGACGGAAATCATGCCCCCACTCACTAATACAGTGAGCTTCATCAACTACAAATAAAGAAGGTTTAGCATCTATCAGTTTTGCTAGGACTTCCTCATTATTGAATTGTTCTGGAGAAAGAAAGAGAAATTCTAGCTGTTGGTGTTCTAAATCAGTAAAGACTTCTTGGCGTTGAGAATTGGAAATAGTAGAGTTGACGGCTGCGGCTGCGGCGATATCCTGTTCGGCAATACTTTCTACTTGGTCACTTTGCAGGGCCAGTAGAGGGGAGATAACTATTGTGACACCGGGAATTAGCAAAGCAGCAATTTGGTAGATTGCAGATTTACCTGAACCCGTAGGCATTACGGCTAAAGTATCGTATCCTTCAAGAATTGCTTTGATAACTTCTTCCTGTCCGGGACGCAAGTGATCGTAGCCAAAGGTTTGTTGAGCAATTTGGTTAATATTTTGCCGCTGTTTAGCCATAAAAAATTAATGCCGCTTTGAGAGTTCCCAGGCCTATTAGTTGCGATTGTATTCCCCCAGATTTTGTGATGTTTCTGTCTGGAGATGGGGGTATGAGGCGTAGTAGTAGAAATATGCTTAGTGAATAGGGATATGGTAATTAGATAAAAAGTAATATGCAAACCGAATCAGAAGTGCGATCGCCAGCACCCGAAATTAAAGGAATTGCTAATACTATTCACTTCACAGGCTGGATTGCCTTTTGGATACAATTGGGACTGGCCGTAGTTTGTGGCATAGCTTTGTTGTTTGCTGCAACTGGTCGTGGTTTTACCGAACAACAGAATGCAGGTCTTGGGGTAGGTATATTTTGGGCCGCGTGTGGAATTGTGGCGCTATTATTTAGTGTCTATTGGGATTTTCGTTACACGCGGATAGGCAAGCGTTTAGCAAATCCTAATCCGGCACTTCATCCTAGTAAGGTAGATACAGTTAGTGCTATTCGGCTAGGAGTGATCGTAGGTTTGGTGGGTATATTATTAACTATTTTGGGTGGTGGTTCAACATTAGGAGTACTGGTAGCAAAATCTATCTCCCAACCTCCAGGAGTAGCAATCACTGACCCTTATAAAATTATTCGAGCGCTTGATGTGTTTGTGGCGGTAGCAAACTTTAATGGAATCGTAGCTCATTTTGTAGGCACTGTCTCTTCACTGTGGCTACTTGAGCGAGTACATCAACACTGATAATAATTCGTAATTAAGGAAGGTCTAACGCACTGTCACAAATAAAGATGGTGCGTTACGCTGTTGCTAATACCAATTCACGAAAATCCTGTAGACATAAATTTTTCGTAGGGGTTTAGCACTGCTAAACCCCTACCCCGCGTATTTGTATCATTATTAAAGTGAAATGATATAACACATTCTACTGGCTGATGAGTCTTTAATACTCGTTAATGAGTCTTTGAGGTGGATGAATGAGTCTTTAATACTCGTGAACGAGTCTTTGAGGTGGATGAACGAGTCTTTAATACTCGTGAATGAGTCTTTGAGCTAGATGAACGAGTCTTTAATACTCGTGAACGAGTCTTTGAGGTGGATGAATGAGTCTTTAATACTCGTGAACGAGTCTTTGAGGTGGATGAACGAGGCTTTGAGCTAGATGAACGAGTCTTTGAGCCTCATTAATTAGTATTGGATATTCCTGAATAAGCAAGCAATGTATGTACGGCTGTAGTAATTACACTAAACCAGAACGCAGTGCCACAACTGCTGCTTGCACGCGATCGTCTACTGCTAGTTTGTTCATAATTCCCCGAACGTGAGTCTTAACAGTGTTGGGGCTGAGATAGAGTTTTTCTGCAATCTCTGGGTTACTCAAACCGTCCACCATCAGTTTCAATACTTCTAACTCTCGCCCAGAAAGGTTAGCAGTGTTTCCCTTCGCTGAGGGGGGGCGGAGATTTTCAATTACTCGTCGCGCAATTAGGGGATCGAGGTAAGTTGCACCCTCAACTGCGGCGGCGATCGCACTTAACAATCGCTCTACACTTGCACCTTTGATACAATATGCGTCTGCACCGCTAGACAGTGCCGCAATTATTTCTGTCTCCGTTTGGTGAGATGTCAGCATCACTACATGAGTCTCTGGCAATGCTGCCTTAATTTGCTGTGTCGCTGCAATTCCATCTAGTCGCGGTAACCCGATATCCATTACTACCAAATCGGGTTTCAGTTGCAGCGCTGCTTGCACACCTAAATAGCCATCTTCTGCTTGTCCTACAACTTCTAACTGGGAGTAAACCATTAATGATTGTTCCAGCCCCAGTTGCATCATTGGATCATCTTCGACAATCAACACCCTTATCGGAGGTGCATCAACAGGCAGATTGAAGAAAGAGCTAGTATCTGAAGACATTGCATGAAAAGGGGGCTGGGGATTAGGGACTGGGGATTAGGGACTGGGGATTAGGGACTGGGGATTAGGGACTGGGGATTAGGAACTGGGGATTAGGGACTGGGGATTAGGGACTGGGGATTAGGGACTGGGGATTAGGAACTGGGGATTAGGAACTGGGGATTAGGGACTGGGGATTAGGAACTGGGGATTAGGGACTGGGGGCTGGAAGGGGACAAGGGGACAAGGGGACTGGGGGCTGGAAGCAAGAATAATTATTCAATTCAGAACTTACGCACTCAGATCCCCCAACCCCCTTAGAAAGGGCAGCCACTGCGCCCTTGCGGGTTCCCCGACTCCCTCAGTGGCGTGGCTTTAGACGTTCCCCCCTTAAAAAGGGGGGCTAGGGGGGATCGGGGTTTCAGGCTTGGGTGCGTAAGTCCGACAATTAACTTTCCCCCTGCCCCCTGCTTTATTGCTACTCTTCCACGCGATAACCCAACTCTGCTAAACTAACGCGAGACTGCCGCCATTTAGGTTGTACTTTCACGAACAGTTCTAGGTAGACTTTGCCAGAAATTAACTTTTGAATTTGTTCGCGCGCTGCACTACCGATCGCTTTTAGCATTGAGCCACCTTTGCCAATGAGAATGCCTTTTTGGGAATCTCGTTCGACGTTTATGGTGGCGAGTACACGGGTAATAGTTGGGGTTTCTTCCACCAAATCAATAGCGATCGCTACTGAATGGGGAACTTCTTCACGAGTTAACAGCAAAATCTGTTCTCGAATCAATTCCCCCATAATAAAGCGTTCTGGTTGGTCTGTTACTAAGTCAGGAGGATAGTAATAAGGCCCGGTTTCTAAATGTTCAATTAATAAGTTTTGCAGTTGTGGCAATTCTGCACCGGTCTTGGCAGAAAATTTCACTGTTTGCCATTGATGAGACTCAGCCAACTTTATGTAACTATCATCTATTAGTTGGGAGTCTGTTGCTTGTTGGTCAATTTTATTCAACCCCAAAATTACTGGTGTTTCGCTGCGAGTCAGCAAATCAGCAATAAAGCGATCGCCTGCACCACAAGGTACTGTTCCATCTACTACAAACAACACCACATCTACTGATTCGATTGCAATTTTGGCATTTTGTACCAGCACTTCCCCCAATTGATGATGGGGTTTATGAATACCTGGTGTATCCACAAAAATTAGCTGTGCTTCTGGTGTAGTTAAAATCCCCCGCAAACGATTGCGTGTAGTTTGCGCTATCGGTGAAGTGATAGCAATTTTTTGACCTACTAATTGATTCATTAAAGTAGATTTACCGACATTAGGGCGACCAATAATGCCGATAAATCCTGATTTGAATTCAGGAGGAGCTTGGGGAATCGATACTTCTCCTGAAAAAGAGAAGATGTCATTATCAATACTAGTCACCTTTAGCTCCACCGTCATACTTTACAGTTGGGATAATTTGATTTCTTGCTTAAACACAGAACAAACATAAGATCACCCTGGCATTTTCTGAAGATTGCCTTTGTTTAAGTTTAATCTACTACTAAATATATTGCGCTTAAATGCAAAAAAAAGAGATAAGACCACACAAACTCAAGGAGCTTTTATCTCTTAGAGAATATTGCTTTAATGTAAATACTATGCTGCAATTGTATTGCAATATGACATGAATACTAGATTAATAGAAAATTATGAGATTTTAACAAGTTAATCTAGATAATACTATATTGATGAGTGCTTACGCTGTAGTTTAATATTCCTGTCGGAGCATTACACCGTTTTAATTTACTTTACGGGCTAAAGGTTTTCTTAATAAATTATAAATAAGAGTATTCTTGTTTTATAATGGATAACTATTATAAATAATTATTAGTTTATTTTGCTGCTGGCAGATCAGGATTGATTGAATTATTACCGTTCATCAGCAGTCTCTACTAGAAGTCACGACTCAAGAATTCCTAGTACAAATTCACCTTCATTCACAGCCTGATTGCTGGAAATATCGTAAACTAATCCATCTTGTTCAGCGCAAACATCAATTACATTAGGTAATTTACCTTCTTTATTAAAACTAAGAATTTGGTACAGTCTATCTCCTGCTTTGACTGTGCTACCTAATTCGATTCTAGATTGGATCATGCCACCCGCGATCGCATAATATTTTTTCCGGTTGCTGCTAGATGTAAAAGTCATTTCATGGGTTTTTATCTCATCTGATAAATTAGGAATTTGCAGTACACCTTTTTGCGCTAAATAGTTTTTCACACCCCGTACACCTTTGGCAACTGAATCAGGGTTCATTTGCATTCCTGAGCCTAATTCTAGTGTCCAAGCTTCCATATCAAACTTGATTTCTCTACCCAAATCTTTAAAACAAGCTTCCAGTGCTAACCAAGGTTTGATAAAAGCTTCATCAAAAGCATCACCATCATATTTATCAAGCAATATTCCGAAATCAAGCAGGAAGTATTTTGCACTATCTTCTCGATTTCGGAAGTAATAAACGTAGTCTAAAGCTTGATTTGTAGAACTATGTAAATCAATTAAGTAATCTGCATCTAAACTGAGACTTTGTAGTTTGTAGGCAAAAAGCTCAGTATAAGGGACATTACTAGAAGAATTAATTTTTTCTAAAATTTTAGCAAACTTTTCTTTAATTATAGTTAGATAATTTTGTCTAACGACCTCTGTATTTATATGAAGTTGAGATTTAGTAAAAGCTACTAAATCATCAGCTTCTTTTTCATAGTCCCAAAAAATGCGGTTCCAGTCTTTGGCTTCGTAAATGCAGTATCGTCCAGAAGAGAAATGATGAGCGCGCTCATTTGTACCCATTGGATTACACACGGGAACCAACCAAATTTCTCCTATTAAATTAGTATCATTTATTGTTAATAAAAACTCAATTAACTGGTGAATGACGGCATTACCAGCAATTTCTGCACCGTGCAAATTAGATTGAATGTAAACCTTTTTACCAGGTTGAGCGCCGATGAATTTGTATAGTTGTAAGTAGAGGCGATCGCCCGAAGCCATTTGACGTAATACAATGCTTTCAATAACTGGCAGCATGAAATAACTCGGTGATGATTTGAGTAAATTATCGCTGTATCTGTACTGAATTAAAAGCCTAGTCCAATAGAATTTGCTGATTTCATTTCCGTAATTAGCTAACCTCTGCGTGAAGGGAATTAGTCAGGGGAGAGTGTATCGCCACAGCAGTTGCAGCAGGCCGTAAGTCCATGTCTATTGACAAAATGCGCCCCAGTCCTAAAGGAAATTTACCTTTACAAGATTGGCTTGTGCCTGTGTTGTATCAGCAGGAACCGTATACGCCTTTTGTTCCTAAAAAGACCAGTGCTGCTAGAGAATATCACCACCTGGGCATAGTAGCCCAAGAGCAACGGCAGTTTGATGTGGCTGTTGATTATTATCAAAAAACCTATAAAGTTTTTGAACAATTCCGTGATTGGCGTAAGGCTTCACAAACATTGGGTAAGTGGGGAAGGGTTTTAGAAGCTCAAGAAAATTATGCTGAGGCTTTGCAAATTTACATTAGTACTTTAGCCATTGACCTAGAGCATAATGAAGAGTGGCTTGGTTCAGATATCAATGATTTAGCCCGTATGCTCCAGCAGTTAGGCGAAAGTCAGTTTCAAACCATTTGGCGCGAAGCGACGGGTAAAGAGTGCGCTGGAGAGTATCACAAGGCAATTTGGGCAGCGCGAGATAGGCTAGAAACAGAGCCGTAGAACGCAGTGCAAGATTTATTGCCAACGTCAAATCATTCATAAGTTTTATTTAAGCATTGGTTGCGATCGCACAGAGCGCACTACCCTAAAGAGCGATCGCATAAGCTTTTGTCAAAAAGTTGTAATGTTAAGCCTTAATGTCGTAACCTTAAGCCTTAATCTTAATGATGCTGGTGATTAATGTTGTAATGTTAAGCCTTAATGTCGTAACTTTAAGCCTTAATGTTGTAGCGTTAAGCCTTAAGGTTATAGCGTTAAGCCTTAATGTCGTAGCGTTAAGACTTAATGTTGTAATGTTGGTGACGACAAGACATTCACTTATAACTGCGATCGTTGATTCAGGTACTATTTTGCAGCCAGTTCCATCCTTGGAAACTTTTACTGAGTCACAGCCAGAGAAGCCGAAAAGACAAACAAAAATCAAAGCTTTGCAAGGCTGGTTTGAAAAAACACAACCTACGCCTTCTGATTTTGACCCAGACCAAGCCCGATGGAAAGCTTTAAAGGAGAAACATAATCTGTGAAATTGCCTGAAATATTATTTAATTATATATAGATGAGGAAAAGCAATATGCAAGCCTACAAGCTGAACGCCACAATTGACGAATCCGGTCATTTAATTATTGACGAACCTCTAAATATTGCTCCAGGGACGGTAGAAGTGATTATTTTGCAGCCAGTTCCATCCTTGGAAAGTTCTAGAGAAAATCAAATTCAGTCCCAGCCTGAAAAGCAAAAAAGAATAGTGGAATGCTCTATACCCATTTTGAAAGAGTGGTTGGAAAGTACAGAGCCAACTCCTTCAGATTTTGACCCTGACCAAGCCAAATGGGAATATTTGAGGGAGAAACATAATCTGTGAGAGTCTTACTAGACACTAATATAATTTTGGATTTTGCTCTTGAACGCCATCCCTTTTACAGCAACACTATACAAGTATTCTCATTTATTTATCAAAAACAAATAGAAGGTTATCTTTCTGCTTCTACTTTTAGTGACCTCTACTACATCATTCGGAAAGATAAAGGTCGAGCATCTGCTCTATCCCTTTTAAATAGAATTGTAACCTTCTGTCAAGTCGCAACAGTAGACAGTACCACAATCAATATGGCATTAACTGCTAACTTTAAAGATTTTGAAGACGCTATTCAATACAGCGCTGCGGTACTCAATCACTTAGATGCTATTATTACTCGCAACCCTAGAGATTTTCCAGTTGTTACTCCCAGAATTATCACACCTGAAGAGTTGATTCAGGAACTAACAAATACTCCATAAATAATTAAGTTAAATATATATGAATGCCCAATTAACCCCTGTCGAAATCCAAGAACTTCAGCAAATTCTCCAAGGCGATACCACAACCCAACCAGCGCTCACTGCTTTGCAACAAAACAACGGTGACTTAGAAGCGAGTTTTGATGCACTTTGGCAAGAGAAGTTCGGCAAAACAGATTATGGCAAAGGTAAATCTCTGTTGCAGTTAACTATTGTTGAAATCCGGGCGTAAATTTGCGGCGATGATGGTTTACGGGGCAAAATCACAGAATACACCAAAAACCCCGGTAGTGCTTCTTTGTTTAACAGTGTTATTGGTTCGCTGGTTGCTGTTGCAGCAGTAAATGGCATCCCGATTGATGGTGCGATCGCCACAATTGTGGTGTTATATATTGTCAAAATTGGGATAAATGTTTTCTGCAAATATACTGAACCAGATACCAATTCGTAATTGAGAAATTTAGCTTTTGAATTTTGAATTGTTCAAGTTCCTGGTAAATTGCGTAACCGCTCATCTAAATGGGTACGATCTGCTAAAGCTTTCAATAGTGGCCCGTGTGAACCAAATTCTACAATACTAACCGAACCAACTGGGCAGCCTAAACGATAGCGGAAGCGTCCGACATCAATACCCAACAGACTGCACAGAATAATTCTGATGGTTGCCTTGTGAGCAACTACTAAAATATTGCCACTACTGTAAACAGATTTGATTTCTTCAATTACCTGCAAGGCGCGAGCAGCTATTGTAATTGCCATTTCACCGTCAGTTGGGCCATACCACGCTGGATCTGCTGACCAACGCAGATAATCATCGTGATATTCTTGGCTGATTATTTCAGGCGTTTTTCCTTCCCATTTACCGTAATTAATTTCTTTTAAACCATCCCTTAGTTCTGGTTCCATCCCTATAGCTGCACAAAGGGGTGCTGCTGTCGCCAAAGTTCGCTTCATAGGACTGGAAAAAACCGCCTTCCACGGAGTAGAAATGTATGCAGCCGCAAACGCCTTGGCCATTTCCAAGCCATCTGGAGTCAGCTCCGAGTCTATAGAACCGGAAAAAGCATTCTTACGGCTGGATTCTGTTTGTCCGTGACGAAGGAAATAAAGAGTTAGAGTCAAGGTATTTTCTCACTGACTTTGAACTTGAAAGGTGGTCAACTCACAAATGGGTTGACTGTGGTATTTTAGTACCATTTTTTAACTAGTTGTTTGGGGAATCTGCTGCTCTAAGCGAGTTTGTAGTTCCGCCATCAAATTGTCCCCACTGCGTCTAGCTTCCCAAGGGCCAGAGTGGCGACGACCTATGTTCCATTTTCCCTGTATATAGTCTTCATTTTCTGATAGGGTTCCAATATATTTGATTGGAGAAGGTGAGGTAATTAAATAGCGTTTGGTAAAGCTGATGCTACGCCCAATCACTTCACCAGTAATTTGGGCTTCTCCTAAATAGTTGTCATCTAAAATAGAGCCACTTAAATTATTGCCACTTTGGACAAACACTGCTTCAAAACGGCTAGGGATTCCTTCTTGCCAGTAGGTTCCCAGCCAAGTACCACTGAGGTCTACCATGAGCTTTTTCCAGCACTTATTATCATTTAAAGATATTCTCATGTCAGAGATCGCAAATATTACAACTTTGAATAAGCAAAGTTACGATCGCCCGTATGAAGACACGCCTGTTCTTCCAGAACAGGCTCCCTTAAAGCGGAGCTTTGAGGTAGCCGCACAGAGTGCGGTTGGGCAACAGGGCGCGCTACGCAATCGCCTGTTTTATTACTTTAATTTAATCTAACTTCAGGTAGATGCTTTACTGCCTGGTATCCGTATGCGGCTGGAGTCAAACTGTATTGCACAGCACGAAAAAGGCGATCGCTAATATATTAGGAAAAGTGCCGGATTTAGATTTACTCCCTATGACGACTAATACTATCCCAACAACAGCAGTTAATCCGTATCTTGATGGCAACTTTGCACCAGTCCGGGAAGAAATCACTGCGGACACTTTGCAAGTAATAGGTCAGCTACCTCCCGAACTATCAGGGATGTTTGTACGTAATGGCCCTAACCCTCAATGGCCACCTATAGGTAAATACCATTGGTTTGATGGGGATGGAATGTTGCACGGCGTGCAAATTAGCAATGGCAAAGCCAGTTATCGTAATCGCTACGTACAAACAGCAGGATGGAAAATTGAGCATGAGGCAGGTAAAGCTATCTGGAGTGGTCTTTTAGAACCGCCGCAAATAGATAACCACCACGGTACTTACAAAAATGTTGCCAATACTGCGCTTACGTGGCATGGCGGCCAACTTTTGGCGCTGTGGGAAGGTGGTGCGCCTCACGCCATTCAAGTTCCTGAGTTAAAGACAACTGGCGAACACACTTATAATGGCAAGCTGGTTTCTGCTTTCACAGCCCATCCCAAAGTAGATCCGGTGACAGGCGAAATGATGTTTTTTGGCTATTCATTCACGCCACCTTACCTGCAATATAGTGTGGTTTCAGCAACTGGTGAATTGTTGCGAACAGTGCCGATTGATTTACCAATAGGCGTGATGATGCACGATTTTGCCATCAGCGAAAATTACACAATTTTTATGGATCTGCCCTTAACTTTCAGACCAGGACGAATGCAAAAGGGAGAACCGCTAATGATGTTTGAGCGCGATCGCCCCAGCCGCTTTGGTATTGTGCCACGTTATGGCGACAATAGTAATATTCGTTGGTTTGAAAGTCCGGCTTGCTACGTCTTCCATACCCTCAACGCCTACGAAGAGGGAGACGAAGTGGTTCTTGTCGCCTGTCGCATGAATTCCACTAATGTTTTAGTTACTGAACACACGGAAATTGATTCTCAAGGAGATATTCCCTACTTACATCAGTGGCGATTTAACCTGAAAACAGGGTCAGTACGCGAAGAAAAGTTAGATGATGTGGCTGCGGAATTTCCCCGCGTTAACGAAAACTTTTTGGGGCGACAAACACGATATGGCTACGCTGGCAAAATGGCAAACAGTATCGTACCTTTATTTGAGGGTGTAATTAAATACGACCTCAGCAGTGGTCAATCCCAAACCCATGAATTTGGCCGGGGACGTTACGGCGGTGAAGCTGTATTTGCGCCACGTCCTGATGCAACCGCTGAAGATGAAGGCTGGCTGATCACTTTTGTCTACGATGAAGGTTCCGCAACTTCTGAGTTAATAGTAGTCAATGCCCAAGATGTAACAGGTGAACCTGTAGCACGGGTATTAATTCCCCAGCGAGTACCTTACGGATTCCACGGTGCTTGGGTAACTGAGGAACAGTTGAATTGGGGATTAGGGATTAGGAATTAGGGACGGGGATTCAAAACCATACCTAATCCTGTAAGAACATCTTAAAAGTCAAGAATCCCAAAGCGGCGTCCCTCCCTAACCAGATTCTTAATTGGTTGTGGAGGAACGCCGCGATCCTTTGAAGCATTTGGTGTTGGGCATTGCCCAACCTACATTTAAGCTTTAAGAGTAGGAAATTTTTTCAAAAACAAAACCCGATTCCTCAGCTATTTTTTTACTTTCTATTTGTAGCTACATGAGTATGAAATAGTATTAATTGAACCTTAGCTGATAAATATTTAATTGATATAAATATAGTGCGCTGTCAAATGAGGTAGCTACCAGTCAAAATTATTTGGACAGAGAAAACATTAGAAAACTACATAGAAAATTTACAAAAATAACAAGATAATTTTGCACCCTTTTGCCATACTGTTATAGTCTGTTGCTTCATGAGATGAAAAATCTCAAATAGAGAAGTTAGCTTGAGCTTAAATCCTGGCTCCATCTCTTGCTGCCCTCCGATTTGAGGCTACTATGTAGCTGCCTTAATGAAGAAATAGTTACTGCTAACTTCCTTGCCTAACAGATATATGATTTATTTTTGATTTTCCCGTAACTACACACTATACCATTTAAGCCTGCTGCCATTGGTAGTAGGCTTTTTGTAGTTCTTAGTTTACGAAGACTACCAAAATCAAGTAAATCAATTAAGTTATAAGCAATATCTAGAAGCAATGCTTATTTCAGTTCTCAATAGTTTTTTTGAGCTTCAAGTGTAGGGTGGGCAATGCTAGCCCTGCCAAGGTGGTTACAAGTATCCCAAAAACCTTGATTTCGGTCAAATTATTTTTTGCGATCGCATTGGGGCTTGTTAGAAATCATCATTTTTGTCAACAATTTTATTTTATTGATAATTGGTGCTTGGCAAGAAGTGACGGATTAAATGTCAAATTGACCGTTACCTCAATCGATACGCAATTTTTGACATTTTTAGAGATGCTTTAATGTCACCTTGACAGGGCTAGGTGGGCATTGCTCACCCTACTACTGCTACGTATATGTTCAAAAATTAAATAGGAATCGTATATTCAACCCGATTAACTTGCTCTAGACCGCCTGATCGCGTAAGAATAATAGTTAAGATGCTGTAATTTGTCTTAACAATGCCGCTAACACAGCTTGCTCAAACCTTAAACCCTCCCCAAACACCAACAGACAAACGGGGATATGATTATGATTTGGTAATTGTAGGCGGCGGGATTATTGGATTAACCCTAGCCTCTGCTTTAAAAGATTCCGGCTTGACTATACTCCTGGTTGAAGCCAAAGTAGTATCAGCAGCAGTAGCCAAAGGACAAGCATACGCGATTCATATGCTGTCGGCGCTAATTTATCAGGGAATTGGAATTTGGGACAAAATTCTGCCTCAAATCGCCAAATATAGCCGTGTTCGCCTTTCTGATGCTGATTATTCCGAGGTGGTAGAATTTGAAACAGCAGATTTAGGTACGCCAGAGTTGGGTTATGTGGCGGAACACCAAGCGCTGTTGCAGCCCTTGCAGGAGTTTGTCCAAGATTGTCCAAATGTAACGTACTTATGTCCCGCTGAGGTGGTAAACACAGAGTATCACCAGGACATAGTAGCCATAGATATTAAGGTGGCTGAGGAGATCCGAACAGTCCGAAGTAAATTATTGGTAGCCGCAGATGGGGCGCGATCGCCTATTCGCCAAGCTGCGGGTATTAAAACCTTGGGTTGGAAATATTGGCAGTCCTGCATTGTAGCCTTTGTTCAGCCAGAAAAACCCCACAACAATACTGCCTACGAAAAATTCTGGACTAGTGGGCCATTTGCGATTTTACCTTTACCAGGGAACCGCTGCCGCATTGTATGGACAGCACCGCACGAAGAAGCAAAAGCCTTATGTGCCTTAGATGATGAGCAATTTTTAGCAGAACTAACTCGTCGTTATGGCAATCAGATGGGTAAGTTGAAATTATTGGGCGATCGCTTTATTTTTCCAGTACAACTCATGCAAAGCGATCGCTATGTCTTACCCCGATTGGCATTAATTGGTGATGCAGCACACAATTGTCATCCCGTTGGTGGACAAGGTTTAAATCTGGGGATTCGAGATGCAGCTGCTTTAGCGCAAGTGCTACAAACAGCAAACGCAGCTAGTGAAGATATTGGCAACATTAGGATACTCAAACGTTATGAACGCTGGCGTCAGCGAGAGAACCTGACAATTTTAGGTTTCACCGATTTGTTAGATCGGATGTTTTCTAATAACTTCTTACCTGTGTTAATAGTTCGCCGTATCGGTTTATCGATTGTGCGGCGAGTGCCTGCACTCAAAATATTTATTCTCAAGTTAATGATCGGTTTGAAGGGGCGTACTCCAGAATTAGCAAAACGTTAAATTCATCCCCTGGTTAAAATACGGGGGATTTTTATTAACTGCACTCAGGAAATTCTCATACACGTAATTGCTATTTGTCAAATTTTAAAAATATTTACAATACCTTTTGTAAAAGCCTTTTTTACGTTCTTCTTTGCGTCTTTGCGACCGAGGCGTAAAATAAACTTTTAGCCGTGAATTTGGGTTTCATCTGTCTCTTGGTTTTAATACACTGATAATAAAATATATAATTTATATTTATTTTGGATTTTAATAGCATAATTGCGCTTTAATATATAAGAAACACAAGGGTTTTGGCAGCAGGGTAAATGATGAAATAATATATAAAAAAATCAAGGAAAAACGTGTGTTTAGGATTATTAAAGGCACGCAATCGTTATCTGCTCACCTAAAATTAGAGCATTATATCCTTATAGATAGATGCCATAGAATAAAGTAGGCGCTAAAACAAAGCCCAGCACCCGAAAAAGCTAGAATTGATAAAATTGCACTGTTTGTTACAAAATTAAAAACCAAAAATGAAAAAGTGGCAACATTGCCCATGAGTAATGTTAAAGTTTCAAGAAATTAATCTAAAATTTTCAGCGAGTATCAATGCTGAAGCAGCTAAAAAAAAATCCAATTCCTATAATTGCCGGGGCAGGGCTAGCCGCCTTTTTAGCCGGGGCAATGGTTTCAGCACCTGAGATTGGGAAATCCTTGGGGCAATGGCTAAAACATGGCAGTAATCACTCTGAGCAAATATCTGAAGCAACAAAAGCTACATCAGCCGTTTACCCGCTGATATCACAATCTCTGCCAGAACGGGCGGCAAAATTAGCACAGATCGCCCAAAATTCTCGTTCGGCAGACCGAAACCGTGCGCGTTATCTATTGGCCAGTGATTACATTGAAAG
Source organism: Mojavia pulchra JT2-VF2 (assembly GCA_019359325.1). GTDB lineage: Bacteria > Cyanobacteriota > Cyanobacteriia > Cyanobacteriales > Nostocaceae > Mojavia > Mojavia pulchra. Next base: position 378,033 of record JAHHHN010000001.1, on the reverse strand, counting down.
AACGCAAGCAAGAAAAGCGCTAAGTTTACTCGAAGGGCTAGAGAAAGACTATCCTATCCTAGCTCCCTACATTTTGCTGAAACAGGCGCAAGCACAGGATATGCTCGGCGAAGACGGCAAAGCTTCAGATCTTAGACAAAAAGTATTCAAACAGTATCCCAAAGAAGCAGCCACAGCTAAAGCGATTTATCTGATTGCTCAACCGAAGTTACAGGACATAGCGATCGTTCAATTTCCCTCTCATCCGTTAACTTGGGAAATTATCCGCCAGCGATTGCAAATAAATCCTAATCAGCCGCAATTACAGTTGATTTTGGCAAAATATGCCGCAGATCAACCAGGAATAGTTGAGGTATTGGATGACCTAACAAAGCAATTTACTATCAAGCTTGAAGATTGGGAAACTATCGGTACAGCTTACTGGACAAATAATCAATTTGAAAAAGCAGCAAAAGCTTATGCCAGAGCACCCAAGACAGCTCGCAACCTCTACCGTATTGGCCGCGGTTTGCAAGTAGCAGGCAAAGAACAGGCAAAAGCGATCGCCACTTATCAACAACTAGTACAAAAATTTCCAGAAGCTAAAGAAACTGGGACTGCCTTGCTGCGTCTAGCAGAAATGGCAAAAACCCGTAAAGATGCTCTGCCTTATCTTGATCAAGTAATTAATCAATTTCCAGATTTAGCTGGTAAGGCACTCGTAGAAAAAGCCAAAATTTTCCAAGCCCTCAAGGATAATCAGTCAGCGGAGCAGGCATGGCAATTACTCATAGCCAAATATGGAAATTCTGACGAAGCGGCAGAGTATCGTTGGAAAATAGCCCAAGAAAAAGCAAAAGCTAGAGATTATGCAGGTGCTTGGCAATGGGCAGAACCAATTACTACTAACAATCCAAAAAGTATATTGGCTCCTAGAGCAGGTTTTTGGGTGGGTAAATGGGCAACTAACTTAGGAAAGCAGGAAGAAGCTAAAGCCGCTTATGAATATGTAATTGGCGAATTTCCCTACTCTTACTATGCATGGCGATCGGCAGCAATTCTGGGGCTGAATGTTGGTAACTTTAATACCCTGCGCCAAATGAACCCGGAAATTATCCCACCTCAGCGTCCTGTGCCTACCGCTGGTTCTGAGACTTTTAAAGAATTGTATCTACTCGGTCAAGACCGTGATGCTTGGTTGCAATGGGAGACAGAATTCCAAAATAAAGACCAGCCTACAGTTGCAGAACAATTTACTCAGGGCTTGATGCAGCTAGTAAGGGGAGAAAATAAGTTAGGAATTGACACAATTTCTAAATTGGAAGACCGAGAAATACCAGAAGAACAAGCCCAATATCAAACTCTTAGTCAACAGGTAACTTACTGGCAAGCCCGTTATCCATTTCCTTATCTCCAAGAAATTGAAAAGTGGTCTACTGACCGCCAACTCAATCCTTTATTAGTGACTGCTCTTATCCGTCAAGAGTCTCGGTTTGAATCTAGAGCCAAATCTGTTGCTAATGCCTCTGGCTTAATGCAAGTATTACCATCAACAGCTAAATGGATTGCCCCCCAAATCAAGTTGGATTTCAAAACAATTAACCTAGAAAATCCCAACGATAACGTTATGTTAGGGACTTGGTATCTGGATCATACGCATCAGCAATATAGTAATAACTCCCTGTTAGCGATCGCTAGTTATAACGCTGGCCCAGGTAATGTTTCCAAATGGCTGCAAACTTTGCCTACACAAGATCCAGATGAATTTGTCGAAAAAATTCCTTTTGACGAAACCAAAAATTATGTCCGTCAAGTATTAGGTAACTATTGGAATTATTTAAGACTTTACAATCCAGAAATTTCTGCTTTAGTAGGACAATACTCAAAGACACACCCAAAATTGCCGACGCAGTAATGTGCTGAAGCAAAAAATAATAGGCAAATCAGCTAAAAATTCCAAAAGCTAAGACGGCAGAGTTTGCTAGATGCGAGCAATACCTCATAGCACGCTTTTATCTCCGTGCCGCCCTACTTACCACTGTGCGGGAGCCTACCTTCGCGCGTCTATAACGGAACGGCAGTCGCTACAACTGGGAGGCAGTCCGTTCACACCATACTTGTAGACACCCGTAGGGCTTCCGGTAGGGCAGGAACTTTCATGGGAACCCCCCGAAGGCGCTGCCTCGGTAACTTACCTAATCAGGAGACACAAGCCTTTTACTTAAAAGTCAACCTAACATTTTTAACGAAAAAGATGTTGGGTAAAAATTTATCGAAGTTGCAAAGTAACTAAAAACCTGTCTTGCTTGCTGCTTCCCCAGATAAAATAGTTAACAAATGTTGCCTAATAGCTGACTCATGACGCCACAAGACTTAGACACTGTACCGCAATCCGATTCACCAGGGGAATACCCAGATGCAGCTGCCTCAAATTCTCCCGATATAGATACGGAAGAATATGACAACTCAGAGATTGATCCTCTTGATGAGTTGCCAGATGAAATCGAAATGTCGTTTTTCGACCACCTAGAGGAGTTGCGACAACGAATTTTTTATGCGCTAATTGTGTCCGTAATAAGTATTGTCGGCTGTTTCTTTTACGTCAGGCCAATTGTCCAGCTATTGGAAGTTCCCGCACAAGGAATAAAATTTCTCCAACTTGCGCCAGGAGAATATTTCTTTGTTTCCCTGAAAGTCGCAGCCTACAGCGGCTTATTAATTTCTAGCCCCTTTATCCTTTTCCAAATTATCCAATTTGTTCTCCCCGGACTCACTCGCCGCGAACGCCGCTTGTTAGGGCCTGTAGTTTTGGGGTCGAGTGTGCTGTTTGCCGCAGGGTTAGTATTTGCTTATTTTCTCCTTATCCCCGCAGCTTTAAACTTCTTTATCAGTTACGGTGCAGATGTAGTAGAACAACTGTGGTCGATTGAAAAATATTTTGAATTTGTTTTGTTGTTGTTATTCAGCACTGGTTTAGCATTTCAAATTCCTGTAATCCAACTTTTGCTAGGTGCTTTGGGAATTGTTTCTTCTAATCAAATGCTTTCGGGTTGGCGTTACGTGATTATAGGAGCAGTTGTTTTAGGTGCCATCCTTACACCTTCAACTGACCCCCTGACCCAAAGTCTTTTAGCAGGAGCAGTACTAGGGCTTTATTTCGGTGGTATTGGTCTAGTGAGGCTGACAGGCAAATAATAATTCGTAATTGATAATTCGTAATTCGTAATTCGTAATTTTCATCCTACGGATAAATTCGTGATTTTCAATAAAGATGATTCGCACCCTGTCAATATTATTTGTCATTATGAATTACGAAATTAAATCTGAATTGTTTGATTACGAATTATTAATTACTAGTTGATATTAGGAATCATTCTAGATGATGAGGAAGTTACTTTAATTTTGCTAGAGAGGGATATTTTATTGGCAAAAAAATTTATAGTAAGCCCTATATTTAAAATCTATATAGAAATTATGAGCTTATTGTTAAAGCTATTAATAGACAAGGTATAAAGATAAGAGCAAATCATAATATCCATTCTGAAGAACGCTCACCCAAATCAAGAGGAATGCTCACAGCTTTGCCAAGTCGCGGACGATCGCGTGTTTGTGTAATAAATATTTGCACTTGTGTTGTCCCACCTAAAGCATGAAGGTAACTGGCAATGGTATCGAGATGGGTTTGATACTCATCTTCACTCATGGGAAAAGAGGCTTGCTCTAAATATTTCCACATTACTTGCAGAAATATCTTGCCTTGGGAGCGGCGCAATTGGACATCATAAGAGCGTCCCCACTTATCAAGCAACAGTTGACGTAATTCTTGTCCTGTCATAGGTTGTCTTAGATTGAATTTTACATTTAGTTATGATGTTAAGTTCCGTAACTCAAGTATGATAAGGATATAAAGAAATGTAATGCTAACAGAAAAGATGCTAGAAATATCTTGGAACAGAGAAGTATGGCATTTTTGTGGGCGTTAGCATTTCGACTCAGATAAGAGCTACTTAACTATTAGTACTCTTATCAAAATGCTTAACAAAATACACAAAGAGCGCGTAGATTATGGCTCAATTTTCTGAATCAGCAGACGTGCCCGATATGGGGCGTCGTCAATTCATGAATCTGCTCACTTTTGGAACCGTCACTGGAGTGGCTCTGGGTGCATTGTATCCCGTTGTCAAGTATTTTATTCCACCTGCTACAGGTGGCACTGGTGGCGGTACAACGGCAAAAGATGAACTGGGCAACGATGTTAGCGTCAGTAAATTTCTAGCAAGCCATAATGTAGGCGATCGCTCCCTAGTTCAGGGACTCAAGGGCGACCCGACTTATCTTGTAGTAGAAAGCAAAGAAGCGATCGGCGATTACGGTATTAATGCCATCTGCACCCACTTAGGTTGTGTTGTCCCCTGGAATGTGGCTGAGAACAAGTTTAAATGTCCTTGTCACGGTTCCCAATATGACGCAACTGGTAAGGTTGTCCGGGGCCCAGCACCGCTTTCTTTGCCTTTGGCGCATACCAAAGTAGAAGACGACAAAGTTGTCTTAACTCCTTGGAATGAAACCGACTTCCGCACCGGCGATGCACCTTGGTGGGCTTAATCAGTGCTGAGTTGTTAGCTCTAAGTTGAAAGTCAAGAGTATAAATTTAGGCTCTTGACTAATAACTAATAACTAACGACCAATGACTAATAACCAATGACTAATTTATGAGAGAATCGTTGCCCCTACAGAGATGAGAAATGCTTTTACAACAGCGAGGTTAACTCGCAGTACTAGAGCAATAGTAAAAACATTGCTCATAGCGATCGCTACCGTGACATTTTTCTTCACCAGCGATCTAGCCCTTCCCCAAGCTGCTGCTGCCTATCCTTTCTGGGCACAGCAAACCTATCCAGAAACACCCCGCGAACCAACTGGGCGAATCGTTTGTGCCAACTGTCACCTAGCAGCAAAGCCGGCAGAAGTGGAAGTTCCCCAATCAGTGCTACCTGATACTGTGTTTAAAGCAGTAGTGAAAATCCCCTACGATACCAGCTTGCAGCAGGTTGGTGCTGATGGCTCCAAAGTCGGCTTAAACGTCGGTGCGGTATTGATGCTACCCGAAGGCTTCAAGATTGCTCCTGAAGAACGTATTTCTGAGGAGTTAAAGGAAGAAGTCGGCGATGTTTTCTTCCAACCCTACAGTGAAGATAAAGACAACGTTGTCATCGTCGGCCCCCTACCAGGTGAACAGTATCAGGAAATCGTCTTCCCAGTTCTTTCGCCTAACCCCGCAACCGATAAAAACATCCACTTCGGTAAATATTCAGTTCACTTAGGTGCAAACCGGGGACGCGGACAAGTTTACCCAACTGGTGAGAAGAGCAACAACTCTGTTTACAGCGCTTCGGCTACTGGCACAATTAGCAAGATTGCTAAAGAAGAAGATGAAGACGGTAACGTTAAGTATGCTGTAAGCATCAAAACCGACTCTGGTGAAGTTGTCTCTGATACGATTGCTTTAGGGCCAGAACTGATTGTTTCTGAGGGGCAAGCAGTAAAAGCAGGTGATGCTTTAACCAACAATCCTAACGTTGGTGGATTTGGTCAACAAGATGCAGAGATTGTATTGCAAGATGCTAATAGAATCAAAGGGTTAATTGCATTCATTGCACTTGTAATGTTGGCTCAAGTCATGCTGGTCTTGAAGAAGAGGCAGGTTGAGAAAGTCCAAGCAGCAGAAATGAATTTCTAAATTCTTTGCTAATTAATTAATTTAAGGACAGGCAAATTGCCTGTTTTTTCTTTTGTGCTTTTTGCGTTCTAGACTGTAGAAAAATGCTTCTTATACGCCAATACGGTTCAGTTAAGAAAGTTCCTCTATGGAGGCAAGGGAACAGGGGGAAGAAAAAACAGACTTATCTGAACTGTATTGTCTTATACGCAATACTTTCGCCAACAGTAAGAAGGATGCGGCTAGATAAACATAGACGCATTCGCGTTGTTGCAGCCTCTCATAAATAAGCATTACCGCCTTGAAGTATGCACCCAACCCTACGGTAAGCCTTACTCTTCTCCGAACGGAGAAGGGCTTTATAAGAACAGCTACTACTCGACCACATTAATTACGAGAGGTTCGTAGTGAGCGATAAATTGCTCAAAATCAAAGGCTAAAGCCCTAGCTACGAACTTTCATAAGCCCTCGTAATTAATGACATAAAACACTACCAGATGATATTCAAAAAAGTTAGTATTTGGTGAGTTTAGTGAAAAACACTCTCAAATATTGCTCTAAAAGGTCTTTTCTCTGTTTTAAAAATCTAATCGTTAGATATTGCTTGATAATTATTAAGAAAACCTATAGATAACTTAAATCCTCTGATAGAATTTGCAAGTTTAAGCTTTGTTTTTTAAAATACATTCTCGACACTGAACAATGCCCCAGGTAGTTTTAGTCAACCCGCAAATTCCCCCTAATACAGGTAATATTGCTCGTACTTGTGCTGCTACTGGCACAGAATTACATTTGGTAGGGCCTCTAGGGTTTGAAATTAGCGATCGCTACCTCAAAAGAGCTGGTTTAGATTACTGGCCTTATGTCAAGCTACATTATCACGAATCACTAGAAGCTTTTAAAAACCTGCATCAGGAGCGTGGAGGTAGATGGTTAGGTTTTAGTGTTGGCGGTAGTTTGAATTATAGCCAATTTCAATTTCAAACTGATGATTGGTTGCTGTTTGGCAGTGAAACCACTGGCTTACCATCAATAGTTCTATCAGCTTGTGATGCTACCCTCTACATTCCTATGGCTCAACCACAAGTTCGCAGTTTAAATCTTTCTGTAAGTGTAGCAGTGGGTTTGTTTGAAGCTCGTCGTCAGTTAGGTTATTTACAGTAGGTCAATCTATTATTTCTAAGTAAAAATACTTAAAATAATTTTGGTACTCAATCTAAATAAGTAATTTATCTGAACAACAATATCCGTTGTTACAGCTATAAAAAGGGGAATGGGTATACTTGATTGTGAAAGTTGCTCTAAAACAAGGTCAAAAATGCTGACAAATAAGTATGGGCTTATATAAGAAATTTGTATAGGAAACACGAGACGATTCCAAATTTGAATGATAGATTTTGATGAATTTCAATTATCTAGACATGGGGAACAAAAACCTTAAAAGCTAGTCTTAAAGGGCATTTAAAGGTTTTTGGTTTCATTAGGATTTGGAAGAACCGTAAAATTAGCTGTGAGTTTATACGGTTGCCTTTTAGGGAATAAACAACGTAAAGTCTCGTGTTGGAAGACGGATTGTCTAAAAATATCTTGAAGATATCTACAGCAGGGGGAATTGCCTTTCTAAAAGTCGTAGCAACTCAATTGTTGATAGCAATAGTGGTTCTAGCAAAGTGTGATGTCTAGTCCCTGCAATTTCAGCAAGAGCAGCACAGACAACTGCAAAGTGCAACAAATCCTAGGGTGTGAGGAGTGGAACGGACAAGTCAGCACAGCAATTTTAAGTTTTGCTAAAAGGTGTGAACTTGTCTAAATCAGAGAAGCAGGTTAATCTTGCGTAAGTATCTCTGGTGGGTGTGATCTTGATCTATCTTTCGATGTGATCTAAATCATTGACTAGTATCAGACTGAAAAATATCGAGGTCAGTTAAGCGCTAGTGATCATAGGAGGTCGTCTTTGAAACGAGCATTGAAAAAGAGAGTAAAGGCTGTGCTGAAAAATACCCCCAGCAGCGATGGTGTCCCGGTAGAACAGTTAAACATTGTTAATTCAAAAAATAACCACCGGGTGCGGACAAAAGCCGCCATGATTGGCTTGGCAATCTCAATGGGAGCAACCAGTCTTTTGGTGACTCGACAAAGCGATCAAGCCCAAGCAGCGGCTCCTGTAGGCAGCCAAAAGGCAGCCTCAACAATTCCTGCTGCTCCTGACACCGAGATGAAATTTGTCCCCGCAAAGCTGGAGACCAAAACCGTCTTATCAGCAAGTTTGCCGGAAAATGCTGTCATAGTCGAACCAACAGCAATTTCACAGGTGCCTGGGCTTGAAGCTCAATTGCAGGTTGCGGCAAAAGGAATGCCCATGCAAATTGCTGCATCACAAGCATCTGCCAGAGCAACAGCAATTAATAAAATGCCCGTCTACCAGCAGCCTCAAGTTTTATCGGGCCGGCAAACAGCCAACCAGCTGGGAATAGTACAGCAACTCTCTAGTGCTAATGGTGTTGTTGGTAGTCCAATTACATCCTCCACACAAATAACAACAGAGGATACAGCTGCCAGCAGTGAAGTTAATGCTCAACTGAAGGCGCAACAAGAGTTTGCATTGAATCGCTTACAAGAGAAATCGAACCGTTTAAGAAAGAGTCTGGCGGAGTTGCGGTCTGGGGAGACCAAAAAGTTATCACAAGCTAGCATTGAGTTGGCACAGCCGATAGCGGCAGTTGAGAAAGTGCCACAAATCAACACAAGCGACGCTGTAACAGAGCAGTCGTCAACACTCACTGATACTAACAAAACTAGCCTGATATCGAAGTTAAAACAGGCAAAGGTTGCTAGTGCGCCTTTAGTGCCCTCTACACCAGTGACACTAAAAGTTGCCCCACCCTCGGCTGCTGTTGCCTACGAAGTTAAACCTGGAGATACATTAGCAGCGATCGCAAATAATTACGGTACTTCTATCTCAGAATTAGCCAAGGCAAATCATCTTAGCAATCCTAATCAACTGCAAATCAGCCAAAAACTGATAATTCCATCTGCTGGGGTTGAGCGCAGCATTGCAAGTGCGTCCGCTTCAGCAATTAACCCCTCTGTGGTGCAGACAAATGCTACTCCCAAGGTAGTTATATCTTCTGTCAATACAGCTAGCAGCGATTTAAATCTACCTGCTGCGTCACAGTTACCAGTCGTTACTAACAACATTGTTGCTGTGCCGACCCCAGTAACTACGATCGCTCAGATTCCAGAAAATACCGCAATTCCAGAAAATACTGCGATCGCTCCAGAAACAGCCCCCAGTTCCCCTGGCTCTTATGGTGTAGGTGGTGAAACTCCGGTACCACAAGTTATTCGAGATAGCGAGTTAAATCAACAACCGCAAAAGCTAGCAAGCACCAAAAATAATGAGCGTCTTCAGGGGCTACAAGCAGAAATTCAGAGATTGCGGGAAAAATACCGTGCCCAACAAGCCGGTGTAGTTATACCAGTCGCTACTGAAAGCAATAAGGCTGCGGTTCCGCTTACTGTGCCTAATCCGAACAATTTTGCGGTGACTAGCCCTACTTCTCCACGAAATGCAGTACAAATTCCCGTGCCTTCACCTATTGGGATCACTAACTTTAGCTCCCAACCGATGAAGCCCCTATACCGTGCAACTCAACCTACCAAAGAGCCAGTAAACCCAGAATTTTTATCTAACCAAGCCCCTGGTCGCAATATATCTGGCGCTAGGTTGGCAACTCCTCCTATCGGTGTCAATGCTTCTGACTCTTTAGGAAAGATGCGAGGAACTGTAGTCTCTCCAGGGTTACCACCTTTGGCAGCAGTAGATCAATACTTGCCCAAACCGCTCGACGAAACCATACCTCCCCCATCTAACTCATCCGTAGCTTATATTTGGCCAGCAAAAGGTGTCCTTACCTCAGGCTATGGCCGGCGCTGGGGCAGAATGCACAAGGGAATTGATGTTGCTAACTCCGTTGGCACCCCAATATATGCTTCTGCTGACGGTGTGGTAGAAAAGGCTGGTTGGAACAATGGTGGCTACGGCATCCTTGTGGATATCCGCCATCCTGATGGCAGTATGACTCGCTATGGTCATAACAGCAAGATTCTAGTGCAAGCAGGCCAACAGGTACGTCAAGGAGAAACAATTGCGCTTATGGGTAGCACTGGCTTCAGCACTGGCCCACACACCCATTTTGAAATCCATGCAGCAGGCAAGGGTGCAGTTAATCCTATCGCTTTGTTGGCGAACCGCGTCTAATTTCTGCCTGTTTAGAATCCAATTTTTCCTTGTTGGTGGAGGGAGCCAAACTCCCTCTTTTGCTTGTTATCCTAATAAGAGGTGGGTCTTCTCTCAACCTCAAATTAAAAATTTATTGCCAGCTAGACTAGCAATGACAAAAGTTTTATGATATAGTTAGAAACGTTGAATAAAAAATGGCTCAGTAGCTCAGTTGGTTAGAGCACGGGACTCATAAGCCTGGGGTCGTCTGTTCAAGTCAGACCTGAGCCACTTAAAAAAGTATTAATTTGTAAAAGTTCAGCCTACGGTCGTCATTTAATGACCATAAGCCTTTTTTTATGTAAATGCATTAGTCCAGTTGCGACCTGATCCAATTAAAAGTTTTTGAGTTGGTATTTAGAACTTAAAACTAAGGCTTGGGTAAATGGCGGATAATTTCAGCAACTGAGCAAGCTTGGGCGATCGCCCCTCTAGGTGTGTGAGGCTCATCGCCATCAAAAATTTCTGAGATAGAGCCAAGACAAGCGTCAAAGCGGAAGTGATCGAGCAAGGGTTGCCAATCAAAGGGCAGTGCTTCTGTTGGGTAAAAACGTTGCCAAGCGCGGATAAATGGCCCAATTAGCCAACTCCAAACAGTGCCTTGGTGGTAAGCGCGATCGCGATCCTCTGGGTTGCCAAGGTATTTACCTAGATACTTTGGATCGGCTGGATCAAGAGTGCGAAGTCCGTAGGGGGTGAGCAGCCTAGAAGTTGCCACCTTCAGTACCTGGTTTGCTTGTTGTTGAGAAAACCCACAGTGGTGTAGCGATAGTGCTAAAACTGCATTGGGACGAATCTGGGAATTGCGGCGATCATCTGGCTCAATAGTGTCGTACAAGTAGCAGAGCTTGGGATTCCAGAACTTTTGCAAAGAAGCTTTTACCTGTTGTGCTTGCTGGGCATAACGCTGTGCCTGCTTATTCAGACGTACCGAAGAACTGCCACACTGAAGCTGACTTAAACGTTCTGCCCACTGGCTGATCCAACATAGAGCGGAATACCACAGAGCATTAATTTCAACTGGCTTACCGCGACGGGGGGTAACAGGTTGCCCTCCAACAACCACATCCATCCAGGTTAGGGCAACACCAACAGCATCCCAACTAACCAGCCCATCAGTAGCATCAACTTGGATATTGTAGCGTGTACCACCTACAAACGCTTTGTAGATTTGCTGCACTATTGGAAATTGCTCTGCCAAAAACTGCCAGTCCTGGGTAGCCTCTAAGTAAATTCCTAAAGTTTCAATCCACCATAGAGATGCATCGATACTGTTGTAAAAAGGTTCGCTGCCAACATCAGGAAAAGCATTAGGAATTAAACCGTGGCGACAGTAATGCCCAAAAGTTTGCAGCAGTCCTTTGGCTAGCTCAAAGCGTTGTGGGACTAGTGCCAACCCTGGTAGAGAAATCAAAGTATCGCGCCCAGAATCATTGAACCAGTGATAACCAGCAATCAGTGTGGGTCCAGCAATTGAGGCGCGATAGACGATAAACTGATCGCTGGCGCGTAGTAGTTGCTGCCAAATCGCAGGGATCGCTTCGCTTTGTGGTTGGGAAAATTTTACCTCAGTAGTCCCTCCTTGACCCCATCCAAAAATTTGAGATAGCCTTTCTTGCTCTATTTCCACCGCTTCGACAAAGGTTTCACAGCTAAGGGGATCTTGTTGGGGATCAGGAAAACCCACTCGTGCTTCTAGAGTTACTGTATCTCCTGGTTGGAGAGTAACTGTCAAGTAACCAGGGCTATAAAGGTCTTCATGGTCGCCTAATCCCCGTTGCGTTTCCTTTGGCAATCCATAATTCCAGTACCACACTGCATCTGGTTGATAATCTCCTTTTGTCCAGCGCAAATGCCAAAGTGTGCCAAAGCGTCCAGCCATTATTGCTTGTAAGCAAACTTGCTGGGGCAAGAGTATTTGTGAAAAGTGTAATTCTGGACTGGCAGTTTGCTGGTGGTGAAAGTCGCGCTCGCCAATCAGCAGTCGTAGCCTTAAAATAGCTACATCCTTACCCTCATAGCGATATTGAATTAAGAGGCGATGGCAAAACTGGGCACAGGAGAGTAGAGATTTTAATTCTCCCCTGCTTTCCTTCTCCAACAACCCATAGGGCATAATTAATTGTCTGCTTAACTGCCAGTTATCCGCACCCCAAATCCACTTTGGAACTGGGTTAATATCAAAAGAGCGCAGCAGTGCGTAACCAGTAGGCTCAATCCGGCCAACACTCCAGTAATTTGTTCCTAGTGCAACAACGTTCCCTACTACTTCTAGGCTAGCTTCCAAATGGGAAAACAGCAGGTTACGTTCAGAAGGTGGGTTTGTAGCAGCAAACAACCAACCGTGATAAGTGCGCGTGCGTACATCAGAAAACGTACCACTGGCAAAACTGCCCAATCCATTAGTCAGTAACCATTCTCTTGTATCTAAATTAGCCATTTGCTACTCAAAATCGTTATGACTATGATATAGTCGTAACAGATCGTAATTAAACTGTGAGACAGCCCTTAAGGAAGGGTTAGCCCGACCTAGGGGACTGTGTTCCCCGAAGGGTGACAGCGTGGACGGGTGAGTTTTACCTGACCCGAATTCCAACGCTAGTAGAGACGTATATAAGTTGAAGGAGAATAGAGTTCATGTCCCTCACTTACGGAACGGAAGGATGCCTCCGCGTTGGTCAACAGGCTCCAGATTTTACAGCAACAGCTGTAGTGGATCAAGAATTTAAGACAGTTAAGCTTTCCGACTATCGTGGTAAGTATGTTGTCCTATTTTTTTATCCCTTAGACTTTACCTTTGTTTGCCCCACCGAAATCACAGCATTTAGCGATCGCTACGAAGAATTCAAAAAAGTTAATACGGAAATTCTTGGTGTTTCCGTTGATAGCGAGTTCTCTCACCTAGCTTGGATTCAAACCGATCGCAAATCTGGTGGCGTCGGCGACCTGAATTATCCCTTAGTTTCTGACATAAAAAAAGAGGTGAGCGCAGCTTACAACGTCCTTGACCCAGCAGCAGGTATTGCTTTGCGTGGTCTGTTCATCATTGATAAAGATGGTGTCATCCAGCACGCAACTATCAACAACCTAGCGTTTGGTCGTAGCGTTGATGAAACCCTGCGGACATTGCAAGCCATTCAGTATGTTCAGTCTCACCCAGACGAAGTTTGCCCTGCTGGTTGGCAACCAGGCGATCAGACAATGGTTCCCGACCCAGTGAAGTCCAAAGTTTACTTCTCTGCTGTCTAGATTTCGGTAGCTTTTAACTCCAATAAACTGTATTGGAGTTAAAAGCAAAATCAATACAAACCACAGATAAACCACACAGAACAGAGAAGTTTAAGCGGCGCAAGCCGTCGCTCAAAACTTTGATAAAACACAGATATACATTAATCAATGTCAAATTAGTGTCTATCTGTGTTTTTATTGTTTTATAGTTTAATAATTATGGATAAAATATGCTAACTTCAACTGATTTTAGTGGCTTATTTAATGAGCGCTTTTTCCGCAATTTTCTGCCAGTTCCCGCAACAGATAAGTTCAGGATAGGGATAGGAACAACAGATTTTCAACTTCCAGATATAACTAATGGTACTGTAGTTAAACTATCAAATTATAGAGGCAAACAACCGATATTACTTGCCTTTACTCGCATATTTACCGAAAAACAGTATTGCCCCTTTTGCTATCCTCATATCAAAGATTTGAATGAAAATTACGAACAATTTAAAAATTGTGGCATAGAAGTTTTGATGATTACTAGCACCGACGAAAGGCAAAGTCAAATAGTTGTCAGAGACTTAGGCTTAAAAATGCCCTTACTCAGCGACCCCGGTTGCCGCGTATTTCGTACCTATAAAGTAGGACAAGCATTAGGAGCGCCCCTACCAGCGCAATTTGTATTAGATAAAGATGGCAAACTCTGCTATAGACATCTCTTTTCATTCATCGATCATAATGCCAGCATAGAAACGCTCTTAAAACAATTTAATTGAGTTAAAAGACAACAATGTTTACTAAATTACCAGGTTATCTGCTTTAGAGAAATTAACAAGTAAATTTTAATTTACTTGTTGAATATTTTGTTATAAATGTAAAATTAAATAAAATTTGTATAGGATTAATATTAATCTTTATAATTGACTTTTAGCAAAAATACAAATAATACCAAAATTAACCACAGATAAACACAGATAAACACCGATATTTATCTGTGACCATCCGTGTTTATCTGTGCTTTTATATCCAAATCACAGACTTATTTAAGAGGCTTAATATAGGTATGGTGGGCAGTGCCCACCATACAGGGCTTAAAACTTTCACAAATGATTTATTAGGATGCCTATAGCAAGTGTTTAGTAACGGCTTGCAAATTAAATATAAACAGCTTATCAGACTGAGCTACCAACTTTTAGATATAGGCAGGAGTAGGAAAATTAAACCAATAAAGTAATACAATAAAAGCGAGGAAGTGAAAAAGCTTACCCTACAAGTAAAAACTGTTAGGTTTAGCCATGCTCAAATTGTATCACCACCTGATTTCTGCAAACTCCCGTCGCGTGTGGATTGCATTACTAGAAAAAGAATTGGAATTTGAACTGATAGAGATGAAGCTGGATGGCGATCAGTTTAAACCAGAATTTTTAGCGATCAATCCCTTCCATCACATTCCAGTGTTAGTTGATGATGACTTTAGCGTAGTGGAATCCTTGGCTATTCTTGACTACTTAGAGGCAAAGTATCCCAAGCCTAATTTGTTACCAACAGCAGAGAAAGCCATAGCAACCGTGCGGATGGTGGAAATGGTGACAATTAATGAATTAATGCCTGCCATAAACCCATTGTTTCGGCAAATGATTGGCTTGAGCGATAACGATCCGCAGCAGATAGAGCAGGCAAAGCAAAAATCAGCAACCGTACTAGCTTTTTTTGAGAAATTAATTGGCGATCGCCCATACTTTGGTAGTGAGCAATTAACTTATGCCGATATCGTTGCTGGTAGTACTATTCCCTGGCTTCCGCAAATGGGGTTGGCTCTAGAAGACTATCCCCAACTCCAAACTTGGTGCGATCGCTTAATGCAACGTCCATCCTGGCAAACTACCCAACCTAGCCCAGAGGCAATTGAAGCCTTTAAGTCGCGGATGAGAGCTTTAATGACGCAAAATCAATCCCAATGAGCCATGAGATGACTTTGCGCCGCCAATACCAATTCGCCCTTAACATTCTTCAGGCGAGGTCTGATTTTATAGCTTGACCTGCTGCAAATGACTGCGGGGATTATATGTACGTATAGCCCGAATTTTTTCATAATATTCCCGCTCTTGCTGGCTGAGGTCTTTTGCTGGGACAATTGCCACCTTCACCAACTGATCGCCACGTCCACCCTTGGCTAAAGGCCAACCTTTGCCACGTAAACGCAGAGATTGGCCAGAACGCACTCCCGCCGGTAACTTGACGTTAACCAAACCATCGGGTGTTGGAACATCGATAGATGCTCCTAAAGTAGCTTCATCTGGGGTGATTGGTACTTCACAAACAAGATTATCGCCTTCAAACTGAAAGAAAGAATGGGGCTGAAGTTCTACCTTTAAGTACAAATCGCCTCGTTGTTGGGTCATAGGGTTGAATTGACCTTTGCCCCGTACACGCAGGCGAGTACCTGGTTTCGCACCAGCAGGGATACGGACATCTATCGTTTCGTTACCCAAGCTGAAGCGCTTTTGGACACCAGCAAAAGCTTCTCCAAAAGTCAAGGTGATCGCAGCTTCGCTGTCCTGGGTCGCGCCTGCACCCGTACCTACATCTTGAAAGCCAAAATCATTAAAACCACCAAAACCACCAGGTCTACCTGTGGAAGTGCGAGAAGAATAACTTTGGCGGCTACTACGAGGGCCAGCACCACCAAATAACTCATTCAAGAAGTCATTAAAACTCCCATATTGGCTGAAGTCAAACCCGCTCATATCCACACCAGCGCCACCGGATGGGAAGCCTTCACCAACTTGTTTCCAGTATTGACCATACTGGTCATATTTTTTGCGTTTGTCTGGATCTGACAAAACCTCGTAGGCTTCGTTCACTTCTTTAAAGCGTGCTTCTGCCTGTTTATTATTTGGGTTAACATCGGGGTGAAACTTGCGGGCTAATTTACGAAAAGCTTGTTTAATTTCTTCTGGACTGGCAGTTTTACTAACTCCCAAAATTGCGTAATAGTCTTTGAAGTCGGTTGCAGCCATCTACCAGCCTCCTCTAAAAATTCCTGTTATGTTCTTTTTCTAAGATGTGAGATCTCTTCTTTGCCAGGTATAATGCCAAGCAAATAAAGTCTGATTTTAAATTAACAAACATTACAGAAAATCAAGTGGGGTTCTCGCTCACAATCCGAGTGCAATTTCCGTACTCCTGCGATTCTGAAAAGCGAATTAGGCAGTCTAGACCTTCTTCCAAGCTTGGAGGGGCATCCCGGAGTTGGCGATGCATACGCCAGATAACATCTTCAGGAACCTGGCGACTACGCCGTTTATTGCGTGTCAAACATAGCCAAACTGGGGTATTCGCCCAAATTCCAGTAATGTGGGTAAAGCCTAAATCGCGGGCTAGGGTGATAATCTCACGGCGATGACGGCGCTGGACGTTGGTAGCGTCGTAAATTGCTGTCTTACCTGCGGCGAGGACTTGTTGTAATTCCTCCTGAATTGCCCGCCAGATCAGCAGCCACGGGCCTTGAATTGCTTCATTGCCAAACAGTTGCCCCCGAATGACATCAGTAGAAATTACCTGCATCTGGGGACATTCTGCTTGCAATTTTTTAGCTAAAGTTGTTTTGCCACTGCCCGGAAGACCAATTAGTAACAACAGTTGCGGCATTTGTCCTATCGTGTGCCAAGCAGTTGGTGCGTTTATGTCATTAGTTTTTAACTAATAACTGTTAACTAATGACTAATGGCTAAATGACAGTACCGTGGGGGATGACAGCATTTTTCAGCACAACAATAATGCCGCTGCGAATGTAAAAACCTTGACCTTCGCGCTCTGCTTCTTGCACGTTGTCTTTATTGATAATTTTCACACCATGACCGATTTGAGCATTTTTATCGATGATCGCACGACGAATGATGCTATCTGTACCAATGCCTACAGGAATATCACCTTTTTCAACGCTACAGTGACGTTCTACAGAGTCTTGGTAAAAATCGGCACCCATAAGTAGAGAATCTTCGATGATCGTACCAGATTCAACCCGCGATCGCACTCCTAAAACCGAATGTTCAATGCGGCAATTTTTCAGAATACAACCTTCGCCAATCATCGATTGTCTGATTTGACAATCTTGTAATTTACTCGGAGGTAAATAACGAGCGCGGGTATAAATTGGTGCGTGTTCATCGTAGAAGCTAAAGGGCGGTACGGGTTGGTGTGTCAGTGCTAAATTGGCTTCATAAAAAGCTTCAATGGTTCCAATATCTTCCCAGTAGCCATCAAATAAGTAGGCTTGAACGTTGTGATCTTTTGCAGAGTCAGGAATAATTTCTTTACCAAAATCAGTCCGTTCTATAGATTCTTTCAACAATTTGATCAAAACATCTCTTTTAAATACATAAATCCCCATTGAGGCGATGTAGGGTTGGAGTTTGGCTTGTTCTGCGTTCAATCCGAGTATGGAAGTATCGACGCGCATTGCTTTTAAAGCATCGCCTTTAGGTTTTTCGCTAAAGTCAACTACCCTACCGGAGTCATCAATTTTCATTAAGCCAAAATCTGAGGCCCGGCGCTCATCTATGGGAATAACTGAGAGAGTAATATCAGCACCCGTCTCTCGATGACGCTGCACAAACTCGCGGTAATCCATACGGTAGAGGTGGTCGCCGGAGAGGATCAGATATTCCTCAGCGTCCCATTCTTCTAACAACCAAATGTACTGACGCACAGCATCAGCTGTACCCTGGAACCAGTTCGGGTTTTCTGGCGTTTGCTGTGCAGCTAGCACTTCTACAAACCCTTCACTAAAGCCACTAAAGTTATATGTACGAGCGATATGGCGATTCAGGGAAGCTGAGTTGAATTGTGTCAGGACATAAATTTTAAATATTTCTGAGTTTATGCAGTTACTGACAGGGATATCGATTAGACGGTACTTTCCAGCCACTGGTACTGCTGGTTTAGCACGTAGTTTAGTTAGCGGATAAAGGCGAGTACCTGCGCCACCACCAAGAATAATTGCTAAAACTTTTTTCACAAGATGTCTCCCGACTGCCTTTCAACTCTCACCTTCAGTTTAGGACTGTATGTGGCAGCTGATAAGGGGGGAGCGCAGATTCTAATTAGTAAATTTTACAGAATACTGCTGGTGATCAATAGTGCTGCCAACAACTCCCACATCAAAAACTATGTGTCGATTGACACGTAACAAATACAGGCGATCGCTACACTAGTTTTATAACTCTGCAATCTATAAATACAATTCTTTGCTGATTTTAAAAAACCAGTAAATTTTAACTCAGTGACAGCTACCGTAACTCTTGTTTTATAAATAACATGAAAACTACTTATAGTTTGCAAATGATTTTCAAAGAATAATTGTCTAAAATTTGTTCACAAGACTTATCTTTACTCGCTGTGAACTCTGGCGTATAGTCTTAAGCTCTTTGGTTCCTTGGTAACAGAGTCAGGTAGATTCTGCTTACCCTAGAGTGGCGATCGCCACATTTAAATTAAACGCCCAATCTCCCAGGAGTTCGCATTCTATTAACTAAATGCAATTTCTGCGACAACTTGAGAAACTGCACCCAAGGTTCCTCAGACAGCTGAGAAATGCCATTTGCTGAAAGTGTTGCAGTGAAAACATCCTTTCCAGGCGCGACGCCATCAACGCCTAAATTTTCCAAAACAGCAATTGCAGAACCTGAAACAGGTTCGGTATGGATAAAAACTACCAAACTCGACACTTCTGGGTCTTGTACATTATTCAGCGCCATAGCAAGAGCGGCGTCTAGCTTCTGATAATTCATAAGCAATTCCTGAGTAATCAGGGTAGGCTATCTCTTAACCCACCCTATCACCAACCTATCAAATTTATAGGTTTTTACTACCTATCCTTGTACAGACGTAATATACACATTTCTACGTCTAATTACAGATTTGTTGCCGAAACTACTTTCTAGATAAGTTGGGAGTGTGCTTCTCGGATAGCTGATGCGATCGCACTTTCTGGCATTGCATTAGCAATTTGTTGTCCTTGTTGCACAAAAAACTGTTTGAAAAACTTGTCTTTTCTAGCCTCAGTCAAAATCACTTGCTTAATTAGTTCTATTTGTTCATTGCTAGAAGTAGCGACACTCTGTCTTTGGAATTGTTCTAAAAGGCTTTTAACTAGGTGTAATGATTGTATTGGTTCGCTGCTATTAGCAACAAAACTGCGAATTTTACTAGCAGCTTCGTCATAATTAATTTCTCCAGAACCAGCTAAGTTTGTAATTGTACTACCTGTAATAAAAAAACTATTACCAAAAGGTCTTTTACTAGATTCTTTTAAGGCTCCTGCTTGATCTGCGGCAATATCTAAAAGCTTGTTAATTTGTGGTTCTTTGACAGCCATTAAGCCTTTCATCATATCATAAATTTCTCCAACCCTTTGTTCAACATCTTGTCGGAGAACACCTTGTTTATGAGTTACTTTAACAACCCAAAGGTCACCACGTTGTTCAACTCCCTTGAGTTCTAAACCTAAACCGTCATCCTCTAATTGAAATTTACGGAAAGTAAAGCTTAAAGCCCGCCAATTTACGCCTTCTTTGAAAACTAATTCTACTGCTTCTTCTACTTCTTGGAATAGAGCTTCAAATTCTCCTTCTTCAAAATTACGTCCTATAGGATATTGTTCTATTGGCTCTCCTTTATTATCTAATTTGCGGTAATAATAATCACATTTGACCTTAGCAAAACAAGTCTGACTATTGATATTCCAATCTTGAATACAAATTCCAGTCAAATTAGCTCCAGTAAAATCCGCTCCTGTAAGCTGAGTACGAATTAAAATACTGCCGCGCAAATCAGCATCTTGTAAATTTGCGCCTTTGAGATTAGTTTCTATTAACTTGAAATGCCTCATATCTGCATTTTGCAAATATGCTCCTTGCAAGTTTATTCTGCTAAAGTTTATGTCTTTACAAACTCCATCAGTTAACAGCTTTTGTACTTTGTAGTTAGTTAAGTCTAGATAGCGATTGTCTATTCTAGCTTTATCTAATCCCTTAACTTCCTTTAAACAAGTCCGGTAAAAATTCTTTGCTCGGAAATCAGTATTTGCTAACTGAGAACCAGTAAAATCAATATCACTTAAATCTAAATTATAAAATGATGTACCGCCCCATGAACCAACTGCGATCGCCCAAGAATGCAAAAACTCGAAATGACCGGAATATTTGTTACTAAATTTTGTTGCTATTAAGCTAATAATCCCAAAGCAAAATCCAGAAAAAATACCGCCTAAGATACTAGCGATTCTAACAAAAAGGCTTTGCTCTTCAACTTTACTATCTACTCCTCCTGATAAATATAAAACTACAGTAGCAATCACCGCAATTATAATTATAAATACAGCCGCACCGATTCGGAAATGATTAGATTGGTTTTTAGCAAAGCTTGTAGAAATGACAGCAATAGCGAAACTACCTGTTAGAAAAATAAAAATTGTAAAAATCATTCCTACTAAGCAAGCAGCCAAGTGTTGAATACTATGATCGACTAATGGAGAAATGCGTATTGTAATAGTTGGCAATAAATTCAATAATGCTAATACATCTGTGACTATTAATGTAATTAGAAAAAATTCTATAGCAACTTTTAAACCTTGGGCGATGCCTTGACGGATACTGGTAAATATCCAAGCAATAATTATTATGAACATTGAAAAAAGTTCTATTTTTCCTGGTTCATTTGGTAAAGATATATAAAAAAAATACCAGCTACCAAAAAAACTAGATACAATACCTGAAATAGAAGATAGTATAAGTATTGTAAAAAGCAAACAAAGTTTTATTAAGATTGTTTGTCCAGCAATAAGATTATGTAGTTCTGGTTGTAAAGATTCTTGAAATATACGCCAACCTTTGATATTTTGTCCCTGTTTAATACGGTAGGGTAAGCGATTAGATTGCATTGCAAATTCACCAATTAATTTGATAATTATTTAAATTAGATATGAGCATTACTATAACTTCCTCTCGTCAGAGATTATTATATAATTGGTTTTTGCCGCCAATTTTCCGAGAAAGACTAAATTTAAGTGCAATTCCGTTTCCAGCCAAACAAGACGCTGTTCTTGATTTGATTGATGACTCCGATTTAGTAGAAATTATTAACTCACGATTTGAGATCAACCCTTCGTCGCGTATTAGTGCAGTTTTTGGTCAACCAGACTTTCTCCCGTTTTCTTTTCTAGAGTTAGGGGTAAGACGAGGCGCTGCTGTATGCCGACTAGTGCGAGAATTTTCGGAACAAGCTAGAGTTGAGCTAGTTGAGAAAATTGACGCTCTTGAAAATGAACTGAAAAATAGTCAAAAGGCTATTTTATCTCAGGAAGATATAGAAGAAATATTCTCATTTTCTGAAAAAGAGCCAGATTCTATTCAACAATTTTTTGATGGAATTGATACAAATCATTCATCAGATGCGCTTAAAGATCCAGAACGTTTCAAAAAATTACTACCTATTCCCATCGCTACAGGGTTTTTAGTTGGAAGCAGCTACTTACTAACCAATCATCATGTGCTTCCAAATGAAGAAGTATGCGCTGAAGTAATAGCTCAATTTGGTTATGACCAAGACGGTCTTGGACGAAAAATTCCTCCAATAGAATACAAACTCGATCTAGATCCTGAAACAGGTTTTTTTGAAACTAACGAAGAATTGGATTATACCCTAGTTAAGTTACAAGACAGGCCTAAAGACAGTAATTTATCTATCTTAGGTAGAGCAGGCGATCGCTTTGGCTGGATTACATTAGATGAGAACAGTACAAACATTGCTCCACCTATAGATGATAAAAGGTTGATAGAACTCCAAAAAATAGGAGTTCAGCAAAATGTTCCCCAAGGCAAATTGGCACAAGGAGAACCAGTTAACATCATTCAACATCCAAAAGGAAAGCGTAAGCAAGTCATTCTTTCTAGTAATAGAGTTATCGATATTTATAAGAAATTTATCAGATATGAAGCTGATGCTGATTTTAGTTCATCAGGTAGCCCAGTATTTAATCAACAATGGCAATTAGTAGCATTACACAATTCAGCAGTAGCGAATATCAAAACTGATTCAACCATTGAAATAGTGGCAGAACAAGGTGTGAGAGCTTGTGAAATTGTTAAAGATTTACAACAAAAAAGTTCTAATTCGACAAAGATTAAAAACTTCATCGATATTTTTGTTGATACAAAAGAAAAAGAGGCTGAAAATAAGTCTACTACTCAGGCTGTTCAAGCTTACTGAGTGTATCTAAATTAGACTTTCACTTTTGTTTAGGAGCTTCATTATAGTTAATTTGCCCTGAGCCAGTGAGGTAGGTGATGCTGCTGTTAGTGATATGAAATTCATTGCTTGTAGTTTGGACTGGTTGAGTAGCAGCAGAGTTAGTTCCTAATGTAGATTCGTTTACGGCTGACGAATGCTCTTTAGCTAAATGGGGTTGAGCAACTATTTCACTGAGATTAGGCTTCTTGATGAGAATTGGAGTTAGTTGTTCTGGAATACCTGTCATCTGAATGGCATTACAGCCATATTTGTAAGCAAACTCAACAGGTTTCCCTGCTGCTATAGCATCATAAAAAGCTACAGCAAATTCAATTGCTGCCTTATCTCCAATTTCCCTACTCATACCAATAACATAGTTAATGTGTTGAGCGATCGCCTCTGCTTGAACCTGCGAATAGCAAGCATTAAGAATTACACACTCCACTTGATTAGCGAATAACTCAAATAGTCCTGCTAATCCTTCAGCATTTACAAATTTCTCTCGCCCTGCATCATCCTCAAATACTAATCCTTCATTCCCTGCTCCATGCCCGGAAAAATGTACAATCTGCGGTTCAAAATTCAATATTGCTCGTCGAACGTCTCTAGGGCGTACTGCCCACTTCTGTTCTAAGACAAAGCGATCGCGGTTTCTGGCAAGCTGTAGTCCTGTATCTATTTCCCGCAGTTCTTCATCAAGCCGCAAACGTACAGTGTCTTTTGGATTAGCTGCTAGAAATAAAATTTTGTTAACTTGAATGTCCATATTAATTAACAGTATGGGATAGCTACTCTTGTTCAGCAGTATAACTTTGTCTTAACATCATGGCTTTATCATCTATAGCAGTCTTAAATCATTCGTGGATAACAAGATCCCTGACTTATTTGAAAAGTCAGGGATCTAAGCCTCTCAATTTTTACAAATCAATAGGATTGCTATATCGAGTATCAACTGGTACGCCTACAAATTTGGTGGATTTCTCTAATTCGAGATGGCTATAATTACAGATTTGCTGCATTAATTACGCCAAAACCCCATTTGTGATCAAATGTTCCAGTCGGTTTGTTGGGAATGGAACTATTTTTACGCAGCAAATCTTTCACAGCAACTGGGTCTAGCTTCGGATCGCGCTGCAACAACAGTGCTACTAAACCAGTAACAAATGGTGTCGCCATACTCGTACCAGCCATGGCCACAAACTTAGAATTCACCATCATCGAGCGATCAAAATTGGCATTGGCGGAAAGGGTAGAAACAATCATCGCTCCTGGTGCGGCGACATCTGGCTTTTGAGCATCATTCCGCAATGGCCCTTCACTACTGAACTCAGACATATCGTCCAAATCCAAGCCCATTTCTCGCACTTGGTTATCAATATCTGTATATTTTACTTTCGTAGTGTAAGCAGCAACTGTAATGGCACTGCTAGCAGTTCCCGGTGCGCCTATCTTCACTGCATCCTTGACACTTTTACCTGTAAAAAACACCGATGAGCGATCATCAAGTGCCCACACGTCTAAACGTGTTTCAGTTGAAGAAGCGTTACGTACCCGTAACTGCCAAATACCTCCCATAACAGGCGAGGGGCCATTACCACGAATTTGCACGAAGAAATTATGGTCACCGTTAGCTGGATCTGGCCCTGGTGTCACTACTTCTACTCGTGCATCTGGTAACTGATAATTTTGGGCGGGATTGCTGTTAGCAATAATTTTTTGGAAAGGTGTAACGAAACCGTTAGGACTCCGCAACGATATTTCTAACTGACTGTCACGAGCATACCAACCGTTTAACCATACTATGCCTACTTGATTTAAAGGGACATTAAAGCGCATACCACGGGTTTTATTGGATGGGATGGTTGCTTGACCATGAATATTATCGTTGCCCTCGTTGCCTGCTGCACAGCAAACAATTCTTCCTGGCCCAGATTCAGCATCAATAATTTTTGACAAAGAATCACTACCATCGTGGGCATCGGCGTGTCCACCTAAGCTGAGATTGACGACTGCTGGCCGTTCTAACTCTCCGGCTACTCGGAAAACGTAGCGGACAGCATCAGCAATGTGGGCGTCCTGTAAGTCTGATTTAACAACGACCAATTCTGCCTCTGGTGCTACACCTCCATAAGTCGCATCTGCACCAGCAGCAATGCCGGCAACATGAGTGCCATGACCGTTAGTGTCTTGAGAAACTGTCAGTTGTTCTCCGGTGAATTCTGCTCCATAACCCCCCTCTCGAACACCCGGCCCTGGAAGGGTTTGATCCCAAATACGTAAAATGCGTCCAGCAAAGGCGGGGTGTTTTGGATCAATGCCACTGTCTACAATGCCGATAACTACGTCTTTGCCAGTTAATCCAGTTTTGGTCTTAAAATGTGGCAGTTGCACTTTACCTGGAGCAACATCCATCCGTAAATTGAGTTTACGCGATGGTTTAATGCGCTGGATGGCTTCTTCTTCCGATAAGGCATCTAAACCCTGGATGGGTAAGAAAGCTGTCCGTACGCTTCCAGAGTTTTGATTGATTTCAATTCCGTATTGTTCTAAATAACTTAAGTCTGCATCAGAGTCGCAGTAAATAAAAACTATGCTCTTAGTTGGCTTGACAGCACTTTTATGGGCTATTAAACCCAGCGATCGCTTATGTGTAGTTAAAGCCTCTTCTCCTTCATTTTGATAGTCTTGATATGCCAACAGCAACCCAGGAGAAAGTTTATCGTGTCTCATCTTTTCCTCCACGTCTATGTGTTTTCCTGAAAATAAAGTATTGATTTTAGCAGCACATATTGCTTTAGTACGAATACCACTAAAGTATTTTTTTAGCTTTTATTCTTGATTTTGGCTATAGACCTCTATTGTTTTTATAGTTAACACAGATCAATATTAGGGAGCGCAGAATAACTCATAACTTTATTACTAATTAATAACTAATCTTCATGTCTCGTGCTTTTTATAAGGAATTTTCAGTAATCCATCCAATAAATGTGAGTGAGCAATCAAACTTAGTAATCACAACAGTTAAAGCCATTTTTGATTACAATTGGCTAGACAACGCTCCTGCAAGTAACTTGTTTATTTATCCAGCGTTTATATTAGCTATTACGGAAAAAAGTTAAATATAGAAAAATTAAGAGTTGTTAATTATTTAGTAACTACTTAAATAAGCAATAAATCATACATAAATATAAGCGTGGTCAAACAAGTGACTACTGGTAACATTTGTGTCAAAAAAAATAATTACTGACTATTGACTAATAAAAATTGAGAGATTTCTATCACAAGTGAGTAGCGCAAATAACCCAGTATTTGCAACGATCGCTCCTGAAGTCATCAAGAGTAATTCATGCAGATTCAAACACCAGACTGGGTTAAGCACGCTGTTTTCTACCAAATATTTCCAGACCGCTTTGCCAGAAGCAAACAGCCTCACAAACGCCTATTGCATGAGGCCCGTTGGGAAGATTGGGAATCTATGCCAACACTCCAAGGTTACAAAGGCGGCGATTTGTGGGGCATCATAGAGGGATTAGACTACATCCAGGATTTAGGGATTAACGCTATCTACTTCACACCCATCTTTCAATCTGCCAGTAATCATCGCTATCATACCCACGATTATTATCAGGTTGACCCACTGTTGGGAGGTAATGAAGCTTTTAAGGAATTGCTAGACGCAGCCCATCAACGGAATATTAAAGTTGTGTTAGATGGAGTGTTTAACCACTCCAGCCGCGGCTTTTTCTTTTTCCACGACGTTTTAGAAAATGGCCCACATTCGCCTTGGGTGAATTGGTTCAAAGTTGAGGGTTGGCCGCTTTCACCTTATAACGGTGAATTTCCTGCCAATTATGAAGGTTGGGCAGGAAATCGTGCCTTGCCAGTATTTAATCATGACAACCCAGAAGTACGGGAGTACATTATGGAAATTGCCGAATATTGGATTAAATTCGGCATCGACGGTTGGCGGTTAGATGTACCATTTGAAATTAAAACTCCTGGTTTTTGGCAAGAGTTTCGCGATCGCGTTAAAGCAATTAATCCTGAAGCTTACATTGTGGGGGAAGTGTGGGGAGATTCCCGCGAGTGGCTAGATGGAACTCAATTTGACGGCGTGATGAACTATTTATTTGCCGGGCCAACAATAGCTTTTGCCGCAGGCGATCGCGTAGTCTTAGAACAAGTCCAAAGCCGTGACTATAAACCCTACCCGCCCTTATTTGCTGCTGAGTACGCCAGCCAAATCCAAGAAGTATTACAACTGTATCCTTGGGAAATTCAGCTTACCCAATTAAATTTGCTAGCAAGTCACGATACAGCAAGGTTAATGACTATTTCTGGAGGCGATAAAGCCAGTGTAGAATTAGCAACTCTACTACTGCTTACATTTCCCGGTGCGCCCAGTATTTACTATGGTGATGAAGTCGGTTTACCCGGTGCGATAGATCCAGACTCGCGTCGTGGCTTTCCTTTAGAAGCTAGTTGGGATCAAGAAATCCTCCAGACTCACCGCGAATTAATTGCTCTTCGCCATACTTACTCGTCTTTGCGTATAGGTGATTACCAAGTTCTCTATGCTCAAGGGGAACTTTACGTTTTTGCCAGAACTTTAGGGACAGAGGAATTAATTATTGCTGTTAACGCTGGTACAGCATCGACAAAAGCGAATATTGCTATTACCAGTTTGCGTACTCAGCCCTACAATCTTGTATATGGCACTGCTGAGATTGCATGGCATGAAAATGGAGAAACTCAGCACCTTTCCTTGTCTCTTCTCCCACGTACTGGTTGCATTCTGAGTGTTAGCTAATACTTCAAATTCGTCGAAGCTCTAATTTCAACAAATCATTAATGAAAAATGGGGATTGACTTTTTCACAATTCCCCATTTCTATTACCCGTTCCTGAGACAAAACTGCATCTTTACGTGTCCCTATCACCGCGTCTTTGGGGTTTTTTGAGGCTGCGAATTACGCAACTTCAAGGCACATTAGGGACTTCCAGAGAATAAATTAGCCAATTTATTCATACTAAGTTGCGTTCAGAGGTAGTAATCTTTCGTTAGGGGAGATTGCTTCGCTCCACTTTGTTTCGCTCGCAATGACAGTTGCTACTTTTGATTGCAACTTGGTATCAAATGATATTTTTCTTTCTCCCCCTGCTCCCTGCTCTCTACACTTTTTAATTGGAAGTCCCTTAGCCGATCACGAACTCCTACCGCCAGCAACCATTGCAGGTATCAACACCGCATCAATAACATGAATCACCCCATTGTCCGCCAAAATATCAGTTGTCAGGACATTGGCATCATTCACCTTAATTGCACCATCAGCAGACTCAATTGCTAAGATTGACCCCTCAAGAGTCTCTGCTTCCTCAATCTGTGCCAAGTCATCAGACCTGACATCCCCAGGAGCGACATGATACGTCACAATCTTCTTAAGTTTAGGAATGTCTTGCAGTAGCGAATCTAAACTTCCCTCTGGCAGCTTGGCAAAGGCTTCGTCAGTAGGTGCAAAGATTGTAAGAGAACCAGGACTCTTAAGAATTTCTGTGAGTCCCGCAGCTTCAACAGCCTTCACCAAAGTGTTGAAATTTCCTGCATTGATAGCAGTTTCCACAAGATCAGCCATGAGGTTAGGTTACTTTATTAACTTACTGTTACAACCTACTTATAAAATGATAAAAATCTATCAACCTCTATCAACAGAGAGGTTAACAACGATTTAGTACACAACAACAGCTTGATCAGTGCTGCTAAACTGGAGAATGACCCCAAGAACCACTAACTATGCTAAAGCGTTCTAAGTTCGAGACAACTCAGTCTCAGATTATGCACCGTGCTGAAGATTTGATTAGTGCAGCCTCAAATCGCTACCGCATTACGGTTCAGGTGGCAAACCGTGCCAAGCGTCGCCGTTACGAAGACTTTGAAAGTGCAGAAGATGCAATGATGAAGCCAGTACTTAGGGCAATTATTGAAATGTCTGATGAACTGACTCAGCCAGAGATTATTGGCGAAATATAAATATAGTGCTGAGATGAAAGTGCTGGGTTAGCGAAGTTTGCCTGGGGGGAAACCCTCCTTGCAACTTCTCGCTGAGTACAAAATGTAGTCGCATTCCACTTTCATCACAGAATATTTACTTTATGGATAATAAAAAACTTTTGTCTTGGCCGATTCTGCGATTTATAGTTTTAAAGTTTAAGTTACTACTGAGAACTCACAACTGGACACTGCCAATTACCTTAATGGTGATGGGTGTAATTGTTTTGGGTTCAGGAGTAGGAAAGTCAACACATAAAAGTTTTTTGGCAAGTTTTCTAGGTATCCAACCTGCCATAGCTCAGAGAGTAAGTCCTAGCGATGTTTGGCAGCAAGTGTATCAGCAGTTGCCCGACTTCCCAAAGGAAAATAAATATATCAGTAAAGAAACTGGGAAAGTTGCTGAAAATAATACCTTGGCAAGTCGCTTGATTCGTTATCACATTTATGTGAAAGAGCGTGCGCCCAACTATCGTTTAGATTGGAAGTTGACTTTGGCTGATTACCTGGATGCGAACGAAATTATGTATGACATGACGTATCCGGGGAATGATGCATTACGAGAAAATCCTATAGAAGGCGATCGCGCTGCCATAAAACGCCTCAGCCGCAGTCAAAGAGATGCCGTAGTGCAAGTTTTGACCAATATCTTCACTCCTTCCCCAAACACTACAACTACCCCACAATAACCTCAAATAGACAGTTATCAGTTATCGTAATCACTGTTGAGTGTTTATCACTAATTATGGAGCGTGTTGTTAAAAGCGGCTCTGGTTGGCGTATTGGCTGGAACCCTAATGCAGCTGAATTTAAAGGTTTATTGGGTACAGATGATTGGGCGATCGAGTTAACAGAAGCTGAGTTGAACGATTTCTGCCGTCTTTTGGCGCAGCTAGCAGACACAATGAAACAACTGGCGGCTGAATTGATGGATGAAGAGAAAATTGCTTGTGAAGCTGAAAGCGATTTATTATGGATGGAAGTTGAAGGCTATCCTCATGCCTACAGTCTGCGCTTTATCCTCAACACAGGGCGATGTGCAGAAGGTAGATGGAATAATTCTGCTGTTCCAGGTTTGCAGCAAGCTGCTGGGATGCTTAAAGTTTTCTAAAATTGCCTCTTGATTATCCTATAAATTGTTGCTACTATAATAATTCTGACCGGGGCGTAGCGCAGCTTGGTAGCGCGCCACTTTGGGGTAGTGGAGGTCGTGGGTTCAAATCCCGCCGCTCCGATTGATAAAATCCCTAATCCTGCTAGTTTTGATAGAAGACTGGCAGGTTTTTTGATAGAAAGTTTTTGCTCTAATTCCTTACTAATTTCCACTAAAACTGGTACAAATTGGTACGGTCAATGAAAGCTCAAAACAAAGTCCAGAAGGTAACTGTAGTTATTCAGGAGCATGAAGGACGCATTAGACTTAGATGGTCTTATGCAGGTAGACGTTTCTCCCTAGCTCTTGGTTTACCCAAAATAAGATCAATCGGAAAGCTGCACAAATTGAGTTAGATATAACCACAGGTCAATTTGACCCTACCCTCGCTAAATACAAACCCCAACCCCTTAAAGAATTTAAAGAACTTAAAATCACTGTCATAAATTTATTTAATGATTTTAGGGACTACAAAAGTAAAGTCTTATATAAGTACTTAAACATAACTAAGTAATTTGTTTCCTTGTGGGAGAGGGGGATAGAGGCATATTTTAAGTAGGTACAGAAGCTCTCCCTTCGGTTGAGAATCGTAAAGAAGCTGAAAATTTATATTTATTCTGAGGAATTCTCTGAAGGCCATTTAAATTATCATCGCTTAATTTATAAGCATAGGTACAAGAAATAAATAGGAATAAATTGCTAAGTTATTGGGGGAATTTATGTCTAATGATGATGCGAAAGCAATAGCAGGTATTATTACGATAATATCTATCTTCGTTATCAGACTAATGATAGCTAATGCTGGGAATCAACCTTCAGAACCAACTCTGGTCGATAGAATTAGAAACGAGGGCCCAGGTTCTCACTATCGTTAATGAAATTCATAACCACATTGGGTTGGACTTTTAACTTCAAAGCAAACCATCCTTCAGATTAGTATTAATCCTTTGATTACAGCCTTAAGCAGACTTACATAGAATCTCGTAGGCTAAAGATGAAATCTAGGCTTTATGGAAATACTTTTAGGAAAACTTTTAATAATTGTTGTATTTATTGCACTTGGCTGTGTAACTCTAGGCGCTAGTAAAATCTTATCAATCTTGCCTCTCGAAGTAAGATATGTTATTTGGCTTGTTCCATTTCTAAGCGGTATTTATACCTGTACACAGCTATTAGTAGCAGGCCACTTTATTGCTCTCATTATTTCAGGCTTAATTACCTTTATGATTGCAAAGTCATATCACAAGATAGTAGAAAAGGGAACTCTATTTGATTAATGGTCTCAATTAACTCAGACAGATTTACACAAAATCTGATAGGCTAAGATAATTTCCTTAGCCTTATCCTCATTTTGGGTGTATCCGGGAGAGGGGAGGGCTGAGGAGGTGCTACCCATTTAAAAAACAAAAACCGACATTCAGTTAAGAATCTCGGCTAAAAAGATATGGTAGTACTTTGTTAAATTCCGATAAATTGGTTTCTAGATTCAAGAAGGTGGTTAACCGCCCATTCTTTTCTCTAGTTAATATCAGCAAAGGGGGGTAATTTACTCCTACTAACCTAGCTAGGTTCATTACTACGTCAGAATAGTCTTAATCAGGATAGTCCTTGTCGTATTCAGTATCTAATATCAAATAACTTAAAACGCTCATTAAAGCGGAGGTATTCTTATTAGGTGATTCTTTGGTTTGCATCTTTGCCACCTATTTCAACTGTGTAAAAATAATCCCATACGGACAGTGATCACCGCTACGTAATAAATACCAATATTTAAATGTTTGGTAAAAATTATATCTGCGTAAATTACTTAAACAGTGTCCTCCTCCCTATCCCGCGATCGCAGCCAGCACAATCCCTTCTATTTTGACATTACTACTGTAACTGTATTTATAGGTTGCAATCCTTGAAGTATAGCCATCCTTCTCAAATTATGAGATGTCTAGTTTAGAACTTCATCTCATCCCAAGTTGTTATCAAAGGTAGTATCTGTCATTGCGAGCGGAACGCAGTCAAGGGAAGCAATCTCATGAAACCCAAGGTACTACAACAGACCGCAATTTAGTATCAATTATGGCAGGAGAGATTGGTTATTCAATTTATAAATTGACTAAAAAATAGCAAAACAAAACCTCAGAAGGGCTTAACTTCTGAGGTAGTAACCATTTTATTAGGAGAAAAAATCATGGTCTTAATGTTACCTGTTTTATCCACGAAAGAAACAGTAAAACTACGGGAAGATTACCCAAGTATTGAACATCTATAAGCAGGGAATACCGCAAGTTGATTGCAAGAACGCTAAGACTAATTGTTAAGCAGACATTTTCTCCATTGATAATCCTTACAGATATTAAGGGAATACTGAGATAAACAACTATCAAAAGGCATTACATGAAGTTGCCATACATCCTCAGTATTGCTGGACTATTTACTAGCTGTAATCTAAAATTTGTTAGCCCCGCTTGTGCCCAGGCGATTGCCTCTGGCAGTGGGCATAGCCCAATCGCAGCTGATGGTACTCTCCCCACAAATGTTACCTCAGTTGATGGTCACAATTTCACAATTACAGGTGGTACTCAAGAAGGAGGCAATCTTTTTCATAGTTTTAGCCAATTTTCTGTACCAACAGGCGGATCAGCCAATTTTGCTCATGCTTCGGTTATTCAAAATATTATTAGTCGAGTTACTGGTAATCTTCCATCTAATCTTGATGGCAAAATCCATACCATTGGCAATGCCAACCTATTCTTAATTAACCCTAATGGAATTATCTTTGGCCCTAATGCCCAATTAGATATTGGTGGCTCATTTTTTGCCACTACTGCTAACAGTTTGAAATTTGCTGATGGAAGAGAGTTTAATACATCCGCAGATAAGACTTCACCTTTACTAACAGTGAGCGTTCCTATCGGTTTACAGTATGGTAGAAAATCAGCAGTTATCCAAGTCCAAGGAGCTAATCTTGCAGTCAGGCCAAATCAAACGCTGGCGCTGATAGGAGGTGAGGTTAGCATCAACGGTGGCGAGTTGAGGGCTGATAGCGGCCGCGTGGAACTGGGTGGAGTAGCAGATGCAGGTACGGTTGGACTGTCATTAAAAGGCGGCCAATTTAAACTAAGTTTTCCCAGCAATTTAGCTAGAGCTAATGTTTTACTAACTGATAACGCACTGGTAACAACCAGTGGTGATGGAGGTGGTAGTATTCAACTTACCGGCAAGCAACTCATAATTGACAACTCGTTTGTAAAAGCAAACACACTAGGCTCTGTATTTGGAGCAAACCTGACGTTAAATGCTTCAGATTCCGTCATAGTATCGAGCGCTAGCACTTCTGGCAAATTTGAGCATGGTTTGTTCGCTGAAAACAGTGGTAGTGAAGCTAGCTTAGGAATAACAATAACTAGTAGCAAACTTTCGGTTGAGGGCGAAGCTCGAATCTCTACTGCAACTTCACCTGGTTCCTCAGGGAAAGGAGGAGATTTAACCATTAATGCTTTTGATTCTATTAACTTGGATGGTGCTGATTCAGAAAATTATTCTTTATCAACTGGGTTGTTGACTGATACTTATGGTAGTGGAGCAGGGGGCAATTTAAAAATAAATACAGAAAGATTAACTGTTAAAAACGGAGCGCAAATATCTGCCGCAACCTTCAGTGAAGCCAAAGGCGGAACTTTAACAGTTAATGCTGCAAATACTGTGGAATTATTAGGAGTTTCCTTTACTGATTTCTTAGTCAGTGGTTTGTTCACATCAGTTCAAGAAGGTAGAGGACAAGCTGGAGATTTAATAGTTAATACAGGTCAGTTAATTATTAATGATGGCGCACAAATTTTTGCTGGCACTTTAGCACAAGGAAATAGTGGACATATCATGATTAATGCTACTAATTCTGTGAATGTAAGTGGAGTATCGCCTATCTATCAAGTTCCTAGCGGGATTTTTAGTAGTACAGATATCGACACTACAGGTAACGCTGGTAATTTAACAATTAATACTAAGCATCTAATAGTGGCGGATGGAGCTAATATTACTGTTGAGACCAGAGGGTTGGGTAAGGGAGGAGTCATGACTATCAATGCAACCGACTCTATCCAGATATTAGGACAAGGCCCTCTTATAGAGGATATATTCGACCCAACACTCTTAATTCCAACATTTAGTAGTTTATCTGCAAATGTATTGAACAGGAGTAATATTAACGATGCTGGAAGTTTAGAAATTAATACTAATCAATTATCAATTCAAGGAGGTGCTAGGTTAAATGTTGATAATGAAGGCTTGGGTAAAGGAGGAAATATCAATGTTCTAGCTAACTCAATATTACTTGATAATGCAGGAAACATTCAACAAGATGCAGGAGGAATTCAAGCTACAACAAAATCAGGTGAAGGTGGCAATATTACACTACAGTTAAAAGATATTTTGCTAATGCGTAACGGCAGTAAAATTACTACTAATGCTAAAGGCGGTAGTGGTAGCGGTGGCAATATAAATATTAGTTCTAGCGTATTAGCTGTTGCTGAAAATAGCGATATTACAGCTAATGCAATTGCAGGACAAGGTGGAAATGTTCAAATCGCAACACAAGGAATATTTGGTATTCAGCTGCGTTCTGAACAAAGTTCAAAAAGCGATATTACGGCTAGTTCTCAGTTTGGGCTAAGTGGTTCTGTAGGAATTAAAACTCTAGAAGGTGATCCAACAACAGGAATTGTTGTCTTACCAGTTGAACCAAATGATGTTTCTACATTAATTACTCAAGGTTGTGGACAAAATAAACCTCAAGAATCCAGCCGCTTCACTATTACCGGACGGGGTGGTTTACCCCAAAATCCAGAGGTGGCTTTGGGTAGTGACACAATTTTAGAAGATATTCAAATAGTTCCAATTCAAACAGGTAGCGGTTCCAAAGTGGCCGTTCCTTCTACAAATTCATCTCTACAACCGCCCGATGAAATAGTAGAAGCTCAAGGACTTGTCGTATCACCCCAAGGACAGGTATTGCTCACAGCACAAGCACCTGTTGTTATACCTCACGGAACTGGGCTTACCACAGCTAGTTGTCAGACAAATTATACCGTTTCGCCTTAAGGTTGCTCAAGATGCCACCAGCTTAGAGAAAGCGATTGGTATAATTCTTGATTAAATTCAAATTAGATATATTCAGCGTAAATTATTAGAGATTGAATAAAGTTATTAGACTAATATAACCTTAATATTACTGATATTGTAATCAAGCTAAGTCAAATTTCAATATCTATCTGATATAACTAAATATCGGGAAACTTACTAATGGAAAGACTGTTTGAGTAATAACTAAAACTACAATTCTTCAATAAAGTAGAGGAATTAGGTAAAAGTTTTTAAATTTTTGGTGAAGGGATTTAGTTCCAATTGCGTATTTTAAACAAATAAATATCTAAATTATATTAAGATTTTAAATTTACATCAAGGTTATTTAAGTAAACAATAAGACTAAATAACTTGTAGCTTTACTACGTGATTATGCAGCACGAACAAAAAAATATTGCTAAAAGCTTGATAATTGCAGAAAGTTTAATTGAAGAACTATCTGATGAACAATTAGCAGCTTGTATTGGTGGTTGTAGCCTTACAATTAATGCTGGGCAAACAACAGGTATAGAAGTCCCATTAATTAAACTGCCTATATCAGTACAACCCTCTGTTGATACTGGTATTGCATCTGTTAATGCTGATACTGATGGCTCACAGCGCTTTGGCTACTATCGAAAGTAATTTACAGAAGAATCTGTTGAGGTCAATGTCAACAAGATTCTTCATGTTATTGCAGATTTACACATTACTGCTGGGCAGTTTAAAACCAAGACAAAACAATTCGCTATATTGTTTTGAATGGACAAGATTTTGCAGATACATTTAATGTACGCAAAAGCGATCGCCCTCATTAAGTTACGCTGGAATTATATCCACAGGGCGCATCTAATTTACTCAAAAGTTAGATTTTTGTTTTTACAAACCTATTTAAGCAGTATGCTCATCCAGCCGAAGTTCAAAGAACACTTTCATGTTGAGGTATCTCCTCCTAAAAGTGTATTTCTATTCAGTGAAAAGGGGCATTTCGTCCTAACTGGGCGTTTATATTGCCTACTAGTACCATTATTAAATGGAGTTTACACTGTTGAGGAAATAGTTCAATGCCTTCAAGGGCAAGCTTCGGCTGATGAGATTATCTATGCTTTAGAACAGTTGGAACATAAGGGATATATCACCAGCGCAAATAACATACTACCTGCCGAATCAGCTTTTTGGGAACTGCTCCATGGTGATGCGAAAGTTGCTGTTGAGAGGCTGCAACAAGCTAAAGTTGCGATCGCCACTTTTGGTAAAATTACAACCGAGCCATTAAATGCCATCTTAGAATCCCTGAACATTAATGTTAGTGATAGTGGCGAGTTTACGGTTGTACTAACAGATGATTATCTCCAACTCGGTTTGGCAACCTTTAACCGAGAAGCTCTGCAAAATAAACGTTCTTGGCTGTTGGTCAAACCTGTTGGAGGTACAATCTGGATTGGCCCCGTATTTCGTCCTGGGCATACAGGATGTTGGGAATGCCTAGCGCAGCGTCTGCGAATGAATCGTGAGGTTGAGTCTTTTGTACAAGAACAAAAACAAACCCTTAACCCATTTCCTGTTTCTCGTGCTGCTTTACCTTCAACTGTACAAACTGGGTTAAATCTAGCAGCGACAGAAATTGCTAAATGGTTAACTAACCCAGAACAGCATTCTCTAGAAGGAACTCTGCTAAGTTTTGATCTTGTCAATTTCAACTTGCAACGCCATACCTTAGTTCGCCGCCCTCAATGTCATTGTTGCGGTGAGGCTACTGAATTTGCTCAACAGAAACCTCAACCATTAATACTTACTAGTCAACAGAAGCAGTTAAGTGATGATGGGGGATATCGCAGCTGCTTACCTGAACAAGCCTTTCAATATTACGAACATCACATTAGTCCCATCACTGGAGTCATCCGCAGCTTATTTCAACCCTTCCAAAATAATGATCTCATCCATGCTTATGTTGTTGATCACAGCTTGCCTAGAGAAGGTAGAGAGTTAGAAAATTTACGCAAGGCAGTTCGTCCCAAAAGCTTTGGTAAAGGAAAAACCGCAACACAAGCGAAGATGAGCGCTTTAGGAGAAGCGATTGAGCGCTACTCAGGTACTTATACAGGAGAAGAACTCCGGGTGAAAAGCACCTATGGCAAGCTGGGAGAACTGGCAATTCATCCGTATGAATGTATGTACTATAGCGTAGCTCAGTACCGCGATCGCTCTTCCTGGAACGAGCAACATCACTTCATTCAATGGGTTCCCGCTCCATTTGATACTACCCAAGAAATTGAATGGACTCCCATCTGGTCACTCACTCATCAGAAATTTAAGTATTTGCCTACAGCATATTGTTATTATGGCTATCCGATAGCTGAAGAACACTGCTTTTGTTATGCAGATACCAATGGCACAGCTGCCGGAACTTGTAAGGAAGAAGCTATTCTCCAAGGTTTTATGGAGTTGGTAGAACGGGATGCGGTAGCAATATGGTGGTACAACCGTCTGCGTAGACCTGCTGTTGATCTAAATAGTTTTGATGATCCTTATCTGCATAAACTGAAAACATACTATACATTTATAGGACGTGATTTTTGGGTATTAGACCTCACTACCGATTTAAAGATTCCTACGTTTGCCGCAATTTCCAGACGCACTAATCAACAGCCAGAAGATATTTTATTTGGCTTTGGAACTCACTTTGATGCAAAAGTTGCCCTACTCCGTGCTGTTACTGAAATGAATCAGATGGTATTTCTCTCCAATGGGGCAAATTCTAATTCTTCAGCAAAATTTACTCGTCAGGATATGCAAACTTGGTGTAATACTGCGACATTAGAAAATCAAACATATCTTGCACCCGATTCTAATGTGATTCCTCAAATGTACACAGACTATTCTTCATACCGCAGTCATGACTTGCGAGAAGATGTTATTGCCTGCGTTGACTTAGCAGGTAAACATGGTCTAGAAATGCTTGTCCTCGATCAAACACGTCCAGACATTAGTATGTCTGTTGTCAAGGTTGTTGTTCCTGGACTGCGCCATTTTTGGGCACAGTTTGCACCAGGTCGGCTGTATGAAGTACCTGTAAAAATGGGGTGGTTAAAACAAGAATTCATAGAAGACCAGCTTAATCCAATTCCCATGTTTCTTTAGAGATTTAATTAAAGTTAATTTAACTAAAATTTAATCAACTATTGCCAAAATCAAAATAATTCTCAAAAGAACCACAAATATCTGTGTTCATGTGTGTTGATCTATAGTTCGATACTTCTCAAACATCCTCTAAGAATGTATTGTTTGCGGAACAGAGTAAAGTATTGGAAACAGCCTGTACTACACCTTGTTCTGTATGTCTTAATTACGAATTTGTATTACTCATGCTTAAAAGTATAAGCA
The DNA here is from genome assembly GCA_019359325.1 of Mojavia pulchra JT2-VF2. GTDB lineage: Bacteria > Cyanobacteriota > Cyanobacteriia > Cyanobacteriales > Nostocaceae > Mojavia > Mojavia pulchra. The sequence goes on along the minus strand of JAHHHN010000001.1, from coordinate 339,849 downwards.
GCCGGAAAATTTCCTTACTAGTTATGGTGGCGCTAGTTGTATGCTTTACTCTGGTAAGCGTGCGTTCATTTGGGCAAACAATTATGATATCAGCACCCAAACTGCTGACAGATCCATTTTTGCAGCTGCCAACGGAAACATCTGTACGAGTAGTATGGTTTACCGAATTTGTTGGTGATAAACACATAGTCAACTATGGGGAAAATCTCAGTCAGACTATTTTGGCAAGCACAACCCAACTTAGCCGCACACGGGAAGACCAACAATCACGAGTACACAACCAAACCCAAAATGGACAAATATACCAAAAACCTGTTCAGCGTCCAATTTGGCGACATGAAGCTGAAGTAAATAATTTAACTCCTGGGGTACAAATTGCCTATCGCATCACTAGTGTGCGGGAAGATGGCGAGAGTGTCAGCAGCGATGTTTTTACCCTTGCACCCAAACCAAAAGTAGGTACACCCCTTAAAATTTTACTTACCTCCGACCATCAACTTAAGCCGATGACAGCAGCAAATCTGCAAAAGGTAGTAGAAACAGTTGGACGAGTGGATGCAGTTTGGTTTGCCGGCGATTTGGTTAATGTCAGCGATCGCGCCTCAGAATGGTTTGATGATAATCGAGGTGGTGCATTCTTTCCCGGTTTGCAAGGTCTTGCCAAATATGAAATGAATTACAACGGCGTAAAGCCAATTTATACTGGTGGGCAAATAATACAATATGCGCCGCTATTTACTTGCATTGGCAATCATGAAGTGATGGGGCGTTTTGCTAGGACAGCAAGTTTAAACGATGAATTTGATGATCCGATTCCTCTTACAGTAGCCCAAAAATTATATGGCGACAAATCGCTAAAAGATAATTCTTTTAATACCGATACATACGAAGAGATTTTCACTTTACCAACAAGTAATGAAGGTGGAAAAAAGTATTATGCAGTCAGCTTTGGTGATGTACGCCTAGTAGTACTTTATGTTACGAATATGTGGCGAACTCCCAAATTAGATGCACAGGCGAGGGGTAGATATCGAGAAGCAGAAAAGGATTTTCAAAATTCTGAAAATTGGGGTTATGGACAACATATTTATGAGCCAATTACTGAAGGCAGTAAGCAATACAATTGGCTAGAACAAGAACTCAACAGTTCTGAGTTTAAACAAGCAAAATACAAAGTCGTAATGTTTCATCATCCGCCTCATACTCTAGGTGATAACATTGTCCCTGCCTATACAAATCCAATCCAGATAATTGAACGGGATGATGTTGGCAATATTAAGGCAGTACGTTACGAATATCCCAAGGATGCAGATTACCTGATCCGCGATGTCATACCTCTACTAGAGGCTGCTAATGTGCAATTAGTTTTCTATGGGCATTCTCATTTATGGAATCGTTTTATTAGTTCTAGTGGAATGCACTTTTTAGAAACCTCTAATGTTGGTAACTCTTATGGTGCGGCTTGGGGTAACAAAAAGCGAGAAGTGCCAATAGGATATCGAGAGAATTATGTTGCAGTTGGCGACCCCAATGGTTTAGAACCTGTAGTACCAACAATTGCCCCATTGTTAGGGGAAGACGGCCAACCAATGCCGTATATTGCTAGTAATGAAATTACTGCTTTCAGTATTTTTGATACTGGAAGAGGAACGATAAGCAGCTATCGGTTTGATACTCGCAAGCCTGATTCAGAAGTTGTAAAATTTGATGAATTTAAGTTGAAATAATTATTTAATTACTCATCTTCAACACCAAGCAAGCGCAATCTTTCTGCTAACCGTTCAGCACGTTGGCGTTCCTGTTCTAACTCTAGACTTTGCCGTTCTAACTCCAATTGCGCCTGTAAAGCAGCTTCTTCTGGTGTTGGCACTAAATTACCTTCAGTAGTAAAGTAACGCAGTTTGCCTGCATCAATACCCAAGTATAAACCTAACTCCTGACTCCAGCGCCAACCATTAGCATTGGGCGAAATCTCTTGATATTCGCTTCCTACTAGTTTAAATCCTGCAAATTCTAGAGTGTCTGGAGAAAACCAGAAATACTCTGGCGTATGAAATCTGTCTTGATACAAGGTTTTTTTCAAATTGCGGTCTGTATCAGCAGTGCTATTTGACAACAATTCGATTATCAAATTGGGGTATTTGCCATCTTCTTCCCAAACTACCCAAGAGTTGCGAGGACGCTTTTGAGTCTGTTTAACTAGGAAAAAATCAGGGCCACGAAAATCTTTATTCCGCAATTGTTGACGACTAAAATAAATTGTGAGATTTGCCCCAATAAAATAATCATTCCTGTCACGCCATAGCCATTCTAAACAAGTGACTAGTAGTAATAGCTGGGCATAGTGCAGAGAACTTTCCATTTCTGGCTCATCGCTATATAGCTGACTAGCATCAGGCATAATGGCATCAAATTGTTGAGGAGTCAAAACCATTTGGCTTACCTCAAAATTACTGGAAGTAATCTATATTATCGGCGATGAGGACGAGTTTTGTCTTGAAAAGCTAAATAAACTAAAACTGTGTTACGCCATTTTCATCTGACCTAACTCAAATATTGAATTATTCTAAACTTTTTAAATAATCGGTAAAAGCTTTCTTTTGCCGTTGTATAAATTTAAGTAGCATTTATTACTTGTAATTGCAAATAATCAAATTATTTAGGATTGGCATCTAGCGATAGAAAGACCTAGTTGTAAAGTAATATAACGAATCTTGCAAAAATATTTAGAAATTGCCTCTCAGTCAAACCTGGTTCTAAGGTAGAACCTATAGGAGAGACTTGAGGCAAATGTGATGAAGATGAATGATATTCAAAAGTATCGGTTTGTCTGTACCCTGACCTTTGGTGATATTTACGGTCAAATAATTGTTTGGTTGATCACAATTACCATAAGTTTGGCATCAGCCTTGGCGCTGATGGGGGCCAGACGACCAGTTTATGCTTTAGCTACCGTTGGCCTCGTGGTCTTGTTATCGCTGCCTTTCTTGCTGTTTGCGTTTGTAACTACATTGTTAAATCATATTGAATTAACTGCTATAGAGCCTGGAACAAAGACCGAACCTATACCCGGTAATGTTTCTCAGCAACAACCTGTGCAAGCAACTAGTTGAAGGGATTTTAAAATTTAAATTTGACGTTTTGGGATTGAGGCGACTGACTTTCACAATCCAAAATCGAAATAGCATCCCTGTCGATTGGCAGGGAATTTTTTATAAGGGGTGAGGACAGTTACTTACACCTCTCGAAGGGCAACACACAACTTAATGAATCACATCTCTAAAATAGAACAGCAGCATTTTACATTCACAAGAGAATACTAATTATGCTTGAACATGATGTGATTATTGTTGGCGGTGGCTTGGCAGGATGTCGAGCTGCTGTGGAAATTGCTCGCAAAGACCCCAGCTTAAATATCGCCGTGGTTGCCAAAACCCACCCTATTCGTTCCCACTCGGTCGCAGCCCAAGGCGGTATGGCGGCGTCGCTGAAAAATGTTGATTCAGAAGATAGTTGGCAAGCACACGCTTTTGATACCGTCAAGGGTTCTGATTATTTGGCAGACCAAGATGCTGTAGCAATTCTTGCCCAGGAAGCGCCGGATGTAGTCATTGATTTAGAACACATGGGTGTTTTATTCTCGCGCTTGCCTGATGGTCGCATTGCCCAACGTGCTTTTGGTGGACATTCCCATAAACGTACTTGTTACGCTGCGGATAAAACTGGTCACGCGATTTTGCACGAATTGGTTAACAACCTACGGCGTTATGGCGTGCATATTTATCAAGAGTGGTATGTGATGCGCCTGATTTTAGAAGAAGGTCAGGCGAAAGGTGTGGTGATGTTCAGCCTGCTGGATGGGCATATAGAGGTGCTACGGGCTAAAGCGGTAATGTTTGCCACCGGGGGTTATGGTCGCGTTTATAACACCACCTCTAATGATTACGCTTCTACTGGTGATGGTCTGGCAATGACTGCGATCGCCGGTTTGCCTCTAGAAGATATGGAATTTGTGCAATTTCATCCCACAGGGTTATATCCAGTAGGAGTGCTAATTTCCGAAGCGGTACGCGGCGAAGGGGCATATCTCATCAACTCTGAGGGCGATCGCTTTATGGCGAAATACGCACCCAGCCGCATGGAATTGGCTCCTCGTGATATTACCTCACGGGCAATCACTTATGAAATTCGCGCTGGTCGTGGTATCCATCCCGATGGTAGTGCTGGTGGCCCATTTGTCTATCTTGACCTGCGTCACATGGGCAAAGAAAAAATTATGAGTCGTGTGCCTTTCTGTTGGGAAGAAGCCCATCGCTTAGTAGGCGTTGACGCTGTGACTCAACCTATGCCAGTACGTCCAACAATTCACTATTGTATGGGTGGTATCCCTGTTAACACTGATGGGCAAGTCCGCAGCAGTGGTGATGGTCTAGTTGATGGCTTCTTTGCGGCTGGGGAAACATCTTGTGTTTCCGTACATGGTGCAAATCGCCTCGGTAGTAATTCCCTACTAGAGTGCGTAGTTTATGGAAGGCGAACTGGGGCTGCGATCGCTCAATTTGTGCAAAACCGCAAATTACCGATAGTGGACGAGCAACGTTATGTTAACGAAGCGAAGCAACAAATCCAAGCTTTGCTAGAACAACCTGGGCAGTACCGCATTAATCAAGTTCGTCAAGCCTTCCAAGATTGTATGACTGATTACTGTGGGGTTTTCCGCACCGAGGAATTAATGCGTCAAGGTTTGGAGAAATTGGCAGAATTACAACAGCAATATCCTCAAATTCACTTAGATGACAAAGGCAGTTGCTGGAATACAGAAATTGTCGAAGCTTTAGAACTGCGGAGTTTGATGGTGGTAGGGCAGACTATTCTAGCCTCAGCCCTAAATCGCCAAGAAAGTCGCGGCGCACATAGCCGCGAAGATTATCCCCAGCGAGATGATAGTAAATTTCTCAAACACACAATGGCTTACTATTCACCAGCTGGTATTGATATTCAATATCGCCCAGTGGTGATTAATATGTTTGAGCCACAAGAGAGGAAGTATTGAAATTAAAAATGGGGTGTGAGGAGTTTGATACAAGTTGTTTAGAAAAAAGCACTGTTCACGGTTAAATATTGGAGATTTTGGTTAAATACTCAAGCAGTACCTCTCGCTTAGAAGATAAATTCTTATATTGCAGCATTGATTGCGGCATTTGTTGAATTACTGCCGATAAACTTTGAGCGATCGCTGGATGATTTTCTAAGATAAAAAGTGGATAAACGTAAGTCCGAATTGTAAAAAGAATATGACTGGTTATTTCCAGTCGTCGCAGGGTTTGCCGTTCTACCCTAATCCAAAGTTTTTGCCCTACATGGTCAGCAGTAAGATTTGTGTCTAATCGGCTGGAACTTTGAGAGTGTCCTAAAAACAGTTCTGGAGTATCAGCAATGCCCCAATTCAAACGATATCCTGGACTATCTACTTTGAGGCGATCAAAAAAATTGTTTACTGGATACTCTAGCTTCTGTGGATACTCAGGAACAGGCTGGTGAATTTGATTCATCGGCCGCCCCAATTTATCCTGTAACCGCCAATGGGCAGGAAAACAAACTGAAGCAGCAACCAAAATGTATCCTTCTGGACTCGGTTGCATTAAACACAAGTCTTCTTGCACCAAGCGTCCTGCTAAATCGAGAGGATTTATCTCAAAATCTTCAATATTCCAAATTTGTTGTGTCAGCAAGATTTTGATTTGCTTTCCTTGGCGTTGATAATAATTTGGAAAGCGTTCCGGGAGATAATCTAGCAATAGATTAAGTACTTCTGTTTGTGCGCTTTCACTACCTGGTAAACTGGCAAAAACCTCAGAATGAGAGTTTTGTAAAAGTTCTTGCTTACGCTTGAGGTAGGTGGCAAATTGATCGTCAATTTCAATCCAGTCTTGGATTTGAAGCGGTTTTAACCCCATCTTTATGCGCCATTGACTATCCGCGAATGGTAGATAAAGTCGTTGATTCATTGCAGATTTTGGAGATTATCAGCTCACTTAATTTTGATTTATAGCAATATTTATGTCTTATATAAGATTCAAATATTGTTTCGCTATTAATATTAGATGTAAGATTTATATCTAATTTTTGAAATACACGTCGTCGGGTGGGCATTGTCCAGCAAAACCCGGATATGGTGGGCATTGCCCACCCTACTATTAATATTATGTTGTGTTCTGTAAGATATTTCCTATTAAGTTGACTCGTACTTACGATAGATGTACAATTTCAATGAAATAGAAGGGGAGTAGCTGCTGGCAAAAACATCTAAAAGCCAGTACATCTGAATCAACATACTGGCAATAAGCCTGGTTCAGATGACAAGTAATCAACATTTGGAAGCGAGACCTTCACTGAGTTCACACCAAAAAAGTGTGAAGCTTGGTGAAGTCTTGTGGCTCTCATCAAGCTCACATCGCTAAATGATTTTTCAGGAGCTTGAGAGAGTGCTAACAGCTTTTACCGCAGGTTTATTACTAATTACAGTTTCGGAGTTAGGGGATAAAACCTTTTTTATCGCCGTGATTTTAGCGATGCATCATTCACGGCGTTTGGTATTCGCGGGGGTAACAGCCGCTTTAGCAGCAATGACGATCCTTTCGGTGATGTTGGGACAAACAGTGTCTTTGTTGCCAAAAGTTTATATTCATTATGGCGAAATAGCTTTATTTATTGCCTTTGGTATTAAGCTGTTGTACCAAGCCAGTCGGATGTCTGCCTTAACTTGTGATACAGAAGTTGTAGAAGAAGCCGAAGCTGTGGTAAAGCAAGCCGATTTACAATTGCCGAAACGTAAAACACCACTGGCAATTTTAATCGAAGCCTTTGTATTGACATTTATGGCAGAATGGGGCGATCGCACGCAAATTGCCACCATTGCCCTAGCAGCCGGAAATAACCCCATTGGAGTGACTACAGGCGCGGTTTTAGGACACGCCATTTGTGCCGCGATCGCTGTAATCGGTGGAAAAATGATTGCAGGGCGTATCTCCGAGCGTCAACTCACTTTTATTGGTGGATGCTTGTTTCTAATATTTGGTGTCGTTGCAGCCCTAGAAGGCGCGTGAAACCCACAATTTAAAATTACTCAACTACAACTCCCTCATCTCTATTAGACCTTTTATAAAAATAAAGCAGGAGAAGCAGAGGAAGCAGGGGAAGCAGGAGGAGAAAAAAGGCTTATCTGAACTGTATTGGGGGCTGTAGACAAAGTGAAAGAATTGTAAATATTTTCTCCTTGTCCCCTTCCTTGTCCCAAATTCCTTCTGCCCTCTGCCTTACCTTCCTCATTGCTTGGGTGTACTTTCCATCGAGGGTGTGGGAGATGCAGCAGGGGTAGGAGTTGGGGAAGCCTCTGCTGCTTTGTTAATTTCATCTCTGTACTGAGCAGGTGCTAAAGCCGAAGCATTAGCAAACAAAGGCTTGGCTTCTGCGGCTTTGCCTTGTTGCTTCAAGAGCATCGCCTTGGCTAAAACCGGGCGAAAATCCTTGGGATCTTTCTTAATCGCCTGGTCAAATACAGAGATAGCTTGGGGATAACGTTTTTGGGAGGCGTGAACATTGCCTAAAAGTACCTGCACAGCAACAATATCCACACTTCCAGGCTGAATTGTATTTGCCTGATTTGCAGCAGATAAAGTCTCTTGCAATAAACCAATGGCTGCTTCGGGGCGTTGCTGGCTTAACAAAAGAGCCACCATTCCTTGCAAAGCCTTGAGATCGCCAGGTTTGGTTGCTAAAACAGCACGATAAGCTTGGGCTGCGCCTTCCTTGTCACCAATTTGTTGCTTGGCTTGAGCCAAGAGTACAGCATATTCTGTCTGGTCTGGATTCAGCTTGGCTAGCTTTTCTAAAGGAGTAATTACTCCTTGAACGTCTCCTTGTTTGAGACTTAACAGTTGTAGCCGCGCTTGTAATAAGCCTTTAAGAGCTGTCTGATTCTCTGGTTCCCGTTGCAAAACCAGTTCATAACCCCGAACTTCGTCTTGCAATTTTGATTTTTGGTCAGAGGAAGGCAAACTGCCCCCAGCGCTGGCGTTATTCTGGGTTGAGGGTTGCGTATTATTAAATGCAGTAATTAGGGGAACCATTGAAATTCCCACAAAAGCAAGAACTGCCAGAGCCAACACGACCTTAACTATCCAGTTGTTGCGCGGTTGAGACACAAAATTTTCTGCTCCTAAACTCTAATGACATTATCATTTACACAAATTAGAAAGTTAAAAATTTCCAAAACTTTGCGGAATACCGTCGATTGTCTGTGAATTTTATAACAAATAACTATCCACGCTGCTTAAGTTAAGTGATGACTTTAGGAGGAGCCGTCAGAACTGTAGCTATGATATGCTTCCGAAACTAGTGTAAAGGCGCTAAATTAGAAAATTTGGTGTACAAATAAGTTTTGCGTCTTTAGAATCGTACAGGGCGCTCTAAAGTAGCTTGGTTGAAAGCAAATATACTTTCATCAGCCGCACAAACGCTCTTTCCAGCTGCCTTCGTTAAATCCCACAATGGGATGTGTCTCCGCCGCAAGGAGTTTTTATGAATTCCGACCTGATGCCGTCGCCTGAATCCTCCAACCCTTCTGCCTCTAACCAGGGCCCAACTAACATAGAAGCAACCGCTAATGTTCCTACAGTAGCAGTCCAGGCCTCTAAAATTGAGAATTCACCCGTTAACCCTAGTGAGACTGCCTCAAATGGGAATTTCGTTAATCGGCAGCAACCGATTCCGCCTCCCAGTGAACCGATGCAGTATCGAGCGATCGGGTTAGTTCGGGGCCGCTACCATGCCAGCGACGAACAATTTACTCAAGGTACTCTGTTAACTACAGATGGTGTAGAACTCAATGCTGTCCTCCTAGGACGAATTATGAGTTTAGTTAAGAATCATTTAGATTTAACACAAGAACACCTATGGGTAGTTTATCCGCGCACAAGACAAGAAAATGATACATTGCACATCCAAATTGTAGGAGTTTGGGAGCCAGAAAAACTGGCTAAACATCTTACAGAGGAGGATGAGGAAGATTCGGATTCACAAGAATTGTACATCAGCGATCATAGTGAGTCCGAGAGTTCCGAAGAAGCTACGAATACTTTTAAAGCCTCATCAGACATTCCAGATGGTGGTTTTTCTGTTCGTGGCGAAGTAGTTTACCAGTCTTTTGACGCTAAGAGCTTGGTGGTTAAAATTAAGCAGGCTGCACGCAAACCAACTGATAAACCCAAGTATTTTAAGTTAAAGCTGAGGGGTGTGCTGACCACCAAAGCAGTAGGTAAGTTTTGGGACTTCCAAGTGAAGCGGGAAGCTGATGTATTAGTAGTAGAAAATGCTGAGGCGATCGCTGACCTGCCTAAAAAGCGCAGACCACCATTCAAAGGCGGCCCTCGTGCTGGCGGCGGAAGGAAACCATTCCCCCCAAGAAGGGGTGGCGAAACTCCACGCCCAATCAGAAAAACAGGCGGCGACTCCTCCGCAGTGTCGAAACCTGTGCCAAAAACGCCTGCTCCTAAGCCCGTAAAGCGCCCGAAACCACCTCAAGATTAGGGATCGGGGATTGGGTACCGGGTATCGGGGGACTTTTTCTCCCCCGATACCTGAAGTTGCTTCACTTGGGGAAACCCCTGCGTACCCGTCACTTCTCTCCTGCTCCCCTGCTTTTTCCTAGTCCCCAATTCCCAGCCCCCAGTCCCCAATATCAAAATTCCGTCCAACGGTCTTGTGGTAGAAAAGCTCGCTCCATCGGAATTTGAGAAACTGGCTCTGTGAGGGTAAATTTGCCAGATTCAATCCATTGTTTCAACTCTGAGGCAACTTCTCTAGAGAGAAACATACTAGCAAGGGGGGCAACGCGTACTGCTTTGCCCTCAATTGTGATACGCCCAGACTTGAGTTGAGCGTAACTCACCAAACCAAACGTGGGACGAACCCGCCGGGGAATTGAAAAGTCTACAATTGGTGCTACTAAATCTTTGTCTTGCACAGCACAGCGTTCAACTACTTCTTCATTTAGCACGGGGATTGGTACACCGACGCCCAACATCAATGAAGGCCCATAACTTTTGAAGTAACAACCCCGTACCCAACGAGCATCCATTTGCTTGGCATCACCGATTAAAGCTAAAGTAGCAGCCGGGCCAATTGGTGTATGATTGGCTAAACGTTTTTGTAAGGGGAAGTGCTGAGTACCTTCCCAGGCAACATAGCCAATACCACCGCCTAAAAAAATACGTGTGCCAATGCCGATAAGTTGCAAATCAGGGTCATTGAATAGAGGGGAAATCGCACCAGGGTTAGAGTAAACAGCATTCCCTAAACGTGGTTGTAAAGGCCCAAGATAAGTAAAAAGTGGGCGATCGCCTCCATTTACCCCCACAATAAAATTTTGATAAAGATTACGCGGATTAAATAAATAAAACTGATTTATTGTTTCACGGGTAATTGTCGTTTCAAACATTGCCCGTGGGTAACAATCTGTAACTTGTCCTTGCGCTCTTACGTGTACAGTTTTACCTGCGATCAAATCTTCTATGACATGGCCACCACCGCGTTCTCGGACTTCTTCGCCATCGATTACATCTACTGCACAGCTAGCGCCAAGATATAAATCTACTGCACCAAAACCAGAGTATGCCGGAACACCATCTAACCAGCAACGGCGAATTTTGATTGGGGGATCAGTGTGTCCGAGATTAATAATTGCACCACTGGCTTCCATCGGCTCAAAAGTGCCAGTGGTAATTACATCAACTTCCTGAGCAGCTTTAGTAATACCAACTTCTGCAACTTTTGCTTTTAATTCTTCAACAGTCAACACCACTGCATCTTGACGGCTGATTTTATGATTAATTTCCGCAATTGTCCGCATTTTAAATGTAGCGAATTGACATATTAATTATGAGCGAGTTAGTAGACGCACAATCAACTCTTTTCTCGTTTATATCTTCTTTGTTGCAAGGCTTGTTGAAGAATATAATATCTCGATAAATTATAGATTTTTGGATAATTTCCTGTTGAAAGTATCAAATCGGTTTAATCTGTCCAACCACCTCTATTTTGTTTTGTTTATTAGCTCGCACCACCACTGATTCTCCAGACTGTGGGTAAATATCGCCGATGAGTGCTGTAATGTTGACTTCGTGGGTGATCATTACAACTACACCAGAGCTATTACGTTTATTCAAGATAAACTGACGTAGTTGTGCAGTTTGCTTAGATTGCGTTGTGTAATTACGGAAGAAGGAATTCAGAGGTGGGAAAGGCTTAACTGCACCCAAATTCATCAGTTTTGCAGTCTCTAAACAACGACACCACTGGCTTGATAGAACTCTAGAAACACGAATATTTCGGCTTTTAAAAGCTTTTCCGGTTCGTACTGCCTGTTTTCTGCCTTCATCTGATAAGTTTCTTTGTGTAGAACAATCACCAAGGCGAAAATCAAGCGGATCGCCTATTCCTGGCGCTAAAGCATGACGCATGAGTACAACATAGCCTCTTCCTTGCTGAAGACGTGACCAAATTGCTGCTTGAGAGTTAGCAGAAACATTAGTTGCAGGGGATGATGTTGAACTTTCTTTTTTCGTGGATAGAGATTGCTGAGGTTGCTTTATAGATACTGCGGCTGGCTGTTGGGGAATTTCGGGATTGTATAAATCTTTGAATATTAGAGACAGTGCGATCGCACCAAGACCAAAAATGATGTAGCGACGCATGATGAAATAGCGTGGTAATAATGAGGAAGTGAAAACGGAAATGGCGATCGCGCAACGGGGTAGTTACTTTCTAATCTTCTTCTTGCCAAGCATCATCAATTGGCTGTTCCCTAGGAATCACTGAACTTTCTGCCCTCTTGCTATCATCTGCGCTAGGAGAGTCAGAAACTATGACTAATTCTGACTCTTTTGTATGGCTATGTCCCCATTGATCCAAAACATCATTAATCAAGACTTCTCGCAACCAAATCTTAGCGACAACAGTTAGAGGTAGCGCCAGCAATAATCCTAAAAAGCCGAAGAAAGTCACAAAAAACAGCTGAGAAATTAATGTCACAGCTGGTAGTAACGAAACTTGATGTGCCATGACGACGGGTGTGATGAAATTGCTTTCAGCTTGCTGAATGATCAAGTAGAGAATCAACACAGCAACAGCTTTCCAAGGAGAATCCAAAAGAGCGATCGCCATTGCTGGAACCACACTCATTGTCGGGCCAAGGTTAGGGATTAAGTTCAAAAATCCTGCCAAAACTCCTAAAGCCAGCGCCGCTTTCACACCCAAAAGTGATAAGCCAATCAAACTCATCAGTCCTACTACACCCATAGCGATGAGAGCGCCTGTTACCCATCCCCCCAATGAGACATCGCACTTATCCAAAATGCCATCTACCCGCCGTCGATAAAACGAGGGAAAAAGCCGCACAAATAATTTGCGGTAAGCGTAGGGATCGGCTAATAACATTCCTGTTAAAACCAGCACCAGCAAAACTTTAAGGACAGCTTCTAACGAGCCAGAAACGAAAGCGAAAGAATTTCCCAGTACTCGATTGATAAATGGCTGTGCTTGTTTGATTAGACTGTCTATATCCGGTATATAAGGTATTAGCTGACTAGGAACTTGGGTTTTTAGTGCGTTAAACCAACTATTGAACCGCTCGAAACCTTGGGGAACTCGATAGGTTAGTTCATTAAACTGAGCGGCAAAAGGCGGCACAATCAGCCAGAAAAAGCCAACAACGCAAGCTAAAAAGATTCCCACTGACAGGAGTACGGCAAATCCACGCTTCATGCCGAAACGTTGAAAGCGTAGTGCTAGACGATTCAAGGTTGTGGCTAATACAACTGCGGCAAACATTAGCAACAGCACTTCTTTAATTTGCCACAAGATGTATAACGAAATAATTATGGCGATTAAGCCGATCCATTGACCTAAATTCACAGGCTGACTCCTGGCGGTTGGCAAGCTGCATATTTCTGGCAATGCAGCTAGGTTAGCTGATTCTAGCAACTTCCGCCCATCAGGTTATCAGCTAATTTTGTTTTGTCTTTGGAATCGCCACAGTAGTGCGATCGCTAAAATTACAGACGGTAACAAAACGCTAACTAGGGCAATTGTATTTGTCCCCGGAATCATCAGGCTCGGCGCTACGTATTTAATCAACAGCGATAGCAAAGTCGAGAGTAAAAGCACTTTTAGAACTAATCCCAGGTGGTTTTCCATAAAAGTTCGGCAATACACATTTTTCTGTGGGGTATACACGAATTTGGTCTACGCCATCTAGTTTCTAGAATAGACCTAACAGATACAAATCTTTGCAATTCATATTCCGCACCCACAACTGTCACGATCGCTAACAACATCATCAATGCTGAAGTGAGTGTTAATTTGACTGCTTCTAAATTCTGAGAAGAAATATAGCATCGCTTAATCCTTTTCATTCGTTAAAGGATTGGATACTCAACTTCTAAGTGCATTTGGCTGAGTTAAAAACACAATCCTGTATCTCAATTTCCATGATCTACCTACCAGTTTCATTACTGCTATTTCTGGTATTACTGCTATTACTACCTTTTCTCTGGTTTGCTGTAGCAGTAGATGTGGTGGAAATTGCAGCTGCCAAGTTGGGATTTTCTCCCAATGTTGCCTTTTTATTGCTGTTGTTGATTATTCTTACCAGCACAATCAATATACCGCTATATCGCCTACAAACTCGCGTCCAATTAGCCGACGACTTTGCGGCGCTGTGGTTAAGAGAATTTTGGGGTATTCCTTTACGAAGAGTCGAGCAATCTAAAGTTGTAGCTCTGAACGTGGGTGGTGGCTTAATTCCGGTGACATTGGCACTTTACCAATTTACTCAGGGAAATATCTTAGCAATTTTGCTAGTCACTACCATTGTTACTGTTGTTAGCTATTATGCAGCGCGAGTAGTGCCAGGGATAGGTATTCAAATGAATCCGTTGTTGGCTCCCCTGACCGCCGCTTTATCTGCAATGTTGTTTGCTGCTCCCCATGCGGCCCCTGTAGCATTTGCTGGCGGCGTTTTAGGAACTGTAATTGGTGCTGACTTGCTGCATCTTAAAGATATTCAAGCTATGAGTGCTGGGGTACTAAGTATCGGTGGTGCGGGTGTGTTTGATGGCATTGCTTTGTGTGGTCTATTTGCTTTGCTATTAAGCTGAAAAAATAGCCAAGATAATTCGTAATTGATAGTTCGTAATTCGTAATTATTACCCTACGGCTTCAGCCGAGAGTTAAAACCAGAAAAAATCATACCTCTGACTGGAATTAAGAATTACGAATTAATAATTATTTTGAGCTTAATAACTGATAAATTCAAATTGAGGATACATCAAAATGCCTGTTGAAACTAATAACAAAAACCAAATTAAACCGCCAAGATTGCGGCAGTTTGGTGGCAGTTTTCTAATTTTACTAACCCTGTTGTTGCTCCTTAACTATATTGTTCCTACTTTCTTTGGCCCGCGATCGCCACAAGTCCCTTACAGCGACTTTATTGTTCAGGTAGAAGCGGGTAAAGTAGAACGAGCAGTTGTGGGTGGCGATCGCATTCAATACGTCCTCAAAAGTGAAATAGATGGCAAACCCACTGAACAAGTATTCACCACCACACCAGTAGCTCTAGATTTAGATTTACCCAAGATTCTCCGCGAGCATAACGTCGAGTTTGGTGCGCCACCACCAGATCAAAATGGCTGGATTGCGACTTTACTGAGTTGGGTAGCACCACCGTTAATTTTCTTTGGTATTTGGGGCTTTTTAATCAATCGTCAAGGAGGCGGCCCCGCAGCGCTAACGGTAGGTAAAAGCAAAGCCCGCATCTCTTCTGATGGCAGTACTGGTGTTAAATTTACCGATGTAGCTGGCGTAGATGAAGCCAAAGTAGAACTCGAAGAAATTGTCGATTTCTTGAAGAACGCTGACAAATATACCCGCTTAGGAGCGAAAATTCCCAAAGGTGCGCTGCTGGTAGGGCCTCCAGGGACAGGTAAGACCTTATTAGCAAAAGCGATCGCCGGGGAAGCAGCTGTTCCCTTCTTCAGCATCTCTGGTTCCGAATTTATTGAACTGTTCGTTGGTGTAGGTGCTGCACGAGTCCGCGATTTGTTTGATCAAGCTAAAAAACAAGCTCCCTGTATCGTCTTTATTGATGAGTTAGACGCACTCGGTAAGTCTCGCGGTGGTGCTGGTGGGTTCGTCGGCGGTAATGATGAACGCGAACAAACCCTCAACCAGTTACTTACAGAAATGGATGGCTTTGATGCCAACACAGGCGTAATTATCATCGCCGCTACCAACCGTCCAGAAGTTCTTGACCCCGCATTGCGCCGTCCTGGAAGATTTGACCGCCAAATTGTCGTCGATCGCCCTGATAAAATCGGTCGAGAAGCGATTCTCAAAGTTCATGCCAGAAACGTGAAATTGGCTGAAGATGTTAACTTAGCTACCATTGCCATCAGAACTCCCGGCTTTGCTGGGGCAGATTTAGCCAACTTGGTAAATGAAGCCGCATTGTTAGCAGCCCGTCAAAATCGGCAAGCGGTAATCATGGCAGATTTCAACGAAGCCATTGAGCGTCTAATTGCTGGGTTAGAAAAACGTTCTCGCGTGTTGAATGAAACCGAGAAGAAGACCGTAGCTTATCACGAAGTTGGTCACGCCATCATTGGTGCTTTGATGCCTGGTGCTGGTAAAGTCGAGAAAATCTCCGTTGTGCCCCGTGGTGTTGGTGCTTTGGGTTACACAATTCAAATGCCAGAAGAAGACCGCTTTTTGATGGTAGAAGACGAAATTCGTGGACGGATTGCTACTCTGTTGGGTGGACGTTCTGCTGAAGAAATTGTCTTTGGCAAAGTCTCCACAGGCGCGGGTGACGACATCCAGAAAACCACAGACTTAGCAGAACGCTACGTTACTGTATACGGCATGAGTGATAAACTCGGCCCCGTAGCATTTGAGAAGACACAACAACAGTTCATCGAAGGTTACGGCAACCCGCGGCGATCGATTAGCCCGAAAGTAGCTGAGGAAATTGACCGCGAAGTTAAGCAGATAGTAGATAATGCTCACCACATAGCCTTGACGATTCTGCATGAAAACCGCGACTTGTTAGAAGAAACCGCCGAGGAACTGCTACAAAGAGAAATTCTCGAAGGTACAGAATTACGGGAACGTCTTGCCAGAGCAAAAGCACCAGCCGAACTCAATGAATGGTTGCGTTCCGGCAAAGTATCAGAAGATAAACCACTGATGCAATCTGTTTTGAACTAACTATAGTCTCCTTCGTAGTTAGCACTTCAGTGCTGATTACCAACTTAGATAAAAGCGATCGCTCTTGAAGTGGGGTGATCGCTTTTTTTAATACTGTATGTCATCGCTAATAGTCCACTAACTCTAAAAAGTCACTCTTTGATCTAGAAATTATTATTCCTATCGGGTACTATATTGGTACAAATTCTATATTTTGTACAATTTGTTAAAATTGTACAAAATATAGAATTGTAGGCAATGTCAATTATTTATTTTTGTGAGACACTATGACTGTCACAAGTGCAAGTGAAGCTCGTGCTAATTTTCAAGAGTTGATTAATCGTGCTGAATATCGTGGCGATCGCATTGTGATTCAGCGTCACGGAAAACCTGTTGCAGCAATTATTGGGCTTGAAGATTTGAAGCTATTAGAAGCTATAGAAGATGCGATTGATTCTGCTGAACTTCGTCGTGCAGTTGAAGAAAATGATGGCTTTACTACGCTAGACGCAATAATTGCGAAGCGTGGAAATGAGTGAACGCTACACTTTAAGGATTGCAAAGACTGCTGAGAAAGATTTGTTAGACTTGCAAGCAAAACAATTTAAGCAAGTTGTAGCAAAAATTTTTTCACTTCAAGGTAATCCTCAGCCCCAAGACTGCAAAGCTTTGAAGGGATATGAAGGTGGGTATCGGATTGACCAAGGCGAGTACAGAATTTTGTACACCATTGATAACGAGAATAAGCTAGTTGACGTTTTTCGTGTTGGTAAGCGTAATGATGATGAAGTGTATAAAAATTTGTAGGTTTGTTCAAGATTTTAGTTTCGCCTTCACTTGAACCTCAACTAAAATTCAACAGCAACTGGGTTTATACTCAACACTCAGCACTTTGCTATATTTTTGGCAAACATATAAGTCGCTGAACTTGAACGGATACATCGGGAAAGGCTAGGGGGGCAATAGTACCTGTAGTTAATGTTAGTTCTGTTGTGTATTGCCCATTTTTCAAGTCTCGAAATACTTGTAACTGTGAAGACTTGAGGTTGACAACCCAATATTCAGCAATGCCTGCTTCTGCGTATATGTCTTTTTTCTCACCCAAGTCTTTGCTGAGGGTGGCTTTAGAGAATTCGATAATCCAGAAGATGTCTTCGGGGTAGGGATGGTGTTCTAGGTAGACCTCGCCTAAAGGTTTGACAATAGCAACATCGGGGGCGGGTTCTGAGTCGTTGGGGAGAGTGATCGGTTTGGCATCGCGGATTTTTACCCGTTCACCCAGCAGTACGCGCAGATAATCAGCTGCTTCTGTGTTGTAGTAGGCGTGAAGTTCTCGTTCTGGGGGCATAACGATCAGGTCGCCGCGCAATAATTCAATTGGCTGGTCGTCAAAGATACCTGCTTCTATTGCTCGGTGATAGCGTTCAATTGTCCATTTATAGGTAGTTGCGGTCATAACACTTTGTTTAGCTTTTGTTCTACCGTTTAGACAATAAATTTATACATTTTAGATTTGAGATTGTGTATTGTGACATTACGACAAACTCAGCCAGCCAAAAACTTGTTCTACTGTCAGTTCCAACTCGATACCCTCAAGTATGGGTAATTTATCAGCATCTTCGTATAATTCCACTCGCTGTCCAGGAAACACCCCCAGCACACTTTCATCTTCTGGATTAATCAACCAGCCTAATTCAGTTCCATTGCGCGAACAATGCAATAACTTATTCAATACTTGTTTGAGTTTTTGGTCTGGGGAAAGAATCTCAATTGCCCAGTCGGGATGAATTTCAAAGCGATTGGCAATTCTACCAGATGAAGTTTTAGGAATTCTATCCCAGCGAAACACGGCTACATCAGGAACAATAGACGCACCGCCGAAAGTGCAGCGCAGTTCTGAAATAGCTATGGCAATTTTCTGATTTCTCGCTACGCCGTTAATAACTTCACACAAAGTTGTCTGAATCAGGCCATGTTCACCTTGAGGCATTGGTTTTTGAATGATTTCTCTATTGATAAATTCTGATGCTGGCTCAGTTTCTGGCAGTTTGAGGAACTCCTCTAAAGTTAGTTGAGGTTGACTAGCGATCGCCATAAGTGATTGCAATAGAAAGGATAGTTTTATTATGGGCAAACTCGCGAAGTGCCCGCTGGAGACAGAATCTAGTTTAAATACTAATTGGCACTAAAATTATAATTCCACTGAAAATAAGCAGAACCAAAGTAATAATTAAACCGTATCGTAAAGACATAATATTTAAAATTCCTAATAACCATACTAAAGCTACTTCAACTATAGTTGCTCCAAAAACTCTCAAGATATGTCTAGCTAATTGAAATAAAGAATAATCAGCATATAGCAAATTTACGTCGCGTATTAAATCTACACTTGACCTAAGCAAGATAAGATTTAGTCCAATAATGACTATCGTTAAGAGTATAAAAGCAATGAGTTTAAATAATCGATTTTGAAGTCTCATACTTGTTGATAAACTCAATCCATCTTTACTTGCATAAAGAGCGATCGCTGCTCTGGTTGCTACATGGAAAACGCTGTTGGCATAACGCACTATCAACACTTCAGGGTGCGTTAGCCTGGAGTATAACAAACCCTACTGGCTAATTATGAATTACTAAAGTTAGCTGGCATTGACTGGCGATCGCCATAAGTGATTGCAATAGAGGGGATAGTTTAATTATGCAAGACGCGCGATCGCCTAGCTTGTAGGAACGCACTATCAACAATTCAGGATGCATTAGCCTACCCTCCGGGAACGCCTGACGAGTAAACAAAGTTCAAAGACTCATTAACGGAGTTCTAATACTCATTCACGAGTATCAAAGACTGATTAACGGAGTTCAAAGCCTCATTAATGGAGTTCTGAGGTGGATGAATCCAGTTCAAAGACTGATTAACGGAGTTCAAAGCCTCATTAACGGAGTTCTGAGGTGGATGAATCCAGTTCAAAGACTGATTAACGGAGTTCAAAGACTCATTAACGGAGTTCTGAGGTGGATGAATCCAGTTCAAACACTCATTCACGAAGTTCAAAGACTCATTAACGGAGTTCTGAGGTGGATGAATCCAGTTCAAAGACTGATTAACGGAGTTCTGAGACCGAGTTGCATTCAAAGATAGTAAATTAGGGCAGCAGAGGAGCAGGGGAGCAGGGGAGACAAGGAAGGGGACAAGGGGACAAGGGGACAAGGGGAAAGAAACTATGAAAGCTCTTGCTCCTTGTCTTCTTTATCCAATGCCCCATGCCCCATGCCCAATGCCCCATGCCCCATGCCCCATGCCCAATGCCCAATGCCCAATTCAACTACGTTGCCAAATTTTAATTGTCTTATCCAAACTACCGCTGACCAACATCTCGCCAGAGGTAGTAAATGCTACGGCTGTAACTGTATCAGTATGCCCTGTAAACGTACCCAGCAGTTCCCCGGTTTGGAGATGCCACAATTTAATAGTTTTGTCGGCGCTACCACTTGCGATAATTTGCTCATCAGGACTGAGGGCGATCGCGCAGACTTCATCTGTATGTCCTTTGAGGGTGCGAAGTAATTCCCCAGTTTCTAACTGCCAAATTTTAATTGTCTGATCTCGACTGCCACTGACGAGCAGTTTACCATCTGCACTCATAGCTAAAGAACGAACGATGTGAGAATGACCCATGAGAGAGTGCAGTGGTTGCACATCCGTTAAATTCGTCACACCTGCAAAGTGAGAGGTACACCAGACTTTGATTTTGCGATAGCTACCTGTGACAAGAGTTTGCCCATCTCGACTCAACACCATAGAATGAGCCGCCGTATCATCTAAAGAAAGGGCGATCGCAACTTGGCGTTTCATCAAATCCCAAAACAGAATTTTTCTGTCATCTCCGCCAGTTGCCAACATCCTGCCATCTGGGGTAAAAGCAACGCATCTAACTACCCCATTATGTTTGTGCAAGATATCTATCAAATCTAATGCACCTACGTGCCAAATCTTAATCGTGGAGTCTGCACCAACACTAACTAACGTCTGTCCATCTGAACTAAAAGCCAAAGAATTGATTTCATCTACTAGCCCAGATACAACCCAAGGCGACTCTGATAATGTATCTATTAACTCACCTCTAGTTAAATCCCACAGCTTGGTTTCGCCACGACTACCACTGGCTAAGATAGGCGGTGTTTTGCCATTTTTCAATCCAGAATTTTTCGCTGTAGGTGTTCTAGAAGAGTAGGCAAGGCAATTAATACCTCTAGTATGACCCTTTAAGGTTTGCCAGTATTCCCAGTCTCCTATGATGTTCTTGAGAGGATGGTCTGCTGGCACAGTCTGAACCATCTCTGCCATCATTTTTCCATTGTTCACTAGCGGCACGTCTTTTTTGGCAACTAGGGATTCTAAATACCAACTTAAACCACCTGCATACAACAAAATACTAGGAGCAACATCTAGTTTTGGTTCACTAAATTCAAGTTGATCGGCAGGTAAAAATCCAGTAATTACTGCTTCCTTTTCGTATCCAAATTCACCAGTATAAGGATACAACAAGCACAGAAAAATTAATACTTGGTGCTGTTCTAGATCCTCTTGAGTAACAGACCACCTGATTTTATTTTTCTTAATTCCATTAAAACTTTCTCCATCAGCAGCGTAAACTTGAATACTGATTTTTTTGTTGGCTGTGAGCAAATAAGAAAACTTACTTTCACCACGTAAATTTCCTTCATCATCCAAAACGATATTTTTTACAGTGTCTTGTGGTAACTTTTTGACCAACTTACCCAGACGTTCAGTAATTATCCGATCAACGATTTGCTCTCGCAAAATATAATCTTCTGCTTGCCGCTGAAAATATTTGGGAAATGGTATCGTCCAGTCAGGAGGTTCGGGATAATCAGGCGGTATGGGAGGCGGATTTTTGGCGAGAATTTCTGCTTTTTGGCGCGAAAATTCGCTCATTTCTGCCAAATACTCGCTCGAAAAGGTCATAATTTCGCTGTGGCAACCTTTGACTTGACTTTCCAATAAAGTTAATTCATAAGTTTTAGGTCTTTTGACACGTTGTAGGAAGTCAGCTTGTTGAAATTTTAATAAGCTAATCCAATCCATCTGCATGAGAGCGGCAAACTATTGCATACCTAAGGTAAGCTATACCATTGCAATTACTCAAGTTTATAATCTTAATCGATTAAAATTCAGTAATTATAACAGTCTAATTAAATACATACATAGACAGATGTTAGCGGTCAGGATGCACCTAGATAGAACTCAAACATATCATCAACTGATACGGCTGAGGTATAGAGAATTAGAAAATGCCAGTTTATTCTAGCGAACTTAGAAAACTAGATACTGTTTCCGTAGAAACAGTTCTAGCTGCAAAAGAAGGTTTCATTTGAGGCGGACTTAAACGGTTGTGCTGATGTTAAGCTCATAATACTCATGGCAAAATCAGCCGATGCTAGTGGCTCTCGGCAACTAGCGCTGAAGAATTTTAGACTGGGTGATCGGGTAATGTAGGTTTAGTACTGTCCTTTGCCTCTAATTTGTTAATTTTCATATGCAAATCAAAGTCATCGCTGCTAACAA
This sequence comes from Mojavia pulchra JT2-VF2, assembly GCA_019359325.1. Taxonomy (GTDB): domain Bacteria; phylum Cyanobacteriota; class Cyanobacteriia; order Cyanobacteriales; family Nostocaceae; genus Mojavia; species Mojavia pulchra. The sequence continues at coordinate 317,957 of JAHHHN010000001.1, read as the reverse complement.
TCGTTTCTAAATTCGCTATCCTTTGCTCTAACAGTTCTATCTTTTGCTGTTGCAGAAATTCAATTCGTGATTTTTTCTCATCAGAACGCCATACAGCAGCCGTACCAGCTGCTGCGCCACCAATAGCAGCTAAAGGCAGAATAAAACCACTTCGGGTAACAGCTGAAAGCGGAATACAAAGTGCTATGATTCCAACTGTAATTCCCCAAATTTGTGAAGTGGCGGCTACTCTGGCATCTTGGGATTGTTTTAATTTTTTTGCCGATTGTTTAGCCATAATTTTGTCTCAAATTACTTACTTTCTAGGTTGGCATTATTACCTATAAAAATACTTCCTACAATTAGGGGAAGTATAATCGCTATAGTAAGATTAAAGTAATTTAAATTACTTAATTGCTTTATATTGTAAAATTTTGCTCGCTAGATATAAAATACACTCTTTTTGTTTATATTGATATGACAAGCGCATTTTCTATTTTTCTTGCTGGGGCTAGTCGCGGTGTTGGACGAGCGATCGCTCAATTAACAGCACAACAGCTAAAAGTTAAAGCACTCCTGAGAAAAGAAACTACTGCTGCTGAACTAGAAGCAATGGGAATTCGGGTAGTTCTGGGAGATGCTTTGAATGTGGATGATGTAGAACGTGCAATATTAGCAGATGAACCAATCCATACCGTTATCAGCACTCTGGGTGGTTTACCTAATGAAACTAACAGGCCTGATTACCCTGGAAATAAAAATCTGATTGATGCAGCAGTCAAAGCTGGGGTACAAAAGTTTATTCTTGTATCTTCTATTGGAACTGGAAATAGTGTTGGTGCTTTATCTCCTCAAGCTTTGGCAGCCTTGGGAGCAGTTTTAGTCGAAAAAGACAAAGCTGAACAATACTTAATTAATAGTGGACTCACATATACCATCATTCGTCCTGGTGGATTGAAGTCAGAACCCGCAACTGGTAATGGAGTTTTAACCGAAGATCCACGTGTTGTTGGCAGTATCCATCGCGCAGATGTTGCTCAGTTGGTTGTCCGCTGTTTAAATTCTGAACTTGCTAATAATAAAGTTTTATCAGCAATAGATAAAAATCAGTTGTTCGGGAAACCAGAATTTGTAGAATTTCGTTTGGATTAATCAGTGCTATGGTTTTATATTGAACCACAGATGCACACAGATAAGTATCGGTGTTCATCAGTGTTTATCTGTGGTTAATTTTACTATTATTCAAATTTATAAAGTATCAGATGATTGATTTTCTTATATCATGTCCGCCTAATTAAACCTCGTCCATGTTGAAACCTGGAGTTTTGAATTATTATGTTGTGTCATTGCGACGAAGGAAGCAATCGCAAAACTTTGGTAAAAAACTACAGTTCTCAAGTTAGACGAGGTTTAGTTATAATTCTCGCATCTGTGCAAAAACCGCGAAATGCTCTTTCTCCCTGCGGTCTTAATGATAAGTTTTTCACCGGACACGATATTACTCGCCAGAAATTTGCAAAAATACTGTTCTTTTGCGCGGCCCATCCAACTCGAAGAATAACACAGATTGCCAAGTTCCTAAAGCTAGTTTGCCATCTACAATAGGAATAACCTCACTAGTAGTTAGCATCATTGCCATTAAATGAGAGTGAGCATTAATTGGTTCATCTTCTGGAACATCTCTTAAATGCAGGTCATTATGTAAATATGGCTCTGATTCTGGGGCTAATTTTCGCAAAAAGACTTTAACATCTTCTAATAATCTCTCTTCATTTTCGTTGATAGCTAAAGCGGTTGTAGTGTGGCGAGAAAACACTAAAGCTTGACCATTATTAATTGATGTTGAGGCAATAAAATCCTGAATTTTTGGCGTAATATTATGAATATTAATTCCCTGTTGGGTTTCGATTTTAATTAATTTATTAATAATTGGCATAACTTAAATCTTGGCTTTTGATCTGCAAAATGACACAAGTAATTATCCAATATTATCGGCATATATCGGCAATTAAATAATTAAATATTTTGATATTAAACAGACGATACTATTGCTCGTAAACCTTTGACTAATCTTTCTATTCCTTCTTTAGCTGTATCTTTTTGCAGCGCACCATAAGCAACGCGTAGATAACATCCATCTTTCATGCCAAAAGTTGTACCGGGAATAACTGCTACTTGATGTTCGCGGATGAGTTTTTCCACCAAATCAAAAGCATCCATCTGGGTATGAACTTTGAGGAAAAAGTAGAAAGCGCCATCGGCGGGGATAATTGTACACAAGCCTTTTAGGTGATTAAGGGATTCATTAACAATTTGCCTAACATTAGTGATCGCTCCAATATTTTCCTGTAAATATTCTTCTTTTGCCTGCAATGCCCCTAATGCTGCATACTGAGAAATTACTGGCGGACAAATCAATATTGTATCTTGGACTTTTTTAATAGCCACAAGCAACTTTTTAGGAATCACCATATAGCCGATGCGCCAACTAGCAAAACCGTATGCTTTAGAAAGGCTATAAATAGAAATGGTATACTCGCTACTGCCATTAAATGCACCAGGGGAGATGTGTTTGACTCCGTTGTAGGTAAAATATTCATAGGCTTCATCACTTATGTGATAAATACCGCGATCGCTACAAATTTGATTAATTTGCCGCAATAGTGTTTCTGAATACACGACTCCTGTAGGATTATTAGGTGAAATCGTTACAACAGCCCGTGTTTTTGAGGTAATTGCTTGAGCGATCGCTTCAGGACGTAGCTGGTAATTTTCATCCGTCTCTACTAACACTGGAAGACAACCCGCCATTGTAGTTGCCATTTCATGGTTGAAATAGTAAGGCGTATTCAGAATAATTTCGTCACCTGGGATAGTAATAGCAAGAATGGCATTCATAAACGCCATGTTGCTTCCTGCTGTAACAACGATGCAGTTTTCTTCGTTAATTTCAATGCCATTAAAAACTTGCAATTTTGCGGTTAATTCTGCTAATAAAGGCGGAATTCCCTCAACAGCTTTGTAGAGATTATTTGTCGGTTCAGCCAAAAATTTAGATAAAAATTCTATCGCTTGAGGTGGGGGATTATAAGAAACAACACCCTGTCCTAAAGAAATGGTTCCGGGAGAGTTTTTAATCAATTCTCCAACAACAGGAATAATTGGCGACTGCACCGCCTGCATACGAGATGTTAAAAATTCCATATAAAGTTTTTAAGCTGATAGGGGCGGGGGAAAACGGATATCGGCACTGAACTGCTCAAGATTAGCGCTGCGATGAATCGGTAACACATATTCTAAATTTTCATGGGGACGAGGAATAATGTGATGAGAAAGCACTTCGCCACCATTAACTTGCAGTACCGCCGTTAACCCTGCTACTACGGCAGCATTTACCTCACCCACACCCCCCCGAATCAGCACCGTAATCCGCCCCAAATCAGTATTTTCATACCCGACAAGAGTGACGCGCGCAGCTTTACACATGGCATCTCCAGCTTCCACTGCTGCGGGAATGCCATAAACTTCAATCATGCCAAGTGCCAGTGTCATTTGAAGATTTCGCTTGTAGGGATAACACAAACAAAATCCTATCACCTGTTAGTTGTGTAACAGCTCTAAGTAGTTGCCATACTTAATTGTGGCTCTTGACGCGCACGCTTTCCTGTAATTACCATCCTTGCACCATGGGCTGGAGCTAGGATAATACCCCGTCGCCTAGAAACTTCTGGTTGATTATCAGCTAGTGCAAATTGATAGCGTGAAACAAGTGTTGCCAATACAAGTTTCATTTCAAACACAGCCAAAGCTTCGCCTATACAACGACGGACACCGCCACCAAAAGGCATAAATTCATAGGGAGAAAATTGGCGTTCTAGAAAGCGTTCTGGCTTAAACTGCTTTGGTTGGGGATATAAATCCTCACGCTGATGAAGTAAGTACATACAGCCAATCACTGCTGTACCAGGTTCTAAGCGGTGTCCGAGTAGTTCAACAGGTTTTTGTACTACTCTAGGAAAAGTTAACATCGTTACCGGACGAGTACGCAATGTTTCATTACAAACAGCGGTGAGATAAGGCAGTCGGAAAATACTCATGGGATCGGGAGAATCGCCGAGAGTATCCAACTCTTGAAGCAGCTTTGCAAGAACTTCTGGCTTTTGGTGAATCAAATATAAACCCCAGGCCATTGCGCTTGCTGTAGTTTCATATCCGGCCAATAAAAGAGTGATCAACTCGTCATGCAACTCTTGATCGGTCATCGGTTCGCCAGCTTCATCTCGAGATGATAACAGCAACGAGAGGATATCAACACGATTTGGATCGGGTTTATCTCGGCGTTCGGCAATTTCTGCGTAGAGCAATTTATCAATTTGTGCGCGATCGCGTACAAATTTTCCCCAAGGACTCCAAGGCCCTAAATCCTTTTGTAAAAAGGTGAAATATAGAAAACTGGAAGTGAACGGCGAACGAAACAGATCCGCCATCAAGCCTAATTGCTTCTTGAGTTTTTGGAACCTTTCTCCCTCATAGACGCCGAACACTGTTTGTAAGATAACTTGCAGAGAAATCTCCTGAGTGACGTTACGCGCAGCAAAAGGCTGATTTGTTGGTATCTGACTAAAGACTTTTTCAGTCAAATTACAGATTTGTTTACCATAGACACGCATGCGATCGCCATGAAATGAAGGCATAACTAATTGTCGCCTTCGTCTGTGGCGATCGCCATCCAGCATCAAGATTGAATAGTCCCCTACTATGGGTTGTAAAAGCTTGTTCTTTTCACCAAGGGCGGCATACTTCTTTCTATCATTGGTTAAAACTTCTTGAATTCCCTGCGGATCATTTACAAATACTAGAGTGTCACCAAAACCAATTATTTTAGCAGTGAAAATGTCAGGATATTGTTGAGCTGCACTTTCCATATAGCCTATAGGATCGGCAACCCACTGAAGCTTTTGCAAAAAAGAGGGGGTTTTTATAGGATTGGGTAGTTGCATTTGAATTATGAAACCGAAATTTTTATAAAGACAGGTTGAAATCATGCCTGTACTAAATATGCAGTGTAGCTTTTTCGGCTGGGTATTGACTTGCAACTCATTTATTCACTAGCCCATCACGCCTGACATTTGCCTACCGATAACAGCATGACCAGATTGAACATCAAACCAGTGAATATTTTCAGGAGGTAATGCCAGGGTAATATCCTCGCCGCTCCAATTTTGATCTGTTGGCAACAAAGCACGTACCGTAGTACCTTCGGTTGATGAACCCTCAACTCTGACACTGACTAAATAGTGCATACCCAAGTTTTCCACTAGATACACTCGCCCTCGGATAGTTTGCTTATCACCTGGTTGAGCAATGCGGACATTCTCTGGGCGGATTCCCAAGACAATCTGGGGTGGTACAGTTGGTATATCTGGCAGACGCACTTGGAAGTTACTCAGCAGGGCGTATCGTCCCTGACAAGGTAGAGTCAGCAAATTCATTTGTGGGCTACCAACAAACCCAGCTACAAAGAGATTAGCTGGATGGTTATAGATGCGGTCAGGCGGGTCAAGTTGCTGAACATAGCCATCGTTGAGCAATGCAACTTTCGTGGAGAGTGTCATCGCTTCTGTTTGGTCGTGAGTGACATAGACCACTGGCACTTTTTGGGCTGCAAAAATTTGCTTGAGGTCGGCTCGAACTCGTTCCCGCAGCAGTGCATCCAGGTTACTTAACGGTTCATCCAACAAGTACACATCAGCATTACGCACCAAAGCACGACCGACTGCAACCCGCTGGCGTTGACCGCCAGACATCTGACCAGGCTTGCGGTTCATTAACTCTGCTAATCCTAATACTTCGGTCACCTCTGCGACTCGCCGTTTAATTTCTGCTGATGGTACTTTTTTCAGCTTTAGCCCAGAAGCGAGGTTTTCGTACACCGTCATGTGGGGATAGAGTGCATAGCTTTGGAATACCATTGCAATGTTGCGATCGGCTGCTCGCTTATGGGTGACATCCACATTGCCAATTTTGATCTGACCACGAGTAGGTTCTTCAAGACCCGCAATCATGCGTAAAACGGTGGATTTGCCACAGCCAGAAGGGCCAAGTAAAGTGAGAAATTCATCGTTATTTACAGTTAAGCTAACGTCTTTGACAGGGACGACTTTGGGATTAAAAGTTTTATTCAAATTTATAAGCTCAAGTTTAGCCATTTTTCTTATCCTTTTACAGCACCAGCGGTAAGACCTTGGACAATTCTGCGTTGGAAAAACAAAACTAGTAAAACTAAGGGCACAGTCCCCACGACAGTTGCAGCGGCGATCGGGCCGTAGGGAATTTCATATACTGTCGCACCACCCAATTGAGCAGCAGCAACGGGAATCGTCTTCAACTCTTCACGAGTCATAAACGTGAGAGCGAAGATAAACTCATTCCAAGCAAAAATAAAGGTGAGAATTCCAGTAGTCACCAAGGCGGGAAGAGTCATTGGTAGGACGATTTGCCACAAAAGTTGAAAGGTGTTGTAGCCATCGACCCTAGCGGAATCTTCCAAGTCTTTCGGTAATTGTTGAAAAAAGCTTCTCAGGACTAGAATTGTCAGCGGCAAATTGATGGCAGTGTAGGGTATAATCAGCGCCAGATAGTTGTTGCCCAGTCTGAGTGCCTGGATAATTTCTAACAGTCCCAAGAATAAGAGAATTCCTGGAAATAAAGTCACAATCAGAACAGCCGCAAGGATAACTTGTCCACCCCAAGGGCGTAACCGTGCCAGAGCATAGGCAGCAGGTGCGCCGATCGCTAAAGATACAGCTGTAGAAATAATCGACACCAAGGCACTGTTGAAGATGTAGCGCCAAAATGGACGACGGGTGAATAACTCAATGTAGTGATTGAAAGTAAATCGTGTAGGAAAATAAACAGTAGGAACGGCGGCAATATCCTCATTGACTTTAAACGAGGTCAGCAATTGCCATAGGGCTGGCGCTAGGCTGAATAGCACCACTAATACAACTGCGATTAGCAGCAAGATTTTTTTAAGAGAAAACTTGGTTTCCCCCGTTCGTTTTGGAGTCGTTGGAACTGCTTGTGGAGTTATACTCATCGGTTAAATGGCTCCTGATTTGGCACGGTATTTGTTAAGCAAGAAACTAGCGATCGCCACCGCAGCAATCAATATTAAAAATGTCACCACTACAAGGGCTGCTCCATAACCAAAATCTAAGTAGCGCATCACCGTAGAGTAGATGTACAATGACACCACTTCTGTAGCACCACCAGGGCCACCCCCAGTCATCACAGCAATTAAGTCAAAAATCCCGAAAGCTTGAGCAAACCGAAATAGCACTGCAATTAAGATTTGCGGCAGCAGCAGTGGCAGGGTAATATTGCGGAAGCTTTGCCAAGCAGTTGCTCCATCAACCGAGTAAGCTTCATAGAGGTCTTTTGATATCGACTGTAAGCCAGCCAACAGCAAGATACTGATAAAGGGTGTGGTTTTCCAAACATCAGCAAAAACTACTGCTATCATTGCTAACGTTGGATCTCCTAACCAGTTAATCCCAGTTTCAATCAGTCCCAACCGCCGCAGAATATCATTTACAACCCCAAACTGGTCGTTAAAAATCCAAGCCCACGCCAGACCAATCAAAGCAGTAGGCAAAGCCCAAGGTAAAATAGCGGTTGTACGCACTATACCCCGGCCAAAAAACGCCTGATTGAGAACCAAGGCAATCCCCAGTCCTAGCAGTAGTTCTGATATTACGGATGCTGTTGTGAACACGGTTGTTGCCCAGAGACTCTGCCAAAAACGGCCATCCCCCGCCATCCGCACATAATTTTCCAAACCAGAGAATACGGGTTGTAACTCTGTTCCCAGGTTCCTAGTAAATACACTTAACCAGAATGCTCGTAAAATTGGATAGGCAAATACAAACAACAGCAGCAGCAGTGCGGGTGTTAGTAATATCCAAGCTGTCTGTTGTTCCCGGCCTCGGAGTGTATGTGAATTAGCCATTAGTCATTTGTTATTTGTCTTAGGGCATCGGGCATTGGGCAAGAGTTATTCATAGTTATTTCCCCTGCCATCTGCCTTGATTCATCCTTTTCTTCCAGCTTCTAGCAGTCGGCGCGTTTCAGCAGCAGCAGCTTGCATTGCTCGTTCAGGATTCATCCGACCGGATAGCGCCGCGCTGAGATAACGTTGCAAAATATCTGATGTTTGAGCATATTGTGCGATTGGTGGACGTAAAACTGCATTGTTCACGACTTCCAGTAATTGGGGATAGTGGGGGTATTTGGCAACAATCTCTGGGTCTGTAAACAAATCCCGACGACTGGGCACATAACCTGCGGTCAATATGAATCGGCGTTGTGCTTCCCTACTGGTAAAATATTGAATTGCTTTCCAAGCTTCTTCGGGATGTCTAGAGGTTCTAGCAATTCCTAAACCCCAGCCCCCTAGACAAGCTGCCCCCGTCTGACCTGGAGCATGAACCATTGGTTTAATAGCTATTTTGCCTTGGATTGGCGAATTTTCTGCCTGGGCTAAAGGCCATGCATAGGGCCAACTGCGTAAAAATGCCACTTGACCACTTTGGAACAAGCGCCGGGTATCTTCTTCCTGGTAGGTTGTGACTCCAGGAGGAGAAACGCCCTCCCTGACGGTACTACGCAGAAACTCAATAGCTCGTAATGTTTCTGGTCGATCTAGCCCAACTTCGAGCGTGTCGGGATTAACCCAGAAACCACCAAAGCCATCGAGGACTTCTATAAACATCGCCACGAGTCCTTCATATTGGCGTCCTTGCCAAAGATAGCCCCAATTCACTTCGTCTTTCTTCTGCAAGGCTTGGGAAATTCGCATCAAATCCTCAAAGGTTTCTGGCGGCTTCAATCCTGCTTCTTTGAGTAAATCTTCTCGGTAGTAGAGCATTCCCACGTCAGAACGCACTGGAATGCGGTACAGCTTGCCTTGGTAACGTCCCCCTTCTACATCCTTGGGCGAAAATACTGCCAACTCCTCTTTAGAAACGCGATCGTCTAAGGGTCGTAACCATCCAGCAGCAGCAAACTTGGGTGTCCAGATGACATCCATATTTACTAGGTCATAAGGAGATTCACCCAAGATAAAAGATGATGTATACAGGTCTTCGAGCAAATTTGTGGCATTCGGCCCTTCAATCAGGTTAATGCGAATGCCAGGGTTCTCAGCCTCGAAGTCTCTAATCAAACCTTGCCTCCAAGGTTGGGCATCAGGGGCAGTCATTAACAGATTGAGGGTAACTGGTCGCTGCGAGAGTGCTACCCAACTGAACAATATGATACTCAACAAAATTGCCAGAAAAATTCCTACATGCAAAAAACCTTGTTTTTGGATGAATTTTTGCAGCTTGTTTATTGGCTTTCGGTACAACATTATCAATGTAGCGATCGCTAGTGGTAATAATTATTAGGAAATGAAAACATCGAATACCTTTAAAAGGATTATTTTACGTTACCTTTTAGCAAATATTACGCTTAGTTAAAATTAAGTAATATTTGCTAAAAATTTTAAATATCCAACACTCCCTTCAATAAGGAATAAACTATTTACTTAGACAGTTAAAAGCTACTGTTATAAATGTAAATTAATTTCTTTTTAATTAAATAAACAACTTTCTCAGGATAGATGCAACTATAATAAATAACTTCCTTAATGGGTATAAAATTTTTAGTTTTTATAGAAATGCTTCCTGATGGTTAAAAGCTTACTATTTTTCATATTTAGCAGACGTTTTCAAGCTAAAAATCTTAAAGTCTCCTATGCCACTAATAGCTAAACATCAATGGTGGCTGCTAGAACACCGATTCAGTATTCGCAATTGTGGCTAGGACTTACGCAATGATCAAGGAAAAATGAACCACGTTTTTGTTCTAAGAACGAAAATTTAGGTAGATAGAAAAGGCTTAACCCAGCCGAGTTGCATTGCGATATCAACTGCGATCGCAGCGATCGCAAACCACAATACACTTTCCCCAGCTAGCACCAAATACGGTAAAGCTGTAGTCGTGGCATTCCAACCAACTTCGATCTGAGTTAATCCCCGCACCAAGCCAAAGGCCAACACACCACCGACTTTGAGTTGAGGATTTTTGTCTTGGCGGATGATATAGCGGTAAGTGACACCAAACAGCAAACCAGAGAAACAAGCGATCGCCGCACTTAGTAAAAAGTTTAAATTTAACGGCTCAATTTTCCAATTTTCCAGTATCGAAAAATACTTTACTAACACTAGATTATTTACAAGACTGGTGAGCGTAAAAGCTAAACCCAAGGAAAAACCCCCAATTATGCCAGCTTTCAGGGATTCTAGGCGCTCCACCATCAGTTGAGGATTTGAAATTTTATTCACAATGTGCAACTTCCCTGCAAATGCTGTTGAGTAATCAACTGCCTTTCCCAGTATGATAAATATTAGAAACGTTTTGTAATTATTTCAGAAGTGGGACTATGGCGATTTTGACACTGGGATGGGTATCACTGTTGGTTGTATTCACTTGGTCAATTGCAATGGTAGTTTGGGGACGTAACGGACTATAGAAGAATCGTGGAAAGTCCATTCCTGAGTATTTTGGCTTTAGTAGCCGTAATCTTGCTAGTAGCAGTAACTGGCGGAGTTAGTTATCTAACCCTGACAGATTGGCGCGATCGCCGTCGTCAAGAAGCGGAAAAACGCGAACTTCGTCGCAGCCCTCCTAAGCGGCGATAATTCCTTCGCAATATATTTAACTTAGTTTTTTGTAGTCAAAAATGCTTTGTAGGAACCTGATACTATCGGGTTCCTAAATTTTTATAAACTTTTATATCTACTACTTAAGATAGATAAATTATCCTTGCTGTTACCTTTTTAGTTGCTGGGGGAATTATGAAATATAAGACGCTTATAGAAACCCACCAGCAATGGAAGAAAATATCACCATAAAACCTCTAGAAGCAACTACAGAGCAACAAGAGTTTCAACTAGATATAAGTGCCTGCCAACTTCAGGGTGAGAAACAAAAAGCCTTAGCTAGAGTCATCGCCAGAATTCGTGAATCTCTAGACATAGAAACTATTTTTAAAACTACAGTTACTGAAGTGCGCCAATTGCTCAAAGCTGATCGGGTTGGGGTGTTCCGTTTTTATCCTGAACTGGAATGGGAAGGGGAATTTGTACATGAGGATGTAGGCTCAGAATGGAATTCAGCGCTAGCAAATAGACTCCACGATCGCTGCTTTAGTCTGAGGTTTGCTGAGTTATACAAACAAGGCCGTGTTAATGCTATTGCTGATATCTATCAAGGTAATTTCAGTGAGTGTTACATCGAAACTTTAACAAAATTTCAAATACGGGCAAATGTCGTTGCACCCTTACTCAAGGGTAATGAATTATGGGGCTTGCTATGTATTCATCAATGCAGTGGATCTCGTGACTGGCAAGCTACTGAAATAGAGTTTGTCAATCAAATTGCCCAACATTTGGGAGTAGCACTACAACATATTGATTTACTCACAGAAGCAAGATATCAAGCAGAACTTCATAAAACCTTAAATAGGATAATTTCTCGGATTCGAGAGTCTCTTGATTTAGCAACAATCTTTACCACTACAGTCACCGAAGTCCGTCAATTAATCAAAACTGACCGAGTTGGAGTATTCTGCTTTTACCCAGAATTAGACTGGGAGGGAGAATTCATTTACGAAGATGTAGCGGCAGAATGGGGTTCGGCAATGGCTGCTAAACTACGCGATCGCTGCTTTGCAACGGAGTTTGCAGAACTGTATAAGCAAGGTCGAGTTAAGGCAATGGCTGATATCTATCAAGCTAATGTCAGTGATTGCCATGCCCAAATTCTCGAAAGGTTACAAGTACGTGCCAGTATAGTTACCCCCCTAATGAAGAGTAAAAATTTATGGGGATTACTATGTATTCATCAGTGTAGTGGTACTCGGCAATGGGCAGTCTCCGAAATCGAGTTTGTGCAACAAATTGCCGAGCATTTAGGAATTGCATTGCAGCAAGCAGATTACCTGGAACAGGTGAAATTACAGTCGGCACAACTAGCTCAAGCAACAGCTAGAGAAAAAGCAGCAGAATGGCAGAAAACTATAGCTACAACCGTTGAAAAAATTCGTCAGTCCCTTGATTTAGAATATATTTTCCGCACGAGTACCCAAGAAATCAAACATCTGCTGAACGCTGACCGTGTAGCAATTTATCGCTTTAATCCTGATTGGAGTGGTGAATTCGTATTTGAATCAGTGGCAGAGGGCTGGACTTCCCTCATGCAAGAGCAGTTAGAGCGACCCGAATTGTGTGAAGATATCAGCGAATGTAGCTTGAAAGATTTAGCTAAATTCCCAGCAGATACATACTTACAAGATACAAAGGGCGGCAGCTTTTCCCAAGGTAAAACATACCGTATTTGTAACGACATCTATAATGCTGGCTTTAGTAACTGCTACATTAAAATCTTAGAGGCCTATCAGGCAAAAGCTTATGTAATCATTGCCATTCGCTACAATCAAAAGCTCTGGGGCTTGTTAGCAGTTTACCAAAACTCAGAATCTCGGAATTGGCAGGAGGATGAAGTCTACTTGCTCAACCAAATTGGCGTTCAACTTGGTGTGGCTTTGCAGCAAGCGGAATTCTTACACCATACACAGACCCAAGCAGCAGAACTCACCAAAGCCGCGGAAAGGCAAAGGGCACTGGCTAACACCGTAGACAAGATTCGTCAGTCTTTAGATATCGACACAATATTTAAAGCTACAACTCAAGAAGTCCGACGCTTGCTGGAGGTAGAACGAGTAGCCATTTATCGCTTTTATCCTGATTGGAGTGGTGAATTTGTCGCTGATTCGATTGTTGATGGCTGGACACCAATAGTTAAGTCCCAACCGATGACAGAACGCCTGCTGTTGCAAGGAACACAGGCAGGCAAGTATGCCCGCAATGAAGTTTTTGTGCCGATTTCCCAAGGTGAGAAACTGTGGGGATTGCTAGTAGCTTATCAAAACTCACAACCCCGTTATTGGCAAGATGAGGAAATTAATTTGTTGGCACAAGTGGGCGTGCAAATAGGGGTAGCATTACAGCAGGCAGAATCTCTAAAACAGATGCAGATACAAGCCGAGAAATTGGCTAAAGCAGCTGAACGAGAAAAGGCACTAGCCACAACTGTTGAGAAAATTCGGCAGTCTCTTGACATTAACAATATCTTTGCCACCAGTACACAAGAAGTGCGGCAGCTATTGGAAGTTGATCGAGTGCTAATCTATCGCTTCTGTTCTGATTGGAGTGGTAAGTTTGTTGCTGAGTCCCTAGCCGAGGGTTGGCCACCAGTGGAAAAAATTACACCTGTGATTGCAGATGATTACTTACAACAAACCCAAGGAGGAGACTACGCCAAAGGGAAAAATCTTGTTATTGATGATATTTACAACACCAATTCTTCCATTTGTCATATTGCCGTGATCGAGCAAATGCAAGCTAGGGCATATATGATTGTGCCGATTTTTCAGGGCGATAAACTCTGGGGATTACTAGCAGCTTATCAAAATAGGAATCCTCGTGATTGGCAAGAAGATGAAGTAGATTTGCTAGTACAGATTGGCACTCAATTAGGAGTAGGACTCCAGCAAGCAGAATTGCTCGAACAGACTCAGCGTCAAAGGGAAGAACTCAAGGTAACTCTCCAAGAATTGCAGCAAACTCAAAGCCAGTTGATTCAAAGTGAGAAAATGGCTGGGCTGGGGCAGTTGGTTGCTGGGGTAGCACATGAAATTAACAACCCGATTAATTTTATCTATGGCAACATTGCCTATGTTAGTGAGTACACTGAAAATTTGCTGAAATTGCTACACATTTATCAGCTAACCTATCCTGAACCAACAGCAGAAGTTAAAAATAAAACAATAGAACTAGATTTAGACTTTATTGCTCAAGATTTACCCAAAATTCTCGCTTCAATGACTATAGGAGCAGAACGTATTAGTGAATTAGTGCTATCTTTACGCAATTTTTCACGCCTGGATGAAGCAGAAATGAAGCCTGTTAATATTCATGACGGTATTGACAGCACTTTGTTAATTTTAAAACATCGCCTCAAACCACAAGGTAATTCTCTTCCTGTAGAAATAGTTAAGAAATACGGTGAATTGCCCGATGTGGAGTGCTACGCCGCCCAGATGAATCAGGTATTTATGAATGTTCTCAGTAATGCGATTGATGCTCTAGAACACTCAGATGCTATAGGACAATGCATTAGTAATCCTCAAATTAGAATTTCTACAGAACTTATAGAAGGAAATTCTATTTTGATCAGCATTGCTGATAATGGTTGTGGGATTCCTGAAAGTATGCGATCGCGCATTTTCGATCCTTTTTATACCACTAAAGAACCTGGTAAAGGAACTGGTCTAGGATTATCTATTAGTTACCAAATTATTGTCGAAAAACACAGCGGTCAAATTCAATGTTTTTCCGAAGCTGGTAAAGGTACTGAGTTCTGGATACAAATTCCGATCAAACGGTCAATTAACTGAAAACAGTTAATAGCGGGTGGATTTGACATTGATAAAACGAGGCAAATTTAAGGCGATCACTTTTTTATTTCACGCAGAGGAGCCACTGCGTTGGTGTTAGTGTAGCGGTAGCGACGTAGGAGCGTCACCCAAAGGGCTTAAGGCAGGGTAGCAAGTGGCGTCGCGCAAAGGCGTAGAGGTGCGGAGGAAGAAAAGAAAAGGCGATCGCAGGTGTACTTTTTTCATTACTGAGTTTCGAGTACCTAGTCCTGAGCCATCATCTACGAGCATCGACTAGGAAAAACTCATTAACTAATGTCACGATCCCAATAAAGTCTTAAAATATTGTTAATTTCAGCCAAACCCCTCGACCTTCAATTTACACGTACCACCCCAGAATACCTATGGCTATCGGTTACGTCGCGCTTGTACTTCATGCACATCTACCCTTCGTTCGTCACCCAGAAAGTGACTATGTGCTGGAGGAAGAATGGCTCTATGAAGCTATTACCGAAACTTACATTCCCTTATTAAAAGTATTTGAAGGCCTAAAGCGAGACGGTATCGACTTCAAAATCACGATGAGTATGACACCGCCTTTAGTGTCGATGCTCCGCGATCCTCTGCTGCAAGAACGCTACGATGCACATTTAGCCCAACTAGAAGAACTTATAGAACTGGAAGCTGAACGTAATGTGCATAACGGGCATATTCGTTATTTAGCGGAACATTACGCTACTGAGTTTAACGAAGCGCGTCAGTTATGGGAACGCTACAACGGTGACTTGGTGACAGCCTTTAAGGAGTTCCAAGACACTAACAATCTGGAAATCATCACTTGCGGCGCTACCCACGGCTACCTGCCATTGATGAAAATGTATCCGCAAGCTGTGTGGGCACAAATTCAGGTAGCTTGCGAACATTATGAAGAAACCTTTGGACAGGCACCTAGAGGCATTTGGTTGCCTGAATGTGCTTACTATGAAGGTTTAGAGCGAATGCTGGCAGATGCTGGGTTGCGCTACTTCCTCACCGATGGACATGGCATCCTTTACGCCCGCCCCCGTCCTCGGTTTGGTACCTATGCCCCCATTTATACAGAAACGGGTGTCGCTGTCTTTGGACGCGATCATGAATCTTCTCAGCAGGTATGGTCTTCTGAGGTGGGCTATCCTGGAGCAGCAGAATACCGCGAGTTTTACAAAGATTTGGGCTGGGAAGCAGAATATGAGTACATCAAGCCCTACATTATGCCCAACGGCCAACGTAAAAACACGGGTATTAAATATCATAAAATTACTGGACGCGGTTTAGGACTTTCTGATAAGGCACTCTACGATCCTTATTGGGCAAAGGAAAAAGCGGCGGAACATGCTGCTAACTTTATGTATAACCGAGAACGGCAAGCTGCACATCTTCATGGCATAATGCAACGTCCGCCAATTATCGTTTCGCCCTACGATGCAGAGTTATTTGGACATTGGTGGTATGAAGGCCCTTGGTTCATTGATTACTTGTTCCGCAAGTCATGGTATGACCAAGGAACCTATGCAATGACTCACTTGGCAGATTATTTGCGCGCACAACCGAATCAGCAAGTTTGCCGCCCTTCACAGTCAAGCTGGGGTTTCAAGGGCTTCCATGAGTATTGGTTGAATGAGACTAATGCCTGGATTTACCCACATTTACACAAGGCGGCTGAACGCATGATTGAAATCTCGCACTTGGAACCAGAGGATGAGTTGCAGTGGAAAGCACTGAACCAAGCGGCGCGAGAATTATTACTAGCACAATCTTCTGATTGGGCATTTATTATGCGTACTGGAACAATGGTTCCCTATGCAGTCAGACGGACGCGATCGCATCTTATGCGGTTCAACAAGCTCTACGATGACGTTAAAATCGGCAAAGTGGATAGCGGTTGGCTAGAAAAAGTCGAGCTGATGGATAATATCTTCCCCAATATCAACTACCGTGTTTACCGTCCTTTATAAGATTTTTGCGCCAAGGTAGGTATATAGCCGCGTAAATATAGTAGGGTAGGCAATACCTGCCCTACAGAATGTAAAGTATTTAAGTTTAATATTATACTTACTCAAATTCGACAGTTATTACACAAAGATGATAAATAATACATTGTTTTAACCTCCAAAAAAAGAAAACTCCAGATTAGCTCTCAGTGGTTCTGGAGTTTTCTGGAGTGGCTACAGATGCTTAATACGAATCAATTTTTACTCTGTTAGCGCTGAATGTCGTTAGGGTATATACCGAAATACAAGTGAAGCGATTGTTTAGCTTTCCTAATCAAAAAAATCTCAAGATTACTGACAGCAAGTTCAGAACACTAAAACGCTGTATTACTCAAAACTTAGAACTCGGCACTTTGCTAGACCTTAAAATAAAACCTCGGCTGCGCTTGCCGAGGTTCAAGAAGAAAACTCCGAAATACCCAAATGTCAGATTTTCTTCGCAGTTGTCGTAGTTAAAATATTTATTTTTTAGCTTTGTAAGCTTATATTAATATATCTAACAGAAACTTCACATTATGTCAACTATTTGAAGTTTCGGTAAAGCAAAACCCTCAATTGTGCTATTGAGGGCTATGTATGACGAGGAGCTTTTTTTGGCTGGAATACTTCGTACAAGGCGGCTGGGTTATCTGTGTTAACGCGATCAACTGCCAGACGAATCGACAAGAGGCGTGTTAAGCCATCAGGGATGAACACAATTTATCTTCTAATTCAAATTCGCGTTCTTGGGTGGCAATAATAGCCTGGGTAATGACGCGGTCAGATTCAACCCCAACTGCGTGTAATTGCAACCACTGTTGGGCTTCATTACCTTCACGGAGAATTTTACGCAAAGGAGAAAGGAAACAACTAAAGCCTTTTTGTTTGGCGATCGCCCAAGCTTCTGGGTACATTTGCCAAATCCAATCTCTGGCTACAATAGTTCTACCATCTTGCCAATGCTGAAGCGGAGCATCGAGACTCGCAGTAGCAGCCGCAGCTTCGTTGCTAGCAGTTAAAGTAATAAGTTCTTCAGGTGAGAGGGTACTTTGAGTTAATGGATCGATGTCGGGGTTTTCGATTATCTGCAATAAACGAGCTTCTAGCAAAGCAGTAATCCCTAGTAAGGCAATTGGATCTGTGACTAAATCGCAAATTCGCAATTCTAAGCGATTTAAGTGATAGGGACGGCGATCGCCATTAGGTCTTACTGATACCCATAAATGCCGCACATTTTGCATTGTGCCAGCAGTTAGTTGATCTTCCACCCATTGAATGTGGTGGGCATGGCTTTCAAATAAAGGGACATGGGCAGGTGTTTGCGGAAAGACTCCCCAACGGGTGGAATGATAGCCGGTAGCTTTGCCATCTAAAAAGGGAGATGAGGCGCTCAGAGCAAGAAATAAAGGTGCTTCCGCCCGAATCACCCGACACGCCCGCATTAATATTTCTGGATCGCTGATACCAATATTGATATGCACGCTGGCTGTGACTACTTTTGTGCCGTAGGTTTGCTCAATGTAGTCATGATAGGGGTTAGTGGGGTCGGAACGGAAAAAGCGATCGCTCCTACCCAATGACAATGTACTCCCTGGAATCAGAGTGTAATCACCAAACTGCTTGATAAATTTTCGTAATTTCTGACGAGGGCCCAGCAGGGCACACAATAGCTGCTCATAACTATGCGATGGCTTGGTTATGTATTCCACATTGCGGCTATCTGGCTCTCGCACAAATCCATCTAGAGCACCGACAATTTTGTCAGAGAGACCGACGATTTCACCTTGAGGTGTGCCCGTGTACATCTCAATCTCAAAGCCTTTTGATAAGCTCACTTTATTCTCCTCGGCTCTCCCAGCCTATAAATTGTATCGAATGACACGATTTTCTGCATCTATCTTGAAGCTAAGTTTTAGTTAAGGATTGTTAAACCACAAACCAGCAATCACAGGTATTTCAGCCGTTTTTTAATCAACTTAGAAATACTAAAGGTATAAACAATTTATGCCCTTAGTATTAGTGATTCGTGATCAGCTATTGTTAAATAAACCCTAAAGGCGATAAACACCACTATCGGTCTTAGATAATGGGAGTGGTGCTTGGGAAAGAACTTGAGAGCATTGATATGACCGTCTTAATGACTTAAAAGACGGAATAAACACTTCATACAAGTACTTAAAACCTGCATTTCCCGGTGGAAAATGGCAGTATTCAGTTCAAGCTAATTTTTTGAGGCGATCGCCTACATGATATGACCACTAATTTTATTTAGAGGCAGATAATCCCCCTATTATTCATATTCTCATAAACTAGTACTTCAAACTTATTCCTTAACTTTTTTCCTAGTCTTCTTTTCTGGTTGTCCTTTTTTTGGCTTTAATTGCTGAGATAAAATCTGTTGCGAGATAAATTCATCGGGTGAATCATTCTGGTAAGCAATGTTGAGACGGAGAAAGTGCGCCCATACTTCATTATTGAGTAAATTTAAAGCAGTATCACGGTTTTTTGTGGCGATCGCATCAATAACTTGTCGCCATCCCTCTCGCAATAAATCAACAAAAACTTCTTCTCCTGTAACCTGACTCAGCAATGAAAGCGCCAGTTGAAAAGTTCTTGAATCTTTGAGTAAGTTATTCGACCTTAATTTCTGAAGCGCCACATTCAACCACAATGGAAGCAATTCTAACCAGTTATTTTTCTCTATTTCTGTAATTGCTATCTCTTCCATACCCAGCGCACCCCATACACACAAAGGCTCTACAGCTAGTTGAGCATCTCGTTTTTCTACAGCTTGGTTCCATAATTGTTGAGCGTGGTTTTGGAAGCGAGTGGAGAGAAATTTATAAGCTTCTTGAACTTGCTGGGGAATTGTTACTTGATAAACTAACTCACCTAATGGTAGTTGGTAGCCGCCAGAGGATAGCCATTGATAAGTGCCACAAAGATAAATTTCCCGATCAACTATTACTTCTTTGACATGGGAATTTCCTAACCCAAAAACCTGTACAGATGGTAAACCTTCAGGTGTTGTGATTGTTCGCACCTTTTCTACTATTTCTGGTGATATTGGTTGTTCTTCTTGTATTCCATACCCAATCAAAATCCAAACTCCGCGCTTGGTCAATTGCTCTAGCAGAGTCAGGAGTTCGTCATTTACAAGTACCTGATTTACCCAAGGAGAATAGATGATAATCTGGCTCTTCGCTGCATTTATGCTTTCTAAGAACGTTTGATTAAGTTGGCGATCGCCTAACTGTATAACTGTACCAGACACCAAAGTTTTTTTCTGTTTTATAGAATTTTTGAAAGCTTGCTGACGAATCTTTTCAACTCTCGCTTCTATTTCGTCATTCTTATAATTAAAGACGGCTTCCTGCTCAACATTGATGGTTTCGTTGGATAATTTGCATAAGGATTGCAAAGAAATCTTTCCTTCAGATAAAAGGATTTCTAGCCATTTCGACCTTGAATCTAAAATTTGTTTTCCTCGCCGAAGTTGGATGCTCAATTTATCTACTATTGCATCATAAATTAAAAATAAGGATATTTTTCTCCAAATAGTTTGAGTCGGAGCTACTACTCTAAAAGCAGTAGCAATCTTTCCTGCTTCTGGTACATGAAGTGCTACACCTGAAGCCTGAAGACTTTTTTGGATTTGCTCCAAACTTAAGGAAGAGATATTATTAATTTTATAATCAATATTCAAAAAACTTGCCAAGTCAGGCAGGTTGATAACTACTTCATTTAATGGTTCAGCCTGAAAAGTTAGTGTTTCGCCTAAAGAATCTGTAATAGCATAAATTTGTACGGAATATGGGGGTTGTGGTACAGAACCCTTTTCATAAAATAAGCGCCCTTGCTCGGTAACTGTAATTGGCGGTTTTTGTGCCAGAGTTTGTAACTTTTGCAGAGTTGTAATTGTACTTTGCACAAATACAGAATCAAGCCCAAGTATGGATGCTAATTCATTAATAGTTGGTGGCGGAGCGAATTCAATTCCAGCACGAATGATAAACTCTTCGAGTACGTTAAAGGGACGAGGTTCAGTTATAGTAATTTCTACAGTTGTTTGTTGCAAACAATAACGCAATTGACGCGCTGCTAAAACTGATAAATTAGGATTTTGCGTTTCAATTTCTTCTACCAAATTCCTGAGACTGTCATCGATAGGTTTAGCCGAGGATGCGAGAAACATCAACGAAACCTCCATGATGACTTACTGTATTGGCAACTTCTGAGTACATATTGCCGATTTTACCTGGTTGTTGGGTAAATAAATCGTGACAACCCACAATTACTAGTAATTCTTGAGCGCGAGAAAAAGCCACATTCACCCGTTCTGACTTTTTAGCAAATCCGACATCACCTTTACTATTGTTACGAACCATACTCACAATTACAACTGGGCGTTCCATACCTTGAAATCGGTCAACTGTACCAGTACGAATTTGCAATGAAGGGAACAGTTCTGATTGTAAGCGTTCATCAATTTTTCGCAGTTGAGCGCCATAGAATGTAATTACAGCTATTTCTTTTTTCGGTTCGCCACAGGCGACTCTAGCAGACCAAGTATTTTCAAATTGCTGACACAAACGTTCAATTACATCAATTTCTTGAAGATTAAATAAGGAGGTTCCTTCACGCTGTTCTTGAAATTCATTTGATTTGGGAATTTTCACCCAAAGTAGATGATGGTTTGGTTGAATTATTTCACCTGCTAAATCATGGGCGCGTTTAATATCCGGCTCCAAAATTCCACATTCTAGTTTACCCTCATAAAATTGATTGATTGCGCCCATAATAAAAGGGTGCATTCTATATTGGGTAGTTAGCATTTGTTTGATGCTTTGATCGGCATCTTCAAATTGGCTTTTAAATAGTGATTCTTCTAAAAATTGCAATTCGTCTCGTGTACTGCCAATTTCTTGCACAACTTCTTCTAAAGTATTAGTATCAAGCATTGGTGGTAGTTGTCTATGATCACCTACCATGACTAACTTTTTACCCTTCAAGGCTGGGATAAGTAACTCTGGTGGAGTACATTTACTAACTTCATCAATAATGACAACATCAAAGTATTGAAATTCTTCAGAAAAATCTCTCCCTGCTGCTTGTACACAGGTGATACCAACGACGTTACAATTATCTAAATAAATTTGTCTTAAATCATTGCGATCGCGCTCAGATGGGTTACGTACTTTTTCAATCCAATCTTGGATAAATCCTTGATATCTGTTGAGATGAGTTTCGTCTTTATCTAGTTGATTTTGCCAAGATTCAAACTGAGTTTTGATGCTGCGTAAAAATTCTAAATTATACAATTCATTAGGTGTAGTTTTTGGTTTAAGTTTATCAGGTATTAATTGCCATTCTGTCTCCCACCATTTTCTTTCTAATAACAAAGTTTCTGATGGCTGTGGTTGTGCTTTTTGGATTATTTCAGCTATTTCTATTTTTAGGTTCTCAAGTTTTTGTTGAAAAATTGTAGTTTCTTCTTGTAACCTTGATAAATGTTCAAATAGAGTAATTTTAATATCTTCTAATACAGCAAAAGGCTCTATTAATGGAATCAGATTTTCAAGCTGACTGAGGTGATTTATCCAATAATGAACGTGCTTGGAAAATTCTTGAGGTTTTTCCCAAATATTTGCTTGGGTTGTGAGATATTGTTCAGCTAAAGTATGTAATTGATTAGGAACGTTTGATTGTTGGTTGAGTTCTTGCAGAATATTGATCGCTCTTGCAAGTTTTACATTAGCATCTTGTCTGGCTGTTTCTATAGAGTTTTGAACATTTAGTATTTGCTGTTGAGCAATTTCATTGTTGTGTAGTTCATTTAATTGTCGTTGCAAATTTTGAAGCTGCTGTTCTGTTTCCGTTTTAACTTTAAACACACATTGTCGCGCATTTGCTAAAAGGCTCTCTATGAATTCTTGGGTAATTCTGGTAAGAGTAGATTCGCTATGGTTGGGTTTCCAAGAATCACCATAAGTTTGTTGAATTCTGCTTAGAAAAATCTGAGTTGTTTCAACTAGAGCTTTTCGCTGATTTACTGTGAGATATTGATAGTTATTAAATTGCTGATAAATTTCTTGCCATTGAGTGCGATCGCTTGTTTCTAATACCAACGGAATTTGGCTAAAATTTTGTTGTAAAAAATAGCTAAAACTATGCTGTCTACCTTTTTTATCAGTAAAATTACCTTCTATTTCATAAGATATCGCTTTCGCTAATAAATCCCAATCAGGCAGATTGACTGTATAATTTTCTGGAATCAGTGATATTTTTAAAGAACTAGCCAGGATTACTAATCCTGGTGGTAAATGAAATAAATCTGCTGTTAATGGTTGAGGATTTTGTCTCGAATTTTGCAAAATTTCAGACAGTCGGGAATTTGCTATAGACTTCCATTCCTTAACGTCATTTATCACTACATCGATTTCTTGTTTGCGGTTCTCCCAAGTTTGGATTGTTTGTTGTAGACTTTGCTGTTTGCTAAAGAATTGCTGATGCTCTTTTTCTAACTGATGCAACTCGCTGGAATGCTGTTTAAAAACCTCAACTGCTGCTGCAACTTCTAACATCGCTACATTTGCACTCTGAGCATAAATTAATGCAGTTCTAAATTCAGGAATTCCAGTCGCTACAGTTTCACGTAACCAAACGGCTAATCCAAAAGCGCCACATTGAGGTTGAACAAAGCCAAGTATATTAGTCAAGCTGATGGCTTTACTCACATTTATTAAAAAGCTTTTGACTAAATCTTTACCTTCTGTATAAGGTCTAAGATGGGGCAAAAAATTTGTAATTTCTGGGGCTTCCCAATTTACAATGTTCGGAGCATTGAGGAGATTTTCTAAGCCAGAAAATAAAGTTTCTACTTCACTTTTTTTGGCTAACGCTTCTTGATAAAGTGATTCTTGCTTTTTTAAATCTAGCTCTAATTGTGGCTGACGTTGATTTACTTCCTGTTGACTCTGTTGAAATTCTTCTTCAGCTTGGAAGTAAGCAGTAAATCTTTGTGATGATGCCAACAATTGACGAAAAATCTCTACATTTTGACGGCGTTGGCTGAGATTGTTTTCACAGTCAGTAGCAGTATTTTCTAACCAAGTGCCAATTACTTGGTCTTCTAAAAAAGGCTGTCCTTCCTCCCCAACTTTTTCAGCGCGTCCTTTGCGTATCGCCCGGATGACTGGGTTGTGAACTAATCGGCTGAGAGCGTTATCAACTGCTAAATTGGCTTGAGAGGCAATTAAGGTACGTCCACCTCGTAAGGCAATTTGATAACAAATCTCAGCAATTACGGTAGTTTTGCCTGTACCAGGTGGCCCTTGAATCAAAACAAGATCCTCGGCGGAAAGTACCGTTTCTACTGCTGCTTTTTGACCAGGGTTAGCAGAGGACAATAATAAATCTTGTGCTTGCAGTTGGACAGTTTTTTGAATAGGTCTGGCTTGGGAAGCGTCGAATAAGAAATTGCCCAAGTAAGGATTTTGGGTACGACCATTGTTCAAATCTTCTAAGGCTTTTTTCTTACGCTGAATTTGTTTAATGTCACCCAGTGCTTCAAAACATAAGAATCCTGTGGTGGGTAGCTGATAACGCCCGCTTGCTATGTAGTCAGCTAAGTCACGTTCCAGCCTGACGCTGATGATGCAGTGCTTAGGGTCAACTTCTTCAATAGATCCTAATAAGCGGCCTTGCTGCCAGTTTTTCCCCGTGGGTGCAGTCTCGAACAGTTTCAAGTCGTCGTTTTTTGCTTTTCTTACCCGTTCCCAGAAGTTTCCTACATCCAAGGGATTTTCGTTAGAACCGTCAAGGGTAGCCGAGGTGACATCAATTTCAAAACTGATCCGCCTTTTTAAGTTGTAGTTATGACTCAGGTAAGGTACACAAAATTGACGAGCCTGAGCGATTTTTTCCTCAATCTGCAAAAACGCTTTCCAGGCTTTGAGTTGTTCTTCTGTAGGCACATAGTCGCCACAAACTGGCGCGGCTGCCATACGTGCAAATACTGCTGAGGGAAGACCGATATGATGCTCATGGTTAGGCAAAAGCCGCAAGCGAAAGGGCACAGCATAAGCATCGGCTTGTCCCCGTGAAGGTTGGAGTAAATAGACAGACAGAATTTTTAAACCGTGATCACTATTTGGTTGTACTGCTGCTTTAAATCCTAAAGTTTTTCCTAACTTCTGAAGTCTTAGGGGTAATTTACTATCATCTGAGTCTGTAGCTACGACTAAATCCCAAATTTCTTCTTTTACAGCTCTGCCAGCACCCTTGCGGCGGACATAAAATAGACAAGGCTTTTGACCGAAACATTCATACATTAACTCGTGGGCATATTCTCGGCGTTCCCCGAATTCAGGATATGCTGCAACGGTGGATGCGTCTTCAAGATGACGGATAAAACTATCAATTGTGGAATTTACAAACATATAGCCCCAATCTTCGGAGGCTTTTTTCATTCTTGAGGTAGCAACTTTGCTCGCTGGTGGTTTGGCTTCTTTGCGAACGCGTTCTGCCTCAAATTCTGAGATTGTACTGCTGGGGCTTTTGGCTACAATGTTGAGTTGAGCGCAAATTGCTAGTAGCTTTTTGCTGTCTAGTTTTAACTCGGTTGATAGTTCGTAGATTCTGATTTTGGTTTTGTTCATCCAGTAACTTCCGTTACTTGCGCGTAAGTCCTAATTATAAAAATCTCACGCCAAGGCGCAAAGGCGCAAAGAGAAAGATTTATAGTTTATATTGCCGATAGACTTGAGTGGCAGCGCGATGTAGTAGTGAGTGTCGCCAGACGAGGGAGTTCAAATCATCGGCGTAACCGCCACCAATGACGCAGGCGACGGGGTAACCTGCACCTACACAAGTACTCAAAACCTGCATTTCTCGACGGAAAATGCCAGTGTCGGTTAAGGCTAATTTTCCCAGGCGATCGCCTACATGAGGATCGACTCCTGCATCGTAGAAAACTAAATCTGGCTGCACATCAGATAATAAATCGGGTAAGTACTTTGCTAAAGTTTGCAAATAGGCATCATCTTCCATTCCTACTGGTAGGGCAACATCCAAATCGCTTTTCTGCTTTGTGCCAGGAAAATTAACTTCACAATGCATCGAAAATGTGAAAACGCTCTCGTCTTCTTGAAAAATAAAAGCTGTGCCGTCGCCTTGGTGTACATCTAAATCCACAATTAAGATTTTTTGCACAAGTCCGAGTTTTTGTAAAACGCGGGATGCGATCGCTAAATCATTGAAAATACAAAAACCAGATCCATAACTGGGAAAGGCGTGGTGAGTGCCACCAGCTGTATTGCAAGCTAAACCCTGAGTTATTGCTAGTTGGGCAGTGAGTATTGTACCACCTACCGCTACACAGGTACGATTCGCTAGTGCCGGACTCCAAGGCAACCCAATGCGCCGTTGGGCTTTAATATCTAAGGTTCCCTGACAGTAAGCTTGAACGTATTCTGAGGTATGAACTAACTCTATTGCTTCTGGTGGTGGAGGTTTTGGGGTATAACATTGTTCTGTTTGCGCCACGCCATCAGCCAACAGTAACTCATATAGTTGGCGGAACTTAGACATCGGGAAGCGATGTCCTGGAGGTAATGGGGCAATGTAATCTGGGTGGTAAATAATTGGCAGATCCATGTTATTTATTTTTAACTACAGGGTGATGCCAAATCCACCCACAACAGATAAAAATCGGTTGTCACAATTGAAAGGACGTAAAGTCGTGGAGATAAATTTCTATGAAAAATTCTCAATACTTATCCAATCACCTTGGTGAAAACTATATCTCATTTTAGAAAATCTAACGCAACAGCGAAAAGTACAACTTACCTAAAACCCAGAAAATCTCAAACAGTTCTCCAACGGCGAACAACAAGGTAAAATTTAGCAAGCACGGCGTTAAAGCTGCTGAAATTTTAAATGTAAAACTTAAATTATGCATTGATTATGATGGAATGGGTTCTGCCAATTGCATTTATTCTAGCTGGCTTAATAGCGGGAATAATTGCTGAGAAAATTTTGTTCAAGAAGCTTAAACTATTTGTTACCAAAAGACAAATACCCGGAAGTCAAATCATATTCCAAGCCTTGCATCGCATGACCTTTATTTGGTTTGCAGTCGCAGGTTTTTTTATGGCAATTCTGAGCGCTCCTATCAAGCCAGATCATGCTAATGTTCTGCAAAAAATTATTACTATAATTGTCCTGTACTCAGTAACATTAGTTCTAGCTAGATTGGCTGCTGGTTTTGTGAGTCTATTTACTCATAGAACCGAAGGTGTTTCAGCATCACTAATAGCTAATCTTGCTAAAGCTGCTGTTTTAGTTTTAGGAACATTAATCTTATTACAAACATTAGGAATTGCAGTTACACCGATAGTCACAACTTTAGGAATTAGCGGACTAGCAGTGGGTTTGGCGCTGAAAGACACGCTAGAAAATTTATTTTCTGGTTTTTATTTAATTATTTCTAAACAAGTCAGAACAGGAGATTATCTCAAATTAGAAGGTAGCCATGAGGGTTATGTAATAGATATATCTTGGCGTAACACAACTATTAGGGAGCTTTCTAACAACGTCATAATTGTGCCAAACTTGAAATTGGCTTCTACAATCTTTACCAATTACCATTTACCAGTCAAGGAAATTACATTAACGATTAATGTTGGTGTTGATTATGATAGTGATTTAGAACAAGTTGAAAAAGTAACTGTTCAAGTTGCTAAAGAAGTTATGCAAGAAATCGCCCCTGAATTAATGGCAAACGAACCTTATATAAGATTTCATAAATTTGGTGATTTTAGTATAGATTTTACTCTTTATATGCGCGTTAACGAATTTTTTGATCAGCGCATTGGAAAACATTTATTTATTAAAAAATTGCACAAACGCTATCAGCAAGAAGGCATTAAAATTCCTTTCCCATCCAGAGAGTTGTATATGCAAGGGAATGTCGCAAAAACCGAAGGCTAAATTTAGATTATCCCAATTCTCCCAAATGCAGCTACAGATGCAAACCTAGAAACCTCAATTCAATTTAACTTTCTTAATTACGAATTGCTATCAAAAATATAGACACGGGTTTCTTACAGAATTGAGTAGCACCGTGCCTTTAGTATGTTTAATTAAAATTCAGTACGAGTAAAAGTTGGATTACTTTCTACCTGGAGTACGTCCGCCTTCATCGTTGCTACCACCGTGAGGTTGAGAATTACCTGGGTCGCAACCTTCCGCACCATTACCTATGCCTTGGTTGCAATGACGGCGTAGTTTTCCACCTTCTACCTGCATTTCAGCCTGATCTAGAACTTCAGAACGCTGCTGTGTTTTTTCTACAGCATATTGTGAGGATATATCTGCTACTTCACCGGTGCTGACTAATGATTTATATATTAAAGCAGTCACTTCTGCTCTGGTTGCCACTTTATCAGCATTAAGAGATTGGACATTGGGATAATTGACTACAATACCTCGTGCTGTGAGTGCTGCGATCGCACTGCGGACATCACTCCGAATTGTAGTAGCATCGCTGTAGGCTGCTAAAATCGTCTGTGTGGAACCGCTAAATGTGTAGTTGAGTCCTCGCGCCAACGTTAGCAAAACTTCCAAGCGAGAAAGACTTTGAGCCGGGTTAAATTGAGTACCAGAAACCGCTAAAAACCCTGTTGAATAAGCTTTGCGGATAGCATCATAAGCCCAGTGTTTGGTAGAAACATCTTTAAAGCTAATTGCGTTGCGAACTTTTACTTTGTCAAAAGCCTGACTAAGCATCGCTGCAAATTGGGCACGAGTCAGCTGTTCATCTGGACGGAAACTACCGTCGGGAAAACCTTGGATAACTTCTAAAGCTGCTAACTCGGCGATAAAATCTTTAGCCCAGTGGTTTGTCGATACATCGGCAAAGTTAATCTGGACACTGTTGTCTACACCTATCTCTCGATAATTCATCATCATCTGGCTGACATTGTAGACAGAACTACCGTCATCGCTAACCTCAATTAGTTCGACCAACTGACCAGGTGTAGCCTTTAAAGCTGACGCCAAGCTGGAACTGAAAGCACTAATTGATTGACGCACTACAGCAAACTCGCCTTGAGTAAAGGAAGAGGGATAAACGCTGTTTGAAGAAACTACCGATAAACCTTGCACTTGGAACTGGCTAAAGTTGATTGTCCGAGAACTGCTAAGGAAGCTAACACGTTGGTTACTAACTTGGGTGAAGTAGTCGTAGCTGGTAGTACCTGCGTCAATCATGCCATCAGAGTTGGCATCGACTCCATAAACGGTGCGAACGACTTGATATTCTGTTGGGTTAGCAGACAAAATCAGGTTAACTGTGGTGTTTGCTGCCAAACATTCAAATTCGCTGTAGCCAATAAAGCGGTTTTGAGTATCATACAATCGCACGACAACGCGATCGCCCTCTTTTAAACCCTTAGCAAATTTGGCCTTTTGCTTAATCTTGTATTTGTAATCACCCAAAAACCTTTCTTTCAAATAACCCTTGCCACGTTTACTTTTAACAGAAATGCGGGTAATTACTTCCGAAAAGTTGCCAGCTTGTTGCCAAATTGCAAGATTAAAACTTGTTGTTTTACTCTTTACAGACCTACTACTAGTGCTTAACTGGTTGCGGCGTTCTGTGGTCACAGTTTGCCGTTTTATAGTAGTCCTACTGATTGTTTCTACTTCGTTACGAGTAGACTCATTGGCTAAAAGTTGTTGACTATTAGACGTTGGTGCAACATTGGTAGAAGACCCTGAAGCCGTGTAAGCGTAAGCTGTTGGCGAAAAAATTGCCACAAACGCAGCAGCAACAACACCTTTGCTTAAGCAAGCCAAGTAACTCTGATTTATGTATTTCATTTCAGTTCATACCATTCGGCGATAAGGTCAAAGGAATGTGAATTTCCCTTGACTTATTAAACCCGTAGTATGGATGAAACTAACATATAAAATTTATCTTCTATAGTAAATAAAATACTTTAACCACAGTGGTTTCACTTATGTAACTTGAACAAAGCCTCTTACCTCAGAGAGTGCTGAGTTCTGAGTTCTGAATAATAATTTCTCCCCTTCCGTGTCCCCAGTCCCCAATCCCCAGTCCCCTTGTCGGTGGTAGAAGACATTACTATAAAAACAATAGTTTAGGAATGTTAATAATGAATTTAACGACCCAGCAGTTACCTTCAGTCACCTTAGAAAAATTCTTTTGGACTTGGCAGGGCTATAAAATTCAGTACACCGTCATGGGTAAAGGACAACCTCTGGTACTAGTTCATGGCTTTGGTGCTTCCATTGGACACTGGCGTAAAAATATTCCAGTTTTAGCTAATGCTGGCTACCAAGTTTTTGCTGTGGATTTGTTGGGTTTTGGTGGTTCTGAGAAAGCGCCAATCGATTACACCATCGAAGTGTGGGTTGAACTGTTAAAAGATTTTTGGACAGCACACATCCAAAAACCTGCTGTATTTATTGGCAATTCTATCGGCGCACTGATCAGCTTAATGGTACTGGCAGAGCATCCCGAAATTGCTGCCGGTGGTGTTTTAATTAACTCGGCTGGTGGGTTAAGCCATCGTCCCCACGAATTGAATCCACCAATCAGAATTATGATGTCAGCTTTTAACAGATTTGTGCGATCGCCTCTTACAGGCAATTTCGTCTTTAACCGCATCCGTCAAAAAGCCCAAATTCGCCGCACTCTCTACCAGGTTTACCGCAACCGTGAAGCCGTTACTGATGAATTAGTAGATTTACTTTATACTCCTGCTTGCGAACCGGGGGCGCAGCGAGTTTTTGCGTCTATTCTGACAGCACCTCCTGGCCCTACTCCAGGGGAACTTTTGCCGAAAGTAGAACGTCCCCTATTGATAATTTGGGGTGCTGATGATCCCTGGACACCAATTACCGGGGCGAAGATTTACGAAGAGGCGCGTGAGAATGGTAAACCTATCAAAATTGTTGCGATTCCTAACGCCGGTCATTGCCCCCACGATGAAGTTCCAGATGTTGTCAATGCCCAAATTGTGGATTGGCTAGCGCAAAGGTGATAATTTCCGCGCATAGGCGTTTTTACATCGTCTATGCGCCTTTGTACGGGAGGATTAGATGCTCATAATTTGAATGAGTGTCTCTTAAGTTATTCCCAATCCACCTTGACAAAATCATAATCATTTGGTGATGCTCTATGGGACTTGATGTGCGAAATGGATATAAAAGGGAGATTCCTTTAAGTACCCATCCAGATTTTTCCGAGTTAAGCTATCAAGTTATCCGAGAACTAGGACGTAACCAGGAAGCGGGACGCACTACTTATCTGGCTCATGCTCTAAAGTCCAATCAACCAGTGGTAATTAAAGAGTTCCGTTTTTCTAGCGTGAGTCCTGACTGGTCAGCTTTCAAAGCTTACAAAGGCGAAGTTGAAATCCTGCAACAACTCAATCATTCCCGTATTCCCCGCTATATAGATTCTTTTGAAACACAAGCGGGCTGTTACATAGTGCAGGAATATAAAAACGCTCCATCCTTAGGATTACGACGAAGCTTTACTCCTGAACAAATAAAACAAATTGCTATCTCGGTGTTGGAAATTTTGGTTTATCTACAAAAGCAAGTTGCTCCAATCATCCATCGAGATATAAAACCAGCAAATCTTTTAGTTGATGAGCAACTGAATGCTTATTTGGTAGATTTTGATTTGGCTCGGATACTAGGTACAAAAATGGCTCTCAGCTTTTTTGCAGCCGGAAGCCCAGGTTTTATGCCACCAGAGGAGCAATTTGGTTATCCTCTCACTGAAGCGTCAGACTTGTATAGTTTAGGAGTAACGCTAATTTGCTTACTCACTCATACCCGTTCTGTAGATATTGGTAAGTTAGTTGATGATAAATATCGCTTCAATTTCCAGAACTTAGTTCCTCAAATTAGTTATGGTTTTAGATCGTGGTTGATGAAAATGGTGGCGCACAAATGCAAACATCGCTACGCTAATGCAGATGTTGCTTTGCAAGCGCTGAAACCGATTCAGGTTATTGGTACTGCTACTGGGATCGAAACTTTAGCCGCTACTATAAAACATAGAAAAAGAGCCGCTATGTTAGGGCTAGCGACTATTGGCACACTGGCTGCAACAGGGGCTAATTTGATGATTGCCCAATCGGGGGGTATTAACAAGCTGCTAGAGGCTAGAGAAGGCCTAGGCGCTCACTTAATTTCAAATTCCCCAAGATAAGCCAGACATTAAACAAGAGGCAAGGGGGCAGGGGGCAGGGAGACAAGGGGAATGTCCCTCTGCCCCCTTGCTGTGGAGCGTAGCAGAACATTGGTTTAATCTACTGTAGGGTGGTAGTTTCCTGTTCCGAACTCGGAGTTTCTTGTTTCAAACTAAAAGTTTCGTGTTCTGAACTTGGCGTTTGGTGTTCTGAACTCGGAGTTTCTTGTTCCGAACTCGGAGTTTCTTGTTCCGAACTCGAAGTTTCGTGTTCTGAACTCGGAGTTTCGTGTTCTGAACTCGGAGTTTCGTGTTCTGAACTCGGTGGTTCTTGTTCTGAACTCGGTGGTTCTTGTTCTGAACTCGGAGTTTCGTGTTCCGAACTCGGAGTTTGTTGTTCTGAACTCGGCGTTTGGTGTTCTGAACTCGGTGGTTCTTGTTCTGAACTCGGAGTTTCGTGTTCTGAACTCGGAGTTTCGTGTTCTGAACTCGGTGGTTCTTGTTCTGAACTCGGTGGTTCTTGTTCTGAACTCGGTGGTTCTTGTTCTGAACTCGGAGTTTCGTGTTCTCATCAATGAATGCAATAGATTCATGGGTAAGAACGTACTGTTGGAAGCCGGTAGAGCCGATGCAAATGTCTTATGTTTCCGGTTCTACTCCCAGTGCTTTTAACTGGGCTACCAATTTCTCTGCACGCTGACGTTCTTGTTCTGCGCGCTGGCGTTCTTGTTTTAGCTGTTGTTGAACTGCGTTTTTTTCTTGCCGTTCTTTGATTGCTAGCTCCGATCCCCAGAGTAATAGTTCCCCGCGATCGCCCCACCAACGCAAGCAATAACCTGTGCGATTTTCTCGGCTTCCTTGCCAAACGCCTAAAAACAAGTTCATTTCAGCAATCCAGTAACGTTGATTTGCATCCGGTGATTGCAGTTGATAACGTCCTGAATCATCTCGCTGATAAACTTCTAAAACTCCCTCGTCTGGTTCAAAAATGGCATAGTTTGGCACTTGTAAAACTTGCTCATAATAGAACCATTTACCAGGAGGATAAGTTGGTTTGCTGGAATACTCTCCACCTTCCGTATCCGAGATCAACTCCATGACGATCGCTGGTATATCTCCTTGGAGCCGTGGGGTATAACTCCGCTTCACCTCTGCTCGCGGGACTCGAATTGAGGGCACATATCCCCAATCTGTGGCTTTGACTACGAACTGGCCATTTAAGGTAGCACAGATGCCATAGTGAGTTAGAGTTAAGGCGTTGCTTGGTAACCTCCCAGCCAGTTCTAAGCTTTCTGTGAGAGCCGCAGCTAGGGGCGGCTGATTAATGTTATCCACAGGCTGATCGTCTAAGACAAAATCATCTGGTAACTTTTCCCAGGTAACTTCATAGGTGGCTGCATTGGCGAGCATGGTGAGACTGCCTCGTTAGCGCAATCAATTTTAAATCTATAGTATCGTTACAGTCGTTTGAAATCAGAAAGCGATTGCCCTAAAGGGCACTGCGCTCCGCGCAATCGCGCTAAATACTATCAGTAGTTAACTTCTGTTGACCATATCCAAGCTATATTAATCAAGCAAGTCGCCCACGGTAAAATAAGAGTCTATCTCATAGATAAAGCAGTATGTTAAGACTCCAGCGTTCACAGATGCAGCGCTACGGTATTTCTATGTTGTCAGTTTTACTGGCGCTGCTACTGAGTCTGCTGCTGCAAAAATTCCTGCCCATAAATGTTTCGCCACTTTTTTTTGCTGCTGTAGTCTTCAGTAGTTGGTATGGCGGATTTGTTCCTGGTTTGGTAGCTACAGTCTTAGCAATTTTAGCCAATAATTACTTTTTTACACCGACCTTATACACACTAACACTGAGGAGCGGTTCTGATGTGTTAGAGCTAGTCATATTTAGCTTGATCGCACTATTGATTAGTTCGTTAAATTCAGAACTGCGTACTGCCAAGCACGTATCTGAGGCAAAGCTAACAAAACTACAGGTAAGCTATCGTCGGTTACTAGAGACAGCCAATGAAGGCATTTGGATATTTGACACTAAGGGGCAGACAGAATACGTCAATCAACGTTTAGCCCAAATGCTTGGCTACACCATAGAAGAAATGATTGGTCGCCCAATTTTCGAGTTTATGGAACGTCAGGCTCAAATTGAAATAGACCAATGGTTAAAGCAACCAAGGCAGAGCATTCAAGAGATAAACCAGCAATTTGATTTGCGTTTACGCCACAAAGACGGAAGAGATATTTGGGCAATTGTCTCCACTAGCCCTATTCTCAATAAGCATGGTGAATTTTCTAGTGCGATCGCCATGCTCACCGATATTACTGAACGTCAACAAACCGAAGCAGCCCTGAGAGAAAGTGAGGAGCGGTATCGTTCTTTAGTAGTCGCAACTTCCCAGATGGTGTGGACGGCTGACACTGAGGGACAGGTAATTAATTCACAAGATTGGAGAGTTTATACTGGGCAGAGTCCAGAAGAGGTCAAAGATTGGGGTTGGTTGGCAGCACTGCACCCAGAAGATCGGCAACGAACTGCTCAACTTTGGGCACAAGCTGTTCAGGAAAGAACTATCTACGAGACGGAATATCGGTTACTTGGTGCAGATGGTATCTACCGTTATTTTTCAACTCGCGGCGTACCAGTTGTGACAGCATCCGGTAGTATTCGGGAGTGGATTGGTGTTTGTACTGATATAAGTCACTGCAAGCAAATACAAAACGCACTACGGCAAAAGCAAGAAAGGCTAGATATAGCACAAGCAGCGGCAAAGATTGGCTGTTTTGAGTGGAATATTCAAACTAATGTCAATATTTGGTCAGAGGAATTAGAAGCTCTCTACGGTTTACAACCTGGTGAGTTTGGCGGTAGTTATGAAGACTGGGCAAGATTAGTTCATCCCGATGATTTAGCTAAAGCAGAAGCAGATGTCATTAATTCACTAAAAACAGGTGAATTTTTCACCGACTGGCGGGTAGTTTGGAAGGATGGCAGTGTTCATTGGCTGCACGCCAGAGCAAAAGTATTTTACGATGACGCGGGCAAACCTTTACGCATGGTGGGAATTAATGGCGATATTAGTGAACGCAAGCAAGCAGAAGCCGCCTTGCAACAAAGTGAAGCGATCGCCAAAGCGCGCGCCCAAGAACTGGAAACTTTTATGGAAACAGTTCCCGTCGCTGTCTGGATTGCTCACGATCCGCAGTGCCATCACATGAGCGTCAACCGAACTGCTTATGACTTAATGCGGCTACCTCCGGATTCAGTCTTAACAGCTACTCCTGTTGATGGCCAGTATCCCTTTAAGTTCAAGATCCAAAAAAATGGTCAAGACATTCCACCTCAAGATTTACCGATGCAGCTGGCGGGTAGGACTGGGCAGCCTGTTGAGGCAGAATTTGAATGTGTCTTGAGTGACGAAGATGTGCGCTCAATTTACGGTAAAGCTGTACCCTTGTGGGATGACTCTGGTGCTGTCCGCGGCGTGATTGGGGCATTCCTCGATGTAACAGAACGCAAACAGGTAGAGAATGCACTACGCCAAAGCGAATTAATGTTTCGCACGTTAGCGGATACAATGCCGCAAATATTTTGGGTTACACAACCAGATGGCTATCATGAATATTTCAATAAACGCTGGTACGACTACACGGGAAAAACAGTAGAACAAACAAGCGGCGAAGGATGGCAAAAGATTTTGCATCCCGATGATGTGCAACGCACAATCGAAGTTTGGCAAAATTCTCTGCGTACTGGCAAAACTTATGATAATGAGTACCGTCTTCTGCGTGCTGATGGCGAATACCACTGGCATTTAGGACGAGCATTTCCATTGCGAAATCAAGACGGTCAAATCGTCAAATGGTTTGGTTCTTGCACTGATATTCACGATCAAAAATTGGTGATTGAGGAACGTGCCCAGGCTTTGGTACAGGAACGCGCTGCCCGGATCGAGTTAGAAGAAGCCAGCCGCATGAAAGATGATTTTCTAGCGATTGTCTCCCACGAGTTGCGATCGCCACTCAATCCAATTTTGGGTTGGTCACAACTTCTACTCAGCCGCCAATTGAATGCGGAAAAGACGACTCAGGCGCTAGAAATCATTGAGCGCAATGCAAAATTACAAACACGGTTAATTGACGACTTGCTCGATGTTTCGCGCATTCTCCGCGGCAAACTCAGCCTAAATATCTATGTAGTTGACTTGGTTGTTACTATTGAGGCAGCCTTGGAAACCGTGCGTCTAGCAGCTGAAGCTAAATCAATTCACATTCAGACGCAGCTTGATTCCGCGATCGGTAAGATAGCAGGCGATTCCAACCGCTTGCAGCAAGTAGTTGTAAATCTACTAACAAATGCTGTGAAGTTCACGCCAGTAGGAGGCCAAGTAAAAATTCAACTCCAGCAGGTTGGCTCTAATGCCCAAATTCAAGTCACAGATACAGGTCAAGGAATTAGCCCCGACTTTCTGCCCTACGTATTTGAGCGCTTTCGGCAAGCAGACGATGCTACAACAAGAAAGTTTGGCGGTTTAGGGTTAGGGTTAGCAATTGTCCGTCACATTGTCGAACTCCACAGCGGTTCTGTCCAAGTCGCAAGCCCCGGAGAAGGTTTAGGAGCAACCTTTACAGTAACACTACCTTTGAAAACCGCTGTCTCTTTAAAAAGTGAGGATAAGGGATTGCCGAATGATTCCTCAAATCTTCAGGGTTTGCAGATTGTAGCTGTGGATGATGATGTTGATAGTCTGAATTTATTAAGATTTATTCTTGAGGGGTATGGCGCTAAAGTCACAGCAGTTGCTTCGGCTCGTGAAGCATTGGAAGCGATCGCTAAAACACAACCAGATTTATTAATCAGCGATATCGCCATGCCGGAAATCGACGGTTATACACTCATTCGTCAAGTTAGAGCCTCAGAAGCATCCGGTGATGGAAGGCTACCTGCGATCGCCCTTACTGCATTTGCGGGTGAAACTAACCAGCAAAAAATTATCGCCGCCGGTTTCCAAAAGCATATTACTAAACCTGTCGAGGCAGATAAATTAGCAACGGTGATCGAGCAAGA
Source organism: Mojavia pulchra JT2-VF2 (assembly GCA_019359325.1). GTDB lineage: Bacteria > Cyanobacteriota > Cyanobacteriia > Cyanobacteriales > Nostocaceae > Mojavia > Mojavia pulchra. Next base: position 281,121 of record JAHHHN010000001.1, on the reverse strand, counting down.
AGTTAAATATCGAAATCGACTACGGTCATAGAAGTGGGATAAGCAATATCTATTTTGAGAATGTGGCAGAAGGTTGTAGTCTCAACATGATTGACGTTTGCTTGCAACCATCAGTCTTAGCTTAGTTAATAGATTACAGGTTCTCGGTAATTAGCCATTGAGTCATCTTACTGCATTGTCTGTTTATATCTCCCTAAAAAAATAGCTCTCCTTTTTGACTAATGTTATTTTAGTAAGATTTTAGGGAATTTTATAATTACAGCCTATTTAAGGATCAATCAATTATTTGTTCTGAGCACATAGCATTCTTATTTGGTTTATCAATACTGGCTTGTCTTGGCGCTCAAGAGTAATAAAAGTTTGAATGTTCATAAAATAGTTAATTGTATAAAGTTGAGTTGAAGATGACAAAAATATCAGAAGAAGTAAAATCACTTGTCGAAGCAACAATGGAGCAAGCGGAGATTCTTGGGCTGCCAGAAGATGAAAAATTTTATTTATTGGGCAATACACTTTCAAGCAAGGGGGAGTTCAATCTAGCATTAAAAGCTTATGATTCTGCTATTAAAATTAACAGCAAAAAACCTGAGTATTTAAATAATAGAAACTCGGACTTAAAAAGAAAAATTATTTTAATGAATTATCAATTTTTTGAACAAGAAGCATTTTTGGAAGTAATTGGAAAAAAGCCAGAATACCAAGTATTTCTTTTAGAAGGACAGGGATATTCCAATGCCATCGAAAAAATATCTCCAGATGTGCTTAAATTGCAATATGAAATACTTGTAATAAAAAACTATTTAGATATTATTAAAAAGTTTCCTGATTATGGAAAAGCTTATTTATCACTTGCAAGCACTTACATAGAGATAGATGAATTTCAAAAATCAGTTGATAGTTATCAAAACTTTATTCAGGCATATGAAGAAGGTAAGTTTGTTTTTAATTATATAGTTGGCGGCATTGATCAGATGGTAAGTGGCAGTTCGGAATTAGAAACTAACATTTTAACCTCTATTAATTATCTTAATGAAAGCCATAAAAAACAATGTATACAAGCTTTTCATGAAGCATTAGAAAAAACATTTTGGTTCAAGTATGCTAATAATGGTCGAGTATCTGTTAGCAAATTAGAATACTTTGAACCTTGCATGAAGTTTATAAGCATCGAAAATAGTGAGATTAAGATTCCAGATTATTTACCCGACAATATCAAGGAAGAAATAGAATTTAATTGGATACAGGATAAACTAAACAGTTCCGAAGGACAGTTTTGGCAAAAATACAGCCAAGGTGGTTATAACTTAGTAAAAAACCAAGGTGAATTTTCTAACTTTTTAATCTATGTTAATCCTAATAGCGAAACTCTAAAAATTTCTAGCTGGATACCCTGCGACATCAAACGAAAAATAGAATTTAATTGGATACAGGATAAACTAAACAGTTCCGAAGGACAGTTCTGGCAAAAATACAGCCAAGGTGGTTATAACTTAGTAAAAAAACAAAGTGAATTTCAGATTTTTTTAAATTATATTAATTGTAATAATGAAAAATTAGAAATTCCCAACTGGCTTCCTGACAATATCAGGCAAAAAATAGTATCCAATTGGAATAAAGAGAGATTGAATAGCGTCGAAGGGCAATTCTGGCAAGCTTACAGTCAAAGTGGTTACAAGCTGGTCAAAAAACAAGCGCAATTTGAGAAATATTTACATTTGGTTAGGTATGGGACTGGAAAATTTGAAATTCCCGACTGGCTCCCTGATAATTTAAAACAAAAAATTAATTTTCGTCGACAAAAGGAAAAACAACAGAGTAACTTAAAACTGGCACTATGTCTTGTAGGATGTTTTATAGGTTCTATTGCGCTAATACTAATGGTTTTTCGTACAGATAGCGTTTCCCAACCCAGTGAGGTACAGGAAGAAGTAATTAACTAGAGATAAACACGGTTGTAGAGACGCAGCAGTGAGCCTGTCCAGTTAACGGGTTTTCCGCAGGGTACACAAATAAATCCCTACCTTAGTAGACTAGGAAACGCTATAGAGATATTGTTGGTCAAATATTGCTTAACATATCACGAATGTGCAGAGGTGTATAATCACTACCTCAAATCAAGCAGTACGGCTGTTCTACTATAAGCGCAGTAAAGATAGTATTATTAAGGACTGTTTCATGCCGCCTCTCACTATCAGCTTGCCGATATGTCAGATCAAAAGCTAGCCGTATCCTTGAATGGGCATCTTCCGCACTCCAGCCAAAATAGCCAGAATACGATTCGTATTCGAGGTGCCAGGCAGCATAATCTGAAAAATATTGATTTGGAATTGCCACGCGATCGCCTCATTGTCTTTACTGGCGTTTCTGGTTCGGGTAAGTCTTCTTTGGCGTTTGATACTATCTTCGCGGAAGGGCAACGCCGCTATGTGGAATCTCTCAGCGCTTATGCACGGCAATTTTTAGGACAGTTGGATAAGCCTGATGTGGAGGCAATTGAAGGCTTAAGTCCAGCGATTTCGATTGATCAAAAGTCTACCTCTCATAACCCCCGCTCGACTGTGGGCACAGTGACGGAGATTTACGATTATCTGCGGCTGTTGTTTGGACGCGCTGGTGAACCCCATTGTCCGATATGCGATCGCTGTATTTCACCGCAGACAATTGATGAGATGTGCGATCGCATTATGGAATTAAGCGATCGTACCCGCTTTCAAATTTTGGCTCCCGTGGTGCGGGGGAAAAAAGGCACGCACCGCAAACTTTTATCAAGTCTGGCTTCCCAAGGTTTTGTACGTGTACGAGTTAATGGCGAAGTTCGAGAACTGTCTGATTCGATTGAATTAGATAAAAACCTTTCCCATACCATTGAAGTGGTAATTGACCGCCTAGTGAAAAAGGCAGGTATTCAAGAGCGTTTAGTTGATTCTCTTTCTACTTGCCTCAAGCAGTCAGGTGGTATTGCAACTATTGTTATTAGTCACTCGTCAACTGAGGGCGATAATCAAAAAGCAACTGAAAACGAAGAAGAATTAGTATTTTCAGAAAATTTTGCTTGTCCAGAACATGGGGCAGTAATGGAAGAATTATCGCCACGATTATTCTCCTTTAATTCACCTTATGGTGCTTGTTCTAACTGTCATGGCATCGGAAGTTTAAGAAGATTTGCACCAGATTTAGTCGTACCCGATCCGGAAGCGCCAGTATATGCAGCAATTGCGCCTTGGTCAGAAAAAGATAATTCTTACTATTTAGAATTACTTTATAGTTTGGGGCAAGCTTATAGTTTTGAATTACAAACTCATTGGAATAAGTTAACACCAGAACAGCAGCAAATTGTGTTGTTTGGCGAAGATGACAAGCGCACCGCAGAGGCTCAGAGAAAGCAGAGTTTTAAAGGCGTAATTCCCATCCTGCAAAGACAGTATGAGGGTGGTTCGGAGTTAATTAAGCAAAAATTAGAAGATTATTTAATCGATCAACCTTGTGAAGTTTGTGGAGGAAAGCGGTTAAAACCAGAAGCATTAGCAGTACGATTGGGACAGTACAAAATTCTAGATTTAACTGGAGTTTCAATTCGGGATTGTCGCCAAAGGCTAGAGCAATTAAAGTTGAGCGATCGCCAGCTACAAATTGCCGATTTAGTACTCAGAGAAATTAAATCTAGATTGCAGTTTTTGTTAGATGTGGGGTTAGATTACCTCACCCTTGACCGTCCCGCAATGACGCTTTCTGGCGGCGAAGCCCAACGAATTCGGTTAGCAACTCAGATCGGTTCTGGATTAACTGGAGTTCTTTACGTTTTAGATGAACCGAGTATTGGTTTGCATCAACGAGATAATGGCAGGTTGCTCAACACTTTAACTAAATTACGCGATTTGGGTAATACATTAATTGTGGTAGAGCATGATGAAGAAACAATTCGTGCTGCTAACTATATAGTTGATATTGGGCCTGGCGCGGGGATTCATGGCGGAAATATTGTCGCCCAAGGTGATTTAGAGGCGTTGCTAGCAGCAGAACATTCTTTAACAGGCGCGTATTTATCAGGAAGACGCGTCATTACGACACCAAGCGATCGCCGCGAAGGAAATGGGCGCAGTTTGGTAATTCAAAATGCCCATCGCAATAATCTCAAAAATATTGATGTAGAAATCCCTTTGGGTAAACTCGTTGCTGTCACTGGTGTTTCTGGTTCTGGTAAATCTACCTTAATTAACGAATTACTCTATCCAGCATTGCAACACCACCTAACTAAGAGAGTTCCCTTACCTAAAGACTTAGAAGCAATCAAGGGATTAAGCGCTGTTGATAAAGCGATCGTTATCGATCAATCTCCTATTGGTAGAACACCACGTTCTAATCCTGCAACATACACAGGAGTTTTTGATGCAATTCGGGATGTTTTTTCGCAAACAGTAGAAGCCAAAGCTAGAGGTTATAAACCTGGACAATTTTCTTTTAACGTCAAAGGTGGACGTTGTGAAGCTTGCAGCGGACAGGGTGTAAATGTCATTGAAATGAACTTTTTACCCGATGTTTACGTGCAATGTGAAATCTGTAAAGGTGCAAGATACAACCGCGAAACTTTACAGGTGAAGTACAAAGATAAGACAATTTCTGATGTTCTCAACATGACAGTTGAGGAGAGTTTAGACTTTTTCCAAAACATTCCCAAAGCTGTTAATCGGTTACAAACTTTACTTGATGTCGGGTTGGGTTATGTTCAACTAGGTCAACCTGCAACTACCTTATCTGGTGGAGAAGCACAACGGGTAAAATTGGCAACAGAATTATCTCGCCGCGCAACAGGTAAGACTCTTTATTTAATAGATGAACCAACAACAGGATTATCTTTTTATGATGTCCACAAATTGTTAGACGTGTTGCAACGGTTGGTAGATAAAGGCAATTCAATTTTGGTAATTGAACACAATTTAGATGTGATTCGTTGTGCTGATTGGGTAATAGATTTGGGCCCAGACGGTGGCGATAAAGGCGGAGAAATTATTGCTGTAGGCACACCAGAGGAAGTTGCGAAGAATTCCAAGTCTTATACTGCGGAGTATTTGCGGCAAGTTTTGCAACAGTATCCGGTAATGAAGAAGTAGGCTGCGTAATTATACTGTAGCAACCTTTATATAAGTTATTAAAAAATTTATAGATTAAGAATTAAAAAACAGGAGAAGGCTGTTGCCGTAAGTAATTACAGTGAAGCAAGTTTGGACAATTACACGGCTAAGAGCAATAATATGTATAATTTAAATCGCCATTTATAAAAAGCGACACACTTTATGGAATTCGTATGGTCTGATTCTGGTAAGATTAATTATGCTGAACAGGAAATATGGAAAACCCTTAAAAATGCTTTAAGTCAAGATGAAGGGATTTGTTATCACCGCTATCCCATATTTTCAGCAGATAGATCAAGAAGAGAGCCTGATATCCTAATGCTTCATAGAAATTGGGGACTCTACGTTATTGAATCGAAAGGGTGTCGCATCGATAATATTGAAAGAATCAACGGACAAGTATGGGTAATGAAAGACTGGCATTCTAGCCAAGAAACACCCTATACCCAAGCTGAAGATCAGATGTACTCCGTACTTGGCAAGTTTAAGAATGAAAGCTGATTACGCAGAGGTAGACATGATTTAATTCAAGGTCATATTTTTATTGGGTTACCTTTTATATCTAAATCAGAATGGAGAGAAAAAGGTCTTGATCGCTCTCCAGCTTCACCTCTAGCTATTCTTTTCGCAGATGATCTAAGAGAACCTGATGCTTTGAGAAAAAAATTACAAAGTGTACCTGCCGAAGAAAGGCAAGAAGCACTCACAGATGAGCAATGGCAACTTGCAGTAGGTGTTCTTCAAGGCGCTCCTACTCTACGTCGTGAAATTAGACTAGAAGCAACAAAACCTGATTCAAAATCCTCCATGCTTAAGCAAGTGGAGGAACAAATGCAGAGCTTAGATAGAGAGCAACATAAAGTAGCAATTCAAATTCCAAATGGCCCACAAAGAATTAGGGGTTTAGCTGGCTCAGGCAAAACCGTAGTCATGTGTATGAAAGCTGCTTGGATGCATATGAATTATCCGGATTGGGATATTGCCTATACGTTTTACACTAAAAGCCTATATGGACAAATCAAGAGCCTCATAACCCGTTTCTACCGTTGGTGGTCTGTTGGAGATCCCAACTGGAATAAAATTCAAGTGCTGCATGGTTGGGGAGGCAAAGACATTCAAGGAATGTACCGTTTAGTTGCACATTCCATGAAACTTACTGCACGCACATATAGTGAAGCTAAAAACGTTTCTAGCCACAAAGAGTACAGCGAGATTTTGGGAAACTGTTGTAAAGAACTGCGGGAAAGTAATGATGAACTTCCTCTTTTGTTTGATGCAATTCTCATAGATGAAGCTCAAGACTTTAATTTTGAATTTTATAAACTTTGTTATAGCATTTTGAGAGAACCAAAACGGTTAATATGGGCATACGATGAGGTTCAAAGCCTGGAAAGCTTATCTATTCCAACCACTATTGAAATATTCGGTACTTATTCACATGGATCACCTATTGTTGAGCTTGAGGGTAATTATCCAGATAGTGAAATAGAGAAGGACATGATTCTCTATCATTGCTATCGTACTCCTCGGCCTATTTTAGTTACTGCTCATATCTTTGGAATGGGTCTGCTTAGACCCCAAGGGGCTGTTCAGTTTATTCCCACAGCTGGCGGTTGGGAAGATATTGGGTATGAATTAGTTGCGGGTGAATTTAAACCAGGAAATAAAATTACTATTAAAAGACCAGAGAAAAATTCTCCTCATGGTTTAGAAAAACTACAAGGTAGCCAAAACCTAGTTCAATGGCAAGTTTTTATAGATAGAAAAAAAGAATTAGATTGGGTCGCCAAAGAAATCTACAAAAATGTATACGAAGATGAGCTAAAACCAGATGAAATTGTAGTAATATCTTTGGATTGGAAAAAGATGAAAGAAGATTTCATCTACTTACAGGCGCAACTAGGACAATTGGGAATACAATCTGCAAGGGCTGATGAAGCCGTTTTCCGCCAACAGAATAATGTGACTCTAACTGGTATTTTCCGAGCCAAAGGAAATGAGGGTTCTGTTGTCTACGTGATTGGTTTTGAACAGGTAGGTAGCAATCCTAAGTTGATAGTCCAAGAGCGAAATCAAGCTTTTACAGCTATGACACGTGCTCGAGGCTGGTGTGTATTGACGGGAATAGGTGAAAAAGCTCAGGTTTCATTTAAAGAAATTGAAACTATACTTGCTAACTATGAGCAGATAACATTCACAGTTCCTGATCCAAAGACTATTCAGCGTAATCTTGATAATTTAGAATACGAGAGACGCAGAAACAGGCTAAAGAAGGGGCAGGATTTAACTGATAAACTTGCACAAGTAGCAACCGAAATAGATGACCCTGAAATAATGAAAAAAGTTGCTGAGTTAAAGGAACTAATGCAACAAAAGTTGAAAGGTAGTGAACCACAAAGTAAAAATTGATTGTCAAATAAAAAATTCATAAACAATCAATTAATTTTTTATTCAATTTCCATATTTTTGGAAAAAATCGAGTGTCTAATTAAGTAGTCTGAAGTAAGTTTTCGGATATTAAGCTGGTAGTGTTTATCTTCAAAATCTTCAATCATCTTTACCAATAATTCCAGCAGAGCATCTTCTTCAGGCGTGAGATTTGAACGGGAGATTAGTTCTTCAACAACTTCTAAAAATCTCTCGTTTTCCTCTTCTGTCTTGATAATCCGAGGTTGATATTGAGGCAGTAATTGGCTATAAGTTTCTAAATTAAAATTGAGAGTCATTTGTCGTTTGACCTGCATTCTATGCTTTTTAAAGATGCGATCGCTCAATATCCAAAATCTGAAAAAATAAGCTAGAAATTATGAAAATCTAGATAAAATCCGACTTTCCTAATTCCAAATTAGTATTATTTATCTCCACCTTTGTGAGTAAACTGCCGCAAAATCTGCCCTGGTTTCCGATCCCAAGTATCAATATGCTCATATATCAAACCATTTCGATTGAATTTATAGTTTGAATAACCATTAAAAAATAACTTTGCTTTCCAGGGAACGCGTAACTCACCGCGCACTGTCCACTTCGCTAAAATTGTATTCTCGGCTGACTGATAGACTTCATGTAAATCGAAGTAAATTTGGTTAAAAAATAACCGAGCATGAAATCGTAAAGTCCAAAATATAATGCGATAGTTAAATTTATATTTAAATTGATTTACTGGATCTCGAAAGTAGATATCTTGAGTATATATGTCATAAGAAATATCTTTTTCAAAAAGAGTAGGTAAATCATTTTTAAGAGTTTCAATTACTTTTTCTATCTGCATTGATATTCCACACAATTTATTAAAAAATAGTTCTGAAAAAACTTTCCGCCTTCTGCCAAATTGATAAAGGCTTGCTGTTATCCGCACCACCTCTGCTCAAATCTGACAGAGTGGGGAATGATGCAGACTTAGCATAGGGGCCATTCTGCAATACTTTAGCTAGGGCATCATTATTCTCTCGCAAACCTTCATAAAAAAAGAATACCTCCCCATTAATACCTCTTTTGCGGTTGCATTCAATTGCCTGAGCAAGATATTCAGGGCTAATAAAGTAAGAACCAAGCTTCATCAGAATTCCAGGCGCTAGCTTAGACAGTGTTGCATCTGTAAACTGTTCGGTTACTAATCGATTCACAATAGATTGATAACTGAGAAAGTCGCGGCGATAAATCTGGGGGTGAATCATGTCAACAAGTCCCCGATTAAGCCAGGTAGGTGAATCTTGGAGATATTCTTTGAATCCCCAATCATAAATATTAGGAGACATCGACACCAGTAAGTTAGGATTAACCGCTTTCACTTCCTGGTAAAGACGCGCTAAGAAGTTAGTCAGGGTATCAGCACGCCATTGTAGCCATTGCCTGTCTTGAGGATTTTGTGGCGGATGTTGATCAAACTGCTGGTGATAGCGGGCAATAGTTGCCTCATCGTAACCACCTTCGCAGGGGAATGCTGGCAAGCGATCGTCTCCTTGAATGCCATCAACATCATAATTATTTACAACTTCCAGCACCAAATTCAACAAAAATTCCTGCACTTGCAGGTCAAAGGCATTCAGCCACTCAAAGCCATTTTTTTTCAAAAGCTTGCCGCTGCGATCGCGGGCTGCCCACTCCGGTTTTTTCTGCAACAACATCCCGCCATTCAAATTGTAGGAACTTACGAAGCCGTATTCAAACCACGGAATGACTTTTAATCCTACCCGCCGTGCCTCAGAAACTACTTCTGCCAAAGGATTACGTCCTACAAAGTTTGGGTCAATTTCGACACCAAAATTCCGCTGCATCGTTTGACTGGGATACAAAGTTACGCCCTTATTCCAAACCACAGGAAACACTACATTAAATCCTGCCTCGGCAAGAAAATCCATTGCTGAAGCAATGCGTTGCTTTGACCGGAGAACCTTGCTATCCGTAGTGGTTAGCCAAACACCGCGTGTTTCTATTAAGCTCATTTGCGTATCTAAAAACAATGCGTAGACGCGTAGGGCTTGTCCTAAGACATCGCTTTTTTAATGCACGACTAGCTGACTATACCGCGCTTTAACGATCATATAAATCCCATAAGCAACCAAACCCAGCGCTACAATGCCCAACAGCCAAGGGCCGTAAGGTTGTTGTGCCAAACTTTGTAACGCCTCATCTAAACCTCCAGCAGCTTTGGCGTCATATTGAGTTCCTGCTTGAATGAGAAACCAGCCGATAATGCAGAACACTATACCCCTTGCCAGTAAACCAAAGCGGCAAGTGCTTATCACCCACTTACGTTCTGCATCGCTTAACTGAGTTAAATTAAGTTCTCTGCGAAACTTGGCGCTAAAGGCATTATAAAACTGATAAAAGCCCAAACCAATTATCAATGCCCCTACAGTTCCTACTAACCATTGACCAAACGGTTGAGAAAGTAAACGTGCTGTCGAATCTTCGGTGGAATTACTATTACCGCTGTTGCCTGAACCGAGGAGAATTTGTACAGCACTAAAAGCTAAACCTGCGTATATGAAACCATTAATTGCATAACCAATCCGCTGTGCCAAGCCTTTAGCATCTTTGCCTTTATTTTCTGGATCTTTGATTGCCTGCACAAAACGCCAAAGCACGTATCCAATTAAACCAATTGCCACCAGAGCCAGTAACAACTGACCAAATGGTTGTTCTACTAGTGTTTGTAATGCTCCTTGTGTATCAGTCGTTTTACCACCTGTACCAAAAGCCGCCTGTGCTGCTAGTAAACCAACGATACCGTAAACTACTCCCTTAGAAGCATAACCGAATCTTGCTAGCCGTTCAATCCATAATGAAGGGTAATCTATTAGCTGTTGTGCCATAGTATTTGCCTGAAGCGATGATATTTTTTTAGCAATATTTAGCCAAAATCTGCATCTGTCTCAGGGGAAAAATTACAACTACTTAAGAGGGATTTTTGTAGCTCCATGACTACAAAATTATCGCTGTAATCTTTTCTTTTAATAGATGCCAAAGTCATCAATAAAACACATAATTCAAACATCTTTTAGATGATTTGACAGTATTTTATACAGATGGAGTAGCACTAATGATGACTGTAGCAGAATCTTCTTGGACACACGAGTATATCACTACCAATGGGGTGAAACTGCACTATGTCACCCAAGGCGAAGGGCCCTTAATGCTGATGTTACACGGGTTTCCTGAGTTCTGGTATTCTTGGCGGTATCAAATCCCGGAATTTGCTAAATATTTTAAAGTCGTTGCGCTTGATTTACGTGGTTATAACGATAGCGATAAGCCAAAAGATAAATTAGCTTATGTTATGGATGAATTTGTTAAAGATGTGGAAGGTGTAATTAAGGGCTTAGGCTACGAAAAATGTGTTTTGGTTGGACATGATTGGGGAGGTGCGATCGCTTGGAATTTCGCTTACCAACATCCCGATATGCTAGAGCGATTAATTATACTAAACTTACCTCATCCCGCAAAGTTTTCCCAAGGTTTACGCACTCCCCAACAAATATTACGTAGCTCGTATATTTTCTTTTTTCAACTTCCTTGGTTACCTGAATTAACCCTCCAAGCATCAAACTATAAAGCCATTGAAAGAACTCTTAAAGGTATGGCAGTTGACAAAAGTACTTTTTCTCAAGCAGACATTAATGCTTATAAAGATGCTGCGGCCAAGCCTGGTGCCCTCACCGCAATGTTAAATTATTATCGCAACGTTTTTCAGCAGAGAATATTAAAAGAAAATTGGGATATTTTGGAAGTGCCAACTTTGATGATTTGGGCCGAAAAAGATACTGCACTTGGTAAAGAACTTACCTATGGCACAGAAGCTTACGTCAAAGATTTTCAAATTCAATATATTGCTAACTGTAGCCATTGGGTGCAGCAAGAGCAACCAAATTTAGTTAATCAGTATATACGAGATTTTTTATTGCTTTAAATCTCTAGGGATTGCTTGTTTAAAGTGTTACTAGGCTACAGAAAAATTTATATCAATTTTTCATGACAAATTCTGCCTAGTAATGCAATTACTTAATAATATTTAATAGTAATTTAACAGATATAGATTTTGATAATTTATCACGGCTATACAGGTTAAAACCATTATCAATAGCAGATCTGATATTACCATCAATGATATTCAAGATAACTGCCAGCTTGTGCGCCCAATTACCATATTTCAGAAATTTAGTGAGATAATAAAATTGTGAGGAAAAGAACGGATGTAACTTGAGTAAAAGGGGAAAGATTATGAAACTTCAGCTACTAGCGGCTATAGCCTTAGCCACTCCCCTGTTCTTCACTAGCTCAGTCAAAGCTGATAATCCGCAAGACCTACAAAAGCTGTTGGCAACTGGGGAATGTATTGGGTGTAATCTATCAGGAGCCAACCTCAGTAATGCTCATTTAATAGGTGCTGACTTAAGAGGAGCAAATCTCAAAAATGCAAATCTTACCGAAGCTAACCTCGAAGGTGCTGACTTAACTGGTGCTAACTTAGCTGGTGCTAACTTAACTTCAGCTCATATAACTAATGTCAATTTGAAGCAAGCCAATCTCGATAACGCGAATTTAACTCGTGCTAAAATTTACGATTCTAATGTATATCAGGCATCAATGAATAACTTAACTATCACCGATGCGGAGATATTTCATACTGGAATCGGCGTTGGTGGTGAGGATGCAGAAATTCCTGATTGGGACTAGGTTGAACTAAGTAGGCATAAACGCAAGTTGTGGTAAAGAGTTTTGGGATAAGAAAAACCGATTTTCGGTAAGCATTATCCCCAAACTCTCTCACTAACAATATTAGTTTTTCAGCAGGGGGAAGCTTAGGTATTTTTTTGAGCTACCTCTTGAGATATTGTGCAGATTTTTTAAAAGCATCAAAGATTGATGGCTAGGGAATAAATGTCTCTAAATATTCAATACATCATCTCTCATACCCTATCTCTAAATGCGATTTCTGATTGTAATTTTTTAAATAGCCTCATTTGTATTTAGTAGTACTAAAGAAAAAATTCAGTATTCATTTTACTGACAACGGATGTTGCTTGTTTATCTATTAGACAGCAGAATTGAAGCAACTTTGCTTACTTCTCAGTGCCAAACAGACTGAGCTTTCATATCATAAAATAATTTTTCTGTCTAGACCAATCGTACACATAAATACTTTTTTTACGTATTAATATCAATACCAATGGGTTAATTGACGAACACAGCTTAAGATAGCTTTAATATCAGATAAAACCAGGGTTTAGACTTGTATAAATGAGAGGTGAACTGACTTTTGCATGATTTGTACTTCTAATGAGTACGATGATGGGCAACTAGACATGGCATGGGATAATAGCAACCTGAGGATTTCAGTTGATTTAAAAAAACAGAACTCAGAAAGCTGTTTTTCATAGCTCCTGCCTCCTTCTGACTTCTATCCTTCTACTGACTTGCTACCTAGTAGTTGATGAAGTAGTGGTTAAGAGGCAATTATAGTGATAGGACGCTAAAACCCTTTTTTACCCCAAACTCAGTTGTGCTGGTGCTCTCATGCATCGCCTAATCAACAGCCTTGTGGTTGTAATTGTCCAGATTAGAGAAACTCAACTGTCACAATTTATGGAAGCGAAAATGCAAGAACCACAATTCACAGAAACCAAGTCTCCAGAGGCTACAATGGCAGAGATCAACAACCAAACAGGAACCATTACTAAACTCCAGCCTCCCGCGCAGTCTCAAGAGGAATGGCTAAAATACGGCGAGCAAATTTCTGGCTTTTTAGGAACGCTGCCTGAATACCTGGGAAGCTTCTTTAACCAATACAAGCAACCCTTGATTTCCTTAGGTTTAATTGTTGGAGCAATTGTCGCTGTTAAGGTACTCTTGGCGGTATTAGACGCTTTGAACGATATTCCCTTAGTAGCACCTACTTTTGAGTTGATTGGTATTGGTTACTCTGCTTGGTTTGTTTATCGCTATTTACTTAAAGCTTCAACTAGGCAAGAGTTAACTCAAGAAATTACAACACTCAAATCGCAGGTAGTCGGCAAAGAAGTTTCAGAATAGTGCAGTGCTGAGTAAAGTTTTGATATCTAAAATGCTGGCATTGCCCTGCTGGATATAAAAGCTAGTAAAAGTGGTCTAGTAGAATCAAAAACACTAGACCACTTTTACTAGCAAGCGCTCCCAGTCTCACTGAGGCAAGCGTACAATGCTTTTAGATGGAATTTCTTCCAATCGCCCCATTAGCACTAAAGCTTGATGAACCATTGCGGCTACCTCAGCACGGGTAGCTTCTTTATTAGGAGCAAAAATTTTTGGGTCAGGATAGTTGACAACAAGACCATTGACTGTAGCAGAGGCTATCTTAGCAGTGGCATATTTAGGGATATCCTTGGCGTCTTTGTAAATTTTTAAAACTTGATTTGGAAAAGCGGGTGTTTTTAGATTCAAACCACTGGCTAAGGCTACTAAAACTTGCACTCGTAGAATATTTTGTTTTGGTTTAAAGGTTTTGTTAGGATAGCCTTTTAAAAATCCTTTACTGATAGCTTGGTTAATTGCTGGAGTTGCCCAAAATTTTTCTTTTATATCCTTAAGCTTAATCGTCGTAGTCTTGGCTGGCTCTTGATCAAAAGCTTGTTGCAATATAGCAGCAAATTCAGCGCGGTTGACAGGTTGATTTGGTCTAAAGGAATAATCTGGAAAGCCTTTGATAACACCACGAGAAGAAAGAACATTAATATAACGTCGGCCCCAAAAATCAGCAGGCACATCGTTAAATGCAATTGGTGGCGGAATTGTTGACTTTTTCTTCGAGGGTGACACCAAAGAGAATTGTTGTTTAATGGCTTTGGTAGAGGACGGCAAAAGTGCTTGCACTTGTAGGGAATTGTTTGGGGCTGTATTGTTAGGTGGCAACAGTGGGGTACGAGTAACCTTGTCAATGGTTAATGGAGTGCTGCTAGATTCAACAGTAGGCGTAGGTAAAGATAACGGCGAGGTGGAAGCTACATTTGGTTCTACCTCAGGAATTGAGGAGGGAAATCCTTGATTTGGCTGAATACTCGGTGATGTAGACGGAGATGGCGACAGTACCCCGTTTATATTCCAAGTAGAATCTTTACGAGAAAATGACCAGAATAAAATTGTTCCAATGGTTGCGAAAGCAACTAGTACGCCTATAAATTCATCAAAGCCAAGGGCATTTGTTTTGGATGACTCAGGATCAGAAGGAGGCATATTTGTCATCTTAGTTACCCTGCTAGCAGTAAAATTTGCATATACACAAATTCAACCATAGATGATTATTTTATATCACTGCCTATTAGAGATTAAAATTAAGATAAATATGATTTAACGATTAGGTGAGGCAAGAAGAATGGGCATCAGCTAATAGCAAGTAGAAACTTTAAACTGTTTTTTAGATGAAACTTAGATTGATTAGAGATTGGGCTGTGGCTAGCTCAATCAATTCCTGGAATACTGGAATATAATATTTAGCTATAATTAACTATAAAATTGATTTAATAATCCAAAATTTAATACCTCCTTTTATTTCTCAGGGGCTGTTTTGTTGCTTAATAATTAAAATTTTGGGGTAAATGCGGAAAAACCACGCTTATTTCAAATCAAGCAAGCCTTCTTCTTTCAACTTGGGGTTAAAGCGAATTTGTACTTGTAAACCACGGGCTTCTAACACAGCTAAAATTTCTGCTTCCACTCGTCGCGCTACATTTTTTATAATTTTAATTTGAGTTAATTCATCATTAACTGGCTTTTCATAATTAGCTTTTTCTTCAAACGTCATTATAGCTTTAACATTAATGGGATTTGTCCATTTGTCCTTGTTATCTCCATTACCCAATGGTACACTGCCATTTTCAGCAATCCATGCCTGTTCGATGCTTTCTAAGACAGTGCGGTTGGGACGTTCAATAGTTTGAACCTTTAACCAATAGCACCGTTGCGGCTGACGTACTAAATGCTGCTTGATACTGATATAAATATCGCGGGAATAACCTACAAATTGCAGGACTTTTTCTTGATTAAAAATGGCATATACTCCAATTTTGCCTTGAAATTGTTCAGGTAATTGACCATTATCATCAATATAAGGAAAGTATTCCAGCGTTGCTAAAGAAGGAAAATTAGTTTCAGTATTCATAAATTAACTACGCAATTTTCTAGATAGTTTAGGATTTGCTAATCAAACAAATTGATAAAGGTTAATAGCTATCACCTAATTTTTCGGTAAATTGCACACAGGCGACTTGGTTTGAAAATCTTAGCATTAAACATAAAATTTGGCGGGACATTGACAATAACGTAATCATCAGATTCATGGTATTTCTCAAATTCTGCTGGCATACCTTTGGGAGTAGTTAAGCTGTAAGGCACTGGCTGGAAAAGTAATTCTGTAAATTCAAGTTTTTCAGATTGCAACTGGTGACTAATTTGAGCTAAAAAATTTTCATTCGTCAATAATTTAAATAGAGTCTCTTGAGCTTGGGGATCAAGAGTGAAACTGCTATCAAAGTTCTGAACAATTTTAAGAGGCATTTTGGACTTAGTGATTAAAGACTGAGGATAATACAGCGAAGGTGATATTTTGCCAGGCGTCGCCCAACAGACATGAAAAATGCTGGTAAGGCGAGTTGGCGAAAAATCGCTACTTTAGATCAGCTTATGAGATTATGTGACTTCTGCGATCGCCCGTATACTGCCAAGCCTGTTTTTTTAGAACAGGCTTCCTCAAAGCCGAGCTTTGAGGCAACCGCACGGAGTGCGATTAGCAGGGCGCGCGGAAGCGATCGCCCCGACCCTGATCAGGCACAGGATTTTATATTATTTCATTTTTAGGTTGCTACAAATATAGAGAGCAGGGTTCCCAAATAGCCCTGCTCCCGATAGTAAAAAACAGAATTGTCGTCATGCCATAAGCTAATTCTGAGCCTTGAGTGGCTACTACAGTAGTTGCAAAAGTTGTTTAATTTTAGGGTCTTGGCGTTGCTTGAATTTCTCAGGAAAATGGAACTCGATCGCAATTTTGCCGCTTGCCTGTTCTTCTACAGTGGCAACTTCGGCAATAAATCGATTGGATGAGAAGTACTCAGCATCATGATTCAGTAGCAAACCTACAAGTGGTTTAACAGTTCGCATTGTGTGTAAGTCTTGTTGCTCTAGTACTCTGTTAGAAGATGCGGCTTTTGTATCCTCTAATTCCAAACGCAATCCTGTTACCCCTAGTTCTGTTGCGATTCCTGAGAAGAAGTGGCCATCCCAGTAAAGTTGACCCGCAGTTTGTACCTGCTTGCGTACCTTTTTGCGACTAGGTTGTTTGATATCACGTAAAGAGCGAGTCAGACTAGTAGCCAGAAACCCAAAAGAAGCCATTGGCTTGTCTATATATTGCCGCTTTTGGGAATACCATTCCCGCACATCAGAATACAAAACTAGGGTTAAAGCATCAAGTTGGGCGCGATTAGGATTAACAAAATCAACTGCCAAAAGTGTTTGTGTATCACTAGTAGGGGAGACACGCACAATCCGCGCTGTTAGGGAGGCACTAGCAGTAAAATCTCCCATGACCTCAATTTCCACTTCGTCTGCTAAATTGGGCCAAGATTCTAAAGAAATCAATGCCCCAGTTTCTGAGATATTCACCGTTTCGCCCATGATTACTTGGTCGTTACTAGAAATAATCACAGTTAGACATCGCTGTAAACGGTGGGCAGAACGCACCTGCGGTTGTTCAAAGCCAACCAACAAAGCAGCTATCAGTAAAGTTAGGTTAAAAATCGACCACAAGGTGTTGACTAAAACAGCTTGCCAATCTTCAGGGCGTAGTAACAACCAATAGGGGACAGCCAGCAAAGAGGCTATTACTACTCCCACAACCAATAACAGACCACGCATCGACTCCCAATCAAATATGCGTTCGGTAACAGACACCCCTTTATCAGTGACGTTAAATGAACCCAACTTGGGGTTAATCAGCGCTAACAAAGTGACCCAGCCAGCCTGGAAAGCCATTGCAAATTCAAAAATTTCATTCCAGAAGGAGAATCGGACGTGTTTGTAGATGATGTAATTAGTTAAGAGCGAGAGAATTATATGTGGTACAGCATAGGCTAAAGTTTCTAGACCCAAACCTTGAACGGAGTTAATCCCAAATAATAAAAATAGTGTGGGTGCGATCGCATATATTAATCGGGGATATCCATATAAAAAGTGTGAAGTGGCGCTTAAATAACAAATTCGCTGTGCAAATGTCAGCTTTAGCTTCCGGTTAAACATGGGGTTTTCCAGTCGCAGTATCTGCGCCATCCCCCTGGCCCAGCGTACTTGTTGACCCACGTAGGAAGAAAACGTTTCTGGTGCTAAACCAGCCACCATAATTTTGTCGTAGTATACAGACTTGTAACCTTTAGAATGCAACCGCAAGGCAGTATGACAGTCTTCTGTAACCGTTTCTACGGCAATCCCCCCAACTTCTAAAGCATGGGATTTACGGATTAAGGCAGCAGAACCGCAGAAAAAGGCAGCATTCCAAAAATCATTGCCTTTTTGCAGAACTTTATAAAAAAGTTCATTGCCCACAGGAATTCTACCGTTAGTAACTAAATTACGCTCGAAAGGGTCGGGGTTATAGAACCAGTGGGGAGTTTGGACAAATGACACTTTTGGATCGAAAAAAAACCCTACTGTATGCAAAAGAAATTGGCGCGATGGGATGTGATCGCAGTCCAAAATCATTACTAAGTCGCCGTCGGTTTTGCGAAAGGCAGTGTTGATATTCCCAGCTTTGGCATGGTCGTTATTGCCTCGCGTCATGTGTATGCAGCCGAGTTCTTGGCACATTTGCCGTATTTGTTCCCGTCTGGCGCTGAACTTTTCTCGGCGCGGATCGTTATCTTGATAGCGTTCTGGGCGACCATCATCGAGGATATAAACCTTCTTTTTACCAAGGGCATAGTCGCAAGCCAAGGCCGCTATTGCGGTCTTGCGGACAATCTCAACATCTTCGTTGTAAGTTGGGATGTAAATATCAACTTTGAACCATTCTTCTTCTGCAATCGTAGAAAGATTAACTGGCTGACGTTCCTTAATTTTAAGAGTTTGAAAGTATGCCAACATCAAGGTGATGATCGCATATAGTTCTGCTGCAAATAACAGCACACAAGCAATACTGTTGACCCAACCATCAAAATTGAGAGTGTAGCTGGTGCGGTAGTATAAATAACGCAGCGTTGTTACCAGACTCAACCACACCATAAATAGGTGGTAATAATGGCTGATTTCCAAAGAAGATTCTTGATTCTCAGTTTGTAAAATTAGCTGGCCAAGTACTACTAAAAAGACAGCGACAGTACCCTGCTGCCATACTTCTACCGGAGTAATAATTAGTGGCACTGAAAGTAAAAATAGCAGTAAGATAAGCCACTTTAACTGTTTTATGCCGACTTTTTCTAAAGTACGCTCAAAGAAGCTAGGGGTAAAGTTAAGCAGCCAATTGCTCAGTTTGCGACGCTGACGATCGCTTTGTTTACGAGGTGGTCTGTATGAGGAAGAAGACATTTTAGCTCTAAAATTTTAATTTTGGATTTGTGTTTTTAAAATCTAAAATTTGTCAATTATTGTTTTGGTGGTATTTTATTGCTATTGCAATTTTTTTAGGGTGGGCGCTACCCACCCTACGGTTGTTGAGGATGGTGCAAAATATCAAAGACAAGGAATAATTTTTAGATGTATTTATTTCTTGCCAGTATTAGTGAGGCGTTGGAGATAAAGCTGAGAAATGCCATAAAGCAGAAGAGATAAACTCACAATTCCTACAGGTAGTAATAGCCAGTTTTCTTGTAAAAAGCGTGACGCCTTACTTAACAGGGTTGTATTTTCTAGGCGATGAACAGAAGGCGCACTCTGAAAAAAATCCAGTTGATAAGCATCGGGATCGTAGGGAGTGGGGTTTTTCTGGTCGCTACTAATCAGCACCGTATCTTTTTTGAGTTGGAAGAACCACGGATCTTGAGTGAGGACTTGCCGTACTCGTTCTAAACCAGTTTCCGACTGCGCTGTCAAAGCTAGAATCACGCGATCGCCCCTCCAAGGCGAAATAATTTGCTTAATCATGCCTTGAGCATCCTGCGGGGTTTGAATCGTTGCTTGGGCTGATAAGCGAGAAAATGCCAGACTCAAGTTCAAGCCACTAGACTGAAATACGTCGGGGATGGGAAACTTGTCTCGCGTCCCAATTCCTACTAAATGGTTATTATTACGGACTCTTTCAGGTAACGTATCCGGCGTGTAAACATCTAGTTTGACGGAATCTGCTTGGCTAAGTCGTCCTAAGCGTTCGCTAAAGGCCAACACAGTTAACACATCTGTAGCTGAGGGGATTTGTGGTACTACAATCGCCGTTTTGGACAAATCCTGAGGTGCAGTCAACGGAAAACCAAATTTCAACAGGTTCAAGTCTGGGATATCAGCCGAGATTTCTCGTTTCAAATCGAAGCTAGTGTCAGAATGTACCGTACCTGTAAGTTGTTGATCGGGTGGCTGAAGACAGTTTTGTTTGTCAAACGGTTCCCTAGCATTCATCCGAAAAAACACTTGCAATTTAGAATTAGGCTTAATCAAGTTTTCCGGCAAATTTACTTTCAGGTTTTTGCGAGTTGCTCCTGATTCTGAATCGAGACGTGCCCCACCGATAAACACTCCATCAAGTAATACTTCTACAGCAGAGGTTCTAGGATTAATCTGCGACCCATAGCTGTAAACTAAGTTCATTGAACTACCTCTGACAAACCTGTCATCAGGCAAGGCGCGGAAATCAATATCAATAGGCGGCGCTGCTGCACCACGTACAGTCACATCAGCAAAAGGCTCGCCGCTGACTTGAGTTTTAATATCGCTCAGTTTAAAGGAGTTGATTTCTGGTAAATAACGCGGCCATTGGCGCGGCGCAGGTGTTATCGCCTCTTGTAGTTTCTCAACTAAAATTAGCTGACCTGTACCCATTTTCCGCACATCAGGTTGTGTCAAAAACTGTACAGCCTTAGCTACCGCTTTGCTGCTATTGCCAGTCGCAATTAAAACCGGAACATTACTCTTTTCAACTCGGGTGACGATTAGTACCCCTGTGTCCTCAGGTATAGGGCTATTATCGCGATCAAGAATTTGCGAACTGATGACTTTGATAGGCAAATTCTTCAAAGTAGCTAGGGACGGTTGTTCGCTAGGAGTACCAATGATCGCCAACCGTTGATTCGGCTTGACATCGGGCACATCAGAAACCAAGCTCGTCTCTATTGGGCGAAAATCTGCTATCCTACCTAACGCCGCTTGTAAGCGAGCTGCTGTAGTTAGCCAAGATGGGCTGACTTGGTTAGGTTGCAAATAAACAATTTGGTTAGTATCTAAGCCAAGTTCATCAAAGAACGGATAGGGATAACGACTAAAGTTGAGGGGAATTGGCTGTTGTTGGAAGTTAAAAATTAATTTAGAATCTGGCAGAATTTCTGTCCACAAATCTGGGCTATTTGGATCACTACATTCCAAAGAGTTGTTCTGCTGCGCCACGATTGTTAATTCGTTATAGTCCTGAAGTAAGTTCGGTGGTATATTCAACAGCACTTGCCCGATTTGGGATTGTTTACGGTTAAGTGGCACACTGCCTACACTAGTACCGTTGACTAGCACTGTCAGGTTAGAGCGATTAGCATAGAGTGCTGGCGATTGTTGAAAGCGAATTAAGGCTTTAACCCTACCCTTATTCAGTTTCCAGCTACGGGGACGGGTAAAGGCAAGGCGAGCTTCTGAATAACCCCCCCGCAAGCGCATACGATTACCTACAATCGGACTGCGATTAAATTCTAGATTGTAAGTTGTTAAATTCTTCGCATCAGCGGTTTCTTTTGTGGTTGTTGCTGAATTTTGTGGACTCTCAGGTGTAGTTGCTTGTGCCAATAAAATAACAGGCTGTTCCTTCGGGTTGGCTGGACTCTGAGCTTGAGCGCTGAATAATGAACAGGGAAAGAGTAAAAAGGAGGTAGTAACAATAAGTACTTTGGTATTGGTTGAAAAACCGTGAAACAACTGCTTCATAGTACAACTTGATTATTATGATTTTTGGTTTTAATTTGTTTGATTTGTCTTCAGTGTTATTGCCAATAAAAAGCTGTTATTTCTACTTAAAAAACATACATTTTTATTCTTTGTTTCTATTACTAGTTTGGTTTGATGAGTTGTGTGGGAACTGAATCTGGAGGGAGTAGCCCTAACCAAGCTAGGTTTTGGGTGTAATAAGCTGAATGATCTCCCCAAATTCCTTGCTTGTATTGAGGTAGCAATTTTTTCACTAGCACTTCTTGCGCTAGTGTTGGTTTTACCAACCGCATGGCAGCATAGAACATAGCGTATTGGGATGTAGCTTCGTAATCTACTAATGCTTTTCCTTGGAGATCTATGCGTGCTGGTAAGCGCGATTGTTGACTCCAGAAAGTTTGCAGATGCTGAGTCGATTTCTGCAAATAGCGCCGTGCTTGTGGTGAATCGAACCAAGCAGCATCAAGTGACAAACGCCACCAAACTCGATAAGCGTCAAAGCTGTACAAACTCTGTAGAAAACTAGAGTCTGGTGCAGTCTGGAATTGACCTGTGTTGATATCTAGAATTACCCAATCACTAGGCAAATTCACAATGGAAAGCTGCGCCGAATTTTCCAAGACTTGGTAACTGGTGTCTACCAAGCTCAACCAATCATGTGCGGGGTCAATTTGTGCAAATATGCGAAAAGCATAGGGAGCAAGATATGAGGGATTGAGGTAGACAGTAGTGCCATTAGGAGCAAATGCTGATGCTGGCCCTGGTAGCAGATAGCGCTTGCCTCCAGCCCCTAAGATGGTAGAAAACTTCCATAAATCTTGCAATTTAATTTTTGCCAGTTCCATGTATTCGGGGCGATTCCAGCGCCGTGATGCGAAAATCAAGGCAGTAATGGCATCTATATCGCCATCGCTGGCAAAGTTGCTGTCGATGATACCCCAGTTACCATCTTGCTTTTGCCCCCACTTCCAAGCCCACAAACTATCTGTGGGTTTGCCATGCTGTTGCCGCAAGAGGTTATTTTCAGACCACTTTAAAGTTAGAGCAAAAGTTTCTGGGTCATCAATGAGTACCGATCGCAGCATGGCGTAGGCTTGGCCTTCACTGGTAGAGCGATCGCTCGCTTCGTAGTCAATTACCCGCCCATCACCTTGAATAAATCTTTGGCGGTAGCTGTCCCAGCTTTCGGCTAGTAACTCCCGATTAGAGGTGGATTTGGGTAAAGCCGCTAAAAATACTGGCATTTTGCTACCACCTACAGTAGGGATGTTTGGCACTGGAGTCTTACGATCCAATGTTTGGGGATTTACCACTGAGTAACCAGAGAAACAAGCATATAAACTGATCAGGTTGGCAATTACTACCACTCTTGAGAGGAGCCGCATCCTAAGAACCGTTTGATTTTTGAAACGTTGACAGAGGGTGCAGGAAGCGACAGGAAAAAGGTATTTTGTTTTTCCTTATCGCCTAACCTGTTCTTATTGTTCCCCTGTGGTTATTGGCAATTAGCTTAGAACTGTTAATCTTCCATGAAGATATCTGCGCGATCGCCTTTGGCGCTGCGCTTTGGGCAATCGCTAATTTCTATTTCGACGTTGAGAGTCTTCCCAAGGTGGTTGAAATCCTCGCCGTAACAGAAAGTCCTCTTGTATTTGCTGCATTTGGCGATATACATCACTATCGGTTGTCCCTTGGGCGATCGCTTCCATTTGCAATTGTTCTAGCTGTGCCAACGCTGACAAAGGCTGGTCTAAAATAGCACTCAATCCAGCCAAAGCGCGGCGTGCATCTTTGTCTTCTGGCTTTTGTGCCAACACTTGACTATAAATTTCCTGCGCTGACTCAAAGCGGTGTTGTTCAAAGTGAATTCCCCCCAAAGCGGCAAGAGCGTCTATATTCTCTGGTTGCTGCGCCAGAATATTCTGATAAGCAACACTAGCCAGATCCAAATTGCCTACAGAACGAGCTAACTCTGCCTGTAACTGATATGAATCTGGATTGTCGCCAAGACGGGCAATCAATTGCTTTACCCTAGCTTGCGCTTGTCTGGGATTGCGTAGTGCTATAACCTGCACCAAGCGTAGTTGCAGGGGGATGTAACTAGGATCAACTTCTAATAAGTAATTATATAAAGCTTCACGTTGCGGCTCCGTAGGCAACGCTCCCACCAAACTATATAGTTCTGGAGGAGTATTAGTTGCAGGCTGTGTTGCTAACCAATTGTTGAGAACTGCCTCTGCTTCTGGTTGAGAAATCCGCTTGGCTTGATAAGCGATGCTAGCCCGTCCTAATTGAGTCGGCAAATCCTGAGGATTGCGAGTTATGAGTTGGTCATAAACTGCCACAGCATCGTCAAGACGCTTTTGTTGCAATCGCACACCAGCTAGACCTCGCAAAGCTGCATCAACAATATCACTACTATCAGGCTGGCTAGCAAGCACAGCTTGGTAACGTCGGGCACTCGCTTCTAAACTACCCTCCCGTCGCTCAATTTCTGCGGCAAGTAACTGCGGGGAGAGATCCTTTGTATCTTTGGTGCTGGCTGTGTAAACTGCTAAGGCTTGTCTTGCTCCATTGAGATCATTCCGTTGTATATACATCTGAGCTAAACGGAAATTCAAAAATGGTGAGTTCACTCCTGCTTGCAAAATATTTTGGTACACAGGCAAGAATTCTGGATCGGGAGCATCGATATTCACCAAGGCATTAGCCAGCTGTTGCAATTGCACGCGGTTTGTAGGCAGGGGTTGCAGTACAGCAGCCAAGCGTTGTCTTAAGTCATTTTTGTTGAGCATTCCGAGTTGAGATTCCAAGGCTAATTGCTGCACCAGCAGGCTGGAATCATTGGGAAACTGTGCAGCTGCCTGTCGATAAAGTTGCAGTGCTGTTTGCCGTCCTTGAGGAAATGCACTAAAGACATCAGCTACTTCTCTAAGCAAGGTAGGAGAAGGGTTAGGAGTTGTTGTCAATGCCTGACGATAGAGATTGATGACTTGCTGTGTCAGGGTAGGATTGTTGATACGTTTGCGAATTTCATTGAGCGATCGCGCTAAGGGCAAAATCGCATCTGCTCTACCTTGTAATGGATCTAATATTGCTAAAGCTTGGGCTTGCTGTTGGTTGGCAAGGTAGGCGATCGCTAGTTCTTTACGAGTTTCAATAGCTGTTTGGTCGAGTGTCTTAGATCGCTGCAACTGCGCTTCTAAAACCTGTACTGCCCCAGCAGCGTTGCCAGTTTCTCGTAAGGTGCGGCCATAGGCGACAGCTGCATATCCCGCAATGGGTTTTCCAGTGGCTTGGTAGCGGTTAAATAACTCCAATGCCTTGGAAAAATCGCCGCTGTAGCTATAAGTTTGAGCAGCACCAATTACTACATCTGGTGTGGGGTTATTGGTAAGTACAATTTGATAGTCTGCTAGAGACTCTATAAACCTTCCTTGGTAAGAGTAAAGTAAAGCTCGGTAACCAAGAGCCTCTAAGTCATTGGGATTCAACTTAATTAAAGTTGTCAGAGCTTCAATACCCTGTACTTGCCATTCAGGACGATAAGTCCCCAGCAAACCAATCGTTTTTAAAGCTAGTTGATTATCTGGGTTAATTGCTAGTACCTGTTGATAGGAAGTCCACGCTTCAGATATGCGTCCAGCGCGGCGATAGGCGATTGCTAATCCTAACCTTGCTTGTAAAGATGAAGGTTGACTCTTGAGTGTTTGCTGGAAGGCAGCAATTGCATCGTTTACCAACCCCTTATTTAACAAGCTAAAACCTTTTTTTACCGATGCAGGTAAATTTTGTGCTTGAACAGGGGCAATGTTTCCTAAAGGCGGCACAGTTACTAAGTAAGTCAAAAGAGTAAATGAAAAAGTAAAAATCGACAGATATTTAAGTTTTTTACTTTTTGCCTTTTGCTTTGTGGCTTGTTTACTTTGGCTCATCGAGCAACTCTCCCTCTTGGAGTCACATCAAACTCTGATTTCACCCTCACACCAACAACTGTTTCTGAGAATTCATCACGTCCTTGGACTGTAAAACCTAGCCGCAAATTCGGTAAAAATTGAAAATCGTAGAACAGTTCCAATACATCTGGTCGCTCTCCACGCCGCAGGCTATCGTTTGATAAAGCACGTCCATAAGCTAACCCCAGTCGATCATCTGGGGTAAATAAATCTAAAAAGCTAGCTCCTAAGACGTAAGTATCTGCACCTTGTCCTAAATCGCGGTTTTCATAGCGACCATAGCGCCCAAAAAGACCTAATTTTAAATTGGGAATGAAAACTTCGGCATTAAGACCGTATGCTTCTTCACGATCAGTTTTTATAGGCCCAAATTCATTATTTCCCCTAGCGATACTGAAGCTTTCGCCGAAGCTATCACGAACACCAGCATCGCGATCGCTGGCATAAGTAGCACGAATAATTGCATTACCGTAACGAACGCCGATTTCTCCGGCAAATCCATCCAACGAAAAGTCACTGATTTTATCGGCTGATGAAAAGACTGCCGCTTTCGCTTCAATATTATCAGTGACACTCCAGTTAACTAACAATCCAGGACGGGAAGCAATCCCCGTCGCCGCTAGTGCAGGGTTTGTTTGGAATACTGGATTAAAGAATTGGCTAGCTCCGTCTTTAGCAAAACTATTACGGTCAAAATAAGATGTTAAATCTATCTGACCGACCACAAATCGCAGATTAGGTAAACCCGCTATTGAAGTTGCTAAATAAAGCTCGTTGATATTTAAACCTTCTCTGCGAGAGTCATCAAAGTTGCTGCCGTTACTTGTTAAATCTAAGGTTGCCCCAAATAAGGCTTGGGGAGATAGGGGGTACACTCCCATAAGTCTTGCCCGCGCTGAGGTGTCACCTCCTTGAGTGACATACACTCCTTGGAGTTGTAAGGAGGGTTCCTTTAAAGCACTGCTGTTGAACAGGGGACGCTGTTGGCTAGTTATTGTTTTTGGCGGTGTTGGCGAAACGGAAGCTGGAGTTGGATCAGAGAATGATGGCGCTATATCCCTTGGGGCGGTAAGTACTTGGTTAAAAGTTGGATTAGGAGTTGTGGCATTAACTTGTTGCCTTGTGGTTGTGTTCGGAAGTGGCGGTAGGGGAGCTGATTGGGAGTTGAGCAGTTGGTAAAAAGTCGGCGTGGTAGGTGCAGCAAATTCTTGAGCGGCACTTGTGCCAGGAAGCGGCGGCAATGAATCTGTAACTGAGCTTATTTGTGGCTGGGAGTTTTCTCCTTGTTTTAGGAGTCCTAAACCAAGATCAGAATTGTCCCCACCTACTGCCATTCGTAGGGTATTTGCTGGCTTTTTATTTTGGGGTTTAACTGCGCTGGGTGTGGTCTGTGCAGTTCCTGTTGACTGTTGCTGAATAAAAGCATTCTCCATCTGCTGGAGATTATTAGCTGGTTTCTGCTGCACAGTTTTAGGTACTGGATTAGCGATCGGTGCAACTGCAATACCAGCTGTTGTGGGTGGAGGAGGTACTGTCTGCAATCTCACTAACGGTTGACCAACAGGTAAGGACGACTGTGGCACCGGTAGCAATTGTGAATTACCAACCTCGAAGTCGCTAGCTTCTTGTTGAATAGAGTTTACTTGCGCTGAAGATACCTGACTAACTGCCAGTACCCAGAAAATCGAGACTGTAACAGTACCCAGCAGGGAATGGATCTTCTGGGACTGTTCCGCAAAAACAAATTTATGACAATTGAATACTTTTTGGCTCATGAGCCTAGTTAAATATACAAGTAAGCTTTTACTTTATTTGATGTTGCCACTTTAGCAAATAAACTGGGTATTATCATCTAGACATACAAATTTTGCGATCGCCAACTAACTTAGATAAAAAGTTAGTAAAGCTTGCAATTTAGAACATAAAGATGGGCAAAATAAGTTAATAATTGAGCAATAGATTTTTATAGCTCCCATAATCCAATTTCTTGTATGTTTACCCCTTATTACAAGCTTATTTGGCAGAATATCACCAAAAGCAATGCTGCATTTGCCTTAGCAGCTACCTTTGTCATGCTGTTAGTTGTCAATTATGGATGTGTTAAAAAGGCACAAGAAGAAACGCAGTTAGAAATCAAAAATATTAAGCCAATTTTAAGCAACAATTTATACAAAATAAATGGCAGTACAAATTTACCTGAATCTAGCCGGATTACTGTAGCCGCAGTTCGCTATTTACGCCCAACACAAGGACAACAAGAACCGTTGCAAAGTTCTAACACCAGTAATAAACGTTCAATCTTGGCTCGTCAAATTGTGCAAGTCAAACAGGGAAAATGGCAGGCTGATCTAAATCTGTGGCAAGTCGCACCTGATGGCCGATTTGAAGAAGTCTGGCAAGCAAATCAATCACAAATGGGAGTGATCCCAGAGAACACTGTGACATTTATCGCTACTTTTGACCCAGCAGGTCAATGGGAAGAGTCAGGCCATCAAAATTCTGAAAACCTCAAACCTGAAAATTACAAGCTTGAAGGTAAATTAGTGCGCTTTACTAATGAAGGTGAAAAGTATGTACAAGTAAGTCAAAGCTTATTAATACCTCTGCCTGTAGGGAAAACCGTACCACCTCGTCCTCAGCCAGAAGATATCAATGCTGGTTGGGGAAACCGATACCAAATTTTGCCGGAATCTACTGCCACTAGACCTATCATGATACCACCAGCTAAATCCAGACAGACTAATGCTTCTCCAATTACTTCCGAGTTTCTGCGTTGAATAATTAACGATTAACTGTTAGTAAAATTTCTAATTCTTAGCAAGCTGCTAATAAACAGCTTGCTTCTTGCTTTATTAGCTTAGTTCAATGGAACTGAACTTTATTGATATTTGAAGTATCATAGTAGATTTGAAATCTATCTGTGAGTTTCGCATCAACATTTGTTGCTTGGGGTGTTACTTGTAGATTATTCTGCATTTTCTGCATTTGTAGCATCATCTGCCTAAGTTGTTGTTGCAACGCTTCAAACTCAGATGATGTAATTGTTGTTTTACTGACCTCAGCGGGTTCAACAGTCTCTTTTATATTGTTTGTGTTGGTTTGGGCGTAACCTAAGAAAGTTTGAGCAGATGCAAACTTAGAAGTAGCCGCAACAGTTCTGTCAGTTTGATTTGTACTCTCTTTAGTTGCAATATGCTGTACAGAATTGGCTGGCTGTTCATATATTAGTGCTGGAGTATGCACTACCGCAGGTTGGGATATAGTTGTGGGTAAAGTGTTAGAAAATAAAGTTTGTTCAAAAGGCACTTCATCATCTAAAAAAGCTGCCAAACCAGAAACTTGTAGCCGAGACTCTGATAGCTTGAGTTCTTTAAGTAATGCTTCTTTTTCTTGTAAATGTTGCTCTAGGGTAGACAATTCCTGCTGATATTGTGCCGATTTTCGAGAAGAGTGTCGCCAACCACAGAAGGCGGCAGATGAAATTCCAGCCCCAATGCTAATTGCAGTTGTTAATATCACGTAAGGAATCGCAACATCTCTCAGTTTGCCGTAAAAAACTGGTTCTTCCTGAAATTTAATAGCAATTTGTTTATCACCTAATGCGGCAAGAGGAACCGACATCAATGAGAATAAACCAAAAGAAGTAATAATAGGTGGGAGAAAAAATTTTTGTAATGCAGATAATGACATAATTAAAAATCGTTTTGTTTGTGTAAAACAACAATCGGTAGATTGCAGCATGGCTAATTAGCGCTGGCAATATCTAGCTTTGATAGCTCTTCAGCGGCTAGAAAATATTTGTACTGCATTAGTATCTAAATTATTATTTCTGTGTACGATATGCAATATAAAAGCCATGAAGAACTGGGAATATAATTAAATTTTTTGTAAATTTAATTACTAGTATCAAAGTATAAAATAATAACAATTACACTGATGCAAGTTTTCAATCATTGACGTTTTAGGCTTAAAAAATATTTGCTTTACGTTATATTACAATAATAAAAACACTTAGTGTTAAAATTTACTCTCAAAAATAAAGCGTAATTTATTCATCTTGATTGCAGCTTTAAAAACTAAGATAGTCTAGACAATAACTTTTCATAAAGAAAATTATGAACTTATAAATATGATTTTAATTAAATACAATTCGCAGAAAATTTTTATAAATAATAATGTCTGAAAATGAGGTAACTGCAAAAGATAATACATAACACTTCTAAAAATTAGGCTTTGATATCGACTACATGCAAATTAATAAATATATGCGGCAAGCCCCTAAAAATAAACAAAAAAAATTGCTATTTCACAAAAAAATTCTCATATTATTAGCAGCTCTAGTGACATTCTTGGTAGGAAGTATGACAAAGTTGCCTACCTATAATCAGCTAGATGTGGCGAGTGCTGCAATTACCATGCAACTACCACTTTCAACCTTAGGCCCAAAAATTGTAGATGCCAGAGGCAAGGTGGTGCTGCTCAGAGGTGTCAACTGGTTTGGTATAGAAACAGAGGCACACGTCCCCCATGGACTGTGGAGGCGGGATTATAAAGAAATGCTGGCGCAGATTAGAAAGCTTGGATATAACTTAATTCGGTTGCCTTATTCTGTGGCAGCATTGCGATCGCCTAATATCAGTAGTATTGACTTTACCATTGGTAATAACGCAGAACTCCAAGGTAAAAGCCCTTTGCAAGTCATGGATTTAATCATTCAGGAAGCTGAACACCAAGGATTATTAATTCTACTTGACAGCCACCGCCTGAATGATCAGCGAATTCCCGAACTATGGTATGGAGACGGCTTTACAGAATTAGACTGGATCGAGACCTGGAAAATGTTAGCTGAAAGATACAAAAATCAAGCTAATGTCATCGGTGCAGACCTAAAAAATGAACCGCACGGGCAAGCTAGTTGGGGTACTAACAACTTAGCTACTGACTGGCGGCTAGCAGCAGAACGTGCAGGGGATGCCATTCTCAGCGTCAACCCTAACTGGTTGATTGTTGTCGAAGGTGTAGAAAAGAATGTACCTGGTCAAAAACTTCCACAGCATTGGCAAGGTGGTAATCTAGAAGGCGTGAAACGCTACCCAGTACGCTTATCCCGTCGTCACAAGCTGGTTTATTCTCCTCATGAGTACGGCCCGGGCGTGTACAATCAACCCTACTTTTCAGAACCCAGCTTTCCCAAAAATCTGATCAATCGCTGGCAAACAGGTTTTAATTATATTTCTAGTGAAAATATAGCTCCTATTTTGATTGGGGAATTTGGCGGGCGACAAGTAGACACAAGTTCAAAAGAAGGAATTTGGCACAATGAGTTAGTAAAATACATCCGCCAAAATAACTTGAGTTTCGCTTACTGGAGTTGGAATCCTAATAGTATTGATACAGGCGGTATCTTGCTAGATGATTGGCAAAATTATGATCTGCCAAAACAAGAATTATTATCACAGCTACTCCCATCTATAGAAGGTAGCAACAACGATGGAGAAATTGGGAAAGATAGCAATATTCGCACACCTCCAAATCCCCCCAGCCGCCCAACTCCTTCTCCAGTCCAGCTTAAAGTTACTACTGACATTTATTCCAATTGGGAAACGGGAGTTTGCTACAACTTAAAAATCACAAATCAGACTAATACCAAAGTTAGCAATTGGCAACTGAGATTTAGAATGAATCAGGCTAGAATTAATAACTCTTGGAATGCTAATTTTAAGCAACAAGGGGTAACTAAATATATTGTGACTCCCTTAGACTGGGGACGAGTCATTGAGCCAAATCAATCGCGGGATATTGGCTTTTGTGCCAATAAACTTGGTTCAGATTATCCGGTGAGTCAGATAGAAGTAATACCAATTTGAAAAAGAATGCGACAGATGGGTAGGGGCACAACGACCGTTGTGCCCTTACAAATGATTTATGTGTCGCAAACATGATTTGAATTGGTACAAAAATTCAAAACTAAAAGAAAAAGGCAAAAGAATATGTTCTTTTGCCTTTACTTTACTTTTTTAAAATGAGTTATTCGTCGTAATCGTCTTCGTCATCTTCCTCGTAGTCGTCCTCTTCATCTTCTTCTACAAGGTCAGTAACTTCATCCGCAA
Source organism: Mojavia pulchra JT2-VF2 (assembly GCA_019359325.1). Classification (GTDB taxonomy): domain Bacteria; phylum Cyanobacteriota; class Cyanobacteriia; order Cyanobacteriales; family Nostocaceae; genus Mojavia; species Mojavia pulchra. The sequence continues at coordinate 249,351 of JAHHHN010000001.1, read as the reverse complement.
TTAACTCATCCTCGTCATCTAAAATTGACCGTTCTGCACGTCTGGTGCCGAATCCAGGTTCCACAAGGGAAGGAGAGTCTAAATTATAGGTGCGAGCTGTGCGGTCATCTAGCACCATATCCAACGGATCATCAACTTCATCTAAGACGGTGGTACTCTCAAGTGCAGCATAGTCATCAATGGTTCCCGCTTCTTCATAGGCGTTATAGCCAGTTCCAGCAGGAATTAGCCGCCCGATAATCACGTTTTCTTTTAATCCCCGTAGCCAATCAGATTTGCCTTCAATAGCGGCTTCTGTTAGTACCCTAGTTGTTTCTTGGAAGGAAGCAGCGGAAATAAAGCTGTCGGTGTTCAACGATGCTTTGGTAATCCCCAACAGCACGGGGGTATACTGTGCCCTAGCACCGCCAGTAATTGCCATTGCCTCATTTACCTGTTCGACTTGACGCAATTCAACCAATTCGCCGGGGAGCATGGTAGTGTCGCCACCATCATCTATCCGTACTTTATTGGTCATTTGGCGAACAATCACTTCAATGTGCTTATCGGCAATATCAATCCCTTGAGACTGATACACTAATTGCACTTCGTTCACGAGGAATGTTTGTACTTTTTGCAAGGCATGGCTAGCACAAGCATAAACTCCGTCCTCAGAACCTAAGCTAAAGAAGATTTCCAAAATTTCATGGGGATTGGAAGGCCCATCGCTTAAGGGTTGCCCTGCTAACACATGAGAGCCATCTGTCACCACTAAATTTTGTCCGGGGCCAAGGGGATAGTCTGTGACTACTCCGTTCGGTTCTACTACTTTGATTGCGATCGCTTCATCACCATCGCCGTAAACTACCTTGACTTCACCAGCGCGACGGCATAGTATACATGCTTCTTTGGGTTTGCGGGCTTCTAGTAGTTCTTCAATCCGGGGCAAACCTTGAATGATGTCCCCAGTTTTGGCACGTTCAAACACCAGCAACACCAAGTTATCACCGCGCTGTACCAAATCCCCATCTTCTATCTGCAATACAGCACCGGGACTGACTCGATAAGGACGCCCAACGCGGAGAGTCACAGAGTATTGTTGAGTAGTGAGAGCTGATTCACCCGTAGCAGAACCAGCAGCGGCATTTTTAACATCTACTACCTGCCCGGATTCTTCAGAAAAGACTCCAGGAGCTAATTCTGTTCCTTCTACTACTAAATCACCCGCCTTCACCTTTGGTTGAGCGGTAGTATTCATGGTAATCATGTCACTGTGGCGCAATACTAGACAGCGACGCACAGCTTCAGTACCCTTTTGTACACCTCGTACAATACCCCCTTCTTTACACAAGATTTGGGTACGGGCGACAACAGAACCTGGGGCGATGGTTTGCCCATCCTGTACTTCCAGAGTTGTCTGGGTACTGCCTTGGGTAGCATCAGCAGCAATGTCCCGACGAATTACCAAGGACTCCAAAATAACAAGCTGTAAACGCTGAACATCTGGATCTTCAGTATCTGGTACTAATTCAATATCGGCTGCTAAAGGAGAAGCGTTGTGGTCTTGTTCACCTTCCTGCTCAATTTCCAATACGAGTTGGGTTCGTAGCAGTTCTACGCCTTCAACGGATTTTACACGCTCAGAATCTTTATAAGGTAAGCGTTGTACGGCCCGCAACTGAATGGAACGCCCTGTTTGCTGGCTTACAGATGTAGTAGATGGCACATCTGGATTGTTAGGTACAGCAAACTCCACTACTGGACGACTTAACAAGGCTGGCCCTTCTGGCGATTCCACATACTGAATATATCGCAATTCTGTGGCGACTGTACCTTGGAATTCTTCGCCTGGGTAGACAAAGGTGTCATCTCGTCCCATGACTGCTTCTGGATCATCTACCATCAGCAGTTCACCTGGTTTAATCACCACTTCTCGCAGGATGTCGTTTTTCTGGGTGACTTCGACCACACCACTGTTTTGGCAGAAGATATCCTTAACTACCTCAGTGCCAGCTTCGACAAACTGTCCATCTTCGACCAACAGCAAGGATATATCTTTATTGACTTCGTGGCTTTCTTCAGGAATCCACAGTAGGGAGCCTCCCTGTACAACTTCGTAGCCTAGCTTGGCTTTACCTTTTTTCTGAACTTCTACGCCTGCGAATTTTAAAAATCCCCCAGTGGTAGTGCGATAGCGGTCATCAATTAATTCAGCTACCACTTGACCATTTTGTACTTTTGTGCCTGGCGTAGCTCTGAGGTTAAATACTTGGTTGTTGCCAGTGGAGACTAAGTAGTTGTTGCGACCTTGGGAGCTTTGGACAGTCACAGTGGCTTGGTCTAGGACGACAGAAGCAGTAATGATTTCTATTTCCCTGGTACTCTTACCGGGAGTAGCTTCTGGCAAGCGGACTGCACCACCATGCAAGGTAGTTAATTTGGTTTCTGCTAAAACTCCATTGGAGGCGATCGCATCACCATTGTTGACTACCAATTCTGCCCCTGGAGGCAAGTTATATACTTCCCCGGACAAAATCCAAATCAAGCCACCCCTTGCTGCGGTGGTTGTGGTATTACCTTGGCGGTCTGTCTTTTGTTCTGGTACTACTTCTGCAAACTTCACCTCTCCTGCTAAGTCAGAGGCAACATCTTTGACAGCTTTTTCGGTATTGGCACGAGTTGTACGTCCACCAAGGGCAACTTCTGCTAGCAATTGACCCTGTTTTACTTGCTGGCCATCAACTATATATAGTGTGGAACCTTGAGTAACATGAATATCTTGGCTATCTGGGGTTTCGCCTCCTTCTTTCTTCGGCTCCAAATGGATGATACCGTTAGCTTCAACAAACAAAGCATCTTCCCCGTGGCGGGTACGATATGGTCTTGTCCGCAATTTCCGTGGCAGACGGATAATACCATCCATTTTGGAACGCACTTGTTGCGCTACTTCCCCGGTAAACACACCACCTGTGTGGAATGTCCGCATGGTTAGCTGAGTTCCGGGTTCACCAATACTTTGGGCAGCAATAATTCCGACGGCTTCTCCCAAATCCACCATTTTAGCGTGGGCCAAACTCCAGCCGTAGCAGTGTTGGCATACAGAACGAGCTGCTTCACAAGTCAAAGGCGATCGCACTACAATTTCGCTTACCCCTGCTTTTTCAATTTTTGCAGCTAATTCATCGGAAATTGGAGTATTGCGTGGCGCTATTACTTCTTTTGTAGTTGGGTGTAATACATCTGCACCCACTACCCGCCCCAGTAAGCGTGTAGATAGACGAATTTTAGTTTTGCCGCCTTCTGTCATCGCCCGCAAGGGAATGCCTCTGGTAGTACCGCAATCAAATTCCCGAATAATCACATCCTGGGATACGTCCACCAACCGACGGGTAAGATAACCAGAGTCAGCAGTCCGCAAAGCAGTATCTACTAATCCTTTTCTAGCACCGTAAGACGAAATAATATATTCTGTTACGGTAAGCCCCTCGCGGAAGTTGGTTTTGATGGGTAAGTCAATAATTTCCCCTTGGGGATCTGCCATTAATCCCCGCATACCCACCAACTGGCGCACTTGGGAAATGTTACCCCTAGCTCCGGAAAATGCCATCATGTACACGGAGTTGAGGGGATTGGTCTTTTTAAAGTGGACGACTACCTCGTCTTTGAGCGCTTCACTGGTACCATTCCAGGTATCAATCACCTTTTGAAAGCGTTCTACTTCGGTGATTTCTCCCCGTTGGTAACGAGCTTCTGTAGCCCGAATTTCCTCTTCTGCTGCTTCTAGGAGCGCGCGCTTAGAAGGCGGCACCATCAAATCATCTACACTGATGGAAACCCCAGCTTTTGTAGCGTAGCGAAATCCCAAGTCTTTCAACTTGTCCGCCATAACAGCAGTACGTGCCGTGCCGTAATGTGTAAAGGCCCAAGAAATTAAATTTCTTAGTTGACCTTTATCGACTACGCGATTGCGAAAAATGTTGTTTTCGTTAGTCATTAGTCATTCATCCCCAAGTTAGCTTGCCAGCGCTTCCTGAATTGCCTTGTTGTAAATAACACGACCTGGTGTGGTGCGGACATACTGAGACAGCAAATTCCCCTTGGCGTCTTCTCTGACTCGGCGGAATTTATAGAGTACAGTCCGCGTACCGTCGCTGTTTTCTGTTACTTCCAGCGGTTCTGTATCTGGTTGATCGGATTCTACTTCACCGTCAAACCGCACATAGATATAGGCGTGCAAGTCAATTTGCTCTTGCTGGAAAGCCATAATTACGTCATCCAAAGAAGCAAAGTAGCGTCCTGCACCTTTTTTGGCATCGGGATTTTCAGCAGTTAAGTAATATGCCCCCAACACCATATCTTGACTGGGTGTGATAATTGGTCTACCCGTAGCTGGTGACAATATATTGTTAGAAGCTAGCATCAACAACCGCGCTTCTGCCTGACTTTCTAAGGACAGGGGAACGTGTACCGCCATTTGATCGCCGTCAAAGTCAGCGTTAAATGCTGGGCAAACTAGGGGATGCAGTTGAATGGCTCGACCTTCTACCAAAATTGGCTCAAAGGCTTGAATACCCAAACGGTGCAGCGTTGGTGCTCGGTTGAGTAACACTGGGTGTCCTTCAATCACTTCTTCTAATACATCCCAGACGCTGGGATCATTTCGAGATATGAGTTTTTTTGCAGCTTTGATGTTGTTTACCATACCGCTGCGAATCAAGCGATTGATCACAAAGGGTTGAAATAGCTCAATTGCCATTTCCCTGGGCAAACCGCACTGGTGGATATTTAATTTTGGCCCCACTACAATTACGGAACGTCCAGAGTAGTCAACTCGTTTACCTAACAAGTTTTGCCGGAAACGACCTTGCTTACCCTCAATAATGTCGGACAAAGATTTTAAGGGACGGTTATTTGCCCCTACTACCGTGCGTCCCCGACGACCGTTGTCAATCAAAGCGTCTACTGCTTCTTGCAACATACGCTTTTCGTTACGCACAATAATTTCTGGTGCCAAAATTTCTTGCAGGCGTGCCAGACGATTATTACGATTAATAACCCGTCGATACAAATCATTCAAATCGCTTGTAGCAAACCGACCGCCATCAAGCTGCACCATTGGGCGTAAGTCAGGGGGAATCACGGGTATGACCGCCATTACCATCCACTCTGGTTTAGAACCAGTGGCGATAAAGTTGTCAATCACCCGCAGACGTTTAATTAACTTTGCCCGTTTTTGTCCTTTGGCATTGCCGATTTCTTCTCGCAAGTTCTCGGCTTCTTGTTCTAAATTAATATCGGCGAGCAAGTGCAGCAGTGCCTCAGCACCAATACCTACTTCTACACCTTGTAGCTGGGAATCTTCACTATAAATTTGGTCTTCAATTTCCAACCACTGGTCTTCACTAAGTAGCTGTTTGTAGGTTAAGGTTTCGGCATTACCAGGGCTAAGAACAACATAAGAGTTGAAATAAACTATTTGTTCCACATCCCGCAAGGGCATATCTAGCAGAATGGAAATATAGCTAGGGATGCCTTTGAGATACCAAACGTGTGCTACAGGAGCAGCGAGTTTAATATATCCCATGCGGTGACGCCGCACCCGTGATTCGGTGACTTCTACGCCACAACGTTCGCAGACTATGCCTCTGTGACGCACTCTTTTATATTTACCGCAATGGCATTCCCAATCTTTAGCGGGGCCAAAGATGCGTTCGCAGAATAAGCCGTCCATTTCCGGCTTCAGAGTTCGGTAATTGATGGTTTCGGGCTTGGTGACTTCACCGACTACTTGGCCATTAGGTAAGGTTCGCTCACCCCACTGCCGAATGCGTTCTGGTGATGCTAAACCGATTTTAACGTAGTCAAACTGATTAGTTTGGGCAGGTCTCATACTTAAGTGCTGAGTTCTGAGTTATGAGTTTTGAGTATATTTAGTTTTAAGGTTGAAACTGGGGATTGGGAATAAAGCATTGGGCATTGACCATAGGGCATTAAGATTAATTCCTTTGCCCTGTTCCCCATGCCCTATTCCCTAATCCTTATTCGTCTTCTTCCAGTGACTCACGGGAGAGAGATTCATAAGTTGGTCGAGGTGGTGTGCGACGGGCTGATTGGTCTGCCATCAAATCGACTTCTACATCTAGGGAACTACCATCTGCCTGGGTTTCTACCTTGTGGACGGCAATATCTAAACCTAATGATTGCAGCTCTCGCATCAATACCTTAAAGGACTCTGGCGTTCCCGGCCTGGGAATTGCTTTGCCTTTGACAATGGCATTAAGTGCTTCGTTGCGACCTTGCATATCGTCTGATTTGACCGTCAGCAATTCCTGTAAGGTGTAAGCTGCACCAAAAGCTTCCAATGCCCACACTTCCATTTCCCCGAAGCGCTGACCACCTTGCTGGGCTTTACCACCCAAGGGTTGCTGAGTAACGAGGGAGTAGGGCCCTGTAGACCGGGCGTGGATTTTGTCATCAACCAAATGTACTAGCTTCAACATGTAAGCTACGCCCACAGTTACAGGTCGGTCAAATGGTTCGCCTGTACGACCATCAAACACCATGATTTTACCTGGTTCATCAGGGTTATATACCCAATTCCTGCCGGTTTCATCCCGTGCTTCTTGCAATTTGCCATGGACAATCCGGCGGGAAGACTCTTCCCCATACATTTCATCAAAGGGAGTGATCTTAAACCGCACGCCTAGATTTTGGCCAGCCCATCCTAGAAGACACTCAAACACTTGCCCAACATTCATCCGGCTAGGTACACCCAAGGGGTTGAGGACGATATCTACTGGTGAACCATCAGGTAAGTAAGGCATATCTTCCAGCGGCAATATTCGGGAAATAATTCCCTTGTTGCCGTGCCGTCCTGCCATTTTGTCGCCTACTTGAATTTTCCGCTTTTGCGCTACATACACCCGGACTACCATGTTGGCTCCTGGTGGCAGTTCATCCCCTTGCTCACGAGTAAACAGACGCACGTCAACAACACGCCCTTTTTCGCCGTTAGGCACTCGCAGGGAGTTATCCCGTACATCCCGTGCTTTTTCGCCGAAAATCGCCCGCAGCAGTTTTTCTTCTGGGGGTTGGTCAGATTCACCTTTAGGTGTAACTTTTCCTACTAAGATATCTCCAGCTTCTACCCATGCCCCAATGCGAATTATTCCCTGCTCATCTAACTGACGTAAGGCATCTTCCCCAACGTTGGGAATTTCTCTAGTGATTTCTTCTGGGCCCAGTTTCGTTTGTCTAGCCTCAATTTCATATTTCTCAATGTGAATTGAGGTGTAAACATCATCCTGCACTAATCTTTCGGAAATCAAAATCGCGTCTTCGTAGTTGTAGCCTTCCCAAGGCATATAAGCGACGACGATATTTTGACCCAAGGCTAATTCTCCGCCTTCTGTGGAGGAGCCATCAGCTAACACCTGACCGGCAACAACACGCTCGCCTGTACGTACGAGGGGTTTTTGGTTGAGGCAGGTGTCTTGGTTAGAGCGCTGATACTTGGAAAGAGCGTACTTAATTTCTGAATTTGAGTTCTTTACTCGTACACGTATTTCTGTAGCATCGACATAAACCACATCGCCATCGGTGCGGGATACGATTACCATCCCGGAGTCCCTTGCTCCTTGGGCTTCTAAGCCGGTTCCCACTAAAGGACGCTCTGGTTTGAGCAGGGGTACTGCCTGCCGTTGCATATTGGAACCCATCAGTGCCCGGTTAGCGTCGTCATGCTCCAGGAAAGGAATCATACTCGTAGCTACAGATACAATCTGTACAGGAGATACTGCTACGTAGTCTACTTGCTCTGGTGTGGTGGTAGCCCAATCTTGTCGATAACGCACTGGCACTTGTGGACCTTTAATGTAGCCATTTTCATCTACAGGCACATCTCCAGTAGCAGTACGCAAGTCGTCTTCTTCGTCGGCTGTCATGTAAACCGGCGGTACATCAAATCGCACCCGCCCGTTTTCCACTGGTCTAAAAGGTGTTTCCAAAAAGCCGTATTGGTTAACTCTGGCATGGGTTGCCAAAGAGCCAATCAAACCAGCGTTGGGGCCTTCTGGGGTTTCAATCGGGCAAATCCGTCCGTAGTGGCTGGGGTGAATATCCCGTACAGCAAAGCCAGCCCGTTCTCTAGTTAGTCCACCAGGGCCAAGGGCAGAAAGGCGGCGTTTGTGAGTCAGTTCTGCTAAGGGATTAGTTTGATCCATGAACTGACTTAATTGGCTGGAGCCAAAAAATTCTTTAATCGCCGCTACTAACGGTTTGGGGTTGACTAAGGAAGCTGGGGTAAGAACTTCCGCGTCGGATACGGTCATCCGTTCCCGAATTATTCTCTCTAGGCGGTTTAAGCCTACCCGTACTTGGTTTTGCAACAGTTCACCAACACTTCGCACTCGGCGATTCCCCAAGTGGTCAATATCGTCAATATTACCGATGTCATATTCCAAGTTAATTAGGTAGTCGACTGCTGCCAAGATGTCCCCAGGAGTCAGTACGCGCATGGTATCGGGGACAGACAGCCGTAATTTTTTGTTGAGCTTATACCGTCCTACACGACCCAAATCGTAACGTTTGGGATCGAAGAAACGGGAATCTAACAGCTGTTGCCCACCTAATACTGTTGGGGGTTCACCTGGACGCAGTTTGCGATACAACTCCATCAAGGCTTCTTCTTCAGAAAATTGCCCTTCTTTCTCGATGGTTTTTTGGAAATATTCGGGGTGGCGTAAGGCATCGAAGATTTCGTTGTCTGATAAACCTAGAGCCTTCAGGAGTACTTGCGCTGAAAGTTTCCGGGTTTTATCAATTCGTACCCACACCAAATCGTTACGGTCTGTTTCAAATTTCAGCCATGCCCCCCGGTTGGGAATTAAGCTGGCCGAATAAGTACGCCGTCCGTTTTTGTCGATTTCTGATTTGTAGTAAACCCCAGGTGATCGCACAATTTGGTTGACGATTACTCGCTCGGCTCCGTTAATAATAAACGTGCCGCGATCGGTCATTAAAGGTAGATCGCCGATAAATACTTCTTGTTCTTTAATGTCCCCTGTTTCTTTGTTGAGCAAGCGCGTGGGGACATACATTTGCACTGCATAAGTGCTATCCCGCCGTTTGGCTTCTTCGACGCTGTACTTTGGCTCTTTGAGTTTGTAGTTATGCCCTAAAAAGTGCAGTTCTAGTTTGCCAGTGTAGTCTGTGATCGGACTAAAGGAGTTGAGTTCTTCTATTAGCCCTTCTTCTAAAAACCAACGGAAGCTGGAACGCTGGATTTCAATCAAGTCGGGCAACAGAAAGGCGGGTTCCATATATGTTTCGTTAGTCATGCCTCTACCTTTGTCAACCTGGTTAAACTTACCCTTGGACACTCCTTTTTTACGTTTCCCACCGCCAGCCAGTGTCCTTAGCTGTTTGGGAACTTCTCCTAACACCACCTTCTATCTAGAGGTGCGGGCAAACGCAGAAATTAAAGCTGGAAAGTGCTATTTTGACAAGGGGGTAAGCGCCCCTGATGAGAGGGCAATGATTATCAAAAACCAGCTACTGTGTTGATTCTTCAAAAGCAGATGGTTAAGATAGTCTTGAATTGATTTGGCTTTCCTCACGTCCCCTCCAAAAGCGCGTTAATTAGCCTACGCAGCTTTATACTGTTGTATCTTCAGTACCCCTCTGTATTTTTACTCACGGTAATATCCTAAGACTAAACAAATGAGTGTTGTCTAACCAACTCTGAATCAGTATGGCTTTATTTTGCTGGGTGGTACTCACAAGGCAATTACGTTTAACAATTTTCTATAGGTTAAATACGGAAAAGACGATTTTCTCAAAGTGTCTAGCTCAACCTATATTGTTAGGCTTAGTCGTGTACTTAGGGCATCCGCTTGTAGAGATAGGAGGATGGTCGTATAGTTTTGGATTGAAGAATTTCATCCCACATCAAAAATCGCAAATCTCCAATCGGCACGCTCAAGTCAATAACAATACATAATCAAGCTTAGAAGTTCTAAGATCCTTCCTTTATCATTATGGCGCAAGCAAAGTGTTTTGGAGGAAATAATTTTAGCATATTTTCGTCCTCCTAGTGTTTTATTTTTTTACCACAACTGATGCAACTACAGCTACGCTTTATATTATTAGACCAAATAATTCACAAGCATTTTGGGTAGTTTGAGCAGCAATAGTTTCTACCGTTTCTCCACGCAATTTGGCTAATTGCTCTGCTACATAAAGGACGTAGGCAGGTTCATTCCTGCCTACGCCTCGTTTGGGCACTGGGGCTAGAAAAGGGCAGTCTGTTTCAATTAGCAAGCGATCGCTCCTCACCATCACAGCCGAAGATTGTATAAGCTTAGCGTTTTTGAATGTTACTGTCCCACTAAAGCTAATGTAGAAGCCCAAGTCGATAAACCATTGGGCTTCCTCTGGTGTTCCGCCCCAACAATGCATTACACCCCGCACTTTCTTTCCTTTGTTATCCTGCCAATCTTGCAATACTTCTCTTACCTGTGGTGCTGCATCACGACAATGTATAATCACGGGTAAGTTGAGTTCAGATGCAATTGCCAATTGCGCCTCAAACACCATGCGCTGCTGCTCATAGTTATCGGCTTTGTACAAGTCCAGCCCCATTTCTCCCATTGCTACTACTTTCGAGTCAGAACGAGCCAGGGATAAAATTTTATCACCTGTATCGCTATTCCATTGATGGGCATCTAAAGGATGCAATCCCACTGCAAAGCTGAGTTCGGGAAATTGGTGTGCTATGGCTTGGATACTGGAAAATTCTGATGGTTCAACGCAGGAATGTACTAAATGCACTACGCCTGCTTCTTGCCATCGCGATCGCACTGATGCTAAATCCTGCTGGAAAACGTCAAAGTTAATATGAACGTGGGTGTCAATTAGCTGCATCTTATGTCAAATGACTTTAGTCAAGAGCCATTAGTTATTAGTCCTTAGGCTCAAGCTAAAGACTAATGATTAATGGCTACTGTGCTGTTTGTACTAGTGGTTTGAGTCTCTGAGCCAATTTTGACTTTTTCCTCGCCCCATTGTTGGGGTGAAGAACACCCCGTTTAACAGCTTTGTCGATTTTGCTGTAAGCCTCAGATAATCGAGCTTGTACTTCTTGATTTGATTCTGGGGTAGGATTAGCTGCATAGACTTCTACCGCATTCAGGTACTTCTTCATCAGCGTTTTTACTGCTGATTTGTATGCTTTATTACGCAGTCGATTACGTTCTGCGATTTCGGCGCGCTTGAGAGCAGACTTTGTATTCGCCACAGTCAGTTCCAAAAAGACTATTAATATGTACACACACTACTAGACTTACTAATATAGCATCCATATTGCCAATGTTAGGATTTGCGAAAAAATCTCGCTTTGAAGTTTTTTCAACACCTGTTTTGAGTATCGGCAGAAAAACTAACTGGCATTCACACACTTGATGTACCGTCAGCCTGGGAAATGCGTTAATATAAGTTAATCTAACTAAATAATAACCCTAGCTCATTACTAGTTGAGCCAGCGATGTGAGTGCTAATGCAGCCCTTCTCTAAACCAAGAAGTAACTGTAAGTAGCTGAAGTTCAGGTTTTGAATGTGTAAAAACTCTAAATTTCGTATCTATACACATTCTAGCCATTAAAAGCAAATAACTAGAAAATATACTCAAATGTCAACCCATTCTCGCTCCAGGGTGACTGGATGTGTAAACACACCATATAGATCCTGGTATGAACTTGATGGGGGATTGAAAGGTTAGCAGGAATTGGAACTTCTAGCTTTATCGAAAGCCAGCCGAGGCTTATCGGACTGAGCAGTTAAGTTGCCTTTTAAAGCAACCCATGTGGTAGAACCTTGGGAGTATCAAAAAAATCCAGGTTAAGCTAGAAAAGAGAATTAGACTGAAGCTCAGCACCTCTTTTGGTAAAGAGCAAGACTGATTCTCAGGCGGGAATATTCTAATTTTGGCATTGTCCTTACTCCATGCTGCGAATCATTACTCAGCAGGCAGACGTCAGAGCAGAACTACAACGTATCTGCGATCGCACCCATGACGAACAGGTGCTTCACAAAGAAGCAACGGTGCGAGAAGTGTTGCAAGCAGTGAAGCGCCAAGGCAACAAAGCTGTATTGCATTACACAGCCGAATTTGACAACCAAACTCTCAGACCAGAGGAACTTCGTGTCACAGGCTCTGAACTGGATGCAGCTTACCAACAGGTGTCGAAGGAGTTGCTCCAGGCAATTCGGCTAGCTTGCCAACAAATTGAAGCTTTTCACCGTCAGCGAGTGCCGAAAAGCTGGGTACACTTTGGCGATGATGATATAGTGCTGGGCAAACGTTACACTCCCGTTGACCGAGCAGGCTTATATGTACCTGGTGGTCGCGCCGCCTATCCCAGTACGGTATTAATGAATGCGATTCCGGCAAAGATAGCTGGTGTACCTCGCGTAGTGATGGTGACACCTCCTGGAGTAGGAAAAGCAATTCATCCTGCTGTGTTGGTAGCCGCTCAAGAAGCAAATGTACAAGAAATTTATCGCGTCGGAGGAGCGCAAGCGATCGCCGCTTTAGCTTACGGTACTGAAACAATTCCGAAAGTAAATATAATTACTGGCCCTGGCAACATTTATGTCACCTTGGCTAAAAAATTAGTCTACGGCACTGTGGGCATTGATTCTTTGGCAGGCTCTGGTGAAATGCTAATTATTGCTGATGAAACTGCAAATCCCGTGCATATTGCCGCTGACTTGTTGGCACAAGCTGAACACGATCCAATGGCGGCAGCTATTTTGTTGACTACGGATGCTGCCGTAGCAAAAAACGCACAAGTAGCCGTAGAAAGACAATTGGTAGATCACCCACGACGGATAGACACAGAAAAAGCGATCGCCCACTATGGCTTGATTGTGATTGTGGAATCTTTGGAAGCAGCAGCAGAACTATCAAATGAATTTGCCCCCGAACACCTAAAATTAGAAATTAAAGACCCTTGGGCATTACTGTCAGAGATTCGCCATGCTGGAGCGATCTTTTTAGGTAACTCTACACCAGAAGCAGTAGGACAGTATTTAGCAGGGCCTAATCACACTCTGCCCACTTCTGGTGCTGCCCGCTATACTTCAGCATTGGGCGTTGAAACTTTCCTCAAGCACTCCAGTATTATCCAATACTCACAAACCGCACTGCAAAAGGTAGCAGGTGCAATTGACGTGCTAGCAACAGCAGAGGATCTACCCTCCCATGCCGATTCAGTACGACGTCGAATTCAGCAGGAAGAGTGATTTAGAATGGTTAATTTTTCCGTATACTTTTAGCTAAAGTTACTCATTCACTTCAAACTAAAAGTTTGGAATATACAATATACACTCGGTTCACACAGGGAAATTGTTGGTGTAGCTGCTAATAACCTTCACCAGGTATTTATTTAAGGGGTCTACTCTTTAGGAGACAAAAGCGTGCTGACAAATGTTTTGGTAGCTTTGGATGGTTCGGAAATTGCAGAAAAAGTAATTCAAACTTTAGACGAGTTGGTGCTGTCACAAGACAGCAAAATAATTCTCTGCCATGTGTTTCCTACGCCAGAGTCAGAGATGGAACTACCCGCTGATCGTCCTCAGCCAGAGTCACCAACATTTTCTTATTTCCAACTTGAAAAACAGCTGCAATCCTACCAAGAAAATTTGTCAGTAAAAAGTCAATTAGAACTGGTTACCGGCGATCCTGCTGACGAGATTATTCGTCTGGCTAATATCTACAACGCTGACTTGATCGTAATTGGCAGTCGTGGGTTAACTGGTATGACACGAATTGTTCAGGGTTCTGTTAGTAGCCAAGTGGTGGAAGAAGCGAATTGTTCAGTGTTGGTGGTGAAGCCAAAGTAAGAATCAGCAGGCTTGGCAATGTTTATAACGACATTAAAAGTAGCCTGGGGAAAATAAATGAAATAAAACAAAAGATTGTTTTGAACTGACCGATATTTTTATAGTTTAAGGTTGTTACAAATAGGCAAGGCCGAGAAGTGCAGCGGCTGGTGGCGTAGGTATTTGCACTTCAAAGGAAGTAGAAGAGAATATTTATAGCTGTAATTGAGAAAATTGGTATAAGAAGGACATTGGGAGACAATTATATTAAAAGTGTTTTTTGAATGATATTTTGTCCCCCTTCTTGCCCAGTAGATTTAAGACCTTTGAGTCGTCAAAAATTGACGCAAACTCAACAAATTTAGAGTTTGCCCCAAATTGATGGGTAGAATCGACACTCCTTCTAGGCGGGACTGTACCCAACCTTCTCCCCAGTACCATTCGTGAAACCCATCAATACCTCCACTTAGTAGCAAGCGTAAGCAGTCGGATTTTGCTACGTTCACTTGATGATGAATCGGGATTAGCCCAGTCCAAGTAGTAAATACAAATCCTTGATGTAGTTGTTCTGGCATTCCTGGAGCAAAGCGTTGCCCTAAAAGCCATTTTTCTAATTGCACTGGACGCAGCAGACTGTCGTGAATGACACTTGCTGAGGATTCGAGTTCTATCCGCAGTTGGCTTTGTTGAAAATTACCCAGCATTTTTCGAGGATGGTTTTAGAGGTCAGACATTGCACTTGATGAATTGTATTGCCAAATATTGCAAATACAATACTGGTTATTACTACGTCACTTTTCTACCAATTGAGAACTTAGAATAGAGAAAGTGAAGTTGTTAAGAAATGTAAGGTTTTCATGGCGGATCAGTTAATTCGGGCCACCGCAGCCGAGGGTGGAATTCGAGCAGTAGGTGTTATAACTACACGCCTAACAGAAGAAGCACGGCAACGCCACAAGCTATCCTATGTGGCAACAGCTGCACTGGGTCGGACTATGGCAGCAGGTTTGTTGATGGCTTCTAGTATGAAGCGATCTGGATCTAGGGTCAACGTCCGGGTAAAGGGTGATGGACCTTTGGGCGGTATCTTGGTAGATGCAGGGCTAGATGGAACAGTCCGCGGCTATGTAGCAAACCCATCTGTAGAATTGCCTCCAAATGCTAAAGGTAAGCTGGACGTTGGTGGTGCAGTTGGTAGCGGCTACCTCTACGTTGTCCGAGATATTGGTTACGGTTATCCTTACTCTAGTACGGTGGAACTCGTTTCTGGTGAAATTGGCGATGATGTGGCTCATTACTTGGTGAACTCTGAACAAACACCTTCGGCTCTGGTTCTAGGCGTGTTCGTTGGAGCAAGTGGAGTCACAGCCGCTGGCGGGTTATTAGTACAAGTGTTGCCTAAAGCTGCCAGAGACGAAGCTTTAGTAGCAACCTTAGAATCACGGGTGGCTGCTTTATCGGGATTTACACCATTGTTGCAAGCAGGCAAGACTTTAACAGAAATATTTAATGATCTGCTGGGAGATATGGGGCTGGCAATATTTCCTGAAAGCCAAATGCTACGCTTTCACTGTGGTTGCTCGTTTGACCGCGTGCTGGGGGCATTAAAGATTTTGGGAGAAGCCGAACTGCAAGATATGATTGTTAAAGATGATGGTGCTGAAGCAACCTGCGACTTTTGTGGCCGAGTTTATCAAGCTAGTAGTGAGCAACTAGCTCAGCTAATTGTCGATTTGCAGGCAGAATCCTCAGTTTCGGGATAAGGTATAAACTAACACTAATTTTTGAGATTGTTAATGGTATCTGTGGAGATAGATAATAAAACGGGTAGCTTTTTAATGATGAGAAAGTTACTATGGCAACGATGGAATTATCGATCTAAAACAGATCGCTATTCAATTATTTTGGTGTGAGAGATGACCGAGCGGGATATTCCAGATAGTTGGTCCCAAGCCAAGGCTAGAGATCCAGATAAAATGACAAAACTACCCCGAACACAAAAATTCGGGAAAAATCGCTTATTTGGTATTCCAGCTACTGGTTCTAACTCTAAGTCAGTGAAGCAGCAAACACAGAACAACTCCGAAGGACTGCCTTTTAATAATCAAACAGGACAAACTGTTTCACCCAATAAGATTTCCAGTAAATTGCCACGCTGGATGCAAAACTGGGTGTTGTGGTTAGTATTATTGACGTTGATTCCTGGCGGTATAGGATTCCTGGCAATGTCAATGCTACTAAAGTTGCCAGCTGCACCTAACTGCCCAACAATTTTTTGGCCATTAGCTAGTGAGTCTGTGCGGCTACACTGTGCTCAGTTGGCAGCTTCTAAACAAACGGTAAATGACTTACTGCAAGCTATTGGGCTAGTGAAGCAGCTGCCACAAAATCACCCACTGCGTGGAGAAGCTGATCGTTTTTTAGAACGATGGTCGCGGGATATTTTGCAACTGGCTGATCAAAGTTTTCAAACAGGGAACTTAGACGAGGCGATCGCTACTGCTCGTAAGATACCTGATGATCTCCCTGCTTATCAAACAGTAGAAGAGCAAATTAACAAATGGCAGTCGATCTGGTCGAAGGGAGAAGAAATTTACCAGCAAGCGGAAGACGAACTGCGGCAAAGACATTGGCAATCGGCGTTTATGCTATCTGCCAAATTGCTGCGTGTAGACAATAAATATTGGGCGAGTACTAAGTACGATGAATTGAATCGCCTCATTGCTACAGCGCGGGAAGATGGAGAGAAGTTAGCAAAAGCCGAGACTTTAGCTAAAAGTGGCGTGGTAGATAATCTACTGCAAGCTATCAAGCTAGCCGAGTCGATTGGGCAGAGTAGTTACGTATATCAAAAAGCTCAAGAGTCAATTCCTGCATTTGGACGCAAAATGCTGGAGTTAGCACAGACAAAGCTAGATAAGCGGGATGCTGATACAGCACTAGATATTGTCAGACAGATTCCTGACAACACTGGGCTACAAACCCAAATCGAAGACTTTATCAGTTTGGCCGAGGCACAAAGAAGTGCATGGATAGGTACTGTTTCCGGTTTGGAGACAGCAATCTCCCAGGCACAACAAATAGATTCTTCTAGACCAGTGTATAACAAAGCACAACAACTAATTGCCCGTTGGCAGCTAGAAATTGAAGATGTTGCTCGCTTAGAAAAAGCCCGGATACTGGCTAGCCAAGGAACTGTTAATGATTTAACAGCAGCGATCGCTCAAGTGCAGCTCATCCCTAGTAGCAACCCCAGAGCCACAGAAGCTAGGCAGGAGTTGGGACGCTGGCAAGCCGAAGTTGAGACGATTCAAGACCGACCTTTCTTAGAGCGAGCCGAACAGATAGCACTGTTAGAAGATGTTAGCTCTTTGCAAGCGGCGATCGCGGAAGCTGGACAAATTCGTAATGGTCGTGCATTGTATCCAGAAGCACGAAGAAAAATTCGGACTTGGACGGCAAAAATTCAGCGAATTCAAGACCAACCCTACTTGGATCAGGCACGAGACCTAGCTCAAACTGGCAACCTCCCTGCTGCTATTAGTGTAGCCCAACAAATTTCATCATCAGGGCGGGCACTTGCTGGTGAAGCACAAGCGGCTATAAATGACTGGCAAGGACAAATCCGGGCGCGCGAAACCTGGCAGAAAGCACGAGAAACAGCACTTATTGGCACGCCAGAAGCTTTGACTGAAGCAATGCGACTAGCGGAGCGTGTGCCTGCGCGTAACATCTTACGTATGGATGCTAATGTAGCTATTGATCAATGGAGTCAACAATTGTTGGAGATAGCACGTTCTCAGGGTCTGTCGGATATTTATAGAGGCATTGAAACTGCCAAGTTAGTTCCTAGAGGTAGTGCTGCTTACCGTGCGGCACAAGAACAAATTCGGACTTGGCAGCAATTTCTCAATCCTGCGCCTGCTCCTGAGCCTCAACCATTTGAGCCATTACCGACTATTACTGGGCAATGATTTTCTGTTGGTAAAAATCAAAATTGCTTAGGTAGGGGCACAGCTAGCTGTACCCTTACTTTATTTATTTAAGGCTGCTATTTGTCTAACTACAGTTAGTGCTGAGTAACTCACCCCAGCAGTGCCTTCACCTGGGTGGGTGGAGTCACCGACTAACCACAAATGGTTAATTGGGGTACGGTTGGCAAAACCAAAAGGGCCAAATGTAGGTATCCGCTGACCAATGCCACCGACTATACCAAGTTCGCGTGCGGTGTAATGGCCAAAGGTGCGGGGCGTTGCTGCTTCTTGATGGAGGATAGTTTCTGGTTTCAAATAAAAGAATTGGGACAGACGGGTGATCGCCTGTTCTGTATACTGATGTTTCAGTTCTTCATAATTCTGAGTACGCCACCACCTTACCGGGTCTACAAATGAAGAAGCAATGATTGTTGCTTTGCCAGTTGGTGCGCGACCATCACCAGAATGGCTCACAGATACAAATAAAGAATTATTCTCTCCAATTGGGCCATTGGCATCGTACATAAATTGTAGGTGGGGAGGACAGCCAGGGGGAATGGCACTGGCATCTACACCTAAATACACTACAAACGCGCCAGATGCTGGTGGTAGTTTTTCCACTCGCTTTTTATATCCAGATGGAGCCTGTTCACCTAATAGTTGGACTAAATTTTGTACAGTAACATTAGCAACTACGTGATCGGCGGCTTCTGTCCAGACCTCATCGGTTTGCTGATTGCGAATCACCACAGACGTGGCTTGGCCATTTTCTATGTTGATTTTTTCTACAGTGTGGCGCATTAACAGCTGGCCGCCATCTCTTTTTAAGGATTGTACAAGGCGATCGCTTAGTACCTGCATACTACCCTGGAGGTGAAATAAACCTTGGGGTAACTGAGATACACTTAACGCGGTTGCTGCATACAATAAAGCTGTTTTTTCGGCATTGACTTGGGAATACAGCTTGAGTTGTAAATCTAAAAAAGTCCACAGACGGCGATCGTTTTCTAGCCCATATAACCTTAAAGCATCACCCACCGTAAACAAGGTAAAAGGTACGGTAATTAATGTACTAGGACGTACTGCCTGAGTTAGCTGCCACAAATCCCACAAATTGCGTGGGGGTAATACCGGATCGCGTCCTTGAAATTCCCAACTCGCCTGAAACAAAGTTGCCATCAATTGCCAGAATGGTTCGCTACCGGGAAACTGGCGTTGACGTTCTTGTTGCCATTTCTCTGGATCACGCCAGACATTAATTGGGGTCAATTCACCAGGGAGATAAACAGCACAAGCAGGATCACAAGGTGTTGCTTCTGGAATGTCAATTTCTAGTTCTGAAAATATACGATGGTGTATTCCACCTGGTTCTAACCCTGCAACTTGAGTCGCTCCCACATCAAAGGTAAATCCTTTACGTTTAAAGGTGGAAGCACAACCTCCAGGCACGAGGGCTTGATCCAGAATTAAAACACTGTAACCTCTATGAGCTAATAACGCCCCAGCAGTCAACCCACCGATTCCCGCACCAATGACAACTACACGGGATTTCTTGTTGTCAAGTGAGAACTTAGACATTGATATTTATATTTATAATTCTTAATATTACTATTTATAATTTTACAACTCTATTGAACTGAATAATTCATCCT
Source organism: Mojavia pulchra JT2-VF2 (assembly GCA_019359325.1). Classification (GTDB taxonomy): domain Bacteria; phylum Cyanobacteriota; class Cyanobacteriia; order Cyanobacteriales; family Nostocaceae; genus Mojavia; species Mojavia pulchra. The sequence goes on along the minus strand of JAHHHN010000001.1, from coordinate 229,865 downwards.
CAAAGAGTTCATTCTCCCACAAAAAATGATTGTATAAAAAACTACATTGTTTTTCTCTATTAAGTAAATAAATCTCCAGGCTTGAAGTAATCACGTTACTTGTTTTCAGTCGTAGATAAGATAAAGGAGTAAGCAAGCTTTTCACCTCACCACTCAAAACGACCAATGACCTCAACGCTGGTAAAATTTCCTCGTCTTAATGCTCCAAAGCTACACCGGTTACCTAACGGATTGACAATAGTAGTAGAGCAAATGCCGATTGACGCTGTTAACCTGAGTCTGTGGATTAAGGTTGGTTCAGCAGTAGAATCGGATACCATCAATGGCATGGCTCACTTTTTAGAGCATATGATTTTTAAGGGAACAGAGCGACTAGCTAGTGGCGAATTTGAACGTCGAATTGAAGAGCGGGGTGCTGTTACTAATGCCGCTACTAGCCAAGACTATACTCATTATTATATAACTACTGCTCCCAAGGATTTTGCAGAACTTGCACCACTGCAAATGGATGTAGTATTTAATGCAAGTATTTCTGATGATGCGTTTGAACGCGAACGATTGGTAGTTCTGGAAGAAATTAGGCGTTCTGAAGATAATCCGCAGCGTCGAACTTATCGTCGGGCGATGGAGATGGCATTTAATTATTTACCCTATCGCCGTCCGGTATTGGGGCCAGAATCAGTGATTTCTCAACTCCAACCCCAGCAGATGCGGAACTTCCACACGACTTTGTATCAGCCACACACAATTACTGCTGTAGCTGTAGGTAATTTACCTACAGAAGAATTAATTGAAATTATTACTCAGGGCTTAATACAAACTAAAAACACTCAGCACTCAGAACTCACAGCTCAGAACTCCACACTAAGCCCTGAACCAGCATTTACAGCAATTGTTCGTCAGGAATTTATCGACGAAAATCTCCAGCAAGCAAGGCTGATAATGGTTTGGCGGGTTCCAGGGTTGAGCGAGATTGAGCAAACTTACGCATTGGATGTTTTGGCAGCCATTTTAGGACATGGACGAACATCAAGGTTGGTAAGAGATTTGAAGGAAGAACGGGAATTGGTACATTCAATTTCTGTGAGCAATATGACTAATCAGCTACAAGGGACGTTTTATATATCGGCTAAGTGTGCAGTGGAAAATGTACAGGTTGTGGAGGAGGCGATCGCCCAACACATCCGCACGCTACAAATAGAGATGGTGAAAGAATCAGAAATTGCCCGTGTGCGGCGAAGAGTAGCTAACAGATTCATTTTTGCTAATGAATCACCAAGCGATCGCGCTGGTTTGTATGGTTATTATCAGTCAATGCTAGGAGATTTAGAACCAGCGTTTAACTACCCTGCTCGTATTCAAGCACAGGATGCAACTGACTTAATGCAAGCAGCACAACAGTATCTTTCTCCCGATGCTTATGGTGTAGTTGCCATTAAACCAAGTGATAAATTATGAAGAATAAACTTTCTTCATACTTCATCCTTTATCCTGAATCAGATGTGGACTGAAATAGATGCCCATATTAGCCGGGTGACTGGCGAAAAATTTCAGAGTCAGCAAAAGCGATCAGTGAGTGGTGGGTGCATCAATCAGGGTTATGCTGTCTCTGATAATCAATGCACCTACTTCGTCAAGCTGAATCAAGCATCGCAAGTAGCCATGTTTGAGGCTGAGGCGCTGGGGTTAGAGGAAATGCTGACAACAGCTAGTATTCGTGTTCCCAAACCTCTGTGCTGGGGTACGGCTGGTAATTCTAGCTACATCGTATTGGAGTGGCTGGAAATGGGAGGAGGGAATAGCAAATCTTGGGAAGAGATGGGGTGTAAGTTGGCGGCGATGCATCAAGCAACTAGCGCACAAGGTTTTGGTTGGAAAATCAACAATACTATTGGTTCTACGCCGCAAATCAACACTTGGACAGCAAACTGGGTAGAATTTTATGTTAAACATCGCCTGGGTTATCAATTTCAGTTAGCTAGGCGGCGAGGAAGTACTTTTCCCAAGCAAGACAAGTTGCTAGCAGCTATCCCAGAATTATTGGCAGATCATCAGGTGCAACCTTCCTTAGTACACGGCGATTTGTGGGGAGGGAATGCTGGGTGTACTGTGTCAGGAGAACCGGTGATTTTCGATCCTGCAACTTATTTTGGCGATCGCGAAGTTGATATCGCCATGACAGAATTATTTGGCGGTTTCCCAACCGTTTTTTATAAAGGTTATAACGAAGTCTTTCCTTTAGATGCAGGTTATGAGCAGAGAAAAACGCTCTACAACCTGTATCACATTTTGAATCACTTCAATTTATTTGGCGGCGGTTATGGTTCCCAAGCAAACCGGATGATTGATCAAATTTTGCGTTGAAGTTCACCTTTTTACAAAGTGCTAATAGCCCGAATCGCTCTTCCACAATAAAACACAAGCATCTAGAAAAGCAATTGCCTGTAGTGGAATCCTGGTGTTAATGCCCAGCAATATGTAGAGTACGAACCTAGCATAACATTCTAAAAAATTAGAATTTTAGACAGTGCGATGGTCACTCACACTAATCTTATGTGCGAGTGACTAATTTTTAATTTTTTGTATGATACCACTTTTGTAGTACTATTGTACCAAATCAGTATTTTGTTTACTGATTTTGAAAGTATTCAAGGAGCGGAGAGCCAAGATTCATAATTAATATAAATTGATTTCTGGGCTTGGCGCTACTCCATTGACCTGTCATTTTGTCACAGATATTAATAGTAAATAAAAATGGCTAAAAAATCAAAAGGTAATGAATCTGAACCACTGTCTAATTTAGATAACGAAAACTCTAACATGAAATGGCCTCCTAATGCATTATTTCCTCTCAATCTTCCTAGTGAAAAGAGAAATGTTAAGCAAGAAGTAATTAAAGATATTAATTCAAGTGAAAATTATTTAATAAACACAGGATTTAGCTCGCTGGGAAATATCATAGATATTTTTAATGCTGATGTTGATATATCCACAATTAATTCCGTCCGTATTCTTCTTGGTTCGGAGCCTGATAGCCGCCCCAGAAAGTTTTGGAAAAGAGTTGATTTACAAAAAGAAATAAAAGACTACTGGTTAGAGCGTGGATATTCCTTATTGAAGGGCGGAAACATTATTAAAACTATTGAGTATATTAGAACTGGTAAACTCCATTTTAAAATTTCGGATAATTTTCATGCAAAACTTTATATTGGCGAAAGTCATGCCATTTCAGGTTCCTCTAACTTTAGCAAAAATGGTTTATCTCAACAGTTAGAAGCTAATGCCAGGGTTCATAAGAATTCTATTATACTTTTTGAAAAACAACAGTACGAAGGAATGGAGCAGATTGCAGAAAATTATTATAAATTGGGGCAAGATTACAAAGATGAAATCATAGATTTATTAGAAAAACTAATGTCAATAACATCTTGGGAAGAAGCTTTGGCGAGAGCGATTGCAGAAATCCTAGAATGCAATTGGTTCAAAGAATTTCCTCAACTATATGAAAAATTAAATAATATTAGCTTGTGGCCTGCACAGAGATATGGTTTAGGACAAGCATTATATATATTACAAACTCAAGGTTGTGTCTTGATTGCCGATCCGACTGGTTCTGGTAAGACTAAGCTCATCAGCACACTTCAATTATTACTATTCTACTGGTTGTGGGAATCTGACAGAATCAATAAATCATATATATTGACAATATGTCCGCCAATAGTACAAAACAATTGGCATCAAGAATCTGTTGATATTGGCTTTGCTCAGAGTTCACAGGTTTCAATGGGATTATTAAGCCATTCTCATAAATGTAGACATAGAAATATTTTGAAAAAAAATTCAAATAGCTAATATCTTAACTATAGATGAAGCTCATAATTATTTAAATTCAAAATCTCAGCGAAGTGATAATATTTCAAAGCATAAAGCTGACTATATTATTCTTTCCACTGCCACACCTATTAGCAAGCAAGTCAGAGATTTATTACGCTTGATAGAAATGCTTGATGTCGATAACCTAGATGATGATGAATTAAATCAGTTAAAAAGACTGAAAAAAGGTGGATTATTGAAGAATGCTAAAGAAACAGAGAATTTAAGAAATTATATTAAAAAATTTATTGTCCGTAGAACTAAAAAACAATTTAAAAATTTAATTGAACAAGAACCAGAGAAGTATAAAGATAAATTTGGAAGATTATGTCGATATCCCAAAACTGAGAGTCACACTTATGGTACTAAAGAAACAACAAAGGACAAATTAATAGCTTTAGAAATTAATAATCTCGCTAAACAGTTAAAGGGAATTGTATATCTACAAAAATTAGAAAAGACTGACTATTATTTTGAAATTGGAGAGGAAGCTTATATTAAGATGAGGTTAAATACAGCAAATACGCTAGCAATATTTGCTGTACAAGCAACATTGAGGTCTTCGAGAGTAGCTTTAATAGAACTTATAGAAGGAACAAAAGTAGTTCTAAATGAATTCAAATTTACAACTTCTAAAACACACTCTGGAAACATTATTGAAAAATTAGAAACCTATAAAAGGAAACTTCCTAACAATAAGCTTTCTGATGATTTGCTCCCATCCTGGCTAACACATTTAGCAGAATATCAAAAAGTTTGTGATGAAGAAATTAAAATATACACACAAATAGCACAGCTAGTAAGAAAAATCTCACCTGCACGCGAAAATTCAAAAGTCAATAAACTAGTTAAACTTTTTGAAAAGCACACTTCTATGCTGTCTTCAAAGCAAAGGGAACATCTTCTTGATACACCCGCGTGTCTTGCAGCTTCACATTCATCAAAGCTGCAAATGCTTCTTCACTGCGAGAATCTTTATTTGTAGCCATGATAATTTTACCGGAGTGTGATTGCCCTTGTTCTCCGCGCCTCTGCGTGAGATTTACCCTCTTGGTTGACCTTGTAACCACCCTTCCAAATCCGCAAGAGTAGAAAAATCCAACAAAGCATCAGCTAAAGCTTCCAACTGTTCTACCGATAACTCTTGAATCTGAGATATAAGCTTATTAGGAATCACACCCACCTGGCGGTCTAGTAGTCGTAGAATGATATTTCTTTCTCCTTCTTCCTTGGCTTCCCGAATAGCCCGTGGTTCTTCCTCCAAATTTAGTTCCAGCATCGCTTCAATTTCCTCTCGACTCAGGGTAGAAAACTTGTAGACCATAATCGTTGTTATTAAATCTATTATCGCTTGTTCTGATTTAGCCTTTGCTTCTTCCAGCAAAAACCGCCCTGCTTCCAAGGTTTCTGTTTCAGAGGTAATATTCGTCAGCAACATTAACCCTATTGCCAAAGGTTGTTGTCGTAAATCTCCCAACTCATCCAAATAGACTCGCCGGACTTGACCACTCTCCAATAAAGCACGGTGAATTGTGGAATTCGTAGGTTCAAGACTGCGAGAAGGAAAAATTATCACCCCAAACCAGTCATCGTAACGAATTGAGTGGCGATAGAGAAATAAAAACAACTCGCTGAAGAAGCGGTGATACAAGTCTTCATCTTTCTGAAATTGCACCTCGGCAAAAAAGACTATTTTGAAGGAAGCATTAGCGGGGGGTAAAAACACTCCATCTATCCGGAACACTGTTTCTTTCACCTCGACCGATTCAAACTGGTAGTCTGCTGCATCTGGGGGTGGTGATACCAATTCAAACAGCAAACCCGGAAATTGCTTGAACAATTTGTAAAAGATGGAGTCGCGTCGCATTTTTCTATAGCGATTCAATTACCAGCCCTGATTGTAAAGGCTGGAGAGACTAATTTTAGCGTAGGCGTAGCCCACCGCAGGTATCGCTTGTCCCTTCGTCCGCGATAAAATTCTCAAGCACAACAGCGGACTCCATACCAATGCAAATCAACTGGCAAACTGTCAAAACTTACGAAGATATTCTGTATCACAAAACCGACGGTATCGCTAAAATCACCATCAACCGCCCGCACAAACGCAATGCTTTCCGCCCCAAAACCATCTTTGAACTCTACGATGCTTTTTGTGATGCCCGCGAAGATATTAATATTGGCGTTGTCCTATTTACAGGTGCAGGGCCGCACACTGATGGCAAATACGCCTTTTGTTCTGGTGGCGATCAAAGTGTACGGGGACAGGCTGGTTATGTTGACGATGAGGGTATCCCCCGCCTCAACGTCCTGGACTTACAACGGCTGATTCGTTCGATGCCAAAAGTGGTAATTGCCCTAGTAGCAGGATATGCGATCGGTGGCGGTCATGTCCTGCACTTAATTTGTGACCTCACCATCGCCGCCGATAACGCAATTTTCGGACAGACTGGCCCGAAAGTTGGCAGTTTCGACGGTGGTTTTGGGGCTAGTTACCTCGCCCGTATCGTTGGGCAAAAAAAGGCGCGAGAAATTTGGTTTCTCTGCCGTCAATATAATGCCCAACAAGCCCTAGAAATGGGTTTAGTTAATACCGTTGTGCCAGTAGAACAACTAGAACCTGAAGGTATTCAATGGGCGCAAGAGATTTTAGAAAAAAGCCCGATCGCAATTCGCTGTCTCAAAGCAGCATTTAACGCTGATTGTGATGGACAAGCTGGTTTACAAGAACTCGCTGGTAACGCCACCCTACTGTATTACATGACCGAAGAGGGAGCTGAGGGCAAGCAAGCATTTTTAGAAAAGCGCCCCCCAAATTTTCGTACTTTTCCTTGGCTACCTTAAAATTGCAAAAATCGCACCTTAATATAGGTGCGATTTTTTAAAATTTAACTTTTACAGCACCGGAAATTTTAAAGGCAAATCTTAATTTAAAGCAGACTACAAACTCACACCAAGTTGGCATAGATAGTTCTGTTTCAAATAAGCGAAACATTCTAACTATGAGCAGTCCTAATTTAAAATTTAAAATCCAAAATTGCTATCAGTCAGGTAATATATGGATGGTTAAATTAGTATGGTCTCAGCTTTTGCCTGTTCAAGATTGCAGGCAGGTGTTTTTTCAACAGGAGCAACAGTAGTTTCTAAATCTGGAGCAATAGTTGGAGAAGAAACTAAAACTGGCTTTGCATCTGGCAAACTCCAAGCATCTTCCAAAGTTTCCCAAGAAGGTGCAAAAGGTGGAAGTGCTAAAGAACAAGCTTTCCAAGTGGCTTGTACTGGCGCTCCTAACTGTTGGCACATTCCGCCACGGCGGCCCTCTGGTTTGTAATGACGGCAATATCGACAGGCAGATGTCAAAAATTTATTAGGTTTCATTTGGGTTCATCTTGAATGCCGGTTAGGGCTGATTTATGTCTTTATATTTTCCTTCTAGATATAAATACGGAGTAAAGCCAGAACTCATTATTTTGTATAGGTTCTAGCGATCCCGATCAAAAAATGAATTTTATGATGTTTTTAGATTTGTGTTATATATTTCAATGTTTCCTAAAGTGACTACATATTAATTTCTGATTAAAACTAATTGGGGATCAAGGCTAAAAGGAAGTATTTAGATTTAACGGCGCTTTTAAATTAATCCTTAAGACGTATATTCCAAGGCTGATTTATCTGCCAAATTTATAGGTAATTTATAAATTCCAAATAAAACTTTTCTAGATGCTTCATAACAGTTTTAGATTTACTCCCAAAGATAGAGTAATGAATTACAGCAAAACATCAGAAATTTCCAGGCTTTGTCTTGGGAGCAAACTGACCAAGACGAATTTTAGGTAAACAGTCTTTGATAGTAAAACACTGTTCCTATAATTAAAAACAATAATAATTGTGCAAATTTCGTAATAAATGCAGTCAAGTGCAATAAATTGTTACCAAATTTTTTTGGTTCAAAAATCATCATGCGCTACCTAAACTGTGTTTGAAGGTCAACAATAGATCTTGTTAGCGTTGAAAACTGCTTGATAACTCCTTAGCAGCACAGAAAGAACAGACACGCCAACGCTGGAGTTCACCTGGTGGGGTGGGAGATTCACACTGAGGGCAAAGAGGTAAACCATGCGATCGCACTTGTTTGGCCTTAGCCCAACGCCCAAAAGCAGCCTTTGCATTCATCTCAGGTGGCGTAACATTTTGGGGAGAGCTACTCGCATCACCAAGGTAACTGGGATGCTCATGCGGCAAAATTGATGGTTGCTGCTTTCGCTCCTCTGGTGGAGACTGCCAACCAGCGGTAGAAAAGCGAATATCTCCTAAAGGTGTGGGTAGCTTTTCATTTAACTTCAAAATCAATGTTTGACGTTTAAAAGTCAGATTTTGTGCCCAAGCCGCGCTAGAAGTAGCTACTCTTAAAACATCGCGCTGAATTGACAATGGTCGAGTATGTGCTGCAACTACGACTCCGACAACTTCCGCCCAACATTGAAGCAAGCACTGAAAAGGTTGTTCCTGCCATTTAGCCTGCTTTTCCAGAACACCTAAAATATCATTAACTGATTTAAACGACATCTTGCTAAAAAAGCGTCAAAATTGAGCTTGGTTATAGGGTCTATCTATTAGATAATTTTCGCTAGTATTGGCACAAATGTATCTGAAAGTTGAATCCAGCCGTCCATGTTTGAGGCACAGAGGCAATGAGTCAAAACCCCTTAATAGATTCCGGCACTCAAGCGTCTAAAACACCTGGGTTGAAGCCAGCACTAGCAGCAGCACTGGCGAGTTTAGAAGTACAGTTAGATCAAGAGTTAGCTCGATATCGACGCACGCGAACTGGCACGAGGATACCGAATCAACCCCGCATGGGAAATTACATTAGTAGTCCATCCCAGCAGTCGGTCTCTGTTAGTACGACATTAGACCAACCTCAGCAATCAGTAACAGAAATTAAAGTTAACACACCGCCTGCTTCTGCACCCGATACTCCTCAGAGAGAACCAGTAGCAGCTACAGCAAAGACTGAGGATCTGGATAATTTTGATCTACCCTCCATCCCGGAAGTTCCCAAAACACAAACTCCACCACCCCCACCTCCGCCCCGGATAAATTCTGGCAGCAGCATAGTCCGGGCAGGAGTTCAAGCTAATAAGAGTGAAAATCTTTTACACCCGGATGAAACCCCTAAAGCGCCAGATGACTACTTAGAATCTAGTGAAGCTCTGCTGCGAAGTTTAACAGACGAACAATCACAAACGAAAAAGCCCAGCAATTCTAACGACGGTTTATTATCACCTTTGGGTATTGGTTCTATGCTACTGCTATTAGTAGCAAGCCTGACCTTAGGCTTTATAGTGTTCAACCCTAAAAGCTTGACACAGATCAATATAAGCAAATTGTTTAACAGCAATTCGTCTCCTTCTAAGGAAAATACTGCCAAAGTTGAGAGTATTCCCCAACCTAAGCCAGAGGTAGAACTCACTCCCATACCCAAGTATCCTAATTTAGCCGCCAAAGAGTTTCCAGAAGTTAAAGATCCAATTGATGTTGTGGGCTTAAAACCCAAAGACCAAACAACCCCCACACCATTACCCAGCCTAGCCCCTGCACCAACAGTTACTCCGGTAGAGACACCACCCATACAATTGCCCTCCCAACAACCTGCCAATCCAACAGGTGAATTGCCTGTACCAATCAATTCACCCATAGCCTCAACTGACCAAACCGCACAAAATTCTCCACCTGCCGACCAAACCCTGCCAAATCCAGAAATCAAACCGTCAGCAGATGGCTTTTATCATGTAGTAACAGATAATCAAGGCGATCGCGCTTACACCTTGGTACGAGAAATAATTCCAGATGCTTATTTATCACTCGACAACAAACTGATTTTTCTTGGTGCTTTTAAAACCCAACAGGAAGTCCAAAAGCATATACAACTGCTAGAGGCAAAAGGAATTAAAGCACGGATTCAGCAGCCATAAGTGGCAAAAATCTAGGCGATAATGAGAAAAACATGATAATTAGCCCCTGCCAAGTGACTGGCAAAAACTGAATGGAGAGCCGACATGGAAGTGATGAAGCGTATCCTGCGCTTGTTTCGCGCTAACCTTAATAGTTTGATCGGCAGTGCGGAAGATCCAGAAAAGGTTCTTGAGAAAACTGTCTTAGAGATGCAAGAAAATCTCGTGCAATTGCGACGTGGAGTAGCACAAGCGATCGCTATTCAAAAACGTACCGAAAGGCAGGCAGTAAGTGCCGAGTCTACAGCACAAGAATGGTATCGCCGCGCTCAACTAGCACTGCAACAAGGCAACGAAACGCTAGCAAGGGAAGCTCTCACCAAACGCCGAGCTTACCAAGAAACCGCCACAGCGCTCTCTAACCAAAAATCGGAGCAAAATGATGTGGTGGTTAAACTAAAACAAGATATGCGGGGACTGGAGTTAAAAATTTCCGAGGCAAAAACTAAAAAAGATATGTACATTGCTCGCGCTCGTTCGGCTGAAGCATCTTTTAAACTTCAGGAAATGCTGAGTGGAGTTTCTTCTACAAGCAGTCTGAACGCCTTTGAGCGCATGGAAGAAAAAGTTTTACAGATAGAAGCAAAATCAGAAGCGATCGCTCAACTTGGTGGCGACGACCTGCAAAAACAATTTGCTTCGTTAGAAGCTACTAATGATATTAATGCTGAATTGGCAGCAATGAAAGTGCAGGTTTTAGATGATACCAGTAACACACCACCACAACAGCAATGAAAAGTGCTGAGTTCTAAGTTAAAAGACCGTCCACAAGAAGAGAAGTTGCCAGGAGGAGCCACTGACGGGTACGCAGGGGTTTCACGCCACTCCCCTCAAGTCGGGGAACCCGCCCACGGGGGTGGCTCCCCAAGTGGAGCAAGTGGCGTTGGTTTACCTCCAAGGGTATATACCGGGTGCTAAGACAGTATTGAATACCCAGTAACGAGTGCTAACCAAAAGATTCATTAGTTTATTCACTCAGCACTCACAACTGGGCACTCAGTTTATTCAAGAGCTTTAATGATTGGGCAATTACCGAGGCGGGGGTATATCTTAACAATTAAGAGGTGTTGGGGGGTACTGTTATCAGCCGAAAAGATTACATTGGAATAAGTAGCTGCTATTAAACAGTAAAAACGTTAACTGTCCAACAAATTGCGGAAACTACACAAGGAAAACCAAAGTTATGGGATTATTTGATCGTATTAAGCGGGTAGTCGGTGCTAACCTCAACGACTTAGTAAATAAAGCTGAAGATCCTGAAAAAATGCTGGAACAAGCCATCCTGGAGATGCAGGAGGACTTAGTACAGCTGCGTCAGGGAGTTGCCCAAGCGATCGCTGCTCAAAAGCGCACTGAGAAACAGTACAATGATGCCCAAAATGAAATTAATAAGTGGCAACGCAATGCTCAACTAGCGCTACAAAAAGGTGATGAAAACCTAGCACGGCAAGCTCTGGAACGTAAAAAGACTTACAACGATACTAGTTCTGCACTTAAAGCCAGCCTAGATCAGCAAAGCGTTCAAGTTGAAACTCTCAAGCGCAACTTAATCCAGCTGGAAAGCAAGATTTCTGAAGCCAAAACCAAGAAAGAAATGCTCAAAGCTCGGATCACTACTGCCAAAGCCCAAGAGCAACTCCAAAACATGGTAAGTGGTATGAATACCAGTAGCGCTATGTCTGCTTTCGAGCGGATGGAAGAAAAAGTCTTAATGCAGGAAGCCCGCGCTCAGTCAGCAGGAGACTTGGCAGGTGCCGATTTAGAATCACAATTTGCACGTTTGGAATCTGGTAGCGATGTTGATGATGAATTGGCAGCTTTGAAAGCTTCGCTTGCACCCGCCAGTCCGCCCAATCAACCTCAACTGCCACCGCAACAGCAAACTACCGCTCCTAAATCTAACGAAGTAGTTGACGCTGAGTTGGATTCTCTACGCAAACAATTGGATCAGATGTAATATTTTAGATAAATTATTTGAGCTAGTCCCACGCCCTTTGGTTGTGGGATTTTGCATTCACAGCACTCAGCACTCAGATTGGGATAGAGTATTCTGTGTGCCAACTTTGATCGATGCCACCTGATGGAGACTGCAATGAGTAAAGGTGTAATCACCATAACTGATGCTGAGTTTGAAACCGAAGTTTTAACAGCCGATCTGCCAGTATTGGTTTACTTTTGGGCTTCCTGGTGTGGGCCTTGTCAATTAATGTCACCACTAATTAACTTTGCTGCCACTACGTACAGCGATCGCCTCAAAGTCGTTAAAATGGAAGTCGATCCCAATCCACTTACTGTTAAAAAGTACCAGGTGGAAGGTGTGCCGGCTCTCAGGCTAGTTAAAGGTGAACAATTGTTGATATCGACTGAGGGAGTCATTAGTAAAGACAAATTAATGAGTATCTTAGATACACACTTAAATAATAATTAGGCAGTGGTCAGTCGTCAGTAGTCAGCAGCAAAAAACAACTGACAACTGGCTACTAACCACTAACAATCGATAAATGACTAACATACAGTTTGCAAAGCGTTTACAACCCCTGCAATCTAATGTATTTGCAGATATGGATAGAGCCAAGGCTACTGCCTTGGCTGCTGGCAGGCAGTTAATTGATCTGTCGCTAGGATCTTCTGATTTACCAGCTGAAGCTCATGTAATTGAGGCGATCGCCCAGTCCCTTCACGATCACGCTACCCACGGTTATTTGCTGTTTCATGGTACTCAAGGATTTCGCCAAGCTGCGGCTAACTGGTACGAAAAGAAATTTGGTATCAAAATTGATCCAGAAACCGAAGTACTGCCTTTGATTGGTTCGCAGGAAGGGACTGCCCATTTGCCTTTAGCACTACTCAATCCTGGAGATTTTGCTCTATTGCTCGATCCAGGCTACCCTTCCCATGCTGGGGGAGTGTATTTAGCTAGTGGTCAAATCTATCCTATGCAGTTAAAGGCAGAAAATAATTTTTTACCAGTATTGAGTGATATTCCCACTCCTGTCTTAGCACAATCGCGGATGATGGTTTTAAGCTATCCTCACAATCCCACCGCCGCGATCGCTCCTTTGTCTTTTTTCAAAGAAGCAGTCGCCTTTTGTCAGCAACACAATATTGTTCTGGTTCACGATTTCCCTTACGTAGATTTGGTATTTGAGGAACCGGGAGATTGGGGGCTAGGAAAGATTTCTTCCAATACCCAATCCCCAATCGCCAATCCCCAATCACTAGTCCCCTCAATCCTACAAGCTGACCCAGATAAAAGCATTTCAATTGAATTCTTCACCCTTTCCAAGTCATACAATATGGGTGGCTTCCGCATTGGTTATGCCATCGGCAATGCTGATTTGATTCGCGCCTTACGTCAGGTAAAAGCAGCCGTTGATTTTAATCAGTATCGGGGTATTTTAAATGGTGCGATCGCTGCCTTGACAGGTCCCCAAGCTGGAGTAGAAGCAGCTGTTAGTACCTTTCGCCAACGTCGTGATGCTTTTATTAGTGCTTTACACCGCATTGGCTGGCACGTTCCCACTCCCCAGGGCACAATGTATATCTGGGCACAGTTACCCTCAGCTTGGAGCCAAAATTCTATAGACTTTTGTACTCAGCTAGTAGAAAAAACAGGAGTAGCTGCTTCCCCTGGTGCTGGCTTTGGGAAATCAGGCGAGGGTTATGTTCGCTTTGCTTTGGTGCATGAGCCGCCTTTGTTAGAAACGGCTGTAGAGAGAATTGCTGAGTTCCTGTAGGACTGATTGCTATAGCTAGCTTTTATGTGAGACTCAACACTCACTGCTGACAAGAGACTAAAACTAATTTGTGTTCAAAAGTACATTTGAAGGTGGGTAGCTTTTAGCACTCTACCTTCATAGAACTAAAACTATCAACACAAATTTTGAAAGCATAATTTGTACCTACAATCTTAGAAATTTGTAACAGTATAAATTATCAGAACTTACGCACTCAGATCCCCCAACTCCCTTAAAAAGGGGCAGCCCTGCGCCCTTGTGGGTTCCCCGACTCCCTCAGTGGCGTGGCTTTAGACGTTCCCCCTTTTTTAAGGGGGGTTAGGGGGGATCAGGGTTTCAGACTTAAGTGCGTAAGTCCTAATTATATTAATTACGGGTAATCACTTTTTTAAGTAGTGATGGGTAATTTGCAAAAGAGCTAATTACCCATCACTTATTACCTATTAACGACCTCAACGGATAACAGTAGCGTTCCAGAACCAATAATCTTCAACTTATACATAGTTTTTTATGCTACTGTAATATACTTAAGTAAATTTATTTAAAAATATTTCAGTATTTGTCATTTTTTTATTAAAAATCTACAGGCGGCTTACCTAATTGATATCTCAGTTTCTTAAACTTGATTTTAATTTGTACTTTAAATGTCATAATCAAGCAAAAGAGCAGTTATATGCTTTTTATATGGATACTTTCTGCCCAATACCAGATATTAATTGTGTTCTCGGCACAACTATTAAGCAAAGAAGTTCCCACATTGCTGATCGCAGTAACCAGCAACTTCTAAAATAAGCCAATTATTTAGTACCACAACTTCATCAAAATTGAGCTAAAGAAAATATTAACTTTTTTTAGATATAGCCTTTAGGATCATACTATGATGAAGCATGGAAAAGCAGGCAGACTCAATTAATTAGACTTGTAGCTGCATTGGATGAGCGAATTTGCTATTATTTCAAACGCTTTCTATGGATTTTTGTTTAAGTTTTTGACAATAATTTATGAATTTTGAACTGAGAGCATAGCTAACAATGACGGCACAATTACTTTCTATAAAACAGCGATTATATTCGCGCCCAATTAGACGCATTTTGCTAATTGAAGACAATGATGTTAATAGAATGCTGCTGAGTGACTATCTAAGTTACTGTGGCTACGATGTTTACAGCTTGTCAGTAGGTTCTGCTTTGTTCTCGACTGTAGAAAAATTTCATCCGGAGTTAATATTACTTGATTTAAAATTACCAGACATTGATGGTTATTCACTGCTAGAACAAATCCAGCAAAAACCAGACTTATCAAAGATACCCATCATTGTAGTTTCCGCATTTGCTTTTAAAGTAGATCAAGAACGAGCTATGAAATTAGGAGCTTGTCGCTACTTTGTTAAACCTATCAATCTCAAAGATTTGATGCTTGCAATCGAAGAGAAGTTAGCTGTTGAACACATATAAGCTTCGTACTTTTTTCTTTATTCGCTACTCAATTTTCTGCTTGATGATTAATTTTTCAACAGCCTTACAAAAAATTGCTACATAACGACTAAGTTGATAAACTTGAAGTTGAGTTTCTGCTACCAGTAAAGTTGTAATTTGTAGTTCGTTCAATGTTTCAACCATTACCTCACGGTAATTGGTTTCAAAGTCATCTATATTCCTAAGCTTGTCTCAATTAATATTTCATAATTTATAAATATTAATCATAAACACCCAGCTTGTAGCGTCTAGCGCTGGGAATTACCCACCCTACACTTAAGCTTCAAAAGTAGGCGATTTTTTCAAAAATTAAACCGGATTGCTATAGATTTTATATTTTATTTATTTGGCTTATTTATAATTTGATTTCACAGTGAATAAATAAGTAGAAACGTTGTATTCCAGCGTTAAAGAACAATTTATTGCATCACAACTTGGAAATTTACGTAAAATGCGCTATTAGCTTTATAAAAATTATATGAATTATTGGTAATGCGAACTAAACATCATCTTATTAAGGTTAGCTATGGATTAATGTAACGATGCAATAGCCCTCAGTCTGTACTTAATATTGACTTGATACAAAGCTTTTGAAATTAACACAAAGAATTTATTTTCTTTACAATAGAGATAGGTGGAGTAATAAATTATCTGATTTTGGTAGTGACAAAAACTGCTCAAACACTGGTTAAAGATCCAGAACGCCTAGAAAGCCGTCTAGCCGAAATTCCACCAGAACCAGGTGTTTATTTCATGCGGGACGGGGGCGACCATATCATCTATATAGGGAAATCACGGAAGTTGCGATCGCGTGTCCGTTCTTATTTCCGTGATGCCTACAACAAAAGTGAACGCATTGCCACAATGGTTAAGCAGGTGGCAGAAATTGAATTCATTGTCACCGATACTGAAGCTGAAGCTTTGGCTTTAGAAGCCAACTTGATTAAGCAGCACCAGCCATATTTTAATGTGCTGCTCAAAGACGATAAAAAATATCCTTATGTCTGCATCACTTGGTCAGAAGACTATCCTCGAATTTTTATTACCCGTAAACGTCAATTAGGTAAAGAAAAAGATAAATTCTACGGGCCTTATACAGATGCGGGTTTATTAAGAGGGATATTACACCTGTGTAAGCGCATCTTTCCACTGCGACAAAGACCGCAACCACTTTTTAAAGACCGCCCTTGCTTGAACTATGATTTAGGACGCTGCCCAGGCGTATGTCAACAGATGGTTCCACCAGAAGAATATCGCAAAACTGTGCAAAAGGTGGCGATGGTATTCCAAGGTCGGACTCAGGAACTGATTGATATATTGACTCAACAGATGCAAAAAGCCGCTGAGGGGCTGAACTTTGAATCAGCAGCGCGGATTCGCGATCAAATTAGTGGTTTAAAGTCGCTGACTGCGGATCAAAAAGTTTCCCTACCGGATGATACAGTTTCACGGGATGCGATCGCACTCGCAACTGATGAACAACACGCCTGCATTCAGTTATTCCAAATCCGGGCTGGTCAATTGGTAGGACGCTTGGCATTTGTAGCAGATGCACACGCCGAATCGGGTGCTATCTTACAACGGGTTTTAGAAGAACATTACCAAACTGCTGATTCGGTAGAAATTCCCGCAGAAATTTTGGTGCAGCATGAACTGCCAGATGGAGAGATATTGGCAGATATCTTAACTCAACGCAAAGGTAGAAAAGTCACTATTTTGGCTCCCCAGCGGCAAACTAAGGCAGAATTAATTGAGATGGTAGAGCGCAATGCCCTGTATGAATTGCAAAGAATGCAGAAATTGGGCGATCGCAACCACCAAGCAACGCAAGATTTAGCAACTATTCTGGATTTAGTTGACTTACCCCACCGCATTGAAGGTTATGACATTTCTCACATTCAGGGGTCAAACGCAGTCGCTTCTCAAGTAGTATTTATCGACGGGTTACCTGCCAAGCAACACTATCGCCACTACAAAATTAAAAATCCTACAGTCACAACAGGACATTCAGATGATTTTGCCAGTCTTGCTGAAGTAATTCAGCGTCGCTTCCGTAAGTATGCTGAAGATCCAAATTTGTCACGGGTTGGCAATCCTGACTGGCCTGATTTAATTATGATCGATGGTGGTAAAGGTCAGTTATCATCGGTTGTGGCTGTCTTGCAAGAGATGAATTTATTAGAAGACTTGCGAGTTATTAGTCTTGCCAAGCGACAAGAGGAGATTTTTCTGCCAGGAGAATCCCAACCTTTAGAAACCGATGCAGAACAACCAGGAGTGCAGTTATTACGACGATTACGAGATGAAGCGCACCGATTTGCTGTGAGTTTCCATCGTCAGCAGCGCAGTGACAAGTTAAAGCGATCGCGCTTAGATGAAATTCCTGGTTTGGGACACCATCGGCAAAAGGTGCTTTTAGGGCATTTCCGTTCTGTTGATTATATTCGGCAAGCGACACCCACACAGCTTGCTGAGGTTCCCGGCATTGGGCCACGTTTAGCTCAAGAAATTTACGATTATTTTCATCCTTCTTAAAGCTAACAGATGTAAATAAGCCTGATGCTAAGGGAACCACAACATAAGCGAGAAAATAATTTATGGGCAATTAATAATTGTGAAAATTAATTATTGATTACCCATGATATCAAGTCTGTCTAATTGCTTGTGATAAAAGCTCTCTGAGTCCCCGCGTTTCCGTGTCTTTGCGTTAATCCCAATGATAAGTCTTTCACGGGACATGATACAGGACTCCTATTTGATTTTTGCGAAGCTAGGTACACCTTTATTCCTTCTTCCCTATTCCCTATTCCCTGTTCCGTATCTCTACAAGCGATTCAGGAATCAAATCGGATTGCTATATGACCCATTACCAACAACTGGATTAGCAGACATAGCCAATACAGCTATTCCCTAGCATAGGAAAATTTAGTTAAATTGTTCCACCAGATAGATTAGCAGACATAGCTTGTGCAGCTAGTCTCGTTCATTGGAAATTTTAATTAATTTTTTTACCAAAATTTCATCCCCATATCAACTCGAAAAATCTTAATTAAAACTTAAAACGGAAGAATTGTGACTAAATATACAGTATTTTTCAGGTTTTCACTTTTTGCTATTAATATAGCCTTAATTACTTGAGATCACTATAAACAAGTTAATATCTAGGCATTAGCATTGGGGATCAGTGAATATCTAAGCAGCAATATTTCAAAAATGAATTTATATATCTAAAGCGGGATGGTCAAATCATAGACACATTAGAATAATAGATACAAATACCAAATTTTTTTCAGGCTGAAATTTTATTTCAAACGAGCAGCTAAGTGATACAAATCTTCATTAAGTAAAATTAAACCAGAAATTTATTGGTTTAATTGATGCTCTTTTTTACCAGAAGTTATTAAAACCAGGGATTTTAAAATGCAGATAGTACAAAAAATTTGCTGCCCTAATTGTGGTAGTAAGGCTGAACGTCACTATATTTCTGATAGCCAATTAACTCGGACACAATGCCCAAGTTGTGACTATTTAATGATCACTTGTACTCGCACTGGTAGAGTAATTGAAGCTTATGCCCCAGGTATTTATGTAAACCAATAAGTGAGTGCTGAGTGCTGAGTTGGGAATGTTGATTTGTGAGTATTAACTTCGCAGTTGTGAGTAAATATAGTAATGAATTATTCACTCAGCACTCGTTACTCAGTACTCAGGATTTTTTATTTGCTCTGAGTTGCCCACAAGCAGCATCAGCTTCTAAACCACGAGAATAGCGGACGCTAACAGCAATTTGTTGTTGCTTCAGCACTTTAACAAAAGCTTGAATGCGATCGCTATTGGGGCGTTTATAGTCCACTTCTTGGATGGGATTGTAGGGAATTAAGTTGACATGACTTTGGAAACCGCGCAGGCATTTTGCCAATTCGAGTGCGTGTTGTGGCAAATCGTTGACACCAGCCAGAAGTACATATTCAAAAGTGACGCGGCGGCCAGTTATTTCCACATATTCTCGGCATTCAGCCAGCAATTCTTCTAAGGGATAAGGGCGAGCGCTAGGGATGAGTTGTTCTCTTAGTGCTTGGTTAGGCGCATGAAGACTAACTGCGAGAGTGATTTGTAAATGGTGTTGTGCTAGCTGACGGATGCGATCGCGAATCCCAACAGTTGAAACAGTAAGCGATCGCTGTCCAATACCGACATCTTGATTGAGGGATCTCAGTGCTGCTAATACATTCTCAGTATTTAATAATGGCTCGCCCATGCCCATGAAAACCACATGGCTAACTCGTTGCTGAAAATCTTCTTGCACAGTCAGCACCTGATCAACAATTTCATGCCTTCCCAGGTTGCGCTTGTAGCCACCTTTACCAGTGGCGCAGAAATCACACGCCATTGGACAACCCACCTGAGTTGAGACGCATACTGTTAAACGCTTGTCGCTGGGGATACCAACAGCTTCAATAATTTGCCTATCTGCAAGTTGTAACAGATACTTTACCGTACCATCCGGTGCAACAGAACGATGGTGTATAGTTGAGCGTCCGATGGGAATGTTTGCGACTTCAGCACGCCATTGTTTTGAAAATACAGAGATATCAGCTAGCGATCGCACTCCTTTGTGATATATCCAATCATGCAGTTGCTTTCCTCTGTAAGCAGGCTGCCCATGTTGCTGCACCCAAGCTGTTAACTCGGCAACCGAAGCACCTAATAGGGGAGGAATTGCTAATTGTAATTTTCCTGAGATAGGAGAGTCAACCGAAGACAAAATAGGTGTAGCAGACATAGAAAATCATAAGTTGATACTGGATCTCTATCCTACAGCTGCCACATCAACTTGGTAGGAATTGTAAGCTCTTAGCTCATGGGAATATCTATCCAGAATTGTGTACCTTTCCCCACTTCAGAAATATACTTGAGTATGCCTCTGTGCTTATCTACAAAAATTTGATAGCTAATCGATAATCCTAAAACAGTACCTTCACCGACAGGTTTAGTAGTGAAAAATCGATCAAAGATGCGTTCCTTAATTTCATGGGGTATCCCAGTACCATTGTCTTGAATAGAAATTCTTACCCAATTATTTTTCAGAAGTTGGGTACAAATTGTAATTTTACTGGGATTTTTTTCAATTTCTGCGAGCGATCGCTTCTGATTATGCTTGTGTACTGCATCAATAGCATTATTGAGAATATTCATAAATACCTGATTCAATTGCGAAGCATAGCAGGTAACTAAAGGCAGTTGAGCATACTCTTTATTAATGGTAATTTCTGGATACGCTGAATTTGCTATAAAACGTTGCTGCAACAGCATTAAAGTACTTTCAATACCTTCATGGATATCTACTGGCTTCATATCAGCTTCATCAAGGCGGGAGAAGTTCCGTAAGCCAAGAACAATTTACCGTATTCGGTTAGCTTCCACCTTCATGGAATTAATGATTTTTTAATAAAAAATAAAATTAGATCGCGAAATTACGGATATTCGGTATTGATAACTTTTATAGCGACTGAGGTTTGCAACTTTTCATCTTTGGCATATAACGGCTATGGATTAGTGAACAATACTTGTTAGTGGTAAATAATGATACTAATATATTCTACCCGTTGAATCAAAAAGTATATTTACTGTGAGGATGTATTTTAAAGTAGAGATAAAGGTAATTCTGGATTCCGTATATTTAACATTAAAATATATAAACTTTAGCAATTATCTGGTATCTTACTCTTCCAAGCTTGTTATACGTAATAAGTGGTATTTAAGTATAAATCAATATCTAAGCTTCTACGAAAATTTTATAACCACAGTTCCTTAGCAAACTCATGCTAGCTCTTATGTTTTTTATTCAGTAGAAGCTATTTTAATTGTATGAATCTATACTTATTTATTGTTGTGGATGTACTAATACAAATCTTCAACATAATTTTTTTATTTGGGTAGAATGATTGATGATAAGTAAGACACAGATAGCAGATGCCAGAATATACATTACAGCCTTGGAATTTTACGTCACTTTGCACAAGTTTAGCCAGCCGCTTACGGTGCTTTTCTCGTTGTGTGGACTGGCGTGGAAACCCGCTCGTCGAAGTGGCTCACTAAGTAGAGCAAATGCCGTTGCAGACCGGGGAACACCCATTCAGAGCGCTTTTCAAAGGTTAGGATTTTACGTTTAATTACGTCTACTTGCCTAGTTTTTGATTAAGTTACCTACTAAAATTACTTACTGGATTTAGCAATAAGAAATATGCAGATAAATTTCGACCCCAAATTAAATTCTGAGCCTGTAACAGAAACTAGAAGTTTTGAAGAATTGTCTATAGTGCTGGTTGGCAACCAAATTAATCCCACAATTATCCAACCAGATTTTCTCAAAATGAGCGGGATATTTCCATTAGATTGGGAATTACAGCAACAGCCAATTGTCAATTCTAATATGGCTCAAATAGTCTTTAAAAATGGAGTCAGTCTGATTGCTCAAGGTCGTAGCGTATCTTTCAGAGAAACAGTTTCTCCTGAAAATGCAAATCAACCACAGATACTAAATTTAGCAAATAATTTTATTGATAAGTTACCCTATGCTGACTACCAAGGATTTAGTATGAATCCTAAAATTATTATGGTTTTTCCCAATGGGCGAGATATAGGGCAAGAGTTTATT
Source organism: Mojavia pulchra JT2-VF2 (assembly GCA_019359325.1). GTDB lineage: Bacteria > Cyanobacteriota > Cyanobacteriia > Cyanobacteriales > Nostocaceae > Mojavia > Mojavia pulchra. Next base: position 208,111 of record JAHHHN010000001.1, on the reverse strand, counting down.
GTCGGTAGATTATTATCGCCTGGGCCTTGGTCTAGCTTGGGTTTAGCTCCCGTACAGGCAGCTGTTAACTTTTTGTATCAATTAGAACGCTGTCCATTAGTTCTAAATTTAAGTTCAGTTGAATTTCAACAAGCTGATAAAGTACCACTGCCAGCTTTATTATTCTCCGGCAGCTTTAATTATGAAGTCTCTAGTTATGGAGTTAGCGAGCGAGTGCAGCAATTGAAAAAGTTGCTCGCAAATTGTTTAACAGATATAGAAGAATTTCGAGAAATTGTGAAAAAGCGGTTTTGGCAACAGGGAGATAGTGTCTTCCCTGTTAGGTAAGAAAAGTGTGTTATTGAAAGTTAGCAATAGGCGAGCGCTTATCATAAGTGATATGGGTATATGGGTACTCATATTGAAAGTATATTTGGTATCCCATATTACTTATGAGGATGTAATGAGTGCAATTTTAACCGACTCAAAACTTTTTCTAAACCTTTTACCGCTATTCTCGTTTTTTAACACAACTGATTACAGCGGTAACTTAGATCACACATTATATGACTGCATTTGTACAATTAGGCGAACGCAAACTTGCCGCCGCAGAGGTTTTGCCACTCCTTAATGAACATTTTAATAGTTGGCTACAGCACAAATAGTTGAGCAGAGTTGGCAAATTAGTCAATTAAAAGATAACTTTTTTTAAGTAAAACTTCGCAATCAAAGTAACTTTTAAGCCTGATAATGGGTAATAGGTCATGGAAAAGCCTCTCATGGCACAGTAGCCAATTACTACTTGGTAATTACCAACTACCCAGACATAATATTTAAACTAATTACATGAACTAGGCATGACTTATATTAAGAACGCCTTTCAAGAATTTCTTAGCACCCTGGAAGGGTTTGACCTATTACCTACAGAAGAGAATGCTCAGATCTCACAACAACTGCAAGCATGGCGCTACCGCATAGGTCAAAAAATCGTCGGTAAAGAACTCATTCCCGAACGAATAACAATAATTTATGAGGGACAAGCGCGCCTGTTGGGATATGACCCCCAGACGCAAATGCCAATAACTCTAAAGTTGTTGCAACCTGGAGAAATCCTTGGCGAAATTGGTTTTTTACGCCAGGTTGCTTGTGAGACAGCGATCGCTTCCACCGAACTGGTATGTTTAACCTTAAGTGCGGTTGAATATTTACGTCTGCTTTCTTCATTTCCAGCTTTTGCCAATATCCGCAAGAACCGCGCTCATGTGATCGAAGTATTTGATGTCTTAGGTTTACAACTAGAGCAGCACGCTTTAGCTAGCGCTAATCTCAAAGAACTGGCAGAAAAAGCTTTACCACAGGCGAAGATAAATTACCTTTTACCAGGAAGATTCCCGGCTCATCAATTAGATAGCGATCGCATCTGGTTTGTCAGTGGCGGTACAGTCAGGAGTTTCTCTCCTGGTTCGCGCTTAGAAGTGAGTGATGGCGAAACAATTGAAGTTCAAGGGCCAAATTCTGCACGTCTAATTGGCTTATCCCCCTCAGACTTGTTATTCCTCGACACTCATCAGGTACAGCTTCAGGTAACAACCGACAGCCAGTCCAACACCACAGACGAGCTCGATATTCCCTATGCACCTGAAGAAGAAGTTCCACAATCAGCAGCAGGCGCACAAAAAGGTCAACCAAAACACATAAAATACCCGTTCTTTCGCGGTACTGGGGAATTAAATTCAACCTTTGCCTGTTTTCAAATGCTCTCGAAGCACTTGCAAATCCCGTTTCGCCGGGAAGTGGTGCGCCGCATCTTAACAGAGCAAATGAAACGCCAAGGTACTCTATCATTTCAACTTTGTGCCTACCTATCAGAGTTAATCGGACTCAAGGCTCATCTGGTAGATATACCCGCCACCTCGATAACACGGATTCCTACACCAGCATTGATTCGTTATGGCGAGAATTTTGCTGTTTTATATCAAGCAGATGCAAATGCTGTAGTTGTTGGTGTACCTGCTCAAGGAATTGTACGCTGCAAACCTGCTGAATTGGTGGCTCGATTAGACGTTGATGAAACCAATATGCCACCTCAGGTGAGAGTGCTAATGCTCGCTCCCACCAAAGAAACACCCCAAGAGCGCTTTGGGTTGCGATGGTTTGTTCCTTATTTGTCACGTCACCGTCGGGTATTGATCGAAGTCTTTATCGCTTCCTTTTTTGTGCAATTGGCAGCGTTAGCTAATCCACTGGTGATTCAGCTAATTATCGACAAAGTGATCGTTCAAAATAGTATTAGCACCCTAAATGTTTTAGGAGTATTGCTATTAGTGGTTGGCATATTTGAAGCAATACTTACCACATTACGAACTTACTTATTTGTCGATACTACCAACCGGATTGATATGAGTTTGGGGTCGGAAATTATCGACCACTTACTACGTCTACCACTACGCTATTTTGAACGCCGACCGGTAGGCGAATTGTCAACTCGCATCAACGAATTAGAAAATATCCGTCAGTTTCTCACTGGTACTGCTTTAACAGTGGGATTAGATGCAGTATTTTCGGTGGTTTATATCATTGTCATGCTGTTTTACAGTTGGCAACTCACCCTGGTTGGCTTAGGAACGATTCCAGTCTTTATCCTCATTACTTTAATTGCCTCTCCGACTGTTAGTAGACAGTTACGCAGCAAAGCCGAACGTAACGCCGAAACTCAATCTTATTTAGTTGAGGTGATGTCCGGGATTCAAACGGTGAAAGCGCAAAATATCGAATTGCGATCGCGCTTTTCCTGGCAAGAGCGTTATGCGCGTTATGTAGCAGCTGGTTTTAAAACAGTTGTGACTTCCACCCTAGCCAATTCTACTAGCAACTTTCTTAACAAGCTCAGTAGCTTACTAGTGTTGTGGGTAGGAGCTTATTTAGTACTCCAAAATGAATTAACCTTAGGTGAATTAATCGCTTTTAGAATTATCTCAGGTTACGTTACCAGCCCCATATTACGTTTAGCTCAACTCTGGCAGAGCTTCCAAGAAACAGCCTTATCTCTAGAGCGTTTAAGCGATATTGTCGATACACCAGAAGAAGCAGAAAGCAACCGTCAAAACATTCCTTTACCTGCAATTGTCGGTGCAGTGAAATATGAAAATGTTTCCTTCCGATTTGCAGCAAGTGGCCCCCTGCAACTTTCTAATGTCAATCTTGAGGTGGCTGCTGGTAAATTTATTGGTATTGTCGGACAAAGCGGGTCTGGCAAAAGTACGATGATGAAATTACTGCTCAGGCTTTACGAAACAGAGTCCGGCAGAATTTTAGTTGATGGTTACGATATTTCCAAAGTGGAACTTTATTCACTACGGCGACAGATGGGTGTAGTTCCACAAGATCCGTTGTTATTTGATGGCTCGGTTCAGGAAAATATTGCTCTGACTAATCCTGAAGCCTCAACCGAAGAAATTATCGAAGCAGCTCGCATTGCAGTCGCCCACGAATTTATCATGAGCCTGCCTAACGGTTACAATACGCGCGTCGGCGAACGGGGTGCAGCACTTTCTGGTGGACAAAGACAAAGAATTGCGATCGCCCGTTCTGTTTTACAACGACCAAAATTATTAGTTTTAGACGAAGCAACTAGCGCTCTCGATTATCCTACAGAGCGGCAAGTTTGTCTCAATTTGGCTCGCGGATTCCAAGGTAGCACAGTATTTTTTATTACCCACCGCCTCAGTACAGTTAGTCATGCAGACACAATTGTCGTTATGGATAACGGCAGAATTACAGAACAAGGAACCCATCAAGAGTTAATGGCGGCTAAAGGTCATTATTACTACCTTTATCAGCAGCAAGAAGTAAACTTGTAATTAATCAGTTATCAGTTATCAACACACAAGTTAATAACTGATAACTCAATAACAATTACCAATCTAAAAACTAAAATTCTTATGACTCAACTAAATGGAAATAACCTCAACGGAAGTAATACTAACGGTAAGCATAATCATGCAGGAGAATCAGATTCACGGGTACTGACAACTCCAGCAAAAACTCCTAAAGAGCCTTTAAGAAACTACAAAGAGGTTAACTTCGAGCAATCTGTTGTACTCCGCCAATCTCCAGTTTGGTCACGCACAATCATGCTATCCCTAATGGGATTAGCCTGTTTTGGCATTGCTTGGGCTTATTTTGCCAAAATCGAGCAAGTAGTCCCAGCAGCAGGACAATTAAAGCCGGAAGGAACAGTTAAAGAAGTTCAAGCTCCTGTGACTGGGGTGGTAAAAGCAGTGTATGTTAAAGATGGGCAAGCGGTAAAACCTGGAGATTTACTACTGACTTTTGATTCCGTCGCCACCCGTGCAGAATTAAATTCTTTAAACAAGATTCGTGCTGCAATCATTCAAGAGAATCAACTTTATCGCCGATTGATGGGTGCAAGTTCCGCAACAGCATCTGAGCTTGAGTTTTTGCGCGGTAACTTACCACAAGAAGCTGCTTTTCTATTAAAAAGTCGGGCGGCGTTAGTTGCAGAAAATGAATTGTTGCGGACTCAATTAAAAAATTTTGGCACAGAAACGGGACTGGGAAGTGATGAGCGCCAACGTATAGCAGTTGCTAAAAGAGAATTAGATTCCCGCTCTGCTGCGGCGCAGTTAGAAGTAGAAAAAATTAAAAAACAACTTGTTCAAACTCAAGTCAAAAGGCAGGATACTCAAGCAAGTTTAGCTATCCAGCAGAAAATTTTAGATAAAATCAAGATATTAGCAGAAGAAGGGGGCATTTCTCAGCTTCAGTATCTCAACCAGCAACAACAAGTACAAAACCTCAGCGCAGAAGTAGCCCAATTATCTGAAGAAGAAAAACGTCTCCAGTTCGATATTGAAAGAGGACGACAGCAATTAACCAATACTGTAGCTGTTTCAGATAAAGGCATTTTAGAAAAAATATCTGAAACAAAACAACGAATTGCTGACATTGATAGTCAATTCACGAAAATTTTACTAGAGAACGAACAGCGTTTGGCAGATGTCAATAGCAAAATTTCGCAAACTCAGATGAATGTTAAATATCAAGAACTTCGCGCTCCAGTTGCAGGAACCGTTTTTGATTTACAAGCGAAAAATCCCGGTTATGTGGCTAATCCCACCCAAAAACTTCTACAAATTGTTCCTAATGATAAATTCATCGCTGAGGTTTTTATTACTAACAAAGATATCGGTTTCGTCCGCAAAGGTATGAAGGTTGATGTCAGGATTGATTCTTTTCCTTTCAGCGAGTTTGGTGATATCAAAGGAGAACTTACCGAAATCGGTTCTGATGCTTTACCCCCTGATCAAACACATCAGTTTTATCGCTTTCCAGCGCAAGTTAAATTGAATCAACAGTACCTACCGATAAAAGATAAAAAAATCTCGTTGCAGTCGGGGATGTCGATCAGCGCCAATATTAAAGTTCGTGAAGAAAGGTCAGTGATAAGTCTGTTCACCGAGTTATTTACCAAGCAAGTTGAAAGCCTTAAACAAGTCCGTTAAGCAATATATCTGTAGATGGGTTTGAATTAATGAGTTTATGAACAAACAAGATAACTTGTTAAATTCATCCTCAATTCTCCTTTCTTTTTATTGCTCTGGCGCTGTTGTGCATCAAAAGTGTACAACAGCTTATCTATGATAATGTTGTAAATAACAAACAATATTATTTCTGATAAATTAGCTTAAAAGAACTTTTTATTTAAGACTTAATATTATATCCGTCTCAAGAAATTTTTGAAGTTTGAATTTTGAATTGTAACTATGGTTTACCCTCAACGCATCGAACCCTCTCCTGGACAGGAATCAGTTTGGGATTATCCACGCCCTCCGCGCCTTGAGGAAACAAATAAACATATTGAGATAATATTCAATGAGGTAAAAATTGTAGATACTCACAATGCCAAGCGTGTTTTAGAAACTAGCCACCCACCTGTTTACTATATTCCACCCGCTGATATCAAAATGGAATACTTGTTTTTGACACCACAATCTAGCTTTTGCGAGTGGAAAGGACGTGCAGGTTATTATACTCTTCGTGTCGGCGATAAAGAAGTAGAAAATGCTGGTTGGTTTTACCCTAATCCCACCTCTAACTTTGCATCTTTAAAAGACCATATAGCTTTTTACGCCCATATTATGGATGCTTGCTATGTCGATGGCGAAAAAGTGCAACCGCAACCAGGTAACTTTTACGGTGGCTGGATCACCAGTGATATAGTTGGGCCATTCAAAGGTTCTCCCGGTACTTGGGGATGGTGAAGCCAGGTTCAATAATGTAACAAAGCGATCGCTGTTGAATTATCTTTTGATTGTAGGCGATCGCCTCTATTTTCCTGCTGAGACTATTGGGAAGCTTTCGGTTCAAATATTAGGTACGTCCCTCCTAACCCTTCTACAATTGTGCGCGTATTGGCAACCATCATTCTTTGATAGTTTTCCCCTTCACTTCCTACTTCTCCTATCCCATCGGTATAAAGTTTTCTTGCTGAAACTCTCACTTTCGCCTCTGCGCCTACAGACTTAATCAACTTAGAGTTCATTGACGTCTCGGAAAAAATTTTCGTTACCTTAGCCCGTTGAACATTTTTAGCCAAATTCTTCACTTGTGCGGTTGTCGGATTCGCCTTAGTGCTTAGTCCTTCTAAAGCACCAGCTAAAGAAAGACCGTAAGCTTTAGCATAATAACCGAGTGCATTGTGGTTTGTAACTAATCTGCGGTGATTGGTAGGAATACTAGCAATTCTTAATTTTATCCAGCGATCTATTTGAGTGAGTTCGTTAGTGATTTTTTTCGTGTTGCTGCTATAAGTTTTTACATTGTTAGGTTCTAATTTTCCCAGGTTGCTATTAATTACCTCCACCATTCTGATAGCATTCTTCGCATCATGCCAAATATGAGGGTCAGTTACTATGTTGCCGTCTTCCCGAAACTTCTGTGGTTTTGGAACCGCAAGTTGCCCAACAGCAATTTTAGGCGCAGGACTTTTAATTGCTTTAATGATTTGAATTAACCTAGGCTCTAAGTTATAGCCATTGTAGAGAATGAGATTAGCTTGTTCAAGAGCTTGGCGATCTTCAGGCTTTGGCTGGTAAATGTGAGGGTCTGTACCAGGGGGAATCAAGCAGGTAAGGTTAATAGTATTTTTAGCAACCTGTTGAGTTAAGTCACACAACACACTTGTCGTTGCTACAACTTGAGGCAAATTCTCGTTAACTCTAGCAGTTTGAGTTAATGAGGTGCTTGTAGCTTGGTTTCCACAGCCAACCAATCCAATAGCCAGGGCAACAAAAGCAGCACGTAAAGAATTAATTGTTGATAATTTTTTTAGCATCATTCACTCCGACTGATTTTATAATAAAGATAATCATTATCATTTAGTTAATCAGTGAAATCTTAGAAGTTCAAAACTGATCTGTTAACGCCTTATAAGCTGGCAGATGTTAGAGTAACTAATCCTAGGATTACTGGCAAGAGTACGATCTAGAAAGCAATGCAAGGGTTCGTAGCCAGTAAGCTGTATTTAGTACGCTTGTTTTACTAAGTTGCTAAAGCGTTAATTACCCCACTTTCCTTATGTGTCTGCATCAAGCCGCAAATTGATAAAGATAATTAACTTAAGGTGTGGAATATGGTGATGATAGCGCTGATTACTAATACGGGGTGGTGGCGCGGAGCTAGTCATAAATCTTAAAAAATTGTAGCGGCAGCTAAATGACGTGTGGATGCCCGGAGATTAGCTTCTGGTGAGTTGTTTGCGGATTTTTCTATAGGCGCTGCTGTTTCGTCTTACCCAAGATATATTAACTAGGCTAGAAATGGCATATCATTAACAACAATATTTTGCGGAATCTAAAATATTTAATATTTGAAGCGTTCGTAACACTTTGAAATAATAAAAGCACAACATTCATTGCTGTGCCCTGATAACTAATAATTTCAACTTTATTAAAAACCGACAGATGGTAGCTTACCTTGCAACATCTGAAATTTAGACTGAACACAGTTAGCGCAATTGCAACCAACTTGATCAATAATCGGATTGGATTGTGGAGCCACCTGGGGGGTTACTAAATCGGGAATTGGTAATACAGATGCTACATTCATAAATTGTGTAGCCGATGCAGATTTCATCCCAGATGCCTGTGCTGGATTAGCTATCAGCAACACAGATGTCAGAAGTAGAGGACAAGCAAGCAAAATCAGTTTGGCTATGTTCATAATTCATACATACAGACTGCTGCTGATACAGCATAGCCAATAAATTGGCTACGTTCAACAGCGATTACTGAGGCTAAAGACTGTTAAATTTTTAATTAGTGCCCAGATTGGGTTACAGATTTGAATCTAGCTACGTAAGTAGATATTGCATAAAAAGCAACTTTAAAACGAAAGTAGTGGCTATTTATGGAAAGGCTTATATGTAATTACTTCAATTAAAAAAGTATATTCACATATAACCTGATGTTTCAATCATTGATCTCAAGAAACCTTTGACCAAACGAGCAATTCTCCTTGTTCGCCACCTGCGGCAAGTAGTTGACTTTGGGGATGCCAAGCTAAACACGAAACTCCTGCTGATACACCTGTGAGAATTTGACTAACTTCCTGTGCCTCGTCCCATAAGCATAGCCAGCCATCAGCAGCAGCAGAAGCGAGTAGAAAACTTTGGGGTGCAAAGGCGATCGCAGATATCACACCAACATGATTAGTTAATACTCGCGCTTCCCAACCCAAAGAATCATCCTCCAACTTTTGCCAAACTACAATGCCTTCAACGCTAGAGGATGCCAAAAGCGGCGCACCCAATTGGGTAGTAGCTTCTGACCATGCTAAGTGACGAATCTTACCAGGAAAGCCACGCATTACCCAAGGGTCGGGGTTTTCCCACTCCAAAACGGTAACGCTGCGATCCATGTTGCCAGAAGCCAGGAATTTACCATCAGGCGACCAAGCCATAGCGACACTAACACTAGGCATAGATAGGATGTATGGTTCATCATCCCAGTCTTGAGTGTGCCAAATCTTGACTCCTTGATAACCGCTTATAGCTAAGTACTGTCCATCCCTGCGCCAATCAATACCTAATACAGATGAGTTGTCAAAATTCAACGTGATGGCAATCTCGTTAGTATCAGCATCCCAAACTTGGACATAACGCCCCAAGCTAAAAGCCAGTTGGTTACTGGTGTGACTCCAAGCTAGCTTGTCAACCCATGCAGGGGCATTTTCCAAAGTGGCAATTAATTCAGTTTCGCGCCAAATTTTTACCTGTCCATCCTGTCCCCCAATCGCTAAAAATTTCCCATCCGGGGAATAAGCGATGCAATCAACTGATTTACCATTACCAGTCTGCAAAATTGCTAAGTCGTCATTATTCCACAGCACTACTTCCCCGGCGGCGGAAGTTGCTGCTAGGGTTGTACCATCAGGCGACCAAGCGATCGCAGTTACATAATCTGCAAGCAACACTGAAAAGTGTTCTTCAAATATCTTGGATTGGCTGGTTATAGAACTCATAGTTATATGGGTGAAGAGGGGCTGGGGACTAGGAAAAAGCAGCTTGTGCAGGGAGATATTAGCAGGGGAGACAAGGTGACAAGGAGACAAGGTGACAAGGGGAAAGAACCATGATTAACTCTTGCTTCTTGTCCCCCCATCCCCCATGCTCCTTGTCTTCTTTATCCAATGCCCAATCACATTTAAACTAGACAGGCGAGAAAATCTTGTTTAAGTTTGGCTTCATTCAGATTGCGACCGATGAAGACTAGTTCGTTTTTACGGGTTTCGTTGGGTTTCCAGGGGCGATCGGGTCTGCCATCAAATATCATATGCACACCTTGGAATACAAAACGATTATCTTCCCCAGCAATATTCAAAATGCCTTTCATTCGGAAAATATCTGGCCCTTGGGTACGTAGTAACTCAGTCATCCAATTGTTTAATTTTTGTCCATCAATTGCACCTTTTTCTACCAAAGCTACAGAATAGACAGTTTCATCATGTACGTGGGCATCTTCACCTAAGAAATTTGGGTCAATTTCCAAAGCGCGATTTAGGTCAAAGGCTTGCACACCCAACAGCGCATCCATTGATAATTCTGAGTTGCGGGTACGGTAGATTTTCGCTAAAGCATTCATCCCCCGAATCCGCTTTTCTAATTCTTCTAATACATCTGGTGCTACTAAATCAGTTTTATTTAATAAAATTACATCGGCAAAAGCAATCTGTTCTTGGGCTTCATCCGCCTCCCAATGCTGCCAGATATGCTTGGCATCTACAACTGTTACCACTGCATCTAACGACAGTTGGTTTTGCATATCTTCATCGACAAAGAATGTTTGAATCACTGGCGCAGGGTCAGCTAAACCAGTAGTTTCAATCACTAGATGATCAAACTTATCGCGGCGCTTCATCAAGTTGCCGATGATGCGAATCAAGTCACCGCGTACTGTACAACAGATACAGCCATTATTCATCTCAAAAATTTCTTCATCTGCATCAATAACCAGTTGATTATCAATGCCCACTTCCCCAAATTCATTAACGATGACAGCAACTTTTTTGCCGTGTTCGTAGGTGAGGATGTGATTTAATAAGGTCGTCTTACCTGCACCGAGATAGCCAGTCAGAACGGTTACAGGTACAGAATTCGAGGTTTCCGCAGAGATCATAATCTCAAAGCAACTGTAGTGATAATCATTATCTGCCTATGATAGCGCCTTTAAAAAAGGCAGCACGGCTTCTAAAACGGCGGCTGGATATTCCTCATGCAGTCCCAAAGAACCAGGAAGCACAACGCTGCTTACTCCTGGTAAGGCCGCCATAGCCTGCATTTCTGCTTTTGATTTGGGCGGACAAGATTCTGCAATTACTATCATCAATGGCACAGAAAGCGATTGCACTAATGCTAGAAAGTCAGATTGCTCGTGTACAGCATCGATATTACCAGTCACAAAGGCAGCCGAAGCATATCGCGCTCCTGGTTTTTGAGTTGTTTGCCACTTCTTCTCGATGAAACTGGGTGTCAATCTAGCCGCGTCTACAAAAACGTGGCGGCGGTACATAAAAGTTAAGAAAGATGGCAGAGTGTTGAGCTTGTAGAGAATTTGACCAACAATAGGCGATCGCACCAATCCTCTGACCATACCCGCTACTTGGGGATTTGCCCCCATTGTGGGCAAAGGGCCGCGCCAAGTGGGAGCCACTAAGACAATTTTTGCAAAAGCAGCAGGCTGTTTTACAGCTAACTTCAACACATAACTAGCAGCATGACCAGCGGCTAAGACAGTAATTGCTGTATTAAAGACAGATTTGACGAAATCTTCTAGGAATTGCTGATATAACTCTGGACGGTAATCTAAACTGAGTCGAGAAGATTCACCAAAACCCGGCCAATCTACAGCTACAACTTGAAAATGCGGGGCTAGTAATCTAGCAAGTTCACCCATTTCTTCGCGTGTAGAAACGCTGCTGAAAGATGGTAGTAGCAATAGTGGTGAACCTTGGCCAAGGGTTTCGTAAACCACTCGCAATGATTGATTTTCCCAATTCCAGAGAAATTCTTGAACTACTCCACCAAATCCAACAGCATCATTAGTTGATAACAAATTGGTAGACATGAGTTTTTACTCAATACTCATTACTATTGTTCTAACTTACATTCCAACGCCTTTTTTTGCATGGTTTTAAAAATGTTATAAAAGCCATTGGCGCGGGAAGGAGTCAGGCTGACGTTTAAACCAGTTTCCTGAATAAAATCTGGTGTCAGTTGGACAATTTCTGTGGGAGTTAACCCATTTAACCCTTCAACCAACAGTGCTAATAAACCCTTGGTTAATTGGGAATCAGAATCGCCTTGATACACAACATGATCATCATCGAGCGTTGCTGTCACATAAACCTGAGAAACGCAACCCGGAACTTTATTTTCTGGTATCTTGTTAGCTTCTGGAAATTCTTTCAGCTTCTGAGCGTACCAGATGAGTTGTTCGTAGCGTCGCTTAGGCTCAGAAGCCCTTTGGAAGCGCTGGACAATTTTAGCAAGAGCAGGTGGTAAAGAATCTAAAGTTGATGACATAACACAAGCTGCAAATGATCGGTCTCACCTTGAGTTTAAATTATCTAGAGAGCGATCGCGTCTACCATAAGCATCTCCAGAGACTTGCTTACTCACAGATTAAAGTTGAGCTTGGAGTGGGTATTGAGAAACTTCTATTTCCTAGCCCACTTAACTTGCTGATCATATACATTGTAAATACAGTGTAATTATGAGTCAATTGATATTCGAGTGAGATGAACGCAAGGCTAGATCTAATGAGCAAAAGCATGGTGTATCGTTCGAGGAGGCAGAAAGTGCCTTTTATGATGAAAATGCCCGCTTGCTCTATGACCCTGAGCATTCTATGGAAGAGGATCGCTACATACTTTTGGGTATGAGTGATTCACTGCGTTTACTATTGGTGTGCCATCTGTATCAGGAAAGTGAGGAAGCTATCCGCATCATCTCGGCTCGAAAAGCTACTAAAAAAGAGCGTCAGCAATATCAAAGTTTTTCCTTATGAAAGAAGAGTACGATTTCTCCCAGTCTGTTAAAAATCCATACATTAAGAAGCTGAAGAAGCAGGTGACAATTCGGCTTGAGGAGGATGTCGTTGATTATTTCAAAGCCCTAGCTGAAGAAACCGGCATTTCCTATCAGAGCCTGATCAATCTTTACTTACAGGATTGTGTAAAATCGCAGCGCAAGCCGTCGTTAGAGTGGGTGAGCAACATCTAGCAAAGCGATGAAATTGCAGCGATCGCGCCTGTCGTAATTGGATTTATGAACTAGCTATAACAAGATCGTCAACAAGAAATATGCTAAAAACACTTTGGGCTACTGTTCGACAAGGAAAAATAGAACTGCTGGAGTCAGTAGAGCTACCTGAAGGCACAAGAGTATTAGTAACACTGCTTCCTGATGATGAAGCCGAGTTTTGGCTGCAAGCAAGTCAATCATCTCTTGATGCGGTTTGGGACAACACTGAGGATGATGTCTATGCCCAGCTACTCCAAAAATGACATTATCTTAGTTCAATACCCCTTTTCAGACTTGTCCCGTTCAAAAGTAAGACCCGCAGTTGTCGTAAGTGCGTCACACCCATCGCAAGACATCATGATCACGCCGTTAACAAGCAAAACCACATCGTTACTTAATGGTGAGTTTGTTTTATCTGAATGGAAAGTAGCAGGACTAAATGTGGCTACAGCAGTCAAGCGAGGACTGTATACTGTGCATGAGAGTTTGGTCGTAGTGACGATTGGTAAATTGGCTGATATTGATGCCGAGCAGTTAGAGCAATCCCTACGAAGTTGGTTAGGGTTGTGATACAAACAACAATATTACAGAAATACTTTAGAGTGCGATCGCGCCTGCCATGATTAGGTCTATGAGCTAGCAATAACAGCCTTGATGAACAGGCTGATGGCAAGATAGCTAATTTTTAGTTGATTAGTTTGTTGATTCTGATTACTGCAAACACCACGACGACTATGGTTAAAAATATGAGTATAAATTATTGCTTTAACGTCCTTAGCCATTAGCCACGGCACATTGTTGGCATTTAAAAGGGCTTTTAGTCAGGAATGCAGGAATTTTGGCATATTGCGCTACATTATGGTGCCGTATAAGATGAACACACAAAGCTGCACTCGGTATAGAGGCGGCTGAGTACGGAAAGCATACAAATATTATGACAAGAGCGCTCAACACTCGCTGGCGTGCTGTGCTTGAAATGCAGCAGCGTCTTAAGACGCTAAACCCTGGTTCACCTGAAGCGGAGATTCTTGAACACGCAGTTTCACTCGCCATTAATTCTAAAAGCCAGGAAGAAAACTTAAAGTTTTTTCGCTACGACATCATAAGGAATGCAAAGTTCAGCATTCAAAGGACAAAGATTCGGCAGCGTCGGCTATGCCGGAAAGTAGCTTTACTTACACCCACTTGGAACGAAGAAGTAAAACTCTATGCTTCTTCCGATCTAGAGGCACAACTAAGCATGGTGATTGCTGCATCTGGCAAGAATATGAGCAAATGCTTCGAGGACATGATTAACGGCAAGAGTGTTGCTGCTACAGCATTAGCCTGTGGTGTCTCGCAACGCACTGCCAATAGGTTACGTCAAAAAGTACGCCAAATTGTGCAGATATACTTAGACTCTCAGGAGCCTGCTTGATATCTCATAAGGACATTTACCTTCAAACCGTTGTTACGAAAACGCGCTGCTTAATTACTTTGAGTAAATTACAACAAACCTATGGTACGCCAAGCAACTTCTACAAAATTAGTATCGACTGAAAAACTCCCCATTGTCCTAACAGGACACGCTTTACAGTCTCTACGCGACTCTGGTTATAGTTTACCTGCTGCTCTTGGTGAAGTCATCGACAATAGCTTAGAAGCTAATGCAAATAATATTACTCTGCATTTTGAAGAGTCTCAGGCTAGGTCTGGGAAGAGACATATTCACTGCATTACTATGATTGATGATGGTGATGGGATGGAACTGGACATCTTACAACGCTATCTTCAAGTAGGTTTTTCCACTCGATACATGCAAACTGACACAATTGGTAAGTATGGCGTAGGAGCAAAACTTGCAGCACTTAACTACGGTCAGCGCATTGATGTTTGGAGCCGCACAAATAAGGATGAACCTTGGTCTCATGCCTATTTTGACTTGGAAGAAGCATTAGAAGAAGAACAGAAAGGTGAAACTGTTGGCATTGCTCCCCCCAATGTTGAACCATTACCAAAGAATATTCTGTCATTTATTCCCCAAGATAGCGGAACAATTGTACTTTGGTCTAAAGTAGATCGCTTAGAAGAAGGAAAAAAAGCTCCTGATGCAAGGGCACTAAAAGCCGAAATCAAGTATGAGTTATCCCGCATGTTTCGCTACTTTTTAGATGATGGTATTAAAATTTGTGTTGATGGTACAAATTTGTTGCCACACGATCCTCTGATGCGTATGGAGGGGACATGGGGTGATAAAGTTCTTTACGAATACTATTCTCCTCTAAGAGAATCTTTTGAAAAAACTCGTAAAAAGCCGGAGTTTCCACTACCTGAAGCAACTAAAACACATTTTCCTGCCAAGAGAATTGCAAGAGAAGTCATTGAGATTGGACAGTCTTCTTACAAGGTCACAATTACAGTTTACCCCAGCGAAGTAATTCGCAAAAAATACGCAACAAATAAGAAAGATGAGCTTACTAGGAATTTACGTCTTGAAGAAAATCAAGGGGCAATTAGTTTTGTTCGGTTGAACCGCGAAATTAACTATACTACATTACCTAGAATCTTCGGTGAAAGAGTTGCTTCCCCTCACCGATTTATTGGTATTGAAGTTTCATTTCAGCCGGAGCTTGATGCTTACTTTGGAGTCAGAAATGTCAAGAGGGGTGTAGAGCCATACGATGACTTAAAAGGACAGCTTCGTGACCTCTTCTCTAGATATATTCCAGAAGCACTCAACTGTATTAATGAAGTGTGGGGTGAAGTTTCACGAAAATCGAATGATCATCAGGGTGAACATTATCCCCTACTTGAGGCTGCTAAAGAAGCAAATAGGACAATGCCTAAAAGCCGGGTAAAGGTTTTAATCGACCCAAAACAAAAGGAAAGAATTATTGAAGATTTGGCTAGAGATGCTTTGCCAGGTAAAGATGAAGAGAAGCAAAAAGAACGGCAGCTATATTGCGAGTCTATCAAGGATTTGCCATTTATCGTGGAGTCTGTTGACTTTCCAGGAAATTTATTAATTGATACTCAGCATATTGATGGTCAAGTGATTATTCGTATTAATACACGACATCGATTCTATCGGGAGATGTGGGAACCACTTCGGAGTATTGCGACTGCACCTCCTGAAAGCATATCTAGCGATGAAGCTGCAAAGGCGGCTAGACGATCAATAGAAGCCCTAACACTACTCATCATTGCTTATGGCAAGGCTGAGTCAATGGATGAAAATCCCCGTGAGCATTTTTCAGAACTGCGAAGCGATTGGGGTAAATTCACAGATTCTTTAATGGGGAAAGTGAAGGATGTCATCTAAGCTGATACTCTACGAAAGTAGCTTCTGAGTTCTGGTGAGGGTAATACACTGCTAGCAAAAAGTATCCACTCCGTCTGTTATTATACTTAACAAAACCAAGTAGGGGAATAGTGATAATGTTCCTCCTACGCCATGCCAGAATTATGGGATGGCAAAACCCGAAGATACAGTCAAACTAATAATTGGCAAAGAATTAAAGATCCGTTTCAAGTCCTTGTGCGTCCAATCAGAAACGGATATGAGCAGCATTGCTAAAGAGTTAATTGCAGCTTGGTGTGATGAGCAAGAGCAGAAACTAGCTGCTCAAAAAAATAAGTAAAACTTATTACAAATTATCTTCCATAGTGCGATCATGCGATCGCATGAATTGATTTTGGCCATTGCAGGCTGTTTCTATAAGCAATGCACATCTGTCAAGTACCGTATCGTGAACTATTTGATTCGATTCTTAGCTATCAAGGAACTAATCTTTATTCAGATATATTGCATCCGTGGTCTGCGAATGCAATGTCAATCAAAGCTTGGTTGAGCAATTTTTCTATAAGACGCGGTTCTCCGATACCAGAGGCATCAATTGAAGATTTGTGGCAGTTATACGCGCTGTCCCGTGTAAACGATTTGTTACTTTTACGCCTTCGTTGTGGGGATACTGAAATTGATACTTCAGGAGCAGAAATCACAAGCAGAAATTACCTTAACTTTATGCGATCGCTTGGTTTTAAGGTAGTGACACCTACAGAGTTTTCGCCGTTTTATCACGAAATAGTTAAGGTTATTCAAGATGAGCAGCAACACACAGAGATTACTGTTGCCAGTACGTTGTGGGATTGTCTCATGATTGGAAATATGATGTTCTCTCGCGCTGGTACTTGTGTAACTGGAGGTATAGCGAACATCAAAAAATTAATTGCAGAGGAATCAACATTGTACTGGACTTACAGTAGAAAAAACCGACGATGCCAAGACCTCTCATATGGTTGGGGAAGCAATTCTCAGTGGCGAACGAGTTTTCGACGAGATCATAAAATTGATGACGTTATTTACTACAACGTTGACGGCAAAAATGATTTAAGTCTAGGACAGTGTGAGAAGGCTGAAAGTGATGATCTAGAATTTCAAGAGCGAATTGAGTTAGTCAAGCATCGGTGTTTTATTACAGTCGATAAACCTCATGATGATTTGTTCCCATATAATGATCGCTATTGTGAAGCCATCCAACGGGGTTGCATAAAATAGGGATGAATTAACGAACCGCAAAGACGAGACAGCGCGGTCTTGGGGGTTTCCCCCATGAGCCACTGCTGTCGCAAAGTGCGCGAAGGGAATAAGTTTTCTTGGTGTTGCTCAATCAAGGGATGAAATTTTATGTATTGAAATCTAAAACTCTTTATACTCTCTGCGCGACGCCAATGAGGGAGTCGGCAAAGCCGCCCGACGCAGTGGCTCCTCTGCGTGAGATAAATCATCCCGCAGATATAATTTATACAACTCGGAGGAAGCTTTCATGCCCCAAGCAGATTTGGAACACCGCTTGCATTCAAGTTGGAATAAGAACGCCAACGCATGGACGAAGGCAGTCCGTGATGGACTCATACCCAGCCGTCGTGTTGCAACTGATGCTGCCATCTTGGAAGTTTTGATGGCACTGCGACCTCGCCGTGTGTTAGATGTTGGCTGTGGCGAAGGTTGGCTGACACGCGCATTAGTTGCACAAGGCATCGAAACCTTCGGGGTGGATGGAAGCCCTGCCTTAGTTCAACACGCTCAAGCGGCAGGAAGTGGCAGGTTTTGCACCCTTACGTATGAGGCGATTATTAAGGAGCCAAGCCAGTTAGATGGGCCGTATGATCTTGTTGTGTGTAATTTCTCACTGTTGGGCGAAACCATTGTGCCACTGTTGGCTGTCCTCGGTACAGTCTTATCCTCTAATGGACACCTGGTTGTGCAGACAGTTCACCCATGGAGTGCGTGTGGCGATCAAGCGTACACAGATGGATGGCGAACCGAAAGCTTCATGAATTTTGGCAATGATACGTGGGAGCCGATGCCCTGGTATTTTCGGACACTGAATTCATGGCTGACGGTCTGTAACCAAGCAAGGCTTCAGGTATGCCAATGCATCGAACCACTTGATCCAATAACGCAGCATCCTCTATCACTTATTATCGTGTCCCGCGTCGAAGCATTCGCTACACCTGATGCTGATGAACGTGGCGCAGCGTAAAAGCAAATTTTATACTTGTCTGGCGTAGCAGCCATCATGCTGATTCCCTGGAACGCAACCCGGAGGCTATTTGTGCGAGTTTGGTGTGAGAGCGATCGCATGGATTGATTTTGGCTGATGGCTAGACTCTACTGTTGAGGTAGTCAAAGGGAGAACAGCAATAGTGATAACCCTGGACACAATTCATCCAAAAAGCGAATTCTGCACCTAATTTCTAGTGGGCTGTACTCAGTGCTAAATTAGTTCTGTGTTTAGACATCGTAAGATAAGGCATCTCACAATGACGCATTTGTTACATACCCAACGTTTGAGCCTGCGTCCATGCCAGATTGACGATCTCGACTCCTTACACCAGCTATGGACTGAGGCTGACATACGACGATTTCTCTTTGATGATCGTCAAATCTCCCTAGAGGAGGCGCAATCATTTATCGAAGCCAGCCTGGAGAGTTTCACAAATTATGGCTATGGGCTTTGGCTCTTTTTTGAACATCATACTGATCAGATAGCGGGGTTTGCAGGTCTGCTTCATTCCTCACAGGAATCACCAAGTCTTATTTTTGGCACACGACCTCAACTTTGGGGACGCGGCTATGCTACGGAAGCTGCATTGTCTGTACTTCGTTATGTATTTGATGTGCTTGGATTGGCAAGAGTGGTCGCAGATGTTAACGAGCCTAACAAAGCTTCGATTCGAGTACTTGAAGCTTTAAATATGTCTCGATGTCGGAGGGCAATCGTCAGCGAACGCCCGCTGCTTTATTATGAAATCCAGGCTGGGAGTGCAAACTCGTTAGTAGGAAGAATTTAGGTTTTTACCTGTGTAATTACTCTTTTGTCTCTAGCTATTAAGCCAGAGACCTGATTTTCTGGCTTTTTTATAAATTAGCCTTGTAGTAAACTTTTGGATATCGCTTGGTAAAATATCCTTATTAACTTTTTTGTGTCTTAATTATCCACAGAACACAAACTCATTAGCACGTACCTGATTTTTGCAAAAATATAGTAACTTTTGGAACCTATAATTATATTATATTTAAGTACTTTCTTTAGTTTTATTTCACCAGCACTGAGTACCATCAATTCTATTGTTGATTTTTAAATACTAAGTATTAAAAATTCTTTTTTAATTTATGAGTATAATATTTAACCAAAAATTTCGATTCGCAGTAGGATTTGCTACTTTATTAATGAGCGGTTTCGCTTATATCCGTTTAGATAATGTTTCAAAGAATAAACAGCTACATCAACAATCCCAAACTACGCATCAAACTACGCAAAATATATCTTTTAATCAACAGGAACAAAACCTACCCCAGTCACCATCACCCCTGACATTAATTAAGTCTGCTCATATAGTTTCCACAAGTTTGCAAAATCTTTTTGATGTTAAACAAAGATTTGACAGGCAAAATTTTCATCCACCTGGGCATAATCTAACATTAGCCTCTACGAGTTATAAAGTTATTGATGAACTAAAAACCTATAAGTTTAGCGTTAATAGTAATAATGTTTTTACTCCAGTTAAACTGCCAACTACAAAAGTTAATTTCAATCAAGCAGATTTACTTACTGTTTTTATCAATACTAGAAAATATTTTCAAGACTACGCTTCCCAAGACCCCGATATTTTACGTACAGGGATACTTGGTACTCAAGGAGTTACCGTAGACGATGTTACCAAAACTTTAGATTTCATGATTGCTGTTTTAAAGGAGGATATTGCCAATAATCGAACTACTCGTTTACAAGATCCTAATTTTATTAATGCTAATTTTAGAGTAATTAAATGGTCTGCATATAACCCAACAAACACCAAGCAAGAACAGTTAAGAATAACAAAATACGCTGTTTTCATTCATCCAGGTTCACGGAAAAAAACCTCTACTTTTAACACGCCAATTTATAGCTTAAAAGATAATTTAGAGAATAAATTTTACACTAAGTATACAAAGCAGGATGTTTTATCAGGGATTTATGAGCCAGGCGGTAAAGAATTTGGTAAAGTTGAACCTCTTGCATATTTAACCCGAAATGGGTTAGAAGAAGCACTCATGCAGGGAACAATAATAGTTAATTTTACAGATGGTTCCCAAGGAGTTTTTAATGTAGACAGAAATAATGGAATACCCTATGTTCGGGGATTAAAAGCAACAGCCCAAAAGCGTTACTGGTATTTTAGAAAAGTTGATGCCATCAAAGGTTATGGATACAAGATAGATGCAAAAATTTCTATCAAACCAGGAGTAACTTTTGCTGGAGATGTTTTAAATATTGGCTTAGGTAAAGTGATTGTCCTTGAGCATAATCAAGGTGGACGTAAACGGCTGCAAATGGGCATTATTGCTGATACAGGCGGAGCATTTCTACCTAACCTTTATCAACTTGATTTTTTGGCAGGAATTTTTCAAAATCAAAAAGCTTTTGGGCAGCAGGTCAGCAAAATGCCTGATTATGCTAAAGCATATATTTTAGTGAAAAAGTGACATCTCACCATCTCATTTTGGTGAAAATGGGCAATTATCCTGGTAGCTAAGTGTTCTCATCTTTCATTGACTGATATGCCTTAATTTGGGCACGTAACTGCGCGATCTCCTGAGCCATATCTAAAACCATTGCGGCTCCTACTAAATTTAATCCTAGATCGTGACGCAAACGTAAAATTTGAGCAATACGTGTAATGTCGCGCTGGTGCAGCATTTCTCCAATGGGTTCAATTAATCCCAACTGGGCAAAGCGTTCCACCACTACTGTGGATGTTTCTGTCACCATTGCTGCATATTCATAGGAATAAAGTGGTTCTCCCTCTTGAGAAACAACTGTCTGGGAGAGGCTAAACTGAGTCATAATTTTACCTCCTGCAATTGAGTGCGCGGGTTAAAGTTGCTGTGTGCCTGGATGGTTTCGTAAGCTTCGCGTTCAATGGGGCTGAGATCCTTGGGGGGCACAATCTGGAGTTTCACTATCAGGTCAGTTCGTTTATCCTGGGGCAGTTTCCAGCCTTTGCCGCGTAATCTGAGGGATTGCCCAGAACGCACTCCTGGCGGCACTTTCATGGTAATGTTGCCATCAGGAGTAGGTACGTCGATTTGAGCGCCCAATACGGCTTCATCTGGGCGAATTGGCACTTCACAAGTAATGTTATCGCCTTCAAACTGAAAGAATGGATGCGGTAGAACTTCAATTGTTAAGTACAAGTCTCCGCGTTGTTGGGAAAATGGGCTAGGACGACCTTTTCCTTTAATCCGAACTCGGCTTCCTGGTCTAGCACCTGGTGGAATCCGAACATTAATTGTTTCATCATCCAGTTGCAGCCGTTTTTGTGTACCATGAAACGCTTCTGGAAATGTCAGGGCGATCGCAGCTTCTGTATCAGCAGGAGGCGGACTGGTAAATCCACTCGGTTGTCCTGTAGACGTGCGATAGGTGTAAGTTCTGCGCCCACTTCCATCTGCGCCACCAAAGCGACCAAGCAAGTCATTGATGAATGAGTCAAAGTCAGTGTATTGGTCAAAATCAACTCCTCCAACTCCAACACCTGCGCCTCTAGGTGGAGGTGCGCCACCCTGATTTACCTGATTCCAATATTGTCCAAACTGATCATACTTCTGCCGCTTTTCTGGGTCAGACAGTACCTCGTTGGCTTCATTAATTTCTTTAAAACGTGCTTCTGCCTGTTGATCTCCAGGATTTAAATCAGGATGATACTTACGGGCAAGTTTGCGGTATGCCCGTTTGATTTCTTCTGGCGTGGCCTTTTTATCAACTCCCAGAATCGTGTAATAGTCTTTGAAGTCTGTTGGCGTTGGCATATTGCAATTTACCTATCATCAGTGATGCTTCTGGTGATGGATTCAAACAGCAAAGGGAAATGTCTCTGGTGGGTCACTGATCTCCGATTCGGGAGTGCGGTCTAAAGGTTGTACTCCTCTTGTATCATCTATATGGATGACCGCATCAAATTGTTCAGGAAGACAGGCATAAAAGTAGTGACTGCTACGTTCAGTGTCTGGTCGATAAATTACGCCGATCGCTCTTTCTAATCGTCGTTTTTCCAATCCCGCAATTGCTGGATTATCTCGTAGCTGTAGCAAAAACTGCGGTATTCCCGTTTCATGAAATAGAGCTTCGTAACTATTTGGCAAGGCGGGGCGAACTAGCTTTAGTTCGGCAGTATCACCCCAATTAGAAGCCGCCGTAACTGTACCTGTATAGGTGCTAAAGCCTATTAAGATTGCTTCACTACCATACTGTTCACGCACTAATTGACCAACATTTATTTCGCCTTCTCTGCCCATATCCGTTGCTCGTGCATCTCCTAAATGGGAATTGTGTTCCCAAACAACAACTTTGGTCGGTTGTCCTTGCTGATCTAGATGGGCAGTCAGCTGATTTAGAGTTTCTGCCATGTGGCGATCGCGAATGTTCCATGATGACACCCGTTCTTGAAACATTGAGCGATAGTACACCTCAGCATTCTTCACTAATCGAGCATTCTGCTCGGCATAAAACAATTCATCTGCCGCTACAGGATTATGATTAAGCGTGTATTCAATAGCACGGTGTTGCAGTTCCCGCAGCTGATTGACTACTTCTTGCTCACAAGATTCAGTCAGCCCAAAACTGGCAGCATAGCCATAGTGCTGGCTATCTTCGCTAAAATGCTCAAAGCATGAGTAGCGATAACGGGCACGCTGGGCAGCTTCGGGGTCAACTCGCTCAAGATAGTTAAGCACTTCTGTTATTGAGGCGTGCATACTGTAGAGGTCTAATCCATAAAAGCCAACTTTGATGGCATTTTCGGGTAGAGCAGCATTATATTCGCGTAACCAATTGATAAATTTTAATACGTCGGTATTACGCCACATCCAGGCAGGAAAGCGTCGGAAATCAGAGAGTGCTTCCGCAAGAGTTGGATCGTCGCTAACACCGCGCACGTAGCGATTAACGCGGTAAGCATCAGGCCAGTCTGCCTCAACCGCTACCGCTGTAAAGCCTTTCTCTTGAATCAACCGTTTGGTAATCTCAGCCCGTTGCTCGTAAAATTCATGAGTGCCATGAGAGGCTTCGCCAATCAGAACGAAGCGGGCATTGCCAATTAAGTTCATCAATGGATCGTAGTCTGCGGTTGTACCCGTCAATCGGGATGCAGATTTACGTACTACATCAACTAGTTTATTTATAGTTGCTTCTGGCATAGTTCTAGCTGCTGTGTTGAGTTATCAGTGCTGAGTAAAGATACTTAGTCCCCAGTCCCCTTGTCCCTACTCCATAGGCTTCTAACTGACTAAACTCAGCTTAAAAATCTCTAACTCCTCTTCCATCTGGCTAATTGTGCATGAGGGTTACTTTATTGCTCTACCTAGAGACTGATTTTTGAAAAATGCCTCTTAACAGTTAGATAATTCAGTCTGGAAATTTTTCTTGCCATTTCCACATTAGCTATGACATACTCAGGAGCATAAACTACACTATTCCGAGTGACTTAGTGTAGTTTTAAAATCCCAGATTTATCGGGTTACAAGCGTTTAACCTCAACTGTCAATTCTGATCCAGGAAAGAACTATGCTAAAAGACGCTCAAGGGCTTGAAGTTACAACAGAATCATCAGCAGCGATCGCAGCAATCAATAGCTTTATCGATCAAGCCCTCAGCTATGGTAAAGATGCGGAAGCTGTAATTCTTGAAGGAATTGCGGCTGATCCAAACTGCGCCATGATTCATGCCTACGCAGCAGCTTATTTCCTGTCTCAAGAAAATACTCAAGCTTGGCAGCAAGCTAAACCGCATCTCCAAGCGGCTCAACAGCAATTAGTCAAGATAACCACACGAGAGCAGTTATATGTGCAGGCGATCGCGGCTTGGGCAGAGGGAGCAATTGATCGGGCGATCGCTATACACGAAGCAATTACCCAAAACTTTCCCCGCGACTTGATTTCAGTCCAGCAGGGACAGTATCACTACTTCTATTTGGGCGATCAGGAAAGATTACTCAACATAGCGCAAAAAGTTTTACCTGTGAACGAGGAAAATCATTACCTATACGGCATGGTGGCATTTGGTTTAGAACAGTGCCATCGCTTGGATGAAGCAGAAGCAATGGGTCGAATAGCAACTTCCATAAATCGTTATGATCCATGGGCACATCATGCTGTTGCTCATGTAATGGAAACTCAGGGACGAGTCGATGAGGGCATTACTTGGATGGAAAGCCTAGCTGATACTTGGGAAAACTGCAACTCCATGCTTTACACACATAATTGGTGGCATATAGCGCTCTATTACTTAAAGCAAGGTAATCAAGAGAAGGTTTTGGTGCTGTATGATACCCACGTTTGGGGACGTGCTCAGAAATATTCTCCCAAAGATCAAGTAGGGGCGATCGCTTTATTGTTAAGGCTGGAGTTGCAAGGTTTTGATGTAGGCGATCGCTGGCAAAATTTGAGTGCGTATCTTCTGCCTCGTCTTCATGAACACGCTCTACCCTTCCAAGACTTGCATTACATCTATGCATTAGCCAGAGGCGGACGTAGTGACTGGTTAAACCAAATGTGGCTGAGTATGCAGCAACATAGTTTAAGCGTGAACCCTTTCCTGCGTCGAAACTGGTCTGAAGTTGCCATTCCCTGTGCTAGAGGTATGGTTGCCCACGCTCAAGATGATTGGTCAGAGGCGGTTACTCAACTAAAACCTGTATTACCGCGATTGTCTCAGATAGGCGGTAGCCATGCTCAAAGAGTTTTGTTTGAGCAAATTTATCGAGATGCTTGGTTACGAGCTCAAAAGCAAAGTCAAATTTATTTCCCGGTTACGAGAAAAAGAGAGAAGCTTGTTGCTATTTAAAATAAACTTGCCTCAATATCACCTAATTTATCTAGGCGATGAGCTACACACCACCGTAGGCGATCGCCGCCTTGTAGCAGGTGTAACAATGGTCTCAAAAATCTCAAAGTAAGAAATTCAAGACGAGAATTTCTTACTTGAGTTGCAACAATCAAGGTATATCAATGTTTTGATGAGCCAGTGCTGTTCACTGTTCTTGCGCGGTTGGGCCTTGCCAATCACAACTATAAATTGATAAATAAGTAGTATGTGAATTAGGGTGACTGCACAATTAAAGGCTAGCCTTTGAGTATTCAATTTTTTAGACTTTTTGTCTTTTTGAAAGCTGCCTTTTTGACAAAACTCCTAGCCCTATTGCTATTGTTGAAGCAAAGATAGTGTTGGATTCTGGAACGCTTCTCAAGGCAGACGTAACCTTTACAGCATCGATACCAGCTTGGAAATCGCCTCCAATAGCAGCTTCACGGAAAGCCAATCGCACAGTAGAACCTGCCCACGGAGTTAAGTCGAATACAACATTATTCCATTCTGTTACCGGAAAAGGTTCAGCTACCGGGGCCACGATATTTGCTAATATGCCAGCATCCGAAGAAACACCAAAGAAGTTGGTAAATTCAGCAGGAACAAGATCAATTCTGAATAGCTGGACAGGCCCTTGATAGTTATTAGTAAGGGGGTCATCACTAACTGTCAGTGACATACTTCCAGAATCTTGAAAAGGTGGTTTACTCTGAGCAAACCAAGCAAATGAAAGTATATGCTGAAGCTCTGGCTCCAAGGTAATATCTTGATATAGTACTGTTGAACCAGACTCTGCATGATCTGTCACTGCATAGCTTTGTCCTTCAAACTGGTTAATAATTTCAGTATTTGATAGTGGGGAAAAGCCGCCTGACGTTTCAAACCATCTTACAGATGAATTAGAAGGTGAGCCAGAAGGTGGAGATTGAATAGGTGACAAATTTTCATTAAAGATTGTCCATCCTAAAAAACCTGACTCAAACCCTCCGTTATTTATAGAAGCAGCTTTAGCAGCACTACAAAAACTCGACATACTGATTAGGCTAACTATGCTGGCTACCAAAGTTAAAGATTTCATAAAATAAAAGATTTACTTCATACATTCTTTTCAGTATTAACTTTTTCATGTAATGTGGCTATGATATGTAATTGTTAATAAATTTTTGTAAATACCTTAAGTACCGTGCCTATTCCGTTTTCCTTTCTAAAGAGAGCAGTGAGATGGCGTTAAAGTAGTATCCATACAAAAGGTCATTTATGGCAATCAAAGCACAACCGAGTAAGGAAGTTGAGAAGCATTGGCAGCCCTAAACCTTTACTACAAGTCATTGTCAACCTTTATAAAGTCGCTGTTTCTTACAGAGTTTTCTTACTTGGGTTGGATAAGCGCTCTGCTGACCCTCAATCAAGATTATATACAGTTTGTATATAAGTAGAGTAGCCCCGACCCTGCTAAAGTGTTGCGCGCTAATGGCTTCTAAAATGCTCTTGTTTCATGGCTTTCAAGCAACACTCTCAACAATTTCTCACTTTTTACTTGTCAACTGAGGGGGTGTATCCTTTAAAAGCAAAAATCAGTCAAGAGGTCTGACTTTTTCTCACCTCTTGACTGCTATTTCGTTTGTATCTGCTATTTTACAGGCTGCTGAAGTGTCAAACCATCTCTGATGATGTTTGCACTACTGGCTGCGGCTGCGGTTGGAACATGAACAACGAGTAAACCACATCTCGGCGGATGTTGACCATCATATCCAAGAAGAGTTCATAACCCTCGCTCTTGTACTCAATCAGCGGGTCTTTTTGACCGTAACCACGCAATCCCACCGATTCGCGCAAAGCATCCATTTGTTGCAGGTGTTCACGCCACAGGGTATCAATGCGTTGCAAAATAAAGAACCGTTCAGCTTGGCGCATTAGTCCTGGCTGAATTTGGTCAATCTGGGCTTCCTTCATGTCGTAGGCTATCCGCACTTGTTCATGGAGGAAAGCTTTTATCTCGCTTACAGACATATCTTCTAACTGATTTGCCTGCAAGTCTGCCAACAGATAAACAAATTCCTTAACCTTATCAGCCAACTTGTCTAACTCCCACTCTTCCGAGGGCAAGTCTGGGTTGATGTAATAGTCAACGATGTCATCCATCGTTTTTTCAGCGTATTTGATTACCTGTTCTTTCAAGTCTTGACCTTCTAGTACCCGGCGGCGTTCGGCGTAGATGGCGCGACGTTGATTGTTCATCACCTCGTCGTACTCAAACACCTGCTTACGGATATCGTAGTAGTAGGTTTCAACTTTTTTCTGTGCGCCTTCCAAACTACGGGTAAGCATCCCCGATTCTATGGGCATATCTTCTTCAACGTTGAAGGCACTCATTAATCCAGCAACGCGATCGCCACCAAAAATCCGCAGTAAGTTATCCTCTAAACTCAAGAAGAATCTTGTTGAACCAGGGTCACCTTGTCGTCCTGCCCGTCCTCGCAATTGGTTGTCAATCCGGCGCGATTCATGGCGTTCTGTACCAATGACGTGCAAACCGCCTAATTCCACTACTTCTTCGTGTTCGCGGACGGTGAATTGTTCGTACTCGTGCTTTACCCGGTTATAAGCTGCCCGCAATTTTTGAATTACTGGGTCATCAATCGGAGCTTTTTCGGCTGCTACGGCTACTTTATCTTCTGCTTCCAGTTCCGGTAAGCTGCGTTCGCCATATTCACGTACCGCCAATTCTACAGCTTCTTTGAGTTGCTGTTCTGTCTCTTTTGTTAACTGAGTAGGGAAAATTTCTGGCGAAGCCCGCCAAGTTTTCACCTTTTTCCCAGGAACAAAGCCATGGCCACTACCAGTCGCAGATGGCAGACCAGCTGCTTTTTGGACGCCAAACACATCTTCATCTTCTGGCTGGACAATCCGCGGCATAAAGTATTCCCGCAGCTTCAGACGCGCCATGTATTCAGAGTTACCACCCAGGATGATATCTGTACCTCTACCAGCCATGTTGGTGGCAATAGTTACAGCTCCTTTACGTCCAGCTTGGGCGACAATTTCCGCCTCGCGTTCTACGTTCTCTGGTCGCGCGTTGAGCAACTCGTGGGGAATCTCCATCTCCTTGAGCAGTTGACTGAGATACTCAGATTTTTCCACACTTGTAGTACCCACGAGTACGGGTCTACCAGCTTCGTGCATTTCTGCACATTCTCTGGCGATCGCTCGCCATTTGCCAGGTTCTGTCTTAAACACCATGTCAGACATATCTTGGCGTCTTCTGGTACGATTAGTAGGAATTACCGTAACTTCAAGTTTGTAAATTTTTTCAAACTCAGGTTCTTCTGTTTTGGCAGTTCCCGTCATCCCACCCAGTTTGGGATAAAGCAAGAACAGGTTTTGATAAGTAATTGTCGCCAGAGTTTGAGTTTCTGGCTGAATCTCTACGTGTTCTTTCGCTTCAATTGCTTGGTGTAATCCATCACTCCACCGCCGTCCAGGTAGCACACGACCAGTAAATTCATCTACGATCACCACTTCCCCGTTGCGGACGATATAGTTGACGTCCTTCAGGAACAGTTCTTTGGCTTTAATCGCATTGAAAACAAAGTGTGCCCACGGATCTTCTGGGTCAAATAAATCGGTGACACCTAAAAGATTTTCCGCTTCTGCAAAACCTTCATCTGTCAACAGCACGTTACGAGCTTTTTCATCTACCTCGTAATGCTCATCTTTTTTCAGCGTAAAGGCGATTTCGGCTGCTTGGAGATATTTTTCTGTCGGTCTTTCTACCTGTCCAGAAATAATTAGTGGTGTCCGCGCCTCATCAATTAAGATTGAGTCTACCTCGTCAATTACGCAGTAATTGAATGGGCGTTGTACCACATCTGCCATGGATGTAGCCATGTTGTCCCGCAAGTAATCAAAACCTACCTCACTGTTGGTAACATAGGTAATGTCGCACTCGTAATTTTTCTGACGTTCGCTGGGAATCATGCTCGCCTGAATTAGCCCCACGCTCAATCCCAAGAAGCGATGCACCTGTCCCATCCATTCCGCGTCCCGACGAGCCAGGTAATCGTTCACTGTAACAACGTGTACGCCTTTACCAGAGAGGGCATTCAAATAACTTGGTAATGTAGCAACTAGGGTTTTGCCCTCCCCAGTTTTCATTTCTGCAATTTGCCCTTTGTGCAGAATTATACCGCCCAACATCTGAACATCAAAGTGCCGTAAGCCTAAGACTCGTCGTCCTGCTTCCCGGACTACAGCAAAAGCTTCTGGCAGAATCTCATCTAAGGTTTCGCCTTTAGAGATTCGCTGTCTAAACTCTGCTGTTTTACCTTTTAACTCTTCATCGGAAAGGGCTTTAATTTCTTCCTCTAAAAGGTTAATTTCAGTAATGTAGGGTTGGTATTTCTTAAGTTTACGAGCGTTGGGATCGCCCAACAAGGTTTTTAGCATGGCAGGTTATGGCACTAAATCAAAGAGGATGGCAATTAAAGTTTCGGCATAGATTATAAAAATTTAACCCAACCCAGCCGTTTTCGTTTTGGATGGGTCTGAAATGAGAATTAACTCAAAAACATTAAAAAGGCTAGCCAATCAGTTTACTAAATGATTGGTTTTATTTCATATCTTATCTTTGGACTTTCTTCATAGTATCATTTCACCCCCAACTGAGGCAGAGAACGCCAACCATGCTGAAGTAGCGATTCCCCCCCTATAGGGATTGGGAATTGGGGACTGGGTAATAGGGACAAGGGGAATTTACTTAATACCCAATGCCCAATGCCCGATGCCCAATCCCCTACTCTTACGGCGAGTTTTCCGATTCTGGAGTCAAGCGGCGGAAATTGTAGTCACTTGCGCTGGGATGACAGCTAACACAACTGCCAATCTGGACAGGACGTGGTAGCTTAACTTTTGGATGCAAAGCTTTGAAATAACGTGAGTTGTTGACGCGGTAAGGTGTTTCTTCGTCTTTTCGTTGGGAACGAGAGAAAGTTTCTAGATACCTCCAAACCAAGATACGCGGCGGATCAACTAAAGGCTGTAGCTGTGTGCCGTAGTGCTGCGAGTCTTGCAAAAGATTTTTCCAGGTTTGGGTAGGTAAAACTGCTGGTGGTAAAGCAATGTGGCAAGTAGAACAGTTTTCTAAATATAATTCTTGCCCCAGTTTGTATTGTGCAGGTACTACATCAACTGTGCCAACTTGCGAGATGGGAATAGCACCTTGGACATTATTAGCTAAGGATAGCAGCCAACCCATAGCGAGACTCCACGCCAAAATTACCAAAAGTAAACCAAAGGGTTGACGTTTGAAATTGCGTTTGGCGCTTCGCCGTAGCGCTTCGCTATCGCTTTTAGGGCGGAATTTCCACTTAACAAAATTTGACATTCCTCACATTCCCAGATACTTTGATGTGGCGCTTGTACCTCATAATAAGACTTACGTAACTATGGCGATGTTGCAGTTTTGGCGTAACTACTTTCAGAGTCGAAATGAACCAAAGCGGCGATCGCTACATTCACACGTATAATAGTTTGCTGTCAAACATTACATTAACTTTTCTTGGCTATCGACTAAAAGCTGAAGTATGAAATTTCAGCCAATTTAGGGAATCGGAACCGATCGCAACAATCTTTCTACAACAGTTCTTGTGCTGCGTCCTGCTCTGGGGATGATGCGATGCGAAAGAACGTGAGGAACAAGAAATTTTATATCATCAGGAATGGCATAATCACGCCCTAAAAGAAAAGCTAGGGCTTGGGTAGCTCGTTGTAAAGACACCGTACCGCGAGGGCTAACACCAAGAGTGATTTCTTCATCTTGTCGTGTTGCTCGTACTAATTCCAAGATGTACTGTTGCAAGGAAGTTTCCAATCTGACTTGAGAGCAGAGTTGGCGTAATTGCACAATTTCTGCCAAGGTAATACAAGGCTGCAAATCAGAAACCTTAACACCATTTGCTTGGCTTTGGAGCATCTGGAGTTCATCTGCTTCAGAAGGATAGCCCAAGCTTAAAGACAGCATAAACCGATCCATCTGTGCTTCTGGTAGAGGAAAAGTGCCTTGATACTCAATAGGATTCTGAGTAGCAATCACAAAGAAGGGGGTGGGAACGGCACGAGAGACACCATCGACTGTTACCTGATGCTCTTCCATGACTTCTAGCAAAGCTGACTGCGTGCGGGGTGTGGCGCGGTTGATTTCGTCAGCTAGCAGCACATTGGCAAATATCGGCCCAGGAAGAAAGCTAAATTCACCGCTTTTTGGGTTCCAGATGTTAGTGCCAGTGATGTCAGTAGGCAATAAATCAGGGGTACATTGTAGCCTTTGAAATTTGCCATCTATTGAACGAGCTAGCGATTTGGCAAGCAGGGTTTTACCAACACCAGGTACATCTTCTAATAAAGCATGACCATCGCCTAGCAGGGCAACTAGCACCAAACGTATTGCTTCATTTTTACCCACGATGGTGCGAGCCAAATTTTGTGTTAAAGCGTCAATTCTTTCTCTCATGCACTACAGGATTAGGGATTAGGGATTAGGGATTGGGGATTAGGGATTGGGAGGATGTCCTAGCTCCTAGTCCCTAGTCTCTATTCCTTTATTGAGAGTATTCCCAATTAGCATTGAGAATTCATCATTGAGAACTCAAAACTTCTCTAGCGATCGCACAGTCAAGTTGAATTTGTGTTTTCAAAGCTTCTAGAGAAGAAAATTTTTGTTCCGGGCGCAAAAATTTTACTAACTGCACAGCCAGCTTTTTGCCATATAAATCGCCAGACCAATCAAAAAGATGTACTTCTACAGATGGTTCAGTACCATTTACTGTTGGGCGGTTACCTATATTCATTACTCCTAAATAGGGAATAGGAGCAGTAGCATTTGGCGTGGCATTGAGAATAGAACCACGGACAGCATAAACACCTTGACGAGGTAAAAACTTGTCTTTTGGCAATTGGAGGTTAGCGGTGGGAAAGCCAATAGTTCTGCCAAGTTGTTGACCTTGAATCACAACACCAAAAAGAGTGTAGGGACGTCCAAGTAGGAGATTTGCACTGGTGATATCACCATTTTCTAGAGTTTGGCGAATCCGTGAAGTGCTAATGGGAGGCTCTTGGGTAAGAGCAATATTGACACAACTGCTGTCTGCTGGGGGGTTGTCGCTACCTGTGTAGGTTTGTAAAGGAACGATTGTCACGGGGATATCGTACTTGGCGGCGAGCAATTGTAAATCCCTAGCGGTGCCAGTACGCTGTTTACCAAAACAAAAATCTTGCCCAACGCTAAGTCGCTGGCATCGCAGTTGTTGCACGAGAATCTTTTCTACGAAATCTTCGGGAGACAAAGCTGATAATTCTTTATCGAAGGGTAGTAGTACCAGCTGTTCTATCCCTAGCGATCGCAATTGTTCAACTTTTTCATCCAATGGAGTTAGCAAAGTACGAGGTTGTCCCGAAAAAAACTCCTGTGGATGGGGATGAAAGGTGACAACCGTTGAGTATGTATGCTCGTGTGTTGATGCTAGAGAGTTTTCTTGTTGGGGTGCTGGGGTAGTGGGGTTAAGGGGTGAGAGTTCTTGCAAATTCTCCTCATCTTCCCTGAAGTTTTGAGCCTCGCTCTGCGAGGAGCTAACGCTAACGCAGGAAGCTTGTCCTTGGACTTCTCTCCATGCTTGCTGCAAAACTGGTTGGATTACTCTTTGATGACCAAGATGCACGCCATCAAATTTGCCAAGAGCAACAGCCGTTGGCGTTAGAGCCAACTTGCTCGAAGAAGCAACCCACACAGAACACCCATTTTGAGACAAATTTAGCACGTAGATTCTGGGATTTTAGGTTTATTTAGCTCTCAGCCACAAGCTACCCGATGGATAAACGCCTAAGTCCGACCCTGACATCTTGTGTTACCAGTTGGGGTGTTTACGCCACCCCTTTTGGTTCTTAGCCAAAGCCCACCCTACGGGAAGTCATCAGCTTGACCGCTCATTGCTGAGTCCAGAGAACCCCACAGACCAAAGCTAAATCGACTCTAGCTTTAAACTTGGGTGATGGCGAGTTTTGTCTTGCTTAGTCCCAACAGAGGTAGTTTACGGGCGACTACGCTTACTTGGTGAACTCGCAAACCGTGTTCTCCAGTTTTTGCAGTTTACCCAAGAGTACGCTCTCCTGCTGAAAGCTTCTGATCACCAATCTAATCTAAAATCTACAATTGCTTCGACTACAACTTTTAAGCAGAAAATTTGCTGACAGGAAAAGATTCTGATAAGGAAACTGAAACAGGAACCTGGAGTACCATTCCTTCCCGTGCCATGATTGCACCAGGAAATTGCTCAACCACTTGTTCCCCTACACTATCTAAAAAATCATCGTTGTGAGCAGGGTCATGGTGAAAAATCACCAGAGTTTTAACGTTAGCGGCTTTGGCCACCTTAACAGCTTCTTGCCAAGTAGAATGTCCCCAGCCAATTCTTGGTGATGATCGGGAATGATATTCCTCATCTGTATAAGTAGAATCGTAGATCAGGATGTCAGCATTACGAGCTAGCCACAAAACATTTTCATCCAGCCTGTCGGGAAAATGTTCAGTATCGGTAATGTAAGCAGCAGCGCCATTATGCCAGTTAATTCGATATCCAATAGCTTCGCCTGGATGGTTTAGTGGTGCGGTTTCTATAGTAATATCACTAATGTGTATTGCTTGCCCCGGTGTAATGTCGCAGAAATTCAAATTTGCCTGCATGATTTGCAAGGGTACGGGAAAATTTGGGTGGAGCATCTGGTCATTCAGGCGCTGTTCAATTGTGGAACCATCGGGAGCAATTGCGCCGTAAATCTTAAAATTATTTCCCTTGACAAACCCTGGGGTAAAGAAGGGAAACCCTTGCATGTGATCCCAGTGGGAGTGGGTGAAAAACAAATGAGCTTCTATCGGCATTTGGCGCAACAAAGATTGCCCCAAAACATGTAGCCCTGTACCGCCATCGAAAATTAAGCGTTTACCACCCACTTGCATTTCAATGCAAGGGGTATTACCGCCATAACGCACAGTGTGTGGGCCTGGACTGGGGATGCTGCCGCGAACGCCCCAAAATTGCACAGTAAATTGGTTCTCTAACCTAGACATGGGTGTTGCTTGCTGGACTTAGCGGGCGATCAATAAAAAATTGTTACTTATTTTTGTTCGGTCAATGGAATCTCACCAATTTTGGTATCACGAGAATTTCTTGGTAAAACAGCATACACTTTTTAAAGCTGGTTGTGTAAACCTGGGTGAGATTATGCAAGGTACAAGCCTTAAGTTGTTTGAGTGTACGTGTATCGGGTATATCAAGAACGTTACTACTTTATAACTTAAATTTTCCCATGATCTATTTAACTATCCTCAGAGTTTTATCAGTATTAACAAAGGTCTTACGGAAACTGCATTTTCCACTCAGACAATTGTTGTAGTCCAGTTGCGTAGGTGAGGTTGTATTGTAAAGGCGTTATGCTAATAAAATTTTCACGGATAACATGCACGTCTATGGGGATGTTTTGAGGCAAATTTAAGCCTTCTGGAGGTTCAACTTCCTCCAGGACTTCACCAGTTAACCAGTAGTATGTTTTACCACGCGGATCGATACGCTTATCAAAAACATCAACGTAGCGCCGTACTCCTTGACGAGTGATGGTGACTCCTGCAATTTCTTCCCATTTGACTGGGGGAATATTGACGTTGAGTAACATCAACCCTGGTAGGGGTTTTGCGGCTATTTGTGCTACTAAAATTTTGGCAAAGTTAGCCGCAGCTTGAAAGTCTTTGGATGTGTGACTGGCAAGGCTGAACGCAACGCTGGGAATACCTTCAATCATACCCTCCATTGCAGCAGAAACGGTACCAGAGTAGAGGATTTCAGTCCCCAAATTAGCTCCTTGATTAATCCCTGAAAGAACCAAGTCGGGAGGTGACTTTAACAAAGCCCACAGTGCCAGTTTCACACAGTCCGAAGGAGTGCCATCACAAGCCCAGGCTTTGACGGCAGGATGAAAAATTGACTCCACAATTTCGGCGCGAATTGGTTGATGCAGGGTTAGTCCATGTCCAGTTGCCGATCGCTCCCTATCTGGACAAACTACAGTCACATCATGTCCTACCTCTGCCAAGCAGTTAGCTAGGGTACGAATACCCAAGGCAGAAATGCCATCATCATTGCTAATGAGTAATTTCATCGTCATTAGTCATTAATAATTTGTTATTAGTCATTAGTGATTTGTTATTAGCCATTTGTCAATGTCAGGCGTCACCAGCATCAGGCAAAAAAAACATCCTCACACACCTAATCGCCTCTAAACTGGTAAACAGAGGTTTGGTTTTAACCCTTGCCTTTGGCCTATTAATGGCATATCACTAAGGTTATTTGTCTAGCACTCCAAAGATTTGGACTAATGACTAATGACCCATGACTACTGACTAATATCTAACAAGCGTTTAGCATGACGAATCAGCCTAACAATTTAGAGGCTCAACTTTTAGCACTGCGGCAGGAAGGAGAAAAAGCGATCGCGTCCGCCGATACCTTAGAACGCCTAGAAGAACTCAGAGTTAGCTATTTGGGTAAAAAAGGGCAACTTGGGGCGTTGTTACGAAGTATGGGGCAGATGAGTGCAGAGGAACGACCGAAAATTGGGGCGATCGCCAATACAGTCAAAGAATCCCTGCAAGATAGTTTAGATAAGCAGCGCGCAGCCCTAGAAGCTGCTCAAATTCGCTCCCAGCTTGAGGCGGAAACTCTGGATGTGACAATGCCGGGCATTTACCGTCCCCAAGGTCGCATCCATCCTCTCAATGGCATTATCGACCAAGCGCTGGATATCTTTGTCGGTATGGGTTACACCGTGGCTCAAGGGCCAGAGATGGAATCAGATTACTACAATTTCGAGGCTCTTAATACCCCGCCTGACCACCCTGCCCGTGATATGCAGGATACTTTTTACCTGCCAGATGGCAATCTCCTACGTACTCATACCTCTTCAGTACAAATTCGTTATATGGAAGCTGAGGAACCGCCCATCCGGGTTGTTGCCCCTGGGCGAGTCTATCGCCGTGATAACGTAGATGCCACCCATTCAGCAGTGTTCCACCAAATAGAACTGTTAGCAATTGATGAGGGGCTGACATTTACAGACCTCAAGGGTGCGATTAAGGTATTTTTGCAAGCAATGTTTGGCGACCTCCCAATTCGCTTTCGTGCTAGCTATTTTCCCTTTACAGAACCCTCAGCCGAAGTTGATTTACAGTGGAATGGTCGCTGGCTGGAGGTTATGGGCTGTGGTATGGTAGATCCAAATGTGCTGAAAGCCGTGGGTTACGATCCAGAAGTTTATACTGGGTTTGCTGCCGGTTTCGGTGTAGAACGCTTTGCGATGGTATTACACCAAATTGATGATATTCGCCGCTTGTACGCTAGCGATTTGCGGTTTTTGCAGCAATTTTAGGTGTTTGGTTTCAAAGGTAAATTAGGCTTATGATCATAAGTCACTAATTTTCCTCAGACTATAAACTTAAGTTTATACAGACAAAGCCTGCGAATGCAGGCTTTTGAAATTTTTTGTGTTTTAACCGAAGTAACAGAGCTATATTTACTGCTGACGGTGATGAAAAAAGTTAATTTTTGCAATTATCGCAATGTCCGCAACGCCAGTTAGCAGCGTCTTTGTCAAAACCAAAAGCATTTAACAAAAACTGCCAACGGCACTGTTTAGTAATCAAATATTGATTCATTTGCTTGACAGCATTTAATTGCGTTGGAGGCTGCTTTATCACCCCTGTATCAATGATGTAATGGAAAGGGTCAAGCCAGTTTAGTTGACCACTGCTGTGGAGTAAAGCGAGTGCCGTAGCACTATCAGGAAATTGTCGCGTCACAGCATTTACTTCCCCTTGTTTTGGCAGTTTTTTTACTAGTTGCTGCGCTGTTTGTTGTTGCGATCGCATTTGTTGTTCAAAAAACTGCTGTCTTTGCTTATCTTCAGCATCTAACCACCCCGTCGGTTCACTCACCAACGTTAACGCCTCTGCTGGTTTTCCATCCCGTCCAGCACGTCCAATTTCTTGCACATATTCAGAAATTAGCAGCGGCGAATGAAAATGAACTACCCAGCGCACATCAGGTTTATTTATACCCATGCCAAAAGCACAGGTACAAACCACAAACGGCATCTTGCCACTTAACCAGCTAGCTTCTACAGCACGGCGTTCTTCTGCACCTAGTCCAGCATGATAACTAGCTGTGGCATAACCCATCTCTGCTAACCATGCTGCTAAATTCTCACTATCTCGCCTAGTGCGAACATAAACTAACCCAGCTTGTTGCGGTCTATTTTGAATAAATTTTACTAATTTTTGTTTTCTACCCCTTGGTGTCCAAGCTATGCAGACGTTGAGATGCAGATTAGGACGATAGGGATTTAGGCGGTAAATATCTGGTTGTTGTAATTGCAAAACTGTGGAAATGATTTTTTGAGCTACGGGGTCAGCGGTAGCAGTAAAAGCAGCAACACTGATTTTTGTTTCTGGTGGTTTTGATTGCAGCAATGCAGGTCTTACCGCCCCTAATCTGCGATAAGCTGGTCGAAATGTTTCACCCCACTGCACTAAACAATGGGCTTCATCCAAAATAAAGCCGTTAATCTGCAATTGCGGGTGACACAATCTTTCCCAAACTGGGTTACTCAGTAAAGTTTCTGGCGATAGGTATAGTAATCTTAATTGTTGTCTTTCTAAAGCTTGTAGCGTTGCCCGGCGTTGGGATGATGATAATTCACTATGTAGTAGTGCAGCACTCAGGTGGCGCTGACGTAGTTCCTGTACTTGATTTTCCATTAATGCCACCAAGGGCGAAACTACTAAAGTTAATCCTGTTTGTAGCAGTGCGGGTAGTTGGAAACAAATCGATTTTCCTCCACCTGTCGGCATGATAATCAGCGCATCTTTTTGGGCTAATAAACTGCTGACAATTTCTCCTTGTGGCGAACGAAAATCTTCGTAACCCCAAATTTTTTGAAAAGCTGTGCGGACTTCTTGCCAAGATTTTGTTGTCGGCTGATTCATAATCAATAGTAGATGCACCCATAACTTTAAACACTGAATATAGCCTCTGCTTTCCAGCTAATGGTTCAGTAATTTCATCATCTTATGTTGCAATCCACTGACCATAAAATGAATTAAAATTAATTATTACGTCTCAACATATTAAATCAAAGATGCAATCAAATGAACGAAAAATTAAAACATAAATTTTATATTAGTAGCGATAAATCTAAATTAAATATTCAAATGATTCATGATTTTTTACAGGCTTCCTATTGGGCTGAGAACATACCATTAGCCACAGTGGAAAAGGCAATAAAAAATTCTTTATGTTTTGGACTTTATGAAGGTGAACAACAAGTTGGTTTTGCTAGAGTTATTACTGATTATGCAACTTCTGCGTTGTTAAAAGATGTTTTTATTCTGGAGTCTTATCGAGGACAGGGTTTAGGAAAATGGTTTGTAGAATATATTTTAGAATATCCAGATTTACAAGACGTTCAAAGGTGGTTGTTAGGCACAAAAGATGCTCATGGACTTTATCGCCGTTATGGTTTTAAAAATTTGACAGAGCCGGAAAAAATCATGATACGTTTAAATCCCAATGCTTATTAAGTGTAAGCGATCGCAAATAGGTTAGGTTAAACATAACCCAATACAAATTAAAGCTTTTGTTGGGTTTCACAAGGAAGTAATACTAACAAATCGGATTGAGAAGTTTTTTAGTCTGCAAACAATTCTGCTGATAATTCACCTTCAGCAACTTTTGTCACAGAACCTGTCATAGATATATTAAAGTCATCGTTGACTTGTATCAAAATTTCTCCACCAGGCATTTGCACGGTAATAGAAGAATCGCATAAACCAAGTTTATGTGCAACAGCCGCCGCTGCACTGCTGCTACTACCTGAAGCTAAAGTGTAGCCAGCACCCCTCTCCCAAATTTCAATTTGGATAGTATTTCGATTTATGACTGTCATGAATTGAACATTGGTACGATTTGGGAAAAGGGAATGAACCTCTAATATTGGCCCATACTGTTTTGCAATCGCGGGATTGACATTATCTAGAGGAATCACACAGTGGGGATTGCCAATAGTCGCTGCACAGAAGGTAAAAGTTTCATTGTCAACATTGATTATTTCTTCGATTACTTCTCTGCGATAGCCAACTACTGGAATATCATTACTCCAAAAGCTAACCTTTCCCATCTCTACCTGAACTGTTTTCCCGGCATCTTGTATAATCGATTGAACCAATCCACCCACGGTTTCAATTAAGAATGGTTCTTCGCTAACAAGTCCTTTATCCCATAGGTAGCGAGAAAAAATTCGCAATCCATTACCACTTTTTTCTGCCTCACTCCCGTCTGGATTGAAGATGCGTAATGCAAATTCTGCTGTTTGAGATGCTAGCGGTCCCAACAAGATACCATCTGATCCAATTCCAAAATTCCGATGGCAAATGGTTTTGATTTTTTCAGGGGTTAGCGCAAATGATAAATCTTGGGGATTGATAACTAGATAATCGTTGCCAAGAGCATGATATTTGTAAAACTTCATAAGTCAAGGTTTATAGAGGCTTTAATACCAATTCGTAATTCTTAATAAACAGGCGTTACATTTCATCTTGGTTTCTAGTTTTGCATCTGTCGCCTGATTTTGGAGAATTGGTATAACTCTTGTAAACTGAGGCAGTAGATATCCTAAATACCATTCCCACACAGGAGCATGGGAACGAAAAATAAATAACCCCTGCTCGCTTGCGAGAGGGGTTAGAGTGAGGTTCTATGCAGTAGTTACTTTCTCTTGTTTTTCTTGAGTTTGCAAAGATGCATAAAGCCTATTCAGGGCATTAACATAGGCTTGAGCAGACGCAACGATGATATCTGTGTTCGCCGCATGACCAGAAAACACTCTAGATTCATAGCGTAACCGGATGGTAACTTCCCCAATCGCATCGATACCAGCGGTTACTGACTGCACAGAGAACTCAATCAACTGATTGGGTACGTTTACCACACGGTTAATTGCTTTATAAACCGCGTCTACAGGGCCAGTACCAATAGCTGCATCGGTTAGTTCTTCACCGTCTGGGGTGCGGAGGGTGACTGTAGCGGTGGGTTTGGCGTTGCTACCGCAGGAAACTTGCACCAACTCTACCCTAAACAAATCAGGTGCTTGTTGAATTTCATCATTCACAATCGCTTCTAAATCCCAATCAGAAATTTCTTTCTTTTTATCAGCGACTTCTTTGAATCTGACGAATGCTTTATTTAATTCGGTTTCTGACAGTTCAAAACCTAATTCTTTCAAGCGGGTACGGAAAGCATTTCTCCCAGAATGTTTACCTAAAACTATTTGATTGTCTGTCAAGCCAATCAATTGGGCATCCATAATTTCATAGGTGAGCTTGTTTTTCAACACACCATCTTGATGAATACCAGACTCATGAGCAAAGGCATTTGCCCCCACTATGGCTTTATTTGGTTGCACTAACATTCCCGTCAAATTAGAAACTAGACGCGAAGATTTATAAATCTGACGAGTATCAATATTCGTGAGGGGTTGTTCAGAATCTACTGGACGTCCTAAGAAGGGATTGAAATATTGTCGGCGGACATGCAAAGCCATTACTAACTCTTCTAAGGCTGCATTTCCTGCTCGTTCACCAATACCGTTAATAGTGCATTCTAATTGCCTTGCACCATTTTTTACTGCTTCTAAGAAGTTGGCAACAGCTAAACCTAAATCATTATGTCCGTGAACCGAAATAATTGCTTGATCAATGTTGGGGACATTTTCTTTAATTCCCTTAATTATTGCCCCAAATTCGCTAGGAGTTGTATATCCTACAGTGTCAGGAATATTAACTGTTGTTGCTCCAGCTGCGATCGCTCGCTCTAATACTTGGTAGAGAAATTCCGGATCGGAGCGTCCTGCATCTTCAGGAGAAAATTCGACATCATCAGTGAAAGTTTTAGCATAAGCGACCATTTCTTCGGCGATCGCCAGTACTTCTGATTTGGTTTTTTTCAACTTGTATTGCAAGTGAATATCCGAAGTGGCAATAAAAGTATGAATTCTGCCACGAACAGCTGGTTTTATCGCTTCTGCTGCCGCTTTAATATCATCATGCCGCGCTCTAGCCAAACTACAAATCACAGGCCCATCTTCTGTTCCCACAATTTGTGCAATTTTGCTGACTGCTTCAAAATCTCCAGGACTGGCAAAGGCAAAACCTGCCTCAATTACATCTACACCCAGGCGCGCCAACTGCTTGGCTATAACTAGCTTTTCATCTATATTTAGAGTCGCTCCTGGACATTGTTCTCCATCTCGCAATGTCGTATCAAAAATGATAATTCGCTCTGGTTTGGTTGTCATTTTCAGTTCGTTGTTTAGTGTTGACTTTGCCTATAAATACCTTGGCTATTAGAATTTTACGCCTATATCAATTGTAAATAAATGTTAAAAATATTAACCTTCTGTTTTTTCTATTCGATCTCTGATATCATTTAAATCTATATATCTATCGGTAGCATTACGTAATTCTCTAGCTATCATTCCCTCTGTTGACACTACTGTAATATGTGTATTTTTTGAGCGTAAAAGTTCAATTGCTCTTTCAAAATCTCCATCACCACTAAATAAAACTACCCGATCATACTGATCTACTGTATTAAACATATCGACAACAATTTCAATATCTAAATTAGCTTTTTGTGAATAACGACCAGAGTTATCATCATAATATTCTTTAAGTATTTTAGTTCTGACTGTATATCCTAAACTAATTAAAGCATCTCTAAAACCTCGTTGATCTTGTGGATCTTTTAAGCCAGTGTACCAGAATGCATTGATTAATGTTGTTTCTGATTGCTCATTTTTAAAATACTCTAATACTCGTCGCGGGTCAAAAAACCAGCCATTTTTCTGTTGAGCATAGAACATATTATTTCCGTCTACAAAAATAGACAGACGATTCATTGTAGAACCCATACAA
Organism: Mojavia pulchra JT2-VF2; assembly: GCA_019359325.1. Lineage (GTDB taxonomy): Bacteria > Cyanobacteriota > Cyanobacteriia > Cyanobacteriales > Nostocaceae > Mojavia > Mojavia pulchra. Next base: position 165,852 of record JAHHHN010000001.1, on the reverse strand, counting down.
AATTACACCTAATAATAGAAAAGAATTTTAGATTGAACAATAGATTATAGCAATTCTCAAATGATAATTTTGCTAATATCTATAAAGTATATCTTCATGTATAGCTTTTATCCTAACCTCTTTTAAATTAGAAAAATGGTTGAAACATTAGAGCAGATGCTGAGTGCTGAACCTTTTTCATCCCAGACGCTCTAACAATTACCCCGTGATCAAAATCTACCAATAAAATTGACTAAGGAACAGCATTCTTAACTGTATAACAGTCAATTTTACTCCTAAAGAGGTATGACATAGGTTCTAGAGTACGATGTAGGGTGATACCCATCTCTAAGTTTTGCCATCAACAAAATGACACGCTTTTTACGGGGTAACAGCGTTGTAGCAACGGCAGAAGTTGTTCAAAGGAAACTTCTGGTAGATGTCTACTGGGACATACCTGTTGAGTTGGGTAGACTATCACTGCAATCAAGTGCAAAAGCAGAGCATCTTTGGCTCAGAACAGGGGAAAAAACACATCTTGCATTTTACTTAGAGGCTAAGTTCGACAGTGTTGGAATGAAGCGGCTCCTGCCAACAAGCTTTGTCAACGCAAATGTGCTGAGGAATAAAGGATAATTTACAAATGTATAAGTTTTTCATTTAAATATTATTTCAATGTGATGGCACTAAAACAGGGTTTGAATAAATAAAAGTGTTGTACCTAAATTAATCGACGATATGGGAGAAGAACCTACATCTACCTTAACTAAAAACGATGTCTCTGCTGCTAATGTACGGTCAAATAAACCCACAAAAGCAACTTCGACGGCATTAACACACCATTCCAAGCTGATAACTTGGTTAGGTTATCTGCTGATTGGGACTTCAGCAATAGGGGCTGCACTGCTGAGTGCTTCTGGTGTGGGCATAGTTCAATTGATGGAAAGTCATGCGCTTTCCACGTTTTTTCAACTGCGTGGGCCAGTCGTGCCTCCAGAAGACATCGTGATTTTGGCAATTGACAATCAGTCCATATCAGTCCCTGAACAGTACTATAAAACAGATCCACACCAGTATGCTTACCTGGAACCACTGAAATCTTTTCCATACAAACGTGCCGCATATGCCCAAGCTATAGAAAAGCTGATTAAGGCTGGTGTACGTTCTGTGGCAGTTGATGTAGTTTTTGACACGCCAAGTAGTTATGGCGTTGCTGACGATCGCCAATTGCAAAAAGTATTGCAAAAATATGGCAATAAAGTTACCTTAGCTGCACTCTACGAAAACTTTGAGACTCACCAAGGGACATTTGTGCAACTGACGCAACCTCAGCAAATGTTTCATACAGGGTCAGTATCGATGGGTACGGTGAATTTTCCCATAGAGGTCGATGGCAAGATTCACCGATTGGCTAGTGAGTTTCCCAAGCTATTAGCTCAAGATGATGCTTTGATAGATAAAATGCCCTCCTTTGATGAAGCAGTGTTGCGGGCAGCCCAAAGGAATTATCCTCGACCAAAAGGCGATCGCATTCATTTTTGGGGGTCTGCGGGTACATTTGAGCAAATTCCCTTTTGGTACGTACTAGATCCAGAAAACTGGAACACCTATTTGCAGCAAGGAAAAGTTCTCCAAGATAAAATCGTGGTGATTGGAGCCACAGCCCAGTTAGGGAATGATGATTATTCAGTAGCTGTTGACAACAACTGGCTGTATCCAGAGCGGATGTCAGGAGTAGAAATTCATGCAAATGCGATCGCAACCTTGATGACAGATAAAGCGATCGCCCAAGGCATTACAAGTCCACCTCTGCGAGGTTTATTTGTACTTTTCCTAGTTGGGGGTACAGCAGTCATCTGTACTAGAAGCAAGCGAGGCATAACTAGATTTATATTTAGCATCAGTCTTGCTACGATTTGGGGAGGGATTAGCTATGTATTATTTATATATGCTCAGTTAATTTTCCCCACAGCTATACCAATAGTAGCGATCGCCCTGTGCGGATTGGGTTACCTGATAATCGAAATGGCAAGGGCAAGCATTAAAAAACGCCAATTATTAGTTATTTTTCAGAAATATAAATCTTCCCCAGTTGTCCAAGAAATTATTAGCCAACAAGATGACCTGCAAAACCTACTCCAGCTGCGAGATTTAGCAGTAGCAGGGAAGATACTTGGTGGACGCTATAAAATTCTCAAAGTTCTTGGTTCCGGTGGATTTAGCGAAACCTACATTGCTGAAGATATTCAACGTCCTGGGAACCCACAATGTGTAGTCAAACAACTCAAACCAGCCAACACTAAATCGACAGGATTGGAACTTGCCAGACGTTTATTTAACTCAGAGGCGCAAACTTTAGAAAGATTGGGAACACACAACCAAATACCTCAGCTTTTAGCTTATTTTGAACAAGATGAAGAATTTTATCTAGTTCAAGAATATATAGTTGGTCATCCTCTGACTCAGGAACTGCCATCAAGCAAACCGCTTCTTGAAACCTCAGCGATCGTGATTTTACGAGACTTATTGCAAACATTAGCATTTGTCCATAAAAACAATGTAATTCACCGGGATATTAAACCCAGCAACATCATCCGGCGACACTCAGACTGGAAACTCGTACTGATTGACTTTGGTGCTGTCAAAGACGTCTCTACAGCGTACATAGAAAATCAAGAACATACTCCCTTCACTATTGGTATTGGCACTAAGGGTTATGCGCCGAACGAGCAATGTTTTGGACGTCCCCAATACAGTAGTGATATCTATGCAGTCGGGATGATTGGAATTAAGGCTTTGACAGGTATTGCACCCCACGATTTCGATAGAGATGCTGATGGAGAATTGAAATGGAAAGATAAAGCACTGGTGAGCAACTCTTTGGCTGAAATTCTCAGTAAAATGGTGTTGGATGACTACAAGCAGCGTTATCAGTCTGCATTAGAGGCCCTGAAGGCACTTGATGAGTTGATAACTTCTCAAGAGGAAAACTCTGTAACCGAAAACAGCTCATCAATAAATGCTGTATCTTTAGATGATACAGACGCTCCTACCAAAGCTTGGACAGGAGCATCCTAACAAACCTTGGTGTCAGTTTTACACCTAAATTTAACTTAACGATAGGAACTCTTCTGCGGTAGTAGGATGAATGCCTATTGTTTCATCCAGGTCTTGCTTAGTGATACCCTTGCGAATTGCAACCCCAAGACTTTGAATGATATCAGCCGCATGTTCACCCACCATGTGAGCGCCCAAAACTCGTTGGGAGTCTTCATCTACCACAAGCTTAATCGTAATTTGCTCATTCGGTTCGCTCAACTGATATAACAGTGGCTGGAAGTGAGTGCAGTAACATTTTACAGCTTGACCAAACTTTTGCCGTGCCTTTGCCTCTGTCATCCCCACACTTGCCACTTCTGGACGACAAAAAACAGCAGAGGGCACAAAATCATAATTCAGTTTTTGCGGCTTGTTGCCGAAAATTGTATTAGCAACAGCTTTACCTTCTGCCTTAGCAACTGGAGTTAATTGCACGCGGCTGATGCAATCACCCACAGCAAAGATGTTTTCTTGGGTGGTGCGATTAAATTCATCTACTTTGATTGCACCATGTTCGCCAAGTTCAACTTGAGCTTTTTCCAAATTAAGATTCTTGGTATTTGGGATGTAACCTGTAGCAACCAAAATTGTATCTGCAATGATAGTTTCCTGGCCCTCACCAGTAATTGTTAATAGCAAACCATCTTCTGAGAGTGTGATTTTTTGAGCAGTGCTGTTGGTGAAAAACCGAATTCCCCGTTGGCTCAAACCCTGTTGCACACTAGAGCAGATATCGTCATCAAACCCTGATAAAATCATTGCCTCTGATTCTATGACCGAAACCTCGCAACCGAAAGCGTGCATCATGCTAGAAAATTCTGTGCCGATATAGCCACCACCAATAATTGCCAATCGTTCCGGCAGATAAGGTAAGTGAAACATCTCGCGGGATGTAATTGCGTATTCTATACCAGGGATATCAGGCTTATTGGGACGCCCTCCCACAGCAATTAAAATTTTGTCTGCTGTCACCTTGCGTCCATCCAGTTCTAAAGTATGGGCATCAACAAAAGTGGCATGCTTGCGAATTAGTTCAATACCTGCTTGTTGCAACTGCTCGTAATAACAGAGGTGAATGCGATCGAGATGCTGGTGTACTGACTTAATAAATATTGTCCAGTCAAAGTGCTGTTGACACTCACTCCACCCGTAATGATGAGCCATTTGATTAGACTGGGCAAAGTCAGCAGCGTAGACAATCAGTTTTTTGGGAACGCAACCACGATTTACACATGTACCACCTATGGCTTCTTGTTCAGCGACAGCGACACGAACACCGTAGCTAGCTGCTTGTTTAGCTGCTGCCAAACCCGCAGGGCCAGCACCAATGACAAACAGGTCATAATCAAATGCCATAAAAATCCGTTCCTTTTTAACTGTTTGGCAAGCAGAGCTATTTAATTCCTTATAATCATTTTTTTATTACTTCATCTACTGCCTTTAGGTGGATCAAAGGTTGACCTAGCGAAGATAAATTGCTACTAGACAAATAAAATCTGCATCTGCGGGCTTGGGAGAAAATAATACTTATAGTAATAACTGCTGGGAAGGGAAAAACTTAATCTTTGCTTGAAATCCCCTGTTTGCGGGGTAATATATATTTTGAGATTAGTATAAATGTGGCTGGCGATCGCAATTAAGGTTATCACAATTTTGACAATGCCTGTAATTACTCAGAGGAGCAGAGAGTTTATTTATAAAATTCTCAGGAGACATCTAGTTATTTATTAAATTAATAGCTGATTTTTGTACAGTAATTTTTTGTATTTTTCCATTTTTTGAGCCTGTTAATTTTTTGAATCTCCAAACCACCATAGTAAAATTGTTAATATTATTTTCATTATTCGGTGTGCTTACTACTGTATTTATTACAAAACATAAAGAAGTTAACTGTTCTGGCGAAGTCAGATATGCTCCCTGTGGAAGTCATCGCTAGCTGGATATGTGCCAACATAAAATCAACAAAATTCTTCAAATTTATAACCCTGCCTTCCTAATATCTGTTAGGGTTGATTTTTCATATTCGATTTTTAATAAAAAGCTTGAACACGGCAATGAAATCACTCAAACTCGACATAATTTTTATCGTTGTCACAGCAATGAATAGCACTAAGATAAGCGCCATCTATTAATCTTCATGGTCTTCAAAGCTTTTAGGGGTAGGGGGTCAATACGCATATGTCGGAATTATGGACTACTTTTTTTAGCTCAGGGCCGTTTATCCCACATGGGCACTGCTATCTATGGAAAACTGATTTAGTTTGGTTACACATCCTATCTGACGCGTTTATCGCACTAGCTTATTACTCCATCCCAGCTACACTCTTCTACTTTGTCCGCAAGCGACCGGATTTACCTTTTTATTGGATTTTTCTGTTGTTTAGTGCATTTATCGTCGCTTGCGGCACTACTCACATTATGGAGATTTGGACACTTTGGTATCCAACTTATTGGCTGTCGGGATTAATCAAAGCCGTAACTGCAATAATATCTGTGTTTACAGCCGTAGAACTAGTACCCTTAGTGCCACAAGCGCTAGCACTTCCCAGCCCTGCTCAACTAGAACAAGCAAACCAAGAACTGCAAACACAAGTAGCTGAACGGTTACGGGTAGAGAAGGAATTAAGAAAATACCAAAATCACCTGGAAGAGTTGGTGGCTCTTCGTACTGATGAGATTACCAAGACTAATGAGCAATTACAATTAGAAATAATTGAGCGCCAACGCATTCTAGAAGTTTTGCGACAAAGCGAAGAACGCTATCGTTATTTGGCTGAAGCAATTCCTCATCTCGTATGGACAACTAATGCTAACGGTGAATGTGATTATTTGAATCAAAACTGGTGTGAGTACACTGGACTGACATTTGAGCAATCTTTAGGTAATGGTTGGTTAGCAGCATTACATCCAGATGATGTAGCAAGAGCTGAACAAGCGTGGTTGAGTGCTGTTAAAAGTGGCACTATATATGAAAATGAATACCGCTTTAAACGGGCTTTTGATGGTTCTTATCGCTGGCAACTAGCGAGAGGTTTACCGCTTAAAGATCAACAAGGTCGTGTAGTAAAGTGGTTTGGAAGTTGTACAGATATTCAAGAACAAAAACAATTACAGCAAGAACGCGCTCACTTGCTGGAGTTAGAACAAGCAGCACGAGCGAAAGCAGAAACAGCCAATCGAATTAAAGATGAATTTCTGGCTATACTTTCTCATGAGTTACGCACCCCACTAAATGCGATTCTTGGCTGGTCTAAGTTTTTGCAAAGCAACAGCCTTGAGCCAGCAAAGACATCTCAAGCACTTGCAACAATCGAACGCAATGCCAAGTTACAGGTTCAACTCATTGAAGACTTGCTGGACATATCGAGAATTTTACAAGGCAAACTAACCCTGAATATTACGAATGTTGATTTAGGAGCTACAGTCTTGGCTGCACTAGAAAGTATGCAGTTGGCAGCACAAACCAAGTCAATTGATATTAATACAATATTTGAATCGAATGTAGGGCAAGTTTTGGGTGATTCTACTCGCTTGCAACAAGTTGTCTGGAATCTGCTTTCTAATGCTGTCAAATTTACACCCCAAGGGGGAAAAATTGAAGTGCGATTAGGACAAGCTAATGGCTATGCTCAAATTATAGTTAGCGATACAGGTAAGGGAATTAATCCTGAGTTTTTGCCCTATGCATTTGATTACTTCCGGCAAGCAGATAGCAGTTCTACCAGAAAATTTGGTGGATTAGGTTTGGGGTTAGCAATTGTTCGTAATATAGTCGAAATGCATGGGGGTACAGTCACAGCAGAAAGCCCTGGTGAAGATAAAGGAACAAAATTCACCGTTGTTTTACCGCTTCTCCAAAACAAAAGCCAACATTTTAAGAATGAACGAACTTACCCATCATTTTTAGCTGCTAACTCTTTACTCCTTACTGGCGTAAAAGTTTTAGTAGTTGATGATGATCCTGATTCACGAGATTTTGTTGCTTTTGTATTAGAGCAAGATGGAGCTGAAGTTATAGCGGTATCTTCGGCATTAGAAGCATTAGAAGCCCTAGAACAAGTCAAAGTAGATGTGTTAGTTAGCGATCTTAGTATGCCGGATATTGATGGCTATACACTAATGCGTCAAGTAAGAGCTTGGACACCAGAAGAAGGAGGAACAATTCCCGCGATCGCTCTGACTGCTTTTGCTAGAAAGTACGATCAGCAGCAAGCTCTGCAAGCAGGATTTCAAATGCATTTAGCTAAACCCCTGAACCCAGAAGAATTAGTGATAGCTATTGCTGAACTTATTGGGGTAATGATAAAGAAGTCTGATACCAAGTGTAAATTAGCTTGAAAAGATGTTTTTTTAAGGGAACTCCAAAAAATAAATTATTCCAATTTCTGGTTCAACACGATTGTTCCTTCCCCCTGCTCCCTGCTCCCTGCTCCCCTGCCCTCAATGCGATGGGATATTTTTTAGTTGGAAGTCCCTAAGCATTTAAAATGTAATTTGCTGAGGGTTCCGTTAAAAGAGTGCTGAATTAGATAATGTCTGACAAACTTTTTAAGAAAAATGTGGCGATCGCTCTATGTTTTTTTTATGAAATAGCTAACTATGTAGAATTTTTTTGATTTTCGCTCATAACACGTCTTATTTCTGCTAATAAAATTTTAGAATCTACAGGCTTATTGACATAGCTTTGAAAACCAGACATAAAAGCAAGGTTACGGCTTTCCTCAGAACCAAGAGCAGTTAGAGCGATCGCTGGAATTTCCTGTTGTCCTAAAAGCTTACTCTCTCTGACTGTGCGGATTAAGGCATAACCATCAACTTCTGGCATAGCAATGTCACAAATTAAAATATCAAATTTTAATTGTTTGATTGTCTCGAAAGCTTGTGCAGCTGATGCGGCTGTAGTTACCTGAAAGCCGCTGCTTTCAAGAATAAAAGTAGTTAAAACAAGGCTGTCATCATTATCATCTACTACAAGAACTTGCAAGCTTTCTAAAGATGGAAAATTTTTTATATCTTCTTGGGAATGCGGGTCTTCAGCATTATTTGTCACAGTTGGCAATGCCTCCTTAGTTGCCTGAATCAATTACGGAGGAAGTCCCAAGAGACAGCTATTATATAGCCGCCTCCTGGGATCTAACAATAAGCTACCATAACATTAGGCTGAACCCTGGAGAAATATTTGTTGTCTACTAAAGAGTAAGCACAAATCCGGTGATGTTAAGGAATTTATGCTTGTAGTAGATGCTTGTGCTGTAAACAATGCAATATGCACAAACTGTAAAATTAACGCAAGTATAATTTGATTTCAGACAGTATTATTTTAATTTTAAATCATAATTGAATTAATATTTAAATATGATTTTTGCTGAGAAGTTTATCAAAGCAATGCAAGCTGCGATCGCAGAAGTTTGTTATTTGGCAAAATGCTTTATTTGAATAGTCTTCCCACTATATTATATAAAACTTACGCAATAACTCTCTAAAACTCTTATAACTTCGTGCCCTTTGCGGCCTTCGCGGTTCGTTTTTTCATAATTTTGCGTAAGTACTATAAGGTGTTAAGCATTTAATTTGCACATTGAGACCGCAGGGGGCAGGTGAGACCAGCCCCCGTCTTGGCGGTCTCCGTCACGATGGGGGACTGGCGAACCCGAAGGGGGGCAGGGAGCAAGGGAGAGGGTTTGCAGCTTTTATTGACAATGAAAATAGTGCAACTTGTAGGCGCGACAGCTTAATGTTAGGTAGAGTTTGAAGCTTACAGCAGTTTGCACATACCAAAAATAAAGGATAAGGTGTGTTTTACCTCTATCCTTTATCTTGTAGTATTCAGCAATGTCTACAGTTCACCTATAGCAAGCATCTGGATGATACGAGGTGTTCCCGGATCGAACCCTGCCAAATCCCAGGACAATTGATCTTGAGGATCTACCAAGGTAATCTGGTAAGGTGCAAGAGTCACATACACCGCCTTAACATCAGGATTCACCTTCTTGCGGTACTGTGTCAATGCTTGACTGGGGTGCTTAGAACCAGCCCATGACTCATTATCAGTCCAGAAGCAGACTACATCTGCTTTGAAGTTGTTCTTAATCATCCAGTCATAAGCCACAGATGCATCTGTTCCACCAAAGTTTTGGTTGCTCGCTTTAGCCACAGCAGAACTAAAAGTATCCTTAGCCGTGATACCTAATTCCCGAAATTCGGTAGCAAAGCCGCGAATCATGTAGTTTCTCTCTGCTTTTGCTGTTACCAATGCCATTGTAGTGGCAATTTCACAGCAGCTTAAACCTACTGAATCCACAACACCCCAAGACATAGAGCCAGAAACATCCACAGCGTGCATGAAAACTTTGCCTGTAGGTTGCACAACATCAAAAGACAGTTCTAGCGCCTTTTCTAAGATGTCTACAATCCGAGGAACTGGTTGCCATGTCTTCTGACTGCGCCCTAATTTGCCACCAGATTGATAAGTTTTAAGAGCTTTTAAAACATCAATCGGATGGATGCGACCTTTACGCAGATGTTCTTTGTTGTTGAGAACTGCTTCCACTCGCAGCACATTGGCACTTTCATCAGTTCGTAACACACCCAGTTCAGTCAAAGAACCGAGGTTACGCAGCATTGCACTAATTGGCATTTCCTGAAACAGCAGTTGCCAAGCTTGCTTATCCATCTTGCCTACAGGTGCAGCCATTTCGTGGGTTAAGCGCCCTTGAGCAATAGCTTCATGAGTTTGGGTGGGATTCCGCTTTAGCCATTCATACCACCAAATCTGCGCTAAGGCTTCGGAGGGGATGTCTGCGGGTAAATCTTCCCAACCTTTTACTACCCACTCAAATAATTCACGGTGAGTTTCTGTAGGTGGTTTGACATGAAATAACCGCAATGCATCTCGGTGCGAAAAGCCTTGACGTTGTTGATATTTCAACAGTTGATAAGCCAAACCCTTCACATCTTCCCGCGACAGCCAAGTTTTACCAACTTCGCGCACTACCTTACCAAATCCCCGCAGAGATTTGGTGTAGTTTAGCCATTCGTAGAAGTGACTACCAGTGCGGACAACTTGCGGAAATATTTCTGCAAAAGCTTTTTTGGCTTCTGGCGCTTCACCCATCGACAGCAATACCAAAGCTAAGATAGGCGCACTGTTATTGATGGCGCGTCCATCGCTAGCATACATAATTTCTTCTGCAACACGTCCCGGATTTTCAGCGACTGCTTGCTTGATAATCGCCACAAAATCTTCTGTTAATTCTTGTTTGCCTGCGTAGTAAGTGCTTTTTGCCGTGCCAATTAATAAACAACGGCGCAGCATTTTCCAAATACCAGCATCAAACATATACCCGCCGGAACGGCCCTGGATCATCTCTGCTTCTCGTCCGGGGATAGGCTGAGTTTGTGGTGTAGATGTCTTCTTTTTAGTAAAAAAATTATAATTCATGGCTTCATCTCCCGGCCCTTGCGGGCAAAAATGAAAGGTGGCAGGGCAGGAATCGAACCTGCGACATCCCGCGTGGAAGGCGATAACCCTCATTCTTCGGCCTTTTCAGGCAAGGGATGAACAAGGATGTTTTAGGCGCTCTACCTCTGAGCTACCTGCCACATGACAATTCAAAATGCAAAATTCAAAATTAGGTTTTGGGTGGCGGGGCAGGAATTGAACCTGCGACCTCTCGAACCCAAATCGATAACCCTCAATTCGTCGGCCTTTGCAGGCAAGGGGTGAACAAGGATGTTTAGCGCTCTACCTCTGAGCTACCCGCCACATAACAATTCAAAATTCAAAATTCAAAATTAGATTTTGGGTGTAGCGGAGCAGGATTTTCACCTGCACCTCCAGAAGTGGAATCAAGGGTTTTTAATAGATATGCGGTAACCCTCGATATATCGGCCCTTGCGGGCAAGGTGGGCGCTCTATTACTTGAGCTATCCGCTACGGCTAAAGCTTACTCCTTTTGGAATATCGGCTTGTATTATTAATGTAGTATATGTATTATTAAGTGTCAAGTGTCCAAGACGCTAATTTTGAAAATCTTGGCTTGAGTCAAAACCTTTATGTAACCAAGCAATGCCTTAAACGCTGGTCATTGGAAATTTTAAGTGCTATTTCTAGCCTCAATTTAAAAAATATAAGTATTTTTTAATACAATAAAATACTACTATTGCCATATTTTCCTATCGGCAAAAGCAGATTTTTTCAGGCAAAACCTTTGTAATTTAGTTTTTATAAGCTTATTGAGTTTGTCAATTATTTAAGATATGTACAGTGTATAAAAATTACTAATGTTATATTTTTCCAACAAATTTGCCGTGGCTTTGCCAAAAGATACAAAAAAATGCCACAATTTTTGCCAAGATAATAATTATTTATTTTCGACAAATTCACTTGGCAGCAATGAGCATCAGTGAAACACCTATTGAAAGGAGCGGGAAGGGCTTTCTCGTTCTGCTTTTGCCAATCTCGTTTTTGATTATTTTCCTAGTTTCAACTTGGAAATTTTTGCTGGCGATCGCAACTATAGTGACGGGTTTTAAAACTTGGCAGCGGTATCAATGGCAACAGTGGTGCCAGCAAGTTAATCCAATTTTCCATAAACTGATTAGGGAAACCCAGGGCAGGGTGACGCCAATGGACTTGGCAATCAGGGGTAATTTTCCGGGAACAACAGCAACGCGCTATCTAGATACTAAAGCTAACGAGTTTGGTGCCAGTATTCTGAAAACGGAAGATGGTAGTCCGGTCTATTACTTTATCAATGCCACTATTTTGGGCAACATACTCGAAAGTAGTGAGCCTGTTAAAGAACTACCTTCTCAACCAGTAGCCCAAACTGCTCAAACTCTTCTAGCACCACCGCTACCCCAGCCAGAGCAGGAAGAAATAGAAGCTGACTTAGTTCCAGCAGCAACTGATTCTGCAACTCATGAAGAAGTCAAAAAACCACTGGAAAAACAATTGTTGTTTGGCTCTTTGATTCAATCGGAACTGGCCAAACGACTAAATGTTTATTCCAGCACAGTGTATAAACGCCGAAACGATCCGGACTTTCCAGAATGGAGCCGCAGCCGTGACCCAGATGGTATTGCTTGGTCGTTTTCTCGAAAAGCTAGGGAATTTTTCCCCTTAGAAGAAAGTGAAAGTTAAAAGTAGATCAGCGTTTTTTCTTGGCTTTTGCCAAGATTTATTGCTTAAGTTTTTACTTTTTACTTTTTGCTTCTAAACCTACAGCTTCGTTTATGGAAGTTAATCCGCTTTGTTCTAAATAGGAAAGTAAACCTTTGAGAATACGGCGTACCATCATTGGGCCTTCGTAAATCCAGCCTGTATAAACCTGGATCAGGCTAGCACCAGCAGTAATTTTTTCCCAGGCATCTTCAGGGGAAAAGATGCCACCCACACCGATAATCGGCAATTGCCCTTGGGTTTGCTGCCAAATAAAACGAATTACTTCGGTGGAACGATCGCGTAATGGTGCGCCGCTAATTCCACCAGCTTCTTCCTGTACAGTTTTGCCTGTTTGGGTAATTATCTGCGTTTTCAGTAAATCGCGGCGGATGGTGGTATTAGTGGCGATAATTCCCGCTATTTGGTAGGTTTTTGCCAGCTCAATAATATCGGCGATCGCTTCCCATTCCAAGTCAGGTGCTATCTTGACAAAAATCGGTTTTTGTGAATTATTTTCTTGTTGTAACAAATCAAAAATAGCACCCAGCATGGCTGCATCTTGGAGCGATCGCAACCCTGGCGTATTCGGAGAAGACACATTGACTACAAAATAGTCTCCCAAATCCTTAAGTAAACGAAAACTATTGAGATAATCGCTGGCAGCTGCTTCTAAGGGCGTTACCTTAGACTTACCCAAATTAATGCCTATGGGTATTGGCAAAGTTAACTCGTGTTGCATTTGTGCTAGACGTGCCGCCATTGCTGCTGCACCGCTATTATTAAAGCCCATGCGGTTGAGGGCAGCTTTATCCAAAGGCAAGCGAAACAAGCGAGGACGAGGATTTCCAGGCTGTGCTACAAATGTCACAGTTCCCAGTTCTGCAAAACCAAAACCAAGACTCGACCAGATACTAGCGCCTACTCCATCCTTGTCGAACCCAGCTGCTAAACCTACAGGGTTGGGAAAGTTTAGCCCAAACAAAGTTTGCTCTAAACGTGAATCTTCTAAGCACAACGACTGCTGAAGAAGGCTATTAATCCATCTAGAAGGTGGACGAGTGCTTGTGTTTGAGAGGCTACTAATCGTGTGAACCGTCTGCTGGTGTAACCATTCTGGATCTGCTTTGACCAGATTGAACAAAAGTGGACGAATTGCTAATTGATAAATATCCATGTCAATTCCTAATACGGATTAATATACAACAGTCTGCTTTCTTACCTGTCTAATCCGCATTATTCAAATTTATTAAGAGTTTCGCACTTGATGCTGGTTTTATTTGATCTGAAGTGAACTACTCTACTACCTAGAACTTACAGGCAATATTAATCAGGGTGCTTTTCCGGGCATCTTATATATTACAAGTTATGTTGACTAATAATCAGATGGGGCCGCCAGAAAAACCGATAACTGCTGAAAAACAGATTCTGTCCTTGGGACGCGTCCTCCAGAAACTCAGGGAAGAGAATAATGTTGACTCTGTGATCGAAACTACTATTTCTTATATTAAAGAACAGTTTAACTACCAACTGATTTGGATTGCTTTTTACGATCGCCTCAATCACATATTGTTTGGCAAAGGGGGCATTACGCCCACTAAAGACAGCAATTTTTTACAACAACGGTTAGTTCTTAGCCCTGGAGACTTATTAGAACAAGTAGTAATCGAGCAGCGTCCCTTGGGTTTAGCCGATTTAAGAGCTGAACACCGCGCTGAAACATTGCAGGAAGCAGCAAAAAAATTCCGCATCCAAGGAACGATTATTTTACCAATTCGCCATAAAGACCGTTGTTTGGGTTTGGTCTTAATGGGTTCACAAAACTGGGGCTACGTCCTGGCTGGAGAAGCAAAAGCAAGACTCTCAATGGTCTTAGGCGAACTGGGAGCAGTCCTTTATCAACATCAGATGGATTTGCAGCAAAAGCAAACCAAGCGCTCTGAGGGGCCGCTGTTGCAATTGCTGAGTAATTTAGGCAGCTTAAGTAACCTTGATCAAAAGCTAGAAGCAGTAGTAAAAGCAACCCATCAATTTGTTTCCCCCTCCCGTACAAATATTTACTGGTTTGTAAAAGAAGGACGCTACTTTTGGTGTCGGATGAGCAATCAGCTGGTGAATATGAGTCGCAATTCTAGTCCGCAGCCACCAGCAGTGGAAATTACCGTGCAGGAATTGAGTGAATTTTATTATGCTTTGTCAGTCAATCAAATTGTCTGGATTGGTGAGTCACGCAGTTCCCTCAATAGCCATTTTACAGGCAAGCTACTGCAACGCCTGCGGGTGCGATCGCTGTTGGCAGCTCCGATAATTTGGCAAAAAGACTTGTTAGGTTTTCTGGCGGTAGAGAGCAATCAACCTCGTATCTGGGTAGAAGCAGATAAAAATTTCGTGCAAGGTGCTGCTGGCTTAATCTCTTTAGTTGCTCCTACTGAAAATATGGAAAGCACCATCCAACAAATTCAAGAGGATGCCCAGCTAACTAGTCAAGTTGCACGAGCTATCTATAGTGAGCATGACCTTCACGATATATTACACATCTGTGCTGAAAAAGTTCTGGATCGATTAGCGGCTACGCGCTTTTTATTGTTGTGGTATAACTCTGACCAGAATAACTATGAAATACTTTTCCAAAGCCAGCTTCACAATCGCCGAACTTTGACATTTACGCTCAATGTTCTTAAAGAGATGGATAGGCAGCTTTTACAATATGCCACTGCCGCGGTAGAAATTCAAAATTTAGACGAAGATTTGCGATTTTTTAACTGGCGTCCTTCCTTTTTAGAAAATAATGTACATTCGCTTTTGGTTTCTAATTGTACTCAAGGTCATGCACCAGCAGCACTTTTAGTTATCGCTCACGAAACCCATCGCTCTTGGACAACTTTAGAAAAGGAACTGCTGTGGGTTATTAGTCAACAAATAGGTGTGATGATCCGCCAATGGCTGTTGCAAGCCAGTGCCGAGCAGCAAAAAACAATTTTACATAGCTTTCAGCAATGTCTACGCATTTTTGCACAAACTCAGAGCAAAACAGCCCAGGCACAAGAAAATCATTTAGAAAGCACAGCACTGCAACAAATAGCATCTATTTTAAGTTGTCCTTTGGCAATAATGCTATCCTGGTCGCCTGGTCAGCATCAGGCAGAAATTATCCCTGGAGTAATTGCTAACACACAATTTGGGATTGTTCTAGATACATCTATTTCCATCCAGACTGAGGCTCTTATCCAGTGGGCACTTACTCAAGATGGCCCTCTTAGAGTGAAGGTAGATGATTTGCCTCTAGAAACCAGAGAATGGTTGAATGGGCCTGGTATTGGTCAAATTTTAGTAATGGTACTGCGTACTTCCACTGTTGAGCAACCCACAGGTGTAGTGTTACTCGCAGACCATTACGAGCGTCTCTGGTCAGAACAAAGCCTCAGCGTTGCCGAAACTCTTGTTTGTCAGTTAGCTTGGTCGCATCGTCAAAAGCAAATTACCCATCTTCTAGAGTCAACCACGAAGGAATTACAACAACTTAATTGGTACAAACATCGCTCTCTAGAAGAAGTTCAAAGGGCGATGACACTGTTCATCTCTCAAATAAATGATTTAGACATTCCTGCTAATGAAATAACTCAGACGCGCTACCAGCAACTACTGCGACAGTTAGACTACACAACTGCCTCGATCACTGGAATGCTCAAACTTGAACATTGGCAGTTGCAGATGAAATGGGAAACTATACCTGTAGCCAGTTTGCTCAAGCGAGCAGTCGATAGAGTTGACAATTTACTCAAACAACACAAACTCTGGGTAGGAGTACACGGTTTGGGACAACTGGCTATGCATCAGGAGTCACTTCAAAGTTCTGAGGATCTCAAAGGATCTCAAGCTTTAGGAAATCAATCGCCATTAGCGATTAGTGGCGACATCGCCAAAATTGAATTAGTACTTCATGAATTATTAGTTATAGCCTGCCACCGTTCTCATAGTGGAGGCAGAATTGATATCTGGTGTCGCCGCTTAGATGAGCGGACGTTAGATTTGTCGATTACTGATAATGGCATTATTGAACCACAGCTACTGGCAGAGCTACAACAAGATACAGCCAAGGATTGGCTTGCTCCTTCTATCCTTGACCAACCACCTGGTTTGCATCTCCTAATTTGCCAAAATCTCATACAGCAACTCAAAGGAGAATTGCATTTTTATCAATTACCAGATCATCGAGTAGTTAGCCGTTTACTGTTGCTGTTAGCGGATCATCCTTAGTTAGTTTCAGGCTCTTATTAATGCTGTCGCAGCCCATCTCTAGAGATAACTCACATTCATATACAGTCGAGATAGCACCAAATATCACCAAATTTTGAGATGAGTTGACCAAAAACAAGCCTATAGAAGGATTGACTCCAGATTTGTTCGCTCAATGTCTCCTCCCTTTGTAACAATCTGGTTATAATTATTTTCCATCGCTCACAAATTTTTTCTTCAATCTGCACAGCATCGATATGGGGCGTACACGTTCTAAATCTGACTTGCCTACAAAAATCTGTCCGGTCTGTGAACGTCCTTTCACTTGGCGCAAGAAATGGCAAGATTGCTGGGACGAAGTGAAATACTGCTCAGAACGTTGCCGCCGTCGGCGTTCTGAAGTTAAAAATGAAACTGACTAAAAGTAACATCACTGAGACGCAAATAGCGCAAAGGATATATGAATTCACAGGTGCAGCCAAAATTAATTATTCATGGGGGGGCTGGTAGTTCACTCCACGGAAAAGGAGGAGTGGAGGCAGTGCGTCGATCACTCTATGCAGTAGTAGAGGAAGTCTATTCTCTCCTCATTTCAGGAGCAAATGCCTGTGAAGCAGTGGTACACGGCTGTCAATTGTTGGAAGATAACCCCCGCTTTAATGCTGGTACTGGTTCGGTTCTGCAATCTGATGGTCAAATCCGCATGAGTGCTTCGTTGATGGATGGTACATCAGGGCGCTTTAGTGGCGTAATTAATATTTCACGGGTGAAGAATCCGATTCAATTGGCGAAATTTTTACAAAACTCCCCAGACCGGGTACTGTCAGATTACGGCTCAGGCGAACTAGCGCGGGAGTTGCAAATTCCTAGTTACAACGCTTTAACTGATTTGCGGTTACAAGAGTGGATACAAGAGCGTCAGGACAATTTTAGAAGCACGATGGCTGGGGTGGTAGCAGAACCCGAACTTGTAGAAAGCAGCAATGCCCGACGCGGTACGATAGGTGTAGTAGTATTGGATACTTATGGTAGACTTGCCGCAGGCACTTCTACAGGCGGTAAAGGTTTTGAACGGATTGGTAGAGTAAGTGATTCTGCCATGCCAGCAGGTAATTATGCTACTAACGATGCAGCTGTCAGCTGCACAGGGATTGGGGAAGATATCATTGATGAGTGTTTAGCACCACGGATTGTAGTGCGCGTGACTGACGGTATGTCCCTCAAGGAAGCTATGCAACGCTCGTTTGCGGAAGCACACGATAACAAGCGGGATTTAGGAGCGATCGCCTTAGATGCAAATGGGGCGATCGCTTGGGGTAAAACTAGCCAAGTCCTACTCGCCGCCTACCATGATGGCAACAAAATTGGCGATACTTTAGAACTTCCTGTTGCTACAAATATTGGCTGTATCGTCAGTGCTGAGTCCTGAGCTATGAGTGCTGAGTAGGTTTTAACAATTCAAAAACAAACTCAAAACTCAGCGCTCTTTTTGCGCCAACCTGGTTTTACTACCTGACGCGCACGGGCAATTACCAAAGAATCATTAGGTGCATCTTCTGTAACAGTCGAACCAGCTGCTACGTAGACATCATCACCCAAAGTTATTGGAGCCACTAAAACACTATTAGCACCAGTTTTAGTGCGATCGCCTATCTTGGTACGATGTTTTTTCACGCCGTCATAGTTGGCGGTAATTGTACCTGCACCGATATTGACCTTAGTGCCGACAGTGGTATCACCCAAATATGACAAATGTGCAACATTGGTGCGATCGCCTAATTGAGTATTTTTCAATTCGACAAAATTACCTACACGGCAACCAGCACCTACTTGTACATGACCGCGTAAATGCGTATAAGGTCCAATCTGGCATCCCGCTTGCACAATGCTATTCTTGACCACGGAATAGAGTACGGTGACATTTTCACCTAATTGGCTATTTTCGATTAAACTTCCAGGCCCGATGCGACTTCCTGCTTGAATAACGGTATTTCCGCGCAGGTGGGTTTGGGGTTCAATAATGACGTCCGGCTGTAATTCTACAGTGTCATCAATGGTAATGCTATTAGGGTCTATGAGGGTAACACCTGCCACCATCCATTTTTCCTTGACTCGCCTTTGCAAAATTTCGTATGCCGTGGCTAGTTGTAGGCGATCGTTGATGCCGAGAATTTCCTGATAATCTTCCACATCCACTGCCATTACTTTTCCCACCTGAGTAACGGCATCGGTTAGATAATATTCTCTTTGGGCATTATCTGCTTTGAGATGAGGCAATACCTGTGCTAGATTCTGCCAACGGAAACAGTAAACTCCAGCGTTAATCCGGCGATTTTGTCTTTGTGCCGCAGTGCAATCTTTGTCTTCGACGATTTGCTGCACAATGTTTTCACTGTTACAAAAAATCCGACCGTACCCCTTGGGGTTGGGTAGGTGGGCCGTCAGGATAGTAGCGGCGTTTTGATTTGCTTGGTGAGTTTGCCACAGATGTTGCAGAGTTTGAGTACGTAACAACGGTACATCACCGTTTAATACCAGCAAATCCCCGGTATAACCTTCTAGGTGGGGAAGTAATTGCTGGATGGCGTGACCTGTACCCTGCTGCACACTCTGTTCGACAAACTCCAAACTGGGAATTGACTCCATGGCTGCTTTCACTTCCTCAGCCTGATACCCTACAATCACTAACCGCCTGGAAGGTGAAAGTGGTTCTACACTTTCGAGTACTCTTTCTACTAGCGATCGCCCACCCAAGGAATGTAAAACCTTGGGTAGGTGTGATTTCATCCTTGTGCCGCGTCCCGCCGCTAGAATTGCTACAACTACCATAATTAGCTATCAGCTATCAATAAATTGCGCTTTATGCGCTTGGTATTTTGAGATTTAGGCTCAAATAATACCAGCTAATGATTAAAGACTGAAATGTAAATTGTTTATAAGTGTCGATCCTCGTGGTCGCAAATAAACTCTGCGAACTGCTGCATGAGTTCGGGATTGCGCCAACCTAAATTGGTTTCTTCCAACATCACAGCAATTGCTTCTTCTGAGGTAAAACTC
Source organism: Mojavia pulchra JT2-VF2 (assembly GCA_019359325.1). Taxonomy (GTDB): domain Bacteria; phylum Cyanobacteriota; class Cyanobacteriia; order Cyanobacteriales; family Nostocaceae; genus Mojavia; species Mojavia pulchra. Next base: position 146,318 of record JAHHHN010000001.1, on the reverse strand, counting down.
TTTTTGTAAGGTCGTTTGCTTGTTAAAGCATCATAAATATCAATCATCTGAAAAACTTGCGCCAGGTAAGGAATATCATCTCCTTTCAGCCCATCAGGATAGCCTGACCCATCCCAACGCTCGTGATGATGGCGAATAATTGGAATTACACCCCGCATACTGCGTAGTGGCTGGCAGATTCTTTCCCCAATCAAAACGTGCTGTTTCATAACTTCCCAATCTTCGGGGGTGAGTTTGCCTTGTTTGAGTAGCACTGCATCAGGAATGCCTACCTTGCCAATATCGTGGAGATTACCCCCCCACATTAAATCTCGAATCTGGTTACGTGAGAGATTAAGGTATTCACCAAAAGCTTGTCCCAGTTTTACTAACCGTTCACAATGATTGCCAGTATTCGGATCTCGACTTTCAATCGCCCTCGCAACCGAAAACAGCACTTGTTCTGCATGGTCTAAGTCTTCATTCAAACGCTTCTGTCGTACTAAAGACTTAACACGCGCTACTAGTTCTACACGGTCAAAGGGTTTGGTCAGAAAATCATCCGCCCCAACTTCAATACCCCGAATACGCGATCGCCTGTCATTTAAAGCAGTAACAAAAATTACTGGTATTAGCCTAGTGTGCTCATGTTGCTTGAGAATCTGGCAAACCTCAAACCCATCCATTCCCGGCATCATCACATCTAGCAAAATCAGATCCGGTTGTTTTTGTGTCACCAATTCTACTGCAATGGAACCACTATCGGCCTCAATAACATCGTATCCTTCCATTGCCAAGAGCGCCGCAGCAGTCATGCGACTGGCAGCATGGTCGTCAACTACTAAAATTTTCGGCAGATCTGAATCAAAGCGATTCACTTTTGTGCATTTGGCTTGTAACGTTCTAGAATTTAATGAGTCGTCATCAGAATTAATATTTTTATCTTTCATCCACGAAGATAATGCTGGGGTTGCTTCAAACATAGACTCTCCTTTAGATAAGTCCAATGAATGACCCTCTAGTTTTTGTAATTCTAGGGCATCATTTGAACCTATAATCTTCACTTTGTTTAGTGGGTCTAACCCGCTATCAATTGGTGTGGTAGAGCCTATATGCTTGGGGTTCCATTTATTCACAAAGGCGCTCCAGTTTTTTAAATAAAAGTTAACAGTTTCAGTTATTAAGCAATTAAGTTAGTACTTAACTGGACTCTGTTCGGCATTTATAGAAACTTTATGCATTTAAGTTCAGCATGTTTCTCTGCATAATATACAACATCTTTTTAATATTTTTTAAGACATTGAATATAGCTGCCCAATATTTTAATTTATTATTCTAGTATGTTCAATTAGCGCAAAAGTTAAATCAGGCTATTTACTGAGATTTCTTCAATTAGCGGCGTGGCAAAGTCTTCTATTCACTAAGATTTATGCCAAATTAGGAGGTATGCCTAAAGTTTTGATTGCTTTTTAAAGATACAAGGCTGTTAAAAATTTTTTATTACATAATATATTAAAGTTGAATATTTTCTTTAAGTAGTATTAAAAAATAGTTATAGTTTAGTGATTTGTAGTACACCAAATAATTCTTTATTTAGAAGAAAATAGAAATTTTTTCTGGTTTAAGAATCGGCAATCGAACCAACGCTTGTATAATCAGCGCTTTCATCTCCTGAAAGCCACCGTTTTCGCCAACGAGAGGTAGGTTCCAGTGCAGAAACTTGTTGCTCTTGTTGCCGTCGCATCACTATGACATGGGCAGGGTCACTCAATTGAGGGTCACGATAAGGAATAGCGGCACGAGTTAATAAATGCTCTTTTTCTGCTTGGGAAAGGGGAGGAAGTACCAAGTCTTCAACACTGAGTCCTGAGTAGGCTACCGTACCAGGCGATCGCCTTCCTACTGGTGGGGTAGAACCTATCTGTAATCCAGCTGCTAAAAGTGCTGTGCGTACAGATGCAGCACAGGAATAAGTCGCTAGGATGCCATGTTTATCTAAACACAAAGAGATTTGCTTCATGAACTCAACAGTCCATAACTGAGGACACTGAGGTGGTGAAAAAGGATCGAGAAAAATTGCATCTGCCCGAAAACCTGACTGGTGTACTTGCCGAATCAAGCCTCTAGCATCACCAATTAATAACTGAGCCTTCAGGCGGTCTTGCTGCATTTGATGTTCAAAAGCTAGCTGGGTCAAAATATCGGTATATTTGTAGTCCCAGTTATCAAATAAGTGATGAGCGATCGCAGCTTTTGGTACAGATGGATTTAGTTCTAAAGCAATAATCTCCACATGACAATTAGGATTCACTGCCCAAATAGTCTGTAAAGCAGCTGCTGTGTTGTATCCTAGACCATAACAAACATCTAACAGCCGCAAAATTGGTTTTTGGGCACGTGCAGCCAATTGAGTAGGGCCTGCAAACTTCAAAAAACTCTCCTGCTTCGCTCCATAATGGCTGTGAAATGCTTCGCCAAACTGTTTGGAGGTGAAGGTAAACGAACCATCTGCTGTTAATTGTGGTACTAAGTCTTCGTCATTAGCCATTGGTTTTTCCATTTAATAATTAAAAATTACTTTATTAATGTTTATGGCTGATTCTCCATTTGTTGTTTCTCCAAAGTGGTTGTTGGAACACCTTAAAGATCCACAAGTCGTTATTGTGGATTGTCGCTTTTCGCTCGCCGATCCACAATTAGGACAACAGCAGTACCAAATAAGTCATATCGAAGGCTCTTACTACCTAGATTTGAATCGAGATCTTTCTAGTCCTGTAGGAGAGCATGGGGGGAGACATCCTTTACCCAATCCTGCTGAATTAGCTGACAAGTTATCAAAAATGGGGGTGAATTACCAAAAAACTTTGGTTGTAGCTTATGATGATTCCCGCTTTGCCTTTGCATCTCGTTGTTGGTGGTTGTTGCGTTATCTGGGACATGAGCGAGTGGCAGTATTAGATGGAGGCTTTGCCGGATGGCAAAAAGCTGGGTATCCCATCACAGATATTATTCCTCAACCCCGAATAGCTACCTTTGAACCCCAGCTACAAACAGACAGGGTAGTAGATATTACAACTGTGAAAGCTCGAAAAGATTTACCAGAAGTAGTGTTAGTGGATTCTAGGGAGAGCGATCGCTACCGAGGTGAACGAGAACCAATCGATAAAATTGCCGGTCATATTCCCGGCGCAATTAACTATCCTTGGCAAGAAGCCACAGACTCTTCAGGTTGTCTACTTTCCCTAGAAGAACAGCGTCGTCGGTGGGAAAAGCTAGAAACAGCTGAAGAAATTTTAGTTTATTGCGGTTCTGGTGTTACAGCTTGTGTAAATTTACTTTCTTTAGAACTAGCTGGCATTCATACAGGTAAACTTTATGCCGGCAGTTGGAGCGATTGGATTAGTTATTAATTATTTAAATGAGGTCAAACTGAAAAAACTTCATGTTTCTCATTAAAAGCCAGAGGGCACAGGGCACAGAGTATAAGGCAAAGACGAAGAAATTTTTTGAGCTACTTCTCCTATTTTACGTTTAATTATGTCTTTATATTTATCATTTTTTAGAATCCATAACCAGGAGGAATGAAGAAAGACCCAATTCAAAATTGACCTAAATCCCAGTTGTAATTTACGCTGAAAAACCAACCATCAAAATCAATATTTGCTGCATTAGAACTGCCAAAGTTAAAACCACTCTGCAAATTAAAACTGCTGTAGTTGGATGTTCGATAAGTTAAATGACCAAATAAACGATGAAATTCGTCTTCTCGTAAGTCTTGGCGTTGCGTAAAGTTTGTCAAGTTTAACTGGTAATTAAGACCAACTTGAAGAGATTTTTGCCAATAGTAGCTTAAAGATAACCACAAAGAATTGATTATTCGATTACGGTTTTTTGGATCGGCAAAATTAAAGCTCAATTCATAGAAACTATCTAAAAAAAATTTGGAACTCAAAGGATCTCGCCGTCCCAAAGACAATCGTAGTGAATTCTCGTTCAAGAAGCGATCGCCTGCCTTAAAAAAATCACCGTTGTTCGCATAAAACAACAGTTGATTACTCCAGCTAATTTCGCCATACATTCGCCGTGATAGCTGCTGGTAAAGGCCGAGATTGAATCTTATCTGGTTGTAATTGTAGATTGATTGATCTACATAACGAATCAGGTTGCCATCAATTGACCCGTTTATATAAGTCTTAGGGCCTAATGGCAAATACGCAGAGGCTAAAGTCAGGCCATAAAACATTAAGCTATCCTCAATTGGGTCAACATCTGAGGAAAAAATGTTACTTGTATGAAAGTAGGCGACACGAGCTTGTAAGTAGCCTATAGGTTTAAACTGAGCCACAGGCTCTTCTATGAGTGGGGGGGACGGTTGTTCTAGTGATGGTGGTAATGTTCGTTGCCGTATCCGTAACCCTAGTTCTAGATTGCTTTGAGATTCAGGTTGTATCTGTGTTTTTTTTTGCAACAGCTGCCTCAGCATCTCTAGCCTTTGAGAGTAATCTATCTGAGGTCTTTCTAGTAGTCGCTCTATTGCCTCTGGTGAAGGTTTGGGAAAATTGTTAGGCTGTACTTCTAACTGTGGCGGGTTATTCTGCTGTTGAATCTTGTCAGGATTTTCTGTGATTGCTGGATTGGGTTCGGCAGTTGGTGGTTGTGGCTGTGTAACATCATCGGGCGGCGTCTGTGAGTACAAAATCCTCAAGCCAATAGAATTTTTACACCAGTTGTCTTTACAGTAGATAGTCGCTCTTGAGGCTTTAAAGACCGTTTCAGAAAAGGATAATTGCAATGGATGATTTGAACTTGGGTATGTGTCAAAACAACTTTCCCAGTTGCTAAATCTGTGAATGTCAATTTGCTTTGCAGGCGAGTTCCTCTGATTAAGCTTTGCACACTGCTGGTTTTTTTCTGTCTTTGCTAACTCTGATGACCGCAATAGCGATTCATAATTACTTGGATTTCCTTGATACTTTTGGTAGAACTGATGAGTTATCTGAGCGTTGGCTAAAAATGTGCTTTTTGATGCTAAATTATTCCCTAATCTCCGTTTAATTGACATCTCTACATCAGAATTTTCAGCCCATCCTTTATCTACACTAATGCAACACCAGGTTGTACCACTAGTAGTTAACAAAACTGCGAACAATAAATTTTTCCAGCTATTGGGTTGCATCTTTGATGGCGTTGATCGCGTTTGGCAAATGTAGATCCAAAAGCTGCCTCGGAAGTTGTAATTAAGAATTCCAAACTTCCGATTAACTCATCCCTGATTTTTGTCACTAATTTTAAGAGCAAGATTACAGACTACCATATATGGTATTTATACGTCTTTACCTGAAAAAGTTAGAGATATTAAATTTTATTGTTTATATATTGTGATAATCTATTAAACTTAGAAAAAACATGATAATATATGTGCCAATTTTATCAAATAGAATAGCTAAACTGAGGAAATATTAAAGATAAAGCACTTAAAAAAGTATAAACAATAACTGGTTTGGTAGTAGTTAAACTTGCCGAGTTTCCAAATTATGTTTCATAAATTGTTCCCACTTTTGATGATTGGTTTATGGGGAGTTATCGTGTTTCCTTTGCCAGAACAGGCAAGCGCAATTACTCCTCTAACGCGAGCTCAGATTCAGGATCTACGAAACTTGGTGCAGCTGATTCCCAGAAATAGCCAAAAGAAGCGTCCGGCACGCAAATTGGATGCAATGATTCCTGGTGATGGGTTGTCTACGGGCCGAGCTTCCCTTGCAGACTTACGCTTCAACGACGGTTCTTTGGCACGGGTTGGGGAACAGGCAGTATTTCAGTTTTTGCCTAAAACTCGAAATTTGAGACTATCCAACGGAACTGTGCTGCTGCTCATTCCCCCAGGTAGGGGACAAACACGGATACAAACGCCGAATGCAGCAGCAGCAATTCGCGGTTCAGCATTATTTGTACGCTACGACCAAAAAACAGATACCACAATTGTGGGTGCTTTGACAAATAGTGGCATTGAAGTTTCCAACAAAGAAGCTTCTCAACGTCAGCTGCTGGAAGCAGGGCAACTGATAATTATTATTAAAGGAAGATTTCAAGGTTTATATGATTTTGATTTAAGAAATTTTTATGAAACGAGCGATATTGTTCGCGGCCTTGATTTGACAAAGCAGAATCTTACACCCACACCTGATCCGGCGATCGCCAGCGTTCAAGCTGAAACTGCTGCATCTGTAGCTACACAGACGCCAATCAAAGGCGAGGGAGTAATTGAAAATCCATCATTTTTACAGCTAACTGCTAGTTCCTCAAATTTGCCTGACAACAACATTAATCAAGATGATTCCTCATTGCGCCCCATCAAAGAGAATCTTCTAGAAGACTCTTTTGTGGGCACAGGAGAAGTTCTGTTAAATGATCAACCAGAAACTGCTAATAATAACGGGACTATAAGGAATACTAATAATACTGGTGCTGATACTAGCCAAACTTCCACAAGTCCTCAAATTACTGTACCAACGCCCAGTGCAACGATAACACTACCAAAACCGGATAACGAACTACCGAAACCTATACCTACACCAGAGCTACCAAAACCGGATAACGAACTACCGAAACCTATACCTACACCAGAGCTACCAAAACCGGATAACGAGCTACCGAAACCTATACCTACACCAGAGCTACCAAAACCGGATAACGAGCTACCGAAACCTATACCTACACCAGAGCTACCAAAACCGGATAACGAACTACCGAAACCTATACCTACACCGGAACTACCGAAACCGGATAACGAACTACCGAAACCTATACCTACACCGGAGCTACCAAAACCGGATAACGAACTACCGAAACCTATACCTACACCGGAGCTACCAAAACCGGATAACGAACTACCGAAACCTATACCTACACCGGAGCCAATACCCACACCCACACCAGAGCCACCAGAAAGACCAACTACTTAAAAATTCGTAACTGAGCAAACTGTAGCGATCGCTTTCTCAAACCCGTTTTTGATTACTAATGTGGCATTAGCTGGCACAACGACTTTCATCAAAGCACAAGTAACATTCATCTTGACGCCAAACTGACGCCAAAACCTCTGCTAACGCTAGATTAAATTAAGAGCAGGACTTATGCGGGGTTGCTAAATATCTTTTGTAGTTACAGCACTTTGGAATTAATTCAACCACTTGGTAGGGGCACAATTAAAAACTGTGGTTCAAATTAGTGAAAATAGCTGTAAATCAAACCTGCTGTATAAGTTTTCGGAAGCTCAATTGTTGCGAAAGAGACACACAAATTTATGACGTATGATTACGACCTATTTGTAATTGGTGCAGGTTCTGGAGGTTTGGCGGCTTCCAAACGAGCAGCTAGCTATGGGGCGAAAGTGGCGATCGCTGAAAACGATTTAGTTGGTGGTACTTGTGTGATTCGCGGTTGCGTTCCCAAAAAACTCATGGTTTACGGTTCTCACTTTCCGGCACTCTTCGATCATGCCGCAGGTTATGGCTGGAAAGTTAATAATGCAGAATTAGACTGGGAACATTTCATTACATCTATAGACAAGGAAGTCAGGCGGCTGTCGCAATTACATATCAGCCTTTTAGAAAAAGCGGGAGTAACATTGATTCCCGGTCGCGCCAGCTTGGTAGATCCCCACACTGTAGAAGTTGATGAACGCAAAATTACAGCCGACAAAATTTTAATTGCTGTTGGGGGGCGGCCTGTCAAACCAGATTTACCAGGTATGGAATATGCCATTACCTCTAATGAAATATTTCACCTCAAAGAACAACCAAAACATATCGCCATTATTGGTGCTGGTTACATAGGCTCGGAATTTGCCTCGATCATGCGCGGTTTAGGTTCCCAGGTGACGCAGATTATCCGCAAAGACCTAATTTTGAAAGGTTTTGACGAAGACATCCAAACTGGCATTCAAGAAGGAATGACAAACCACGGCATTAAATTTTTACAAAATACTGTAGTAACAGCAGTTGAGCCTGTACAGGAAGGATTGAAATTGTCTTTATCCGGGGAGCATGAAGAACCAGTGATTGCCGATGTGTTTTTAGTAGCAACTGGCCGGATACCTAATATAGATGGACTGGGTTTAGAAAATGCTGGGGTTGATGTTGTCCCCACTTCCGTTGAGGGGCCGGGATACAGCACTACGAATGCGATCGCTGTTAATGAATATAGTCAAACCAGCCAAACAAATATCTTTGCTGTCGGCGATGTTACTGATCGCTTAAATTTAACACCTGTAGCAATTGGTGAAGGTCGCGCCTTCGCTGATAGTGAATTTGGCAACAACCGCCGAGAATTTAGCCATGATACTGTACCTACAGCAATTTTTTCCAACCCAGAAGCCGCTACAGTGGGTTGGACGGAAGCAGAGGCACGTGCCAAACTTGGTGATGATGCAGTAACAATTTTTCGCACCCGCTTCCGTCCCATGTACTATAGTTTGACTGGTGCCCAAGAAAGAACGATGATGAAGTTGGTAGTGGATGCCAAAACCGACAAAGTTCTGGGTGCTCACATGGTAGGAGACAGTGCCGCTGAGATAATTCAAGGTGTGGCGATCGCTGTCAAAATGGGCGCAACCAAAAAAGACTTTGATGCCACTGTTGGCATACATCCCTCAGCCGCGGAAGAATTCGTCACGATGCGGTAAATTTTGTACAGACGCTACAGCGTCTGTACTTAAAATACTGGTTTAATTGAATTTTGAATTACTTTATCTACTTGCACGGCTTTGCTTCTAGTCCTAATTCTGTCAAAGCACGGTACATAGGCGATCGCTTTACCGAAGTTCAGACAGACATAAAAGTTCCTGATCTGAATACAGGTGATTTTTCTCACCTAACTATCACTCGTCAAATAACTCAAGTGATTACAGAATTTCCTGATGATTCTGCACCAGTAACACTCATAGGCTCAAGTTTAGGCGGTTTGACAGCTGCTCACTTAGGACAGAAACACCCACAAGTACAACGTCTAGTCTTACTAGCACCAGCTTTTGGGTTTTTATCCCATTGGTTACCTAAGCTTGGGGATAAAGAAGTGCAGCGTTGGCAACAAGAAAAATATCTCATGGTTTACCACTATGGGGAAGGGCGAGAACTTCCCTTATGTTACGATTTCGTTACAGATGCAACTCAATACCAAGAACAGCAGTTGCAACGCTCGATCCCTACCCTAATTTTGCATGGAATCAAAGATGAAGTTATTCCGATTGAAGCCAGTCGTGACTTTGCGCGTTCCCATCCTTGGGTAGATTTAATAGAACTTGACAGCGATCACGCATTAGGGAATGTCATGGAAGAAATATGGCAAGCAATTCATCTCTTCTGTCAGTTACCTTGAAGCTATAAAATATGAAATTCTCATATAACGAATGTCCTTAGTCATTTATCCTGTGTCTATTACCAATGATTAATGACTAACGACTAACATTATGCTTCCCTTCATCCGATCAGATTTAGCCCAATTTACAGCTTACAAACCTCATCCCAGCAGCGATACAGCCGAAGCAGTAGCAACACAGTTTGATCGGCTGGATACGAATGAAAGCCCCTATGATTTGCCACCAGAGTTAAAAGAAAAGCTGGCTTGGACTTATCAGCAAGTAACTGAAACAAATCGTTATCCCGATGGTGGACATGAGACACTCAAAGAAGCGATCGCCCAATACGTAAATGAGTCAGCGAACCTCTCGCCATCTAGTATTACTGCTGCCAATATTTCTGTGGGTAATGGTTCAGATGAGCTCATCCGCTCTTTATTAATCGCCACCTGTCTAGGAGCAGAAGGCTCAATTCTCGTTGCCAATCCGACTTTTTCAATGTATGCAGTTTTGGCACAAACTTTGGGCATTCCCGTAGTAGAGGTTGGTAGAAGTGAAATAAATTTTGAAATCGATTTACAAGCAGCACAATCTGCTATGGAACAAACTCAAAATCCCCCGATTAGAGCTGTTTTCGTAGTGCATCCCAATTCTCCCACCGCTAATTGTTTAACTGCGGCAGAGTTAGCATGGCTGAGAAGTCTGAGCGAACAAATTCTGGTAGTAATTGATGAAGCTTACTTTGAATTTAGCCAGACTACCCTAGTCGGAGAATTACTCCAACGACCCAACTGGGTAGTACTACGCACTTTTTCTAAAGCTTTTCGTTTGGCGGCTGTTCGTGTTGGCTATTGCATAGCTCATCCAGAAGCGATCGCCATTTTAGAAAAAGTCCGTTTACCCTACAATCTTCCCAGTTTCTCAATAGCTGCGGCATTAGTTGCTTTGCAAAACCATAAACTTTTGCTTGAGTCAATTTCTCAAACACTCATTGAACGAGACAAGCTTATTCAAGCTTTATCGCAACATCCAGCCTTAGAAGTCACAGAAAGTGCAGCTAACTTTATTTACCTGCGTCTTAAACCCAATGGATCTTCGCCCCAAGACGCTACTTTAAAAAGTCTGAATCAGAAACTTAAAAACTCCGGCACTCTTGTACGGCTTCTTAGCGGAGGATTGCGAATTACTGTAGGTACGACAGAGGAAAATGTCCGTACCCTAAATCGGCTACAAGCTGCTTTGGCAAGTTTTGAATCTTAACACTTAACTCAGTAATTAAATCTGCCATGAACCTCGCTGCCCAAACGACGAACTACGCCCACTGTTTGTGGCAGCACACCCACTAAAAGCGCAAAAGCGACATCTGGTAAATGAGCTACCATTTCTGGTGGAAAGTATTGTTCAAATTGATCAAGAATCTTCTGGACTCGTTGCTGAGGTACTGGGTTTTCTGTAATTTGTTTAATTAAACGAATCCATTGTCGCCTAATTAGGTAAGCTTTCTGGCGTTCCTCATAAGATTCGGAAGTTAATAAAGACAGATTCCCTATAGGTATTGCCTTTTGGCAATCACAATCGTAATCCCCGCCCACCGCAGCTCCAGGCCCAGCAAACTCTGCATGGTAGCGTTTAAACAGAATTAAACCATTTCGCCTACGGCTATTGATAATGAAAACCTTTCCCGTGTGCAGAAGTGTGAGGATATCCGAGCCATGCGATTGCTCAGTTCCATCTGGCATGACAACATTGTCAAGAAAACTGGTGTCAGGATAATAGGTTGATACCATAGCAATCTGATAGCGTCGGCGCTGTTCGCTATCCATGTTTTTTAAATTTGCGAATAATTGGGTAGTTATGTACTCAAAGCTGCGACTTGCTGTTAAACCAATTGAGATTTTTGATTTTTCTTATTATCAAGAATTTTATGGTCAATTAACTAAATTAGGAATAAATAAACATTGTTCCTGAATTAAGTAATCATATTTTATGAGATTTAACTGGTTTTGTCTTCCACGAGAGCCTTTTTTTTTTAAAGTTTTTATAAAGATGAATATATTAAATACAAAGTTATTATAAGGAATTGCCCTTGCTCAAATTGCAATTATATTTGCTATTTACATTGTCATTGTTTTGTTCAAACTTTAAAATACTAATGTAACAAATTATGAAATAGCAAAAATTACTAAAGTTTCAGACCTAGCGGCTACGTTCATTTAGCCGTAAACTCCGCACCTAAAGGGTGACGTTTACCGTTAACTGAACTGTATTGCATTTCAACCTACTTTTGCAATTAGCTAAACAAGGAATTACCCAGATATATTTAAATATCGTCAGTTATGCCTAATGTTTGTCGAGCATAAGCGTCATTTTCAAAATGTTATTTTTTCCTATACTAATATTTTTAAATCGAAAATAACAAATTCTAAGTTGTTGTGGTTACCTATTTGGTCAAACTCAAGACTATCCACAAGTTGTAGTAATCTTGGGTAAGATACCGCCACATAATATAAACGCTAATTTTCCTAGTGGCAGGTTGTTCACTAAGATGGTTATTTTGTAAAGATTAATATATTTACAATAATTTTCAGCTAATTGAATTAGTCCGTAGATACTTGTGCAACAGTATCTGACGTGAGTGTCTTGCGATAAATGTATTCCAATTAGATTCAACTTTATGTATCTGATATCCCAGCTTGAAATAAAGCTGCCGTGCCTGATGGTTATTTTCTAAAACATGGAGGTATAAGTCTTGAAATCCCCACTCTTGGGAGACTTTTTCACAGCTTGTAAGTAACCCTGAGGCTACACCATGCCTACGGTATTGAGGGCGGACAGCTAAATTAGACAGGTACGGAAAACTTCTGCCAGTCTGTGTCCAGGAATCACTAAAACGTACACCTAGTTCTACAGTTCCTACTAAGTCATTAGCCGCACCCGAAGTCGTGTCAACAGCAACTAAACAAACGTGATGAGGCGCAGATGATGCCATGCGGTGCTTCAAGTCTTCGTAAATACCCAAACGTAGCAACGGAAAAGCCCATCCCCACATACCATTTTGGGAGTGAAAGCTTTCAGCAATGATTTGGGCAACACTATTGAGATCGGCAGGTGTTGCAGGACGGATTTGGAGTTGACGCTCAGATGAATCAGCGGCAACTTTGACCGGCTCTTGGTGATATGGGTGAAAAAACCAGGATGTCAAGGCTAGTTTAGTATTGATTTCATTCAAAGAAAATTTTCTCAAAAGCATCCTATGTTGCCGTATCTGATGCTAACTTACCCTTTGTACAGAATAGATAATGCTTCTTGCTGCTTGAGTTAATTGTTTTACACCACTTTATATAGATGATATAGATGACCTGATTGATTTTTCAAGGTAATAACATACTCTTCACACTTTTGAATAATGCATTGACAGGTTACTTACTCTAGGTGGTTGAACATCAGGAGGACAAAAGAGTATGCCATCAATTGATTCCATTGAGTTATAAGCTCTGAACTTGAGAGATACGCGCTATGGCTCAATTCATAATTTGTATAATTTATGACATTATGCTATATCTGATGAGCAATGCCGTACAAGGAGCCGTTGATCGCGTTGGTAAAAAAGATGACCTGAAATGTTCGTTAATTGATCTCACTTATTGGCAAGCCCAATGTTTTTGATGTTGATAGTGAACTCCTGATGTACTTTATCGGTTTGTTAACGAAAGTGTAGATATTCGTAGAAGTTATAGCTCTGGCATAACTTAAATATCTACATAAGCTGTTTGGAGTTACAAGGACTGATTTTAGGCTGACTGGGTATTGGACGACTTTTCCCCAACTAGGGAAACACTGGCACTTGTTTTACTGAAAGTTCTGATTGCTAAATAGGAAAGAAGCATTTGTCTAATAGTATACTTTGGCTTTAAATTTTATTGTTGTAATATATCTAACTCTACCATGAGTACGATAAATAAAATTTACCTACAAGTGTTAGTGCAACTGCTGCAACGGGAAAACTTAATATGCAGCTACAGATGGCTTTTTCAGCCAGCCTTGAGTGCTGTATGTATATAGTATTGGACAATTCTCGCCGGAGGAGAAGGAAGATTTGGCAAGCAAGTATCAACTTTGTAACACTAAAACTGAATATGAAAGCAATTGCCTTGCATCAGAGCGAATGGCAATCGTTACAAGCCATTGAGGCGAATTACTGTGAGTAAATACTTTTACACTCAGCACTCATGTAGCCAAACAGCCTTATTGGTTAAAATGCTCTGCTCTTACCTGACTCAGAAACATCCTTACCTGATCAGATTATTCTTTATCCAACTGCCGTTGCAGCAGGAAAGCGGTGCATGAAATCCCAAGCAAACAGTAAGCCTAAAATTTTAGTTGTCGATGATGAGCCAGACAACCTTGACTTGCTTTACCGCACCTTCTATCGCGATTACAAGGTGCTGAGGGCAACCTCTGGCCCTGCGGCATTGGATCTGCTGGCGCAAGAGGGAGAGGTCTCAGTGATCATCTCTGATCAGCGGATGCCGATAATGAGCGGTACAGAATTTTTGAGCCTGACAGCGACTCAATATCCAGATATTATTCGGATTATTTTAACTGGCTACACTGATGTCGAAGACTTAGTGGAAGCAATCAACGCTGGTAAGGTATTCAAATATGTTACCAAGCCATGGGAAGCAGAAGAACTCAAAGCAGTGGTACGCCAGGCCTTGGATACTCACAATGTCCTTAAAGCCCGTACCCGTGAACTGACCCGCACACTCCGTCAGGAATCACTGCTAAATACTGTCACTAATACAATTCGTAGCGCTTTAGACTATCGGCAAATTTTACAAGCAATTGTCGATACAGTGGGTCATATGTTGGAGGTGGATGTCTGTCTCTTACGTCCCTTCCAAGATGAGCAGTTGGTAGATGAAGGATTTATTTACCAAAAGGCTCCTCAAAAGGCAGCAGAGGAGCAAGCAGATAATTCTTCTGCTTTGTCTGTCGGTTCCTTTGCCTCTCAACCTCTTTTGGCTGAGACAGTGTGGGAAACCCGCGAAGTACAAGTGATTCATAATGTGGCAGATGATGAACGTATCCAGGGCGATACTCCTGAACTGCGACAACGTAACACAGCTTTTGTTGCAGCTAACATTTGCTCCAGCTTAGTTGTGCCGCTGATTTGTCAACAAGAACTGATGGCAGTGCTAGCGCTGCACCAGTGCTTCCAACCTCGCATTTGGAGGGATGAAGAAGTGCAACTGGTGTTAATGGTAGCGGATCAGGCGGCCCTTGCTTTATCTCAAGCTTATACTTACGAACAAGTACGTGCTCTTGCTAAACGAGAAGCTCTAATTAATACAATTACTACGGCAATTCGCTCTAGTCTAGATCCTGAAGAAATATTTGCGGCTATTACCGAGCAACTAGGGCAAGCCTTACAAGTAGATGGCTGCGTTCTTTCTTTATGGACAGAGGAAGATGAGTTTGTCCACTGTGTAGGGCTGTATGATAGCGGTAAAAATTCAAACGATATTATTAAGCTAGCTCAAGGTCAATTATTAAGTAGTAGTAATCACAAATTAAAACAACAACTACCCGATTCTCAAGCACCAATCCAAGGAAATCCGATCCTACAAGAAATCTTACGCACGCAGGAACCAGTAGTAATTGCTGATATGAGCAATTGTCCTGCGGAAATCAAGGGGTTTGATTTGCCTTTGAAAATGCCAGCGCGATCGCTCATGGTTGTTCCGTTACTAGCTGATGGCAAATGCATCGGTAGTATCACCTTGCGTGAAGGTAGCAAATCACGTCGATGGTTATCATCTGAGATTGATCTAGCTAAATCTGTAGCAGCTCAAGCAGCGATCGCCGTACAGCAATCACGCTTGTACCAAACAACTCGCGATCAAGCTGAACGCTTGCTGCAATTAGACAAACAAAAAACTGAATTTTTTCAAAACATCTCCCATGAATTCCGCACTCCTATTACCTTAATTCAAGGGCCTTTAGAGTCAGCAGTAAGTATTGGTGAGGGATTGTCTTACGCCCAAAGTGCGATCGCCTTACGTAACTCCCGCCGCCTGCTCCGACTGGTAAATCAATTACTGGATCTACAACGCTTAGATGCTGGAAGGATGCAGCCTAGTTTCCGTCCTTGCGATTTGGTCGAGTTTGTCAGCCAAATAGTTGAGTCATTTCGCCCCTACTGTGAGAAAAAGGAACTCCATCTAGTAACTGAGTTTGGCGAATGCCCTCAAGTATATTTAGATATGGAAAAATTTGACAAAGTGGTTTACAACCTGCTGTCAAATGCCATGAAGTTTACTCCAGAAGGTGGCACAATCAGTGTCAGGCTGCAATCTGAAGCAGATCGTTGTATATTGCAAGTACAAGACACAGGCATTGGCATTGTTAAAGAACAAATCTCCCACTTATTTGAGCGCTTCCGTCAAGCTGAAGGCTCGGAAAACCGTTCCTATGAAGGTAGTGGTTTGGGTTTGGCTTTAGTCAAAGAACTGGTAGAACTGCATGGTGGTCAAGTAACTGTAGAATCAGTTTACGGGGAAGGTACTACCTTTACTTTATGGCTTGTGTCTGGAAATACTCACTTACCCACACAGCAAGTGCAAGAAACACCTTGTGAACTGAACACAAGCCGCGCTAGTGTGGAATTAGCTGATTTGGAACTAGTAGAGCCAACAATAGATAACATCGAAAGCCTTACCAAAGACTTATCACCGAGTTCTGACACTCAGGACTCTCAAGGACAAAGTAATGGTAATCCTGTAAAAACTGGACACTTAATTCTGGTTGTAGATGACAACCCAGATTTGCGAACCTATGTATCTGATATAATTCGTAGCAATGGCTATCAAGTCCAGACAGCCCGTAACGGTGCTGAAGGCTTTAAATTAGCTCAGGAAATTTTACCCAGCTTGATTGTCACTGACTTAATGATGCCCTTGGTGACGGGACTGGAAATGATTCGGATGATCCGCAATGAAGATAAATTGAAAGGAACACCAATCATTCTACTCACAGCAAAAGTTGATGAGGAAACCCGTATTGAAGGCACAGAACATGGTGCGGATGCTTATCTAGCCAAACCGTTTAATGACCGGGAACTTCTGGCGGAAGTAAGGAATCTCTTAGCCTTGAAAGAAAATGAACGACGGGTTGTGGAGTTAAATACTTACCTGACAGAATCAGTACTAAAGCGCTTTTTGCCACCTGTATTGGTAAAAAAAGCCGCAATGGGAGATTTGACGCTAGATTTAAGACCGGAACCGCGCTTGATTACAGTTTTGTTTAGTGACATAGTTGGCTTTACCCAGCTAGCAAATACTCTTAGATCCCGACGAGTGGCAGAGTTGCTGAATGAGTATTTAGAAGCTATGACCAAGACTGTGTTTGACAATGGCGGCACTGTGGATAAATTTATGGGAGATGCTATTTTAGCTTTATATGGAGCGCCAGAAGAATTAACACCAAATGAACAGGTGCGTCGTGCCATCAATACAGCAAGAGCAATGCACCGCTCACTTAACCAGTTGAACCAGCGTTGGAAAGACCAAGGTATATTCGACCCTAGCGGACATGCTGGCGTAAGGTTTCGTTGTGGTATTCACCAAGGTACGGCAGTTGTGGGAATGTTTGGTAGCGCCGAACGTGCTGACTACACAGCGATTGGGCCAAGTGTGAATATTGCCGCCAGGTTGCAATCTGCCGCTATTCCCGGTACTATTTTGGTTTCTGCTGCTGTAGCAGACTATTTACAGGATGAAGAAATTACTAAAGTTAGTCCCCTAGAACTTAAAGGAGTAGATGAAACAGTTTTGACCTTTGCTGTGTCATCAGAGATAATGGCTAATCGCTAAAAAATAAATGGATTTTGAAGCAGTAGTGGTGAGTAAAAGCACCGAATCATATCCAATTTTTAATTTAATATGACACAATCGGTTGCGGAAACAACTTCAATTCCAAACAAGGTATGGAGGCGGCATACTGATCCACCTAGTTTGTGGATTGCTGTAGCAGTAGGTTCAGTTGCGCTACACTTGCTAGTCTTCTGGCTGATACGTTCATATTATTTTAGCCTGTTGTGGCAGCAACAAGGCAAAGCCAATATTCCGATTGAATTTATAGAGCTTTCTTCTCAAACAAAATCAAGAGCTAAACCAAGAGCAATAGCAAAACCAGTTGCTTCTTCACCAAAACAAGTATTGCCAAAGTCATCATCCAGAAATCAGAAGTTACAAGCAAACAATTTACCAAAGCAAGTAGTTCCAACAGATAAGTTAACAACAAAACCAGCACCTACCACTCAAGATAAAAGTGCCATAGCTTTCACCAAGCAGCGTCAACGTGAAATTGCTGAACAACGTCAACGCGAACTGACTGAGCAACGTCAACGTGAAATTGCAGAACAACGTCAGCGTGAACTGAGTGAGCAACGTCAGCGTGAACTGAGTGAACAACGTCAGCGTGAACTGAGTGAACAACGTCAGCGTGAACTGAGTGAGCAACGTCAAGGTGAAATTGCAGGTAATACTAATAATCAAGAGTCTTCCCCGTCATCCTCCAATGCAGTAGGAGGAAGCCTCATCGCAAGTGTAGTTGGAGAACCTCAACAAGGAGAAAGAGATAGACACACTCATCCTGCCAGAATAAAACCAAGCAACCAGCCATTTAGCAAGGGTCTTGAATATATCAAGTATATCGAAAAGGATTCTGGCCGACCTGTAGAATTTAAAGTGGTATTAACTATTTCTGAAACAGGCAAACTTGAGCACATTAATATTGCGGATGAAGCTATCTCCGCACAGGAAAAAAGCTACTATGAGGAGTTCGTAGCCAATCAAGTCTTCAATGGCTGGGAATTTGAACCTGCGTATGATAACGATCCAAACGATCCCAAGCCTAGTAATCTTATACTACGTATCCGAATAGAGCCGCTACCTTGATAGCTAACTTCTTGAATTTCAGCTACAAGTATGTTATTGTATAAAGGTTGGAAATTTGCGGGCGTAGTTTAGTGGTAAAACTATAGCCTTCCAAGCTATTAATGCGGGTTCGATTCCCGCCGCCCGCTTACTGAAGAAAACCCCCGAAACACTTATGTTTTGGGGGTTTTTGTTTTTCTACATAGCTGAGATATTAGTACTTAAGTACTGGTGAACTAGAAAAATTTGGGGTAAGTTAGGGTAGTTTGGGCGTAAATTGGGCGTAAATTGGGTGTAAACTTATAAGAACATATGTACTATTAACGCTATGTACGACAAACCGTCTCAACGTAAGACGCCTAAGGGAAACGTCTCTATTGTTGTTTCTCATGGTCGGTTACAACTACGATTTCGTCATGCGGGGAAAAGACACAATCTATCGATTGGATTGGCCGACACTAAATTAAACCGCAAAGCAGCAGAAGCGAAAAAGGCTCAGATTGAGTTGGATATTGCTTCAGGAAATTTTGATCCAACTTTGAAAAAGTACAAACCTGAATTAGCTCTTACTCTTTTAAAGTCTGAAATTACACCCCAAATTGGGATGAAAATTACTGAACTTTGGGAGGGTTATCTTGCTTACAAGTCATCAAGTTTGAAGGAAACAACTAAGGGGTACCACAATAGCTTTACTAAATTGTTTACGCGCTTGGGTGATATACCATTACTAGACGCTGTGAAGGTTAAAGCCGGTTTAGAGGCAATTACCACGGTACACCAAACTAAACGAGCATTAATTCAACTCAATGCAGCTTGTAAGTGGGGTGTAAAGCATGGATTGATTGGTACTAACCCTTATGTAGGAATGGCTAACGAAATGCCGAAGTACCGTTATCAATTGGAACCTAAGCCAAACGCTTTTACCGAAGAAGAAAGAGAAAAAATTATCCAGGCTTTTAAGAATCATCGGGGAAACTGGAACGGTAGAGGCTTTACAGGTATCAGTTATGCTCACTATGCTCCCTTTGTCGAATTCTTATTTCTAACAGGCTGCCGTCCATCAGAAGCGATCGGACTCCAATGGAAGCATATAACAGAAGATTGTGGTTTTATCCGCTTTGAAGGTTTGGTGACAACATCTGGGAATGGTATTCCTATTAGAGTGGAAGGGTCGAAAAATAACAAAAAGCGGCGATTCTCCTGTTCAGAAAGATTGCGACAGTTACTACTATCTATCAAACCTGAGAACCCTCATCCAGATGCTTTAGTTTTTCCCAGCCCAAAAGGTAAAGTAATCACTTACAACAATTTTTGCAATAATGCCTGGAATCGTATTGTTGACCCAATTAAGCCAGACACCACGCCTTATAGCTGTAGGGATACCTTCATTACTCTTCAAATTATTAAAGGCATTCCTGAGTCAGTCATCGCCGGATGGTGCGATACAAGCGTTGAAATGATTGAGAAGCACTATGCAGATTTCTTGAAAATGTTGAGCTTACGGCCAATCGACTAATTATTACTTATCTAGTAAGAAATGTAGGGGCAATTCATGAATTATCCCTACATTAAATCAATGCTTTCACGTCATTTGGGCGTAAGTCCTACATTAGGGAGCAATTGAATTTTGAGCCTTACTTGCTAACATTCTTGTCTGAATCTAGCATTTCGTTGAAAGTCTTGCCTTTCTGCGACAGCAATCGTCAATTATCATAACTAAAAATCTAAGAGTCGTATGAGCGAAAATCTATTATTTGTGCCCAATCCATACATATTAGTGCCTAGCCCCTATTTAATAGCTCCCTCAGCATTTCAGATAAATAATCCCTTAGTGATTCTTGTGGCAGTTTTTGAGGAAATTACATCTGAGGAGCAAAACCAAGATTTGATACAGACAGTTACAGGAAGACAGCTACTGCAATATCATAAGGCAGTTGTAGGGGAATTTTATCGGCAAAAGATTGATGCTAAATTTCCGTATTGGAAGCTCAAAAGAAACGAGAGAGCCATTATCAAACCAGAAGTTGAACTATGGAAAGCTGTTCTTACAATGCTTGAACAGATCCACTCGTTAAAACCTTTGACCCTTTATCCTGCACTAATGTTCCGTGACTTAATACTAGAAACGAACCTTATGGTTATAAATTTTGCTTGTCTTGGTGGTCAAGTGCCAGTAAAGAATTACCTGGCTCGTCTGCAACAGCAAAACCGTAAACTTCGGGGATCTGAAAATCCTTTTGATCGGGAGGAAAGCCCCTATACCTGGGAAATTATAACTCAAGCAATTAGCTTTGCAGAGCGCGATCATCAATTCAGACAGAAATTTTATATGCCTGTGGTGCGTGCTAGAGAGACTTTTGTGGCGTTGATGAAGAGTGAAAAATACCGGGCTTTTAATCAAGGAAAAATACAAAGGCAAGGTAGAAAAGAAGATGAGGATTCTCAAGACGGAAAAAGACAAAGGCGAGATAGAAGAAAAAAGAAGCAAGTCACTTTTATGGATGAAACTACAGACTAAACTATAGTAAGCAATTAATAAAAATCGCCTTGATATGTTGATATCTTAAGGTGGCTATTAGAGCTTTTCTCCTCATACCCAAAGTAAGATACGTCAAAAATAACTTATTTCTGGAATGCTTGCTACGTAAGGATTTAGCACGAAAAGTCGCTTTCAGTTTTCTTAAACTAAAATTGTTCATATTAGAGTAGTTAATGACAAATTACTCTAATATGAACAATTTTGTCACCAAAAAACAACTATCTAACCAGATAGGATTGTCTTCTGAAACATTTAAGCGATATCGGCTCCAAGGAATTTGGCAGGAGAGCATTCACTGGCAAAAGATTAATTCTAGAACCACGCTGTATAATCTTCCGCTAATACTTGATTGGATCGCTAATCGAGATAATCCTCAAGCTCACCAAAGAGCAATAGAAGCTTACCTTCACTCTCTTCCCTCAAATCAACCCCTGAAACGCGGAAGGAAGGTCAGCTAAATGGCATCTCAAAATTACAACTGTAAAAAGTTAGGGTTGCTCCAAGAGAAAATTTTATATCTGATTGTGGAAACAGGAGGTGAGCAATGTTAATGGAGACAACTTCTATCCACAATAATTTTATCAGCGATCGCAACACAGCTATTGAGTGGCTTACCAAACACGGATATCCAGCACTACCAGTCGCGCCGAAACAAGACCCATTTAAGTATCCCAAGAGTGATAAAAATGGAAATATTGAGTATGAAAAAGACGGAGCAACACCTAAGCCCTTTTTTACGGGCAAAAATCCTAGTTACTTAGATGAAAGCAATAAACCTCATCTAATACCTCACACTCAGTACCAAAAAAGATTACCTACACAGATTGAGCTAGATACATGGTTCGCCAATCCTCTTAATGGAGTAGGCACTCTCGGCGGTTGGAATAACACTGTTTGGATTGATTTTGATGTCAAAAATTTCGATTCACAGCAAGAATGCGATCGCCTAGTCTCAGAATGGCTAAATCGTTACCCAGCTTTAAAGGCGACATTTATCGAACGCACTCATTCAGGGGGTTGGCGAATTGGTATTCGAGTTAGAAAGAAGCCTGAGTTTACCAACTTTGCATTATCCACAGGAGGTAAGCATGTAGGGGAATGCTTAGGTAATGGTCGGTTTACGGTTCTGAGTCCAACAATTGGCCCATCTGGAAATCCATACCAATCAATAAATAAAGGTGAATTAGTTGAGGTGGAAGATTTAGAATCAATAGGTCTTTATTCAACCAAAAAACAAGCCAGCACAAACCTCCCACCATCATTAGCTCAATTACACTTAGCTCCTCATGGACTACCTATAGAAAAGTTACTCACAGAAAAATCAAAAGAGATCTCAAATGGTGCTAATCCCAGTGGCGATCGTAGTGAGGCACTAACTACACTAGCTAAGGAAGCTTTTGGTTGGCAGAATTGGTGCTTTGAGAATGAGATATCAATTAGTGGTGATGCTGAAAATCTTGTTGAGTTAGCGGGTAAGAAATTAGGGATTGATAGCGATCGCATTCAACGAATTCTTAAAACTATAGATCCGTCATCTTGCCAACCATCTGCACAATACCTAGGTGGAGAGGAAAGCTGCTGGCAGAAAATTCGTAGATTGGACAAAGCAACATTTGATGCTAAATGCCCTCCTGCTATTAAATTAGAGATTGAGAATCATCTCAAAGCATTGCTCAATATTCCACAATTACTTAAGCAAGTAGTTACCGAGACTGAAAATGTCAGACATCCTCTTAGCACAACTCTGCTTGAAGCAGAATTGGAGAAGTTAATTCAAGAGGACTTGCCACAATCAGAACTTACAGATGCAATTGAGGATTTAGCAATTAAATCTGGCAGACGCATACACAAAGTATGGGCGCTATATCATGCCCGAATCAAGGAACTAGAGGAAAATGAGAAACGCAGTGATGTAAAAAAAGCGCTACCAAGTTTATTGGATTGTCAAAAAGCACGTCTTAACCCTTATGACTTATTCTGGGGAGATAACGGCAATTTAGCAGAGTCGTTGACAACAGTAGCAAAAGCAATGCCCACATCTATAGAGGCTGTGATCAATACTTTTATTCCAGTTGCTGCTTCTAGGATTGGAACATCATCTCGAATCATTATTGATCCAAAATCTGGTTACTGTCAGACTTGTATAATTTGGACTTGCAACCTTGCACCTAGTGGTAGCAAGAAAACTCCATCGCAAAGGCTCGCCATAGATCCACTTGAAGAACTTGAAACAGAAGAATTCCGCAAGTTTAAGCAAGAAAATGACAATTACCAATATGCACTTCGCCAAGAGAAGAGCAAAAAAAGAGGAGATAGCGTAGGATTACCTGAACCTCCACCACCACGCCGTCGCTATATAGTGCAAAACTCAACTACTGAAGCAAGAATGAGAATCCACAGTGAAAATCCTCGTGGTTTGCTCTACTACCGTGATGAGTGGTCAGGATTTTTCAATGGACGAAATAAGTATCGTGGCGGGAAGGGTGATGATGCAGAGCTTGACTTATCTGAATTTAATGGTAAATCTCTTTCTAAAGATACAGTAAAAGAAGAAGGTACTGTTTATCTTCCTAAATCTGCTATTTCTCGCACAGGTTCTACTCAGCCATTAACACTTCAAAAACTCATGGCAAACCATGAAGACCACACTGGTGAGTTTGCTCGATGGCTTTTCAGCACAGTCCCTTGCCCTCCAGCTTATATCAACTTATTTGCAGAAGAGGATGATTCAGGCGGTAAGCTTGCAGAGTACCTAACAAAAATCTACAAAATTTTAGGGAATCTACCAAATAGAGATTACTTCTTAACTCAAGGTGCAAAAGCAGTTTTTCAAGCATACCAGCACCAATTAATTGATTGGACAAAACAAGAAACACATCCTGGGTTACAGACTGCATACCCAAAGTTTGAAACCTATCTAGCTCGATTTGCACTTTGGTTGCACTTAATTAATTCTGTGCTAGCAGGTGAAACTAATCCGAGTGAATTTATAGAAGGCGAAGCTATGGAGATTGCCTGTTTGATGATTGACTTCTACATTGCTCAACTCAAACTGATTTATACCTATAATTCTCCACAACTAGAATTAGCTGGCAATTTGCTTAAGATCAAAGAATTTGTGGAGCGTAAGCCAGGTTCGCAAATTCGATAAATTAAGAGTGGAATTTCTGCACTCAAGAAAATTCCCAGTGATAAATTACGCAAAGACTGCCAGGCTTTAGTTGAGGGTGGCATTATCGAACTTATCAACAAAAAATACTACCCTGCTAGCCAGTAATTGAAGTTATTGAGCACCAACCTTCTTTTATGAAGGAGGAAATGATGAAATTGTTGATGATTTGTTGATGATAAATCATCAGCTTCAATCTTAATCAGGGAGAAGCTTTCAGGCTTTGTATCTTCTAATGTTTCTGTGGATGAGCGATCGCTATATGTTGCTTATACTCGCTTAATATTCAAGATGATATGATGCCCAAAATTTATCATCAACAACATCAACAAAATACCCAAATACTTACCAATCCTAGGATTGGTAATGCTGATTGCTATCAACTTTTAAAAAAATCTCATCACTTGACATTATGGTTTGCCCCGCAGAAGTTAGCAGAAACAACGGAAAAAAAAGCCGTGGAGCGACGACAGAGCAAGGAAGGAAGATTACCAGAATGAATGCGACTCGTCACGGATTGTTGGCAACTAAAGCCCCTGTTATCGGTGAAGATGCCTTGAAGTTTCAGCAATTTATGGAGGAGTTAATCGGCGAATTTCAACCGGAGTCACCTACCGAAATTACGCTACTGGAGCAAGTAGCAATGGCGAGGATTCGACTTTATCGCCTGTGGATGACAGAATCAGCGTTGGCATCTCATGCTTTAACGCCTGCTCCTCCCCTAGAACCGCCAACTGTAGCTAAATACCCTTACTACGAAAAAGATGACTATGAACTAAAGAATAAAACACTGTTTCACCCAGATAATAGAGCGCTTGAGCGAGAATTGAGCCTAGTACTACTAGAGACATTAAAAATCTATCGTGACCTAGATAAAGATGTTAGGAAGAAATATTTCAATTCTATCTGGTCAGAGTGGCTAGGTGACGCAGAGAAGACCATCACAAAGTTTTTATATCAGCATCCATTCAAGAGCATTTCTGTTAATCCTCTGTGTTATTCAAGTGCGGTGGAATATGCTAATGCTTGCCAAGAATTTTTAACAGAGCAGAAGGAAAAGCAAACCCTTTATGGCGAGGTCAGTCAGCTTCAAGTCTTAATAAGGATAGCTCAACAAGACCTAGCTGATGAGCAATACCCTAAAACTAAAAATCAGTTACGTTGCTCTATAGTTAAGTTCCAGATTGATAAGGTTGAGCAGAAATGTAGAGAAAAGCTCAACGAGCTTGAGAAAATTGAGAAAGAGATAATTCAGGTGGAGAAAGAACACCAAAAAGTGATCGCGGATTATCAAGACTTAACTAGGCGATCGCAAGTTATCCGACCACAAATCGAATTACTCAGTCGTTATGAACGTCACATAGTCAAAATTATGAATGAGGCGTTAGATCGTTTGCAAGCTATCCGCCAACAACGGCAGCAAGCCAATTCTATGGGTTCGTTTCGTAATTGTGAAGTAGAGGCAAGTTTCCCAGGAGTGTAACAGAGCTTGATTCAGGCTCTCGTCTTTTGCAAGCGTGGC
Organism: Mojavia pulchra JT2-VF2; assembly: GCA_019359325.1. Lineage (GTDB taxonomy): Bacteria > Cyanobacteriota > Cyanobacteriia > Cyanobacteriales > Nostocaceae > Mojavia > Mojavia pulchra. The sequence continues at coordinate 120,815 of JAHHHN010000001.1, read as the reverse complement.
GATCGCCAATTATTCTCACGCCGATTTTGAGTATTCTAAAATCGCCACCGCTGGCTGGGAGCAAAACTGATCTGCTCTCGCCAGCCATTATATTTCTATTGAATGGTAGACACGAGTATTAAATTGCCTGAATGTAGTTATAGGGCAGTCTTTTACGACTTTAGCTTTTTTATAAAATTACATGAGGCAGTGCCACAAGCGATCGCTCAAAAAAGAAGTTAACTCCATAGCTGCCAGGTACTTTCTCGTTTTTATATATGTATCCTATTAATTTTACTATCCCCACTCATTAAGCTGATCATTTATGCTTGTCTAAAGGTGTAATGCTGTGGCTGCCGTTCTTGCTACTGCTCCTGGTTCAATATCTTGCAAGAAATGAAGACTCCTGATGAATTAATCGCTATTTTTGATCGTATCCTCCTAGGCAATTCCTCTCAAGAGGAGGCTACTGTACTGCGGCAATATTTAAGAATGAGTAGTGGTTCGCTGCAATTCGTTTCTCAGGATGGCAAGTTTAACACTAATATTGGGCAGGTGCAGGCAGGGGAAATTCACATTGGCGATCGCCACTATCAAGGAGTGGATGCCGAATCTATCCGAGCAATACTACAAGAGGTACTCTCTCCGCAAAATTTCCAAAAAGAAGTTGACTGGCACTCACTTAGTAAAGAAATCTTAGAGGAGCAGCAGCGACTTACCACTAATCCGCTAACTAGTATTGAGGGGATTGCTTATCGAACAGAACAGGTGTACGTACCCCTGGGACTGGTGGAACGTAAGAGACAAAGCCGACGGCGAGAGGATGTATTACCAGAGCAGGGTTCAGCCTTGTATGAAGAAACAGAAGTTACCCAGCAGTTTGCGCATCAAGATTTTCTTGAGCAGGTGCTGCGGCAAGGGCAAAGTCCTAAGAGTAAGGGAAAACGCATTGCTATTATTGGAGAGCCAGGAGCAGGGAAAACTACCTTACTACAGCAGATCGCTGGTTGGGTGGCACAAGAAATAGAAGAGGCGATGGCGATTTGGGTGCCACTGGCAGATTTACGGGGGCAAGAACTAGAACCGTATTTATTGGAGCGATGGCTACAAGCTATTATCCGAAAGATTGGTCAAGCAGAAGTCCCTCCAGAAATTAAGGATGCCTTTGTTGCCCAGTTTCAGCAAGGACGAGTCTGGCTGTTGCTAGATGGAACTGATGAAATGCAGGCTCCATTCAGCAATTCATTGAGAGAGATTGAGCGGCAGGTTCGGATAGGAGGATTGCTTTCGCAGGCACGAATTTTGCTGACTTGTCGATTGAATCTATGGGATAGCAACTGTAATACGCTGGATACATTTGATACCTATCGTACACTAGAGTTTGCCTATCCACAGCAGGTGGAGCAGTTTATTGGCCAGTGGTTTCGGGCGTTACCAGAAGAGCAGGGAACGCAGGCAGAACAGTTGTGTGCGGCGTTAAAGGTGCCGGCGAAGGAACGGATTCGGGATTTGGTGAAAAATCCGCTGCGGCTGACGATGCTGTGTTTTAACTGCTATTTAGGAGAGGGAACGCTACCAGAGACGAAAGCGGGGCTGTATGAGCAATTTGTGGCGGATTTTTATGAGTGGAAGCGAGAGCAATTTTCGACGACAGCGGAACAGCGCAGGCGGTTAAATGCAGGGTTGGGTGAGTTGGCACGGGAGGCAATTGATAAAGAAGAAACTCGATTTCGATTGCGACATGATTTTTTATGTAAGTTTTTGGGTGAACCGGATGAACCCAATTCGCTGTTTCAGTTAGCATTGCAGTTGGGATGGCTGAATAAGGTAGGAGTGGATGTGCAGGTTCCAAGGAAGGCAGTGTATGCGTTTTTTCATCCAACATTTCAGGAGTATTTTGCAGCGTTAGCAATTAATGATTCGCAATATTTCCTTACTCATATTCCAGAGAATCCCAGTCATTCAGATGCAACTTATCGCTTATTTCAAATAACTAATGTATCGTTTCAGCAAGTGCACCTTGGTAAATGAGATCGCCTATGTGAATATCCTGTCCTTGTCCCAAGTTGACTGCATATTTCCCTTGCTGAGAGACAATTTGACCACTACCACTGAGCCATTTTCGCAGAACTGTTATGTCAGTTTCAGTCTGCTGTTTTTTGACGATGCGCTCAAGTATGGCGTTTAATTCTTCAAAGGTGGTCATTTTGATTATGGTTCAAGCAGTATGCGATCGCCAGCCAACACGGTCTTTCCACTGGAACAGAAATTGACAATCCGATCCAGATAGTTGCCTAGCTCAGGTAAATTCATTGTCTACTGGGAGGTTTGACGGTTTTTCCATCATACCTAGCAATTAACGCTACTTTGTTAACCTTTATATATCCTAAGAAAAGCAATTATGCTTGAGTTTAATCGTTACAAATATTAGTTTTAGGTATTTTGTTATTTCATTTAATCTTGCTATATTTTGTCTGCGTAAAACCTAAGACGATCAAATATTATCATCATGAAAATTCAGTACCACAATTCTGACATTTATATTTTTGTTTACCCTGAAAATATCCATATTTAATTGTTTGCTTAGAGCCACATCTAGGGCATTTATTTTTTATATTAAAACTGCTAATGGGTTCACTGCTACTCATGGAAATAGAAGCATTTCCCTTTTTCCCTTCTTTCCCTTTTCGCTGTTTGGCTTCTTTAATTGTTTTATTAACAGCATATTTTTGGTTAATAGAGTTAACCAATACAGTGTGATTATGTTTCTTGGCGACTCCCCACAAGTCAGCGATTAAGTCAAAAGAGCCGTCGCTGTTTTTACTGTAACCTATGTCGCACTCACCTTCAAGAACAGCGACAATATCAGTACGAACTCTCATACCATGACGACCACGAGTATCAGCCTCTAACTTAACACGAATACCTAAGTCGCGAAGAGAATCTATAAGAATTTCAGAATCTTTTATCTTAGTCCTTAGTACACTAAAGCGTGCAGGTTATAGATCCTTTTCCAATCTTTCCAAAATTTCTTTCAAATCATACAATACACTTGTCAAATCATTAATTTGTTCGTAATCTTTATGATTATAGTCATCTAATTTATCCGTAACCCTTGCATAGTCTCCGCCCAAATGTCTATATCTATAGTCTCTATCGAAATCTCTTAGGACTTGAGTAGTAACTGTTGCAAAATATTTTGCTTTCTCTGTAATATCAGCATTTATAGCTTGCTGAGGATTACTCAATAGAGAATTTACAAGTATTTTAAAATCTGGTATAGTTCTTTTTAGTTCCCCAAATTCTTCAAGTTCTTGAGAGTGTTTCGATATTCTTTCCAACTCACCCAATATTGTTCTTATTGTTCTGAACTCATCCAATATTGCTTCCAAGTCATGATTATAGTCATCTAAATTATCCGCAACTCTTGCATACTTATTATAGTCATCTAAATTATCCGCAACTCTTGCATACTTCCCACCCAAACGTCTTAAGACTTGAGCAGTAACTGTTGCAAAATATTTTGCTTTCTCTGCAATATCAGCATTTATAACTTGCTGAGGATTCCTTAATACAGCAGCAAAGGACTCTAGTGATAAACCTGCTTTTTTCGATACATATTTTGATACCTCATCCACTACATTCAAAACATACTGAGAAGGAACAGAATCAATTAATAACTCCCGTACCTCATCCATAAATTCATATTGAACATAATCAGGATAAGTATCTGCATTAATCTCAGATAATGGTTTTAATAATCCCCCTAAAAATACCTCAGCTACATGAACTTGCTGAGAATCTTTTAACATTGCTTCTTGAATCAATCGCACAATTGGCAAACTAATCACAGGTGCAGAAGCTAATAATCCTGCGAGTTTTCGTGCCATTGGTGAAGCTGTTACCCGAAACGCCTGTACACGCTGTTCTGCACTCAAATCACTATGAGTAAGGTTAAATAAACTAATTTCTTTATTAACAGGAGTTGCACTTAACTTAAACACATATCCCAATGCCCAAATACTGCCCTTACCCGACAACATTTGCGCCCAAGTAGCAACTTTATCTGGTTCTAAGGTAAATACAGTTGTTGATAAATGCGATCGCCTATATGTATATCTTCCCCTTTCCCGATATTGACGTTGTACTTACCTAGTTGTGATACAACTAGGCGATCGCCAGTCAGCAGTTTCTGATGTAGAAACTTCATATCATCATCGGTTTGTTCTCCTTTTTCAACCCGATCCAGAATTTGCTTGAGGTGGTCAATATGTGCCATTTGATACTTTTGCGTAACTAAATTGTAATTACATCGTTGAAATTGACTACCACTTAACTACTGCCGCAAAAATGTCATATCTGTCTTCGTCGTCTAGTATTTGACGATGCGAGCAAGGATGGCTTTAAGTTAATTCATCGTCGATAGTCATCACTGACGCGTCTCTAACTGTGTTGTAGGTTCACCAACTAGGGTAAAGGCAGACCATTGATAAGGCTCAGAGTAAATTTTCTTTTTTGTATTTTTATCGACATAGTTTTTTGTCTTCAACATTGCCTGACGTAAAGCTTCTGCTTTGTCGAATTTTCCTGATTTTGATTGCTGTTCTTTCAATTGTGTATAAAACTCTTTCATCAAGAAAGATGTTGATTTGTCTTCTACCTTCCATAAGGAAACGATCGCACTAGAAGAACCAGCAGCTAGCGCCGACCGAGACAAACCAATCACACCATCCGCAGTCAGCCGTCCCCGTGCAGTATCGCAAGCACTGAGAACAATTAACTCAGCTTGTAACTTCATTTGTGAAATTTCACTGGCAGTCAGCCAACCGTCATTATTCTCAGAGGCATCTAAAGCGATCGCACCTGGAACTTCTGCGTCTTCTTCACAATTATCTAGTAAGCCGTGAGTCGCCAGATGAATCATTCGTGCCTGAGGCATTTTTTGCCTAACTGCGGCTTCTGTTTTCTCCTCCATTGCTTCTCCTTGGAAAATAACAGAAGCAATATCTTTTGCTTCTTGTTTTGCTCCTGGTAATTTATTTAACTGTACATTTTGAGAACATAATTGTGTCGGCTTTGCTTCTTCTATGCCCAAAATTAGCCAGTCTTTGTTTTGTAAAGGTTTGCTGTTCAACTCACCCTTTTGCTGTCGTTTGTAGAGCATATCTAATGCTTTAACCGAGGGAGAAGCCAAAATCGTGTGTTTTTCAATTAAGTATTGTTTTGCTTGATTATCGTAGAGAGCAGCAAAAGGTATTTCAAATAAAGTTCCTTGAGGAATGAAGATAACTTTCTTATCTTCGTTTGTTAATATTTTTCCTTTTTCGTCTGGCTCAATTAAAAGTTGATAATAGGCTGCTAATACTTCTATAGTTTTTTGAGAAGTTTGTTGACCTGAATTTATATCTTTTTTAGTACCACGAAGATATGTACGAGGAATGGAACCTCCTAAAAGATCAATTGGTCTATCACCTTGTGGAAAATTCTGTTTGATTTTAGTAAAACTTTCCTTCAGGCTTTTAGAAACTTTTGGATCTTGCAGATCAACCTGTTTAAAATTTACTTTTTCTTGGTTTGGTCTAACTACCCAAATATAAAGTTTTTCACTATGATTAGTAATAGAATTTTTTTCTAATATATTTGAGTAAATTACTAAAGTAGCTTGCTGGTCTTGAGCAATTTTTTTAATATCTTGAATCTTCAAATTACTAGATACTTCTCTATTCATTTTTAACTGCTTTGCCAAAACGTCTACGAACGCTTTCGCTCTTCCTCTTTCTGCAATCTCTAATGCCAGATCATAATTGCCTTTATTCACATAAACTTGTTGGAGATTGAGGTAAGTAGTTTGTTGAGTATCAAAAATAAATATTTTTCTATTTCAGTTAACCCTTTTCGCAGGGATTCCCTAACTTCTATCGCTTCATTCAAGTTTTTTATGGCTTTATCCAGATTTTCTTGAGCTTCAGCAAATTTTTGTTCGGCTTCTGTAATTCTGCCAGCTTTTTTCAGTGTTTTTTCCTGGTTTTTAAGGATATTATTAATCTGAAAATAAGTTACTCCTAATATACTTAAAGCATTACCCATGCCAGGCTTATCTTTAATACCTGTTGAAATATTTAAATAATTATTAGTATATTTAATAGCTTCATTATAATCATTATGGGATTTTTCAAGATTAGCTTTTTCAAGATTACCTGTTGAATAGTAAATATTACCTAAACCACCGTAAGTAGATGCTACTAAACGACGATCGCCAATACTTTCAGCAATTTTTAAACGCTCTTCATAATGTTTTATTGCCTTATCTAAATCATCTGCTTCTCTAAAATTACTACGCTGCCAAATTCTATGATAAGCACTGCCTAATTCCCCTAAAGCAATTGCTTCTTCTCGTTTATCTTTGTCATCTACAGCAGTTTCCAAATGTATTTTATAGTATTCTATTGCTTTTTCATCATTGCCTTGTTTGTGGTAAGCGTTACCTAAACCACCGAAAGCAGATGCCTTTAATTTAATAAAGTATTTTCGATTTTCTTCAGTTAAGTCTTGATTATTGAGAGCTTCATTAACAATATTCAAACGTTCTTCATGAAGTTTTATTGCTTTTGTATAGTTACCTACACTGTGGGCAACACTTCCCAGTCCTGCTAGAGCGATCGCTTCCGCTCGCTTTCGATCATCCTTATCCATAGAAATCTTTTCATTTCTAACAATTCTTTTTAAAATTCTGTTGTAATAAAGACGAGCTTTTGGGTAATTACCCATTGCATAGTAAGCATTTCCCAAGCTACCGTAAGCAGCTGCCTCTTCTTTTCCATTTTTTATTACACCAGCAATTATTTGACGTTGTTTATGACAATTAATCGCTTTATTGTAATCTGCTATTTGATAGTAAACAGTTCCTATACTACCAAGGGTAATTGCTTGTTTATCAAAATTTTTCTCTTTTTGGTAAACTTTCAGAGCTATTTCAAAATTTTTTAATGCATTATTATATTTAAACTCTTTTGTATATTGATTAGTTCCCTCTTGCCAGAGCTTATCTGCTTGTTCAACAGTAATTTGTTCACTTTTAATTAAATTAGTATTAGTATCTTGTTCTGTATTTTCAACAACACATTTTTCTGAATTTTGAATAGATTTTTGGGGGGTTTTACTAATATTTGTATTAGTAATTTGCTCAGGTTTGCCTTGATTCACAATTTGTTGCTTTTGACAAGCACAAAATAAAAATCCAGTTAAAGCAGCAGTAAATAAAGAAAACAGAGTAAAAGTTCGTGAACGCATAAAATAGTACCTGATTATAATTAAATTGTGTCGGCTGTATACCTTAATTCCAATAGATTTTGGTACACTTTGACTGTAAATGGATGCTCTTTACCGAGTTTTTCCTCAAGGGTTGCTAAGGCTTGCAGATAAAGTGGTTGAGCCTCGGCATAACGTTTCAAAGAAGTGTAGAATTTGGCTAAATCATTCAAGCTAACTGCTACATCAGGATGCTCATTTCCTAAAAGCTTTCGTCGCATCTCTAATGCTTGAATGTATGTAGTTTCTGCCCTTTCTTGATCACCTTTTTGTCCATAGATAAATGCTAGGTCGTTAAGGCAGATAGCAATATCAGGGTGTTCTTCTCCTAATAAGCTTTTGAAAAGTTCTAGTGCTTGTATATACAAAATTTCTGCTTCGGCGTAGCGTTCTTGGGCATCGTAAAGCCGTGCCAGGTTATTTAAAGTTGTAGCCAAATAAATTTCTGCTTTTGTACGTTTATAAAAAATAATTGCTTGTTCAAATAGTGGTTCTGCTTTGCTGTAGCGTCCCTGAGCAAGGTAGAGGAACCCTAAGTTATTTAAATATTCTGCTACATCTGGATGTTCAAAACCTAACAAACGTTGCTTCATCTCCAATGCTTGCTTGTATAAAGCCTCTGCATCATCGTATTTTCCCTGTTGGAAGTAAAGCATTCCTAGTTGATTGAGACTGTCAGCGACTTGAGGAGCTTCTGCACCTAACAAACTTTGTCTAATCTTTAATACTTGTTGACACAGCAGTTCAGCTTCTACGTAACGACCTTGCAACCTGTAAATATATGCCAGATAGTTAATACTCGTTGCAACATCAAGATGGTCGCTACCGAAGCGTTGCTCAGTTAGGCTACGACACCTTTCATACCAGTCTGCGGCTTGTTGATAAAAACTTTGTCTTTCGTAAAACCGACCTAGAGCTTCAAATGGTTTGAGTATATCTGTATCAGCTAAGTAATTATTTAATATTGTGGCAGCTTCAGCCACATGGGGCATGGTAGGTGCTAGTTCTAGAAGCAAGTTACGAGTTGGATTTTCTGGAATTTTTTGGGCAACAGCTACCATTGCTTGACAGAATTGCCATTTGAGTTGCTCAGAGTTAGTGATGCTATGTTGCTTTGCCTGGAAGAATTCTCGAATCAGTTGATGCAGTTGATAAATGGCTACACCTTTACGTTGGATGAGGTTCAGGTTCAGTAGGTTATCATCCCGCAGTTCTTCCAAGTCTTCTTTATCTTGTGGCAGACACGACTCGACTAACGACCAGGGAATGGGAGCGAGGGCAAATAAGCTAAGTAAACAACCTAGCTGTTTTGTTGGCTCATCAAGTACCTCCCAACTTAGTTCAAAGGCAGCAGCGACTCCCAAAGATGCGGTCATGTCAGCATCAGGTTTAGAAAGCGATCGCTCATCCAATCTCTTCTTCTCCAACCGTTGCTGCATCTCACTCACAGTCAGGTCGGGTTTACGGTCAAGATAGCGTCCTACCAACTCCAATCCCAGAGGTAAGTATCCCAACCAGGCACAGAGTTTTTTGGCATTATCTAGTTCGCGTTGAATGCGTTCTGTTCCCACTAACGATTCTAATAATGCTAGGGCTGCTAATTCGCTTAGTACTTCAATCTCTAACTGCTTGACGGATTTACCTAACCGTAAGCGAGTTGCAATCATTACCTTGAACCGAGGTTCAGCAGGAGGAAAATAAGGTTTGATGATTTCGTAGTCTGTTACATCGTCGAATATGACTAACACCTCACCTGCTGGCCAGTGAGTCCAGCAAAATCCTACTTGACCAATTAAGTCTAGGTCTTCAGGTGGGTGGAGTTGAAGCCGTGATTGTCCAAACTGCACAATTTGAGTGCCTACATTTAATCCTTTTGCACGCAACCAGCAAATACCGCCTTGGTAAGTTTGCTTGCGTAGCAAGGCGTATTGTAGTGCCAGTTCCGTTTTACCGATGCCGCCCATCCCTGCGATCGCAGATATTGCCACTGGTGTATTCTCTTGTAGCTGCTGGTGTAGAGTTTCCAGTTCTTGCTCCCGCCCGACAAACTGCACTACGCCGCTACGGGGCAAGTTCTCAGGAATTCCAGCCAGTTGAAGATTAGGCTGAACTGTTTGTAAAACTTCTTGTAAAATTCCCTTGACAACTTCGGCATCAGCACCCTGATAAATGCGATCGCCTATGTGTATTTCCTGTCCTTGTCCCAGGTTAACCGCATATTTCCCTTGCTGTGAGACAATCTGACTACCACTACTGACCCACTGTTGTAGAAGCGCGATATCGCTTTCAGTATGCTGGTATTTTACTATGCGCTCTAGTATAGAGTTTAACTCTTCAGGGGATGTCATTAGTTTTAATTTAAACAGTAAATTATCGTATAGCCATAAGGTATTTCATTCAAAAAATCTAGTCAATAATTAAGTTATCTTAAATATTACATAAACTATTTTTCATAAATTGATCTAGTTGTTTGATTGTCAATAACTTACCAATTGCATTCTCTGAGATTTTTCACATCTTCCTCACTTTCAATATTCTTTATAAGATTGACGATCGCTATTGTCTGCTTCAGCTAAATCTTTAAGAATACCTGCGCCAAAGTTTGATGTTACCGCCTTCACTACCAGTTATAAAGTTTTGGCTATCTGAACTAATCGCAAGACAATTGATTGAGCTTAGATGAACTTCTAGGAGTGTGTGCAGTATTTCTTGTGTTTCTAAATCCCAAAATTTGACTACGCCGCCTTCACTACCACTGATGAGAGTATGACTATCTGGATAAATTGCTAGACATTTAACTGGGGTTTTTCCTCTGTCTAGAGTGTGTAGCAATTCTATTTGTTGAGCGGAATTTATAGCCCAGACTTTAATGGTTTTATCGGAACTACCTGTGATAAATTTTTGACCATGAGGAGTAAATGCTATTGTATTTATTGAACTTTCATGAGCTTTTGCAAGAGAATAAATTAATTTTCCTGTGGTTAAGTTCCAAGTTTTAATTGTGCCTGCTTCGCTAGTAGTTACCAGTGTTTGTTTATCTGGGCTAATGCTAATTGCTTTGATGGGGGTTGTTCCTGCGGGTAAGTTGTGAATTATATCTTTAGTCAATAAATTTATTACCTTGAGGTTTCTATCAGAGCCACAGGTAACAACAGTTTGACAATCAGGATTGATGGTAACACAGTTGATTGAGCCTTCATGTAATTTGGTGGGATTGCTAATTAATTCTCTAGTTTGTAAGTTCCAAATTCTGATTGTGCCTCTCTGACTACCAGCTACAATAGTATTTTCATCTGCACTAATAGCTAGGGATGTAATAGCAGTTTGGCTGGGGGGAGAACTGTAGAGTAATTGCAGAGTTCTCAAGTCCCAAATCTTGAGTGTTTTATCATTGCTACCACTTACCAATGTTTGCCCATTAGAACTAATTGCTAAAGCGTTGATTGCACCTGAATGACTTTTGAAGGTGTGCAAATATTTCCATTTTTGCAATTTTTTATCTGCTCCTTGGTGGGGAAGTTCAAATTCTTCTAATACAGCTTGAATAATTGTTTTAATAGTGTCTGCATCAGTGCCTTGGTAAATATTATCGCCTATGTGAATGTCTTGCCCCTGTCCGATGTTGACGTTGTATTTGCCTAACTGCACTACATTTTGGCTGCTATTAGGAGTTAGTAACTGGCGTAAACTTGCAAGGTCGGCTTCTGTGACATTGCCTGCTAAAATGCGGTCGATAATAACAAGGGGGTCATTGGATATATTCATTACCAGTGACTTTCTTCTATGTTGGGTTTTGATTTTTCTAGTTCAATCCTTCCCAGCGTAGGAAATGTACCCGTCCTGATTGTTCACCCGCTACGAATGTAACGCCATCAGATGAGGCGGCACAGCAGCGAATAGCACTATCACCAGTCCAGATATGCAGGCAACGCCCAGAGTTTAAATCCCACACTCTCAAGGTATCGTCATCGGATGCGGAAACAGCACTGCACCCGTCTGGGGTGATGGCTACGGCATTGACTCTATCCTTATGCCCCTCTAGGGTGTGTAGGCAATGCCCAGAGTTTAAATCCCACACTCTCAGGGTTTTGTCATGCGATGCGGAAACAGCACTGCGCCCGTCTGGGGTGATGGCTACGGCATCGACCATATCCTTATGCCCCTCTAGGGTATGCAGGCAACACCCAGAGTTTAAATCCCACACTCTCAGGGTATAGTCACGCGATGCGGAAACAGCACTGCGCCCGTCTGGAGTGATGGCTACGGCATCGACCCAACTCTCATGCCCCAGGATGTACAGGCAACGCCCAGAGTTTAAATCCCACACTCTCAGGGTATTGTCCGATGCGGAAACAGCACTACGCCCGTCTGGGGTGATAGCTACGGCATTGACCCAATGCTCATGCCACAGGGTGTGCAAGCAACGCCCAGAGTTTAAATCCCATACTTTCAGGGTTTTGTCATGCGATGCGGAAACAGCACTGCGCCCGTCTGGGGTGATGGCTACAGCATCGACCATATCCTTATGTCCCAGGGTGTACAGGCAACACCCAGAGTTTAAATCCCACACTCTCAGGGTTGTGTCAGCCGATGCGGAAACAGCACTGCGCCCGTCTGGGGTGATGGCTACGGCATCGACCCAATGCTCATGCCCCTCTAGGATGTGCAGACAATGCCCAGAGTTGAAATCCCACACTCTCAGGGTTTTGTCACGCGATGCGGAAACAGCACTACGCCCGTCTGGGCTGATGGCTACGACATCGACCCAACTCTCATGCCTCAGGGTGTGCAGGCAACACTCAGAGTTGAAATCCCACACTCTCAGGGTTTTGTCACGCGATGCGGAAACAGCACTACGCCCGTCTGGGCTGATGGCTACGGCATCGACCCAATGCTCATGCCCCTCTAGGATGTGCAGACAATGCCCAGAGTTGAAATCCCATACTCTTAGGGTTGTGTCAGCCGATGCGGAAACAGCACTACGCCCGTCTGGGGTGATGACTACGGCATAGACCAACTCCTTATGCCCCTCTAGGGTGTGCAGGCAAAGCCCAGTGTTTAAATCCCATACTTTTAGGGTTGTGTCAGCCGATGCGGAAACAGCACTGCGCCCGTCTGGAGTGATGGCTACGGCATAGACCCAACTCTCATGCCCCAGGGTGTGCAGACAAAGCCCAGAGTTTAAATCCCACACTCTCAGGGTATTGTCAGCCGATGCGGAAACAGCACTGCGCCCGTCTGGAGTGATGGCTACGGCATTGATCCTATCCTCATGCCCCTCTAGGGTGTGCAGACAACGCCCAGAGTTTAAATCCCACACTCTCAGGGTATTGTCAGCCGATGCGGAAACAGCACTGCACCCGTCTGGATTGATGGCTACGGCATCGACCCAACTCTCATGCCCCAGGGTATGCAAGCAACGCCCAGAGTTTAAATCCCATACTTTCAAGGTTTTGTCAGCCGATGTGGAAACAGCACTGCGCTCGTCTGGGGTGATGACTACGGCATAGACCCAATCCTCATGCCCCTCTAGGGTGTGCAGGCAAAGCCCAGAGTTTAAATCCCACACTCTCAGGGTATTGTCATTGGATGCGGAAACAGCACTGCGCCTGTCTGGGGTGATGGCTACGGCATTGATCCTATCCTCATGCCCCTCTAGGGTGTGCAGGCAAAGCCCAGAGTTTAAATCCCACACTCTCAGGGTTTTGTCACGCGATGCGGAAACAGCACTGCACCTGTCTGGGTTGATGGCTAGGGCAAAGACCGAATCCTCATGCCCCTCTAGGGTGTGCAGGCAAAGCCCAGAGTTTAAATCCCACACTCTCAGGGTATTGTCATCGGATGCGGAAACAGCACTGCGCCTGTCTGGGGTGATGGCTACGGCATTGACCGAATCCTCATGCCCCTCTAGGGTACAACGTAAAAGTCCACCAGCCTGATGCAAACTCGGAGTCAATGGACGTAACCAGCTAGTTTGCGGGGGATGCTCCAGCATGGTTTTAATCCCTGGCATTTCCTGACTCATCAACCGACCATATAATTGGCTCCACAGTTGTTTGGGGTCTTTTGCTATGGCTTGAAGACTCAGTAAAATTGCCTGCTGCACTAAACGTAATTCTTCATCTTCTGGAAATGTATAAAAATCTGCAATTAAAGAACTGGCATTAGTGGCTTCCAGTTTGGCTTGCAACCAGTTAAATTCCAGCAATAGTTGCCGAAATTCTTCTCGGCGGTTGGCTTGCAGCAGATGGTAGCCCAATTGCTCAAAAAAGTACCCATCTTTGGGGCCTGTTGCCCAGCCATCGGCACATTTACTTTCGTAAGCTTGCAGTAGTTGTCCGTGTAACGCTGGTAAGTTATTGGCTTGCTTTCGCACATAATCAAGTTGGAGGTCATGGAGACTCAGGCGACCTGATTGATCTTTCTGCGCCAGTGAACGATTCACCAGTGTTGTAACAATTTCATCTACATCTAATTCATCCAATCCTTCCGGTTCCCAGAATGTCTGTAAAACTCCTACCGGAATGGGAGTATCTTCGGGAAATACAGCAAAATTTAGGTATCGTTCTTTTATCTCTGGCTCTAGGGCATCGACGCTTACCTGAATTGCCCGCAGCAAGTCTGGATAAGGATACTCTGGGAACTGCTGCTTAATTTTTTCTAAGTCAGCATTTTTTAATCGTTTTAGCAACCCTCCCCAGAGATTGGGTTTACCTTTAGCCATTGCTCCCACCATTGCCAGAGCCAATGGTAAATTTTTACACTCCTCTACTACCGCCTTAGCCTCACTCGGAAGAGTTTTTACTGCTTGCTCTGAAGCTTGTGCTAATAATTCTAGTGCTTGCTCATTACTCAACAAGCCCAACGGATACTCTTGTGAACCCAGCTTTTGAATGATTTCGGCATTACGAGTAGTAATAAGTATATGGCTGGTTTCACCTAAACCTGTAAAAGCCTCAGCGTGTTTCAGATCCCAAATATCATCCAAAATCAACAAGCAAGCTTTGCCTTTCAACAAATTACCCAAGAAAATCTTGCCTTCCTGAACATCTTTAAATTGTGTTGGCTCTCCTGTTAACGCCCCTACAATCGAAGCTTGTAGATTGATCAAAATAGGTGTTTGACCAAGTGTTACCCAAACAATACCATGACAAAATCGTCGCCTTACTTCTTCATCCCGTGCTAGTTCTGCGGCTAACGTGGATTTACCCAGCCCACCCATCCCCTGCAAACCAACCATCCGCCTAGTACTTGTCAGTGCGACGATCTGGTTTGATTCACCCACCACTAATTTTTTTAATGAGTTAATTTCCTCTGGACGAGGTAAAAAGCTGAGTGGTCGCTGTGGTACGGTAGCACTCAACTCACCCAACCCATCCGCACCCGTAAGGTTAGTGGGAGGCTTCTCATCTGGCTGTGGTAAAACTTCTCGTAAAACTTGCCTCAGTGTTTCAGCATCTGTACCTTGGTAAATACGATCGCCTATATGAACATCTCCCCCAGTTATCTGCCCAATATTGGTGTTGAACTTGCCCGTTTGGGATACTGACTGTACTACACCGTCAGCTATTTTTAGCGATCGCCGCAGTTCTTCAATATCTGCCTCAGTCTGATTACCCTTCAGGATGCGCTCAAGAATTTCACTGAGATGATTGTGATTAGTCACACTAATTCCTATTCTTAATTACTGAGTTAAAAATATTTTAGGCTTTTTCGTCTTTGGTAGCTAATTTGCGCTAAAAGACAAAAATTTACTTATAAATTGCTGATACTGTGAATTGCTGCTGATGATACTATGAGCTTGATTCATCAGCTTTGCGGGCTACTTGTGTGACCACGTTCCGAGTAGCTTCTGCACCAAAACCCAATGCTAATAAAGCAAAATAATCACCCCAACCATTACCTCCAAAGGTGGGCTTAGTCCAATATAAATGGTTAAAACCACTACCAGCAAGCACAGTAAAGGAAACCAGATAACTGGAGAGATAAAACAATTTCAACCGCCCATTAGCAGTTCGCCATAAGCTGGTGATCGCCTTTCCTGTTTTAGTATAAAATGGAACTTTATAAGGCTCTTTTTCTGATACTGACGGAGCTTGAATAACCATACCCACTTCAGAACCACCATCAATACCTTTTTCTACATCTAAAATCTGAATCTCTAACGCCTTAACTTTTTCTATACCTGTATTTATTTCCGATTGTAAATTTTGTATTTCCGCTTCTTGAGCAGGCATGATCATATGTAATCTCTGCGTTAATTCAGATGCTTTATCTTCCCAGTCATAGCGTTGGTTAATATCTTCTAACCCTGCTATTAAGTTTTTTAGTTTTTCTAGCTGCGTTTTTAGCTGAATATAAGTATTAATTTGTTGAGATATTTTATCTAGAACTTGCTGCAATTCATTCGCTGTTGAGAAAACAGGAGCATTTTGTAAAGCTTGTTCTAAATCTCGATCTATAACTTGAATATAGAGAGCCAATGTATCTTCTTTTAAGTCCTCTCGGTTAAGGCGTTCACGGAGTTTATCATAATAGCGGAACAGAATCTGCCAATCAGGACGTTGCTTTAACCATTTATGCCAAACTTCCTTCGCATTATTAACTGCTGCTTGAGCCTCAACAATTTGTTTAGCATCACGTGCTTGTTTGGCAATATTAAGATAGATATCAGCGCGTGACCAGAATGAGCGTGCCTCTACCTTATCCGCAGTAATTTGGGTATGCAAATTCTCTAAGTTAACTGTTACCTCATCACTTAACTTACCTTGACTGCTATAGGCAGAAACCGCCATACCAATGATGACTCCCAACATTAATACAGCCAGAGGTAATGGCCAAGGATCTTTGAGCCTGACAATCACAGGAATGGTTTTTTCTCCAGCTTCATAGCTCAATACTATTTCACCTGTAAATTCTCCACTGGAAGAATTAGGCAAATCAAACTGGATTGGTAAACTAATGAGTTCTTGAGGAGTAATTTGAGTAGTTGGTGAAGTGAATTTAATTGCACGTGCTGGTAAAACAGTGCTATTATCAGCACTCAATAAATCAGAAGTAACTATTTTTAAAGTATTTATTTTTTCGTTAGTCCGCAGTGTAATCGTGCGGGTGATACTATCTCCCTTTGTTGCGTTGACTGTAATTGCTTTAGGGTTAGTTACAACCTCTGCTTGAGCCAAAGCTGGAAATTCCATCAAAAGAACTAATGATAAAAATAAAATTTTTGTAATATCAAAATGCCTAATTTTCATACCTAAAGATAGATGCTAAATTATAGCCATACTATCTGATACCTAATCAAAAGTGAACAAACTCTTTAGCCAAGGTCATGCCTGTATTGTTGGGGTTGGTGGTGATTTACCCAACACCGTAGATGATGCTGTCGGTTTTGCCAATATCCTCAAAGACCCAGAACGCTGCGCTTATTTACCTGAACAGGTACATTTATTGACTAAAGAACAGGCAAACCGAGATGGAATCCTTGCAGCATTAGACCAATTAGCTCAATCAACTACGCCTGATTCCACGGTAATTGTCTATTTTTCTGGACATGGTTATCAGGTCAATAGCCCCATCGGAGAAGCGTATTACCTAATGCCTTTTGGCTATGACCAGGCCAAATTACATAAAACTGCGATTAGTGGTACAGAATTTATCACCAAGCTACAGGCAATTTCCGCGAAAAAGCTGTTGGTATTACTGGACTGTTGCCATGCTGGTGGATTAGGAGATACATCAAAGTTAGGGTATGAAGCTGAAAAAGCACCCCTTCCGCCAGAGGCTCAAACTTTGTTTAATGAAGGGAAAGGACGAGTTGCGATCGCTTCCTCCCAAGCCGATGAAAAATCCCTGGCTGGCAGACCCTACAGTGCTTTTACACTAGCATTAATTGAAGCCTTAGCAGGTAAAGGAGCTTCGCAAAAAGATGGTTATGTGCGGGTTGCAGATTTAGCTATGTATGCGCGTGAAGTAGTACCGAGAAGAACACGCGAGCGGCAGCATCCCATTCTCAATTTTGAGCAAGCTGATAACTTTATTCTGGCATACTATGCAGGCGGTGAAACTGAGCCGAAAGGATTACCCTTTGACGGTGAACCAGAAATTGAACCTGAGCCTGGGGCTTTTAATAAGCAAGGTACTAATAACCAAATCATTCAGAATGTAAATCAGCATAATGGAAAATACAACATTAACATTGGTCAAGCTAATGGCTTGCGAATAGGAGATGGTTAATTAATATCAACAGGCTTTCTGTCATTCAACTATAACTGTACCAATGAAAAGTAAAAATTCACTCTAATTGTATCCAATCATTTTTTAATAATGACATTAGAAAAAAAATGATAAAGTTTTACTTATATACTTGCATTAGTAAAATTGCTTTGTAATCTCGTGCCATATACTACTGCCAATTACTCACACCTACCTGGAGGAAGTTTTGAATAGAGCCAGCAAAGTAGAAGCAATTCTCCACGCATGGTTAGAATTCATGGCTTTAGTGGATTTGAATAATGCCAAAGTTCCAAGTAATGAGGCTGTGTTGAGTGGTGTAGAGCTAAATGGTAATTTGGTAAAAATTAATCAAAGTAATTTTGCTGAAATTAAACGGAAAGTTAGCGAAGAAACTGGTCAAGAAGACACTATTTGGGTTTTATCATTTCCTCAACTCTCAACTGTCAACCAGGGGAAATCTGAGTATTAGAGGCTATTTATAAAGTAAATCTAAAACTGAGAAGAAAGAATTTACAACAAGGATAAGATACCTGATACACAGTGTATTTACATAGTTGCTCATGATGCGAAAGGCTTACCCTACAGACTTAACTGATATGGAGTGGGAAATCCTGGCTAAGTTGATTCCACCAGCCAAAAAAGGAGGCCATCCTCGCACAACAGACATGCGTGAAATATGCAATGCCATCTATTATCATTTGAAAACTGGATGTCAATGGAATATGCTGCCGGGGGACTTCCCTCCAAGCTCAACGGTATATAACTACTACCGCAAATGGCAGCGTAAAGGGGTTTGGGAAAAGCTAAACCATACACTGCGCGGTCAAGTTCGCTCGAAATTAGGTAAATCAACTCAACCAACAGCAATCGCCGCAGACAGTCAGTCAATCAAAACTGACCAAAAAAGGGGGATGTGTACGGTTTTGATGGCGGTAAAAAGATAAAAGGGCGGAAGCGGCAAACTTTGGTTGATAGCCTGGGATTATTGTTGAAAGTGGTTGTAAGTGAAGCAAATGTCCCAGAACGATTAGTTGCTGCCTATGCTTTGATGGAATTGTTAGAGGAGCGTCCTGAATTACTCGAAAAAGTTGAAGTTTTATGGGTTGATTCCGGTTATGACGGTGATAAATTTGCTCTTTGTGTTTGGTTGATGATCCAAGCTCATGTTGAAGTCATACGGCGTACTGAGCCAGAATTTCAGGTTTTACCGAAACGCTGGGTAGTTGAAAGAACATTCGGGTGGTTTAACCAATATCATCGTCGAGCGCAAGGATTATGAGCGTTTACCTGAAATGAGTGAAGCTGCTATATATGCTGTCATGACTCGGATTATGTTGCGTCGCCTTGTAGCCTAAAGATTTACTTTATAAATAATCTCTCAACGACTCTAATTTTTGGATGAAATGGAAAGCAGCATCAGCATTCGCGTTGGGCAAAATTGGCAATTCCCAAGCGGTAGATGCTTTAATCTCTGCCCTCAACCACTCAAATAGTGACGTGAGAGGCTATGCAGCATTCGCGTTGGGTAAGATTGGCAATTCCCAAGCGGTAGATGCTTTAATCTCTGCCCTCAACGACTTAGATAGTCACGTGAGAAGTTATGCAGCACAGGCGTTGGGCAAGATTGGTAATCAAGAAATTTTGGCAAAAGTAATACAAAATCCTGAAATTGATATTTATGAGCCTGATATTTTTTCTTTAGCAAGAATGCTGGCTGTTCGTTTCAGTAAGCAAAAATTACCTTTCATTCCTGTTTACCCTGAGACAATTAAATATTCACCAATAACTGCATATAGCAATCGTCTATTTACCTTCATACAGCACACATTGAGTAATTACAGCAGTTTCGATATTCGTGAAATACTGTAGAGACGTTATATGTAACGTCTCTACATAGTTTTGGATTTTACGCTTGTACCTCATGTAGCCAAAATATGCTGTAATGCCAGCTATGTACTAAAAATTAAATTACTCATCTGTTATTAATTGCCAACAATGGGTAAAGTCTATTATTAATGCCTATAGATAGGGCGATCGCCCATAGTAGACGGAATGCGATCGCCAACAATTTAATCCCAAACAAATGATTTCCAGTTGACAGGGATTAAACCTTTCTTGACAAGTTTATTTCTCATACCATCATGCTTTCGATCAAGACGTAGCGCATGGCATACAGGGCAAAGGGTTCTTAAATTAGATGCATGATTGCTACCACCAGAAGATAAAGGAAGAATGTGATCAATGTGAGCAACCTTAAGATTGACTTCACCCATGCATAAGCCGTGAATTTTTGGAGGTGCATCTGTTGGACTTTGACAAATCCCGCGATCGCGCTTGTAAATACATTTTCGTGTCAGTTCCCATTGCTCTAGCGGTTGTCGCCGCCACCAATACACTGGGAGGTTTGGATGCTGACGACGTTGCTTAATTTGCAGGTAGAGTGTGATTGATGACATGACGTGACACAACCTGACTTAAGATGACGTGACTCAACGTAACTAGACGCTACTGGACTGGACACAACAGAAGACGACATGTATTAAACAATGGCAAAATTAGTCAGTTCAAAACGCCCATAACCAATGCTTTGCCTACCATCACCAATACCTACTAAAGTGCCAGCATTGATAATAGCGGTCTCTAAGGACTTTCTATCAACCACGACTGAATCCCAAAGAATAGTAAATGAACAGTGCCATCCAGGTTTCACAGCAACGCGGTAACGGATATTCCTAGCTTTAGTTGATGGGTTACGCACGCCAATGACTTCAACGTAGCTATCAGGCAATTTCTCATTTTTGATAGTTCCTGCCTCAATCACTTGCGGTGGATCGGGCAACTTAATTGGCCCGTCACTATTACAGATGTAAATCTGGTCATCCATAACTTGTAACGTGCTGGCAATATCTGTCAGTAAGTTACTTTTACCCCGCTTAACAGTTTTGCCTCCATACTTGATACAACCGAAAAAGTATGTCGGAAGTAAAAATAACTGGCGTTCTTCATCCATGAGAACTGTCTTTCTCCACTCATTGGGGCTATTGCCAGCAACACCATCTTTCTCAGTTGCTTCTAGTGGTAAAGCATCAATG
Organism: Mojavia pulchra JT2-VF2; assembly: GCA_019359325.1. Taxonomy (GTDB): domain Bacteria; phylum Cyanobacteriota; class Cyanobacteriia; order Cyanobacteriales; family Nostocaceae; genus Mojavia; species Mojavia pulchra. The sequence goes on along the minus strand of JAHHHN010000001.1, from coordinate 100,200 downwards.
CCAAAATGGTGTATGGCAAGTGTTCTAGTTCCTAAAATGGTGACTTTGGCTTGAAGAATGTTTGCCATGTTTAAAATGAACGGCGTAAATTTGACGTGCAGTTAATTGGAAGCCAACTGCTCTTGTTGCTCTACTAGCGGATTGAAAATAATTGCTAAAGTCCCATTTGGAATTAGCCGCCTGAGTGCCTGTAAATGAGCTTCTGCATCACTGCGGCGGCGAAAACGCCCGATAATTTGATACTCCATATTCGGAAAATGGCGAACGATACACCAAGGGCTTAATCTCTCAGCGTAGGTCACAATAACCTCCTACAAATACTTGTTTCATAGATAAAAGCCACCCTACAGCGAGAGTGGCTTATCAAAAAATGTCAGGACGACATTGAAATTTATTGACTTTTCAATTAATGCTGACTTTGTTTGAGGGCACAAAGCATTTCCAGAAATTCTTCTGGAATTTCCTCGAAGTTTTCTAGCAGGAAGTCCATAAGGGCCAGATGGCGTAAATCACTGGACATGGGACTGCGGTAATTGCGACCTTTAGAGAACCAACGCCGGACGGTTGAAAGTGAGCGAGAGCAAATCCGAGCGATCGCTTCATGATTGACATCCCATTTGGCATAAAAATTATTGGGTGTCATTCCTAGTTGACAATTGCTATAGAGGTCAATCAAATTTTGCTCTCTTGCTTGTAAAGGACGCGGATTAGTCATAGCTGCGATCCTTCTAGTGGCTCTAAATCTTCTTCCCAGGCCATGTCAGCGGATGTCCAAGTGGCGCTAGGGCTATCTTTGCTCAACCAGATCAGGTAACACCAATTCCAGCAGCAAAGATGGGGAGCAAAGCTGTAAAATCTGCCAATCACAGTTCCCCAGTCAGTGTCAGAACCGAGCCAACGCAGTCGATCCCCGTATAAAAAGCGGGGTGTCTTTGCTGTATTTGCGAAGTCTTCAGGTAAATCAGCAGAATCTGGAGAAAATTTCTGGTGGAGTAATTTTGCTAGTGAATACTGCTGTTTTTGAGCTATCGCACTCATATAATTAGCGATCAGTTCAGAATTCAGGCTTTGGGCTAGTTGAGTAATCAGAACCGCTGCTAAGGTTTCTTGTTCTGGCGGCTCACAGTAATCGCTAAGTTTTGCCAATAGTTCAGCGATCGCGAAGTCATCTAAGGCTTGTAGATAACCTCTGTATTCATCTGTTTTATTGCAAACAGGCTTTAACATGGAATATGTCTCCTGTATAAGGGAGCCGAAAGCCAGCGTTCAACTTTCCTAGGGCCGACGCTGGCTTTTGACGTTATAAGTAATTATACGCAATTTTTGTGTTTTTAAATGTGAATTTATGTGTTATAAGGCTTAAAGCGTAAAAACACACAAGAAAGCTTATGATAGTCACATGGGAAAAGTAACTGTAACTATTTACATGGAAGAACAAGACAAAGAAGCTCTACAGCAACTAGCGGATGCAGAAGAGCGTTCTTTGTCTCAAATGGCAGTGTTAATTCTGAAACGAGCAATTAAAAAAGCACGGGAGGAAGGAATAATACCACCGACTCAGGGAGAAGGAAAATGAAGCTTAGTATAGATAAGTAGCAGCTTGTCGCCAGCGATCGCACTCTGGCTCAAGTATTTAACCTCGTTATATCCTATTGAGCAGACTAGCTAATGTTTAAAAGCGATCCTGTGCCCAATGCACCAGTAGCTACCATACAAATACTATTGCGATCGCTGAGTTGATTTCACAGCAGTAACATAATGCAGTCGCGATCGCAGAACTGGCATAACCAGTGGATGGACTGGCAGATAATTATGAACCTAAGCCAGGCGAATTAGAGGCTTAAATTACTTATTTATTGCTGCTCGGTAAACTAGTCTCTAGATATATTTGTGTGAGTCATGCGATCGCTCCACTAACCATAATTTTGCGGATCACTTGGATCATCAGATACGGATCATATTCATCAACCAAACAAATCCAGTCCTCAGATAGACTGGCTTTTATCACAACGTGCTTAACTCGAACTCAGCTTCATTTACAAGCTTTGCGAAGGCTGATGCCAAGCTTGGCTTATGAGGGAATCTAGTTTGTAGTCAGCACTAAAGTGCTGAAATTGCGGACTAAAGTCCTGACTACGAACTTTTTCTTCTTTGACAAGCTTCAGCTTTTAGCCTTAACTGAACTGTATTGGCTCATAAATAACAATTATTAACCCCTAAAACTCATCCTACTTAGCGAATTATTACGGCGCAACCGAGATTTCTATAAACTGGCCAGGAACTTGGCAACTAGACTCAGAGTCACCCCTATCTCCATCTATTAAAATGTAAGCTTTATCTCCTATGATCGCTAATCCTTCCGATGAAGCTGGTAGGGATTGAACAATTTCAGGACGAACCTTTGCATTTGGTTTTAAGTTCTTAATGGGTAATTTCCAAAGCACAAAGTTATTCTTTTCGTCCTCTGGCCCACCTGCAATCCCCCAAATTAAGTTCCCATTTTTAGTTAGTTCTCTAATGCCTCGCCCCTGTAAGTCGAGTAACACAGCTTGCTCAAATCGGTATTCATTAAGATTTTCCAACTTGAGAAGGATAGCCCAAGTTTTATCTTCGAGCGAGGCGAGTGGGGAGCGTAGTCCCAGCCAGACTTGTGCTTCAGATTCTGAAGGAATTGCTACTGCCCCCTCTACATTGAAAGCGTTAGCCTTTTGACAAGCTTCTTTATCGCCTTGAGCAAGATTGGCTGACTTTTCGGCTTTATCAATCGTTCCAGCAATAACTTGAAGCAATTTATTCTTCTTGAGAACTTCTGGAGCAAACAAGGTTTGCGAGTTAATTTTGTCGATTTGAATAGCGTTGCTAGTTGATTTGATGCTCTGGGTTAAGACTTGAGCCTGTAAAAACCTTTGACGGTTTTTCTTCACCTCACACTTACTATTACGACTGTAAGAACCAAAAATTAATACCCGATTATCACCTAAACTAGTAATAGCTTCGATATCACTAATTTCTGTTCCTTCTAAGCTGAGTTTTTTTTGAACAGTAGCCTCTAGATTTCCTGAGTTAATAGGATAAGCAAAAAGAGATTCTTGATTTTCATTATCCCCAATCAACAGACAACGACCATTAGAATTAGGGCAAGAAATCCGAGTCACTGCTGAGGGTTCGCAAACAGGAAATTCGCCTAGCGTCCTGGGCATTGCGGTAGCTTGGGCACTCCATAGCAATGAAGAAAGAAAGTATCCCAGGCTAATGAAAAGAAAGATTCGTAAAATTTTCATAGTAGCTATCCTAGCCCCAAGCGGAAGTCAATTTTATCTGCCCATTCCGGAAAGTCGATGAGGGGATTGCGATTGCCCTGCTTTTTATAAATAGCCATATTTCGATGTTTTTCGTGTTCAGTCACAGGGAAACTTTGATGCCACTTCAGCAAGGTTTCCAGGCGTTGGGCTTCGTATTCATTACTTTTATTGTCAATTTGCCCCGGATAGCGCAGTAAGAAGTAAAATGTTGCTCGCGCTACCTCTCCCTTGCCATTTCCTGGCTCAAATTTTTTCCCCTCAGACTTGCCACAGTTGGTACGCATTGCTTCTTCAAAGTCAGGAAAGTCGTAGTAAGGGGTGTTACCTCGGAAGCTGTTACAGACAGACTCACAAGCAAATAAGTGGTGCAGATCTCCCCGCATAGGTTCTTTCTTTTGAAACCAAGATTGAGGTACGACGTGTTCGCAGTTGTAGCGCAATTCTGATTCCAACAGATCGATCTGCTCGCTCAGTTGAACGGTATTGCCGAAAGATTCAGAGCGTATTAGCTCTTGCAAGCGAGCAGATCGCTCACGCTCGATTTCTAAATCTTCCCGAATAATTTGCTCAGGCTCGAATTTTAACCGCGAATAGATACTGCGAATTGTCAGATCGGGTTGTAGGTCTACCCAAGGATAGAGCCTAGATCGCGGATTATAAGATAACAGCTGTGTGTGAGTAGTGCGGAGCAGATCCTTTAATTCTTTGAATAACTCCCCTGAGTTAAGTGATGAAGCTCTATCAATTAGATTGCCATAATAATTATTTCGCTCAGTGCGATCGCCGACTTCATCGTAATAAGGAATTGTTCCCCGACGGACTCGTTCTAAAAGTTGCAGTTCTTGAGCTAGTTCAGGATCAGTTTTAATATCTGGCTGAGTATCGTCTCGGTGGCTGTCATTTGGGGGTTGAGATGACACGTTACCTGATTGAGGTACACGAGCAGAGGAAATAGCTAGATCTCCTAGCCGCACGCTCACCTGAAGCGGAATTGTCCAAGTAATGCTGCCGTCACTAGCAAGATTGGCCGACTTGGCAAAGATTTTAGGTGTTTGTTCCTTGATTGCTTCTGGTGAAGGTGGGAGATGATCAAACATCTCATCTCGCAGTCGGCGCTGTGTTGGAGAGAGGTTTTGCTGCTTGATATACTTAACGATGCGGCTGATGCGAATGCCTTCGTTCGCTTCCCAGGCAATTCTATCTTCTCCTATTTGAGGAGTCCACACTTGCCCATCAATTGCTAGAATATTGCCCTGCTCATCTTTTCGAGGAACACCTGAGTGGTGTAGACCGACTACTTCCCACTGATCGTTAAAGACAGGAGACCCAGAAGAGCCAGGGGCTGTATCCGTTTGGTAGTGAAGGAAATCATCGAATAAATCGACTAGCTGATTTTCCCGCAATGCCAGTTGCTTCGGCTGCCCAGATGGGTGTTGAATGATGTTGACATACTCTCCTAAAATGGCTTTGCCCTCTTCTTCAATCAAGCGATTCCAGCCAAAAGTCGCTAGAGGAGGTTGTCCATTAGAACTATCTTTAACCGCCACTAAACTAAAATCAAGATGCTTGTCGGTAACAAAGAAGGTGTCAGGATTTAGTTCATAGGTGTAAGACTGGAGCATTTGCCCTCCTACACCACTTTGGTAATTAAACTCTATCAAACTAAAACCTGCTTCCTGGGCATTTGAAAGTACATGGTTGTTAGTCAGCAAGAGGCAAGGAGAAACCATGAAGCCTGTGCCATAGCCGACGAGACGGTTGCTATTATTACGGATAAGAATGCGACCAATGGAACGGGAGACACTTAACCCATATTCTAGGTAACTCACGCTCATTAGATCGCTCTGACCAAGAATGCGTTCCTGAACCAAGCGATTGAAATTTTCTGGGGATAGGATTTTAACTCCAGCAAGTTCAGGTTGACTTTCTTCGGCGATCATTGTGACAGCCAGAGGATGGTTAGCAATTCGTTCCAGTCTCTTTGTGACTCGCTCTGGAGTATCTACAGTTAGTAAATTCCCAGTTTCTAACTCCCTGAGGTGTTCTTCTCGTTCTTGGTGACGCTGTTTGTACCGTGCTGTGGTTTCTTGGATTAACTGATAGGTAATAGCCATATATGGAGATGAAATTTTACTAGTGGAAGTGGCTGTCTCAGTGTTGCCTTCAAACTACATAAGCTATGGTTCTGATGTGCTAACTATGACTCACAGCTAAGTATTACTTTTATGCAGGGTATCAGCTTTTGTAAAAATTTTTCACAATTGAGGCGATGCAGAAGCTCATTTACAATGATTGCGAAGGCTAATGCCAGGCTTGGCTTTAGCATTTGTTTCCATACAATAGTGAAGTAGCAAGATAAACTTGCTTCAAAGTAATCTCGCTTATCCGGTAAAACCGCCACTAGAACACCGATTCAGTATTCAGAATCATGACTAAAAATCCGATTTTTTGATGCTGTAACAAGGAATCTTTGGTTGTATAAGACGTTAAAACAGGGTTTCTCAGTCTCGTATTTTATTAGTGAATCGGTGTTCTAGCAATATATAATGTCTCACCTATCGCCGCTATCCAAGGTCAATCTACAACTTAAAGAGCGTCGCTGACACCCAAGTTTTCCAGTTTAGTTAATAGAAACGCCAGCACATTTACAAGCGCGATCGCTGTGGATATCAAAGTCCAATCGATGATGTTCCTACTAAAGATGAGTTATGCATGAGTGAAGTATACCCAATTGAGTCCTGGTTGCTCCTGAAGTAGCCTTATTTTTATGATCGAGGTCAATAAGAATTGAAAAGTCAGGAGACTTTAACATTTAGCAAATTGGGCGTAATTTGGGTGTAAAAATTATTCCAATAAGCTGAAATGCTTATATAATAAGGATTCTATATAGCCTTCCAAGCTATTAATGCGGGTTCGATTCCCGCCGCCCGCTTAGAAAATGAAAACCCTGGAAACTAAGTGTTTCAGGGTTTTTAGCTTTCAAGAATAGATTCAGTGATTAGATAAGTTCTAACTCTGGATTTGCAAGTGAGAAAAGATTAAGCCTGCTAACCCAAGATTTTTTATAGCTATCGAGTAAATTAAGAATTACAGTTAACCAGCATGAATTTTTCTTGTTGACTAGCTGATATTTATGAAGGCGTATCCTTTCCAGAAAATTTTAATCCTAATTCTTAAAGAAGGAAATCAAGGTTAGCGTGGGAATCGTATTTGATCGTTGCTTCGCCGAACTTAAACAGATGCAGGGGTTTATCACCAATTAATTTCATGGATGAACCTTCAATATGCAACATAGTTCCCTCCTTTAATCCAACAACAAACACATCACGATTTACCGCTAAAAATTCCCGTATCCTTTGCTCTCTTGTTTCTCCTTGATGATTTGGAATAATTACATCTGTATAATGAGGATTTATTTGAAAAGGTACTAGATTTAATCCACTAAAACTTGCAGGTTCAATGATGGGCATATCGTTGCTTGTTTTTAATGTAGGACAAGCTGCATTTGAACCTGCACTCCACCCAATATAAGGAGTCCCGTCATTTACTTTTTCTGTTATAGTTTCAATGATTCCAGTTTTGTGCAACCAATGAAAAAGATGAAAAGTGTTTCCACCTCCAATTAATATTGCTTCTGCTTTTTTGACTAATTCGTGATAATTTTCTGCTAAATGAATTGCATCAATGTCATAACCTATATTTTTAAATACTTGTGTGACTTTTGCGGTGTATTCATCAAAAGTTGTAGTTACACCTGCAAAAGGAATAAATACTATTCTTTTGACAAATTTGCCTAAAAATTTTTGAATTTCTTGTTGGGCATAAAACAAGTAATCTTCATTAAAATTTGTGGAATTACTCAGCAATAATAATCTTTTTTTCATAAAAAAATCCCACTATATTGTTACTTAATAATGGGTAAATATTGCGTGACTGTTAACTAATAACAGCCACATCTTAATTTTTTAGCGTAAGTTAGAAGGAAATTGCTATAGTAAATGATTTTATCAGCCATTAAAAATACATTATTTTAGCAAAAAAACCTTTAATATTTCTAAACTTCACTATTGTAACCTTGAGAATGTGCAATATTTAACCAAATCTACCACTAACATAATCCCTAGTGTCTTCCTGTTTAGGATTGTTAAAAATTACTTCTGTCGCGTCAAATTCTACTAAATAGCCGCTACGGCCTCCTTTATCTGTCTGTTGAACATTAAAAAAGGCTGTCTTATCAGATACCCGTGCGGCTTGTTGCATGTTATGGGTAACTATGACAAAGGTGTATTGCTCTTTAAGTTCGTGAATCAGTTCTTCAATCCGCAGTGTAGAGATAGGGTCAAGGGCAGAGCAAGGTTCATCCATAAGTATGATTTCAGGTTGCACCGCGATCGCCCGCGCAATGCATAAGCGCTGTTGTTGTCCACCAGATAAAGATAAGCCGCTTTGCTTCAGTTTATCTTTTACTTCATCCCACAAAGCTGCCTGGCGGAGGCTCCGCTCTACTAATTCATCCATATTGCCTTTGTAACCGTTGATTCTGGCTCCAAAAGCAATATTTTCATAAATTGATTTCGGAAATGGGTTCGGTCTTTGAAATACCATCCCAATCCGGCGACGCACCTCTACAGGATCTATATCGGATGCGTACAAGTTTTTATTGTAATAATAAACTTTACCGTCTGCCCGAAATGATTCAATTAAGTCGTTGAGACGGTTATAACATCTCAGCAACGTACTTTTACCGCAACCAGAAGGGCCGATAAAAGCTGTAACCTGATTTTTTGGGATATCTAGCCAAATATCCCGCACAGCTAAAAAGTTTCCGTAGTAAACATTTAGGCTTTCTGTACGTAAAACTGTTTCGGTACCATTAACTGTGCTAGTGTTCGTAACCATAAATAGTCTAGTGTAAGTTTGAGGGATAGTAATGCGCCCTTGAAATAATGTTTCACTAAGCTTTCTGGCGAGTTGCCCACCGAGCGATGATACTAGTGATTAACACCATCAGCACCAAAATTAGAGACGCTGCCCAAGCTAGTGACTGTAAATTTTTAAAGGGAGTAGTTGCGAAGTTATAAACCAAAACAGCAAGAGATGCTGTTGGTTGAAATAAGCTATTAGGCCAAAACGGGGAAAATAGTGCAGTAAAAAGTAAAGGGGCAGTTTCTCCTGCTGCCCGCGCGATCGCTAATGTTGATCCAGTGACAATTGCTGGTAAAGCAGCCGGCAATACAACTTGTGTCACCGTTTGGAAGTTAGTAGCGCCTAATCCTACAGATGCTTGTCGTAAATCTTGCGATACTAATTGCAAGGCTTCGTCAGTAGTTCGCACAATTATTGGCAACATCAAAATTGCCAGTGCAAAACCGCCACCTATAGCTGAGTAGGAACCTAAGTTGAGCTTCACCAAAGTCAAAACTACAATTCCGTAGGCAAATACCCCAGCAATAATTGAGGGGACTCCGCTGAGGATATTAGTAGCAAAACGTATCCACCTTGCTATTTTACCAGAACTAAATTCTGTTAAATAAATTGCAGCTAAAACACCAAATGGAATGCTAATTAATGCTCCAATCCCTACCATCAGCAGTGTTCCTAAAATGGCATTACCAAAGCCACCTCCCTTTCTGAGTGGTGCGGGTGGCAGTTCGGTAAAAACGCTGGGACTAAGACTGCTGAAGCCTTGAATAATGACATAAGAAAGCACTGCTAGCAAAGGCAGAAGCGCCAACATCCCACATATAAAGCTGATAACGGTCATCGCTGTGTTAAACAGCGTCCTTTTAGACATGGGGGAGCGAGTCAGGCTGCTTTCTGGGAAACTCGAAGACATAATTCAACTCACAACAACGCTAAATTCGCTTCATTCGCAGAACAATCAACTCGGCCAGAATATTGACTATAAGCGTTAAGATAAACAACACTAAGGCAGCATACATTAAAGCTGAAATTTGGAGACCGCTAGCTTCAGAAAATTGATTTGCCAGTAGTGAAGAAATTGTATTGGCTGGAGCTAAAAGAGAGAGACTAATATTGTTAGAATTGCCAATCAACATTGTTACAGCCATTGTTTCTCCCATTGCCCGGCCGAGTGCCAGCATGACAGCACTAACTATGCCTGAAAAGGCAGTTGGAATAATAACTTGAAAGATTGTTTCCCAACGAGTTGCTCCTAATCCCACAGATGCTTGGCGTAAACTAGAGGGAACAGAAATCAATGCATCACGAGATATGGCTGTGATGATTGGTAAAGTCATAATCGCTAAAATAACTCCCGCAGGCAACATTCCTGGGCCTGTAGGAGGAGTGCTAAAAATTGGCAAAAAGCCCAAGTGATTATTGAGCCATCTTCCCATGTTAGTTATGATTGGTATCAAAACGAAAATGCCCCATATTCCGTAGACAACGCTAGGAATTGCGGCGAGAAGTTCTACCAAAAATACCAAGATAATACGCACTGTTGCTGGGAGAAAATTCTCACTCAACAAAATAGCGGTGCCAACACCAATTGGTACAGCTAACAATAAACCAATAAAGGAACTGACTAGAGTTCCATAAATTTGAGGTAGCACCCCATAGTCATTACTAACAGGGTTCCAAGTACTTTGAGCTAAAAACCTAGCACCAAACTCTTGAATGGCAGGCCAAGCTCCTATAGCAACTTGTAACGTAATCCACAATAATGTGGCAGCGATCGCCAATGCAAAAATCCGAGTCAGCCAAATAAAGCTCCGATCTAATGACTTTTCTGTTTCCGAGCGATTTTTAATCGCTGATGCCATATTCTGAGTATTTGTAGCCATGACTACCGATTTTAACAATTAGATCACAAAATAATGTGTGAGGGAACCAGACTTTAATAAAATTGCCGCCAGAGAATCTGTTAAACCAGAGATTAAGATTCCAACTTTTTTGAAATGTTGAGAAAGTTACAAGTCTAGTAACTTAGTCAATCAAGTTCTGACTAGATACTCCATGCTGTAGCTGTTGACTTTTGACTATAAATATTACTACTTGCTAGCGCTGGTACCACCGCCAACAGCAATTTTATAGTCTGGACTAATTTGATCAGCAGTAGCAGCCACTTTTGTAATTACGTTTTGAGGTAAAGGAACATAACCTAGTTCAGGAGCAATTTTTTGACCCTCAGTTAAAGCGTACTCGATCATGGCTTCCATTGCCTTGCCTTTGGCAGCTTCTGGATACTGCTTGTAAGCCATAATCCAAGTATACGTAACTATGGGATAAGAATCTGCACCTTCTGGATCTGCAATAAAGGCACGAAGATTTGCTGGTAGAGTTACTGCTTCTAGGGTTTTAGATGCCGACTCCTCGTTAGCTGTGACTATGTTGCCGCTTTTGTTTTCCAAAGCAGCAAACTTAATATTGTTTTGCTTGGCGTAACCGTACTCAATATAACCAATAGAACCTGGAGTTTGTTGGATTTGGGCAGTAACACCTTCATTGCCTTTACCACCAACTCCCACAGGCCAATTTACGCTTTTGCCTTCTCCAACTTTACTTTTCCATTCTGGGCTGATAGCGCTGAGGTGTTTTGTGAACACACCAGTGGTTCCACTGCCATCAGAACGGTACACAACCGTGATTGGCTGGTTAGGAAGATTCACGCCTGGGTTAGCGGCAGCAATTTTCGGATCGTTCCAAGTTTTGATTTTGCCTAGTAAAATATCGGTGTAAACTGCCCGTGGCAGCTTGAGTTCTGCAACATCTGGCAAGTTGTAGGCTAGTACAATACTACCAGCAGCCACAGGTAGTAAAATGACGCCTCTTTGCACTTTCTGGATTTCTTCATCTTTCATGGCAACATCGCTGGCACCAAAATCTACAGTACCTTTGAGAAACTGTTCAACTCCAGCACCGCTACCAACTGACTGATAGTTAACTTGCAAGTTAGGATATTTTTTGTTCAAGTCAGTGAACCAACTTGCGTACAGAGGTGCTGGAAAAGATGCGCCTGCCCCTGTTAAAGATACGTTACCACCTAGATCCAATTTTCTGGTTGAGCTAGAGGCAGCAGTATCTGTAGCAGTACCAGTTTGTTCCTTAGTGCCAGTACTATCTGAGGTTTGCTGTCCGCCGCAGGCAGCTAGGCTAATCGTCAGCGCTAACACTGAAATAGAAGCTGTTAAACGGTTATTTTTTATAGTATTGAAGTGTGAGAACATCGCGCTTAATTTTAGTCAAATTCCAAGTGAGCGTTTCTAAGATACCTCTAAAAGGTAAACTCTAAGGTAAACAAGAGGTTAACAAAGTGAAAAATATTTGTTTGTTTTTGATGAATTTCTCAAATTTAGATACTTATTTGTTGATAAATTTTATACTTTTATTTTTTAAGATGTAACAAATAATGCTTGGTTGATTATGTACAAAAGATTTACAAAATTGATTTGTTAATGTAGCTTGGTTGCTCAATTAATAGAAAAACATGTTAAAAATTTATCAAATCTGGTATAATTAAGCGCTTAAAAATTTTTGGCAGGGAGTTATGATAAATTCCCTATTCCAGCGTGAGTGGATATAAAACTGATAGTTGAAATAAGTTTCCCAACTTTAAAAGGCAGGGGGAGTGATCGCCTAAATCTAAGTCAAAGAAATATCTAAAAATGCTGTTGGGCGAACTACAGGCAGTAAGCTAAAAAGCAACAATGGTCAACACTAAGTTGCTTATAGGTTTATAGGCATCAAACTCAAATTGCAACAACCGAAGAATTATAACTAAAAAGCCAAAACAAAATATGTTACTTCTTAATGTGTCAGTACCAATTTTATCTTTATATTAATGCTTATAGTGGTTGCCGTATATTTTCTTGCTTGCCTTTTTTCTTTTATCTTAATATAAATGTTTGCCGCTTCCAATCAATTGCTATGGTCCATGATTGGCTTACTCCTAACAATAGGTGGCACCTTTTTAGAAGCCTATGGCATCACCTTACCTTGGAGTTGGAGTAAGCACGGAATTCAGACTTTTTCTTTAGGTGTCAGCTATCAAATTGGCGCAGTGCTACTGGTTGGTTGTTTAGGAGGAAAAAATGCTGGTGCACTCTCGCAAATCGCTTATTTAGTTATGGGATTAACATTGTTACCAGTTTTTTCACAGGGTGGCGGAATTGGTTATGTCAAGTTCTCTCACTTTGGTTATCTGTTGGGTTTTATTCCTGGAGCTTGGATTTGTGGCTTTTTAGCCTTTAAAGCTAGACCTAAACTAGAAACTCTCGTGTTTAGTTGTCTTTGTGGCTTGTTATCTATCCACGTCTGCGGTATTACTTATTTGATTATCAGCTATTTTTTTCAGTGGAAAGGCACAGAAAATTTGACATTGATGACGCAAGCAATTCTTAGATACTCTTGGTTAGCGTTGCCAGGGCAATTTGCTGTAGTTTGTGCCGTCACGGTAATAGCATATATATTACGTCACTTAATGTTTTATTAGTTAATGATTAATTAATGACCTGAGTATTATGTGCAATTCATAACACTTAGTGCTCAGTTGTCAGATTGCCTGTCTTACCCATTCAGCATCAATTAGCTATGCGTTTAAAAAATCGTCTGTTCTGGATTGCTGCCTTCATAACTTTTTTCATAGACCAACTCACAAAATACTGGGTTGTGCAAACTTTCAAATTGGGACAGACACTACCACTTTTACCAGAAATCTTTCACCTTACCTATGTTACTAACACAGGTGCAGCTTTTAGTCTTTTAAGTGGAAAAGTAGAGTGGTTGCGTTGGCTATCTTTAGGAGTAAGTTTGATTTTGATAGGGCTGGCATTATTTGGGCCAGTGTTAAATATTTGGGATCAGTTAGGCTATGGTTTGATTTTGGGTGGAGCTATGGGCAATGGCATTGATCGGTTTATTTTAGGCTACGTTGTTGATTTTCTAGATTTTCGATTAATTAATTTTGCTGTATTTAATATGGCTGATTCATTTATAAGTATTGGCATTGTTTGTTTACTAATTGCTTCCTGGCAAAAAACACCAACTTCTACTCACAGATCAAGATAAGTCTCACTCATGAGGGTAACTGTAGGATTCACCCCCTTCAGGGCCATTAGTTATACCAATTCTTCAAAAAGAGGCAACAGATGATGACGCTCTAACGTGGAGGCGGGGAGACGCGGAGATTTATGTGTATGTGTAGCCAGATTTTAGAGAAAGGGTGTTAAATGACTAAATCGGCGGGTTACTATCCCTATTATCTTTTCAAGGGATAAAATTTCCGCCGATTAATTTTTTTAAATATGCCTCAGCTTTTAACTACTACTAGCAAGAGCTTTTGGCAAACCACCATCCGAAACTTGGCTAGGAGAACTAATGCTTAGTTAAATGGTGTTTTATTTGTTACTTTGTTACTATGCTATGGGTTAGTTCTACCTGGTGCTGGAGTTACGCTACCAGGAGTGCCAGACTCAGGGTTGGTAGTGCTTCCTGGTGTTGGAGTTACACTGCCAGGAGTGCCAGACTCAGGGTTGATATTGGTGCTGCCTGGTGCTGGAGTTACGCTACCAGGAGTGCCAGACTCAGGATTGATATTAGTGGTGCCTGGTGCTGGGGTTGTATCAGAAGGACTAGTCCCTGGTGTGGTAGTAGTGTCTGGTGCTGGAGTTGTCCCAGAAGGGCTAGACTCAGGAGTGATATTGGTGTTTGGTGCTGGAGTTAAACTACCAGGAGTGCCAGACTCAGGGGTGGTAGTGCTTCCTGGCTCAGTTGTGCTTCCTGGCTCAGTTGTGCTTCCTGGAGCTGGGGGCGTGAGTGGTGTGCCGCCCTCACAGCGTGAATTCATCGGAGAACGTTCACACAGAATTTTCATGCCTTCTGGTGACATCTTGATTTCCGTTGCTGAAGTAGCAGATGAGCTATTGGATTGGGCTACAGTAGTGGATTTACTTGATTCGGCAACAGCTATATTACCAGTTAGCGCCAAAGTTAGAGCTGTACCAATCAGGCTCAGAGATTTTCCCTTCATTCTGAAATTAACCTCAACGGAACACTCCGCCCATTAAATCAGACAACGGAATTTAGAAAATCTGCCTAAATGAGGATGTATATTTTTGCTGAGAAATATGTGGTTAAGTTAAAGCAATAAATTTTACATTGTTTATTTCTTGATTAATAGTTCTTTGCAATACAAAAACAATTTGCTCTTTTGTGCTTTTTAGACTAGTAATAGTAATAAAATCAGCACTTTAGAGCCGCAAGCAGAGTAGTTAACTATGTAAATAAGTAATCACTACAAATAACGTATAAACCGCTTACTGAATATTAAATTGGTGTAATATAAAATCAAAAAAAATCCGTACAGTCAATTTCTGCTTATGCTTATGAGTAAAATGGTGTAAGACCAGCATTAAGATTGTAATTCGCCCGACTGTTTATTAATAACTGTGATGTGAATATCCGATGAGTTCCCCCCAACCCCCACAAAAGCCACAAACCTTACTTGGTCAACTGACTCAAGCAGTACATACAATTCAAGCTAGGGTTGACTTTTCTAAACTGGCGCTCAAGCCTAATGCTAAAGTACCGGAACTCTGGGTGCAGGATGCGGGGGCTGATAAGGCGGAGATATATCCACTGTTGGGCGATCGCTATATATTAGGTCGCAGTTCCAAATCCTGCGATATAGTCATCCGTAACCCGGTAGTCAGCCAAATTCACCTGTCATTATCACGGGATTCCACACAACGTACCCCGGTTTTCGTCATTAAAGATGAAAACTCGACCAATGGCATCTATCGCGGTAAACGGCGGATAACTTCTCTAGAATTACGTCACGGCGATATTCTCACCTTGGGCCCCCCAGAACTTGCGGCTTCCGTGCGCCTGCAATATGTCGATCCACCAGCTTGGTATGTTAAAGCGGCAACTTGGACAACTTATGGCGTTGGTGGTGTCAGTGCTTTGTTAGCTTTAGTGATTGGCGTCGAATGGCTAAAATTTTCAGTAAGAATACCAACAGCTACTCGCGCTCCAGTAATAGTTTACGCCCGTGATGGAGCCACCCCGCTGCGTGAGCCAAGAACCACGTCTCACGTAGACATGAAGGGGTTAGAGGACTTTGGCCCTTATTTGGCAGCAGCAGTAGTAGCCTCAGAGGATAGTCGTTATTACTGGCACTTTGGGGTTGATCCATTGGGAATTTTGCGAGCTGTGGTGATTAATAGCCGTACTGGAGATGTGCAGCAAGGTGCTAGCACAGTTACCCAGCAAGTCGCTCGTAGTTTATTCCGCGAGTATGTAGGCAGGCAGGATTCTCTAGGGCGTAAATTGCGTGAGGCAATTGTTGCTTTAAAGCTAGAAACGTTTTACAGCAAAGATGAAATTTTACTGACTTATTTGAATCGAGTTTTTTTGGGAGCTGATACCTCTGGTTTTGAAGATGCTGCCCATTATTACTTTGATAAATCTGCAAAAGAATTAACGTTGGCAGAAGCAGCAACTTTGGTGGGAATTTTACCAGGCCCTAATTCCTTCGATTTTTGTGGGGATGGCCCGAATAAGCTAGAAGCAGCTGAATATCGCAATCGTGTAATTAAGCGGATGCTGGAAATGGGCAAAATCAAGCCAGAGGAGGCGAATCGAGCCAGGCGATCAACGGTTCAAGTTAGCCCTAAAGTCTGTGAACAGCAAGCCAAAACAATTAGTCCTTACTTTTATAGTTACGTCTTTCAAGAACTTGAATCTATTTTGGGAGAAGGAGCGGCAAAAGAAGGCAATTATATTATCGAAACCCAGCTAGATCCAGCAATTCAGGCACAAGCAGAAGCGGCTTTGCGGAATTCAGTCAATAATGCTGGTACAAATTTTGGTTTTTCGCAAGGGGCGATCGTTACCTTAGATTCCAGCACTGGCGGTATCCTGGCTATGGTGGGTGGCACAGATTACAAAAAAACTCAATTCAATCGCGCCGTACAAGCCAAAAGGCAACCAGGTTCCACTTTTAAAATTTTTGCTTACACTGCGGCTCTTCAGCAGGGAATTCCTGCATTTAAAAGTTATTCTTGTTCTCCTTTAACTTGGCAAGGCTTTACCTACAAACCCTGTAGGTCTGGTGCTGATATTAGTTTAGATATAGCCACAGGACTGGCTCTTTCAGAAAATCCGATCGCCCTGCGAGTTGCGCGAGAAATCGGGCTGGATAAAGTGGTAGCAATGGCGCAACGTTTAGGGATAAAATCAGCGCTCGATCCAGTTCCCGGCTTAGTGTTGGGTCAAAGTGTGGTCAATGTTTTGGAGATGACTGGTGCTTTTGGTGCAATTGCCAATCGCGGTGTGTGGAATCCTCCCCATGCAATTAGCCGAATTTTAGACAGCAGTGATTGCCGCGATCGCAAAGATTTAAAGACCTGCCGTGTCATTTACTCCTTTAACCAAGATCGTGACGCCAACAAACGAGTGCTGCCCGTTGGAGTAGCCCAAGAAATGACTAGTTTGATGCGGGGGGTAGTTACAAGAGGTACTGGTCGCAGTGCTGCTATTGCGTTAGGGGAAGCTGGTAAAACTGGTACAACGGATAAAAACGTTGACTTGTGGTTCATCGGCTTTATTCCCAGTCGGCGGCTTGTTACTGGCGTTTGGCTAGGAAACGATAATAATTCCCCCACATCCGGCAGTAGCGCTCAAGCAGCTCAGTTATGGGGAAATTATATGCGTAGAATTACCAAGTAGAAGCTAGAAGGTAGAAGACTAAAAATCTTTGAGAACCTCAGGCTTCATACCTTATTTTGAATCGGGGGTTTAAATCCCCAACTGAAAATGTTTTGAATTTTGAATTTTGAATTTTGAATTGTTAACGGTATCCCCGCCAAGGAGTGATTTCTAATTTACCGCTAGGCTGAAATACTACTTGAAAGTGAGCAAGAGGTTCTTTGTTATTTGGAGCCACTAGATTGGAACCGTAAGCTGCTTGTAACATCTTAGGCAGAGGAGTTTCCCTAGAATAATCATAGGCAACTTGGTTGAGTGGTTCATAATCAGCGATCGCGCCTTTTTTGTTGACTGCGACCCGATATTTCAAAGATTCTCCAAAGCTAGGTGTACCACCCCAGTTTTGGCGAACTGTAGTATAAAACTTCTGGCTTAAATTTTTGACTGTTTTAGCATCAGTAATTTTTTTGCCAATAACTTCTGGTGTTTTAGTGTAACCCCGCCAAGGGCTAACTTCCAGCACACCTGTTCTAGTTAAGACTACTTTAAATTGGGCGATTGGTTCGTTGTTAGCAAAGCTACGGTTAGCAGGATTATAAAGTAGATTAGGCAGAGGAGTTTTCTCCACTTCTTCATTTGCCTTGTGATTCACTGCTTTATAACCGATGATTGCACCATCCGTAGCCACACCCACACGATAGACTAAATCCGCTTTGAATAGTGAACGATTAGTCCAAGCTGGATTAATTTGGTTATATACTTGGCGATTCAATGCACGTAGTTGAGAGGCATCAGTAATTTCGGGGACTGTATTTAAAAGTGCTTCTAAATCTTTAACTGTAGATGTAGATGTAGATATAGTTGTCGGTGTGGGAGTTGGTGTTGTAATTGCAGCAGACGTGGGCGTCGGAGTGACAGTGGGCGTTACAGCCGATGTAGGATCTGGAGACTGGGCAGTAGCCGGAGTAGCGCTTGGTGTAGCATTAGGCGCTGTAGAGCTAGTTTGGTCTTCTGGCTTCGGCTCTGGTGGACGTACCTGTGGGGATGGAATGAAGCTTAAGGCAAGTGCTGCCACCGCCAAACTCGAAACTCCAATACCAGCTGGTACTGCCTGCTTGAGTAGAGCTTGACTGGCAACACCACTACGTCTGGCAACTGGTTGTAATTCCAGTGATAACTCTGGTAAAGTTTGGCTATCAGCAAAAAACTGATCCACCGCTTCCACTAAATCAAATAACTGTACCGTATTCAAATCTATTTGAATAGGCTCTCTATTGGGGTTGTTATTGAAACCTTCTGCTTCTGGCTCAGAATGTACAATCAACCTGTGTCGATTGATATCTATTTTCTGTAACTCTACTAGCTCTGAGTCTTGATTGTGTGCTTGTGGGTTTGGTACATTACTCAAAAATTCTTGAGCATAAGCACTAACTGCTCTTACCAAACTTTCAAAAAACTCCCTTCCTCCGACTAAGGGCTGATTATAGCTAGTTAAATAGCATTCCGCATTTACTAATATTGACAGTTCGGGGCGCAACTCTTGAAAGTGTGTAGCCCTACTCGCATCACTTAAACCCTCTAACAGCAACGTACAATTAGGTAGACTATACTTACGTTGAATATTCATTCTATTTCACCGTCAAAAAGACTAATCCAGAACCGCTGCATTCCAGCAGTACCTGTACAAAATAGTAATTGTCCCAATAAATTTATAGCCAGTTCATCTAATTTTTCATCAGAACTTAATGCTAGTACGCCAGAACGTCGGGCACTCATTCTGCTCCTAAAATGCGTTCTAAACCGCTCTAGATAATTAGATAGTCGCAAGTTTTGTTCTAGCGGGAGCTGTTTGTCATGCATTTGCTGATAGATCATCAATAATTGTCGGATGACAACTGTTAAACGCCGCGCTATGTAACAAGCAATAACGACTAATGCTTTCGCCTCCATAATGCTTAAGGGGCGACGCATATGCGCTCTTCGTAGTGGGTTAGAGCTACGCATCCGCCATAAATTTACCCTATCTTTGATAATTCCTTTTAGCTCTAATTCTTCAGCAAAAGCCAGGATAGCTTCAGAACCACCAAGCTCCAAAGCTTCAATAGCCAGTAAAATTAGATCGATTTGTACGCGAGTTCTTCGGGGGCATCCTTGTCCCTCAGTCGCCGGATCAGGTAAGGTGTCCAGAATCATCGGCAATGACTGAGAGGTTGGACTGTTGAACGGCGTTAAACTTGCGGAGACATTCATGCTATAGATACCTTGTGCGGTTCCAACAGACTAGGTAAAACTAATTTAAGATAAGTAGCCAAACAAAAACATTACTCTTGTAGCAGTAGAAGTATTGCGTGATATGTACATTGCTTCTTTCTTCTACTCAAAAGTTTCCTTATATTAAAATTCAATTTTTAATACATAAGTGTATCAGCCTCATTTGGTAGTGCAATTCCATCCCTAGCTTGAGTTAGATTCAAGTCGTCGTCAATGGTTAGCGAAACTTCCGCTTCGATCCCCAGCGTATGACATTATAGTGTACGATTTGTCAGGTATCGGGAATTGGGGTCTAGGGACTGGGTACTAGGGAACAGGAAATAAGCACTGGAACAAGAAAAGAGTTTTCTAAATGCCCAATACCCGCTACCCTATACCCAATACCCTTGCGGGTACTCTTCGATAACCCCTTCGGGGTAGTCGCTCATGGGGGAAACCCCCAAGACCACGCTGACTCACCTGCGGAGTAGCCACTGCGTTGGGCGGCGAGCCGCTCTTGTTGCAAGTGGCGTTGGAAACCCTACCAAGAGCGCTGTCTCACCAATCCCTAATATCAATTTTATGGATTTGAAGTCTCTAATACGCGATATTCCAGATTTTCCTAAACCCGGAATTTTATTTCGAGATATCACTACGTTGCTACGCGATCCTCAGGGATTACGTTATACTATTGATTTTTTTGCACAAAGATGCACAGATATGGAATTAAAGGCGGATTATATCGTGGGAATGGAATCGCGGGGATTTATTTTTGGCTCTCCTCTGGCTTATAAATTAGGAGCTGGTTTTATTCCTGCCCGCAAAAAAGGTAAGTTACCAGCAGCAGTTCACTCAATTGAATATGATTTAGAGTACGGTACAGATTCCTTGGAAGTGCATCAGGATGCCTTGTCTCCAGGTAGCCGAGTTTTGATTGTGGACGATTTGATTGCCACAGGTGGAACAGCAAGTGCAACGGCAAAGTTGGTGCAAAACATTGGCTGCGAATTAGTGGGCTTTGGGTTTATTATCGAACTACGAGATTTACAAGGACGTAAACATCTGCCAGATGTGCCGATTATTTCCTTGATTGAATATTAGTATGGTCAATGGCTAGTGGTTTTGACAAACTGACAACTGATAACTGACAAACTGCTATGACATCTACAAGAATTTCCATGGAGACAAGTCGGGACTGGTTAATTAGGCTAGTCACGAGTGAGACTTTTATTTATGTAATGAAAAGGCTATTACAGGCGCTGTTGACTTTATTTTTGGCGTCTGCATTGTCGTTTTTCATTATTCAACTTGCTCCAGGAGATTATGTAGACACACTACGGCAAAACCCAAAAATTTCTCCAGAGAGAATTGAGGAAATTAAGCGGCAGTTTGGTTTGGATAAGTCTTGGCCAGAGCAATTAGGGCTGTGGCTATGGCGAATCTTGACAAAAGGAGATTTTGGCACTAGTTTTGTTTATCAACGCTCGGTAGCTTCGCTGTTATGGGAACGGATACCTGCGACTTTGCTGTTGGCGATCGCTTCTTTAATCTTCACATGGGCGATCGCAATCCCTCTAGGTATCATCGCCGCAGTTAAGCAAAATAAGTCGACTGACCGCATTTTACAGGTGATTAGCTACGCTGGGCAAGGATTCCCCAGTTTTATCACTGCCCTATTTTTACTCATCTTAGCCCAAGTTACCTCGCCTGTTTTCCCGGTGGGTGGCATGACTAGCATCAACCACTCGGAACTATCGTGGTTTGGCAGATTTCTCGATCTCGCTTGGCATATGATTTTACCAACGATCGCCCTTTCAATCACAAGTTTTGCTGGTTTGCAGCGTATTACTCGTGGTGAATTATTGGATGTTATGCGCCAAGATTACATCCAAACAGCCCGTGCCAAAGGACTGCCAGAAAATCGTGTGATTTACGTTCATGCTCTGCGTAACGCTATCAACCCGTTAATTACCTTATTGGGTTTTGAGTTGGCTGGTTTATTAAACGGTGCGTTCATTGCCGAACAGTTCTTCAACTGGCCAGGTTTAGGAAGGTTGACTTTACAAGCTTTACAAGCGCAAGATTTGTATTTATTAATGGCAAGCTTGGTCATGGGCGCAGTACTGTTAATTGTGGGCAACTTAGCCGCTGACTTGTTGTTGAAGGCTGCTGATCCACGCATTCGCCTAGAAAATCTAAATTAGGCATTGGGCATGGGGCATTGGGCATTGGGCATTAGTTATTCTTTCTTCCCTGCTCCCCCACCTCACAGGTGTAGTTTTTTCAAATTCAGTCGGAAAAAGCTTATTTTTTCGTTCGGAAATTTCTCCCCTTCCGCGTCCCGGCGTTGTTCAAAACGCAAAATCTAAAAAACTTACATTTATCAGCACTCCCCCACTCCCTCACTCCATGCTGTCTGAAGTCTATTACTTGGTGCGCTCAAAATCTGATGGTCGTTATCTCACAGCTCGTCCGAACGCTGAAGCATCGGGTTATCTGTTATTGTTTCGGGAAAGCTTTGATGCTTTAAGCTATCTCAACACCCATGCCGCAGAGGTAGCAAACCGCTTTGCTGTGGAATCTATTCCTGGTACACAAGTAGGCAGTTTGCTCAAACGCTGGGGTTTTAGTGGTATGGGCATTGTTAGTGATCCTCTATTACCCAAAGTTGAGTTCTTACAGCACAGTTAAGAAAACAAGCGAGCGATCGCACAACTAAAATTAGGTAATAGTGGTGAGTTCAATTCATCACCATTAAATAAGGTAGCAATTAACTTCAAAATTGTTTGTTCGCGTCGATAAACTTCCACCTGTTGCTGACGCCAATCTACAATCCAGTATTCCCTGACACCCCTTGACGAGTAGAGCTTAAGTTTGAGTTCTCTGTCCCGTTTTTCATTCTCACTACCGGGAGATAGCACCTCTACTATCAATTCTGGTGCAGCAGTCAAATGCCCAGCCTCATCTAACAGTCCAGCTAGTCTCTCATTGCTAGCCCAGACAACATCTGGAATTACATTATCAGCATCACCAAAAATTATGCCTGGAGCAATTACAACTTCTCCTAAACCAGTAGTTTGTGACCAGCTATCTAAGGCAGCACTAATTCTGACACAAGTTTTTTGATGCTTCCAGTGAGGTGCTTTCGTCACAAACAATTCCCCGTCGATAATTTCATAACGGTTGCCGTTATCTGGAAACAACTTTAAGTCGGTTGTTGTCCAGCGCACTCTCTCACTTATTGGCTGGTTCATAAACCATTTGTGTTAGGGAATTTACCAATTCTAGCCTGAGCAGATATTGGGATAGGGGATAATGGATGAGGAAAATTTCCCAGTATCCAATCCCCAGACCCCAGTTCCTACACCACTACCTTTTCTAATATCAACTTAGAACGCTTCACTTGCTCAGGAATAGAAACGGGGTAATCTCCAGTGAAGCAGGCAGAACAGAAACTGTTGGTGTCTTCTCTGGTCGCTTGTAACATTCCTTCCCAACTGAGATAGGCGAGGGTGTCTACTTCCAACTGCTTGGCAATTTCTTCTACTGATTTAGTAGCCGCAATTAGCTGATCCTGGCTATCTGTATCGATGCCATAAAAGCAGGGGTGAGTTACTGGCGGGGAGGAAATTCGCATATGTACTTCTACTGCACCCGCATCACGCAAAGTTTTGACTAATTTTCGGCTGGTGGTTCCTCGGACAATCGAATCATCTACGATAATTACCCGTTTACCCACTAGCACATCTTTGAGGGGGTTGAGTTTCATGCGGAGACCTGACTCACGCATAGTTTGCGTTGGCTGAATAAAGGTGCGCCCAACATAGCGGTTTTTAATCAATCCTTCAGCGTAAGGAACGCCAGAAGTTTGAGAAAAACCGATGGCAGCTGGGATACCAGAATCGGGAACGCCAAAGACCATATCAGCATCAACAGCAGATTCTGCCGCTAGTTGTCGTCCTAATCGCATCCGGTAGCTGTACAAACTCTCGTTGTGCATGATGCTATCAGGACGGGCAAAGTAAATCATCTCAAAAATACAAAGCTTGCGCTGGGACTGTTGATGCCATTGGTAAGAAGTCAAACCTGCTTCAGTAATCCAAACTAACTCACCTGGGTTCACATCCCGTACATAATCGGCTCCAATGATATCTAAGCCACAAGTTTCAGAAGCTAGTACGTAACGCTCAGGATTACCAGCCAAAGTACCAATTACTAAAGGGCGGATACCATTGGGATCACGCACACCCATAATGCCTTCAGGAGTACCTATTACTAAACTAAAGGCTCCTTGACAGCGGCGAAATGCTCGAATACAACCTTCTAACCAATCTACACCAGCATTCACTTCTTCAGCGATCGCAAATGCAATCATTTCTGAGTCGGTTGTTGTCACTAAGTTACATTCGCTCTTCAGTAATTCTTCGCGCAACTGCACAGTATTGACTAAATTACCATTATGTGCAAGAGCTAATGAACCTAAGCGGCTTTCGACAACAGCAGGCTGGGCATTCACTTTGCGGCTAGAACCCGTAGTGGAATAACGAGTGTGCCCAACGGCTAGACTACCAGGCAAATGATTCAAGTTGGACTCATTAAAGACTTGAGACACCAAGCCCATATCTTTATGCAGATGTACTTGTGTACCCTCAAAGGTAGCAATGCCAGCTGATTCTTGACCCCGGTGTTGGAGTGCGTACAATCCAAAATAGGTCAGTTTTGCAACGTCTTCTCCTGGCGCATAGACGCCAAAAACACCACAGGCTTCTTCTGGCTTGTCTGGACGATTTTCATCACTATTAACTGAATTATTAGTCTTTTCGGGGTAGTCATCCGAAGTGACGGAATGGTAGGGAATCATGCTAACTTTGCTCCTGGTGGGGGTGTCAAGTCACTGGGATTATTTAATGGATAATTGCAGTTCTCTTAATAAAACTTTAACCATCTATTAAAACAGTACCGTAATTATGCTAATTGACGCTAATGATCCGGGTAGGGGGGATTTTACGACTTAACTAGGGGTAGTAGTTTGAATGTCTAGACGCCTTGCGATCGCATGGGAATAGCGATCGCTAATCTCTTCAATGCTAACCTTGATTAAGAATTGATTATCAGAAGTTAAAACTTCCAAACCAACATTAGAATTAGCAACCGTGCCTAGTTTTTGCCATTGTTGCCCTAAATGTTCCTTTAAGTATGATTCCCAAATCTCTTGGTGTTCAGACGCCACAGAAATGATGATTTGCCCACCACCTTCGCCAAATAGCACTTCATCAAGGCGTTGTGATTGATTGACAGAAGTTTGCAACTGGATTTGAGCGCCGAGGTTGCCAGCAATACAACATTCTGCTACAGCAATAGTTAATCCTCCCTCAGTACAATCATGAGCTGAACGTACCCAACCTGCACGAATTCCTTCACGGCAAACTTTCTGGACACGACGTTCTAAGTCAAAATCAACTCGTGGTGGTTTGCCTGCAATTACGCCGTGGGCAGTTGCTAAATACTCAGATGCTCCTAAAGTATTTTTGAATGACACAGACCATCCAAGAAGATAAATTACATCACCAACTCCTTGCCAAGCTTGTCCACAAACTTGACTAACATCAGGAATCAACCCCACCATACCGACAACAGGAGTGGGATAAATGGGTTGTGGGTTGCCTTGAGAATCGAGGGTTTCATTATAAAGGGAAACATTGCCTCCAGTCACAGGCGTTGCCAATTCACGGCAACCTTCAGCCAAACCGCGACAAGCTTCTGCTAATTGCCAGTAACCAATCGGTTTTTCTGGACTACCAAAATTGAGGTTATCTGTCACCGCTAGCGGTTCTGCGCCCACACAGCTAAGATTCCGGGCAGCTTCTGCTACTACTGCCTTAGCTCCTTCATAGGGATCAAGGTAGACGTATCGAGGATTGCAATCTACTGTCGCTGCAACAGCTGATTGTAAATTTCCGATTTTGGATTTTAAATTGGGGATTTCTTCCAGCGGACGTAAACGCACCACAGCGGCATCAGCACCGCCAGGTAGTACTACAGTATTGTTTTGTACTTGATGGTCATACTGACGATATACCCAGTTTTTAGATGCGATCGTTGGTGTATCAAGTAAAGTTAATAGGATATCATTCCAACTTTGTAGCCTGCCTTGAATTTCGATGCCAGCAGCGGTACAGGGTGGTAAAGACTCAGGAGTCCATTCCCAAGCTTTTTGAGCATATTCTGGCGGTTGAGCTAATAATTCTCGGTGATATAAAGGGGTATTCTCTGCCAAAGCATCAGCAGGAATTTCTGCTGCAACTTCACCTTGAAAGAGAATCCGCACAATCGGGTCAGCAATTACTGTCCCAGCGACAACAGCTTGTAGTCCCCAACGGTGAAAAATATCAATTAACTCTTGCTCACGTCCCTTATGGGCAACGAACAGCATCCGTTCTTGAGATTCTGAAAGTAGGTACTCATAGGGAACCATCCCTGTTTCTCGCACGGGTATCTTATCTAAATCTAGTTCAATGCCTACACCGCCTTTGGCTGCCATTTCCGATGTTGAACAGGTGATCCCAGCAGCACCCATATCCTGTGCAGCGACAACCGCACCGGTTTTAAACGCCTCCAAACAAGCTTCAATTAGAGACTTTTCTAAAAAGGGGTCGCCAACTTGCACGGCTGGACGGTCATCTATTGATTCATCACTCAATTCTGCGCTAGCAAAACTCGCTCCTCCCATGCCATCACGTCCGGTGGTGGAACCAACATATAGCACGGGGTTGCCTAAACCAGATGCTCCTGATTTGACGATTTCTGAAGTTTCCAT
Source organism: Mojavia pulchra JT2-VF2 (assembly GCA_019359325.1). Classification (GTDB taxonomy): domain Bacteria; phylum Cyanobacteriota; class Cyanobacteriia; order Cyanobacteriales; family Nostocaceae; genus Mojavia; species Mojavia pulchra. The sequence continues at coordinate 74,160 of JAHHHN010000001.1, read as the reverse complement.
CAATCCCAATGCCATGACATTCACCAGGGGATTGCCAGAATAAGCAGGGTCAAAGTAGACTTCGCCGCCAACAGTTGGTACACCTACACAATTACCGTAGTGGCTTATACCAGCTACCACACCTTGGAAAAGTCTTTGTGTTCTTCCATCTTCTAAAGAACCGAAACGCAGCGAATTTAAGAGAGCAATCGGACGCGCCCCCATTGTAAAGATATCTCTGAGGATACCTCCTACTCCTGTTGCAGCTCCTTGGAATGGTTCAACAGCTGAAGGGTGGTTATGGGATTCAATCTTAAAAGCAAGTTGCAACCCGTCGCCTAAATCTACAACACCAGCATTTTCACCAGGCCCTACAAGTATGCGGGGCCCCGTTGTGGGAAACTGCTTGAGTAAAGGTCGTGAATTTTTATAACAGCAATGCTCTGACCACATCACCCCAAACATTCCCAATTCAGCTTTGTTGGGATGTCGCCCTAACCGTCGGACAATTTCTTCATATTCTTCTGGCTTAATACCTTCGGCGGCTATTTCTTGGGAGGAAAAGGGAGCAGATTTGGCGGTCATGGAACTAATGCACCAAAAGGACAGAGCATTATTCTATCGATTTAATTGCTCTGTAGATGCAGTTGAAGGAATGTAGATAATTCTTCTTTGGAAATTTCCCGCTGCACTACTCGAATCACCAAGTTGTAAGCTTCCTCTACTGACAAATTCAAAGTATAGCCGTTTAAGGTGATAAAGGTATCCATCACAGCGAATGCAGTGCGCTTATTGCCATCAATAAAGGGATGGTTCATTGCCAGATGGTAGAGGTAAGCTGCTGCTTGCTCATGAATAGTAGGATGAAGAAGTTCGCCGCCAAAGGTAGTTTGAGGTTGAGCTAAAGCTGAATCTAGTAAGCCTTCGTCTCTGATACCAGCAGTACCGCCAAATATCTCAATTTGGCGTTCGTGAATCTTGATAACCTGAGAATTAGAAAGAAATCTAGGAGTCTGCAAGGCGGCGATATACCTCTTCCCATTTTTTTTCAGAAGCTAAATAAGCCTGCCATACTTCTGCATCCTCGGCAAATTGGTTTGAGGCTGTTTCCTCTAGCTTGTCTTGGCTTTTTTCAGTGTTATGAAAAGATGCGGCAAAACCAGGAATGCTCATTAGTTCCTCCTTTACATGATTTTCTGTAGTTTCTTGCAAATAAGCTAGAAAAGCTACTGCTACTCGCAAGCGTTCAGGAGAAAGTTGACGTAAACGGCTTTCTGCTTCTGATAAATAATTATTGTGTTTTTGTTCTCCTAGCATCGTTACTCCCAATCTAGTATTCCTACAAAATACTTAATAGCGATCGCTATTATCTTATTCAATCAAATATCCAAAATATGAGGGGTGCATGGTAACCCCTTCATTTGTCATGACTGTCTACTGTTCACTGATTTAATCATCAACACTCTCGCTTGCTTTCTCCGTCGCAAAAAGGCCAAGCCAGCACCTGCAATTACTAATCCAGCTAAAGGTGAAGACTCAGGAACTGTTGGTATCCGCCGAAATTCAATGGGGGTATTTACCAGCAACTGACCACTGCTGCTAAAAATCTGGTCTAACGAATTGATACTGTTGGCTTGAATTGAGACGCTGGATACTACCTTACCGCCAGTACTGGTTGGGCAACCTGTTGGTGCATTATTCCCAACATAGCGATTCTGCTCATAGATGAGATCCAGACTACAAACAGCAGCAGCAAGATTATTTTGGCTAATAATTCTTTGCGATACAGGGCGATCGCAAAGTCCACTCAAACTGCTTGAATTGATAAAGCTACGAATGCCTAAGTCTATAGCACCACTGCCTAATCCGAAGGAATAAAAGCGTACCCGGTTGAATACTGGACTTTGCTGTTCCAAATAAACATTTTGAGTTTCACCTGTCCCACTATTACCATCTAGCTGCACTTGACAATTTGTCATAGTAATGAGTGGTACTGAAGGATTAGTCGCTACTTGGTTCACATTATCAAATTTGCCAGTAAACCACTGTACTACTTCTTTAATCTGTGCTGAAAGAGATGGTAATTCAGCAGCACGACTCGGTTGGGTAAAAACAAATCCAGTCAATAAAAACGCTAAGGTGTAAGCTTTTAGTTGATTCATAATTAATTCCCAACTTAAACTAACATCACCAATGTTTTGGATTAAATGAGAATTATATTAAGGTCATCTGGATTTAAAATCTACTGATTAGCGTTAAATTTATCAATCAGTAAACTCTCAAATAATTACCGCTGAGTCTGGTTATTATGTTAGATAAATCTAATTTGTTAGCAATCAACTCTGGTAATTGCTCTCAACTACCATTAGCACAAACTTTACAAAATTTAATATGCGAACCCTCTTCAAACACTACCAATCGCACTTAACACCTCTGTTTAATTTGAAACAAATGGGTGTTAATACACTCATTTGTCGTTAAACCAACTTTGCTGCATTATTTATTTAACGATTAACTTGCAGATTCTGTAAAATTAAGTCTGCTCTTGGTGGAAATCCATCGCCGTATTCTACTGGATAATGGGTAATTACATAGAAAGATTTGCCATTTTGTTGACCCAGGTATAGATTACCTACAATGTTTTTTCCTTTACTAAAAACAATCTTTTCTTTTGCCCAACGATAGGGGGCTGTTTGAGTACGGCTGACAATTCGCCAACCATTAGATGCAATCAGACCATTTTTAGCGTTTACAAAGCTTCTTAGCTGTCCTAGAGTTTTGAAATTATTCAGAAAGGCAAGGTGGACATATACATTTTCATTTTTCTTGCCACCAAAATTAGCAATAAATCTAGCTCCTGTGCCTTCACCAGAACTACCTCCTTCAGCCAGAAAATCTTTTTCGGGAAAGTAGGTAGTAAACAAATCCCTGGATTGATCATAAAGTCTCAGTGTAACGGGAGTTTTTTCTCCTTCAATACTAATAAAGGCAGTTTTGGTGGCTGGTTTGGTGGTTGTTGACTGAGAAATGGTCTCGATTGCAGTAGGTGTAGCCGTGACAGTATTGCCTGAGGATGATTGGTTCTGGGGTGGCTTGGCGCAACCCAAGGATGTTGCTAGCAGAATTGTCCCAGCTAGAAGTTTTACAAGATGAAGATGCATTTTTAATTAGACAAATTCGTATTTATATAAAATTTGACTTTGTAACGTGGGTTACAGTTCCTTGGGTAATAATGTGGTTTTGCCTATGTCAGGCAAATCTAATTTGGCTCTAACGATCAAGTGATGAAAATCACTATTACTCTTGATTAAGATCTTCTCTGGATAATTCGCAAACTGCCATAATTACGTATAACTGAACTCTAGCCGAGTCATTAATAGGGAACATACTAATTGCTGGCAGCCTTTGATAAAAGACTGTCGGCTTTTTGTTTTTATTGAGTTCTAAGTAGAAGGCAGATGGCAGCTATGTGAACAAGAATGCTGTATTTTTTGCGCCCTTCGGGTGAATCCTACGGGTACGCTGCGCGAGCGCCAGTTCCCTACGGAGGGAAACTCTTCTTTAGGATTGGGCTCACTGCGCGTCTCAAAATACATTTTTTTACTTTTGCTCATAAATTTAGGGGCTTGAAAAGAAAGTGGCAGAGGAAGGATTTATTTTTAAACTTTCTGCCTTCTGCGACGTCACTTGCTCTACTTGTGGAAACCCCAAGACCGCAGTGGCTCCGATGCCTTCCTTTGGTTAACAAGAAGAAAAATATAATTCCCTTTATCCCCTTGTCCTCGCTTACCCTTCAATGTCCATAAAATTTCCCCACAGATGGTTAGTAACTTGACATAGATTTTGCCAGAGCCACTACCATGTGTGGGGAAGGTATGATCAAATTAGAAATGTTATGAATCTTGAGCGCTCATAGTTGGCACTCATTTTGGGAGACAAAAAGACCGCTAATCAACCAGCACACACTTTGTATCAAGACATCGCTTGAATAATGTAATCAAAGTAAGGTGCTGCTTCAGCAGCGTCTTCTGCACTTAGTAAGTCAAGGGAGGCTTTTTTCAGGGAAGCGATAGCTTCTACCATCCCAGGCACGGGAACGCCCAATGAATTGTACATTTCCCGCACGCCAATCAAACCAATTTTTTCAATTGGCCCTTTGTCACCAGCAAGTACGCCATAGGTAATCAGACGCAAATACCAGCCAAAGTCACGGATACATAAAGAACGCTGACGTTCGCCGTAAGCGTTCCCACCAGGGGAGATAAAGTCAGGACGCTTCTGCCATAGCTGCTTAGTTGCTTCTTGAACAATTTTCTTTTCGTTCTCAGCTAAGGTAGCGGCAATCCGCGTCCGTAGTGCGCCGGTCTTCAAAAAGGCTTGGATACTTTTGAGTTCGCCACTGCTGGGGTAACGCAGTTCGTCGTCGGCTTTGAGAATTACTTGGCTAATTACAGTCATGATTATTGTAATCACGTGAAATATTATTTGCTAGTTTAACGAGTCTGAGGTACACAAATAAAGGGATATGAGGGAAGTAGGGGAGTAGAGGGGATGAGCAGAATAACAACTAGCAACTGACAACTGACAATTGACTAATGACTAATAAAGTTTGGCAGCAGGGTGAATTAATTGAAGTTACGATCGCAGACCTGAGTGATACGGGCGATGGTGTAGGACGCTCAAATGAGCGCGTAGTATTTGTTCCTGATACTGTACCAGGCGATCGCGTGATTGTCCGTTTGGTACACGTCAAACCCAACTACGCCCACGGCAAGCTTCAGGAATTATTGCAACCATCGCCGCATCGGAGTCGGCCGAGTTGCATTGTCGCTGATAAGTGTGGTGGTTGCCAGTGGCAGCATATTGACTATGAGTTTCAGTTAATAGCCAAGCGCAATCAAGTTATGCAAGCTCTAGAACGCATTGGTGGTTTTATCCAACCGCCAGTAGACCCAGTGCTTGTAGCAGCCTCACCTTTGGGATATCGCAACAAAGCTACCTATCCTCTAGGCAAATCTGCTACAGGACAAGTACAAACTGGGTACTACCAAAAAGCTAGCCACCAATTAATTAACTTGAATCAGTGCCCAGTGCAAGACTCAAGATTAAATCCAATACTTGCAGAAGTTAAGCAGGATATCCAAAAGCGGGGTTGGCAAATTTATGATGAACAACGCCACCAAGGGCAAGTTCGTCACCTCGGTTTACGCATTGGCAGACGTACTGGAGAAATATTGCTGACTTTAATCGTCAAGGACTGGAATTTATCAGGAATTGAAAATCAAGCGCAGGAGTGGTTAAAACGCTATCCGCAGTTGGTGGGTGTGTCGTTAAATCGCAATCGCGATCGCACAAATGCAATCTTTGGCAGCGAAACTCGTTGTATTGCGGGAATGCCTTATTTACATGAAAAATTTGCTGGATTGGAATTTCAAGTCCGCCCAGATACATTTTTCCAAGTTTATACTGAAACCGCCGAAGCACTGTTAGAGGTAATTCAGTCAGAACTCAATCTCCAAGGACATGAAATACTAGTTGATGCCTATTGCGGTATTGGCACTTTAACTTTGCCTTTAGCAAAACAAGTAAAGCAAGCGACAGGAATAGAAGTACAACCAGAGGCTGTACAACAAGCAATTTTAAATGCCCAACGCAATGGAATCAAAAATGTCACATTTCAAGTAGGGGCCGTTGAGAGTTTGCTGCCACAGATGGGTACTATACCAAATGTGGTCTTACTTGATCCGCCCCGCAAGGGATGCGATCGCACTGTCATTGACACTTTACGGCAAGTGAAACCATCTCGGATTGTTTACGTCAGCTGTAAAGTAGCCACCCTTGCTCGTGACCTCAAATTACTGTGTCAAGATGGGCTGTATAATCTCACACGGGTTCAACCCGCTGATTTTTTTCCCCAAACCGCTCATGTGGAAGCAGCCGCATTCCTTGTGTTATCACAGTTAGATAGGGGTAATGCGTCCTTTACAAAAACTCAAATTTGAAATTTGTAGTCTAGTGCATAGTAAAAATGCTAAAATTGAATTAAGCTAAAAATAGATTTAAATTCATTTAAAAAATCGAAGTTGCATAGGCTCCAAAAAAGATGAATGCGATTGTTTAAAGTAGAAATCGGCTAACACACAGAACATGATAATGCTGTTTCAAATTCTAGGTTTCTCTTAAGTTGCTAACTAGCTTAAAAAGTTCTTGCCAGCCGTTTTAAATATTAAGCTATCCAAGCTCATAAACCGAGTCAATGCTCCCCAGCATTTTCAAAATTTAGTTTTAAAGACGCAAGTTTGAAGGCAGCATGACCACCTCAATTTTTATCAGGGTGCCTGTAACAGCAAACTGATGTCTAGCTAACTGAAAGCTATGGGGTTTCTCTTGTGATTACCATTTCGCTCCGTCCGGTTGGACGTTATTGGGGTACGATCAGTTTCGCCTCAACTCTCTATTTATGTCCGATATTAGACCTTCTGTTGGCAGAAATTCCAGCCAAATTGCAAGCAGAGCTGCGCCTAGGACTTCAAGAAGCCTTAGTCAATGCAGCGAAACATGGCAATAATCTTGATCCTAGTAAAAGAGTTGTAGTGCGTTTTTCGTTAATAGATAATCAATATTGGTGGGTAATATCAGACCAAGGCAGCGGCTTTCTGCCCTCGTCTGAATCTACTTGTGATGCCGATCCCAGTGATCCCACTGATCCCACAGACTATCTCCCACCAGATGAAGCGGAAAGTGGTCGCGGTTTATGCCTTCTGCATCAAATCTTTGATCAGGTAGAGTGGAACCGCAAAGGCACAGAATTAAGGCTTTGTAAATTATTAGAAAATCGGCCTCGCTTGTCTCTGCGGCGGTAAGGGATGAGATATTGGGTATTGGGACTGGGTATAGCAAAGTGCTGAGTTCTGAGTTGCTACCTCCCCTGCTCCCTGCCCCTCTGCTTCCCAATCCCCGATCCCCAATCCCTAATCCCTAGCCCCTGTTCCCTGATGACCGTGAGTTGGACAAGGGGGAGCAGAAATAGAGCGATCTAACCAACCAGCAGCCTGTTCTAATCTGGCGAGAGCTTCCTGTGGCTGATTCTTCAGGAGAAATACAATAGCGGCGGCGGCTTGTTCATTGGCACGAGAATTGCGGTTAGACTTGAGGCGATGCCAATCGTTAGGAGAAATGCTTAGTCTCTCCATCAGTGCTTGGGCTAGTTCCAAAGTGCTAAGTTCATTCAGTTGAGTTGTTTTAGGCAACTCGGTAGGTTGAGACATGATACTAAGTCCTGAGTGCTGAGTGAGCTAAAGAGTGCTTTGTCGCGTTAGTAAAATCAAAAGGCTGGCGTCGTTGCCATTAGCTGCCAAAAAAGCTAAATATAAGTGGCAAACTCGCTTTTAATCTTAGTTTACTACTTGTAAATGAAGCCGCCTAAACAACCACAACCGCCAGCAGGAAATCCCGAACCAGAATTTGAACAAGAATTAGAAGAAGTAGAGCGATCGCTTTTATCTTTAAAAGAACGCTACAACCAAATACAAAGCGATCGCGAACAAAAGGCACAATGGCAACAGCGTCGCCGCGAATTGCAGCAAAATAAATATCCAACGCCAGAAATCAAAGCAGAATTACGGCACATTAAACAGCAGTTAGAAATGCTAGAAATAAACTTAGAAAGCCAGTTATTTTCTTGGGGTAGCCTCAAAAAACCTTTCTGGCAAGCCGTCCGCTTTGGTGGAATGGGCGTTATCATAGGCTGGATATTAAAGTCCTGTGCTGGGTAAATATGGTAAATCGACGGATTGCAGAAATATTGCGAAGTGGTCAACCTGATGAGTCCCTCTTGGTTCAAGGCTGGGTGCGGACAAAACGCGAGTCTAAAGGTTTTGCTTTTATTGAAGTCAATGACGGCTCATCACTAGCTAATTTGCAAGTCGTGATTAATCAGGATTTGCCAGACTACGAAGCTATATTGAAAAATTTAAATACAGGTGCGGCGATAGAAGTTACTGGAGTTTTGGTTGCTTCGCAAGGTAAAGGACAGCGCATTGAACTGAAAGCAGAAACCCTGAAAGTCTACGGTGAAGCTGATCCCGAAACATACCCACTGCAAAAGAAACGTCATTCCTTTGAATTTTTGCGAACTATTGGACATTTGCGATCACGTACTAATTCCTTTGGTGCAGTTTTCCGCGTCAGAAATGCTTGTTCTACCGCAATTCACCAATTTTTCCAAGAAAGAGGCTTTTTGTGGGTACACACACCCATCATCACTGCTAGCGATTGCGAAGGTGCAGGAGAATTATTTAGCGTCACCAGCTTGGATCTAAAAAATATTCCCCGCACAGAGAACCAAGCAATAGATTACAGCCAAGACTTTTTTGGTAAACCCACATATTTAACAGTTAGCGGTCAGTTAGAAGCGGAAGTCATGGCGATGGCGTTTAGTAACGTCTATACCTTTGGCCCTACCTTCCGTGCAGAAAATTCCAACACTTCGCGCCACTTAGCAGAATTTTGGATGGTTGAGCCGGAAATGGCTTTTTGCGACCTAGAAGGCGATATGGATTTAGCTGAGGCGTTTCTCAAACACATTTTTCAATATGTGTTGGAAAAATGCCCAGAAGACATGGAATTTTTTAATCAACGTATTGACAATACTGTTTTAGCAACCGCCGAAAATATTATTAATAATCAATTTGAGCGTCTAACTTACACGGATGCGATCGCACTTTTGGAAAAAGCTGATTTTAAATTTGAATATCCCGTCAGTTGGGGCTTAGATTTACAATCAGAACACGAACGCTACTTGGCAGAACAACTCTTTAAGAAACCTGTAATCGTTACAGATTATCCAGCCCAAATTAAAGCGTTTTATATGCGCTTGAACGACGACGAAAAAACTGTCCGGGCAATGGATATCCTTGCACCTAAAATCGGTGAAATTATTGGCGGTTCCCAGCGGGAAGAACGCTTAGATGTCCTAGAACGCCGCGTAGCGGCACAAGGTATGAAGCCAGAAGATTTGTGGTGGTATCTTGATTTGCGTCGTTTCGGTACTGTTCCCCACGCTGGTTTTGGCTTGGGTTTTGAACGTTTGGTGCAATTTATGACAGGTATGGGAAATATTAGGGATGTTATTCCCTTCCCACGTACACCGCAGAATGCTGAGTTTTAGTTTCGCGCAAAGGCGTAAAGAAGAGTGCATTAATTGAGATTATTGTATTATTAATTATTTAATGCACTCTTCTATTTAACTAAATTTCAGGTTAATTTCATTGGAAATAATCTAGAGCTTTTTTCTTCTTAAAATCACTAACTCTAATTTCTAAACTTTCAATTACCCTCAAAACCTCATCTAAATTCTCACTTTTTGAAGCTAATTGAATATCATTAATCCATATATTCACTTCAACAGCAAGATTTTTAGATTTGCTATAGTTATTATTTGCCTGTTGTTTGAGATATTCAGAGACCTCATCAATATTCTTAGGTTCTCCTTCTTTCAGGCTATGACTATACTTTTTGACTATTAGATCAGCAGAATTTTTAAATATTAACATTCCTTGGTTTTCAAGAGTATTTTGAATTTCAAGTTTCGTTCCATATATCCACATTCCTATACAAGAATCAGGTGGATTTTTTTGATAAATCTCAGTAACTTTTTCTTTAAGGGTTTGAACTAAAGCCTCAATATCTCGCTCGAATGGAGTTGGAGATTTGGGATTAGGCTCACGAAATAGGTTATAGAACATAGTATATTCATGCCTGGAGGTATAAGTCTCTAAATTTCTAATAATAAAGTTCCCTAAAACTCTGAGCGAATTAACATCTAGTTTTTAGAATCATTAATTGAGACAGACATCTTAACGAAAATAGGGTTCTCACTTTCGGGATCATGGGGCTATCTTGAGAGGGAAAATACTTTTTTGCAGCCTGGGTGAGGTAAATTGATGTTAATGTTGCTGTTCTGTATCGAGAATGAACGTTACGCGCTAGCCAGCGATCAAGTGCTAGAAGTAATACCCCTCGTCAGCCTTAGAACCCTTCCCCATAAACCTGATTATTTTGCTGGTATTTTTAACTATCGGGGACAGATTGTACCAGTAATTGATTTATGCCAGTTGATGCACGGTAAAAGCAGTCGTGATTATTTAAGTACTCGAATCATCCTCATCAACTATTGGGGTAATAAGCGCGATACCGCCTCAGAACAGCAAGCTTCTTATATTTTGGGATTGATGGCAGAACGAGTTGTAGAAACTTTACATAAAGCTGATGTTGATTTAGTGGATGTCAATGTCCAGATGAGTGCAGTGCCCTACTTGGGTAAGATGATCGTAGATAACCAAGGTATGATTCAGTGCCTTCGCACTGAGTATTTGTTATCAGAGTCTGAGCAAGTTTATTTCTTGCCCGAAAGTCAGGGAAACTCAATTTCTTGACATTGTTTACTCCTGCTACAGCCTTTACCATAAGCAATCAAGCATCGCTGAACAAATGACATATTCTGAGGGCGAAGCTTTATTAAGACGGAAGATTGGTTTAGATGCCTCTTCAATTGGCTCTGGTGCGATCGCTAGAGCTATTGATCGGCGGATGGCAGATTGTGGAATAACAGATATAGCAAGCTACTTAAGGCACTTAGAAGAATCTAGTCAAGAATGGCAAGCACTAATTGACAGTGTGATTGTTCCTGAAACTTGGTTCTTGCGAGAACCAGAGTCATTTAAATTTTTGCAGCAATATGCCATCTCTGAGTGGTTGCCAAATCAATCGCAGCGCGTATTGCGGGTTTTGAGTGTGCCTTGTTCAACCGGTGAAGAACCATATTCGATTGCGATCGCCGCCTTAGAGTCAGGATTGAATGTAGCAAACATCCACATTGATGCAGTTGATATTAGCAACAAGTGTCTTGCAACTGCCCAACGAGCAATTTATGACCAATACTCGTTTCGTGGTTGTTCACCCTCCTTTCAAGCTCGCTATTTCCAGGCAACTCCAGCCGGATATCAATTGAGTGAACAAGTAAGACATATGGTGAATTTTAGCCAAGGAAACTTAGTCAATCCAGATTTTCTGGCTGGAACAGCGCCTTACGATGTTATCTTCTGCCGTAACCTGTTAATCTACTTTGACCGCGATACCAAAGAACGCACCATTAGCGTTATAGAAAAATTATTAAGCCAAACTGGTTTGTTGTTTGTCGGACATGCAGAAGCCGGTGTACTATTCAACTCGCAGTTTGTGGCAGTTCCACACTCGTTAGCATTTGCTTATAGAAAGGTAAGTATTTCTCGTCATTCAGCCAAAAAGCATCCAGATCCCCGAAAACAAGCAATCGCAGATAAAAGACCTCCTCAACTGTCCAAATCCCAAACACAACAGCCAGTTGCCAAAACTAATACAAATCAGATCCTTCCAGATTCCACACCAGACTTGTTAGAACAAGCCAAAGCGCTAGCTAATCAAGGCTGCTTAAATGAAGCGATTCAACTGTGCAACGACTATCTCAGCCAAAATCGAATTAGTGTTGAGGCCTATGTCCTGCTTGGTCAAGCACAACAAGCGATCGGTCAGAATCAACAAGCCGCAGAATCTTTCCAAAAAGCAATCTATTTGCAACCTACCCAAGAAGAAGCGCTTACCCATTTAGCATTACTGAAAGAACATCAGGGAGATGTAGCTGGTGCCAATCTCCTCTGGCAGCGTATCCACAGGCTCCAAAATCATTTGTGAACTAAGGTATAAAGGCACTCACCCAACCGTAAAGAAACTTGTAGTTTTTTATTGTTTATTTACAGGTTGTTTGTCTTTTACCTAGCGTGGGAACTCTGCACATACAGGCATTTTTATTGCCTTGTACTCAATCCATGCTGGCGGCAGGTAATTTCAATAATTTGGTTTGCAGTTCAAGAGCTTTTTATACAGGCATTACTTGGACTGATATTTATCATATTTATTTTTTTTACTTACTATAATTTATTTCCAAAACGAAAAACTTAGCTTAGGTTTAAGAATAAATTTAATCAACAATGAGGAAAATAACATGATTGCCAACTGGAAAATTAAAGATTTAACCTTACTAGGCTTTTCTATACCAACAGTTTTAATGATTAGTTTTAGTGGCATGGTTTATTTGAATTCTAATCAAATAGGACAGACATTTAAACAAGTTAATGCTTCACAGATAGCTCTTACAGAACAAAACCGTATGCACCTTAGCATACTGAATATGGATCGACGAGTTCGTCGCTATGTAATTGATCCTCGATTTAATAAGGATGCTCTAGATTTATATCTAAAAGATCAGCAACAGTTTCAGGAAGGGCTGGAACAAGCAATTAATATAGCTGAAGATGTAAGACAAAAAGAAAAGTTAAAAAAAATACAACAATTTTATGAAACATACAACTCACTTAAAGAAGAAATAGTTAATTTAAATTTTGATATAAGCAATAACAAAGATGCGCTACAAGATTTTTTTCAGAAAACAAATGTTATAATTCTTGATTTTGAGGAAATTGGGAAAGAGTTTGACGCAACAGAAAAAGAGATATTAGAAAAAAATATTGCTTCAACAAAATCTTCTATAGCTTTCTTGAGTTTAGCCGCGGTTATTGCTTCAATATTATCTTTATTTATTGCTACTCTTGCTACGTTTTTAATTGCCCAATTTTTAGGAGCTAGAATTTCTAGAGCTGTACAAGCAGCAGAAAAAATTTCTATTGGTGATTTAACACAAACTGTGATTGAAGGAACATCCAACAGTAAAGATGAGGTTGGGCAGCTTCTCAAAGCTTTCCAGAGCATGACTCAGAATTTAAATACTCTGATCCGTCAGGTACAGCAGTCTGGTATACAAGCTACTTCCTCAGCTACCCAAATAGCAGCATCAGGTAAGCAACTAGAAGCAACAATTACTGAGCAGGTAGCTTCTACTAACGAAGTGACAGCAGCAGCCAAAGAAATAACTGCCACCTCTAGAGAACTAGTCAAAACTATGGAAGAAGTGGCAGCAATGTCACAAACCACAACAACAGCAGCCAACGATAGCCAAAAAGACTTACTACGCATGGAATCTACTATGCGCCAACTGGCAGAGGCTACCAATTCCATTGCCTCTAGACTTGGGGTGATTAGTGAGAAAGCCAACAATATTAACAATATCGTAGTCACGATTACCAAAGTGGCAGACCAAACAAATCTGCTGTCGTTAAATGCGGCAATTGAGGCAGAGAAAGCCGGAGAGTATGGCTTAGGCTTTGCTGTGGTTGCTAGAGAAATTCGGCGTTTGGCAGATCAAACAGCTGTCGCCACCCTTGATATTGAGCAGATGGTCAAACAAATGCAATCTTCAGTGTCTACAGGCGTGATGGAGATGGACAAGTTTGCCACAGAGGTAGGGCGGAGTGTGGAAGATGTTGCCAATATTAGTACTCAGGTCGGACAAATTATCGAGCAAGTGCAAGATTTGACACCGCGATTTGAAGCTGTTAATCAGGGGATGGAAACCCAGTCTCAAGGAGCGCAACAAATTAGCGATGCAATGACGCAGTTGAGTAGCACATCAGTACAAACGGCGGCTTCCTTAAGAGAAATCAATAATGCGATCGCTCAACTCAATCAAGTTGCCCAAGGTTTGCGTCAAGAGATTTCCCGCTTTAAGGTCAAGGCAGAAAACTCAAATCATAATTTTGCTGAATCCATCTCACTTCAGTTCTAAATTCTGATTAACCAAAAAGCAATTTAGTTCTTCTATTACGAAATTTACGAAAATAATCAATCCCAGGTATATATGCTTAAAAACATGAGTTTTCAATGGCGGCTAATTAGTTCCTTTTCATTGATGGGATTGTTAGTTTTATTTGTTGGTTTAGTCGGATGGAATGGAAATTCTCGGCTATCAAAGCACATTAACACTCTGACAGCTAATAACCTACCAAGTATTGATGGGCTATGGAAAGTCAATGAGGGGCAGAGCAAAGTTGAGGCACTCCAAAGATTTTTGCTGACTTTAGATATAACTACTGAGCAAAGGCAGGCTACATTAGCTGATATGCAAAAAACTTGGGAACAAATTGATGAAGGGTTTAAGCAATATGAATCTGCTCCTAAGAATAATAAGGAAGAAGAAGAACTTTATCAAAAATTACGTCCAGTATGGGATGCTTGGAAACAATCCCACCTAAAATTCATGAGTTTGGAGCATGAATATACTCGCATGGGTATTAATAATCCCTGGAAAATCCAACTTGAATTAGTAAGCCAAGGTAAAAGTAATACGCCTGAGATGGCAACTGTTAAAGCAGCAATAACAGCACACAGAAACTTAAATAGATATTTACTTAATGAAGGAGTGAACCTATTTAGAAAAACTGATGAAGCAATTGTTGCTGTTTTGCAAAATAATCAAGAATATGCATCAGATGTTCGTAAAACAGCAGAAGTTGATGTGAATCTCAGCACCTTTTGGATCTCTGTTGGCATATTATTAGGCCCAGTTATAGCAATATTTTTTGGAAGTATTATTTCACGTCAAATTGCAACTCAAGTTATTCGTGTTGTCGGTTTTGCAGAACAAATTTCTCAAGGTAATTTGACTAATGAAGTTAATGCTGACTCGAACAAAAAAGATGAAATTGGCAAGCTGATGATTGCTTTTAAAAGCATGAATCAAAATCTGAACACCCTGATACGTCAGGTACAGCACTCCAGCATACAAGTGACAACTTCAACAACAAAAATAGCAGCATCAGGTAAGCAGTTGGAGGCTACCATAACTGAGCAGTTAGCCTCTACCAACGAGGTGACAGCAGCAGTCAAAGAAATATCTACTACCTCCAGGGAACTGATGACAACAATGGAAGAAGTAGCGGATATGTCGCAATCTACAACTTCAGCCGCTAACAATAGCCAAAAAGACTTGTTGCGGATGGAAACAAATATGCGCCAACTGGCACAAGCCACAAATGCGATCGCTGCCAGACTCGGAGTCATTAGTGAAAATGCTAACAACATTAACAGTATCGTGATCACCATCACCAAGGTTGCAGACCAAACCAATCTGCTGTCATTAAATGCGGCAATCGAAGCGGAGAAAGCAGGAGAGTATGGCTTGGGCTTTGCGGTAGTCGCCAGAGAAATTCGCCGTCTAGCAGATCAAACTGCGGTTGCTACCCTAGATATTGAAAAAATGGTCAAGCAAATGCAATCGTCAGTATCCACAGGTGTGATGGAAATGGATAAGTTTGCTTCTGAAGTAGGGCGGAGTGTGGAAGATGTTGCCAGTATTAGCACTCAGATTACGCAAATCATCAATCAAGTACAAGATTTGACACCAAGATTTGATAGCGTCAATCAGGGTATGGAAGCACAATCTCAAGGAGCAATACAAATTAGCGATGCAATGATGCAGCTTAGTAGTACATCCTCACAAACAGCAGATTCGTTGCGGGAAATTAATCATGCGATCGCCCAACTTAATCAAGTTGCTCAAGGTTTGCGTCAAGAGACTACCCGCTTCAAAGTCAAGGCTGAGGATTTCTCATCCGCAGCCCTGATTTACCAAAATGCGTAACCTGCAACTATGAATAGTTACACCATCCCATCAAATAATGAGTCTTGTTGGAATGCTATAGGTATTGGAGGCGATCGCTCTTGCGCGGAATTATCCACTTTCACCCACTGCCGTAACTGCCCTGTTTACTCGACGGCTGGACGCCATTTACTAGAGCGCACCATACCGGAAAATTATCGACATGAGTGGACAGAGTTACTCGCCCAGAAAAGAGCAGGAGCCGAGAGTAAGTTACTCATGTCTCCTGAACATTCCCATGTACAGTCTTACGTTTTACCAGCCACAGAAACTCTGGCAGTCGTGATCTTTCGATTACAACGAGAATGGCTAGCACTTTCTGCTCAAGTCTTCAAAGAAACAACCTCACCTAGCCCAATTCATACCCTACCCCATCGCAGTAACCAAATTCTTCGGGGATTGATGAATATCCGAGGTGAGCTGCAATTGTGTATTTCATTGAGCAACCTGCTGAATTTGGAAGCAACTGATACCCCACCTCAACCACTAAGCCCGATGGTTTATTCACGCATAGTAGTGGTGGAAAAAGCAGGCTGCACTTGGGTTTTTGCTGTCGATGAACTCTACGGGGTACACCGATTTCATCGGGATGAATTACGAGATTCGCCGAACAACTTCACACCAGCAACTCAAACCTACGCCAAAGGATTTTTCCACTGGCGATCGCGCAGCCTGAGCTATCTGGATGATGAATTATTATTCACCACCCTCAGTAAGAAGGTGTTGCAATGACAAGAGAACAAGATTTCAGCAATCTTTCCTTGCTAGATTTATTCAGCATGGAAGTTAAAGCCCAGGTTGTCGTATTGAACGATTGCCTATTGGCCCTAGAAACCAAACCCCAGCCAAAAGAAGAACTAGCAGCCTTGATGCGGGCGGCTCACTCCATAAAAGGAGCAGCAAGAATTGTCCAACTCGATGCAGCGGTTACTCTTGCCCATGTGATGGAAGATTGCTTTGTTGCTGCTCAAGAGGGAATAATTACCTTAAGCGCGGCTCACATTGATGTCTTGCTGCAAGGGGTAGATATGCTTGTGCATATAGCTAAAGCTTGTGATGGCAATCCAGAACCGCATTTACCTGAAGATAGAAGCATACAATCACTGGTGAGTGCGATCGCCAATCTCCTAAAACCCGAAAATACTCCTGCCATATCCAGCAATATTGCAACCGCTGAAGTGGCAACTACCTTGATCACGGAGCCAACCACCGCACCGAAACTAGAGGAACATTTAGGAGCTTGGGGAAAGAGCGATCCCGGACAAATGTTCATTTCTCCCCCGCTACCTCAGCCACCCTCCCCAACTTCAGAAACTGTCACAACCCCGCTTCAGGTCTTGCAATCTTCCGAAAAAGCAGATATTATCCAAAACCGAGCTGTGCGGGTGAGTGCAGAAAATCTTAATCGCTTGATGGGGCTTGCAGGAGAGTCACTAGTTGAAACCAAATGGTTAGAGACATTTTCTGACTCTTTACTCAAAGTAAAAGCCAGCCAAAACAACTTATCGAGCTTATTAGATAAGTTACATGAATTATTAGGAGACCATCATTTAGCTCGGCAAATTGAAGAGCAGTTGGGCATTGCACGTCAAACAGCTACCGAATGCCGCCGACTATTGAGCGATCGCCATAATGAACTAGAACTGTTTTGCCAACGCTCCACTAACCTTGCAGATCGTCTTTATCGGCAAGTCATCGCCACTCATATGTGCCCATTTGCTGATGGCGGGCAAGGCTTTCCGCGCATGGTGCGAGATTTGGGCAGACAATTAGGTAAACGAGTCAAGCTAGAAATTATTGGCAAGTCTACCTTAGTAGATCGGGACATTCTCGAACGTTTAGAAGCGCCTCTTACCCATATTTTACGAAATGCTATCGATCATGGTATCGAATCGCCCCAAGAGCGTTTGGCAGCCGGAAAACCAGAAGAAGGAACTATCCGCATTGAAGTCATACATCGTGCCGGCATGTTGTCAATGACTGTTGCAGATGATGGTCAGGGAATCGGATTAGAGTTTCTGCGTCAGGAGGTTGTCAGAAAAAAATTAACCAATGCGGAAATGGCTGCACAGCTCACCGAAGCAGAGTTGATGGAGTTTCTGTTTTTACCCGGTTTTTCAACAGCACAGTCTGTAACTGAGATTTCTGGTCGGGGCGTGGGGCTAGATGTAGCACACAGCACAATCAGAGAAGTTGGCGGTACTCTGCGAGCAGTTTCCCGTCCAGGGAAAGGTATGACTTTTTACTTGCAATTACCATTAACTCTATCTGTTATTCGGACTCTACTGGTCGAAATCTCAGGGGAACCTTATGCATTTGCGCTGGCGCGGATTGATCAGTTGGTGATGCTGCCCAAATCAGAAATTGCTGTCTCGGAAAATCAGCCATTTTTTATGCTCAACGATCAGCCAGTTGGGTTGATATCCGCACATCAAGTGTTTGATTTACCAACGGGTGCTGTAAATCCAGAATTTCTGAGTGTGATCGTCATTAGCGATCGCCTCAGCCGTTACGGTTTAGTTGTAGATAAATTTCTCACTGAATGCAGTTTAGTTGTCAGGCCCCTAGATCCCCGTTTAGGCAAAGTCCCTAATATCAGCGCTGCGGCTTTGATGGATGATGGTTCCACGGTGTTGATTGTCGATGTTGAAGATTTAGTACGTTCTATTGCTAAAGTACTCTCTAGTGGGCAACTTAGCCAGGTAAATCAGTCTAAGCATCAAGCTGTTACTAAAAACTACAAACGCGTTTTAGTCGTTGATGATTCGATAACCGTTAGAGAAATGGAACGCAAACTTCTGGAAAATAACGGTTACAAAGTTGAAGTAGCAGTTAATGGCATGGATGGGTGGAATGCAATCCGCAGTAGTGACTACGATTTGGTAATTACAGATATTGATATGCCCCGCATGAATGGCTTTGAACTGACTAGTCAAATCAAAACTCATGCGAAATTGAAACATAAACCTGTGATTATCGTTTCTTATAAAGACCGAGAAGAAGACCGACTGCAAGGCTTAGAAGTCGGAGCAGATTACTATCTCACCAAGAGTAGTTTTCACGATCGCACCTTGTTAAAAGCTGTTATTGATTTGATTGGAGAAGCTTAAGCAGTGAGAATTGCCATTGTTAACGATACAGTCATGGCAGTAGAGGCGCTGCGACGAGTTGTGGCAAAAGTGCCAGATTACAAACTGGCATGGGTTGCTTACGATGGTGTGGAAGCTGTAACCAAGTGTTTAGCAGATACTCCTGATTTGATTTTGATGGATGTATTGATGCCTAGCATGGATGGAGTAGAAGCTACACGGCGGATCATGAATCAATCTCCCTGTGCAATTCTCATGGTCACTGCAAGCGTGAGTCGTTACGCAGCCAAAGTTTTTGAAGCGATGGGTTATGGTGCTTTAGATGCTATTAACACGCCAGCTTTAGGTTATGGTCAACAGGCAGAAGGTAACACTGGGCTACTTAATAAAATTGCCATTATTGCCAGACTGATTGGGAAACCTTCACAACAGCGATCGCAACTCAGCACACCACGCCAACCTGACCGCTACCAAAAACCACTCTCACCGCTGATTGCGATTGGGGCTTCTACTGGAGGGCCACAAGCATTAGCAACTATTCTTTCTCAATTCCCCAGTGATTTTAATGCAGCTGTGGTCATTGTGCAGCATATAGATGCCCAGTTTGCCCAAGGGTTTGCCTCTTGGTTGGATGAACAAATTCCATTATCAGTGCAGCTAGCTACTCCTGGCGCTTTACCACAGCCTGGGAAAATTCTGATTGCTGGCACAAATGAGCATCTGGTAATGCGTAGCGATCGCACCCTTGGCTATGAACGAGAACCCCTAAATTGTTCTTATCATCCATCTGTCGATGTTTTCTTTAAAAGTGTAGCTAATCATTGGATGGGAAAAGGAATTGGGGTGCTGCTTACAGGTATGGGTCGTGATGGCGCTCAAGGTTTAAAATTATTGCGGGAAGAAGGTTGGCACACCATTGCCCAAGACTCCAAAACTTGCATTGTCTATGGTATGCCCAAAGTGGCTGCTGAACTCAAAGCTGCGGTAGAGATTTTACCAGTTGAGGCGATCGCATTAGCCTGCATCAAAAAGCTGTCAACCATTCAGTGATATTGCAATTTACTTTAATTGTTGAGTTGCTATAGATGCGATCGTATCTCTTCAAAATCGCAATTCACTCAAATAAGCACTGCTATAATAACTCGACCGGAAAAAACTTTATATCTGGCCTTACGGTTAACCTATTTTGTATTCAGAAAAAGATTAGGTAGCAGTGAAGTTTAACTGTTATTTATCTCTAAATAATTACTAGCCAAATGTATGGCTTAACACTTAATCCAGTACATGAAGTTAATTTTTATTTAAAAATATTTTCCTAAATCGAATGCTTGTAATTACCTAATTTTATTTTATTTAAAATAAGAAATTTTATAAGTATACTTACTTTAATTTTACGAATTAATACAAAATATATTTACTAATATTGCTTAGGATAAAATCGACATATTCAATAAAGTTTTTGTAGACTTTGTAGATTTTGTATATTTTAATAATCAATATTGTGGTGGAAAGCATATGATGTTGCAAACCGAATCAATTGCACAAATAGTCAAAGAGATTCAACCTTTCTTACCTAATTTAAACCAGTTAAAAAATCCTGCTGCCAGTAAATTTGGGATTAATCTCCATACAGACGCTGTTACCTTGCTGCTAATTGACGATCAAATAATTATTGGTGAAGCAGTCCATCGAATTCTCGCTCCTGAAACAGATATTTCTGTCCACTATGTCAGCGACCCAACTCAAGCAATCCAAAAGGCTATTTCGATTGAGCCAACGGTTATTCTTCTAGATATGGTAATGCCTGAAATAGATGGATTGATGCTACTGCGGTGGTTTAGATCTCATCCAGTAACTCGTGATATTCCTATTGTCATGCTATCGAGTAAAGAAGAGCCAAAACTGAAAGCAGATGCCTTTACTGAAGGTGCAAATGACTACCTGATAAAACTACCTGATGCAGTAGAGCTAATTGCTCGCATCCGTTACCACTCCAGAGCATACAATAACCTCAAAACGCTGACTAATACAACTATCAAAGCTCAACAGCAAGCACAGCAGTTAGAGAACACCTTACAGCAATTACAAAAAACCCAAGTCCAACTAATTCAAACCGAAAAAATGTCAAGTTTGGGTCGGATGGTTGCAGGTTTAGCTCACGAAATTAATAACCCTATTAGCTTTATTCAAGGCAATTTTAATCCTCTTAGTAGTTATATTGAATGTCTATTAAATTTAATTGAACTATATCAACAAGAATATCCAAATGCTACTTCTGGAATTCAAGAAAAAATTACAGACATTAATCTGGATTTTATTATTGAGGATTTGCCAAAAATACTTTCCTCAATGAAAATAGGTACGGATCGTATCCGTGAAATTCTGTTGTCATTGCGAAACTTCTCACGACTTGACCAAGCCGAAAAGAAAGCAGTGAGTATTCATGATGGTATTGACAGTACTTTATTAATTTTGAGCCATCGACTTAAACAGGGTATTGAAATTATTAAAAACTATGGCGAATTACCATTAGTTGAATGCTATCCAGCACAACTAAACCAAGTATTCATGAATATTCTTAGTAATGCCATTGATGCTTTACTAGAGCAAAAATCACAAACACAAAAGCAAATTGTGATTCAAACTGAAACAATTAATTCCAACAAAGTCAGAGTCACAATTAAAGATAATGGCCCTGGAATTGATTTAGAAATACAAAGCAAAATATTTGATCCTTTTTTTACAACTAAACCTGTAAATAAAGGAACAGGGTTAGGTTTAGCAATTAGCTATCAAATTATTGAGAACCATCATGGCAATATCCACTTAACATCCCGGTCTGAATACGGGACAGAATTTGCCATAGAAATCCCCATAGCATTAGTTAATTAACATAACCTACGAGGGCGATACTGTCTTTGTTAAGTATGAAAGAAACACTCGCTTGCTAAATTTCATGGTGCAATTTGATGAGGAGATGCTTACCCTGATTAGGTATAAACTAAGCGATGTACTGATGATAATAAGGCACTCTCAATGCTAATCTAAGTAAGGAATGCTGAGATTGGCGCAAGGTCGAGTAAGAACGCATTGCTAGGACTGATCAGCGTCAACTTTAAGGCAGAGTATGAAGCTAACGCTGATGTCCCAAGTTCGAGGTCTTGTCTGCTTTTACAACATCAGAAGCCATTTTTTGGAGAGAATCACCTACTTGTAAGCATAGAAGAGCAATGATAGCTCACAAGCAAAATCACCAAATTTATCCCGGCAGTGGCGGGTGAAACGGAGGAGTCCGCAAAACAGCTGATTTGCAAAAATACGGGAGCCAAGACTCTATTACAAGTTATGAATCCTGAGATATGAATTATGAAATTCAATCTTTAGTTCACAATTCATAATTTATTGGCTTCGCAAATGAAGGTAAGGATTTTATGATGGGATTAAGAAGATTTTCACCAATTCATCCTTAAAGTGAATGGCTAATAACTCAACTATCAGCTATCAGCAGTCAATTAAACAGTTAAAAGCTGACAGCTGAACGCTGATAGCTATTTAAGCCATTTGATTTTCAATCGCCCACCGTGCTAGTTCAGTACGGTTGTGGAGATTGGTTTTGCCCAACATATTGGACACATGGCTTTCCACAGTGCGCTGACTGACATTCAATTCTTCGGCAATTTCCCGGTTAGCTAAACCCCTAGCTACAAACTGTACTACTTTCAGTTCGGTTGGGGTTAATTGCACATCGAAGGGAACCTGGATACGAGAACCGTTTTCCCCTCCTTTTGCTTGGTGTTCTTTCCAACGGATAGTTTGCTTCAGCGAAGATTCTACTTGCGCTACGAGTTCTTCTGGTTCAAAAGGCTTGACCATATAGACGTCAGCACCTTTATTGAGACCCTTAACTCGGTCTGCACTTTGTCCCTTAGCCGAAAGGAAAAGAACAGGAATCCAGCTGGTGCGTTCATTTTGCCGGACTTGTTCTACAAAGGTATATCCGTCCATTTCCGGCATCATCACATCGCATATGATCATGTCTGGAACATCTTGCTCTAAAATTTCCAGAGCTTCTCGTCCATTTTCGGCGGTGATGACTTCATATCCCCGGAATTCCAAGTAATCCTTCACCAGCAAGATGAGGTTAGGGTCATCATCAATCAGTAGAAGTCGTTTGTGATCTTTCATGCTGGGCTCTTTCATAGCAGTGGCACTTGTCGCGCTTCGGTCCATCAAGGTCTTGTATAGTTATCCTCTATGGTGGATTATTTGAGATGTCTTTACTTTCCCACTTAACTTGCCTTTGCTTGTTGCAAGTCTCATAGGTAGTTATCACCTTTGGGAGACTGCCAATTCATTGGCAATAGTCCAGTAAGGATACGTAGAGCAGTAGTAATTATAATGCGTTATTATATATCGCTTTGAAAGCGGCGGGTGAAAAAAACGCTGATTAAATAATAATCCTTCCGATTCACAAGTTAAGTATTGGCTTAAGATGACCCTAGCTCAAAACCAACCCCGCTTCAGAGCGTTTACTACTTATTACGATATCTTACGGATGTTAAGCCTCGATCAGATGTTCACAAGCAATCAAAGAAGTTTCTGGCAAAGGATGGGTTAAAAATGCATATTCTTCAACCACCATTATGCCTATTAAGTGTTCTTTGAGATCCGCTCAATAACTTCTGGGTTTGCTTGACGATACCAGACACCATCCGGGTAAGCCACCATTATCGGTCTAGAACAAGAAACTCGCAAGCAATTAGCTTTAGTTCTAAGGATGCAAATGGGATGACTATTTTGCGGCTGGCCGAGTTTTGGCTCTTGAAGACGCTTTTTTAAGTATTCCCAGGATTCCAGACTAGCTTGTTTTGAGCAGCAGTTAGCAACTGTCTGGTCAGCACAAATAAAAATGTGTCGGTGAATTTTTGCAATTCCTATAGTTTCTACATAATTATGCAGGGCTTTTTTGTCTAGAGATTTAGTGGTTTTGGGGATTTGACGGCTGGACTGGATCACTGTATTGTTACTCATCGAGCGCCTCCCTGATTACAGTTCTATAACAATTTCCCCGCTTTGCAAATAAAGTTCTCCATATAAAAATATTCGTACCTTACGGAACAGAATCCGAAAATAAGACATAAATAAGTATTTATACTTAAATATCTACTTAAACGACGTACACCAATAACGGTTGAAAATGGGCAATAGGCGTTAGTAAATGCTATTCTCCCCAATCCCCCTGTCACCTTGTCCCCTTCCAATCTAGTTCGGGAACCCGTACACCAACAATTGTTGCCATTACATGCCGCTCTTCGGTAAATTAGCACTCAGGAGTTGAGAGTGCTAACTCTGGAGAAGAAATATATGGCAGCTGTATCTTTAAGCGTTTCTACAGTTAAACCTCTAGGCGATCGCGTTTTCGTGAAAGTGAGCGCCTCAGAAGAAAAGACCGCAGGTGGTCTGTATTTGCCCGACACCGCCAAGGAAAAGCCTCAGGTAGGGGAAGTAGTAGCCCTTGGCCCTGGCAAGCGTAACGATGACGGTTCTCGTCAGGAACCAGAACTTAAGGTCGGAGACAAGGTGCTGTACTCCAAGTACGCTGGCACTGATGTCAAGCTCGGCACAGAAGAATACGTCCTGCTTTCTGAAAAAGATATTTTAGCAGTCGTTGCATAGAGTAATGAGTTGTGAGTGATGAGTTGTGAGTCGAAAACTCTTCCCTAACTCAGCGCTGAAACCTCAAAATTCAAAAGTAATTCAAAACTTAAAACTCAAACCTATTCAGGAACTATGGCAAAGCGCATTATCTATAACGAGAACGCCCGTCGCGCCCTAGAGCGAGGCATGGACATCCTAGCTGAAGCTGTGGCAGTTACCCTTGGCCCCAAAGGCCGTAACGTAGTGCTAGAAAAGAAATTTGGCGCACCGCAAATCGTCAATGATGGCGTCACCATTGCCAAAGAAATCGAATTAGAAGATCACGTTGAAAATACTGGCGTAGCTTTGATTCGCCAAGCTGCTTCTAAAACCAACGACGCTGCGGGCGATGGTACAACCACTGCCACCGTTTTGGCTCATGCGATTGTAAAAGAAGGCTTGCGGAACGTTGCAGCTGGTGCAAATGCAATTTTATTGAAGCGTGGTATTGATAAAGCCGCCAGCTTCCTAGTTGATAAGATTGCCCAACACGCTCGTCCCGTAGAAGATTCCAAAGCTATTGCCCAAGTTGGTTCCATCTCAGCTGGTAACGACGAAGAAGTCGGTCAGATGATTGCCCAAGCAATGGACAAGGTGGGTAAGGAAGGCGTAATTTCCCTAGAAGAAGGGAAATCTATGACCACCGAATTGGAAATCACCGAAGGTATGCGCTTTGACAAAGGCTATATCTCCCCTTACTTCGCTACCGACGCTGAACGGATGGAAGCCGTCTTCGACGAGCCTTTCCTTCTGTTGACCGATAAGAAAATCGCTTTGGTACAAGACCTTGTGCCCGTGCTTGAGCAAGTAGCTCGTGCTGGTCGTCCTCTGGTGATTATTGCCGAAGATATTGAAAAAGAAGCTTTGGCAACTCTGGTAGTCAACCGCCTGCGCGGTGTGCTGAATGTGGCTGCTGTTAAGGCTCCTGGCTTTGGCGATCGCCGCAAAGCTATGCTAGAAGATATCGCTATCCTCACTGGTGGTCAGTTAATCACTGAAGATGCTGGTCTGAAGCTCGACAACACCAAGCTCGATAGCTTAGGTAAAGCTCGCCGCATCACCATTACCAAAGACAACACCACAATTGTTGCCGAAGGTAACGAAGTTGCAGTTAAGGCTCGGATCGAACAAATCCGTCGTCAGATTGACGAAACTGAATCTTCCTACGACAAAGAGAAGCTGCAAGAACGCCTCGCTAAGTTGGCTGGTGGTGTAGCAGTTGTGAAAGTCGGTGCAGCCACCGAAACCGAAATGAAGGACAAGAAGCTGCGCCTAGAAGACGCTATTAACGCTACCAAAGCTGCTGTGGAAGAAGGTATCGTTCCCGGTGGTGGTACAACTCTGGCTCACCTCGCTCCTCAATTGGAAGAGTGGGCAAACAGCAGCCTTTCCGGTGAAGAGTTGATTGGTGCGTTGATTGTCGCTCGTGCTTTACCAGCACCTCTGAAGAGAATTGCTGAAAACGCAGGTCAAAACGGTGCTGTGATTGCTGAACGTGTCAAAGAGAAAGAATTCAACGTTGGCTACAACGCTGCAACCAACGAGTTTGTTGACTTGTTTGCTGCTGGTATTGTTGACCCTGCCAAAGTGACTCGTTCTGCTCTACAAAACGCTGCTTCCATCGCTGGTATGGTGTTGACAACCGAATGTATCGTTGTTGACAAGCCTGAACCTAAAGATGCTGCTCCTGCTGGTGGTGCTGGCATGGGTGGCGGCGACTTCGATTACTAAGATTATCTAATCCCCTATTTGTGAAAACAGCCGCTTCCTGGTGGAGGTGGCTGTTTTTTTGTGTCAAGATTCAGGTCTTTCAAACGAGAAAATAACGAATTAATAATGTTAAGGGAATTGCCACTTAATAATATACCGATCAAATTTGAACTCTAAGTTTGCTAAGTATGGAAGATTACCAAGCCGCCTTTATGCACCGTCACCTTGATACTGAAATACTATGTCAATCTGGAAGGAAAGTAGCAGCTATGCACTTGGGAGGCGTAGCCATTGAGTGTTTATTAAAAGCAATGATTTTTGCTACCTTACCAAAGGGTGCAACTCAGGAATGGAAGACAGATTCTACTAATCCTGGGCATACTATTACTAATCCGGGACATAGTTACATAGAAGCATTAAACCGGCACAATCGACTTAAATCTAGAATTGCTAATTTTCCTGAAGTGCGAAAGTGGCTTGACGAAGTGGAAAATCCAAATAGCCATAATTTTATAGATATGCGTTATTCTGGCCTTGAGCCTGATGATGAAAGTTACAAACGCTGGTTAAAAGCCTATCGGAGTCTTAAAGGGTGGTTACAGAAGCAAACTACTCAACTTTAAAGAGGTGGTCAAATGCAAGAAAATTGGCAGCTTTTGCTAAAGCAGGAAATTACAAACCAGTATGTGCATAATTCACAAGAATGGGTTGATTTAAATATTTCTACATCAGGTTTATTGAATTTGACTATTGTAAGCGATCGCTTTATTAATTTATCTATTTCTCAACGCAAAGAACAAATTTATAACTTATTTAAATCACAAGTTCCTCATTTATCTCCTGGGTTTATTTCCTTATATACGCCTCAAGAAGCAGATTCACTAAATCTTTCAGCACCGCAGGTTTTTAATACAGCTTCAGTACAAACTTGGCAAGATTTAGCAATTCAAGCAGCAAATCCGCAAAATCAACTTCTAGTACCCCAGCGTGAACTCAGGTTACCCAGAACAGTGACCTTTTATTCCTTTAAAGGAGGAGTAGGTCGGACTACTGCATTAACTCATGTTGCTTGGATTTTGGCAATGCGGGGACGTAAAGTTGTGGCTGTTGATTTAGATTTAGAAGCACCTGGGTTGAGTACAGCATTCAACCTCAAGCCCCAACCCAAATATGGAATTGTTGACTATTTTTATGAGCGTTCCTACTTACCAGAAGCAGTAGAGCCAAGTATTTCAATTGCTGAAATATTTGGTGAAGTGAGAATATCTAACGCCACAGGAAGATTATTTGTTGTTCCCGCTGGTTCTCTTAATCTTGATTATGTTTCCAAGGTTGACGATCTCCATGCTACTACTGTTATTGATGGAGATCAAAGCCTTTGGTCTGTTTTTAAACGTGAAATTTACGAACAATTAAAACCCGATATTATCTTAATTGATTCGAGAACTGGAATCAATCAATGGGGAGCTTTATCATTAATTCAAGCAGCTGATGAAGCAATTGTATTTCTTTTTCCTAACGAACAAAATAAACAGGGAGTAGAACTGATACTACAATCACTTCAAGGAATAAAAAAATTATCAATTAATTTTGTTTTTTCTCCTGTGCCTGATGTTACTAAAATTGGTTTATCTAAAGTAAAAAAAGTTTGTAAATCTTTGCTTGAAACGATAAAAATAGTACCCAATGAAAGTGACGATGAGGAGTACCTAGATAATTATCAATCAGAAATAGAAGAACCTTTAGTAGTTCCTTACCTACCGCCAATTGCTTTAGCTGACAACTATCCTGTGCCAGCTTTACTAGATTACTATAATAAAATTGCCAACTTAATTGATGAAGAAACTGATGAACTCCAACGCAGAAATATTTTAGCTAATTTAGAGAAACGCTGGTCAATTATTGAAAGCCTGCAATTTCCTGAAGTAAATGCTGCCGATACACAACATTTGAGTCTACTATTTCAGCGTACCACTGATTTTGAAAAATTTTTAGATGATACAACCTGTTTGATAAGAGGACGAAAAGGAACAGGTAAAACTGCTCTGTATTCGCTTTTTCTTAAACACAAAAGTGTTGCTCAAAAACTAGCTCATGGGCGGTTGGACAATACTGTATTTTTGTCAGCACATGGTAGCTTTAAGGAAAGCCGCCCCTCTCGTGATGAATTCCAAATAATCCATCAAAGTTTGCAGCAAAATAATGGTTCATGGGAAGCTTTTTGGAGAGCTTATTTACTGCTGAGGTGTCATCAAGAAGACTTATTTAAGTTTCCTAAAGGTGACAAGTTTAGTGAACTGAAAGAAATTATCAATAAGTTGCCTAATGAAAGATGGCAGTATGAATGTACCCAAGCTTTACTACAATTATCTACTCACTCTCATCTGCTACTTATAGTCAAAGATGTCATAGATATAATTAATCAAGAAGCCAAAAATAAATCTCAGAAGCTGTGGTTTCTTTATGATGATTTAGATGAAGACTTTCGTAAAGTAGGAGAAGTAAGACAGCAAGCACTCACTGGATTATTTCAATTAATTCAGTCTTGTGATGCTAACAGATTAACAGCAATTAGGTTTAAAATTTTCTTGAGAGAAGATATATGGAATCGTTTAATTTTTGACAACAGAAGTCATTTCAATGGGCGCGATATTCTCTTACAGTGGACTAGAGTTGATTTTTTACGATTAGCACTGCGCCAAGTAATACAATCTAAAAATTTCAAGAATTTGGTTGATAGATTCTCTCCTATTGCTGTTGAAAGTATTGATCAAGCTAGTGAAGAAGTTATTGATAAAGCATTAGAATTACTTTGGGGAAGTCGTCGCAGAACAGGGGACAAAGCTAAATATGTATCTAGATGGGTTTATGAAAGATTAACAGACTCAAGTGGTACTACTTATCCTCGAAGTTTAAGCATATTATTAGAAGGAGCAAAAGAGCAAGAATTAAGCTATAAAGGAAAATCATCAATTCAACCACCCACTGACCGATTACTGCGAAGTAAATCTTTAGAAATAGGGTTGAAGAAAGCATCAGAAAAACGCTGTGATGAAATAAAAGAGGAATATCCTGATTTGGCTAATTTTTTTGAATCTCTAAATCAAAAATCAGCATTTTTAGATCAAGAAGAATTACATACTATATGGCAAGAATCAGCACATGATATAGCAGATTTTGAAGAATTCGCTTCTTTTTTAAGTGAAATTGGAATTATTGAATTGCGCGAAAAACAGAAACGCTATAAGGTTGCAGATATATATGTATATGGATTTGGAATGATTCGTCAAGGTGCAGTATAAGAATATTTTTAAATTTATATTCCTGTTTGTGTAGAAGTGTTCGTAGATTTGCAGTTAAGAAAAGATTTGATTCATCAATTATTACGGTAGGATATTTGAAAGAGTCTGTAATTTATCAAAATATTCTTTAAAAGGAAGCGTTTAAATTAATTAACCGTCTCTTAAACGAAGTTTTGGTGATATCGATGCATCATTACTAGAGCAAGTTCGGAATTTATCTGCTGAACAGTTAGAAGAGTTGGGAGAAGAGTTGCTTGATTTTTGTGAAATTGCTGATTTGGTAGTTTGGTTAGAACAGCATAATATGGGTGAGTAAAGTTGTAAAGTATCAAGTAAGCGCAATTCAGGAAGTCCTCATCTTTAAATTGCCCTCTAGCAACTTATGTGCTACATCACGAGCAATTTCTAATGTTTCTGCAACTGTCCGTCCTTGAGCGACTAAACCTTGAAGTTCATCAGATGTTGCTAAATAAACGCCTTCTGGTAATTTTTCAATGTGGATATTCAGCAATCTTTCCATTTTCGTAAGCTTTATTATTTATTATTCACTTTAATTTCTATTGTATCGCTTTTCTAAATACAAGCGATCGCGCTACTTTTTCCTTCTCTGTATGAACCATTAATAAATACTACTTTCTCTAAGAAACCCCATGAGCGAAACTAACACCGATATAACTCCCCTTCACACCCTCAATCCACTAAATCGATTTTCCGATAGAGCAGAGGATTATGTAAAATATCGACCAAGTTACCCAGCAGATGCAATTGATATTATCCTCAAAGGCTTAAATACAAATTCACAAATTGTAGCCGCTGATATTGGCGCAGGTACAGGAATTTCTTCTCGATTATTAGCTGAACGCGGAGTTAATGTAATTGCTATAGAACCAAATGCAGCAATGAGAGAAGCTAGTGAACCTCATCCATTAGTAGAGTTTCGTGATGGAACAGCAGAAATTACCAATTTACCAGAAAAATCTGTTGATTTAGTAACTTGTTTTCAAGCTTTTCACTGGTTTAATCCACAACCAACTTTATCGGAGTTCCACCGAATTTTAAAACCATCAGGAAGGTTGGCTGTGGTGTGGAATAACCGTGATAACGAAGATGCTTTAACGTCCGAATATAGCCGCTTGGTACGTGAAGCATCTAACAACCATCCAGCAGAATCACGGATGCAGTCGGTGGAACCACTATTAGTAAATCCTCTTTTTGCTAACGTCCGAGAATATACGTTTATTTATCGACAAGAGTTAGATTTAACTGGAATTATTGGTCGTGCCAAGAGTGTTTCTTACTTACCTAATGAAGGTTTAGTATACGAACAACTTATTTATAATTTACAAGAATTATATCAACGCTTTTGCAATGAGCGTGGTTTTGTGTACATGGTTTATCGCACCAGTGTACATCTTGCTGAAGCAATTATTTAAATCTTACGCAACTATTCTCATCTTTGCATCAGGCAATTATCTATAAGTAAAGTTACCGGAAAAATAATGATAAATTGCTAGTAATGCGATCGCAGGGTGCATTCAGTAAATATCATGCACCTAAAATTTAACATTTACTTTATCAATGACTTGCAACCCACATCAAGCAACAGGTTGGCATGGCAAACTTAACTTAGTGTATGCCGATCGCCAAAATGCCACCCAGTTAATTTATAATCACCAGCAAGCACCACTAAAAGTACAGCGTCCGTTTTATCCTGAAGGCGAAAAAGTTTGTCACAGCGTCATTTTACATACGGCTGGGGGAGTCGTGGGAGGCGATCGCCTTTCTCTGGATTTCCACCTCCAACCCCACGCACAAGCATTAATCACTACAGCAGCCGCTAGTAAAATCTACCGCAGCAGTGGACAGCAAGCTAGACAAATCATTGATATAAAAGTTGATGCTGGCGCTTGTTTGGAGTGGTTACCCCAAGAAACAATTTTGTTTAACAGTGCGATTTATCGGCAAGATTTACGGGTAGAATTAGCAACCACAGCTAATTGGTTAGGCTGGGAAATTACGCGATTAGGGCGCACTGCTAGAGGAGAAAAGTTTTTGCAAGGAGAATGGCGATCGCACACCGAAATTTGGCAGCAAGGTGTTCCCTTATGGATTGATCGGCAATATTTACTCGGTAGTGAAGAAGTTTTTCACAGTCCCCACGGCTTGGCTGGACAACCAATAGTAGGTAGTCTAGTTTGGGTTGGGAATGCAGTTGACTCAGAAATTGTGGAAAAAGCCCGCAATTTATGGCATGGTGCAGGACAGGCGGGAGTAACGCTACTACAACATGGACTTTTATGTAGATATCGCGGTGCTTCCACATCTGAAGTGCGAAACTGGTTTACGGCTGTTTGGCAGATGCTACGAGTTAAGTTTTTAAGTCGTGGTAGCTGTGTACCTAGAGTTTGGCAGGTTTGATTAAACCGCAGAGGCGCGGAGAACACAGAGGAGAAAGAAATGCAACTTACGCCGCAGGAAAAAGATAAGTTGTTGATTTTTACTGCTGCTTTATTGGCAGAAAGACGTAAGGAAAGAGGTTTAAAATTGAATTATCCAGAAGCAATTGCCTATATTTCTGCTGCGATTTTAGAAGGTGCAAGAGATGGGCAAACTGTGGCCGAATTAATGAGTTATGGCACTACTTTGTTAACACGAGATGATGTCATGGAAGGTGTGCCGGAAATGGTGCATGAAGTGCAGGTGGAAGCAACTTTTCCTGATGGTACAAAGTTGGTGACTGTGCATAATCCGATTCGTTAATTTGCAAAGGAGCAAAGTATGATTCCAGGGGAAATTATCACACCAGCAGGAGAAATTGAACTTAATGCTGGTCGTCAAACTATAAAATTACAAGTATCAAATACAGGCGATCGCCCTATACAAGTTGGTTCACATTTTCACTTTTTTGAAGTTAACTCCGCCTTAAACTTTGACAAAGAACAAGCGCGAGGAATGCGCCTTGATATCCCCGCTGGAACCGCAGTCCGTTTTGAACCAGGCGATGAAAAGGAAATTACTCTCGTTCCTCTTGTTGGTACTCGTCAAGTCTACGGATTTAACGCCAAAATTAACGGAAACCTCTAAATATCTCCGCGTTACTCTGCTGTTTAAAAAGGTTCTTGAAGCGCATACAGCTTAATCACTGGAATCCTTTTGTTGGAGTGCATCCATGAGGACTGCACCAGCCCCAAAGCTATTATAAGGAGTAGGTAAATCGTAGGTTTTGAATGGTTCCAACGGAGAAATATCCTCGACTGTATCTAAATCTTCGGCAAGGATGCGAATTAGCTTGAGTTTTTCTGATGGAGAAAGCTTGCGAGCTATGGGAATTAAATCTGCTAGGGTCATTCTGTCTAAGCCTCCAAGAACGCTCATTTATAGCATAAACCCAAATTATCTAATCTGTTTCGGCTTTACTATCTCGTAGAGAATTGCATAATTTCACAAACCCAAATTATTCGAGTTGTCGAGAAAATGCGAGCGTTTAGCTTTTAAGACAGTCACTACGAAAGTGGCTGATTTTAAATATCAAATTTCACGCAAAAATGTAAAGGCGCTGAGAATTACTCTGCGCCTTTACATTTTTGCGGAAATTTTTATATCAGGTTTATTTTCGTTAAATTAATATACAAACTGAATTATAGTTTTGTAGCCCCTAAAAGAGGGAACCGATTACGGAGCACACCGAGTATTTGGCTTACGTTAGATTTAGCTGTTTGTGGATCGCTGGCTTCCACGGTGATTTCTGCCATTGTGCCTTTTCTTGTAATTATACCAAATAAGCCCTGTATTTCTTCGTAATCTCAACCTGTGATACGCACAGTGACTTTGTACTTAGCCAAGTTTTACTCCTTTTTTTACTTTTTATTACAGTCTTCTAACTACAAAATAACTCTTGCTCTCTTGTTCAGACATCACTAAATTTACGGTATATTTATTTTTTAGCGCAGAGGGACGCTGAGGTAAACGCGGAGGTACGCGGAGTTAGAGTTTATTGGCTACACGTTTGATGCCTTCTTTGAGGTGGAGAACGTTAAAGTTGAGAATAAGACCGAGTTTACAATTAGTTAGTTTGAGATAAGTTAAAAGTTGTACGGAGTGAATTGGGTGGATAGATTCTACAGATTTAACTTCAATAATTACTTTATTTTCTACTATTAAATCTAATCGATAAACACAATCTAATTGCACTTTTTCATATTCCAACGGTACGGGAACTTGTTTACCAACATTAAATCCCCTCTTCTTCAATTCATAATACAAACACTCCTCATAAGCTGACTCCAACAACCCTGGCCCCAACGCCGTATGTACTCGCATACCACAACCAATTATTGCCCCACTCAAATCATTCTCATCCATCCTCTGCGAACCTTTGCGCGTACCTCTGCGCCCCTTTGCGTTTAAACTCAATTCTACTCTCACTTACCAGGAATGTATTATGCCTTATAGAATGGATCGCCGTGCTTATGCAGAAACCTATGGCCCAACAGTAGGCGATCGCGTCCGGCTTGCTGATACAGAATTATTTATTGAAGTTGAACAAGACTTTACTACCTATGGCGATGAAGTTAAATTTGGTGGCGGTAAAGTCATTAGAGATGGGATGGGACAATCCCCCATTTCTAACGCTGATGGTGCAGTAGATTTAGTAATTACTAATGCTTTGATTCTCGATTGGTGGGGTGTAGTCAAAGCCGATATCGGTATTAAAGACGGTAAAATTTTTAAAATTGGTAAAGCCGGCAATCCTTATATTCAAAATAATGTAGATATTATTATTGGCCCTGGAACCGAAGCCTTAGCTGGGGAAGGGATGATTCTCACGGCTGGGGGTATCGACAGCCATATTCATTTTATTTGCCCCCAACAAATTGAAGTTGCGATCGCCTCTGGTATTACTACGATGATTGGCGGTGGTACTGGCCCAGCTACAGGTACAAACGCCACCACCTGCACCCCAGGCCCTTGGAATATGTACCGGATGTTGCAAGCCGCTGATGCGTTTCCTGTCAACTTAGGATTTTTAGGTAAAGGTAACGCCAGCCAACCCCAAGGACTTGTAGAACAAGTAGCGGCTGGCGCAATGGGGTTAAAGCTGCATGAAGACTGGGGAACAACACCCGCAGCTATTGATACTTGTCTCAGCGTTGCTGATGAATATGATGTGCAGGTGGCAATTCACACCGACACCCTCAACGAAGCCGGATTTGTCGAAGATACGATCGCAGCTTTTAAAAATCGTGCCATCCACACCTACCACACTGAAGGCGCAGGCGGTGGACACGCACCAGATATTATCAAAGTTTGTGGCGAGGCTAATGTTCTCCCATCTTCCACCAACCCCACACGCCCTTACACCCTCAATACCTTGGACGAACACCTGGATATGCTGATGGTATGCCATCATCTCGATCCAGCGATCGCCGAAGATGTCGCCTTTGCTGAGTCTCGTATCCGCCGGGAAACCATTGCCGCCGAAGATATTTTGCATGATTTAGGCGCGTTTAGCATGATTGCTTCCGATTCCCAAGCAATGGGGCGGGTTGGGGAAGTAATAATTCGCACCTGGCAGACATCTCACAAAATGAAGGTGCAACGGGGAATCCTTAACCCACAAGCCCAAGAGCAAAGAGCAGACAATTTTCGGGCAAAAAGATATGTTTCCAAGTACACTATTAACCCAGCCATTACTCACGGAATTGCCCAGTATGTAGGGTCAGTGGAAGAGGGGAAACTTGCAGATTTGTGTTTGTGGCGTCCAGCGTTTTTTGGTGTGAAGCCAGAGATAGTCATTAAAGGTGGGATGATTGCATGGTCGCAAATGGGTGACGCTAACGCCAGTATTCCCACACCGCAACCAGTGCATATGCAACCGATGTTTGGCAGCTTTGGTGGTGCGCGTCACGCTACATCCTTAACCTTTGTTTCCCAAGCCGCGTTAGAAACGGAGATTCCCAGCCAATTGGGTTTGCGAAAATCAGCCGTTGCAGTTTCCGGGACACGCCAATTAAGTAAGCGGGATTTGAAGCTGAATGATGTACTACCTCATATTGAAGTAGATCCAGAAACGTATGAAGTCAGGGCCGATGGCGAATTGTTGATTTGTGAACCAGCGACAGTTTTACCTATGGCCCAAAGATACTTTTTGTTTTAATCCATGACCGAGCAATCTACCGATTACGATAGTCCTTGGAAAGAAATCATTGAGCTTTATTTTCCCCGCTTTCTGGAATTCTTTTTCACCCTAGCTTACGATGCGATTGACTGGACACGACCTTATGAATTTTTAGACACAGAACTCCAACAGCTAGAACCGGATGCTGAAATTGGGCGGCGTTTCGTTGATAAAGTTGCCAAAGTTTGGTTACTTGACGGCGAAGAAGCTTGGGTATTGGTTCACGTGGAAGTCCAAGGACAATATGACAGCCAATTTGCTGAACGGATGTACACCTACAATTACCGCTTGTTTGACCGCCATAAAAAGCGAGTCATCAGCTTGGCAGTTTTAGCCGATGAACAAGTAAATTGGCGACCCTCCAGCTACAGCTATCAACTGGGGGGATGTCGCGTCAGCTTAGAGTTTCCCATAGCGAAGTTACTGGACTATGAACAAACATGGGAAACCCTAGAGCAAACCACCAACCCCTTTGGGATAATAGTGATGGCCCATCTCAAAACTAAAGCCACGCAACGAAACCCAGAAAGTCGGCTACAGTGGAAACTAAGCTTAGTCAGACGACTATTTGAAAGCGGATATAGCCGGGAAGATATACAAGAACTATTCCGGTTTATCGACTGGGTGATGGTTTTACCAAAAGAATTGGCAAGTAGTTTCAAAACAGAAGTGAGAAATTACGAGGAGGCAAATAGAATGCGGTACGTAACTAGTATTGAACGATTAGCAAAAGAAGAAGGTATTGAGGAAGGAATTCTCCAAAATGCCAGAGAAAGCGTGATTGAAGTTCTAGAGACGCGGTTTGGAGAAGTGCCAAGCGCTATTGTGGAAATTATCAATGGGATAGAAGAACCAGCAGTATTAAAAACGCTTCTTAAAAGAGCGATCGCAATTGCTTCGATCGCCGAATTTCAACAACTATTAGAAAATCTCACTTCTGGAGAATGAGTGTAACTCTGATTGATGAAGTTTCGGCGGCTAGTAACTTATCGCCAAATAAAACGCTTTAAGGCAAACAGATACTTGTCGGCAAATATTTTTGATTTTGGAGTTACGATCAAATAGCTAAACATTGCATTTGATGTATAGATTCATGCTACCTTTTAAAAATAAAATTGTGACTGATGAAGCCATGCGTCCGGTAGCGGTTTTAATTGATTATCAGGACTGGGAGAAAATTGAAAAGATATTAGAGGCTTATCAATTACAACAAGAAGAAAAGTTCAATTTAAACAAATATGCGGGTGTCATTCAACTAACTCAAGACCCTTTGGATTATCAAAAGCAATTGAGGGATGAGTGGGAGCATGTCACCTTTTTGGTTTAGATGAGATAGTCAGCAATCCATTAAGATATGCACAACGGTGAGCCAAAACTTGAGGAACATTTTCCTTATTCCACTGAGCACCGGAGATTTTGGTGCGTCGGTCAATTTGTTTAACAGCAGATTCAACAAAACCGGAGCCAATCGAACAAATCTGCTCTGCCTGATAGTACTGGTAGTTGACGATGCGGTGACAATGCTTGTTAAGGTAATTGATAAAATTTTGAGCGGGTTTGGTAGTGAGATCGGTAAACAATGCGCTCGCAGCATCGACAAGTCCATGCCAGAGTTGCGTTCGGGCTTGACGCAAACGTTTAACTGACCCACCCACCTTATGTAGATTTTCCATCAAATGATACCAGTCAAGAATTTCTCGCCGCTCAGAGTTTGGGGCAATCTCGCTGATAATCTTCCAAACACCATCATGTCCATCACCCAAGCAAGTGACAGGTGAATCTAGAGGTTGATTGTTGACCCACTAATTCCCCTCATTCTCAATAAGTCTGTGGAAATTATCCTTGGGCTATTGCTAGAAAAATTTTGGGCTTGGGTGCTGAAAGATAAAAACTTCCAACGCCTCAAGCGATCGCTGAAAATGCAGGTTCTCCTACTCTATCTCGATTGGATTTTGGTCAAAACACCTCTAAAATATCTACCTGAGTCAGCACAAGAGAATAATTCAGAAACTAGCGGTTAGTATCAAAGAGGGAGAGCATGACCAGGCGTAACAGCTTCACTGAGGTGTACGCCAAACCTGCGTCCATGCATCACCCTTAAAATAGGACACCTACTCTTGCTATTCATTTGCAGAGCAGAAATACTGCCTGTTGCTTATAACATATTGAATGGAATAATTGAGTTCTAAAAGCTAACCAACCATGATTCAATTGGTTAGTAATTATTTGAGCAATAAAAATGAGCTAAATTAAATATGAAAAAATTTAACAATTTCTTTCTATTTTTGCCTAAATAATTTTTTTGAATTGGAGGTAAAGCCAAGAAATTAGAAAGGCAATTGATGTACAACTAAGATTATAAAAATTAAATTTTACCTATACCCAATTGCTACATGAATTCACAAACTTCTCGCTCTGACAAAATTTTGGTTGTAGATGATTCTCCAGATAACGTGTTTTTAATCAAAACCATTTTGGAGGAAGAAGGCTACACAATTAGCACAGCAGAAAATGGTGCTTCGGCATTAGCACAACTAGAAGCTTCTCCTTGCGATTTGGTATTGCTGGATCTGATGATGCCAGGAATGGATGGTTACGAAGTTACTAGGCGTATCCGTGACAATACTTCAATGCAGGAATACATCCCGATACTGCTAATTACTGCCCACGATGCGCCTAATGTCGCTAAAGGATTAGACTTGGGTGCTGATGATTTTATTCGCAAGCCTGTAACGGTAGATGAATTGTTAGCACGCGTGCGATCGCTCTTACGGTTGAAACACAGTATAGATGAACGTGATGAGATTGCCCGTCAACGCGAAGATTTTGTCTCCCGCCTTACCCACGATTTACGCACGCCTTTAGTAGCAGCCGATCGCGTACTGATGCTGTTTCAGCAGGGTGCTTTGGGTGAGTTATCCTCTCAAATGCAAGAGGTGATCACCATCATGGCTCGCAGCAATACCAACCTGCTTTCTATGGTGAACACCTTATTAGAAGTTTATCGCTTTGAAGCAGGGCGCAAAACCTTGGCATTTCAACCAGTTAATCTCCGTCAGTTGCTAGACGAGGTAGTGGGTGAATTATCACCTTTAGCTCAAGCCAAAGCACTGTCAATGAATTTGGAGGTTAATGAAGAGTTAACCAGCAGTACAGTTATGGGCGATCGCTTAGAACTGCATCGCTTATTCACTAACCTCATAGGTAATGCTATCAAATTTACTGACTCCGGTTCAGTAACTATCCGCTTTACTTCAACACTTGAGAGCGGCAAAAGCTACTATTCTGATGCTAATAATCTTACTTCCAGTCAGTCCATTATCATTGAGGTAGCAGACACAGGCCCCGGTATTCCTGCTGAAGAACAAACCACTTTATTTGAAAGATTTCGCCAAGGAAGCCACAAGAGTTCTGGTAGTGGCTTAGGATTGTACCTTTCGCGTCGAATTGTCGAGGCACATCAAGGTAGTATTTTTGTCAAATCCCAGTCCGGTCAAGGTAGTAACTTCATTGTCCTGCTACCTATTCAATCGTGAAAAAATGCTGTATTTAGACTGCTTAAATTTCAGACAACCAGACTTTACTTGCAACTAGCCTCCTGTAAAAAATACTAAGCAGTAAAATCATAAAAAATTTATTGCCATAAAATCAGCAATTGTACAAAGGTAAAAAATATGATTACTGAATTATCGTTGCCTGTGGCTAATATTAATAGTAAGCAGCGTGATTTTTTTCAAACTGGTAAAACTAAAGATG
Organism: Mojavia pulchra JT2-VF2; assembly: GCA_019359325.1. Classification (GTDB taxonomy): domain Bacteria; phylum Cyanobacteriota; class Cyanobacteriia; order Cyanobacteriales; family Nostocaceae; genus Mojavia; species Mojavia pulchra. The sequence continues at coordinate 34,860 of JAHHHN010000001.1, read as the reverse complement.
TTGCTTTTCGGATTGCACAACTAAAAACTCTCAAGCAGGCAATTCAGGAAAATGAACAAGCAATTATCCAAGCATTAAAAGCAGATTTAAATAAACCAGAATTTGAAGCTTACGCTACCGAAATTTTCGTCATTAAGGAAATTGATTATGCCATCAAAAATATCAAATCTTGGACTAAACCCCAAAAAGCCGCAGTTCCTCTTGAATTTCTTCAATATTCAGCACGTATTTATCCAGAACCGTTAGGGATTATTTTAATTATCGGTGCTTGGAATTATCCATTTCAGCTAATTATCTCACCATTAATAGGTGCGATCGCCGCAGGTAACTGTGCAATTCTTAAACCTTCAGAACTTGCGCCCCATACTTCTAGCCTTCTGGCTGAGATATTTTCTAAATATTTTGATCCAGCATATATTGTCCTGGTAGAAGGTGGCGTAGAAACAAGCCAAAAGCTACTAGTAGAGAAGTATGACTATATCTTTTTTACTGGTGGTACAAATGTGGGTAAAATTGTCATGGAAGCGGCGGCAAAACACCTCACACCAGTTACTTTAGAATTAGGTGGCAAAAGCCCTTGTATTGTAGATACTGAAATTAATCTCGAACACACCGTCAAGCGAATTACCTGGGGCAAATTTATTAATGCTGGGCAAACTTGTATTGCCCCTGACTATATTTTAGTAAACAATAAAATCAAAACAAACTTAGTAGATGGTCTGAAAAAAACCATCAACGAATTCTATGGTGATAATCCTGGTAGCAGTCCTGATTATGCCAGGATTATCAGTCAAAAACACTTTGATAGATTAGTCAATTTCCTTAAAAATGGGGAAATTTTGGTAGGCGGAGATACTAATTCTTCAGAGCGTTATATTGCTCCCACCGTTATTGATAACGTCGCCTTAGATGATCCCATCATGCAAGAGGAAATTTTTGGCCCGATTCTGCCGATAATTGAATATAGGGATATCACAGAAGCGATCGCCTTCATTAACTCTCGACCAAAACCTTTAGCTTTGTACTTATTTACGCAAAATAAAAACCTGCAAACGCGAGTTTTGCAGGAAACTTCTTCCGGTGGAGTTTGTATTAATGACACAGTTATGCAATGTGGAGTTTCATCGTTACCATTTGGTGGTGTGGGTGATAGTGGTATTGGCAGCTATCATGGTAAAGCTAGTTTCGACACCTTTTCCCATAGCAAAAGTGTCTTGCACAACTCCTTCTTGCTAGATTTAAAATGGCGGTACGCTCCCTATAAAGACAAATTGTCTTTTCTCAAGCGACTTATTGGGTAATTATTGTGGTGAATTATTAATAGTTAATTGCGCTATTTAGCCATTGTTCAATTCTATTAAAATTCTCAAATGCTGCTGTAACGCTCCTCCGCCCAAGGTTCGCCACGGCGGTGGTAGCCATTACGCTCCCAAAAACCTAGTTCCTCACGATTGAGAAACTCTAAACCATTGATCCACTTGGCACTTTTCCAAGCGTAAAGATGAGGAACAACCAACCGCATCGGCCCACCGTGTTCTGCTGGTAACGGCTCACCAAATACTTTGAAAGCAAAGAAATTTTCTTCACGCACAAAATCTTCGATTGAGATGTTAGTGGTGTAGCCGCCGTAGCAGTGTTCCATAACATGGGCTGCTTCGGGATCTACCTCAATCAAACCCATAAAATCTGTCACCTTAATGCCAGTCCACTTGACATCGAGTTTAGACCAGCGCGTTACACAGTGAAAATCTGCTGTAAACTCGTGCTGAGGTAGTGCTATAAAGTCTGACCAGGTAAAAGTGGCAGGTTTTGCCAAACCCCAAACCCGAAACTCCCATTCTTCTATGTTGACTGGAGGAGTTGCACCATAAGTTAAAACAGGGAACCCCTTTGTCAAATATTGTCCGGGAGGGACGCGATCGCTTTCTTCCTCCTGTGGTTTGCGAAAAAATTTTCCTAACATAATCTTAGAAAAATCACTTTTTTCAAGATAATTGGTCTCTAAGGATAATTATCTAAGGATGTGAGCATCGACGCTATCCTCAGGAGGACACAAAAAATCAATTATGTTGAATAAAAAGTTAGGAAATTTCGATATCTTACTTTTTATAGGTTATTTGAGTACCGCCTATCGGTAATAGTTAATTGGGTGATCCCAATTACCTATTGCCAATTTCTGCTCAGTTGGATGAGCTTTTAAAGACTACTGACTTACTCATAAAGCAATCAGAAAAGCAGCGATGAAGCGCTTATATAGCAGCGCTGTTCGTGCTTTTTCTGACTAAGAAACTATGATTCTTCCTCTTCCTCGTCTTCAGCAGTTGGATAGACAAATGTAGAGCGTCCAGTCAAAATCGACTTGCCTAGTGAGAGAGCTTTTTGAGCTTCAACGGCAGCTTTATGTCTCCAGGTAGCTCGGCGTTTATCTCGTTTGGACTTAGATGTTTTCTTCTTAGGAACAGCCATGATAGCGGATATCGCAATTCTTGACAACCTTTTTATTCTAAGCCATCCACTGACACTGGCAACAATAGGGAATTGGAAATTGGGTATTGGGGATTGGGGATTGGGGATTGGGGATTGGGGATTGGGGAGACAGCGCGGTCTTGGGGGTTTCCACGCCAGTTGCTTTATGCCGGGGAACCCGTCCACCGCAGGGCTGCCCCATGAGCGACTGCGTTCGCGCAGCGTCTCCAAAGGAGATACCCGAAGGGGTATTAGGTATTGGGTATTAGGTAAATTGCCCAGTCCCTAGCCCCCAGTCCCCAGCGCCCAATCCCCAGTCCCCAGTCCCCAGTTCCTAGTCCCTAATCTCCAGCCCCTAAAAAAAGGGTCTTTGAGCTACTTGGTAGTACCTGCTTGACCTGGATTGAGATTTGCTTCAAACAACAGTAGCGATCGCGCTGTTTTGAAGTAAGTTGCCCAACGTTGGGGATCTGGGCGATTACGCCATTGCGGACGGCTAACGTCTAAAGTCAAGACTGGTGCGATCGCTCCCTGACTTTGTACGGTTACCATCACTGATACATCTGTTACCAAGATATCTTGATCGAAGCTACGTTGAGCTGCTGCTCTTGCTGCCGCTTCTGCTCTGCGGAGTATGGTTTCGTAGGTTTCGTCCGGTATCCGGTCGATTGCCAGATCAACTCTAGCGGTGTAAGCTCGCACAACTTGGGGAGCGATCGCTTCACACGTAAACCACACAGGAACAGCAGAAAAGAGCAAAACTACTAAAGGAATTATCCGGATTTTGGTGGCAAGTTGGCTAATAACTGAAAAGACAATGATCGATGATGGTTGATGAGCAACACTTCTACTCATGACCTTCTAGCTCCTTACTGATTAAAATTGAGTGAAAGTATTTTCCGGTTAATTTATGTAGTAAAAATTACATAAAATTTGAAGTCAATAGGAATCTCCTAGACTATAAGACATAGGTTAGCTTTGTTTCTTCAGCAAAGCCAACCGCATTTTTAGGCAAGTAAACAACAACCGACAAAGAGCGGGATGGCAAATTACTGGGCAATCACTATTGGCATCAATCAATATCATTTATTTCAACCTTTAGGTTGTGCCCAAGCAGATGCCGAGGCGCTAAAGGATTTTTTGGTGAAAGAAGCAGGTTTTATGCCTCAACGCTGCCTGCTGATGACAGATACATCCCCACCAATTGAAGGTAGATCAACTTATCCAACTAAAGAAAATATTCTGCTGCTGCTAGAAGATTTGGCAGCAGGATGTTGGCAACCGCAAGACCATCTGTGGTTATTCTTTAGCGGTTATGGAATCAACTACAAAGGCCAAGATTACTTAATGCCAGTGGAAGGTAATCCTGATCTTGTGCAGGAGACTGGCATAGAAGTGCGATCGCTGATGCAAAGTCTGCAATTTGCCAATTTAAATGTATTGCTACTGTTCGATATCAACCGCGCTTTTGGAACCCAAGCGGATGCTCCCGTTGGGCAAGAAACACTAGAACTTGCTCAAGAACTTCAATTTGCAACAATTCTTTCCTGCCAACCAGAACAATTTTCCCATGAAAGCAGAGAACTAGGCCACGGATTCTTCACAGCAGCGTTGCTAGCAGCTTTGCGTTCCGGTTATGGCAGTAGCTTAACAAGGCTAGAGAGCTACCTGAGCATTCTTACCCCAGAATTATGTCAACATCATTGGCGACCGATACAAAACCCGATCGCCGTTATCCCATCTAAGCCGCAAGCCATCTTGCCACCACCAGAGGCAAAAACCAATAGCATCTCGGTGAATAACGAAGAAGATGCCGTTATTTTTCCAGAAGAATCCTTTGCTGTGGTACGGAAAGCTCCCTCTCTGGAAAATAATTTCCCTGACACCTCAGCAAAGTCGCACACAACAGGCACACGGGGAGAAGCCCAAGGAGTGGAAACTACCGTCAGCCCTAACTCAGAGCAGATGAAAGCTGCAAATTTGCTACTAGAGGCCGATAACTCCAAAGGTCAATTCCCAGGCTCGTCTTCTGAACTAGCCTCCAAGCCGCTTCTTCCCCCAAATCAAAACTTACAACAGCAACCTCAAAGATTCTTACCTTCCCCAGAAGTGACTACAGAGGAAAGGTTTATTCCTGATGCTTCCCAACCTTACATTTCGCGATCGCCAACAACTCAGACAAAAATCCCATTGTGGAAACAGTTTTTATGGTGGGGTGGAGGCTGCATATTAATAGCAGGTTTAATTGCGTTAGTTTTTCTTCGCAATCAATCAAAATTTGGAGTTCAGGAAGTATTAAGGACGTCACCTAACACTGCTCCTAATGGGACACTCAAGACTTTACCCAATCCTCGCTCCGTCTCCAATTCCACCGCACCAACTCAACAAACAAAACCATCAAGTTCGCAAACTCAGGTCAGTTTTGAGTCACAAAAGCGGAACCAAGCAGTATTAGACTTAGCGAAAATGTCGCTAAGAGAAACCCAAGCTAGCGATTTGAGCTTGGCGATCGCAACTGCTCGCAAAATTAATCCAGGTGAACCGCTTTACGAACAAGCTCAAGAAGATATTAAGATTTGGAGCCGCATGATTTTAGATTTAGCAGAGGGTCGTGCTAAACAAAGACAGTATGCAAATGCTGTTGCTGCGGCTCAATTAATTACCAAAGAAGAACCACTTTATGCCAAAGCACAAGCACTTATAAATCAGTGGCGGCTAGAGGCCAAGCAGTATGTAAGCAACACAACTCTTTTAGATGCGGCTAATGCTTTAATTCAGCCAAGACAGGCATCTACTTACAATCGCGCGATCGAAGTTGCTAAGAAAGTTCCACCAGGCCAACCAGGCTTTGATATGGCACAAAAATCAATTAATAAATGGAGTGAAAAAATTTTAGATCTAGCAAAAAGCCGTGCTGGACAAGGAGAACTCAATGCAGCAATTGAAACGGCTGCTTTAGTGCCAGAGATGACATCTGCTTATGAAGATGCTCAAGAAGCAATCCAAAAATGGCAGGTAAAACGAATTAAAAATTAGTTATTAGTCATTAGTCAAGAGTCAAAGGCGGTTGCTCTTAACTCTGGACTTTTGACTTGAAACTCACAATTCAGAACTCAGCACTCTCTATTAGCAGTACTGGGATACATCTTCTCCACATTCATCAGCTAGATAGCATAGCGCTCGAAAACGTAAGCTCACTACTTCTTCATACAAGGGGTTGAGCTTACACATTGGTGGAATGTGAAATACGGTTTTGCCGAATAATTTAACATCGCGCTCAAAGGGACACTGAGAAGGAATCACTTTACACAAGCGATGAGCTAATTGGCGATCGCGCACTTGAATTCCGTCTACTCGCTGCCGGAGGGGTTGGAGAATGTCATAGTAAGTTTTGGCAGCGGAACCGTGTAGCTGGGTTACATGAGCGTTACTGGCTTCTGCTTGATTGATAGAAACCCAGCTTGCAAGAAAAATTCTTTTTGTGGTATTATCAGATACCTTCATGGTTACTCCTCGATTTAATTGAGGGTATTCACCTTGTCGATGAACATATACATATTGGGAACGACCTTTCCCGGAAAAATAGTGTTCTGACTAAAATGCCATCTGAGATTATCCGTAGCCACTTGATTCAGAACTTATTTATAACTACGTTAAGTTAAACGCAATTTCCCTGGAATCGGAAGTGTAATAATCCGATCTTGTTCATAACTTCACACAGTTTAAATTCTAGTGAAGACATCCGCCTTTGGGTAGATTTTTTGATATAATTTACAAAACTTAATATTTACTATTCTTACCAGCATTTTTGGTGAGAACAAGTATTTAGGAGCTAAAACTCTACACCCTAAGCAGCCTATGCCTCCTGACACTTCGCTCTGATAACGGGTAGGTAGCATGGCGCTATTGGGTAGGGGGACACAAGTAATAAGCGGTTGTGTTTTTAATTTGCATGGGGAATTAGTATGAGACATTACTGCTATCAATGACTCAGTAACTAAAGTGATTGTTCTCCACCTGGCAATCTATGGCGTGTTAGGAATAACTTACCTGGGGTTGGCATTCGGCTACATTCCTGGTTTACGCATGAACCGTGCCACCATTGCCCTAGTTGGGTCTGCCTTTTTAATTGCTTTGGGTGCTGTGAATTTGCAGGAGGCATGGCAGGCAATTGATGTCAACACCATCATATTTTTACTAAGCATGATGGTGGTTAACGCTAACTTAGCCTATGCCGGGTTTTTCAGGCGATCGCTATCAATACTTTTGAGTTTTACCAGCAGTCCTCTAGGCTTGTTGATTGCCTTAACCTTTGGAAGTGGTATTCTTTCTGCCTTTTTTCTCAATGACACCATAGCGCTGATTTTCACACCCCTGACATTGAGTCTGACTCAAGCTTTGGGTTTGAATCCTGTACCTTATTTATTAGCGATCGCTGGTGCAACTAATATCGGCTCTGTTTGCACTCTCAGCGGTAATCCCCAAAATATCTTAATTGGTTCCTTTTCAGGCATTCCTTACCTAGATTTTCTGCGCGCACTTGTCCCAGTAGCCTTAACTGGTTTAGTGATTCAGCTAGGATTGCTATGGTTACTTTATCCAGATGTACGTTCCATCCAACCTTGTCAGCAGAAAGTTGATGGAAATCATTGGATTTACCAACCTTTGTTTAATAAAACATTAGTCATCACCACAGGATTACTCATTGCCTTTGCTCTTGGCTTACCTCTAGCGGAGTCTGCTTTAGTTGCTGCTAGTTTGTTATTGATTACTCGACGCATCAAACCACAGCGCATTCTTAAAAAAGTTGATTGGAATTTGCTGGTGATGTTTTCTGGACTGTTTATTTTAACTAAAGTGACGCAGAAGTTGAATTTATTGCAGCCATTCACTTATGCTGTCAACTCTTCTGTTGGTCTATTAGGAGTGACAGCTATCTTGTCTAATCTGATTTCTAATGTCCCGGCTGTCCTACTACTGCAACCCTTAATTTCTAAGGGTGATACCCAGCCTTGGCTGTTGCTAGCCGCTGCATCAACGCTTGCGGGTAATCTGACTTTATTTGGCTCAGTCGCCAATCTAATAGTTGTAGAAGCCGCTAATGATTTAGGTTACAAGCTAACCTTTTGGGAACATTTGCGTTTTGGGTTGCCACTTACGTTGTGTACTTTAATTATAGCTTATCTGTGCATTCACTGAAAGTAGTTCTTTCCTGCCTCAACAGCTTTCTCTCAAGCTTCTGAAGGAGTACCAGAACCATCAAGTATTTTAAGTTTGATAGCAAGAAGTGGTTTTGTAATTAAATTAGCTAGAAAATATAGAGGCCAATTAAAGAATAATTAGTTGTCTAATAAACGTATAAGAATAAAAGACCCTAGCAGTTTATAGCTACTAGGGCTTTTATTATAAAGAATTAGCTACTAGGATTTTTATCTTTCAGCTATACCACCAGCAATTAATGCTTCTCTATATAACCATGCTTCTCTTGCTGTTTTAAAACCTTCTTTTCCGTCAGCTTCCTTTTTGCCTCTAAGATGATATTTAAATCTCCAAGTATTTGTTTCAAAATGATAATTCATGTTGTAAAGCATTACTGGTTGAGCAATATCATTTCCACAATCACCGTCATCTTCTATACGAAAACCATCTAGTTTAACACCATAAAATCGGCGTTTTGCTAGGTCTATACCAACATCTAGAACATCACCTAAATGGTTAGAGTGCAAATTAATGGTTCCATCTTGTTTGACAGTATGAAAGTTAGGATTAGGTTTAGACATTAAAAACTCTGTGTAAATTATATAACATTAACAATACTAAGATATTTCTAAAATTACTTAATAGCAATATTAAAAGAGAAATTTATTTTTCGGTGTTGGCACAAACAAGGAATAAAAAAATTGATGTGTTGAGATTGAAAACTCCTCATACTCTCTGCGCCTTTGCGCCTCTGCGTGAGATAAATCATCGCGCTTTCTCTGCAACGCTATTTTTCTTTAAATACTTACTCCAAAACGCAAAAACGCTCAGAAAAACTTTGCGTCTTTGCGTCTTTGCGCGAGATTATTTATCTGAAATTCCTTACGATGCTACCTGAGCAGCAGTACGAGTGCGGCGTCTTCTACCATCGGCAACTTTTACAGGCGGCTCATCAGGAATTTGCATCAACAATGTCACAGTTGGTTGACATTGTAATTCCCGACGGATGGAGCGTTGCAATTCTCGCTCTAAAGTTTCTTGCAATCCACCCCAATCTACCTCTAATTGCTCGCCTTCACTGGGTTGGGTAAATTCTGACCAGCGCACGCCCAGTATTTCTTCAATTCGCTGTTGTACCCATTTTTGCAGAAGCGATCGCTCGATGCTTGTCACTACACCACGAAGATGAATTTCTGGCTTTGCCAACAATTTACCATTCCAATCGATGGCGGCGGCAATAGTGACAATACCTTCGGAAGCCATGCGTTGCCGTTCTTGCAAGACTTTGGCACTGACCATACCAGAACTAGTTGTATCTACTAGTTCAATACCAGATGGGACTTTACCGCCGACGCGGATGGAATCTTCTGTCAATTCCACGATATCGCCATTCTGGATAACGATCATGTTTTCTGCGGGAATGCCCATACTCTGAGCCGTTTCTGCGTGCTTGACCAACATCCGATGTTCGCCGTGAAATGGCACGAAAAACTTAGGCCGAGTTAAGGCAATCATCAGTTTTTGGTCTTCTTGACAGCCGTGACCGGAGACGTGAATTCCTTTGTCTCGACCATAGATTACTTTTGCCCCTTGGAGCATCAATTTATCTATGATATTTACAACGGCGATCGTATTTCCGGGAATAGGATTTGCAGAGAAGACAACCGTATCACCTTCACGGATTTTGATGTGAGGATGCTCTTTATTAGCAATGCGTGTCATTGCTGACATCGGTTCCCCTTGAGAGCCAGTAGTGAGAATCAGCACCTTCTCATCTGACATATTGCGGACAGTGTGCAACGGTTGCAGCAGATTATCTGGACACTTGATATAACCCAAATTACGGGCGTGGGCAATCAAATTCAACATCGAACGCCCTACAACCGTTACTGTGCGGTTGTGCTTCTGCGCCAGATCCAAAATCATGTTGATGCGATGCACGCTGGAAGCAAAAGTGGTGACAAATAGCCGTCCAGTGGCTTGAGAGAATACCCGGTCAAGATTGGGATACACGGAGCGTTCAGAAGGAGTGAATCCGGGTACTTCTGAGTTAGTTGAATCACTCAACAGACAAAGCACGCCTTTTTCACCGTGTTCCGCTAGGCGTTGTAAGTCGAATTTCTCACCATCGACTGGCGTGTGGTCAATTTTAAAATCTCCAGTGTGGATGACTATTCCTAGTGGTGTATGAATAGCAACAGTAAAGCTATCAGCGATAGAGTGGGTGTTGCGAATGTATTCAACAAAGAAGGATTTACCAATTCTGACTACATCGCGGGGTAAGACCGATCTTAATTCAGTGCGATCGCGTACCCCTGCTTCTTCCAATTTCCCTTCTAGCATTGCCATTGCTAGCCTGGGGCCGTAAATTACGGGGATTTCTAATTGCTTAAGGTGAAAAGCGATGCCACCGATATGATCTTCGTGCCCATGGGTAACGACCATACCTTTAATTTTATGGCGGTTTTCCCGTAGATACGACATATCGGGCAGGACAATATTTACACCATGCATTCCCTGTGTAGGAAAAGCTAAACCTGCATCTAACAGGATAATTTCGTCCTCGTACTCGAAAACACAGGTATTTTTACCAATTTCATGTAAACCGCCCAACGGAATAATTTTTAGGGCGGAGTTAGCTTCGTTTTTAGCCATTTTCTCCTTAGATTGTTGTTTGTGGTTAATCAGTTAAAAGTTAGCTTTTTTGTATTAAAGACAACATTAGCTGTCTATGAATTAACTCTGAAAGCAGCCAAGTTTGAATTAAATGTTCAATTTTTTGTTCAATAAAAAATATGGGAAATATGGGCTTTACGCTGAAGGATTTATAGTATATCTATTCAGTAGTAGCACAGCCATTTCAAGTGCAACCTGGTAAAAATTATACCCATTTTTTTATGTATCTTTAGCTATTAAAAGCTTGCAAGCGCTGAAAACTTGGTGCTTAGATTAAACTAAGTTCTTTAAGAACCACCTCTAACTTATGGCTGACTTCTGAATCAGCTTCGCATAGCGGCGGACGAGTTGAACCAACCTCCCAACCTTGAAGTTTTAGCGCTTTTTTAACTGGAATCGGATTTGTAGTTAAAAATAAAGCTTTAAACAATGGGAACAGTTGAAGATGAATCTCAGTGGCAACTTGAGTTTTACCGACACTAAAAGCTTGGATCATCTGCTGTAGTTGATTTCCTACCAGATGAGAAGCCACACTCACCACGCCTTTTGCTCCGATCGCTAGCAAGGGCAAGGTTAAGGAATCATCTCCAGCGTAAATCTGAAATTCTTTTGGTGTCAAGCGGCGAATTTCACTCGCTTGGTCTAAATTTCCACTAGCTTCTTTTATCCCAACAATATTGTTAATCTCCGCTAACCGGGCAACTGTTTGTGAGCTAAGGTTTTGACCAGTACGACCGGGAATATTGTATAACAACAGCGGTAGGTCGGGACAGGCTTGTGCTATAGCCTGAAAGTGTGCTTCTAGTCCTGCTTGCGGCGGTTTATTGTAATAAGGAACAACTTGTAAAGAACCGTGTACTCCTATTTTAGCCGCCTTTTGGGTAGCTGTGATCGCTTCTTTTGTAGAATTGGAACCACAGCCTGCTATCACCTTGGCTTTTCCGGCTACGGTCTGCAACACTTCCACAAACAGCTGGTATTCCTCCTCCCAAGTCAGGGTGGGGGATTCTCCTGTTGTACCACACACCACCAGTGTATCTGTACCGTTGTTAGCTAGATGTGCTGCTAGTTCTGCCGCTACATCATAGTTGACACTGCCGTCTTCTTTAAACGGCGTAATCATAGCGGTTAAAACTCTGCCAAAATCTCCCACCCTCTTTTCACTCCTGATTACCCTTTTTGTTTTTTGCGTCTTGGTGGTTTTCTATTTTAATAACCTATTTGCAAATTGCTTTCAAGCGTAATCTGCACATTTGCTTTAATTTTTCTGTATCTTTTCGCTCACCAAATGTTCGCAACCATTTTAGATTTTTTTACTTGGAGCGTATGCTATTGCTGGTCTGAGTAGATTTTTTTCTACCAATAATTCAGCAATTTGTACTGCATTTAAAGCTGCACCTTTACGGATTTGGTCACCGCATAGCCACAATTCTAAGCCACATGGATGAGAAATATCCTGACGAATTCTTCCCACTAAAACTTCATCTTGGCCAGTTGCTTCAATTGGCATCGGAAAATAATTTGCTCTCCAATCTTCTACCAATTTCACACCAGGAGAGCGACTTAAAATTTCCCTAGCTTCATCTGGACTAAAAGGTGTCTCAAATTCTATATTAAGTGCTTCTGAGTGGGCACGGAGTACGGGAACCCGCACACAGGTAGCGGTAATTCTTATTTGTTCGGTGCCAAAAATTTTCCGTGTTTCGTTAACCATTTTCATTTCTTCCTCACAGTACCCCTCATCGTTTAATGGGGAATTATGCGGAAATAAATTAAACGCTAACGGGTAAGGTAATACTTCGGCAACTGGTGTTTGTCCTTGTAAAATGGCGCTAGCTTGGGTTTTTACTTCTGCCATTGCTTTGGCTCCAGCCCCACTTGCCGATTGGTAGGTGGCGGCCACAATCCGTTGCACTGGTTTGACTTGATGCAAGGGCCATAGTGCCACTGTCATTAAAATTGTCGTGCAGTTGGGATTGGCAATAATGCCTTGATGATTAGCGGCGGCTTGTGGATTTACCTCTGGCACTATCAAAGGAACTTCCTTTTTCATCCGAAAGGCACTGGAGTTATCTATAACCACTGCGCCTTTTTCTACCGCTGTTGCTGCCCAAGTTTTAGATGTAGAACCACCTGCACTAGCGAGTACTATATCTACACCTTCAAAGGCGCGATCGCTTACTGCCTCTATTGGTAAATTTTCTCCTTTAAAACTCAGCGTCCGCCCCACACTTCTCTGGGAGGCTAACAGTTTTAAATTAGATACCGGAAAATTACGACTTTCCAGTAATTCCAGCAACTCTGTGCCAACCGCACCAGTTGCTCCCAAAATAGCTACACTATAGGATTTAGACAACCTAGCTTCCTCCTTTAAGAGGTTATGTGCAATTTATTGAACTCTTTGACAAATTATCCGTATTTAAATAGGAGTTGCAGACATTAACATTAATAAATTTTTTTTTAATTTACTGCTTGATCTCAATTTATTACATTATATTTTTTTCTCATATTAAGTTAAGTAATGTTACTTTACCCAGAAATTTTTACCTAAATTTCCTTCAGCTTTATGTGATTTTTTGTTACTTTTATTAACGTGTTTATTATACAACGAACTATTCTCCAGCGACAAAATGAATATATCTGCACTTAGGCATTGTTGAGGGGTATTAACTTCTCAAGAGAGTAAACATTTTGTCTGTTGAGGGTGGGTTGCCAAGACTATGGATGTACTATGATCCAAATGAAATGAAACCAGCACATAACAAAACGAGCTATGCAGCAAGGCAGTCAGATCCAGAGGTACAACTTGGAAATCCAAATCCCTAGTTGAAAACCAGGATATCACGGTGTCACCCATCTGATCACATCACCAATCCACTTCCAGCATCCAGGTATTAAGCGAAAAACCTTTAACAGCAGAAGATTAAGCAGGTTTTTAATTACGAAGCATTGATTGCCACGTAGCATTCAGCCTGATGAAAGTTATTGCGGTAAAGTGTCAAGTACTTTGCCATTAGCAGTAAACTGGATCTCTGCTAAAAGGCACTTATCCACCTTCGGATGCTGATGCTGCCTTGTGGACATCTCCCATCCCAGCTAAAAAGCATCAACGAACAGAAGCGAACAATCGCGTCTTGTCTGCACTCGGAGTCAAAAATACCAGAAAACAGAGACGAAGCATGAAAGTAACCCAGGAAAAACTTCCCGCCAGCCAAATTGGACTGGAAATAGAGATTACACCGGAAATTACCAAACAAACTTACGAACAGGTAATTAAAAACTTAGCTAGTACTGCAAATATTCCTGGGTTTCGCAAAGGCAAGGTGCCTCGGCAAATATTGCTCCAGCGCCTCGGCATTACTCGCATCAAAGCAGCAGCCCTAGAAGAACTCATTCAAGATGGGATCGAAAAAGCCGTTAAACAAGAAGCAATCCAAGCAATTGGTCAACCGCAGTTGCGCTCCTCCTTTGACGAATTAATTAATAATTATGAACCAGGGCAACCCCTGATTTTTTCTGCTGCTGTTGATGTAGAACCAGAAATACATCTAGCGCAGTACACCGATTTGCAAGCCAAAGCTGAGGAAGTCAAGTACGATCCAGCTCGCGTAGAGGAAGTCCTGGATAAGGAACGCCAAGAACTAGCGACGTTAATTCCTGTAGAAGGGCGTGCTGCTCAAATTGGCGATGTCGCTGTGTTAGATTTTAAAGGTGTGCTGGCAAAAACTGAGGGTGAAGACGAAACCGCAGAACCAACACCAATTCCCGGAGGAGAAGCGACAGATTTTCAAGTAGAGTTATACGAAGATCGCTTTATTCCAGGATTTGTGTCTGGGATAGTCGGGATGAATCCGGGAGAAACCAAAGAAATTTCGGCTCAGTTCCCTGACCCTTATGCTAATGAAGAGTTAGCAGGCAAGCCAGCTGTGTTCACTGTGACGCTCAAGGAACTAAAGGAAAAAGAGCTACCTGAGTTAAATGATGACTTTGCTCAGGAAGTCAGCGACTTCGATACTTTAGAAGAGTTGCGTGCGTCTTTAGAGCAGCGATATCAAAAAGAAGCTTTAGACAAAACCAAAGCAAATCAGCAGGAAGCTTTATTAGCTGAGTTGCTCAAGCACGTGGAAGTTGATTTGCCAGCAACCTTAATTGAGCAAGAAGTGGATGCGATGCTGACACAAACAGCAATCCGGCTTTCTCAGCAAGGACTTGATGTCAAAAAGCTGTTTACTCAAGATATTATTCCGCAGTTGCGGGCGCGATCGCGTGATGAAGCAATTGAACGCCTCAAGCGCTCTCTGGCTTTGCGGGAAATTAGTAAACGTGAATCGATTCAGGTGACACCTGAAGAAATTCAAGCTAGAGTCACAGAACTGTTGCAACAGTACTCACAAGAAGATATTGACGAAGAAAGACTGCACTCAGTTGTGGAAAACGAATTGTCAACCGAAAAAATCGTCGATTGGCTGTTAGCACACTCATCAGTTGAACTTGTACCCGAAGGCTCTTTGAGTACCCCAGAGGCAGCAGAAGCTACAACAGTAGAGTCAGAGGTAGTATCTGACATCGAAGGACAAACTGGCGAAGCTACCACCAGTGAGGAATCCACTAATCCTGAGTAATGGAATACGCAGTCCCAATGAAAAAATTTTCATACCGTGCATGAGAAAGAAACGCTTGGGCGAGGGGCTGGGGGCTGGGGACTAGGGGAGGAATTATTACTTAGAACTCAGCACTCAAGACTCAGCACATGCGTTCAGTTGCCAAGCTTGTAGATGCCCACAGGGTAGCAAGTGGCGTGAAAACCGCCAATCCCCTTGTGGGCGCATCTTACCCTAAGGGTTCTGGTACGCAGTGCAGGAACGCCTTGAGAGTAGATCAACGCCAGATACCTGAGTTGGGCTAACTCTACCAAAATGCTGAACTCACTGCGCGGACTCAGCGCTAAAATGGGTACAATGGTTAAGAGATGTTAAAGAAATTACAATATCTGTTGCGGATTTGGCTAGATAGTGTGTTACACGAGAAAAATTTAGATGAGGCATAATGGTTAACACATACGTCAAATAGCAATTCAATTTGTTCAAAAGGCAGCGATCGCTGCTTTAATCTCTGTCCCACTTAGTTGTCAAATGTTTTTTTATGCTTGTATCGCAGTCGGGAAATTACCCAATCAGCAGTTTAAGTCGAGCAAATATTAACTCCCACTTGAGCAGCCCAAACAACATCGTGCCGATGGTGGTAGAACAATCTGGGATGGGAGAAAGGGCATTCGACATCTACTCCCGCCTGCTGCGAGAGCGGATTATCTTTTTGGGAACGCCAATAGACGACACCGTTGCCAATTCGATTGTTGCCCAATTGTTATTCCTAGACGCGGAAGACTCAGAAAAGGACATTCAGCTGTACATTAATTCTCCTGGTGGCTCAGTCTACGCAGGGATGGCAATCTATGATACAATACAGCAGATTCGTCCCGATGTTGTTACCATCTGTTTTGGACTAGCCGCGAGCATGGGGGCATTCTTGTTAACAGCAGGGGCTGCCGGTAAGCGCATGTCTCTACCCGACTCCCGGATCATGATTCACCAACCACTTGGTGGTGCTCAAGGTCAAGCCATCGATATAGAAATTCAAGCCAGAGAAATTCTTTATATTAAGGCTAAGTTGAATCAGTTACTGTCTCAGCACACTGGTCAACCCTTAGAAAGAATTGAAGCAGATACGGAACGCGACTTTTTCATGTCGGCAGAAGAGGCGAAGAATTACGGTTTGATCGACCAGGTAATTTCCAGGCAAAATATTCCCACAGCAGGGGAAAACGTCACCATTCTGAAATAAGAGGCTGGTATGTCTAAGTACGACTCCCATTTAAAATGTTCTTTTTGTGGCAAGTCTCAAGAGCAGGTGCGTAAATTAATCGCGGGGCCGGGAGTCTACATCTGCGATGAATGCGTTGACTTGTGTAATGAAATACTAGATGAGGAGTTACTCGACACGAATGGTGCAGCGGCGTCGCAACCAACACCACGGTCAGAACCACCTCAAAAACGCCGTACCCGCTCTTCCAATCTCTCTTTTAATCAAATACCCAAGCCCAGAGAGATTAAAAAATATCTAGACGAACACGTAATTGGTCAAGACGAAGCGAAGAAAGTGCTGTCAGTCGCGGTTTACAATCACTACAAACGGCTGGCAATACTTCAGTCTAAAGCCAATGGCAAAGCCGGAGCGGATGATGTTGTAGAACTGCAAAAATCCAATATTCTGTTAATTGGCCCAACTGGCTGTGGCAAAACTTTATTAGCCCAAACTCTAGCGAAAATCCTTGATGTACCCTTTGCCGTCGCTGATGCTACAACTCTGACGGAAGCTGGGTATGTGGGAGAAGATGTGGAAAATATCTTGCTGCGGCTTTTGCAGGTGGCAGATTTGGATGTAGAGGAAGCACAGCGGGGAATTATCTACATTGATGAAATTGACAAAATTGCGCGCAAGAGTGAGAACCCCTCGATTACACGCGACGTTTCTGGCGAAGGTGTACAGCAAGCTTTGCTAAAAATGTTGGAGGGGACAATCGCTAATGTACCACCCCAAGGAGGGCGCAAGCATCCCTATCAAGACTGTATCCAAATTGATACCAGCAATATCCTGTTTGTCTGTGGCGGTGCCTTCGTTGGCTTAGAGAAGGTTGTGGATCAGAGAGTTGGTAAAAAGTCAATAGGCTTTGTACAACCTGGAGAAGGACAAACGAAGGAGAAACGGGCAGCAGATACTCTCCGCTATCTAGAACCAGATGACTTGGTGAAGTTTGGCATGATTCCCGAATTTATTGGACGGATACCAATGGTAGCCGTGGTAGATCCGTTGGATGAAGAAGCTTTGATGGCAATTCTCACTCAACCGCGGAGTGCCTTAGTCAAGCAGTACCAGAAATTGCTGAAGATGGATAATGTCCAATTAGACTTTAAACCAGAAGCTTTGCGGGCGATCGCTCAAGAAGCCTACCGCCGCAAAACTGGGGCGAGAGCGCTACGGGGCATTGTGGAAGAACTAATGTTGGATGTAATGTACGAGTTACCATCTCGCAAGGACGTCACTCGCTGCACAGTCACGCGTGAGATGGTCGAGAAGCGTTCAACCGCCGAGCTGCTTGTACATCCTTCTTCATTACCCAAGCCAGAATCAGCTTAGTAGTTATTAGTCATTAGTCATTAGTCATTAATAAAAGAAAATAAATAACGAAGGACAGATGACAAAGGACAAATGACAAATGGCTTATATTAATGTTCGTGGCGTTGAGCATTACTACGAGTGGGTGAAAAAACCATCTAATTCCTTGGCAAAACCAGTAATGGTTTTCATCCACGGTTGGGCTGGTTCGGCTAGGTACTGGCGAAGCACAGCTAATGCTTTATCGGATGAATTCGATTGTTTACTCTACGATTTGCGAGGGTTTGGGCGCTCCCGTGGCAAACCAACTATAGCCCAAGCCAGTGAATCTGTTGCCGTATCACAATCTCCCCAAGAAGAATTGGCAGCAATTCAAGAATTAACTTATGAATTAGAAGAATACGCTGATGACTTAGCAGCATTGCTAGATGAGTTGCAGCTTCAGGGTGTTTATATCAATGCTCATTCGATGGGCGCGTCCATTGCGACATTATTTCTCAACCGCTATCCTCAAAAAGTTGAACGAGGAATTTTGACTTGTAGTGGCGTTTTTGAGTACGACGAAAAAGCCTTTGCTGCTTTTCATAAATTCGGCGGCTACGTAGTCAAATTTCGTCCCAAGTGGTTAGGAAAAATACCGTTTGTTGACCGAATGTTTATGGCGAGATTTCTACATCGCCCTATACCAAAAGTCGAGCGTCAAGCTTTTTTGCAGGATTTCCTAGAAGCTGATTATGATGCTGCCTTAAATACAATTTTTACTTCAGTGAGTAAAGCACAATCTGAAGTGATGCCCCAGGAGTTTGCCAAGCTAACAGTGCCAACTCTGCTTGTAGCAGGGGAGTATGACAAGATTATTCCAGCCCAGATGGGGCGTCAAGCCGCAGCCATGAATGACAAAGTGGAGTTTGTTATGCTTCCGAATACAGCTCATTTTCCAATGTTGGAAGATGCTCCAACTTATCTACGGCGGGTGCGAGAATTTTTACAAATTTCCCCACAACCACAAGTGGGTTAATCAATTTGCAAAGATTCGCTATAGCTTTGGATGTGAAAAGGATTAACCCAAACCCAATTCTCGTTTTAGCAAATTAATAGAGTTGGTACCGATGTAATTTTCGACCTTAATCAATTTGGGTGGACGAATAATATCTTCAACCGCAGCCTGCACCGCAGCTTGCACCACAGCAAAACTGGCTTGATCGCTGATAATGACCTCAGCGCGCTTGACGATCGCCTGAAGTTTGTAGGCATCTTTTGGTTGCGTAGTCATCACCAACAGTTCATCCCCCCGCAAACCGTGGAGGATAACTTCTGCGGCGCGGGCAATCCCAGAACTGAGGCTGACTATGCCAACACAGTTCTCCTTTGGCAGAGTTTTCAGCAGGTTGAGTTCTTTGCTGTAGTCGTAGATATCAAGCGGAATCACGCGTACAGCTTTCGGGGCTGCGATCGCTTCTACTTCTCCAATGAAATAGCGACTTGTGACGACAGTAGCTGAGGAAGTTTTATCTAGTACAGCCGCTAATTCTTCCATTGGTATCAACTGTATTGGTATTTGCAGAGCTTGTTCTAATTCATATACCATCAACTCGCCTGCACCAATGTCATAAGAAGGCACTGCAACCAGCACCTGGGCGCTACAACGCAAGCGCCAATCAATTTCGGCTAAAAATAGCTCCCGCGCCTGAGAAAGCGTACATCCTTGGGCGAGTAGATCATCAAGTGCTTGTTGAACAGTTTTGTCAGCGTCAGGATGTTGTTTGAGAGTCGGCGATTGTAGCTTGCTACCCCCTTCATGACCTTGGGCACGTACATAAATACCTGAACCTGCAAGACTTTCAACAAATCCGTCTTCTTCTAGCTGACGGTAAACCTTGCTGATGGTATTGCGGTGTAACCCAGTCTGCATTGCTAGTGCCCGCGTACTCGGCAATTTGTACCCAGGTGGATATTGGCGGGAAGCGATCGCAAACCGGATTTGATTAAACAGCTGGGTGGATGCGGGAATCTCACTGTCTGGCTGAATGCGGAATTGAATCATCACCAAACCTCCTAATTGCTAGTAGCGGCATGTGACCAGCTGCATCTGCTATCTGTTAAATGTTTTATTTATACATAAAATTTCTCTAGGGGAAATTTCTAATGTACTCATTTTTGCTAATTGATAATTAGATCGGAATAAGCTTTGAGATACTGGCATAGTTATATCAAATAATCACACACCACTGGTAAAAATAATTATGACAGAGCGAGCAATCGACACCAAAATGGTTGAAATTTCGCAAGATAATTTCTCAATCGTAGCTTACTTAGCACAGCCACAAGAATCAGGCTCTTACCCAGCAATTGTAGTATTGCAAGAGATTTTTGGTGTCAACGAGCATATTCGGGATGTTACAGAACGGATTGCTAGGCTCGGTTATGTAGCGATCGCACCTGCACTTTTTCAACGCCAAGCTCCTGGCTTTGAAACTGGTTACACTCCAGAAGATATCGAAATTGGCAGAAACTATGCAATGCAAACAAAAGCATCAGAATTATTGAGCGATATTCAAGCCGCAATTAATTACCTGAAAACCCTCCCCAATGTCAAAAAAGATAGCTTCGGCTGTATAGGCTTCTGCTTTGGTGGTCATATAGCATATCTTGCTGCCACCTTACCAGATATCAAAGCTACTGCTTCCTTCTATGGTGCTGGAATTACTACCCGCACTCCAGGGGGCGGTAATCCTACTGTTACTGGGACTAGCGAAATTAAAGGTACGCTTTACGCGTTCTTTGGGATGGAAGATGCAAGCATTCCTGCCGAACAGGTAGATGAAATTGAGGCAGAGTTAGAAAAATACAAAATTCCGCATCGTGTGTTTCGCTACGATGGAGCTGACCACGGATTTTTCTGTGACCGTCGCGCCAGCTATAATCCTAAAGTTGCAGCCGATGCTTGGGAGCAGGTGAAACAACTTTTTGGTCAACTGGCCTGAAACCTACGCAGCGGTTGCATACTGTTCGTTAAGGTTGTCCTTAGTTATAAGTCAAGAGTCAAGAGCCAAAATTATTTACTCTGGACTTCGGACACTTGACCCTACCTAGACTCCGCCTAAACGAACAAAATGGGATATAAGACGAGCAGTCTTGTCAAAACTCCAGTGGCATCAGCTCAAATAACAATTTATCTTCAAAAGTCATGAATTCCGAATCGAAACGTTCTCAAACAGCCAATTCGTCATTTACAATGGACGATTTTGCCAAAGCACTGGAAAAACACGACTACCAGTTTCAAAAAGGACAGGTCGTACACGGCAAAGTGTTCCAACTTGACCATGATGGGGCTTATGTCGATATTGGTGGTAAGTCGTCGGCTTTTATTCCCCGTGATGAGGCTTCTTTGAGAGCAGTTACCGATTTGTCAGAGGTACTACCGATGCAAGAGGAACTGGAGTTTTTGATTATCCGAGAGCAGGATGCAGAGGGTCAAGTAACTCTTTCTCGCAAGCAGTTAGAAATCCAGCACATCTGGGAACGGCTGGCGCAAATGCAAGAAAATTCCCAGACTGTACCAGTGCGAGTTACAGGGGTAAATAAAGGTGGTATCACTGTTGAAATTCAATCTTTGCGAGGATTCATTCCGCGATCGCACTTGATTGAGCGTGATAACTTAGAAGCACTTAAAGGTCAGACTCTGACTGTCGGCTTTTTAGAAGTTAATCGCAACACCAATAAACTTATACTTTCCCAGCGTTTGGCGACTCGTTCTAGTAACTTCAGCTTGTTAGAACTAGGTCAACTAGTGGAAGGTAAAGTTACTGGCATTAAACCTTTTGGTGTATTTGTAGATTTAGATGGGATGAGTGCTTTGCTTCACATTAAGCAAGTAAGCCAAAAATTCATTGAGTCTCTGGATAAAGTATTTCAAATTGGTCAGCCAATCAAAGCTGTGATTATTGACTTAGATGAAGCTAAAGGCCGGGTTGCACTTTCCACAAGAGTTTTGGAAAATTTCCCTGGAGAAGTTCTAGAAAATATGGATGAGGTGATGGCTTCTGCTGAGGCTCGTGCTAATCGCGCTAGTCAAAAATCTGCTGAATAGCGATCGCTTTTATTAC
Organism: Mojavia pulchra JT2-VF2; assembly: GCA_019359325.1. Taxonomy (GTDB): domain Bacteria; phylum Cyanobacteriota; class Cyanobacteriia; order Cyanobacteriales; family Nostocaceae; genus Mojavia; species Mojavia pulchra. Next base: position 13,240 of record JAHHHN010000001.1, on the reverse strand, counting down.
TGACACAATCAATTTTCACTCATGAGACGCTTTCCTTACAACCCTTTGGCCGGGAAGAAAGCGTCTTTGTATTAGATAAGCCGTTACGCGAAATCAACTTGCCATATTCTTTCGTGAATTCGATTATTTGTTTATTTTCCTACTATTGTGTTCATCAATTCCGCCTCTGTAAAATTTGTTAGCCCATTTCCATCTCAATTTTTCTGGAAATATCCGCGATGTCTCTGGAAATCATCTTATATTCCTCAGAAATCTGCTCTTGGCTCTTGTTAGCGAGAAAAAAAAGTTTTGCAGAAGCAGTAGTAATAAGCTCTACCAAACGAGATTCAGGATTAATCTGGTTTACAGAAACCCACCTCTCAATTGCCTTTCTTGAAAGCCCTAATAGCTCTTCCTTACCCCATTGCCTACGGTTCACTATCTGAAGAATCTGCCTTTGAGCTGCGATGCGATTATTAAACTTATTCATATTTTTTAGCCTTTTCTACCAATTTATGCATCCACTCGTGTACTTCATTCAGTCTTCGGATTGTAGTAACAATTTCATCATCTGTTATGGTTTTTCCATACCCTCTTGTGCATAATATTCTGGCTCTTTCTAAGACATAGTATGAATCTAATGCAATTGGGATACTATTAACTCCCAAGCAAAGTGCAGAGTTCCTAGAGAAGTCTGGTTGCTCCATGACACCTAGAGAGAAGCAGGTTGCGATATTTCTGATACTTAGAAACACAGTAGACAAATCAAATACTCTACTATTGCTACCTGTAATTATTGAAGCGTGAGCTTCACGAAACAGCAAAAAGAACTTTTCACAGTCTTGAACACAGTTTTTATATTTTTCTGGGCTTTCCAATACTTTCAAATAGTCAAGTTTATCTGATGAAAAAAGAAGCCGTGACTCAAGCGATAGATGCCATGCAAAAGGATTACCTTCCTGCCAAATTTCTTGAATTCTCTTGTAAGAATAGATCGAGAATTTATCTGGGTCGATACGGGATTCGTAACTTTCCACAATCGCTAGCAGATCAATGTCTGAGCCTAGAGATATATCACCACGGCATATAGAACCGAATGCGTAAATATGCATATTTAACGACGATTAAACCGTTTGATGATAATTGACATGAAAAATCCAAATGCAACTAACCTAATAAATAAGATCGCAGTAAGATATGGACTCGGATAATTTGATGGAGAAAGAGTTCCTAGAAAAATTTGGGGTGCATCAAAAAATGATTGTATATAGCTATCAATACTCTCAGTATTTCTAAATGCCAAAACATCAATTAAAGTCATTAGCGCAAATATAATCAGGACTGCTCGTAAAAGCTTCCAAGCACTTTCACCGTTACCCCAAATAAAGTCAAGCAATTTGAATTGAACCCATTGCGTAAATGCTTTCAACCTATTCCATCCCTTATATTTGTTCCTGTAATAGGTGGAATTAGCATTCCATGACTTATATAAGTGTTCTTCAGTAGCCTGAAGTTCTACACTCATTGCTTTATTTGCAGATTCTGCATCTCCAATTGACTGGTAATTTATGCGGAGTGACCGTGCAAATCTCATCTTGAGATTTTCTTCCTCAGGGCATTCTTGCTCCAAAATATAGTTGTCAATCAGTGTTTTCTCAAAAATGGCATATCTAAATTCACAGTTAGAAAACTTCGCCTCGAATAAATTAGTTCCGACAAAACGACATCCAGTGAAGTCGCACGAATCAAATTTGCACTTCCGAAGATAACAGGTGTCAAAGATTGAATACTTGAAATCAACTTTAGTAAACTGCTTGTCCAATGCAACAAGACGAATGAAAAGTTGGTTTACGAACTTTTCATTAGAAACGTCAGTCTCGAACTTTTTATCTACCTGGTGAACTCTTTTGCTATCAGACAGCATTGGGGTTTCTCTGACTAAGTATTGTTATAACGCAGCGCTGGCTCCTCTAGATGACCTAATATGCAAACGCCCTCAATATCTTAGCTAATCAAAAGCAATTGTTCCTGATGATAGCTATTTCGGAGTTCTTCTAACTTTTCTGGATTAAAAGCAAATTGAATTAACTCAACTAGTTCTTCCCAACTATGTAACATATCATCAGAGTGAGCTTGCAAGAATTTATAAGCGAAAAATTCTGCCCACCACTGGGGTGCTTGCTTGTTCTGATGAGGTTCATTTTGCTTGCGCCAGCGCTTGCGCCATTTTACAAAATCTGACTTATTAGGTGGTTGTACACCCAAAATTGGCGGAAAATCAGCATAACTGACAAATTTACTCACACCTTTACCGTGGACATAAACCATGTAACGCCAGCATTCCACAGTATATATATCTTCAAAGGTGATTTGGAATATTAAGCAGATTGCCTCTTCTGTGACAAATCGCGCCAGTGGGTGAACGATTGCTGATTTGTAAACTATTTTCGATTCACGGATGACAAGCGCTTTTGGCTTGAGTGGTGATAACATAAAGTTAAATTTCTGTTTAAAAGGAATGCCTTCCGTTTAAATGGAATGCTTACCGTTGAAAGAGACAACATCTCCTTTAACGAGATATGTGTGAAAAACAAATGCAAATCGCCCTTTAGTTTTCCAGGCCAGAGGGCGATTTTTATTATAGGATATAATTATTGAACGACTCATATAAGTCATTTGTCAAGCAAATTATGGGAATGGTTAGGCTAAAGATTCGAGAATTTGCTGCGGAGAAAGGCTGGACGCTAAAAGAGGTATCTGACCGTTCTGGTGTTGTCTATAGCACTCTCAGAACCTATGCGCGATCGCCTGGACTAGCAACTGTAGATTTTACCGCGATTCAGAAGTTAGCCAGAACTTTTGATGTGATGATTGAGGAATTGGTTGAGGTTGTGCAGGAATAGGTGAAGGTTGATTTTTTCAGCAAGGGTGCAAAGTTCCTCAGCATTTTTGCATAGGATAATGATCATTGTAGTTGAAGAGACACAGAATGATCGTTAGATTATGGTTAATTGTGAGAATTTTCTCTAATTAAACCAATAGATTTTTGCACTTCTGCCTTCAACAAAGCGATAATTTGAGCCTCAATTGGGATGTTGTTAGCTTTGGCTAACTGCTCTATTTGTGCATACAACTCATCAGGTATATGTAAATCATAAAGGGTAGCCATAGGTTGACTTACCAGTAAAATTTATTGGTGATTGTAGCACGATGTTAAAGAGGGGAGAGAGTAGGCGATCTCAAACTATCAATTGGATGACACAAAATATTAATAACTATTTAGAAAATCGGTTTATGTAGATTTAAGCAAGTATTATATCTGACAACCAAAAGCGGACTGGTGTATATTCAAAAGGTGCATTCTGAAGGTCGATATTTGCTTATTGTTGCTTGCTCCCAGCGCAAGCTTTCAAATGAGGGATTAATGCCTGCGATCGCACGGTATGATGGGCCTATTTTTCATCTGCTACGTCGCTTTTTGCAACAAAAACCGTCAAATCCGCCAGATACATATATTCTCTCAGCCGAGTTTGGACTAATTTTTCAAGATTATCCTATTCCGTACTATGATCGCCGAATGACAAAACAGCGATCTCAACAGTTGCAGCCAGAGGTAATTGATAAATTACAGCATATTCTTAATGCCAGACTTTACCCAGAAATTTGCATATGTGTGGGCCGTGATTATTTCAAAGCATTAGAAGGATACGATACAGTTATTCAATCAAGCTCAAATGTGCAAATTGCTACAGGTTCTTTAGGAAAAAAACTCGTTAAGCTGCACACCTGGCTATATGGCAAGCCTTCTGAGCTAAATCAAAATCATTCAACCAATACCCTTCGCGGCAAAGCTTGTCTTAGAGGAGTAGAAGTTGAAATGACACCTGCACAGGTACTTGATGCAGCTCGTCAGGCTTTAACAGAGGGAAAGGGTAATCCAGCCTCTTATCAGTCATGGTATTTACTAGTTGATGGACAACGGGTATCTCCTAAGTGGTTAGTAAGCTACCTGACGGGATTACCTGTCAGTTCTTTTCATTCAAGTGAGGCTAGGCGAATGCTAGTCCAGCTAGGTGTTGAGGTTAGTTGTTTATGAATTCACAAGATGATCAATATCAGAGTTTAGCAGAGGAAAAACTGCTAGAAGATTTACAGCGTCAGCCTCACATCATGATCAAGCTGTCTGAGAATGCTTTGCTCGTTGCAGACAGTCTCCGTGATAACTATTTTAAGAACACAGCAAAATTTATTACACACTTACGTGGAGCAATGCGCCAAGCTGCACGGGGAGAGCGGCCAGATCAAATATTAAGTGTTCAAGCAATTAATGACTTAAATTGGGAAGATGTTCAGGGTGAGGTTGTAACTTTTATTGATGGCGGTTTGGGCCAAGTTCAAATGTCTAGTCCCGTTCCTGTCTTGCTGCGTGTTGGTTCTTATCGTGTGAAGACTGGAGAACGTAGTGTTACAGAACGGGAACATTTTGGTTATTACCCTATTATTTTAGGTGATTTGGAGGGTGGCAGTAAGGAACGTAAAGATTTTCCAGATATTATCCGAATTACATCTGAGCTTTTGGGTGGTTTGTCAGCAGTAAAACGAACACCTGACTTACGAGTTCTTATGTTTCATGGCCCCCTAGTTTATATGATGAGTGGTTATGCAGGACATACTCCTTTTACTGAAAAAGATATTGATATATTTCTCCATCAATATGCAGAAGAACCTGGATTAGCGGAACAGTTAAAGGAAGAATTTTTACGGGAAGCAGAAATTGAAATTTACCCTAAAATAGCTCCTGATCGTTCTGATGAATGGATAGAGAGGAGACTGTTTGAACCATTATCATGGATTGCCTTTCTATATCGACAATTAATTAAGGAAGCGCAGAAAAGAAAGCCAAATATTATTATTGCTGGTGTGGTTGAACGTGGTGAATTACGAGAGTTTAGTGAATTTATTTTACTAGAGAGAATATTTCAAAGTTTACGACAAAAAGGAAATCAAAATTACTTTAATGAATTATATGGACGTAAAGATATAAAATCACCAAAAGCACTTTTAGACAAACTCGGTTATACAGACTCTCTTCTACTATCTATGTTATTAGAGCCAGGCCAGTTTTCAGAACCTTGGGAAATTAAAAATAAGTATGCAGGACTTACTAAAGGTAAGATTGCACTACCAGGAGAGTCTTATACAAGTGACGTAGATTGGACTTGTCTAAAACCACCTAATAAAATTGGTTTTCCAAAAGTTCTTGGTTGTTATGTCAAAGTTTCAGAAACTACCGAACCATTCAGAGTAGAAGTATTTGATAAATTAGGTAAAAGCCAAATTATAGAAGCTGCACGACGAGCATACTTATACGCTAGTTTACTACCTGGATACGGTTTTCCAGTAGGATTAGATATTGCTGATAAGTATGCTAAAATTCCAAGCTGGCTAACTGATGCCTATAGCAAACTAATCAAATATCACTTGGGTATTAGCTTGCAAAGTGGTCAGGTTAGTGATGCTCAGATGCGTCGCCTTATAGTTCAGTCAATTTATATGACCAAACGAGATTGGCTATTTCGTCCTTCTAACTAAATAGATCAAGAATAATGGTGATTAATAATGCCTGAAAGCAGACCAGCAATACCTACTGATATTAAAAGGAAAATATTAATCGAAAGTGGTCATCGATGTGCTGTCTGTGGTGAAGGATGTCCATTAGAGCGAGCGCACATAATACCTTGGCATAAATCGAGAGAACATAAAGCAGAAGATTTAATTTTTTTGTGTGCTAACTGTCATGAAAGAGCAGATAAAGAAGAGTGGGGAGAAAAAGCTTTAAGAGAGTACAAGCAGAAACCTTGGGTCATGCGACGTTTTGACAAAGAACAAATTACGTCTGAGTCAGTAACCGAAATTGAATTAATCATCAAATTGAAACTATCGGATTTTGATGAGAGGTTGCAAACACTTTTACCTCATGCAATCGCAGGATTGCTCAAAATTGCACCACAAAATGTTCAAATAACTTCTATCGAGGAAGGTAGCACAAAAGTAAGTATTACACTTCCTATAGAAAGTGCAGAAAAGCTTTTGAGCGCATATGCAAGTAACGATCCTGAACTAATAAAATATTTGGAACCATTTGGATTATTGGAAATTCGTTACAAAATGAAACAGTATGTTGGTACGTTGGTGGGTGAAAGCACCAGCCGCGAGTTCAGATTAGCAGTAACACCCGAAGCTATCCGAGAACAAGATATTATTGCCGTCGATGCTGAACTAGTGCAATCAGCAAAGAAGACAAATTTAGAAAAAATCCGTGTTTGGGCTAAAGTTCAAAGTATTGAACGAATCAATCCCCTTTTTCCAACTGAAGCTGGGCATGAACTAGCTGCTACTCGTACTAATCCATTTGATAAGCTGTTAAGCATTTAATTTGCACATTGAGACCGCAGGGGAGCAGGGGGCAGGGAGCAGGGGAGAGGGTTTGCAGCTTTTATTACCATGAAAATGGTGCAATTTAAATGACGATTAGCTTACAGTGCTTTCCCTCAGTCGGGAAATGGTAACTGCGGTGTGTCAAGTATTAGGTGCTGAACCGTTGGATGGTAGCGGCGGTGGAAAGCTCAACAAACTTCGTTATCCGCCTCAGCCTGCTTCCAGTGCATACCGCCCTAACTCACCAGATATTGCCCGTATTGTCCTTGGCGAATTGCAACAAAAGCAAAACCGTGCTTTAGATATTGCTACTCTTTCTAACCGTCCAGAGGTGAATGTAACAGTAGATGGTCATGCGATAGTTACTCGTCATCTAGCTATTTTAGCCATGACAGGTGCTGGTAAAAGTGTTACAGCACGACGAGTTATTGAGCAATTGGCACAGAAAAAATATCCGATTGTAATCTTTGATCCACATGGAGATTATACAGGTTTAGCAGATGTGCCAGCCTTAGAAGGAAGAGTAAATCGCTACTATGCTCAGTTTCCTATTTTTGAAGAAGATAGTGAAACAGTAGCTCAAATTGTCAGTAATCTAGGGTACGAACTAACACCTACTATGCTTACCCGTTTTGCTGATGTATTTCAAGCTGCTAAGTCTTTTTATATTAAAGACAAAACAGATGAGATGAATCAACGAATAAATTGGTTGTCTCAACGCATTAATAAACCGGATTTGAAGAAATTTGGAGTGCAACCAAATCTGTGGTTAATTGCTCAGATGGCTGAGGCTGGTGAAGCTGTACTGCGTGATAGTGATGCTGAAGAAGATAAAAAGCAACTAGAAGAATGGGGTTGGAATGGATTCACTGGTTATTCTAAGCGCGATATAGCAACGCTTGAAGGAATCAAGAAACGTACCAATGCAGCAGCCGCCGCTTTACAACGTATGGAACATACAAATCAAAAAGTTGCTCGCAGTGGCGCTAAATCATTACCGACTGACCGCAAAGAATTAGTTAAATATAATCAAATTAGTGTTGTGTCTCTAGCTGGATATACAGAAGAATTCCAAGCAACAATTTACAGCATTATCGCTGATAACATTTTTGAAGCAAGGGTAAGAGATGACTTAAAATTGCCTGCTCTTCTACTACTTGAGGAAGCACATAATTTCGCTCCAGGTAAAGCAAATACACCAGCACAGCAACGTGCTATTAACGTTACCAGACAAATTGCTCAGGAGGGAAGAAAGTTTGGTGTTGGTTTAATTTTAATTAGCCAGCGTCCCTCAAGGCTTGATGAGACAACCCTTGCCATGTGCAACTCATACATTATTATGCGTATGGTGAACCCTGCTGACCAAAATTTTGTCCGAAAGGTAATTGAAAGTTTAGGTGAAGAAGAAGCAAAAATGCTTCCTGATTTAGAAGTTGGCGAAGCAATTCTTTCTGGACAACTCACTAGCTTTCCTGTTCTTGTAAAAATAAAAGAACCTGAATCAAAAGGTGAGAGAGAAGAAAAGGATGCTTTTGATTATTTAGAGGAAGCATATGCTGAAATATCTAAGAAAACTCCTAAACAAACACGGAGATAAATTCTTTGAAAATTGTTGCTGGCATAAGTTTAAGGGGTATAAAGCCATGTATATGGGATAAAACTTCTGATTATTATCTTCCCCAATTACAGGCAATAATGGTTTCCTATGCAGATTTTCATGCCAGCCCTAAACGTAGACGTGAGGCTATGGAAAAGGGAATACATGAGTCTTTAGGTATTCCCAAAGAAGTGAAGTTATATCTTGATAATGGTGCTTTTTACTTCATCAGCCGTGAGGGAGAAACACCAGTTAAAAATTATGAGGAATTTGTAGAAAAAGCTAAACCTGACTGGTTTCCTATTCCTCAAGACTTTATTCCCATACCCAAAATGTCACGAGAAGAGCAAGAAAAGTGTTTTTTCCGCACAATGGAAATGGCTCTAAATTACCAATATGGCTCTTATATTCCAGTTATTCATGTGAGTAATTTTTTAGAAGATTATGTAGATGAAATAAAAAAACACGAAACATTATTAGCAAAACCTTATATTGCTTTGGGTGGTATTGTACCGAATTTGTTACGTGCTACCAAGGCAATGCCTTATAAAAAAATTCTAGAGAGCATCCATCATGTCCGTGAAGAATTTAAACACCAAAAACTTCATATATTCGGTATTGGCGGTACAGCAACTATTCATTTAGCTGCTTTGTTAGGTATAGATTCGGTAGATTCAAGCGGTTGGCGAAATCGAGCTGCTCGTGGCATGATTCAGTTACCTGGAACAGGAGAAAGAATCATAGCTGACTTGGGAAAATGGAGAGGTCGCAGAGTAAGTCAACAAGAAGAAGAAATCCTAAAGGAATGTCCTTGTCCAGCTTGCTATAAGTACGGTTTAGATGGATTAAAAGCAAGTGGTAGTTTTGGCTTTTGGAATCGAGCAACCCATAATCTATGGATACTATTAAACGAAGCGGAACTTATTAAAGAACACTTGAATAAAAAAACTTATAAAGATTGGTATAAGGGACACTTAGACAATACTACCTATCGTCCTCTAATTGAGCAACTAGTGAAAATATCGCTGTGAGTCAATGAAAACGGAGAGGGGGAGATTCGAACTCCCGGAGGTTTTAGCCTCATCCGATTTCAAGTCGGACGCAATCGACCACTCTGCCACCTCTCCAGTAAACTGTCTAGCTTTTTGCCTACCTGCTATGCAAACGCTTTCCTAAGTTAGCACTAAAGCTGACAGATAATACTATATCTCATCATCTATGCAGATTGCACTACTGGACGCGATCGCTCGTAAAAAATTTCCTCTGACACTAGCTGGTAATCTTTGCCTACCCAAACTAGGGAGACTTGCGACACCACACCCGCCTCTAGGGAAACTAGAGAAAAATTACGCTGCTTGTTGCCTTGAATTTCAACTATCCTGGGTACGCTAGCCGCATTCAAGTAAATTGTCCCTTCTGGGCTTCTCAGCACAGGCTTACGTAGCTCTTTCTTAGTGTGCCGTAGGCTATGGTGCATATGTCCAAACGTCACCAGAGGAATGGTTTTACCAGCGTTGAGAGCCTGGGAAATCGCTTCGCCAAAATCTGGATCGCCAAAATCGCCGCCAATGGGGAGCCAGTCTTTGCCACAAGGATCTTCTGGGCGATCGCCTAATCCACTAGGCCCATTGTGACCGAGAAAAATAATTGTGTCGTAGGCAGCAGTTTTGACCGCAGCCATAATTTTGGTTGCTGATTCTTCAAAATCTGTTACACCGTAACGTTCTTTGCAGATGTCAGCAAATCTCCACTCTGATCCACCCCAACTAAAAGGACGACCGCCAACTACAGTTAAATTCCACTGGGGAAAATCCAGCTTGTTGTAACCGACATGAGCTGGCCCCAATAAATCGAGCTGTTCCTGTACCCAGTCTTCCTTGGTGCGGTCGTAGGGACACTTTTTCCGCCCCCATTCTGTGGCAGTATACCAGGCATCGTGGTTGCCCATCACGGCTGCTTTGGGAATATCAACAGAAGCGATCGCTCTTACCACTTCCACCGACTCATTGCCAAAATCCCCCACAAACAGCACTAAGTCCACACCCAAATGCTTGAGTGCTATACCATCTTCTACTTCCCATTGGTCGTGAACATCGCCAACTACAGCTATTTTGAGGTTTGTTGATTGTGTTATCTCACTGGTCATGCCACTGTCCTTGCCGTCTACTTTTAGGATAGGCAACTCAGGGGGATTTGGACACAAATTGGCAACATCAAGCTTCTATGATTTTTGGTAAAAACCACTATATTTTTTGGTAAAAACTACTATAATTGAATCCACAGGACAAATATTTGCAACTTTAAGCAACCCCTAACTGTGTTTAACACTGCACTTGCTCAACGAGAAACCACCCATCCGGGTGTACTACCACTGGATTTATTTACCGCTATTGAGAGCCTGAAAAAAGAACTCAACGCGGTGATATTAGCGCATTACTATCAAGAACCAGATATCCAGGATATTGCAGACTTTATTGGGGATTCATTACAACTAGCAAAAGCCGCAGCTAATACGAATGCAGATGCGATCGTCTTTGCTGGTGTTCACTTCATGGCAGAGACAGCAAAGATACTCAATCCTGACAAATTGGTATTGTTACCAGATTTGAATGCTGGTTGTTCCTTAGCAGATAGTTGTCCAGCGGAGGCGTTTGCAGCTTTTAAAGCAGCCCATCCAGATCATCTAGTGGTTTCTTATATCAACTGCTCTGCCGATATTAAAGCCATGAGCGATATTATCTGCACCAGTTCCAATGCTGTGAAGATTGTGCAGCAAATACCGAAAGTCCAGCCAATTATTTTTGCTCCAGATCGCAATTTGGGGCGCTACGTCATGGAACAAACCGGACGAGATTTGGTGCTGTGGGACGGTAGCTGTATTGTGCATGAAACCTTTTCAGAGAAGAAAATTGTCCAGTTAAAAATTGCCCATCCAGAAGCAGAGGCGATCGCACACCCAGAATGCGAAACTAGCATATTGCGCCACGCTAACTATATCGGTTCTACAGCAGCTTTACTCAAATATTGTCAAAACAGTTCTGCTCAGGAATTTATTGTGGCTACAGAGCCAGGCATCATTCACCAAATGCAAAAACTAGCTCCTCAAAAGCGGTTTATTCCTGCGCCACCAATTAATAACTGTAATTGCAACGAATGTCCATTTATGCGGTTAAATACCTTAGAAAAAGTGTATTGGGCGATGAAAAATCGTACTCCTGAAATCACCATGTCTGAGGAGATACGCTTAGCAGCTTTGCGTCCAATGCAACGGATGTTAGAAATGAGTGTTTAGGTAGTTTTTGATAATTTGTGGAGACGCAAAATTGCGCGTCTCTACAAAATTTTATTGGTTTAGAGATGTCGAATTTTACTTTTTTACAGGAATTGTCTGGTAAATAAATATATTTTTAAATCTTACGCAAAGGCAAGGCAGCGCGTTGGGCGAGTTCCCCGACTTGAAGCGACTGCCGCGCAAAGACGCAGAGAGTAACGAAAAACCAATCTGTTTAGGGACTTGATGATAATTAGGGTTGAGATAAATATTTTACATCGCTTATAATGACGATATTTAGGATTATAAAGAAATATAAGAATTAGTCATGAAAAGTGGTGTATATATAATGACTAACAAAATCAATGGATGTAGATATATAGGCTATAGTACAGATATTGGATCCCGTTTTGAGGCAAATAAGCGAGAACTTCAAAGGGGTTCATTTGGTAATAAACACCAACAGTTCATTGATGACTATCAGCAGCTTGGAGAAGAAGCTTTTATTTCTGGAATTATTGAAGTGACTGCGGATGAGCCATCACTGATGAACCAGCGAGCCGAGAAATGGAAACAGATCATTCAACCTGAGTACAATCAATAAATACGTAGCGTGATCGCCATCTTTTTCTAATAGGTTGTCGCGCTACAGTAATCTTAAATTAATTTTAAGTTATGCCGCTTCTCTGTGCCCTCTGCGGTTCGATTTTGAGAAATGGGGAGGTAGATTTCCCCATTTGTGTCTAATTTCATCATGGACTTTTCTTAGCTTGTATTTGAGCCGCTTCACTAAATTTTTTGTATAGTTGAATCCGAGTTTGAGCTTCCAAATAGCGGCTATGGTTTGGTGGTACCTGACTCATCAAATCTGAAGCCTGTTGCCACCTAGCAGCTAGCACTGACCACTGATCTAAAGTTGAGGCTGTTTTACCAGATGCAGAAGCTTGATTAGCAATACGCACTGCATCTGCAAATGGGTCTTTAGATGCGGTAGAGCGTGAAGCTTGCGATTTAATAGCTAAAGATGTAGAAAGTTCTCGTGAAGTAGAGGTTTCCTGTTTACCGTCTAACCAAGTATAAACACCCCAACTTAACAATAGTAAAGGTAAGCATAGACCAGACGCTTTGATTATCCTTGCTTGGAAGGAATATTTGTGTTTGTTTTTACTATTAATCCTATTTTTTCTAGTAAATATTACATACTGAGACGATTTAGGCTTAGGTAAGCTTGTATGTCCTAGTTCCGTTTTCGACTCTTGGAAATCTTGAAAATCTTGAATTAGCTGCTTAAGAGTATTCGTTTTAGGTAATGTAATTTCCTCTGACCATAGTAATTGATTTTCGCGGTCACGATAAATTTCCGTCAACCAAAGCAATTGCTGTTCCCGAACAATTCGACTGTTGATGTTAACGCGTCGAATGTTACGAGGTGTAATCGATTCGAGAATTTGCCGAATTTTTTGTACTAGAGTAGATTGCTCAAGTTGCTCTACTGTAGCCGCCTCACAGAGAAGTTGTAAGACGCCATCGGCAAAAATGGCTCTGGTTCTGACACCAGACTCGACTAGTTTTTCATTCAACACTTGAATAATTGCGGCAACGCTACCTTGGTGAGCTTGCCAAGCGATATCGTTTATCCGATCTGCCATTTGTGTTTTAGTGATAGCTTTGCAACCCTAATTCTTTAACGGACTAGTTAATTTATTTAGGCTTCTGTCCTATAAAACTTTGCCTTATTTTCGATTTTATGAGTAAAAATACAAAGTTAGCAAATAAAATTACAACAAAAAAGCCCCCTTTCATAAACGAGAGGAGGCTTTTGTTGTATAAATAACAAACCTGGCATCGAGCTATTTTTGCGTAGGGCTACCCCTAAACTATCGTGGCCGCAGCAGCGTTTCACCTCTGAGTTCGGGATGGGTTCAGTGTGGTTCCACCGCGCAATAGACACCAGG
>JAHHHN010000012.1 GCA_019359325.1 Mojavia pulchra JT2-VF2 | reverse complement strand
CTTAATTTATGCGTCTGCAAAAGAATCGATTTATTTTGTTTATCTTTTTGTCAAGTTTTGCACTTATACAGATGACTTTGAAATCCTTATTAGTTTTTGTTAGGAAATAAGGTGCGTTTCCCCTGTTACCGCATCAGCATCAGAAAATTATCTGCTGCAAAAATTGGCTTTGTGATTTCTGCATTCCAAGCTTGCTGCTAGCCTTTATTCTACTTTTACGTTAAACGCTAACAGTTTATAGCAAAACATTGCGTTTTGGTGTGGTTTATTGCAAAATGTAAATAAAAGTAAAGTAAAATTCCACTCAAAAATTTGCAGAAGAAACCGTGGAAATGGCTTCAGATTCTATTAACAATCTGCAACATTTAGATTGTATTCAAGGTTACAAAGAAAGTTAATACTAATCTCCTCCTTTAGGAGGAAAAATGAGGCAAGTAGTTGTAGTTTATTGGTTTATTAATCCTATACACATGAATTGCATCATACCTTTGAGGATGTAAGGTCAGGAATTAAAACTGTTAATCCTCGTAATCGCCAGTTTTTGCTATTAAATTGACATTCAATTGTGGTTTTTTGGATGTCTATTCAATTGCTAGGCATTGCTGGCTTACTACAACTAGCAACTTGGATTAGGTTAGATAAGGATGCAATAAACTAGATGGCAACAAAATATCCTAAATTTAGCCAGGATCTCGCTCAAGATCCGACTACGCGTCGGATCTGGTATGCGATGGCTCAGGGTAATGATTTTGAAAGCCATGATGGCATGACAGAAGAAAATCTTTACCAAAAGATTTTCGCTACTCACTTCGGTCATGTGGCAATCATTTTCCTGTGGGCTTCCAGCCTCCTGTTCCATGTAGCCTGGCAAGGTAACTTTGAACAGTGGATTAAAGACCCGCTGCATATTCGCCCAATCGCCCATGCGATTTGGGACCCCCACTTCGGTAAACCAGCAATCGAAGCTTTTACCCAAGGTGGCGCTACCAATCCTGTAAACATTGCTTATTCTGGGGTCTACCACTGGTGGTATACCATTGGGATGCGGACGAACAATGACCTCTACCAGGGTTCAGTGTTTCTCCTGCTGTTAGCAGCATTGTTCTTGTTTGCTGGTTGGCTGCACTTACAACCCAAATATCGTCCTAGCCTCACTTGGTTCAAGAGTGCTGAACCTCGTCTAAACCACCACTTGGCAGGTTTGTTTGGTGTTAGCTCTCTGGCTTGGGCTGGTCACTTAATTCACGTTGCAATCCCCGAATCTCGCGGACAGCACGTAGGTTGGGAGAATTTCCTAACTACGTTACCTCACCCAGCAGGTTTGACACCCTTCTGGACAGGTAACTGGGGTGTTTATGCTCAAAATGCAGATACAGCTGGGCATATCTTTGGGACATCTCAAGGTGCAGGGACTGCAATTCTGACTTTCTTGGGTGGCTTCCATCCCCAAACACAGTCGCTGTGGCTGACCGATATGGCTCACCACCACTTGGCGATCGCTGTTATCTTCATCATTGCCGGACACCAGTACCGGACTAACTTCGGGATTGGTCACAGCATCAAAGAGATGCTCAACGCCAAAAATTTCTTTGGCGTCCAAACTGAAGGACAGTTTAACCTGCCACACCAAGGGTTATACGACACCTACAACAACTCGCTGCATTTTCAGTTGTCTATACACTTGGCAGCTCTAGGCACGGCGGCGTCTTTGGTAGCGCAGCATATGTACTCGCTACCTCCCTATGCCTTCATGGCCAAGGACTACACAACACAAGCAGCGCTATACACCCATCACCAGTACATTGCTGGCTTCCTGATGATTGGTGCGTTTGCTCATGCCGGCATTTTCTGGGTACGGGATTACGACCCAGAGCAAAACAAAGGCAACGTACTCGATCGCGTGCTGAAGCACAAAGAAGCGATTATCTCTCACTTGAGTTGGGTATCGCTGTTCTTAGGCTTCCACACCCTTGGGCTATACGTCCACAACGATGTTGTGGTTGCTTTTGGTACACCTGAAAAGCAAATCCTGATTGAGCCGGTATTTGCTCAATTTGTTCAATCTGCTCATGGTAAAGCTCTGTATGGAATGAACGCTTTGCTATCTAACTCAGATAGTATTGCCTACACAGCTTGGCCAAACTACGGTAACGTCTGGTTATCAGGCTGGCTGGATGCCATTAACTCCGGCACTAACTCTTTATTCTTGACCATCGGGCCTGGTGATTTCTTGGTACACCATGCGATCGCTCTGGGTCTGCACACCACCACCCTGATTTGCGTCAAGGGTGCGTTGGATGCTCGTGGTACTAAGCTGATGCCCGATAAAAAGGACTTCGGCTACACCTTCCCCTGTGATGGTCCTGGTCGTGGTGGTACTTGCCAAACTTCGTCTTGGGAGCAGACTTTCTACCTCGCCTTTTTCTGGATGCTCAACCTCCTTGGCTGGACTACCTTTTACTGGCACTGGAAGCATCTAGGTATTTGGCAAGGTAACGTAGCTCAGTTCAACGAGAACTCTACTTACCTCATGGGTTGGTTCCGTGACTACTTGTGGGCTAACTCCGCTCAGTTAATTAATGGATACAACCCCTACGGTACAAGTAATTTGTCTGTATGGGCTTGGATGTTCCTGTTCGGACACCTGGTTTGGGCAACCGGGTTCATGTTCCTAATTAGCTGGCGTGGATATTGGCAAGAGTTGATTGAAACTCTAGTATGGGCACACGAGCGTACTCCACTGGCTAACCTGGTTCGTTGGAAGGATAAACCTGTTGCTTTATCCATCGTTCAAGGTTGGTTGGTTGGTCTAACTCACTTCGCAGTTGGCTACATCCTTACCTTTGCAGCATTCCTCATAGCATCAACCGCTGGTAAATTTGGCTAAAAATTTTTGATATCCTCTGACCTTTAGCAATTTCCCCCTCTATACCTTCAGGTGAGAGGGGGATTTTTATATTTCTATATCAATATCTGGGGAAGGAAGAGGCTGGGTAAAGTCGAGCATTCAGCTTGATATATTTTTCTGTGTGTTTGATATCGCAGTGTTCCAAAAAGACTTGAATTTCTCTGGTGCTGTAAAGAATGGCACGCTTGTGCGCGTTATTTATTGAGGCAAGCTCTTTGAGCAGGGGGAGCGGGGGGGGTGCTGGGGGAGACAAAGAAATAAATGTATTCAAAGTTATTGCAGTAGTAAGAGATACTGTCAATTACTCTTTACTCTCTCAGCCTCCCCAGGCTAAAGAGCTTATCTTCGTGACATTCTTTCCTGGTAGTGATTGACCTGGGTGTGAGGAGTTAAGCATCGAATAATACATTTATCTCTTGAGGCAGAAGCCTTGAATATGAAAAAGCTTTTACCTTAACTACATTAAGAAAAAGTTATTGAATAGCTCACTTTTGTTTAAAATCATCAGTGCGCCATTAACATTTATCTTGATCCTGTCTTTTAGCGTCAGGAGCATACTTGCAAAACCCAGAGCGTATTCAAGTCGGAGACGAAGTACTGATTTTAAAACCTAACTATGTAGCGGGAAAATATGGCGTAGTTCTTGGTCGAGAGTCACGCTCAGATAGTCAAGCAAGCCTGCGCTGGCTGATTCAAGTGGTAGATTCGGATTCGTCCATTATTGTAGTGTCGCTCACAAAAGATGAGTTTATCTTGAGCAGTCCAGAATCAGACTGACTTCAGTATCGTACTGGTGGCTCGTTATCGTACATTCAAGGGTTTAGGGACTTCCAAGTAAAAAAATATTCCATCGCTTTGATGGCACTTGTGCAGGAGAGAAGTGACGGGTAGGCAGGGGTCTCCCCAAGTGAAGCAACTTCGGAGAGCAGGGGGAGGGAAAGCCGTTTTGAAGGAGTAAAATTGGATAATTTATTTTTTGGAGTTCCCTTAAATCCCCGACTAAAAATGTCTTTAATTTTGAATTTTGAATTGTTAATACTATGTTGCGATCAGACAGATTCGGATTCCCTCCCCTCTGCTCCCCTGCTCCCCTGCTGCCCTAATTTACTATCTTTGAATGCAACTCGGTATAAGTATCGCTTTCCAAGTATATCTTTAAGCAATTAGCCATAACTTGGACGTGAGGGGGGAAGTTCATTGTAATGTGATTGCCTGGAACTTCGTGGATTTCTAGTCCTTCGATTGCCAAATTTTGCCAGCCAAGTTCTGGGTTTTGGGGGTTGAAGGAGTCGCGATCGCTTGCTCGGAAAAAGATAACCCGACCTGGATAAGCTTGCGGGACATAACTTCTCATCGCTTTAATGTTGCTTCTAAACAGATGGTAGTAGTGGCGCAGTTCACTTATATCTAAGTCAGCAGGCATTCTCAAAGCAGTTTTTCCTTGCTCCAAAAAGTAGCGCAGCCGTTCGTCAGCGCTCAGTTGCTCTAGGGAATCCGAGGCGATCGCAACGTTAGCACCAACATCCAACAAGTAAGCCATGATTTTGAGTTCGTCATCTTCTATGTTTTCTGAAGGCATATGACCAGGGCCAGGAGTATCGATAAGAGCCAGTAAAGCAACTTTTTCCCCAACTGCTTGGAGTTGCTGCGCCATCTCGTAGGCAATCATACCCCCAAAAGAAGCGCCTCCCAGAAAATATGGCCCTTGCGATTGAACGATACGCACCGCTTTTAAATAATGAGCTGCCATTTCCTCAACCTGAGTTAAATTGTGGCTTTCCCCTGCCGTATTTTCGGACTGTAAACCATAAACTGGTTGATCTGAGCCGAGATAATGTGCTAAATCACGGTACTGGTAGACGTGTCCGCCAGCAGCGTGTACCAAGAACAGAGGGGTCTGTAAGTTTCCGGCTTGAATTTTTACCAGCGACGATGGGAGTGTTTTAGTAATAGATGGCGAGTGGGTTGTTTCTATTAATTTTATTAACGCGGCAATTGTTGGGGCGTCGATTAAACTATGAGGAGACAGTTTTGTTTGAGTAGCTTCACTGACCTTGCCAAGGAGATGAACGGCTAGTAAAGAATCTCCCCCCAGTTCAAAGAAGTCATCGCCAATGCCGACTGGCTCGACACCCAAACATTTTTGCCAGATATCTGCAATAGTCTGTTCTAAGCCATTGCGCGGGGCAACATAAGCATTGCTTAGTTCCGGTCGAGAGTGGAGCTGTTTTGAAGGGTTGTAATTTACAAGCAATGGTTGAGATACAAAATGCTGCTGGAAGCGGGCGATAAAATCTTGAGTTGAGACTAAAACTTGGGGTAGAGCGATCGCTAGAATGCGACTAAATGCCTCGGTTCCCTCAGACGGTAATATTCCGTGTTTCAAACTTTCTTCGCGCCATTTCTTGAGTTCTGCTGGCACAATTGCATTGGCTGCTTGTCCAACCTCTTGCCAGCTATCCCAGTTAATTGCAACGGTGAACCTGTTAGAACGAGTGGTATTGTATTGAGCAAAGGCATCTAGAAAAGCATTCGCACCACAATGGTCTACTACTCCAGGAAACGGTAGAAATGAATTGAGAGAAGAACAAAGTACAAAGAAATCTAAATTCAAATTTTTGAGGAGAGTATCCAGTACCAAAGTTCCTTGCAGTTTAGGTGCGAGAAGACTAGCTGAGGTTTCTGGCGTTTTCATTTGAATTGTGCCTGCTGGTGAAATTCCGGCGGCGTGGATAACACCGTGAATTGAACCAAAGCGATCGCCAATTTCACAAATAACCGCTTGCATTTGTTCAAGGTTGGCAACATCGGCACACGCAACTATGACTTCTGCACCTAATGCTTCCATATCCTGAAATTTGCGAATTTTGACGCTGGTACTATCCTGTTCGTCATGAGAGGTCAGCCATTGTTCCCACTCGGATTTTTTGGGAAACGGCGATCGCCCAACTAATACTAATTTTGCCTGTACTGTTTTTGCGAGATATTCTGCCAAAACTAAGCCAATACCGCCTAATCCACCTGTAATTAGATAAACTCCGCCATTTTTTAACCGAGGTCTTGCTTTCTCAGTTTTATCTAATCGGACGGGTGCAAAGGTTTGTAGCCAACGATGATTACCACGATAGGCGATCGCAATATCTGAGGTTTGAATGGTTATTTCTGTAAGCAAATTGCTAATTAACTTCTCTTCTTGCTGAGTTCCAGGTTCGGGCAGAACTATATCAATGCTGCGACAAGAGATATTGAGGTATTCTTGGGGAATAACTTTACATGGGCCGAGTAGGGTTGCTTTCTCCGGGCATAGATTTTCTTCACCTGTCACTTCTTGCAGGTTGTTAGAAATGACAGCAATTTTTAGGCGATTGCCTCCGGCACTGCGCTCCGCGCAATCGCTGAGATTTTGTTTCCCTATTGCCTGTGCTAAAAAGAACAAGCTCCAAAAACCTAAATTTTGCAACTTTTCTACTTGCTCAAATCTCGTTTTTGACGACTCGTTAGGCGTAACACTCCACAAATGCACAATAGTTTGCGGCATCTTGTTGAGTGCGTACAGTTCTTTTAACAAAGCATCATAGTCTTGGAGTTGTGAGGGATTGATCGTATAAATATTGTTGCCCTCGCTACTAAAATATTTGCCTATACTGACAGTAATCACATCTTGACTTGCGAGTTTTAGTTGGTTGACGATGCGATCGCCTAAACCGCACTCATCTAAAAACACCAACCAACAGGAACCTTCTTTAGTACCGTCAGTATTTTGCACCGGAATCGGTGAACGTTGCCAAGAGGGAATATAGAACCAGTCAGCAATATCTGATTGTTTGGTCAAAGAGTTAGCAGCCTCAGTCTGCGCCCAGTCCATACCAGATACCGCTTGCGGTTCAATCCAGTAACGCTGACGTTCAAAGGGATAGGTTGGTAACGGCACACGATAGCGTTGTTCGCCAGTATAAAACTCTGACCAATCAATTTCTACACCTGCTAGCCAAAGTCGTCCTAGAGTATTTAACAAAAATGCCACATCTGATTGTTCTTCTTGGGGATGGCGCAAGGAAGAAAGGATGACCGCCCCTGCATCTTTATCGGGATGCTGTTTAGCGAGTGTCATCAGCGTTCGGCCCGGCCCAACTTCTAAGAGAATTCTATTTGGGTCTTGCATCAACTGTTGCACACCATCAGCAAAGCGTACTGTCTGACGTAGGTGTTGTGCCCAATAGTTGGGATTGGTAGCTTCTGCGGCGGTAATCCAAGTGCCGGTAACGTTGGAGATATAGGGAGTTTGTGGGGGGTTCAGCTTTACTTTCTTAACCCGCTCAATGAAAGGTTCTAAAATAGGTTCCATCATTTGCGAATGGAACGCATGGGAAGTATGCAAGCGACGACTTTCTGGTAACTGCTGTTCTAAAGCATCTATCTCTGCAATTGTACCTGCAATGACGCAACTCGAAGGTGCATTGATGACTGCCAGAGAAAGATGTTCGTTGAGGTGCGATCGCACTTCTGTTTCTTTTAAAGGTACGGCTAACATGGCTCCCGGAGGCATTTGCTGCATCAACCGCCCCCGTGCTGCAACCAATGACAAGGCATCTTCCAAAGAGAATACACCAGCAATACACGCTGCAACATATTCGCCAATACTATGCCCAATTGTCGCTTGAGGACGCACGCCCCAAGACATCCATAATTGTGCTAAAGCGTACTCAATGACAAACAGTGCTGGCTGTGTAATTGCTGTTTGCTTTAATTGCTGTGCGGCAATTTCTGCTTGTTCTTCGCTAGGATACAGAACATCACGCAAATCTATTCCTAAATCAGGTTTGAGGAATTCCGAGCATTTATCGATTTGTTCACGAAATGTCGATTCAACCTGATAAAGTTCCAACGCCATATTCACGTATTGGGAACCTTGGCCAGAAAACATGAATGTGATTGGCCGTTGTTTGGATTCTTGAGTATTTGTCAAAACTCGCTTCGGATCGAGGCTAGAAAGTACTGTAACAGCGTCTTCAGAATCGCTACAAACAACTATCCGGCGATGACTAAAAGCCTTGCGACCTACAGCAAGCGTGTAGGCAACATCAGCCAAGTTGAGTTCGGGATGCTGTTTTAAATGTGCAATTAAATTGTGTGTGGCTGTATCAAGTGCAGATTCAGATTTGGCTGAAACTATCAACAACTGATAATTTCTCCCCTGCTCCTCTGCTCCCCTGCCCCCTTGCCCTCTTAAAGATGGTGCTTCTTCTAAAACAACGTGGGCATTCGTACCCCCAATCCCAAACGAACTGACTCCAGCACGGCGAGGACTGCCATTTTTTTGCCATGCAGTCAGTTTTGTATTCACATAAAAAGGACTATTGGCAAAATCAATTTTGGGATTTGGGGTTTCAAAGTGCAAACTGGGTGGTAGAGACTGGTGCTTAAGTGCCTGAACAGTTTTGATTAAACCTGTAACCCCAGCTGCTGTATCCAAGTGTCCGATATTTGTTTTCACCGAACCAATAGCACAAAAATTCTTTTTCTGGGTGCTAGCGTGAAAAGCTTTCGTGAGTGCGGCAATTTCAATGGGGTCACCTAATGGTGTTCCCGTACCGTGTGCTTCGATATAAGTAACGCTTTCTGGATCAACTTCCGCCATTGCCAAGGCTTGAGCAATCACTTCTGCTTGTCCGTCTACACTGGGAGCGGTGTAACCTACTTTCATAGCTCCGTCATTGTTGAGAGCAAAACCTTTGATGACAGCATGGATAGTATCCCCATCTGCGATCGCATCTTCTAATCGCTTTAAAACGACAATTCCGACTCCACTTCCCGCCAAGGTTCCCTTCGCTTGAGCATCAAAAGCCCGACAATGACCGTCCGGCGAAAAAATCATGCCTTCTTGGTACAAATACCCCGTTTTTTGCGGCAAGCTAATCGAAACTCCTCCTGCCAAAGCCATGTCGCATTGATAGTTCAGCAAGCTTTGGCAAGCCATACAAATAGCGACTAACGAAGTCGAGCAAGCTGTTTGAATATTAACGCTCGGCCCTTTGAGGTTGAGTTTATATGAAACACGAGTGGGCAAGAAATCTTTATCGTTGGCAATTATGATTTGATAAGCGCCAGCCGAACGAGCAAACTCAGATGCCCAAAGATTATTCAATAAGTAGGCACTCATCCCCACCCCCGCATACACTCCAATTGCACCTGTGTATGTTTCTGGGTTGTAACCCGCATTTTCCAGCGCTTCCCAAGCAGATTCTAAAAATAAGCGATGTTGTGGATCGGTAATGGTGGCTTCTTTGGGACTAAAGCCAAAGAAAGCAGCATCAAATAACTCGACATCTTCTAAAACTGCTTTGGCTTTAACATAGTCAGGGTTACGAACTACGGCTGGTTCGATGCCATTCGATTCTAATTCTTGCTCCGAGAAGAACGAAATGGACTCTACGCCATCCTTAAGATTCTGCCAAAATTTCTCCACATTTTTGGCTCCTGGAAATCTCCCAGCTAGTCCAACAATGGCAATTCCTTCTAAGCCGACGCTAGTTTGTAAACTATCCATTGTGTTGCTTCCTTTGCATTCTTTGCTTTTGTAGATGCAGGGCTTGTTTTTGCTTGTTGGCGCGTTCGCGGCTTTGTGTAAATCCGGGTTGTACTTCGTCCTGACTCAAGTGTTTAGCCAAACTACTGATAGTGGGATATTGAAACAATTCCACCATTGAGATGTCTTGCTGCAACACGTCGCGCAACTGGCCGTGAACTTGTGCCATACGCAGAGAATGACCGCCTAAGTCGAAGAAATTATCGTGCAAACCAACTTTTTCCACTTGCAAGACTCGTTGCCAAACCGAAGCGATCGCTTGCTCTATCTCTGTTTGGGGTGCAACATAGCTGCTGTCTAGTTGCGATCGCAGAGCCTCCGGTGCGGGCAATCCCTTGCGATCCACCTTGCCATTCGGAGTTTGAGGTAAGGCATCGAGAAACACAAAGCTAGAAGGCACCATATAGTCGGGTAACTTTTCTTTGAGAAAGCTTCGCAAGCTTTCAACAGCCGTGCGTTGCAAAACTTTTAAAAAGCCTCCAATTTTGAAGAGATACTCAACACTTTTATTCAAAACCGCTTGCTCGGATGGCGTAATCTGAAATTGAATCCCAACTCGTTTTCCTTGCTGCCAAGCAATTTTTCCAGTAAACCACTGAGCTTCACTCGAACCTGGTAGTGTAAGGTACAAGCGGAGGTGTTGAGCGATACCTGCCATCTCTGGCATTCCTACCAAACAAGCGCCTCCAACGGAGATATCCTCAGTTTGGAGTTTCACTGTCCCGTAGCCGTTCAATTCTGCCAAACACTCGCTTTCATAAGGCACCCGATTCGGTTTTTGCTTCGAGACTATATAAGCAACCAGCCGCTTGTCACCTGATGTGTCCTCTCGTGCTATAGCGATCGCTTCCCGTACATCTGGGTGCTGGCTCAAAACCGCCTCAATTTCTCCCAGTTCAATACGGAAACCGCGAATTTTTACTTGATTATCAATGCGTCCAAGGTATTCGATATTACCATCAGCAAGATAACGAGCCAAGTCTCCAGTTTTGTACAGACGCTCCTCTGAGCTCTGAGTGCCCAATGCCCTCTGCCCAATGCCCTTTGACTTGAAAATAAACTTCTCAGCGGTCAGTTCCGTTCGGTTAAGGTAGCCGCGTGCTAAACCGACTCCGGCAATATATAGTTCACCAGGAACGCCGAGCGGGACAGGCTGTAGATGAGCGTCAAGTATATAAACTTGCGTATTCGCAATTGGATAACCGATAGGTAATTTCTTGTGGCCTGGAGTACATTCAGCAACAGTGGCACAGACAGTACTTTCTGTTGGGCCATAAGCATTGAAGAACCGACGACCAGGTGCCCAACGTTTCACTAGTTCGGGAGGACAAGCTTCTCCAGCGACAATAATTGTCTGCAAATCGGGAAGTTCCTCTGCTGGCAAAACTGCTAGTGCTGAGGGAGGCAAGGTAACAATTGCGATCTGCTGGTCGCGCAACAACTCAAGCAAAGTAGTACCTGGAAGCAAGTCGTCCCGTTGGGCAAGGACAAGGGTTGCTCCAGCGAACCAAGCCATGACAATTTCCCAAATAGAAGCATCAAAACTGAGGGATGCAAATTGCAAAACACGGTTGTCTGGCTGCACGTTGAAAAGCTGTTGCTGTGCTGTAGCTAGATTGCACAGACCGCGATGTGTAAGTAAGACACCTTTAGGTCTACCTGTAGACCCAGAGGTGTAGATTGTATAAGCTAGATTGTCAGAGGTGACGCCAGAAACAGGGTTTTCCTCACCGCAGGTATCCGTTTCCCACTTGTCTAGATAGACGATGGTTGTCTTTTGTAATGATTCGTTGTGTGTCTGGTCAATGCCTAATGACTGCTGAGTTAGCAGCACGGGAACTTGAGCATCCTCTAACATAAATGCCAAACGCTCGGCAGGGTAACTAGGATCGAGTGGCAAGTATGCACCACCTGCTTTGAGAATGCCTAATATACCGATGAGAGTTTCTAGCGATCGCTCAACGCAAATCCCCACCAGTACTTCTGGCCCGACACCGAGGGTTTGTAGGTAATGCGCTAGTTGATTAGCTTTGGCATTGAGTTCTCGGTAGGTAAGCTGCTGATCTGCAAAAACTACTGCTACAGCATTGGGTGTTTTCTCCACCTGCGCTTCAAATAACTGATGAATGCAGGCGTTCTGAGGATAATCAGCTTCGGTGTGATTCCACAACTGCATCTGCTGCCACTCTGGTTGAGTCAGCAACGGTAACGCACCAATGGACTGGTCTGGATTAGCAAGGATACCTTCGAGTAAGGTTTGGAAATGCCCGACCATACGAGCGATTGCATCCGTTTCAAACAAATCGGTGCTATATTCAAACGCGCAGATGAAACCTTCTGCTCTTTCTTGTAATGTCAATGTCAAATCAAATTTTGCTGTGCCCGTATCCATATCTAGGAGGCTGTAACTCCACGGTGGAGTCAGGCCTGGCATGGGGGGTGCAATAGCAAAAGCTACTTGGAACAGAGGATTACGACTCAGTTCACGTTCGGGTTGCAGCGCTTCTACCAGTTTCTCGAAAGGCACATCTTGGTGAGCGTCGGCTTCTAGAGTCACTTCCCGCACTCTAGCCAGCAATTGCCGGAACGTCGGATTGCCAGACAGGTCAGTTCGCAACACTAAAGTATTGACAAAAAAGCCCATTAACCCCTCTAGCTCGGGACGTTGGCGATTGGCAATAGGCGAACCGACTAAAATATCTTCCTGTCCTGTGTAGCGGTAGAGTAAGGTTTTGAACACTGCTAACAGTGTCATAAACACAGTGACGTTTTCCTGACGGGCGAAAGTCTTCAGCGCCTCGCTAAGGGTTGAGGATAGGGCAAAGGGTTGTCGCGCCCCTTGGAAAGACTGGACGGCGGGCCGTGGTCTGTCGGTTGGGAGTTGTAGCACGGGCAAAGAACCGCCGAGTTGCCGCTGCCAGTAAGCGAATTTGCTTTTTAGAAGCTCACCTTGCAACCACTCTTGCTGCCAAAGGGCAAAGTCAGCGTACTGGATGGGAAGTTCGCTAAGAGGTGAAGGATTGCCCTGTGAGAAAGCATGGTAAAGAACCATTAATTCCTGCATGAGTACGCCAAACGACCACCCGTCTGAGATAATGTGGTGTACCGTTACTATAAAGGTGTACTCCTGTTCGGCAAGGCGCAAAAGCGTGACGCGCAGCAGCGGCCCTTGAGCTAAATTAAACGGTCGTTGAGCTTCTGCGGTTGCCACTCTTTCGACTTCAAGTTGGCGGTTTGGTTCGCTTAAGTGGTTGAGGTTTATTTCTTGCAATAAGTAGTAATGCCGCAGGGTAAAATTTTCTTCCACCGAAGCAACAGCTTGTACGGGTTGTCCGTCGACGATTGCAAAGGTTGTTCGCAGAATTTCGTGGCGACGAACGATTTCGTTAAAACTCTTCTCTAGCGCCACCCGATCTAAGCGTCCGTGAAATTGTACAGCACCGGGAATGTTGTAAATAGGACTGTTGGGAATTAATTGGTCAAGAAACCATAACCGTTGCTGAGAAAAAGAGAGAGGAAAGACAAAGACTTCCTCATCAGCAGCTAAAGAATTTCCAACAGCCTCTAAGGAATTGGTAGGAAGTTTTTGTATCATTTTTTTATCCTTTATTGTTCGCAACCCAAGCCATCTGTCCCTTTGTTGAGAGCAGAGCGCTTCATACGATAAGCAGCGCGAGAAACTGATGTAATGGTGGGTTCTGGATCTGTTGCCGGAGTATCTTGAAGTTGGGCGAGTGCTTCTGCGAGTTCCGCCACTGTCGGAGACTCAAACATCAGGCGTAAGGGCAATTCCACCTGGAAAAGACCGCGCAACCGAGAGATTACCTGTGTTGCCAAGAGCGAGTGTCCCCCCAAATCTAAGAAGTTGTTGTGGATGCCGATGCGATCGCATCTGAGGACTTCAGCCCAAACACCAGCAATAGTTTGCTCTATAGCATTACGAGGCGCAGCAAATCCTGCTTCTAATTCTGACTTGGCTGGTGGCGCTACGCTTGCCGAACGTTGCTGCAAGGCACGCCGATCAACTTTGCCGCTTGGAGTAAGAGGCAAAGCATCCAGCAGGATAAAACTCGTAGGAACCATGTAGTCGGGTAACTTCTGCTTGAGAAAATTCCGTAAGTTAGCACTAACCGTGCGCTGCCAAACTTTTAAAAAGCCTTGGGTTTCGAGAAGATAGTGAACACCTTGCTCCCACAACTCTTGCAGGTCACGTGTAAGGTCGAGTTGAATTCCGGCTCGATTTTCTTGTTGCCAAGCTATACTCCCCAACAGCCATCGTTCCTCATTGGAACCTGGTAATTGCAAGCGCAGACGGACTGGTTGTCCCGGTTCAATATCACTGACGCCGACCAAACATACTCCACTGATAGAGATGTCGTCAGTTTCTAAGATAGCTGTTCGCTTACCAGTAAATTCCACCGGACAGGCAACTTGATAAGGAACTCGTTCTGGATAATGGGTATTAACAACGTAAGCCACCAGGCGCTTGTCACTCGCTACATCTTCTTGTACAACAACTACTGCTTCCCGCACATCTGGGTGCTGACTCAACACCGCCTCAATTTCGCCCAATTCGATACGGAACCCACGCAATTTCACCTGATGGTCGAGGCGTCCGAGGTATTCAATACTGCCATCAGGAAGGTAGCGAGCCAAGTCGCCAGTTTTATACAAACGCTCTTGTGAGTGCTGAGTGCTGAGGAGCCAGTGCGTTGCGCGGGGAACCCGCGTTGAAGCAACTGGCGTTGCTGAGTGAGATTTCAAAATAAACTTCTTAGCGGTCAGTTCTGGTCTGTTGAGGTAGCCTCGCCCGACACCAACTCCTCCAATGTAAAGTTCTCCAGGCACGCCAACGGGTACAGGTTGTAAATGGGAATCTAACAGGTAGATTTGTGTATTGCTGATCGGGCGACCGATGGGAACGGTTGATAAATTGCTATCTCGCTGGCATTTCCAAGCAGTAACGTCAATGGCGGCTTCTGTTGGGCCGTAGAGGTTGTGTAATTCGGCATTCAGTACAGCAAAGTAACGTGCTTGTAAACTAACGGGTAGGGCTTCACCGCTACAGATAATACGTTTGATGCAGTTGCAAGTTGTTACTTGTGGCTCTTCTAAGAAGACTTGCAGCATTGAAGGAACAAAGTGCAACGTTGTAATTTGCTGCTGAGTTATGACCTTCACTAAGTAACTGCTATCTTGATGTCCGCCCGGTTGAGCGATAACTAAACGAGCGCCTGTAATTAATGGCCAGAAAAATTCCCAAACCGATACGTCAAAACTGAAAGGTGTTTTTTGCAACACGCGATCGCTTTCTATTAATTGATAAGCTTCCTGCATCCACAACAAGCGATTGCAAATTCCTCGATGAGTATTCATCGCCCCTTTTGGCTTTCCGGTTGACCCAGAGGTGTAAATTACATACGCTAGGTTTTCGGCGTTAACTTCGCTATGGGGATTTTCTTCACTACATTGGGCAATGATTGACCAGTCGGTATCCAAGCAAATAACTTGTGCTTGGTGAGGTGGAAGAGAGACAACTAACTGCGACTGAGTAAGCAGAATGGGGACTTGGGCATCTTCGAGCATGAAAGCTAAACGTTCTTTAGGATAGCCCGGATCGAAGGGAACGTAAGCACCACCAGCTTTCAATATTCCTAGCAGTCCCACGACCATCTCTAAGGAACGTTCCATGCAAATACCAACTAGCACCTCAGACCCTACGCCTTGTGCTTTTAGGTGATGGGCGAGTTGATTGGCACGTTGGTTTAGTTCGTGGTAGGTAAGAGTAGGCTTGACACCTTCTAACCCATCAAAGATAACTGCAACAGCATCGGGAGAGCGTTCTACCTGCTGTGCAAATAATTGATGCAAACATACATTTAGAGGATAGTCTGCTTGGGTGTCATTCCACGCCTGCAACTGCTGCTTTTCTGGCTCAGTTAACAGAGGTAATTCTGAGAGTTTTTGTGTTGGATTTGCAACAACCGCTTCTAATACAGTTTGGAAATGCCCGACTAAGCGCACAATAGTCGCTGTATCAAATAAGTCAGTATTATATTCAAAGTAGCCCACTAAACCTTCCGGGCGATCGTCGAGCGAGAGCGTCATATCCATATTTGACGTTCCCGTATCCACAATTAAAGGACGCAAACTCCATCCAGAATCTAATACTGGTGTTGGCGGTTCCAGAACGAATAGCACTTGAAATAAGGGCTGATGACCGAGATGGCGTTCTGGTCGCAAGACTTCAACTAACTTTTGGAAGG
Organism: Mojavia pulchra JT2-VF2; assembly: GCA_019359325.1. Classification (GTDB taxonomy): domain Bacteria; phylum Cyanobacteriota; class Cyanobacteriia; order Cyanobacteriales; family Nostocaceae; genus Mojavia; species Mojavia pulchra. Next base: position 157,341 of record JAHHHN010000012.1, on the reverse strand, counting down.
GTACATCTTGATTGGCGTAAGCGCCTAAGGTAACTTCCCGCACTCGTCCCAACAGTTCTTGGAAACTGGGATTGCCGGAAAGGTCTGTCCGCAACACTAAGTTATTAATTAAAAACCCAATCAACCCAGCAATTTCGGGGCGATTCGATCCGGAAATTACCGCCCCTACAGAGATATCATCTTGTCGGGCATAACGTGCTAGTACCGTTTTGAATGCGGCTAGCAAGATCATAAACAGGGTAACTCCCTCACGGCTACTAAGCGCCTTCAGATCGTCTGCCAAACTTTTAGGCAATTTTAGCGAATGCCTTGACCCTCGGAAAGTTTCCATTGCCGGACGCGGACGGTCTGTTGGCAATTGCAGCATCGAAAGATTGGCAAGGTGCTTTTCCCAGTAAGCCAGTTGGGGCGCGAGAACTTCTGCTTGCAACCATTGCCGTTGCCAGTAAGCAAAGTCTGCATATTGAATTGATAATTCTGGTAACGGCGAAGGTTTGCTTTCACAAAAAGCTTCATAAAGTACCGCTAATTCTTGCAAAAAGACGTTGTACAGGGAAATGCCATCAAAGATGAGATGGTGCATCGTCATGTACAAACGATAATCTGTCTCAGTGAGCCTTACTAAAATCGCTCGCAGCAGAGGTAATTGAGTTAAGTCAAAGGGTTGCTGCGCCTGAACGCTTGCAAGTCGCAACGCTTCGGCTTCTCGTTCGGCTGTGGGAAGCGCTTGCAAATCTATAACAGGCAAAGAAATATAAGGAGCAGGATGGATTGCTTGAACGGGTTGTCCATCGACCATTTCAAACGTCGTGCGCCAAATTTCGTGCCGCCGGATAATTTCGTTAAAGCTTTGCTCTAGGGCAGTTGCATTCTGTAATCCAGGGAGGCGAAAATCCGCAGACTGGTTAGATAAGGCAGTACCGGGAATCAATTGTTCAAAGAACCACAAGCGCTGTTGCGAAAACGAAAGCGGTAAGTTTTGATTCCGAGGAATAGGAACAATGGGAGGTGCTTGCAGCCCAGGTTTTTCTTGGCTGCTTTCTATTTGCTGGGCGAGTTGGGCAATAGTGGGCGAGTCGAACAGCGATCGCATAGGCAAATCTACCTGATAGCTGTCGCGGATGCGGGAAACTACCTGAATGGCGAGTAAGGACTGTCCGCCCAATTCTAAGAAGTTGTCTTGAATGCCGACTCGTTCTAGTCCCAGCACTTCTGCCCAAATTTCTGCCAGTCCTGTTTCTAAGGGCGTGCGCGGCGAGACAAAGTTTTCTGCTAGTTCCGGTCGAGTTCCATCGGGGGCTGGTAATGCTTTGCGATCAACTTTACCGTTGGGCGTAATCGGGAGGGCATCCAACAAAAGAAAGCGATCGGGCACCATATAGTCAGGTAACTTTTCTTGCAAGTAACTCCGCAGTTGCGGAATCAGCTTGCGAGCCAGTTTACTTTTAAGGGGATTGTTGGCGTAAGCGCTCCAAGGTTGGGGATGAAAGGTTTGAGAATGGGCATGGGGCATCGGGGAGCCAGTGCGTTGGTGAGGCAGTCCGGTCTTGGGGGTTTCCCCCAGGAGGAACTGCCGAAAGGGTTTCCCGACTTGAGGCAACTGGCGTGATTGGGCATTGGTAACTCCTTCCTCATGCCCAAAAACTCTATCTCCTTGTGGTTGGAGTTTTTCATTAGGACTGCCTTCTTTGTAGACGAGGGGTGGGATATCTCGCCGCTGAAACACCACGTCGTAACAACCTGCAACATCAGACCAGATGATATCGATGTTGTACGGTAGGTCTTCGCTGAATGCCCACAGTTCCTCTGGATCTATTCCCCATCCTTGCAAAGTTGGCAATATCTGGGTGCGAAACTCATCGACTGTCTCAACACCATCGCTATTTGCCAACCATTCTAGAGTCTTGACTTCTGTGGATAAACGTGCATCAGGAACTTGTCGCAGTCCCAATATCTCTGGCTGGGTTTCGGTGAGGTGTTGGCGGAGTGCTGGTAACGTGAGTTCCTGCTGCTGCCAGTCTAACCAGGTGATATCGCCTGAAGAACTAACTTCGCTACCGATGTGGAGGGTGACATCGTAGCGGAAGCGAGTTAATTCATTGTGATGGACACCGCGTTTGAGTTGAATTTGAACACGGCCAATTTGAGGAAAGTGCTGTTGCAAGGCGAGGAAAAAGCCAGGATCAATAACAAGTTCTTCCTCTTGGGCAAAGCGCGATCGCACTCGTTCTTGTAATTGTGTTCGTGTTAGCGAATCGGGAGCTTGATATAGTTGCACAGAGGCATGATACGCTTCCAACAACGGCAAACTACGGACATCGCCTACAAAAATACGACCGCCCGGTTTCACCGCCTTGACTGCCCCTGCCATTACTTGCACCATATAGTCGATGCTGGGGAAGTTTTGGCTAACTGAGTTCAAAATCACCGTGTCAAAGCTGGCTGGTTCAATACCTGCAAAGTTATCAGCCGTGCGGTGTCCTAACTTGATTTGCGGTAACTTTTGGTCAAATCGCTGTAATTGTTGCTGGAGATATTGCAGCACTTGTTGAGAAAAATCAGTTCCCCAATAAAGGCTGCACTGCGGTGCAATGCGGAACATTAACATTCCCGTTCCACAACCAAGTTCTAAAACCTGCTTGGGTTGCAAAGATTGAATTCGCGCCACAGTTTGTTCAACCCATTCGCGCATTTGGGCTTCTGGGATAGGTAAACCTGTGTAGCTGCTATTCCATCCAGCAAAATTGAATGTATGATCGCGATCGCCAGAGGTTTGTTTGTAAGTTTCATTAGAAACGCTTTGCCATTGCGAGATAAACTCAGCTTGTAAATCGGCAACTTGTTCCGGTTCGCCTTCGTATTCAGGATTTTGAACAACATAAGCGATTAAGCGGTTCTGTCCCGGTACGTCTTCGCGTGCCATCACGACTGCTTGCTGCACACCTGGGTGATGTCCGATTACCGCTTCAATTTCACCAAGTTCGATTCTATAACCGCGAACTTTCACTTGTTCATCAATGCGTCCCAAAAACTCCAAGCTACCATCAGGGAGGTAACGAGCTAAGTCGCCAGTTTTATATAGTCTGGTGACTGGTGACTGGTGACTGGGGATTGGGAAATTCTCCTCTGCTCCTCTGCCCTCTGCCTTCTTCAAAATAAACTTCTCTGCCGTCAATTCCGGTCGGTTGAGATAGCCTCTTGCTAAACCCAACCCGCCGATGTATATTTCGCCAGGTACACCGACAGGTACAGGCTTTAACTGTTCGTCTAATAAATAAACTTGCTTGTTAGCAATCGGATAGCCGATAGGAGGTTTTTTAATATTGGGGGTGCATTCAGCAATTGTCGCGCAAACAGTTACTTCTGTTGGGCCGTAGGCGTTGAAGAAGCGGCGACCAGGTGCCCAACGGTTAATCAGTTCGGGGGGACAGGCTTCGCCAGCAACAATGAGCGATCGCAAATCGGGTAATTCTTGTACGGGTAGAACGGCTAAGGCTGATGGTGGTAGCGTTACTGTTGTAATTCGCTGTTCGCGTAACAGCTTTAGCAAACCCGTTCCTGGCATCAATGAGTCCTGCGTTGCTAAAACTAGTGTTGCGCCTGCTAGCAATGCCATGAAAATTTCTGACACAGAGGCATCGAAGCTAAAGGAAGCAAATTGCAAAATGCGGCTATCTGGTTGTACGTCGAAGATGCGGATCTGTTCTCTGGCTAGGTTGCCAACTCCCGCGTGCGGAACTAAGACACCTTTAGGTTTGCCTGTAGAACCGGAGGTGTAAATCACATAAGCAAGGTTGTCTGAAGTGACTTCACTGGTAAGGTTTTCTGGGCTGTGTTGGGCAATTGCATCCCAATCTGTATCTAAGCAAATAATTCGTGCGTTGTGCGCCGGGAGAGACTCAACCAAACTTTGCTGAGTTAGCAACACTGGTACTTGGGAGTCTTCTAACATGAACGCCAAGCGTTCTTTAGGGTAACTGGGATCTAGAGGAACGTAAGCACCGCCTGCTTTCAAGATGCCTAATATCCCAACAATCATTTCGATTGTACGCTCCAGACAAATACCTACCAGTACTTCTGGCCCTATGCCTAAAGTTTTTAGGTAATGTGCTAGTTGATTGGCACGAGTATTTAACTCTTGGTAGGTGAGGACGCTTTGAAAGGCTTGCTGGTGAGACGGTTGTTCTAAAATTGGTAGCAGGCTAACCTGCTGATTTTCCAACCCCTCAAATACTATCGCTATAGAATCAGGTGATTGCTCCACCTGAACTTCAAATAGCTGGTGGATAGATGCATCTTGAAAGTAACTAAGCATTTAATTCTAGCTTCCCCTGAAAATTGAATAAGCGATTTTGATGCAACTTGATTGTCAAGCAGCTTGCCTTAAGCGAGGTAGCTGAACGATTCTGCTTAAAGCCACAGCAGAGATTTTCCACGTTTATTAATTGTCGTTAGCGATCGCAGTGCTGATTTTCTAATTTTTAGTCTAAAAAAATACTAATGTGAATGAGAAATTTACTTAAAATGTAGTGGCATAGAAAAATCGTCATGTTTAGAGATTTAAGCGGCTTATGACAAGTAAAAGCAAGCTAAAAATATTGTTCCCATGAAATAAACAAAGTTAACAAGCCTAGCCCTCTTCTGTCACTCTCCGAAAACAAAAATCGAAGGCAACTTTTAAAACTCTGACTGGGGTTAGGTTTGTGGCTTTATTTTCTAATATGATGGATATCATCATAGCTTTAGGCTGAAACTCTTGTCTGATAAGGGTTATATCTTTTTATCTAGGGAAAGTGACAGAAGAGGGCTAGGAACTTCCAAGGAATAAAATCACCAACATAAGAATGATAATCATTGTTAGAAAGAAGGAGAAGCAGCCGTCGGCTGCTTCTCCTTCCCTTTTTGTAGTAAATTCGATTGGGAGGAAAAATTTTGGGTGGAGAGGAGTGTTAATAGAATTAACTGATTCAGTCAAAACAGTATTTAAGGAAACAGCAAGGCAACTCAAAAGTTGGCAATTTTCAGAGATAAAAACATTTATTCTGAATCAAGATAATGGTAGAGAGAATAATTCTCGGTTTAAATGTCAGCTTATGATTTTTGTTGAGTAATTTATTCCTTGGAAGTCCCTTAAAAGTGATTTTTGGAGCTTTTTTAGACCTGTGAATTTGTTCAATACCTTTGTTAGACAAGCACCTCCTAAATTACCCTTATTCAAAATACCGTATTTTTAAAAGAGCCGCACCAAATAATTTATCACTCATGTTTAGCAATGGTATCAATAAAACCAGAAAAAGCGGTTATTAAGCGTATATTTACAGCTTATTAATACAAATCAAATGTATATTTAAATACAGAAATAATTTTGTTAATAAAGTTTGTATTTACAACTACCAAGTTATTTAAAATTTTATGTGACTTTGGATAGAAGATATAAAAAAAGAATTACGTTAATCTTTGGAAATATTTGAGCGGAAATTTGAGGATCAAACCTTAAAGACTTGACAAGTTTTAGATTCAGGCATATGGAATGTTTATGAATTAAGATTACGTAAATAAACAAATAAAATTTATGAGTAGTGCGAAAGTAGCTATTGTTATTGTTACCTGGAACAAGCTACGTGATGTTTCCTTGGTGATTGAAGACATTAAGGGACTGAATTTACAGCATTTAGAACTAGATATTTATGTTGTAGATAATGCTTCAACGGATGGTACTCAAAGTTACTTAGAACAGCACTATTCTTTTGTCAAAATTTTGCAAACAGGTAACAATATAGGCGGTTCTGGTGGATTTTCTTACGGTTTAGAATTTGTTAGCAGACTGGAATATGATTACATCTGGCTACTTGATGATGATGTACGTCTAGATTCCCTAGCTTTAATGCCGCTAATTAAAACTTTACAAAATTATCCTGAAGTAGGATTAGTTGGTTCTCAAATTCGGAAATTAAAACAACCAAATTTAATTCAAGAATTAGGTAGCTATATTAATTATAAAAAGGCACATTTGACAACAAATTTTAGTAATTTTAGTCATATTTCAATTGCAGGTTCTTTTCAAGATATATCGTATATTAACGTCGATGTTTGTGCATCTGCGTCATTATTAATACGTAAAGAAATTATCCATAACTTAGGAGTATTTGAAGACTATTTTTTACATTTTGATGATGTAGAGTGGTGTTTGCGAGCCAAGCAAGCTGGTTGGATTGTAGCAGTTAATCCAGCTTCTATCGTTTGGCATGATTCACCTGATTTTAAATGTAGACCCTGGATTAATTATTATGATGAGCGCAATCTCTGTTACTGTTGGCAAAAACATCGACCTGACTTAGTCTTAAAAAGAGTCGTTGTAAGTTTGCCGCGTCTAGTTTATTACGCTGCAACAGGGCGGTACTTTCTAGCTGAACTTTCCCTGACAGGTCTTCAAGACTTCCTTGCAGGTATTCGTGGAAAGATGCCAAGATCACTAAATTATAAACAATATTCTCTAGATGAGATTATTAACCAACCTTCTAAGGTTTTCGTACAATTTAGTGTTTATGAAGATGATTTACAAACTAAAATTTTCACCAAAATGAAGGAAGAGCAAAAACTAACTTTATGCTATCTTCCCCAAACGTTAGAAAAGCGTTTTTGGTTATGGTTATTTGCTTTTTTTTGCAAACCGATAGATGTAGCTTTTATTAATTGTAAACAGCCCAACCTTTATGCATTTAATCTAGCAAAAAAAATTTATTATTTTGCAGGGGATGGTTATATACCAGTTTCAATGAATGTTTTAGCTATTATCCAAGCAGTGGCTCAAACTATCAGTCAAATGTGGCAGATATATTGGCAAGTTCGCAAACTCAAGTTATCAGCAATGCCGAACATGTCGCCAACCTTAGTATCTCCCTTAGTCTCAATTGTAATTTGCACAAGCGATCGCCATCATTTTTTGGAAAAAGCGCTGAAATCTCTCGAACTCATACGCTACCCAGATATTGAAGTGATTGTGATTGATGCCTCATTAACAACACAAACAAGTGAAATAGTTAGTAGCGTAACTAGCAACAATAAGTTGACAGTAAAATTTTTGAGAATTGAGCTTCAAAATATTAGCTATTCCCGCAATCAAGGAATTAAACTAGCATCAGGTTCAATTATTGCTTTTTTTGATGATGATGCAATTCCGCCATCAGTATGGATAGATAAATTGCTATTTACCTATTCGCTACATGGCAACAAATGTGGCGCGGTTGGAGGTACAGTTAGAGACTTAACTCGTGCCGATCATCCCCTACAGTTTCATCGTGGTATTACCAATGTTTTGAGCAAAACAATTGCAATCCGCCCTGCTAATGCTGTTGATTATAATCAAGCATACGGTTTTTGGTTTAATAGTTTAATGGGAACAAATTCATCTTTTAAAAAAGATTTATTAGAGAAAATTAATGGTTACGATGAATTTTTTGATTACTTTTTGGATGAAACTGATGTTTGTTTACGTCTAATTCAAGCGGGTTATGAAGTCCATTATGCTGATGTTACTGTAAATCACTATCCTCAACCTAGCCATAACCGCATAGACCAAAAACATCTGACTTGTTGGTATTCTCTAGCAAAAAATACAACTTATTTTGCTTTTAAGCATGGGTTTAGAAAACTCCCATTTCTCATATTCGTTGCTCGTTTAATCTTACTTTTAATCCATCGCTGCCTACTGAGAATATTGCGATTAAAATTCACGCATAATCTTCCAGTTTTAACTTTAATTAAGTACATCCAGCAAAGTTTCTACGGATTTTGTATTGGCTGGAATGCTGGGATAAATTTGTATAAACCTAATCTTAATAAAGCTAATTTTGGTTGAGTAGTCCTATATTTTATCCAGCAACAATTGTGTCGGTAACAGTAAAGTCGTTTCTAATACTAAACCCCTTATTGCCCGTGATTGAAAGTATTCGTCAAATTTCGTTCTCAGGAACAATACCCAATGTTTATCTAATTGCACACTCTCTTTTAAGTGGAATTATTTTTTTTGTACTAGGGCTAAGTTGCTTTCGTTGGTGGCGATATTCATTCATGGATGTACTGTAAATGGAAGTTATTCGTCTAAATCAAGTTTCTTTGTGGCGACGCACGCAAGAAGAGTTTTCTTATGATTACCAGATCGCCATCTATTTTAGAGTTTGCAGAACTACAAGAATATTCCTTAGCCCCTGTGAAAGTCTTGTCATCCGGTATGGCGGCGCGGTTGGGGTTTGCGATCGCAACTGATGTGCAGCCAGACATTTTGATTCTGGATGAAATATTATCGGTGGGGGATGAAAGTTTTAAAAACAAGTGTAAACAGCGAATTGAAAAGTTTTGGGCTGCGGATGCTACCGTTTTAGTAGTTTCTCATGATTTGGAATTTGTTAAACAGTCATGTGAGCGCGTAATTTGGTTGGATAAAGGAAAGGTAAAGTTAATTGGAGAAGCCAATCAAGCCATTGAAGCCTATTTGACAAGTATGATACACACACATCATTCTACTATTTCTCTTTAAAATTCAGATTTCTAATATGGATAATATAAAAATGACAGATGTTATTTTGACCCCAAAGCTAGAACAGGAAACCACATTAACTGACGTTAAACTTCAAAATATTATTTTACCAAATACAGATATTTGTACTGTTGAAGAACTTTTTTTAAGACTAAATAATAAATGTTTATTGAATTATGAGCAAAATCTTGTTGAGCTAAAAGAAGGAGGAATTATTAAGTTTAATACTTATTTTAATGCTTTCTCATCTCACAAATGGCAAGAATATACGATTGTCAAAACTATAAATATTAAATTATTGTTACAGGGAAGATTTCACATTAAACTTTTGCATATAGATTATTTGTCAGGCTACGCTAACTTAATTGATCAAAAGTTAATTACTAACAATGATTTAACTGAAGTTAGGGTTTTCAATAACATCAAAATACAGGAATATAAAGGATTACTATACATTCAAATTGAGGCTTTTAAAAATAATAGTATATTTGCAGGTGGCTATTTTTATACAGAAGTTGACGTTTTGCCAAAAATTGACACAAAAATTGCTATTATTATATGCACTTATAAAAGAGAAAATTACATTAATAATAATATTAAAATTCTGCAAAAATATTTATTGAGCAATCCTAATTTAGAAAATGCTTTTGAGATATTTGTGATTGATAATGGGAGAACATTAAGTAGCTTCACTAATTCTCAAATTCATTTAATACCTAATAAAAATACGGGTGGTAGTGGCGGTTATACTAGAGGAATTATAGAAGTTTTAAAGCGTAAATTATATTTTTCTCACATCATACTTATGGATGATGATATTATTATAGCTCCAGAATCATTAGAAAGAATTTACAATTTTCAAAAAGTAAATAATCAAAAAGACTTATGCCTTGGTGGTAGTATGCTCAAACTAGACAGCAAATATATCCAACATGAAAATGGGGGTGTATGGGATGATGTGGTTGTCAGAGTAAAGCCAGATCTTGATTTAAGAATTTTAAAAAATGTTTTATTTAATGAAATAGAGGAATACATTAACTACAATGCTTGGTGGCTTTTTTGCTTTCCGACAAAAGTTATAGATGATTTTAAGCTACCCTACCCATTTTTTATAAGAGGGGATGACATAGAACTGTCTATGAGGTTAATGCTAAAAATCGTAACTCTTAATGGTATATGTGTGTGGCACGAATCATTTGAGAGTAAATATTCTCCTACACAAAATTATTACATGAGGAAGAATGAAATAATTTTAAATTTTATTTATTCTGAGCAATTTAATAAATTGGATGCTATTAAGCTGATTTTAAAATCTACTCTGAGAGAGGCATTGTGCTACAAATATAAAACGGCAAACCTTATTTTGGAAGGGATATCAGATTTATTGAAAGGCCCTGACAGCTTAAAAGAAACAGATCCAGAGAAGAAAAATTTATTAATTTTAACTAAAGGAGAAAAAACTACAAAAAAAGTAGAGCTACCATTTGTCTATGAAAAGTATGCTAAAAGCATAGCTGAGACAGAGAATTCTTTACACCGTTGGTTTAGGAGAATTACATTAAACGGTCATCTATTACCTATTTTTTTATTTCATAAAGATAATAAATTATCTCAAAGGGGATATACAATTGTTCCAACGCATGGATATAGGCCTATTAATTTTTTTAGAGCTAGAAAAGCTTTGTACTATAACTTAACTAACCAAGAAGGGTTTATAGCTAAAATATCACGATGGGAATTTTTTAGAGTTTTTGTTAGAACAAGCATAATATGTTTAAAAATATTCATAAATTTTTCTCGTTTGAAGCAACTTTATAGGCAAACGCTACCTGAACTTACTAATAAAAGTTTTTGGGAAAGCTATTTAGAAATAAATAAACACTCTAATAATTTATAAGTTATACTTCTTTTAACTTTTCATGCAATATAGTAAAGGTCATTTCAAGCGTGCCATTCCATCCTCAAGGCTAATAGACGCTTCAACCAAAGAAATTAGTATTTCCTTTGGCTGCTAATTCATGTAAATTTTTTGCAGATGTAATATTTGTTAGATTGTGCAAGATAAACTCTACAACGTTTTAAACGCACGGGCCCGCTTGGGTGAAGGCCCGATCTGGGATGATACCGAAAAATTGCTTTACTGGGTTGATATCTTTAATCATCGGGTACATCAGTTCCACCCTGCTAGTGGGAAAAATGTGTTTTTTGATGTAGGCGATGTAGTAGGGGCGATCGCTTTTGCTGGTGCAAATCGGTTGATTATGGCGCAACGTCATAGTTTAGCATTCCTTGATATTCAGACAGGTACAGTTACCTCAATTGTTGAGATGGAAACAGATTTGCTCGATAATCGTTTCAATGATGGCAAATGCGATATACAAGGTCGCTTTTGGTTCGGCTCAATGTCTGCTTCAGAGAAAGAGCAAGCTAGCCTTTATCGCTATGACTTTGATGGTTCATTACAAGTGATGGAAACAGGACTGACTGTTTCCAATGGTTTAGGCTGGAGTCCAGATCAAAAAACATTTTACTTGACAGATTCTCCAAAGCAAAAAATATATGCTTATGACTTTGATGCGGTCACAGGTAATATTAGCAACCGCCGTATTTTTGTTGATTTAACTGGTGAGTCTTTCTATCCTGATGGGCTGACCATAGATAGTCAAGGATATATATGGTCAGCAATGTGGAATGGATGGTGTGTAATTCGTTTCAGCACAGAAGGACAAGAAGTTTTCCGCTTACAGCTACCAGTACCACTTGTAACTAGCTGCACCTTCGGAGGCGAGGATTTACAGATACTTTATATCACCACTGCCTCTATTGGCCTTAGCCAACGAGAAATTGAAAAAAGTTTTAACTCTGGTGATTTATTTGCCTTTAATACTGATGTTATGGGATTACCAACGTATGAGTTTAACTTGTCTAAAAGACATAAACAAGTTTATCGGCGATCTCATTAGCGTGAACGGCACGTCTTCTCCTTCTTTGACGAAGACAGCGAACCAGACGCGTAGGGTAGCTTGCTTGTTGTGATTGAGTACGACGAACGCTGCCACAACCCAACAATTCACCCCATATTTTATTTTAGTTTTTTGTGCCTATACTTTTATTCTTTGGCATCAGTTGACAGGAGGCTTGAGACGCAGGTGGGTAAATAAACCTTTAAACACCTTTACTGAAGCTTTGGAAGCCTTTAGAACAGCTATGTCTTATCGATTTTTTGACTGGTTGACCTTCAACCGTGACGTATTTGCTGCGAATATCGCTAGTTTACCTAATAAATTCTCATCCTATTTGCGGATTATAGGGAATATCATTTTCAGATATGTTCTATTTAGAGGTATTCGGATGATTCGCAGGAAGCATTATGGCTGATCTAACTAGCAAAACAGACAACGAACCCAATACAAACAACGAACGCAATCTTTCAGATATACCCATCGAAGATACTGATCTTCTTTCGGATATACCTATAGAAGATACTGGCGAACCAATTATTTCAGATCTATCCCAGGCAATTACTGAATCGTATGGAACGGGTGTGGCCCTAGAGCCTGGGCTTGAAATCGGCGGACGAACCATGCACGACCGGATGGAGCAGTACACATCAGCTAGTCCAGAACTAACGGGAGGTGATATTGATGCTCGTTGGGATCAGGCTGAAGCAGTTGGTGATGAAGCAGTGGGAGGAACTGTTCCTACTCCTGATCAGAGCATTGTTGAAGAACTCGGAGTTGCTGTTGGGTTAAATTATGACGACGGGGTATCTCTTCAGACAAACGAGATTTTGGAGTCACGTGACTCTGGTAGATGGGAGTTAGACCCCATGTCTTCGGAAGATTATCAGGAGCGTTGAGTGTTATCTGGAAACGTGCGATGCCGCTGTTTCTCCCACCGTAGGTAATCGCATTATCCGTGTGATTCAAACCCAGTGCTTGGATAAGGATTTGAGTGAACCCTCTCAATAAGAGAACTCAAAAAAAATTAACCAATCTTGATTAATACTAATGAGGAGCAATTTATGGCGATCCAAGAATCTCCCGACACCAGGCCAACAGACTTAGATATCTCTGGAAACGTTGATACACCAGATACACCAGCTATGCCAGAACCAGATGCAAGTGTTACTTTAGGCGATTCGGCAAGCAACCCTTTAACCATTTTTCCGCTGTCGGAAGAAGAACAAGCAACGGAGTATTGGCAAGACACTGAAGATGCCGAACGCTCAACAACAGCTAGTGAGGGGGAGTAAAGCGATTAAAAATTACATTTTATGTACCTCCAGGCTTTCGTTAAGTTGCAATTGATGCGGACTCAAAAGCTGATTAGCAACTGGTACGAAGTGCAAAAAAACTATTTGATGGGGTACGTTGCTTGCAGCCGTTGACATCGCTCCTTCCCCAAAACCTGTCATCGATCCTGTTAAGAGTTCCCTGCCTCAACGAGTAATTTCACAACTTATTTAGGATTGCTATAGAAGCATTTCAAAAAATTGTTGAAGATCTCAAGGGAAGCATTGAAGATTTTGGCATTCATGATTGGGGAAAGGCTCCTTATGGCGCTGCTTGTCATGCATGGCGACCTAATGTCAAGTCAGGAGAGGTAATGGTACGTTTAAGAGCCTTTAGCCTGATCGATGACCAATACAAGCATAAAAATATTCATATCTGCGGAGAAGCTTACTCTGATTACCAAGGATTTATTGAAGGTGCGTTGCGTTCTGTTCAGGACGTGTTGAAATGGATTGAGGCGCAAGAGGAACGAGAAAATGTTAGTAGACCAAAAACTTCTGCGTTAGCGAAGCTCACCGAAGGTATCGCTCTGTAATGAATACCTATTTCAGTATAATTTTGCTTAAAAACTGTGTTTTAAATACTAATGTTGAATGGCTCAGTTGGACTAGGAAACCCCATAATTAAAATTAGGGGTTTCAAGCGAGGACACCGTATGCCTTATACTGTGTATTTTGAAATACATATTTTATGTAATTAATACTTAAATGTAGGCAGCTCAAATCCTTTTTCTTCGGGGCTAATTTCTTTCCCTACACCCTACACCTGCCCCCGTTGGCGCACTCTGTCTACGACACGCTCCGCAAACGTAGAGAAGGGGCTTGGTCACTGTCACCATAATGAGCTAATTAATAGGAACTTCTCGATTGTGGGGAGCATCGATTCAACTAGCTAAATAACATAGGTAAGGTAGTAAAGAGCAATGCGCCGAGCAGTATTATTCCTATCCAAATTTGTAATCAGCCTATGGACTATACTAGTCGTTTCTTTTTTATCCTTACTTATATTTAACGCTCCAAACGTACCTAATACTGCTCCTTTTGCTGAAGTATCGATTAAAACTAACAATGGCTCTACCATTCACTTACCCAACCGAATATTTAACTGCACAGAAACAGGACAAGAATTTCAGTGTCAGGCAAACATCCAAGATCGTTTGCTCAAGCTCACCCTGACAAAAGGAAGTGAGTATAAATATGACCTAAGCAATTGTCGAGCGTTGTACAACAATCAACCGATTGACTGTTCGGAGAAGGGACAAACCTATGCCCCCATAATTGCCAAAATATACGAGATTACAAACCCGGAATTAACTCCTCAACAACTACAGGCAGTTAGGCAGAAATATTGGGGCATTAATGCCCTTAAACAATTCGGTGAACTTGGCTTAATGTGGATCAGTACGGGGCTGTCACTTGTCGCAGGTCTTAATGCCGCCTTCCTAGCCTGGTTTTATCCAGGGAAACTTAGCAAAGCCTTTGCAAGCCTTGTATGTGGATTTGGAATGTATCGCTTCGTCTGGGGATTACTGGGTCGTGTGCAGTTTGACGTTGTAACACCCTATGGATTTACGCCCGACAGTTGGTCTTGGGTTGTCGATGGAGGAGCGTTGATTGCGGGTGTGGGAACGCTTATTGCCACCGCTTTGGTGCTTTGGAGAAGATTTCACCGCTTCATCAGACTTCCGATGAGCATTAGCAGTAGCGTAGGAATTTTCAACCTCTGCTCGTTCTCCCTTTTATGGATATTTACTTATTTACCTTCTTTATTTGGTTTCACCGAAACCTTGTTACAAAACAGGTCTGTGCTGATGTGGGTCGGCACAACTATTTCGTCTACCTTTGCAATTGTTGCTGCAATCTTATTTTATTTACATACCAATCAATCCATCAAAAAGTTTCTCTGCCTCAGCAGTGGCATTGGTGCAGTAGCTTTAGCCATAAATCTTTTCTTGTTTGTTCTGTTAGGATTAGGATATGCAGACTAAAAAAGATGCTCCCCTTAATACATCTCATTCCTTTGCAGCTTGGTTGAGCAATCTTTGGGTCTCTTGGATGACGACGAAAAGCTCTCAGCTTGGCAAGACCTGCCAGATGTTTGAGAATTTGCGATACGCTGCTGACGTATTGAAATGGAAGACTGGTATCGTAGCGATCGCCCCCAGAGTATACCCCAGTCATTATTAGAAAACACCAATCAAACTTTCCTCACTCCCCATATTGGATCTGCCGTTGATGATACGCTCTCTAAGTTCTATTATTTCTTGGGTAGAGAGCGCATCGTTAGAAGATTTTGCGGTTTTGGTTATCTGTTTTAATTCGCCGCAAAGCATTAGCAACCAGCATCCCCTTACCACTGCCACCAATTCCAAAAATAATGCAATTGCGGATCAAGGAGGCGATCATCCCAACAATATCTATGACATTGCTTTGGTTGTGGACATTAGATTGGGTTGATACGGGTGTGAGGGTGTAAGGGTGATAAATTTTCATTTCCTCCTACACCCCTGTACTCCTGTACCCCTGTTGCCTTGTCTTCTAAGTAATCCAAGACCGCATCTGACAGTGAATAACCCCGTTGATTAGCAAATTTTAACTCTGCTTCTACCGCATCTTTGCCCACCTGCTGGTAGTAGGCGCGAAAATCGTCCCCATCCAACACATGAGCAACACAACCGTATTCTCTAATCGTTACTTGATTGCGTTGTACTAAGCGTGCTTGCTGAACGCTACTAAAAATTGACTAAAGGGCGATCGCTACTCCGGTAATTGGTAAAAACTTTTAGCATCTCAAGATTGCTAATTACTGAAGTAGGAAGCCCATTATAGAATTTTTTCAGCATTTTTAAGGTGGGGTCGTCGTTGTCTTTTACTTGATATCTGCTGCGATTATCAGATGATGGAATAACGGCATAATTAGGGGATGAGCCAACAAAAAAATTCTTATTGCCATTCAACTCTACACCAAGCAGACTCGCGGATCATAGGAGCCAAACTTTGGTGCAGTTGAATTGTCATTTTTCCTGTTTTGTCGATATAACCACATTTGTTCCCAATGCTAACTAGTGCTAAAGAGTCGGAAAACTTAGCAGTGTAATCAAACTGTGGCGGGATAAGCATTTTTCCTGTCTTGTCAATGTAGCCTCTTTGATTGCCGATGCTGACTGATGCTAGTCCAGAGGAAAAATCGGAAGCACTGGTGAACTGTGGCGAGATGACAACTTTTCCTGTTTTGTCAACATAGCCAGACTTCTCGCCAATGGCGATCCATGCCATGCCTTCGGAGAAGTTAAAGGCATAATCGAATTGTGGCTTAATGACAACTTTGCCTGTTTTGTTAATATAGCCTCGCTTACTGTTGTATCCAACCGCAGCTAGTCCTTCAGAAAACTTAGAACCTGCATATAACTTTAGCTGGTCGAGCTTAATCACGAACTTGCCTGTTTTGTCGATATAACCATATTTACCACGCCCAGCGCCCTTGATTTGTACCCATGCTCGTCCAGAGGAAAAAGCTTCAGCAACATCAAACTGTGTTGGAATGACGAGCTTCCCGGTTTTATCGATGTAGCCAGACTTATCACCAATTTTTATTCGTGCTAATCCTTCATAAAAGTTGGCAGCATCTGCTCTTTGTGGACTGAACATAGTAAATGCACTCAACTTTGGCTGGAGAACACGCTTACCTTTTGAATCAATATAAAAAGCTTGATTACCAATGCTGACCAATGCAAGCCCTTCGGAAAAGGTGGCAGCATAATCAAACTGTGGTTGAATCACAAAATTCCCGGCTTTATCGATATAACCCCACTTACGGTTAACTAGTACCCGTGCTATTCCCTTAGAAAAATCTGAAGCTCCGTCAAACTGAGGCTGGATAACCAGTTTACCTGTTTTATCGATATAGCCCCATTTGTCATCAATCTGTATCCGTGCCAACCCCTCAGAAAAGTTTGACGGAGAATAGTACTGGGAGCTAGCAGAAGAATTATTCTGATTCTCGATAGAGCTTAGTTTTTGATTAACACCTAGTCCCAATAATCCTTGAGAGGGTGCTAATCCTATGACAGCAAAACTAATGAATAAAGAAAATATTTGTTTCATAATCTATTTTTCAAAAATACTAATTTTTTTCTGTTTTCTGCAAAGTCTTAATCTCTACGAATGTTTAAGCTGATGATTTGTGCCTCAATTGTTAGTTTGCTTTCAAAATTTGTGAATGATGTTTCTTAATTCAGATAGCAACTAGTTTTATTTTCTGGAGTTTTGGTGGTTTTATATAGTGTATTGGTAATATCAGTGGCTTGACCACCATTATCAATTGTTAGCCTCGCAATGTCTGGCAATTGGTAATCTCGTGATTCTGTAGACACAGCTTGTACAACTGCAAAAGCAGCAGAATATTGTTTAGCTGCTGTAAAAATTTCTGTCATTATGCGTAAATTATGATCCTGGGCAATTGTTTGCTTGAGCTAATGCAGGGGATAAAATTGGCTGGACAAAACTATCTAACAGCACTAAAAGTGATAATGTCAAAGCGAAAAACTTGAAATCTGAATTTTTCATACTGAATAATAACAGTTCTAATTACAGCTTTATTTTTATATACAGGCTCTTCAGTAGTTATTACGCAGAATAGCCTCCTATAAAAATCATATTTTATTTCTGAAAAAACCTACGTAATAATACGGGTAAATATATCTGTCTAACAGCGAACAATGATAAGCTAGCATCTTTTCTAATTAAAGTTTTTAGCGGTCGCATCTTTATCGGGGTAAGCGATCGCTTTTCATCTAACCTGATAAAACAATTCAGTTATTACATACTGTTACCGCCTTCAGGGGTTAAAACATATAAATGGATGTAGGAACTTCAGAAATGCTTAATACTTCTTATTGTGTTAATCTATACCATTGGTTATTTGTGTGCCAATCTATAAAAGAAAAGTTTTGGTTAAGAGGTACGGAAAGTGATGAATCGTGAGTTAGAAACACAAACAGCTTTAACAATCGAGAAATTACCTATTTCTTTAGAAGAAAACAGTGGAAAAACTGTTAATACGGTTATTCATTATGATGGCAGGCATTACGATTTAATTTATGAAAATGTTTATATAATGCCTCCTGAATTAAAAAAACAAGAAATTCTCTTCTGGTATGACCAAGCAATTCAATGTGGAGATCCAGTTCTAGAATTGTGCTGCGGTACAGGTAGAATTGCTATCAAACTAGCAGAAAAAGGTTTACAAGTTACAGGAATTGATAGCGCTCAGTCAATGCTTGTAGAAGCAAGAAAAAAATCTACTCAGGTGGAGTGGCTCGAAGCAGATGTGCGAAAATTTAACATTGATAAAAAGTTTTCTCTTATTATTTTTCCTATTAATTCTATCTGGCATCTTTCTAGTTTAGAAGCACTTGAATCTTGTTTTGCTTGCGTCAAAAAACATTTAAAACCCGATGGGAAGTTCGTAATTGATGCACTCAATCCTTGCACTCAA
Organism: Mojavia pulchra JT2-VF2; assembly: GCA_019359325.1. Lineage (GTDB taxonomy): Bacteria > Cyanobacteriota > Cyanobacteriia > Cyanobacteriales > Nostocaceae > Mojavia > Mojavia pulchra. Next base: position 139,014 of record JAHHHN010000012.1, on the reverse strand, counting down.
GAAAGTATTGAGATTTTGTGCGATCGCCGCAGTAATCTCTACTCTGTATACCCAGATCCGGATGGAAAAGGTACAGTGGTAGTTACTTACTCAAATGAATTTGATTTTACTCAGCAAATCTATAAGCAGAAGCTGTTTTTTAAACTAATAGGGCAGGAAAAAGAGACTGTAGAAGAGATGACCTATCGTTTGTATTTTCCACAAGAATTAGATGCCTTGTTAAAATACAATGGATTCACCATAGAATCTAAGTTTGGAAGTTACGCTCGCACCCCGTTCGCGTCAGGCTCGCCACAACAGCTAATAGTTTGCCGCCTCTAGAAGTGATATTAGTTAAGTGAAGCAAACCGTTGGTTACAAAAGTGTGATCGCGGTTTGCCTTCTTTAATGATTAAGTCGTTATGGGACAAGCAGCATTTAGATGAGAGTCGAATCAATGGCATTAGTGGCTGGCGATTTATGGAAATTCTATGGAGATCGTCCAGTTGTTGAAAATGTGAGTTTTACCCTCAATCCCGGAGAAATTCTCGGTCTTTTAGGGCCGAATGGAGCGGGAAAAACCACAACGGTAGGAATGCTTTACGGAGCAGTTATTCCCAGTCGGGGATTTGTACAGTTAGGCTGTTGGCACGTGCATCGTCAAGGTCGGCAAGCCCGTACTTTTATGGGAATTGTCACTCAAGATGATAACTTAGATCCGGAGTTCACAGTTTTTCAGAATCTCATTCATTTTGCCCATCACTATCGCCTAGTTGGTAAAGCCGCACGACACCGAGTTGGGGAATTACTAGACCGAGTGGGATTGCAAAATTATGCCAAGCATCGTCTAGATGAGCTTTCTGGTGGACTGAAGCGGCGGGTAGTCTTAGCACGTGCCTTAGTTAACCATCCCCAAGTTGTGTTTTTGGATGAGCCAACAACGGGTTTAGATCCAGATGCCAGACAAGATTTTTGGAAATTGGTCAGTCAACTCAAACAAGATGGCTGTGGAGTGTTACTCACAACTCACTATATGGATGAAGCACAACGATTGTGCGATCGCCTATTATTACTTCAACAAGGAAAAGCAATCGACCAAGGTACTCCAACAGAATTGATCGAGCGCATTGTCGGTCAAGAAATGGTTGAAATCGAAGGCGTTGCAGAATCTATTTTGCAACAGCTAGCGGTACAAGCAGGAGCTTGGTATCGCCCGTTTGGTAGCAGTTATTTGTTAGCTTTACCCGCAAACAACCCCAATCCTTTATGGGAACAACTTATCGCTACGCAACCAACAAGCCTGACTAGGCGACGGGCTAATTTAGAAGATGTTTTCTTACGACTCACTGGTACGTCATTAGAATGAAGTTTAATTCAAGTATTACCGTTTGGGGCATCTATTCAGTCTGGCGTCGTAATGCTAAGGTGTACCAACATACTTGGCTAGTTAACTTGCTGCCGCCAATCTTAGAACCCTTAATTTATCTGGTAGCTTTTGGTTATGGCTTAACTCCTTTAGTGGGAGAAATAACTTATGGCGGACGAAATATTAGTTATCTAGAGTTTATTGCTCCAGGAACAATTGCGATCGGAGTCCTCAATCAGTCCTTTTTTGAAGGAGCCTACGGAAGCTTCATCCGTTTGAAATTTCAAAGAACTTGGCAAGCATTGTTGACAGCACCGCTAACATTTGCTGAGGTGTTTTTGGGAGAGTGGCTTTGGGCAGCAACTCGTGGTTTGATAGCGGGCCTAGCAACTGCGATCGTAGTAGGTTTCTGGGGGTTATATTCCGGTTGGAACCTGCTTTTGTCTTTACCCCTAATTTGTCTAGGCTGTCTTCTGTTTGCTGCAATGGGACTGCTGGCGGCAGGAATTGTCCGAACGGTAGACCAATTAAACGTACCTATTTTTTTATTGATCGTGCCCATGTTTACAATCTGTGGCACTTACTTTCCTCGTGAAACACTTCCCCCCATACTCCAAAAAGTAGCGAATGTATTACCCTTGTCGGCTTTTGTCGATTTACTACGTTGGCCGCTGAATGTACCAGAGTGGTGGTTAGCGGCGCTGATGTGGTTGTTGCTGTTAATGGGTGGCTGTATGTGGCTCGCTTGGAGACAAATTTACCCTCAGCTATTCCGGTGAAGGGAAGGGGGATTGGGAAAAAGTGCTGAGGGCTGAGTAAGGAATTCTCTGCTTCTCCTTGTCCCCAATGCCCAATGCCCAGTCCCCATTCCCCATTCCCCTGCTTCTACTTACTTGTGCTGCTTGATGGGAATCTCAATAATGAATTCAGTTCCTTGTCCGGGTGTAGAGTTGCACTTCAGTTGACCCCGATGTTTTTCAACAATCGTTTGGTAGCAAATCGACAATCCTAGACCAGTACCAGAACCAATTGGTTTAGTTGTAAAGAAAGGATCGAACACTCGGCGACGTACTTCTTCGGTCATACCAAGGCCATTGTCTGTAATTTGGATCGCCACGCGGTCAAAATCTAGCCGTTCGGTACGAATATGAATGGCTGGCAAGTTTGCCGTGTGGGAAGTTATTCCATTCTCTTGCTCTTGACATGGCAAATGGCCATCTCCATATTCTTGTTCGATAGCATCAATCGCGTTTGTCAGAATATTGATAAAAACTTGATTGAGTTGCCCAGCATAGCACTCAACCTCTGGGAGTTGAATATAGTCTTTATAGACTTCAATTCTCGGTCGTCCTGCCTTTTCTTTTAACCGATGCTGCAAAATTAGCAAGGTACTGTCAATGCCTTCATGAATATCCACTTGTTTCATCTCCGCTTCATCCAAGCGAGAGAAGTTACGCAGCGACAGAACAATCTCGCGGATGCGATTGGCTCCCATTTTCATTGATTCTAAAATTTTTGGGAGATCTTCTTTCAAGAATTCTAAATCCATATTTTCTTGCCGATCTCTAATTTCTGGTACGGGATCGGGATAGTATTGTTCGTAGTCCTGCACCAGTTCTAGCAAATCTTGAAGATAGTTACTTGTATGAACGAGGTTGCCATTAATGAAGTTAACTGGATTGTTAATTTCGTGAGCTACGCCAGCTACTAGTTGCCCCAAACTTGACATTTTTTCTGTTTGAATTAGTTGAGCTTGGGTTTGCTGTAATTGTTGCAAAGCTTGTTGCAAATGCTGGTTTTTGTCCTTAAGTTCCAGTGTTCTTGACTCGACTTTTTGTTCTAGATTTCTGCTGTAATCTTCTAAGCTGTCTTTTGCTTCTTTGAGTTTTCCGTTAGTTGATTCTAAATTGGCATACAGTAAAGCATTTTGAAGAGAGATTGCCATTTGAGAAGAAAGTAGCCCTAAAACTTCAAGCCTTTGGGGAGTAAAGGCATCAATGGTAAGATTGTTTTCTAGGTAAAGAATACCAATTAATTTACCTTGATTAATTAGGGGAATGCACAGAATAGACTTTGGCCTGGTTTTGGCAATATAAGGGTCTTGAGTAAATCTTCCTTCTTGAACAGCATGATTTAAAACAATGTTTTCCTTAGTTCGTGCCACGTAATTAATTAAAGAAAGGGGAAGGTAATACGCTGTGTTTTCTAAAGGAATAGACGAACATAAAGTGAATTCATTTTGTTCGACGGAACCCTTAGCCTCGATTGCTAACTTTCCTTCTTTCTCTAAAATCAGGTAACTCGTTTGAGCGCCTGCATTTTCCATGACGATTTTTAGTAACTTTTCTAGCAAGCGACTAAGAACGATTTCACCCGTTAGGGCTTGCGATGCTTTGATAAAAGTAGTGAAATCCAGGGTTTTTGATGCAATTCCACTAGTCGAGGTTGTCGTCTGAGTTAACTCAATCTCGGAATTGTCTCGTTTATGAATTTTGGAGAAAATTGCTGGATAACTTGATTCTAAATCTTTGAATTTTGCTGTTGCTCCCCAACGAATATAGGCATAGTAAGCTTCAATTAAATAAGTTTGAGCTACTTTCTCTCGACCAAGCGAAAAGTAAAACTCTGCTGCTAGTTCGTTAGCGATCGCTTCATCTTGAATGTAACCTTGCTCCTTGGCTTTGGCGATCGCGCGATCATAAAGCTCCATCGCTGCAACGACTTGTCCTAAAACTCGCGCTTTTTCAGCTTCTACAAGTTCGTACTTGTGCTGGAAGTTGCAGGGAGCGCGAAAGGCCCATTGCTGCATCTTTTGCTGATGTTCTTCAACTACAGCTAGGTACTGTTGTTTTTCGCTAGTTTTCGCTTGAGAATACAAACCGAGAAGAGCCAAGGAATAGAAAAAGGTATAGTTACCAAAAACTATCACCCACCCGCCAACAGGCGTAATATAGTCTGCCGCCAATTTCGCGTTTGCGACTGCTTGGGCACAGTCTTTAAAGAGATACAGTAAAATTACTTTGGCATTGTAGGTGAGAAACAGCAAAATAGGATTTTTTGCTGCTAAAAAAGTAGGCAAGCTTTGCAATTCATCAAAACTTTCGCCAATTAGTTGATATTTATTCTCAGACTTCCCTAATAGATTTAAGGTAAGCTGTTGCCAAATTTTAACGTAGTTAATCGAGTATTCTTGCTTCAGCTTTAGCAATAAATCGAAGTACTGTGTTTGTTGCTGCTCAACCTTTGCTAGTTGCTCTCCTGCCAAGAATAAATGGGAGCAATAGTTAATTGTACAATAGCTAGCAAACTCGATATCACCTGTTTCTAGACCGCTGTGCGCTCCTTCTATAAATGGTTTGAGAGTTGTTTTAACATGCTCTTTCCAAGGACGGATAAAGAGATTGAAGAGGTTATATATCTTGCATTTGAGTTCTCTAGCATTAAACTTCTCTAACAGTTCTAATGCTAATTGACCCGAAAGATATCCCGTTTCTGTGTCCCCTTTGATCGTACACAAAAGCATCCCATACAAAGCATAGGCAAAAGCTGCTAGCCCTGAATAACCCTGGTTAATACAGAAATTAATCTGAGTCAATATAATAAGTGGCAATATCTCAGGTCTGGCAAAGGTAGAACTAGCCGATACATTGATCAGGAGCCGTAAAATTGCTAGTTTGTGAGGATCGCTCATGACGGGAAGGTTGTCTAAGTCCTCAATTTGAGGTAACTCAACTACCCAATCCACCTCATTATTGGTGGATTCTAACGAAACTCCCAGCATTTCAAGTACAGAAAGCCCCGTATCCATCGCTGCGCTCATTTGGCTTTGAGCAAAATAAAACTGGATTTGCAGCTCGTACACCTTCACTTTATCGAGTAGGTTAGTTGTATGCTGCAATGTGGCTTCAGTTAAGGCGGCTGACCGCTCGAAGTTGGTGTTTAAGTACTCTGCTTCTGCTGCTTCTACGTGGAGGTTAAGCGTTAAGTCGTAATGAGTTTGCCAACACTTAGGTGCTAGCAGTCCCAATCCAACCGTTAAGTATCTAACTGCTGGTTCGTAAGCTGTTGCGGCCTTAGCTTTGCGGCCTGCAATGAGATTTAGGCGAGCTAGATCGTCTTTTTGGGTGCGTTCGCTAATCAGTTCCACCCCAATATTGAGTTGATTAACGATGTCAAATATACTTTCTTCAATTTTTTCGGGAGGGGTATTTTTTAGCAGCAGTTGACCAATTTTGAGGTGAGTTTCTTTTTTCTGATCCTCAGGAATCAGGGAATAAGCTGCTTGCTGCACTCGGTCGTGTAAAAATTTATAGGAAATGATTACTGCTTCCCAGTCTGTGGTTAGCTGTTCAAAGTCATCAAGAGTTTGTGACTCATCATCGGTTGCTAAAGGAATTTTATAAGCATTGCTGAGGGGTAAAATTAAACCTGATTGCAGAGCGCTCCAAAGTTCTGTAGCCGTTTTTGACTGACATTTCTCGTGTACAATTGCCAGAACGTCTAAATTAAAAGAGTTACCAATACAAGCGGCTAATTTAAGAACTTGCTGCGTTGTGGGCGGCAGTTTTTGAATATTTCTGGCAACGAGTTCGACAACATTATAATCGGTGATGTCAACGGCTTGAATTTTAGCGATGTCCCATTGCCAAGCGTTAGATTTAAAGTCAAAAGTTAAGAGCTTGTCTTGGTGCAGGGTTTGGAGCAACTGAGTCAGGAAGAAAGGATTACCTTGAGTTTTATTGAATAGTAGTTCGGCAAGAGATTGTGATTTTTCGCTTTCTTTGAGGGTATCAGCTACTATTTGACAGACGTGAGAAAGTTCTAAAGCTTGTAAGGCGATCGCGTTAACAGTTGCACCCGTTTTTTTAATTTCCTCCAAGGTCAGCATTAAAGGATGGGTAGCGCTGACTTCGTTATCTCGATAAGCTCCGATTAGCAACAGATGTTTGCTATCGGGGTCTGTCATCATCAGTTCAATTAATTTTAGGGACGCTGAATCTGACCACTGCAAGTCATCTAAAAACAAAACCAGCGGATGTTCGGGTTGAGCGAAGACTTGAATAAAATTTTGAAAGACTCGATTGAAGCGATTTTGAGATTCGGCTGGCCCTAATTGCGGAATGTTGGGTTGTTCACCGATAATGAGTTCTACTTCAGGAATGACTTCAACAATCGCCTGACCGTTATCACCCAAAGCCTCTAAAAGTTTTTGTTTCCAAACAGCTATACTTTCTTGAGTTTCTGTGAGCAACTGGCGAATCAAATCTTGAAACGCGTTAACAACAGCACTATAGGGAATATTTCGTTTAAACTGATCGAACTTACCTGCAATAAAATAACCGCGTGCTTTCACAATCGGTTTGTGAACTTCGTTGACTAAAGCGGACTTACCAATCCCGGAATAACCCGCCACCAGCATCATTTCCGTCGAGCCGGAACTGGCTGGTTTCTCTGACACAGTTGCAACGCGAACGAAAGCCTCAATAAGCGTAGCAACTTCGGCTTCACGACCGTAAAGTTTTTGCGGAATTTGTAGTTGACCGCAACGGTCTTGTTCGCCCAAAATGAAGTTTTCTATTTTGCCTGTAACCTGAAGCTGGATGAGACAAGTTTCTAAATCAGCTTGCAGACCGAGAGCGCTTTGGTATCTATCTTCTGCTGTCTTTGCCAACAACTTCAGGGTGATGTTAGAAATACTTACAGGAATTTGAGGATTGAGTTCGCTAGGGGGTAACGGTTGTTTGGCAATATGACAGTGAACTAACTCCATTGGGTCATTCGTTGAAAAAGGTAGCTTACCTGTGAGGATTTCATAAAAAGTGACTCCTAAGGAATAAAAGTCAGTACGATAGTCAATGGAACGATTCATGCGCCCAGTTTGTTCCGGGGACATATAGGCAAGCGTCCCTTGTATAAAGTTAGGATTGCTGAAGTTGGGATTTTCTTTTGATAAACGCGAAGCAATACTAAAGTCAGTAATTTTGACTTGTAAAGTTTCTGGATTGATAATAATATTTTGGCTTTTAATATCTTTATGGATAATCTGATTTTCGTGCAAATCGAACAGAGTCTTTGCTAGTTGAATGGCAATTTTGAGAAAGGTAACAATATCGATAGGGTTGTGATCAATAAATTGTTTGAGAGACTGACCGCCAAAATCTTCCCAGACTATAACAAGACTGTTGCGATAGTTTTCCAGCCCGTAAGGTTGAACGATTCCAGCTATTTTTAGCTTTTTTGAGATATCGTATTCGTGCCGGAGTTGCGTAATTTCTTCTAAGGTGGGACACTCAGCACGGAGCGTTTTGAGAATAACTGGTTTCGTAGCTTTTTCTCCTAAAGCTCGATATATAACGGTTCTCGAATCTTCATAAACTGTTTCTATAACTTTGTATTCTAAAAGAGTAGTCATAATTTTTCTCGTTTTACTGTCGTAAATGACACATTAAAAGGAAATAAAACAGATTTTTAACTGCAAGTTTACTGCCGAATTGGGGATTGCTTTTCCTAGCGGTAGCTTCAGGAATGGCGATTGTAACCCTAATGTCCTCCTATTAACTTAATATTCCCAAGTTCATTGGTTAATTTAGAGGATTCATGAAAACTATAAAAAGTTATGTTAGTCGCTTTTGTCCAAGTAACAAATTATAGTTATCGTTAATGTAGGAATCAGATTCAATTTTGGAAAAAAATTAAGGGAAAATACAGATAAAGATAAAAATTTAGATAAAGTGAATTGGGGATTGAGGAACTTGGGGCCCCCTTTGGGGATAAGGATTGGTATGTGTAGGATGCGATCGCTCTACAAGAAACTAAGATTAAAAGCGATCGCTATTGTTTACGTGAAAGCCACAAATTTTTAGGTATTTGCTGCAAAGACTTCAGTGATAGCCGCAAATATTAAAACAAAACTTAGAAACACGTTCAGATTTACGACAAATGCTGATGCAAAACTTAATTTCGCTATTTGAGTATTACTGAGACATAACTATTCACCTCAATTTAGTTGTAAAAGTTATGGCTGGCGAAATTGGTTTCTCAGGTCGCGCAACATTTTACTGCTTCCTTGGTCAAGCAAGCATGATGCTGATATTGAGAGCCAGTTAAAAAACGATCGCCCTTGCAAGTGAAGAGCGATCGCTTAATTTTCAACAGATAATAGAGGACGAAAAGCTTACTTCATGGTTGCCATAACAGGTACTACCTCAGCCTCTGCAAATTTAGGAGCTAAGAACCCATTAGCATAAATCCGAGGATTCGCTTGCGAAATTACAGTGTATGATTGGCGAACCTGAGCATTTACCGCGACAGTCTTGACATCGTACATCTGCATAAGCATCTTAGGGTAAAACCCAATACCGATAATCAGCACCAAAAAGCAGGCAGCGATAAACACTTCACGCGGACTGGCATCTCTATATACTGCCTCGGTAGGCACAACGCAATCTGTACCAAAACAAACCGCTTCTTCATCTTCCTGATTCTGCAAGCCTGCATCTGTAAGGTTGCAAGTAAGTTCTGCACCTGAGCCGTAAAATACTTGCCGCAGCATGGATAGCAGATAAATCGGTGTGAGAATAACTCCTACGGCCGCCAGGAAAACTGTTACGGTGCAGAAGGTCGAACTGTAGACATCGCTGGTTGTCAAACCCAGGAAAACCGAGAGTTCGCCAGCAAAGCCGCTCATACCGGGGAGAGCCAAAGAAGCCATCGAACCGATTGTAAACAGAGCAAAGACTTTGGGCATGGCTTGACCAATACCACCCATATTTTCCATTGCCATGGTGTGGGTGCGGTCATAAGTCACCCCTGCCAAGAAGAAAAGCACCGATGCAATTAAACCGTGGGAAATCATCTGTAACATCGCGCCGTTGATTCCCAAATCGGTGAAGGAGGCAATACCCAGCAATACAAACCCCATGTGGGAAATCGACGAATACGCTAGGCGACGCTTCATATTGGACTGGGCAAAGGAGTTTAACGCGCCATAGATAATGTTAACAACGCCCAGAATCGCTAAAATAGGCGCAAAATATATGTGTGCATTGGGTAGAAGCTCAAGATTTAGACGTATCAGCCCGTAGCCGCCCATTTTCAACAGCACGCCTGCCAAAATCATCGACACGGGAGCAGATGCTTCACCGTGGGCATCAGGCAACCAAGTGTGCATGGGGAAAACAGCGAGCTTAACGCCAAATGCAATTAGCAATCCCGCATAAAGCAGCAGTTCTAAACCAAGCGGGTAATCTTTCATGCCCAGGGCGGTCATATCAAAGGTTATGGAGCCGCCACCATAAAGCGCCATTGCCAGTCCTGCGATCAAAATAAATATAGAAGCGGCTGCTGTATATAGCAAAAATTTTGTTGCTGCATAGCGACGCTTTTGCCCGCCCCAAATGCAAACGAGTAAGTAGACAGGAATCAGCTCGACTTCCCACATGATGAAAAATAGCAGCAAGTCTTGGGCGACGAACACCCCTACCTGTGCGGAATACAGCACGAGCATGAGAAAGTAAAACAGGCGGGGTCTACGATCAACTTGCCATGCCGAAAACATCGAGAGTGTGGTCACAAATCCTGCTAGCAACACAAGCGGGACTGACAGTCCATCAACCGATAATGCCCAGTTCAAACCCAACTGAGGCACCCAGGCATAATTCTCCACGAGTTGAAAACTAGCACTGCTTGCATCGTAATGCTTCCAAAAGGTGTAGCACATCAAGAAAAAGTCTGCGATACCTACGCCTAGAGCATACCACCGCACGCGCTTGCCATCTTTATCAGGCAGCACAGGGATAAGCAGGGAAGCAACCAGTGGTAGTAGGACAATCGCGGTAAGCCAGGGAAATCGATCCGCTATCATGTCAATGAGAAAAAATACTTATCTGTGAATAAAGTCATTCTACTAGAGCTTGTAAACAATTGTGAATAAATATTTACTTCATTAGGCATAGAGAAATTTCTACCCTATGAGTTGTTGCAAAAGTACACATAAAAATGCAACTATATTTCAGTTAAGTTGAAACATTTATTTATATTTCTTAAAATATTTATATATAAATACCAATACCTTGATTAAAATCACCTATGTCTTCAACAAATTCTCAATCCTACAGTTCTAATGAAGTGCTGACTCAGCCTCCATCTACTACACCGTCTTCAACAAATTCTCAATCCTACAGTTCTAATGAAGTGCTGACTCAGCCTCCATCTACTACACCTTCATGGAAAATTAAGCTGCTGTATGACGGTGAATGTCCTTTATGTATGCGCGAAGTCAACTTTTTGCAAAAACGGGATGCGGGTCGGGGGTTAGTGTCGTTTGTAGACATTGCAGACGATGACTATAATCCAGAAGCCAATGGCGGAGTTGACTTTGAAACAGCAATGGGGCGTATCCATGCTGTGTTACCAGATGGGACAGTTGTACAAAATGTTGAGGTCTTTCGCCGTGTTTATAAAATCTTGGGGATGGGTTGGGTTTATGCCATAACTCAGTTACCTCTGGTTGGCGCGATCGCAGATTTTCTTTATGGAATTTGGGCAAACTGGCGACTCGCCATCACAGGTAGACCGAATTTAACTACTGTTCTAGCCCAACGCCAAGAACGACTGGCCTGTAATACCGAGGGGCGTTGTCGGATAGATTAAAATGGCGTTGTTACTTGTAGTTGCAGGGGATCTCCCAATTGCGGATGCTGGAAGCAAAGTTGCCTAGCGTGCAAATATAAGCGCTTGGTAACTGCGCCACAACCATAAAGGCGATCGCCCAAAATCGGTTTACCTAGCCCTTGCGAATCAGCAGCATGAACTCTTAACTGATGGGTACGCCCTGTTAGCGGCTTAAACTCAACACGAGTATAGTTTCCTTCTCTAGCTATTGCTTGAAAATGCGTGATGCTGGGTTTACCGCGCTGCCAATCAACTTGCTGATAGGGGCGATTATCAGGATTTCCCCACAGTGGCAATTCAATTACACCTCGGTCTGTGCTTACAATCCCGGAAAGTAGGGCTTCATAAACTTTGTGAACTTGCTGTTGCTGAAATTGGATACTCAGTTGGCGATGAGTTTGGCGATCGCGTGCCAGCACCAGAATACCGGAGGTGTCTTGATCGAGTCGATGCACGGCATTGAGTAAGATACCGTCTGTAAACAAATTACGCAAACGACCCAGAACGCTGTCTTGGCTATCAAAATAACGGCCGGGAACTGATAATAATCCTGCGGGTTTGTTGACGACAATCAACCATTCGTCTTTGTAAATAATTGGTAAGGTGACCTCTTCCCTAGAAGGGGAGGTTGGGGAGTTACTTAATCCTGACAGTAAAAAACCCATCAATGGCTGACAGCGTTCTGCACAAGCACCGTAAAATTTACCCGGAATTTTGTCTTGATCGGCGGCGGAAGATCCCCACCAAAACTCTGCCATTGCCAATGGTTTGAGATTATTTGTTGCTGCATAGTGCAGTAGCTTGGGGGCGCAACAGTCACCTGTGCCAGTAGGTAAGCCTCTCGGCATTAACTGCTGTAGCGATCGCGATTGTCCGAAAAAATTCATTACAGTGTAAGCCGCGTGCATCTGCGCCTGGAGTTGGCGAGAAAGTAGTTTACGCTGTTGTTTAAGTTGCCCTATTCGCGTATCTGCTGCTGCAATTAATTGCTGAAGCGGTTGTAAGACTTCATTTTGTTGGCGTTTGAGTTGTCGGCGCTCAATTCCCTGCTGACGGCTTTCTTCATCAAGTTGTTCAAGGGCAATAGTGAGTGCTTCTCCTGCGAGTGTTTCATAGAGTTGCTGACGTTTTTGCTGGCGTTGATGTTTGCAATCACGATGGCGATCGCTCATTGCTTGCAACTGCTGTTCAAACTCACGAGATAGGGTTTCGTAATCCTGCCTTTGTGGGAGTTGCTTGAGATGAATTAATTCCTGCTTGATAGCCTCCAATTCAGCCAAAGTCTGGGCTTCCTCTAAGGCAACTTCCTCTCGCCCCGGAATCGGTGGAACCCAACCTTCAACTACACTACAACCATTCAGCAACCCGGAGAAAGCTTTGAGTATTCGTTGTTCACTATTAGGTAATTCAACTAACAATACTCCATACATCTTGCCTTCAAGAGAATAAAGGTTATCGGTGGCAAGTTGTTGCATTAAACTCAGTGCGATCGCTTCTACTAAAGGAGTGCGAGGTAGCCTTAGTAAATGACCACTTTGAGGACAACGCCCTTCATAATAATAGCTTGGGGATGCGTTGCTGAGTGCAAAATTCCCGTCAATAAAATCTAAAAGCGGATGGAGACACATCATACAAGGTATGATATCAAGCCTGAGCGATCGTGTTTATGGGGGATGTGCGATCGCCTTTGCTGTAGACTATGCGATCACATTCACTTACTAAAAAAGCCGTTGCCTACACACTATAGTTCTTGTTCCAAAATTCTCTCAATATCTCTTCCAGCATAGAGAATTCGCAAAATTTGGATATTTTCGTCTTGTTTAAAGTAAAAAATTAGATACTTTTTAAAATCCTTAACAGCCCACTTACGTAGACCTTGTAAACGGGGATTCTGCACTTTATACAATCTACCCATTCCAGGCATTTTTGCTAACTGTGCAAAAGTCTCTCTAATTGCATCAAAAAATTTGAGTGCAGCATCAGGGTTTTCTTGGGCAATGTAAGCAAAATGCTCATCTATATCTAAACTGGCTTTAGGTGTGATAATTATCCGCTTTGTCATTATTGTTCCTGAAGCGGCTTGTTCATCAGGCGTATACGTTTTTGTTCCCACCATTCATCAGTAACTTCTATGGCTTCTCCACTCTCAAGTCCTTCAATTAAAAGTTCCTCTATATTTTCTTTAGCTTGGCGCTGTTGGTCTTGATTAATTAACTCTAAAAGATATTCGCTTATTGAAGCATAGCCGCCTTTTGTAACTTGTTCCTCAACAAAGATTTTCATTGAGTCAGACAAGAAAATATTTATACTAGTCATAAGCAAGCCAAAATTCAAAATAGTTCGGTTGGGATGCTCCCGTTTAATCTTGATTAATATTCTAATATGGATTGACTAAAGGCTCAGTACAGAGAGATTATCGAAAAAGTGCTGAAAGAGTATGCTGATTTTTTAGGTAGCAACGAGGAAGTTGTAGAACATCTCCGGGAGTACCTTGAAGATTTACAAGACGAACTTCAAGGGACAAGTGATTCAAGAACACTCAACAACAACTAATTGCAGCTAGCTGCTCAAAGTGCTAAACGAGAAATTGCGGAGGGAGGTGCGAAACCAATGGACTATGCTCAGTTATGAAGTCCGCAACCCCTTCATCTTTTTGGGATGCATACCAGTCTCTTGAATTCCTAAGCACTGACAATGAAATCTAGCGCCACAGATATATCTGGAAACCCGATTGGGTAAATTGTTCCACCTGTTAACGTGAACTTGGAAGCGTATTCACCATCTTGGGGGTCTCGAAATACTACAAGCTGCATTTTTTTGAGGTTAACTACCCAATATTCAGGGATTTCAGCTTCAGCATAGACTGTACTTTTAATTTCCAAATCTTTATCTAAGCTGGAATCTGAGTATTCAATCAGCCAGAAGATATTTTCAGGATAAGGATGACGATTGAGGTAATGACGACCCAAGCGTTGCACAATGGCGATATCTGGCTGGGCTTCCGAGTTTTTAGTCAGTCTAATTGGTTTACATTGACGAATCATAGCGCGATCGCCCAATAACCGAGTGAGATATTCCCCGGCTTCACTACTAAAATAGGCGTGGGGTTCGCCTTCCGGTGACATCTCTACAATTTCTCCTCTTAGTAATTCCACACACCGATCATCCAAGATGCCTGCTGCAATCATGCGATGATATTCATTTGTTGTCCACTTGGCTGGAGTTACAACCATAGCGATCGCTTTTTTATTGCTCTGATCATCTCATTTCACATCGTATCTTAAATAATCGCTCATACTGCAACACAGTTCAGTAGACTTCTGGCAAAATCCGAATAATTCTAAAAGGAACCACAGATGAACACCGATATTTATCGGTGTTCATCTGTGTTTATCTGTGGTTTTATATAGAAAACATAGACTTATGCAAGAAGTCTATTGCTGTGCCTTTACGACTAATCTTGAAGTTCCGAGTTCCAAGCACGACATTCCGAGTTTCAAGCTCGGTGTTCCGAGTTCCAAGTACGGCGTTTCGAGTTCCAAGCTCGGTGCTTCGAGTAAAAAGCACGGTCTTTCGAGTAAAAAACTCGGCGTTACGAGTTCAAAGCTCGGTCTTTCGAGTAAAAAGCTCGGCGTTACGAGTTCAAAGCTCGGTCTTTCGAGTAAAAAGCACGGCGTTACGAGTTCAAAGCTCGGTCTTTCGAGTAAAAAGCACGGCGTTTCGAGTTCAAAGCTCGGTCTTTCGAGTAAAAAGCTCGAATGAACACAAATTGTATGGGTGCATCCCAGTTTTTATTTTGCAATGAGAGGATAACGGTCATTGCGTTCGCGTAGCGTCTCGTAGAGAGGAGGAACGACGAAGCAATCGCATGGACTTACTCTGAGGAGGAGATTTTGCGCTTGCTTCGCTTCACTCCGTTTCGCTCGCAATGACATGCAAAAAAAGTGGGATGCTCCCAATTGTATTCACCTTGATAAAAACTTTTTCCCGCTTTTTAAGGTTATGGTGTACACACATCTCTATGCTGGGCGGACAATATTATCTGATCCCCCTCAATCCCCCTTAAAAAGGGGGACTTTTAAGAAATTTACGCGATTATTCCCTTTAAAAAGGGGACTTGAGAAAGTTTTCCCCCCTTAAAAAGGGGGGTTAGGGGGGATCAAAAGGTTGTGGGGCAAGTTTATAAGATTTGTGTGTACACCGTAGCTCCTACAAAAAGAGAAGTTTTCCAGATACCGTCAACAATCAGGATTTGCCGGACATTATCAGACAGAACTTGCAAAATTTGTCTGATCAATCCAAGTACCGTGGAACCCGTAAGGAACACGTTGGGGAATCATGATGCGAGCGACAGGTTCAGCCGTGATGTCTTTAGCATTTAATACAAGCAGTTCCGAAATGTTCGCCACTTCATCGTAGACAAAAGTTAGCAGCCAACCGTCATCCTCATCAATTGCATTTGGTCGAGGTACAAACACCCCCTCACCGCCATAACGTCCTTTTCCTAATACATGAGTTTGAGAGCTACCATTAGCAAAATCATACTTAATTACGCCATCGAACAGAGGTACGGAATTAGGTATCATTCGTGAACTGTAACCGTATCTAGTCTTGTGTCCCAGTTGTTGGTCGTTCACACGCGGAAATTCTGAAGGAATATCATCTAAAGGTTCTTCAATTACCGCACCTGTCTTCAGGTTGAACCGCCACTTATATAGAAAGGAAATATCACTGTGATTATCTTGTGGTCTTCCTGCAAGACCAAGCATAGTGGTAGTTGGCATTCGACAAGCGATAAGTACTACTTCATCTCCGTCCTCATAAGCATTGAGAGTATGAGCGACATAACACGCAGGTGCTTCAAACCAGCGAATGCTGCTATTATCTCCATGACGTGGCAGAATACCAAAGCGACTAGGAATATCTTTTTCAAAAAGTAAAGGTGGTTTTCCCTGTTGTGCGCGTTCCAAACGGAATGTCAAGGGCAGATTCATAAAGATTGTGTAGTTGGCGGTGATGGCAAAATCGTGCATCATCACCCCCACTGGTAAGTCAATTGGTACTGTCCGCAACAGCTTGCCTTGCGGGGAAACAACGCTGTATTGCAAGTGAGGTAAATTTACCCAAGAGTAGCCAAAAAACATCATTTCGCCAGTGGCACAATCGACTTTGGGATGAGCAGTGAAAGCGCTTTGCAACTCACCCCCATAAGTATAAGAACCGACTGTTGTGAGTTCAGGTACTTGGATTTGGTAAGGTTCTCCGCCTTCCCAAAGAGCCAACAAGCGATTGGCGTGCCAAACAACGGCTGTATTAGCAGTATTAATCGGAGGAGCATTAGGACTTTCTGGCTGAGGTGGTGTTAAAAAACCTGACCAAATTGCACGTCCAGCATCTTTTTCAGTTTTCCACCCCTGTGTTTGGATGTAGCGGTTATGATACTTGGCTTTGCCATTGCTAATCTGGACACCGTGTAACATACCGTGCCCATCAAACCAGTGATACCAAGCTGGAGATGGAAATAAGGGATTAGGGCCGTTACGAATTAACATCCCGTTAAGTTCAGGAGGTATTTCTCCAATTACTGAGAGATTATCTGCTGTTATTTCCAACTCTACAGGGGCAAAGTTTTTTTCTAAATAAAGATTACCTGCTACTAATACCATTATTTAACACGCCTCAAATTAGTTTATATTGCAACTATCAACAGCAACTTGTGGAAGATAGCTCATTCCACGAGCGAAGGTTTCAAGATTACCAGCTTTAGCTTCTAGCAAGCGTTTAATGCTCATATTTTCTGCTCCGTAATCTTCCATTTGAAGTTTGCCGTGACGGGGTGCTTTGCCACCTTTCCAAAAAGCGATGCGGTGGAGAATAAATCCACGAGCAGACGGATCGTTGAAAGCGCATGAACAGGGTATAAGTACGGTAGGGCAGCGTTGCAGGAATTGGTAATCAGGATAGAAGTAATCCTGCTCGATGAGATAATAATTGTTGAGTTTATGAGTTCGGAATGTGATTTTTACTGTTTGGTTATATTCATCTAAGAATTCACCCGATTGGTGAGCAACTTCGCCCTGCGATCGCAACAAATGTGACCAATTTCCAATATTCCGTAAGTCTTCCAAATATTCAACGGCTAATTCAATAGGAGCATCAACATAAATTGTGTCACTATCAACTGTATATTGCCCTTCAGCCGCTTCTGTAAGTCCCTCGTTGCGCTCCAGAATAGCTTTAAGAGAACGGCTTTCGCAAAGATGTACTGTTTTAATTCCCTGCATAATCATCGGAGTCCGCCGTTTTGGATCTATAAAGCTAATCCAATGAAAGTAAACTCCTTTTTCATTTGATTCCGGCTCCAAGTAGCTTGGAGGAAACAGCAGAACGGGATACCAATGAAAATAGTTATCAGGAGAAAATCCACAGTACCACTCAATGCCTAAAAATAGTGGATTTTCTATCTTTTTAAGATGATAATAAAGATTTCTCTGATAGCCAGCACAAGACCCTATCCAAGTATTATCATCTACCTTCTCTAACATTCGGCAATTAATAGTCCACTCGTTGAGAGTTTCTAAACGGCACAAGTAATTAAAAGCTGTATCCGGTGAAGTTGCAATATAGGCGGATGTAACAAACGTATTATTTTCCATTGCTCAATACCTTGAAGTTTTGATGTTTAACTAATTTAGTGATAAATGCTGTTGGTTTTTTGCTTTTGAATGCGCTCTTCTCCTAAAAGTTTAGATGCCATATATGTGGTGATTCCTTCAAAATCAGCTTTATGAAAAATCTCCAGAAGGGTATCATAAATTTTATGGACATGGCTGAAAGCTTTCACGTCATCATAGCCAATCATTTCGTTGTAAACGTTGATTAAGCCACCAGCATTAATTACATAATCTGGACAATAAAGAATATTTCTAGATTCAAGCATCTGGCTGTGTAAATCTTCATCTTCCAGTTGATTATTGGCAGCACCAGCAATTACAGGAGCTTGAATTTGGGGAATAGTTGAGCTATTCAGAATTCCACCTAAAGCACAAGGAGAAAATACATCAACATCCAATGAGTAAATTTCTTGAGGTTCTACAATGGTTGCTTTATAAAGTTCTGCAACTTCTTCTAATTTTTCTCTATTTAAATCGCTGACAAAAAGTTTGACCCCATTTTGATAGAGAAAATCACAGAGATGTTTGCCAACATTTCCTAATCCTTGAACTGCTACTCTCAGTCCATCGAGATTTTGCCTTTGCCAACGATACTCTGCTGCCGCTTTTATGGCTAAAGTCACACCGATCGCTGTTGCTAATGTTGGCCCACCTCCTGTTTCTGCAATTCCGACAACGTAACTAGTTTGTTGGCGTATTTTTCGCACATCTTCAGGCGAAAAATTTACATCTTGTCCTGTAACAAATCGTCCTTTAAGACTTTCGACAAACCGTGCATAAGATTTGAGCATGGCATCGGTTTTATCTTCAGGATGAGCAATAATAACTGCTTTTGCACCTCCAACAGGAATATTGGCACAGGCGGCTTTGTAGGTCATACTGCGACTCAGACGGAGAACGTCTTGCAAAGCTGCTTCTTCACTTACATAAGGCAATAGGCGAGTCGCCCCCATAGCTAATCCCAAACTGGTATCATGAAGGGCAATAATTGCTTTGAGATTGGTTTCATGGTCATGACAAAAGAGAACTTGCTCGTGACCCATTGCTTTAAGACTTTCAAAAAACTTCATAAATTTTCTATGAAATAAAAATATGGGCGTTGCTGAGTGAAAGTATGAATAGCCTTACGCACAGAGAAGTTGCGGTGCGGGGGTTCACGCCGTTGAGCAAACTTCAGTGGACACGGAGGCGCAGAGACGAAGAGGTTGAGATATTGAATTTTGAATTTCGACATAAATTCTTTGCGTCTTTGCGCCTACCCTGCGGGAAGCCCTTCGGGTGAATCCTACGGATACGCTACGCGAGCGGCAGTTGCTTCAAGTCGCTTAACCCTTTCTCGCTCATGGGGGAAACCCCCTGCGTACCCGTCGCTGCCTCACCAACGCACTGCCTCACCACTCCGTGTCTATGCGCGAAACAAAATTCATCCCATTAATCAGCAACGCTAAAAATGGTTACTTTAGCAAGGGAAATGAAATTTCTTTGTTTGGACTATCTGCAACTCCTTGGGCAAGTAAACCTTGATTACGTCCGCGAGATGGTGCTTGCCGAGTTGGGTCGATCATTACATCAATCACAAATGGGGTAGAGGCTGCCAGTGCTTGTTCTAAGGCTTTGCGAATATCAGATTCAGTTTCGACGCGAATACCATCAGCCCCCATACCGCGAGCAATCATCACAAAATCTGTGCGGGGAATGGTTGCATCTGCCTCAAGCCCTAGCATTGCCATTCCCTGGAAACACATATTGTATCGGGCATCATTGAGGACAATCCAGACGGCAGGAATCTTGTATTTCACTGCTGTGCTGATTTCGTTGTTCATCAACATTGCACCATCGCCAACAATGGCGATCGCTTTGCCATGAGCTTTAGCAGCACCAACAACTCCCGTAGCTGCATGACCCATAGCTCCAATTGCAGTACTGACTCGATAACGCTTAGGTAGGGCAAATCGTAGGAGGTGGGTTGCCCAAGTAAACGAATTACCCGATTCTGCCATAATAATTGCATCGCTGTTTTCAACGCACACCTGCTGAATCTGCTGCATTAAGACTTCAGGGCGTACTAGTTCATTGTTGCTTGGTTGAATTATTTCAGCTTCAGGATGAGGTAGGGTTACTAATTTTGATTCTGCAAAATTGTCTGGCCAGTATTGCAGCAGTGACTCCACAAAAGTTTTCACTTCACATAGAACAGGAAAAGTTGGCACGGATGGATAGGCAACCCCTAGAATATCTGGATCAACATCAACATGAACAAATCCAGCTTGGGGAATCATTTGGCTGCTCCAGAAAGAAGTCGGTTCCCCAAGGCGGGTTCCTAAGACTAATATGCGTTGAGGAGAATGCTTTTGCATATATGTAAATACTGAAGCATGACCCCCCAAACCTGTAACGCCCACAAACTGAGGATGATTTTCAGGGAAAATACCTTTGCCACGAGGTGAACACATGACTGCGGCTCCGGTTCTTTCAGCCAGTTGGCGGATCTCTTCGGCTGCGGATCTTGCACCAAAACCAACCCAGATCGCAAAGTTACCTTCAGATAGTAGATGTATGCATTTGGCAATTGTGTCTTTGCTAGGAATATTTTGCGCCAAAGATAAATCTACTTGAGGTAAAGATTCATGTATCAAACTCGACTGCAAGTTTGTCGGAATACTCAAATGAGCCACAAAGCCGTTTGGTCTTGTTAAGCCAAGAGCAATTCTGCGAGCAGCTTGTGGCAGTTGTTCGGCGCACTCAAGAGTTGTTGCATAATGGAACAGCGCTCCTGAGGTAAAAATTCCTCCAGGTATTGTCTGCTCATGAGTTTCTTGGATCGCATACCGTCCATGCTGTAATGCTGAAGTAGAAGCGGATAGGAGAATCACCTTTGCTCCCTCACCACGCGCTGCTAAAATCCCGGTCAAGGCGTTGGTAATACCTGGGCCTGCTGTGGTGAAGATGACAACAGGGCGATCGCTAGCCAAAGATGCTTCTGCTGCTGCAAAGGCTGCTCCGACTTCGTGGCGAAAGTGAAGTACTTGGATCTGGCTGTTTGAGAGTGAACCCCAAAGCTTTGCCATCGCGCCGCCAGAAACACCAAAGGCGTATTTAACTCCTAAATCTTCTAGTAACTTGACAATTGCATCTGAGAGTAAGAGCGATGGGGATGACTTGATGTCTGCGTGCTTTTCATGTCTGAGGTAATCATCATTGAGTTTAGCGTTAGTTAGCCTCGATTCCATTAACTTCATTGCCAATTTGTTGTAAAACGGGGATTGCACAAGCAAGTTCGATGAAACTTTATTTTCGTTCATAGATGATTAGAAAAAGTTATTACATGAAGACATACAAAAGCAGATATGTCGTGTTTTAGAAATGAGTGCAAATTGGCACTAGTTTGTTGCAGCGATCGCTAATAGTTGGCAGATTGATTCTGACGATTAGGTATTTTAAAAGCAGCACGAAACCGTTATCCAACAAACACGAAGTCTAAGATATTGATGTTAAGTTTTGATAATTTATGTCTGCACAAAACTACTGCCGTGCAATTTATAACTGCATGGGCTTGGTTCTAGATGTGAGCCTTTAAGTAGCAGTACCAAAGTAGCTATTCATGCATGAAAAAACTTAGTTTTCTGGAAATTTTTATAAATAATTAAGGAGGTAGCCAAAGTTCGTTTATAAGGATATTAGGGAGAAAAATACTTGCAATATCATTTTTCATGATTTAGCATATCGATTTTGTTTCCTAAACTTGACGAGGTTGATAGCTAAAGCTCTGATTAGTTAAAAGCTCTGGCTATAATGCCTTTATAAAACGAGTGGACAACATCAATATTCTCATTTATTATATTTAAAATTTCCTCATTGTCAACGAAAAAGTTAAGTAAATCTATGTCATGCCCAGCATGACTTAAATCAATAACATAGTGATTGTATAAAAAGGTTTGAGCTTCTCTATTAATTCCTGCTTCGCTCAAAAGTTCTAGTTGATAACCAATATGTTTAGCAAACAAAAACTCCATGTAGGATGAGTATCCTAAAAAGCCTATGAAGTTACTTTGATTTAACAGTTTATTTTGTGAATTAATTAAGCTTTTTGATTCATCGAAAACGTCATTAATTTTATTAAATATCTGAACACCTAATTTTTGTAAATCCCTTAATGCCAAGACTTCGTGTCCTATCTCCTCATCAGCCTCGGATTCCATTGTGTGAACAAATTTGCTTCCGCGTTTTAATTTTTCCTCAGAAAAACTTTTCGTATATTCAGCTATACGTTGATGAAATAAAACTTGAAAATCAGGGGTATGGCTACTACAATACCAAGCTTGAATTAAATAGCGGATATAACCGTCACAGGTGATTTTACCTTGCTCCTTTCTTGTAGATAGTAGTTCATCTATTTCTTGCATTTTTAGCTGCATCCGATTGATAACTTTTTGAGCTATAGGAGCTACTTGGCTTCTTTCAGCCTCTATTAGCTTGGCTTTTTGCTGAACCAATCTATCCAAAGAAATTTTATTTATATTTTTGCTTTGTAAAGCTAACTTGTTGATAATTTCTGCATTAATTGAGTTAATTTCATGAGAAATATCCAATAGTTCAAATGTGGTTACATTCATTTCTTGTGTACTCATTTTTTGTTTCCTTTAACTAAATAAATAACCTTAGCGTTAGCTTGCAGACGCTTTAAAATTAGCTCAAAATTTAATGAAATATAGCATCTGTTGTCATGAAGATACTGTCTAGAGCAAGCACTAAATTTTAAAATACCTGCTGAGACTCAGATAGTTTGCGCTTTTCGTAGTTAGAAAAATTTTGAGCCGTAAAGGTATGATTAAATACCTCAGATTTTCTCTTAGAAAGCGGTATTTGTTACCGTTTTTTGCAAACAAATAGGCTTGGCTAAAACTTTTCTAGAGCAACAATGTGACCTATTTTTGTATTACCTCATGGTGCAGTAAGCTGGTAAAGACAAGCCTTTATCAGCAAAGCATTAGAGTTAGCAAGATGCATACTCTTGAGACTACGAAAAATGATCGTATGTGCTTGTTAATACTCAGCTAGGATTTTATTCCAAAAGTAGTAGCATAGCATCTTACTTTAGATAGAGATTGTAAAAAATAAAATATGCTACCTTAAAAGTTTTGAGTTTTAAGCTGTTACATCCTAAAATTTTATGAGCCGCAAGCCAAAAATTTCTATGCTCTCAAAGAAAGGTCGTAAGTGTGCGATCGCCTCCGGTGCTGCGCTCCGCGCGATCGCATACTTAGGTGCTACTTAATCGGCAATTCAATGATAAATTCTGTTCCTTGTCCCACTGGTTTTGTTGTAAAGAAAGGATCATAGAACTATATTTACCAAATTATATGATGTCCGGCAAATTACCCTTAGTATGTCATTGCGAGTGGAACAAAGTGAAACGACGCAATGGCTAGGTTTTGGGATTGCTTCCCTACGGTCGCAATGACGGTTATTTGAACTGACATGATATTACGCATAGACACTTAATGCAGTGCCAATATATAATTCCCAATTCTTTGAAGATATCAACTGCATCATAGAAAATATAGGAATTTTATTGGTAAAAATCGTGAGTGGTAAAAAAAGTGTTTTTGAGGACTTTAGTCTTCGCTGCGAGAATTGTTTATTTATATTAATTAACGGAACATGATATAAACGCTGTACTAAAAGTTAGCGTTGCACAATCAAGGAATGATTCTTGTAGGGGAGCCACTGCGTTGAGCATCTTACCCGCTCGAAAAAATCAGGGATGAGTGTCCACCCATCCCACAAGAATATTAGGCATTGCAGAACAGTAGGATGAATTGGGGCAAGCTGGAGAGGCTGGGGTAGCAGGGGAGAAGGTTTCTGATGTTGCTAAATCATTTCGCAAATATGCAACGCCTAAAAGTTTATTCAATCCTGGCGCGAAGTGCGGGAGAGCGGAATAAAGATTGAAGTCCAGCCTGTCTTTCTGCAACTTCTTCTGGGGCAGATTCCCACAAACTTTCGTAGTAGAAGAAGGCTACACCCAAGCCGCGTTCTTGAGCAGCCCGCACTTGTGAATGAATTTGCCGCATTGGGACTGGCTTATTTCGCAATCCTGCCATAATTCCAACTCCGGTTGGAATCACTTGCTGCGCTTCTCGAATTTCTGTTCGGGAAAGATTGGCAATAAAATTTTGAAGATTGGGACGATAAATTTGCACAATTAACTCGTCTACAATATTCAATCGTATCCAGGTAAGCCAGTCTTGTAGTTGAAACTTGTAAGCAAAGTCGTAGTAATTGGGGGAAACAGAAAAAATTGCTTTGGGTTTTCTGGCTTTGACAGCTTGGTTGAGTTTTACCATGAACGCTGTGATTTTATCTGCCCGCCATTTTACCCATGCTGGATCTTGAGGATTGCTTGGGGGATTATTCTTAGTTTCTTGAGTGTACAGTGCCACTGTGTATGGATCGTAGCCAAATTCGTGGGGTAAACTCATGTGATCGTCAAACTGAATGCCATCAGCATCATACTGGGTGACGTTTTCTAACACGAGATCAGTGATAAACTGCTGCACTTGTGGATGAAAGGGATTGAGCCACATAACCTCACCCGCAGCACTAATAGAAGTTTGGCTACCATCCCGCTTTTGCGTAAACCAATTTGGATGATTCAATACCAGTTCTGAGGTTGGCGGAGCCATAAAACCAAACTCAAACCAGGGAATCACGAGTAAGCCTTGGCGATGGGCTTGGTTAATTAAGTCTGCAAGGATATCATGTCCATCGGTTCCTCGCAAAACAAAGGGTTGGATACCTCTACTTTTTGCTACGGCGCTGGGATACATCACATAGCCAGAATTCCATATTACGGGATAAATAGTATTAAAGTTCATCCGCCGCAGTTGGCTCACGGCATCCTGCACTTTGGCTCGTTCCTTGAGAATATCGATATCGTTGTTGGTCATCCAAACCCCGCGAATTTCTTCACGGGGTAGCTGGGCGATCGCAGGGGTGAAGTTACCTACCAGTAATGCCGTCACGCACGATATTAAAACAAGTATCGGGAAAAAGCGTTTGAGCCACGCCTGACGAAAACTCACTCCGCGTCTATGTCGCCAACCTGGAATTAGAAAAATCAATTTCATAGGTTTGAATGATGCGTTAACTACCCACATGCGCCATTGCTTGCTTTGTGATGAAGTCCACTAGTCATATAGTCTACAAGCATTTATGCTTACTAAAGAATTAGTTAATTGGTAGTCGCGCATCCCTGGATCAAAATTTGTCCTCAGAGAACCTGGAGCAAATTCAGCAATTTCAGTAAATTAAGATAGTTGACGTAGCTAGTATCTATTAGTGCCCAATATACCCTACACATTTAGAATAAAAGCTCAATTTAGTCGTAGATAAAGCATTTTATTTATCTGCAACCCAAAATTTACGTATAAATTTTGTATTATTCAAAACTTAAATTTTATCAAGTATGGAAGTGTTAAAATAATATGTTAGAGAGTGTCAGAGCTTCTAACTTTTGGAAAGAGGTTTTGATACAGCTGGCAGCCCTTATCCACAAATTGGACTATGGGCGCGGGTGGACAAGGCTCAACCATAGTCTTTTTCTCAGTTTTGCGATCGCCTTCAATTATACTTTGACAAGAGTGATAAAACAGAGTTAAGGGGTTAAAAAGTCTAAATGGTTTCCTGGTTGGGCACGCAAATCTTCTACAGTCCCCTGAATTTGTAATTTGCCTTGGTTTAGTAGCACAATCCAATCAGCACGCATAATTACTCTAGGACGGTGGCTAATCAGAATCGTAGTTTTACCTTTACGATGTAACAACAGTTGATTCAAAACTTGAGCTTCACTTACTGGATCAAGTCCAGCAGTTGATTCATCTAAAATTAAGACTGGTGGGTCGTTGATGATGGCTCGTGCTAGAGCCAGTCTTTGGCGTTGTCCACCAGAAATATTTGATCCAAATTCACCTAAGACAGTTTGATATTTTTCAGGGAGTTTACTAATAAAATCGTCAGCCTCAGCAATTTGGCAAGCGGTGACAATTTGCTCAAAGGTGACATGAGGAGAACCTAAACGGAAGTTTTCAACAATCGAGCGACTCCAAAAATGAGCGTCTTGAGGAACAAGGACAACTTGTTGCCGTAAACAATCAAGGGCTAGGTCTTGCAGATTATAAATACCAATGCGAATATTACCAGAATTAGGTGAATATAATCCGGCAATCAGTTTAGCAAGAGAACTTTTTCCACAGCCTGATGTACCAATGAGGGCAACAACCTTACCGCCAGGAATCGTGAGGGAAAAATCCTCCAGTAGCTCTAGCCTGCCGGCGTAGTGAAAGTTTAGATTTGTGCAAATAATATCTGCATTGCCAGGAATTTTAGCAAAGGGTTTTTTAGTATCGTCTGGATTTTCAGGTGTAGAGTCGATAACTTCTGTTAAGCGCTGCGTGGCAGTTTTGGCACGAGTGAATTCATCTATAAATCCAAGTACAGCACCGATTAACCCCAAAAAATTACCATTCATCCCGTTAAATGCCAAGAGTTGACCGATGCTAAGTTCTTTATTAATAACCAGGATGCTACCAAAACCAAGCAAACTAACGCTGCCAATACCATAAACTAACCCAGAGAATATATTATTAATAATTCCAATCTGAATTGTGCGAAATGTTTGGTTTGATAGCCGACCAAATCTGTTTTGAAATTCTTCCCAAAATTGAGGAGCAGCAGTAGTAGTTTTGAGTGTCAGCGCGCCTTTAAAGCTTTCAACGAGAACGCCCTGGTTTTCTGCGTCTAAGACCAATACACTTCTGACTTTTTGTTGAAGCGTAGGCAAGAAAACCACTGTAGATAAACTCATGACAATAGCAACAATGATGGCAACAAAGGTGAGTTTCCAGCTATAGAACAGCATGAAACCCAAAGAAACCACTCCAATAAACAATTGGCTAGGCAGACCGATAACTGCCTGAGAAACTAGCTGATTAATTTGTTGAATATCTTGCAATCTGCTAACAATCTCGCCACTGCGACGGGATTCATAGTAATTCAGAGGCAGCCGCAGAATTGTTCTAGCAAATTCTAGAACTAGCCCTAACTCAAGCCGTTGGGCAAAATGGGCAATCAGGTTATTTTGAACTAGTTGCAGACTACTTGACACCAAATTCATCACTACAACGGCAATAATCACAGCACCAAGAAGCTTGATATCACCTCGAACTAGGACATCATCTGTAAGAATTTGCAGCAGCAAAGGAGAAGTTAACGAAAGCAGTCCGATAACTAGAGCGCAGAGAAAAGCCTCGAATATTATGCCTTTATAAGGCAATACACGCCGCACAAAGCGCCAAAGACCGTCGATTTTATCATCCGGTTGAGCATAAAAGCGAACCGAATCTGGCTCTAGTAAAAGCATCACCCTATCTGACCAAGCCTCCGTTAATTCTTTTCTAGAGACATAACGGATGTTAACGGCTGGGTCGGCAACTACATATTTCTTGCCTTTTTGACCATACAAAACAACCCAGTGGTAGCCTTTCCAGTGAATGATTGCTGGCAGTGGCGCTTGATTCATCCGGTCTAATATTTCATTTGATGCTCTGACTGAGCGTGCATTGAAACCAAGCGCCTCAGCTCCCCGCCTCAATCCCAATAATGTTGTTCCTAATTGTCCAGTACCGACTGCTTCCCGGATGCGATTTAGTGTAAAGTTACGCCGATAATGTTTGGCAACAGAAGCAAGACAAGCCGCTCCACAATCTTCTTCACTATGTTGTGCAACAACTTGATATTTCATTTCACACTCCAATACCCAATAACATCGTGATCAAACCCAAAAAAATAGCAGGGTTGTTCTCCCTGCGTGGTTAAAAATTTGACCAACAGTTGAGTTGTAGTATCATTCCCACTCACTTTCTAATAGGGACAATAGATCATCTAATTCTTCTAACTCTGCAATTTCACCTTCTTCGAGAGTTCGAGTAACTTGGACTTTTACATTTTTTCTACCTGCTTTCCCAGATGATCCCTTTTTTATAATAATTTTACCAGAAATCACCTGATTAGAAAGCACCAAACTCTGACCGCCAGACAGGTTTGCTTCTTCGATTTCATTCAATGGCATAAACATTGGGGTTGTTTGAGCGCTTTTCATGAGCTTACGTTAAGCTAGGTTGCTAATTATCACTTTTGAGCCTTTTACAAAGCTATTTTCATTTGTCTTCAAATTCCCGCAATTAGCCTTGTGAGCTTTCTTACAGAATCTCCCCACTTTTAAATAATCTTCTTTTATTATATCAACAGAGAAAATATCGGTAATTTTAGTATGTCTACCTTTAGACAGATTTACTTAACTGTTAGGAATAAGCTCTGTAAAAACAGTTTCGTTATCGTTCAGAAATTCCTAGCTAGATTGTGATGAAGATGGTCGATTTTTCAGAAATTAGCGTTTAATTTTCCTACTTCGCTAGTCAAAACTCAGCAGTATATTTAGGGAAACGCGCTAATGAAGCCTTATTGACGGTTGTATAATAGCAACCGTCAATAAGGCTTTCGTCAATAAGGCTTTTTTAAGTTTTTTGAAGAAAAGTAGGTGGGTAGGAAAAGGTATGTTAGGATAACCGCAATAAATAGCTAATGGCTACGTAGGATTAAGTCGATTAGCTATTAGGTTCCTACGTAAAAGTAACTTACACCTGCGTCAACAGGGTAATTTTTAATACGCGATCCTTTGTCCAGTAAAGACGCGGTTAAGCGTGTCTTTACGTTAATTATTTCCCTCCTCCTAAACCTCATAAGTTTGCCTATTACTCTAAAGTTTTACGGTGTTCGTTCCACCATCTCCACCAGCTCCACCGGTAAGGGTAATAGTAGACTTGATAATTTTACTCTTATCATCAAGACTCAAAGTAACATCTCCACCATCGCCACCATCGGCTGATTGCGTGATATCAACCTTGACGAGGACAGGTCTGACTTTAGCGGGCTTCCTCTTACCACCAGAAATATTGGCTTCTTCGTTGGGATTGAGTGTAGTAAACAATGTGCTTTCCATAATCTTAGTTCTCACTTAGTAAGGGGAAATGTACAGTTGCACCACATAAAAGTAACCAATAAATAGTATATTTAGTAACTTTTTGTGCTGCTGTTTTGATTATAGAGTTTTTAATAGCTGATGTAGCATTTTTTTTTTAAGAAATATTTAGGACAAAAGTCCAAAAAAATATATTTTTAGGCAGTATTTTATACTTCATTTTAATTTAAAAAGTTATTGCCTACCTAGAAAATATAAGTTTTCTTATACTCTCAGTATGCTGATTTCAGATTATTTCAGATTATTTTTGTAATTTTATTGTTAATATTATTAGTCTAAATAAATACTAATAATATTAAGCATTTATGTGTAAACGACCGTAAAATGCTTTATTTTAGAAAGCTTATAGCGTCTTATATCAATAAAATGATTATTTTTTATACAGATTTTTGTCAACTAATACTGGTTAAATAAAACAGTAGGGTTCTACAATTTAATATAAGTATTATGTCTGAAATAGAGTTTGGTGTTGATTGAATTTATACACTCAGTATTTTAACAAGTATAAGCTATTGTCATATAAATACATTTAAAGCTGCTGGATTTGAGATTAAACGATAAATCAATCTCGACTCTAACGCTCCCTACTATTACCTCTTCATACCTCAAACAATAGAACCTTAACTGAAGGAAAAAGCTTATTTATCTACATATAAACTTTTTAAATAGAAATCAAGATTGGATAAATTGTAGAAGAAAATATAAAGGTTAGGTAAGAATTTTTAGTTGATTCTGGAAATTTATACCAATAGATAGAGGCTAAATCTTGCCTATTTAGCTAGATCTAGCTAGCTAGATTTTTTGCTAGATTATTTGCACAACCAAAATGTCTTTTAGCGCTCATGTTTATAGACCCCCAACCAGACTTTCTCCGCTTAGTCGAAAACGACGAATATCTTCCCCCAATCAATATATGGACAAGGATGGGAGGGATATTTTTAATCGGAACTGTTGGCGTAGCCTTCGGCTTTGCTAGCGTCATTCAATACAACATTACGGTGAAAGCTGATGCTACCGTCCGCCCAACTGGAGAAATACGATTAGTGCAAGCAGCAACCGAGGGAACGGTTACAAGCATCAAGGTGAAAGAAAATCAGGTGGTAAAAAAGGGAGATGAGATTGCACTGCTCGACAACTCCCAATTGCAAAGTAAAAAAAGCCAAATTATCGGAAATATCCGGCAGAATCATTTACAACGAGCGCAAATCAGTGCACAACTAAAAGCGCTACAGGCTCAAATTGCTGCTGAGTCCAATTCGACGCGGCGAGCGATTATCTCTGCTCAAGCTGACCTCAGTGGTAACCAACGGGAATATCGAGACAAGCAAATTACAACTCAGGCAGAAGTGCAAGAAGTAGAAGCCTCTGTAGAGTTAGCGAAGGAGGAACTGAAGCGATATCAGCAGCTGGCAAATACTGGAGCGATCGCAACTTTACAAATCAAGGAGAAAGAACAAGCTTTCAAAGCGGCAAAAGCCAGATTAGAACGCACCAAAGCTGCACTGAATCCCATTGGCGCAAATGTGGCGATCGCACAAGAACGCATTGCCCAAGAACGAGCAAAAGGTGAGTCTACCCTCGCTACATTGAACAAAGAAAAACAACAACTCATCGGACGTCAAGTAGAAATCCAAAATCAAATCAGCAGCGCTCAAGAAGAGTTAAAACAACTCTTATCACAACTGCAAAAAACTGTAATTCGGGCTTCAGAGGCAGGTACTATCCTAAAACTAGAATTAAGAAATCCTGGGCAGATTGTGCGTGTTGGCGATGCGATCGCTCAAATTGCCCCTAGTACAGCTCCTCTGGTGATCAAAGCTCGTGTTGCCGCTGCTGAGATTAGCAAGGTACAGGTATGTAAAGCAGCACAAGTACCAGAATGTACAGAGGGAAAAGTACTAATGCGAGTTTCTACCTATCCTTACCCGGATTATGGCATCCTCAAAGGTGCTGTTAGAGCTATAACTGCCGATGCTATTACACCTCAAGTTAACGGCAACAGTCAAACTGCGCCTTACTATGAGCTGACAATTGAGCCAGAGAAACTTAATTTAAACAAGGACGGTAAATCCTATCCTATTCAACCAGGGATGGAAGTTACAGCTGATATCATTTCCAAAGAAGAAACATTACTGAGATTTATTCTGAGAAAAGCAAGGCTGCTCACAGATTTATAGGTTGATTGATATCGTGTTCGGTTAAAGACTTATCATTAAGACCGCAGGGAGCAGGGGGAGAAAGGGTTTTTACGTTTTTGCACAGATGCGGGAATTATAACTAATTATCCGAACTTGATATGAGAAGGAGAGAAGAATTCTTTTCTTTTGCGGCTTCTTCCCCCAAGTGTTCAGAATTTTGACTGCAACCAGGATATCATCGCTTAAAGAGAGCGATCGCTTTATATTTTCTCTTTGGCTGGTGTAGCAATACCACGCCTAACTAAACTCGCCTCAAGTTCCTTAATAAATCGTAAGTCTTCTTCCGGTAAGGGTTGGCTTTGGGATGGATTCTTCTCCAAAAAAGTGAATGCTTGGCGAAATTGCCGTGAACTGGCCGCAATTGGCGAGTCAAAATGACAGCTGATAATCTGTTGAAAATCCCAACTAGCAACTTTGTCGGCCCAGTCAAGTACTTGTTTTGGCGCTTGGGGAAGAATTAGAGTTTGCAAAATCGGCGCTACAAATAAACGTCCATTTCCTCTTAAAGCATCAAATGAGTACTGCCAGTTTTTTTGCCATCGGAACGGAAATAAACCGAAGTAAGCCTTACTTGAACGATCAGGTGCTTTGAGAGCATCTTGAAATATCTGCCTCAATCCAGCGACCTCCAACACCCTGGGACGGAAGTAAATCGCAAACAATGAGATACGTTGCCATCCTTTGCGACGATTCGCTTGATTATCTTCGATTACCTGCAAAGCGTTGTCTCTGGCATGAAACAGCAAGGGGTATGGATCTAATTGCGCGATCGCAGGTGGATTATCTGGTACAGAAAGTACAGAATCAGTAACAAGCAAAGTGCGCGATCGCTTGTGAAAGATTGCAACTTCACCAAAAGATCCCCGTCCAAGGTTGATGTCTAACACCGCATACTCAAATTCATTGGCGAAGGGAACTTGGCTGTTGTCTTCTGGTAGCACCTGGGTACGTCTTTGGGGAAAGCCAAGCCAACTCAGCGGTAAGTTGATTGGAAAGCTCCATTGGTGCGGAGCAACAAATACCTGCGCTTGGGGAAATTTTCTGGCAAAAGGGCCAACAAAAACTTTATGCTCCAATCCAGAACTAGTTGGCAGGATAATATATTTAACTTCACCGTGCCTTGCCACTAATTCGTTAAGGAGGTAGATACACTCGGTCGTTGGAGCAACAGGTGCGTAGACCAACAAACCACCTACTTCAAGCTTGACCACGGTCATCCGAATTGGCACGATGGTGTAGAGGATGCCTTGAAGCTGGTCGAATGTCCAAATAGTGTCCTTAACTACTTCAAAGCAAAGTGTCCGCCGTTTGCTGTAGGGGTAAAGTGGTACAGCAGGCCAAAACGGCCATGACCAATCTCGCGGATGCATCTGTCGTTCTTGCGACCCTTGTATATTCATCACTGGAAGGGTTGTTGGTTGTGTAGGAATGAGTTTTTAGTAAATATTTTGCGATCGCAGTTCTTTCTAAAGAATTGCCTAGAGACAGGGAGCAGTTCTTTCTAAAGAATTGCCTAGAGACAGGGAAATGAAGGTGTACCTAGCTTCGCAAAAATCAAATAGGGTTTTATATCAAAATTGAGTAACCGTAACACTGATACCAGAATCAAGCCGAGGCACTTTTAAATACTCAATTGGTTCGCTGTTATGTTGAGGAATTTGATTATTAGTTTGGTTCTGGCATTTCTTAAATATAGCTTCTGGATTTTCAAGAAACTCAAGGGGATTAATCTTTTTACATCCTTGCTCTTGCGTAATATAAATTGAATTAGCCGTTTGTTTTAGATCCTGACTTTGCTCACTGACATTACTCCACTTAGCATTAATCGTAGCGGGTTCAGTTATCAGAACAGCTGCTTGATTAGGTTCATCTATTACAGGCAGGATAACAGCAGCTTCATCAAGTTTGCCTGTTGCCGATGGAAAAATATTTTCTTGGTTGGCATAGGCGCTCTGAGTTACAGCGAATGCGCTAACCAGAACAACGAAGACTAAGAGCGAGAATTTCATAATTAAATTTCTCAAGATTCAATGTAAGTGTAAAAATGACAACGAGCTAAATAAAAAACTCAAAAATAGTAGCCTGATATCAGTAGCTACAATAATATTGGTAGTTATAAATACATTTATAGCAAAAATAGTGTTGCGAGTGTGGAAATTAATTTTATACTGGTTTTGTGAACCTACCTAAATCCCTGATTAATGGGTAAATAGTGCGCCCCACATTTTTGTTCAAAAGTTTACAACAGACATATAGAGGAATAGATAGCGCTGTCAGGCTACATCTCTGCTCTGAATAGACATTTTGCACCTATCGCCTTAACAGATAAACCTTACTATAAAATAGCCTTCCTTAAGTTGGAATGACTATTAAATAATTGTTGTCCTTTGGGCAGAAGATTTTAATTGATGAAACTACTAATATTTTTGATGAATTAATAGAACGTCTAACTTCCGTGTGATGTCTCTTGATTCGCCACTGATTCACTTATGTCAGGTTAATTAGCTTGGAGACTCTAGATTATGCGCTGGGAATTTGGCCGTAGAAGCACTAATGTTGAAGACAGGCGTGGAACTCGGCTTTCGGCTCCTGTTGTAGGAGGTGGTATTGGCGCAGTTATTCTATCGCTGGTTGTTGCCTTATTAGGGGGTGATCCAAGTGTAATCTGGGAACAAGGACAAGCACCGAGCGATCGCCCCTACTCACAATCTCCTCAAACACAACGTTCTGCGGGTGATGACCGCATGGCTGATTTTGTTTCAGTTGTCCTAGCAGACACAGAAGATACATGGCGCAGTCTGTTTCAGCAAAGAGGACAGACTTATGCGGAACCCACCTTAGTTCTTTATTCGGATGCAGTGGAATCTGCTTGCGGTTTTGCGCGATCAGCTGTTGGCCCATTTTACTGCCCTAGCGATCAAAAGCTCTATATTGACTTAAGTTTTTATGAGGATTTGAAGACTCGGCATCAAGCACCAGGAGACTTTGCCCAAGCGTATGTAATTGCTCATGAAGTTGGGCATCATGTCCAGAATCTTATGGGCATTTCTAATCGAGTTCAAGCATTGCAGCGTCAAGCTGATAAAGTAGAAGCAAATCAACTCTCAGTCCGGCAAGAGTTACAGGCAGACTGTTTTGCTGGCATTTGGGCGCACCATGCCGAGCGCTCACGGCAAGTATTAGAAACAGGTGATGTTGAAGAAGCACTAAATGCTGCCAGCAGTATTGGTGACGATCGTTTGCAAAGTCAAGCAAGAGGGTATGTTACCCCTGAGTCTTTTACGCACGGTAGTTCAGCCCAAAGAGTCCGCTGGTTTAAGCGGGGCATTGAAACAGGCGATCCAGCGCAATGTAATACTTTTGCAGTTAAAAATCTTTGAAATTGAATTGCGTAGCGTTATCTTTGGGACGACAGCGATCAGTTGAGGCAATCATATCATGTTCGGTTAAAGACTTATCATTAAGACCGCAGGGGGAGCCAGCGCGTTGGTGAGGCAGCGACGGGTACGCAGGGGGTTTCCACGCCACTTGCTACAACGCGGGAAACCCGCGCAACGCAGTGGCTCCCCATGAGCGACTGCCGAAAGGGTTAAGCGACTTGTAGCGACTGGCGTGGCAGGGTGCAGGGGGAGAAAGGCTTTTTACGTTTTTGCACAGATGCGGGAATTATAACTAATTATCTGAACTTGATATCAAAACTCAGGAGAAAGCAATGGGTGAGTCTCCAGAACAAGAAATTGAAAACTTGGAAGTAGAACTAGCTCAGGCAATGCTGCATAATGATGTCGCAGCTTTGGATAAGTTCTTATCGGACGAGGTAATTTTCACCGATCCTCAAGGTGATGTAATCGACAAAGCACAAGACTTGACCCTTCACCAATCAGGTGGCTTGGTGGTCACAACTTATGAAACAGCTGATTTAATCATTCGAGTGTTTGGCTCAACAGCAATTACTAACTTGAAGGCGAGAGTGGGGGGAATGTTCAAGGGTTCACCCTTCTACGGTGTCTACCGTTATACACGCACATACCTGAAAGAGCATGGCAAATGGCGAATTATTGCAGCACAAGCAACAGCGATCGCTTCGGAGGGTGGAATAGATAAGCAATAACGGTTACCTTGACATACTCCCCGCAATTGAATTGCGGGGATTCTGGGATCAGACAGCGATAGCAGGACTAGCCCGTCTTACATCACCTAACCTAACAGTCGATGCCCCGACTGCACAAATATTCCGAGCGGCGTTTTCATCGCGTCCGTTCACAGATTCACAGGATGGGCAACGCCACTCTCTAATAGACAAATCAAGAGTTTCTAAAACGTATTCACTTAACAGAATTTTATTAGTGGGATAGATTCGTATTTCATATTCTGATTCAGCAACGCCAATATTTATTTCACTACCTTTTCCATTCCTCAATATTCTTGTTGAACGCAACTTAGTATTAATAATCTTTATCAAGGATTACCTTTGCTGCTTTCCGTAGAGTTTAGCCAAGGGTACAGCCGTGCAACCGTGGACGAGGATTGAAGCACAAATGACTAGACTACCTATAATCCAGGGTTCTTCCACACCTGCCTGACGCAGTGAAAGGAAAGCATAGAAGAGCGCCGCTACACCAATAGGGCCAAACCACCCTAAAAACAGGGCATCCTGTATCCCTCGCAACCGCCCAAGAAAAGGACGCAGTAACAGTACTGCTGGTAGTCGGCGCAGCAACAGAATCGCTACCGCCAATAGCACACCCTTCCAACCTAACTCGAACCATTGCTGCTAGGGTAGATATAAACCCAATAGCACGAAAATATACAAAGTAAAAAAGCGGTCTACTGCTTCCTGTACGTTTTCTTCTTCAGCTCTGTCACGACCGCCCACAACCATATCAAACGCGATTCCTGCCGCAAAAACTGCCAGATCGCTAATCTTGCTCCTTGTTCTAAAATCATCTCTGGTTTACCCCAGTGAGCAAGGTCGATTAAGCCAAACACAGATGGACTCAATAACACTCCAACTACCAAAGCTATGAGAGGATCTCAGAGAAACAACCTCTCTTTGAGCCAGCCAGACAACAGCCCAAGCCCTAGCACTAGCCCACCAAGTGTCATTAGGGCTATATTTATCTCACTTGGAGTTAACTGGCTCATAGTTTTATTCCTTTAGTAACTCAACAATTCTTTGAGTTGATAATCCAGAGTAGAGACATTAGATACAAAAATTTGTTTAGCATATATAAGCAGAACACCTAGCTTTAGACATCTTGCTAATTAATTGAGTTCGCTCCAGACGGTTCAAAATCTGGGTGATTAGTTTTGAACTCACTATAGGTTTGCTCACACAATCATCGGCACCGAGCGCAAATATTTTCTCAACAATATCTGCTTGTAAATCATCAACAATAAACAGTACTAGTAAAAATTTCCAATACGGATCGTTACGTACTATCTGACAAAGTTCAATGCCATTAATATAAGGCA
Organism: Mojavia pulchra JT2-VF2; assembly: GCA_019359325.1. GTDB lineage: Bacteria > Cyanobacteriota > Cyanobacteriia > Cyanobacteriales > Nostocaceae > Mojavia > Mojavia pulchra. Next base: position 102,552 of record JAHHHN010000012.1, on the reverse strand, counting down.
TTTCTACATCTAAAATTAGCAAATCTGGAGAAAATTCTGTCAAAATATCCCAGAAGTACCGTGGGTCTTCAAGAGTTTTTGAAGTAAGTCCTAAAGCTTCTAGAGATTGTTGTATAACAGTTAATATCTGCGGGTCATCGTCTACAACCATGATTCTCGCTTTAGTAATACGAGTTTGTTGTAATACTTGGGTGACTGACTCGAAAATTTGGCTAGGAGGCATGGATTTTTGCAAAAAAGCACGTCCGCCAATTCGTGCAACCTCAACGCGATCGCTAAAATTATTTCGTTCTGTCAAAACTAACACTGGTATTGACGGCGTTGGCGTTTCGCTCACCGTAGGCGATCGCTGGGATAATTCTATTAGTAACTTCAAGCTGTCTTTCTCAATATCAATATCAAGTAGCACCACATCAGGATTTAAAGATGCGATCATCTTTCTGGTGGCCGCGAGATTAGTAGTAATTTTAACTTGTATTTCTTGGTTTACAGCCTCCTTTAGTAATTGCTCAGTTACTTGCTGATCATTGCTAACTACCAATAGTAGAGTTTGAGTTTGTTCAACTGAAGTTTTTTCTAGCTCTCGTTGTAACTCCATCAAGAGCTTATCTAAATAAAAACATTGAGTTTGACTGATGGATGTTTTGCTTTGAAATAAATCTTCTATCTCATTAGCCAGTAGCGAACCCTCTGGAAAACCAAAACTACCCAAAGAACCAACTAGCTTGTGAGCTTCCTGCTCTGCTTTTTGCCGTAGTTGAGCGTCAAGTGTTCCTTTTGTTAAAGCATCAACTGCTTGCTTCAAGACTGCAATGCGCGAACCAACCTTAGCTTTGAAATTTTCCCGTTCTTTAGCAATGGCTGCTAGTAGAATTTGCTGCTGGTTTGAATTTGTTTCTGGCTCAGTTATCGGACAATTTTGCTCATGAGATAGAGCTTTTAAACGATAACCCATCCCGTAAACAGTTTCTATAAAATCGTAGTTAGCACCTGCTGCTTTTAATTTCTGGCGTAAACTTTTGATATGAGATTTAATCGTATTTTCTTCTGGTGGGTCTTTTTCAGCACCCCAAAGTTGATCTACAATCGCACTCCGGCTAAAGGTGCGTTGGTTGTTGCGTAAAAAAAGCTCTAAAATACTAAATTCTTTTGCCGTTAAATGTAATGTAATGTCTGCATAAGCCACTTCACAAATATTAGGATCAAGACGCAAACTTCCCCATTCTAAAACAGGAGGTAAAGAAGTATTTCCCCTGCGTAATAAAGCACGAATACGAGCTGATAACTCTTGAAAGTCAAATGGTTTGACTACATAATCATCTGCACCGGCATCTAAACCGAGAATTTTATCAGTTTTAGTATCTTTTGCCGTTAAAAGCAGAATCAGCATTTTATAGCCTGCTTGCCGTAATTGCCGACAAAGACTGATACCATCCAGCTTTGGCAGAACGACATCTAGCAAAATTAGGTCGTAGTTACAAACACTTACCAACTCCCAACCGGCTTCACCATCAGCAGCAACATCAACCACATAATTTTGTTTAGCAAGAGTCGTTGCTACGGCTTGAGCAAGCAGATCATCGTCTTCAACCAAAAGAATTCTCATGGAAATGTTTGCTTGTAGAAGCAACCTTGAGCGCTATAATCAAATCTCTATAACTTAGGTTATGCCCGTTTTAGCTTTATACGTCATCTATCAAAGGCAAGGCTTAGGCTGGTAGGTCAGTAGAAAACCCCTTATCAGCCAGGAAAGAGCTTTAGTTAGGAAAGCTGGGTATCGTGTTAGCTTGCCGACACGTAATGAAACACAAATCTTTTTTATGTTTCTATATTAAATATAGGGCGTTGCTGATTAATAGGATGAATTTTATTTCGTGCAAAGGCGCAAAGGCGCGAAAAATCAATCTTTCACTTTGGTTAAACATCGTAATTCATCCCGCATTTATGCAACGCCAAATATAGTTACTCTATAGTTACTCTGCAACTAATTGCGAAGAGCAACCTTCAAAAGCTTTGATAACTCTAATTTCTTGTCAAATTTTAATTGTAAAGTTAACTTTTGATTAAATTTATATTAAATGTTAACTAATTAATATATTTATATCAATATATACTTCTACAGACGTAAGAAATAAAAGTTGAAATAAAAGAAAATCTTATTGTTTTCCCATAAAAAAGTATTCAGAGCATTCTTGGAAAATCAACGCTTGTTACACAGCTAAGACTAAGTAAAGGTGACTGGAGCAATAATTAAATATACTTTATTGGGCTGAGACTTAGAAAGCTTTAAGCAATTTCCTAATGCTATTTTGCAGATCTTGCTGACGAGTGGTCATATTTTTTGAAGCAGCATTTTTTTCCAAAAATCAGAGAAATAAACAAAAATTAAGCTCATGAGGGTATTGGAGTATGGAAAGTGCGAATACATCCAAATTAATAGTAATTGCAGTCCTGTGTTCGGTCATATTCTTCATTACTTTGACACTATTCGAGATGATACCTGAGATTCCTGTTGATATCGACTTTAAACCATTTTTTATTCCCCTAGCATTTACTGCCCTTGTTCCTAGAAAATTCTGGCCGCTCTTGGCTGTTTCATTAGCAGATAATCCACTTCCAAACATTGAGAGTGTCGAGAAAACAAGCAACGCAGAAAATCGCTGTGACCAATTACTATTCATTGTTCAATTTTCCAAATATTTTTACATGAACAAATAAGGCGTTGGAAAGCAATCTAATATGCTATGCAACTATATTGTTGTTACTTTCCTAACTGGTTCAAGCTGATGTCAGGCGGTAGTATAACTTCATTAACCGCATGGATAACACCATTTATCGCCTGAATTACACTTTTGAAGATATCTTGAGAAAGTGGAAAACTTGTGGATTATTGACTAATATTGTCAAAATTGCTCATAGTTTACCAGACATTTTACCCAGGCTGGCAACAACCGCAATTAACTCAGCTGCTCTAACTGGTTTAGCTACGTGTAGCTGAAAGCCTGCTGCTAATGCTTCTTTGTAATCTTCTACCCTGGCATACCCCGTCAGCGCCACAGCAGGAATGCGTCCGCCTAGCTCCGGTTCAAGTTCTCTAATTTTACGCATCAGCGCGTAGCCATCCTCGTTTGGCATCCCAATGTCGCTGATCAAGACATCTGGATGTAATTCTTCTAGTGCCTCAAGTGCCTGGCCTGTAGAGCTAAAAGCAGTAACTTTCGCTCCACACTCTTTGAGTACTGCGGTAATCCACTGTCGTACATCGGCTTCGTCATCTACAACTAGTACCCGCAACCCAGTAAGGAGATTGGGGACTGGGGACTGGGGAGAGAAGTGTAAGTTATTCTCTCGTGTCCGTCTGCTCCTCTGCTCCTCTGCTCCTCTGCTTTCCTCTAAAATGGGCAATTTGACTGTAAATATCGCTCCTTGTCCTATTCCCTGGCTTTGGGCTTCGATTATACCACCATGCAGTTCTACCAGATGACGTGCGATCGCCAATCCTAAACCTAGTCCTTTATTTGACCGAGTATGGGTACTATCTGCTTGACGAAAGCGCTCAAATACGTGAGGTAGAAAATCAGCACTAATACCCTGACCTGTATCAGTCACTTGAATTTGAACATAGTTAGGAATTGAACATTGGGAAAACTCTTCCCTAGTACAGACGCGATTAATCGCGTCTGTACCCACTTCCTTTGACAACCGCACCTCAACTCGTCCGCCGTTGGGTGTAAATTTAATCGCATTGGTGAGTAGATTTAACACAACCTGTTGCAAGCGGTCTGAGTCACCCCAAATTTTTTCTATGGAAGTATCAAGTATAGATTCAAGTTGAATATCCTTTGCATCTGCCAGTGATTGTACAACCTCAATTGCGGCTGTAATTACTTCTGCTAAATCAACCAAGTCAATGGAAAGTGAAAGTTCTCCCCTTACAATACGTGAAATATCAAGTAAGTCTTCAATCAGTTGCATCTGCAAGTTGGCGTTGCGTTCAATTGTCTCAAGTGCAAGAGTTGCCCTAGCTTCATCTAGCGCACCGGTTTGCAACATCCCAGCCCAACCGATAATTGCAGTCATGGGGGTACGTAGTTCATGAGAAACTATAGCTAAAAAGTCGTCCTTGGAACGGTTTGCGGCTTCTGCTTCGGCGCGTGCGGCTTGTTCTCGCAGCAGCAATTGCTCTTTCTCTTCTTCAGAGCGTTTGCGTTCAGTAATATCTTGCATAATTTTAGAGAAGCCACGCAGATTTCCAACTTCATCTCGTAAAGGTGTGACTACACAATGTGCCCAGAAAAATTTACCATCTTTGCGGACATGCCAACGATTTTCCTTAGAAAAACCTTCGGTTACGGCTTTTCTTAATACTTGTTGTGGTTGTCCCTGCTCAATTGCTTCGGACGAAAAAATTCGCTCAAAAGGTTGACCAATAATTTCTGCTTCCTGATAGCCTAAAATACGTTCTGCTCCAATGTTCCAACTGGTAAAGTTACCATTTGGGTCTAGCATGAAAATTGCGTAATTAGTTACTCCTTCTACTAGTAACCGATAACGTTCTTCACTTTGACGCAGGCTATATTGACTTTGACGTAGACGCTCATAATTTTGCTGGGCTGCTCGCGCGTTCATTTGAGCTTGCGATCGCGCTTGGCGTAGTGCAGAGTTGAGTGAGCTAATCAACAATCCCACTAACACAAACTGAACCAACCCCACTACACTGAACCCACTTACAGTCAAAGAATAAAAGGGGGGCAAGAGGAAGTAGGCGCAGACTATAGCAGACAAAAAAGTTGCCAATATTCCTGGGTTGAAACCACCATACCAGGAACTAACCATGACAGCAGCTAAAAACAATGGGTAAATAGAATTCAGCCTGTGTAGCTGCCATAAAAGCAGTGTAAGCAGTAAAGCCAGTAAAACGCTTAAGGATGCAATACTATAGCCTTGTAGTTGCGATCGCGTAGCGTCTCCGTAGGTGAATCGCCGTTCATGGAGTGTTCCGTAGGAAAGGCGGGGCGAAGCCCATCGCGTCAATCTCCGCATTTTCTATTACTTCTGGTTATGCCATAGGTTTATTAAACTTCTACACGAGTTTTCCACTTTCAAGTTTTACCTTAGAAAATTAATCTTAAGAGTATGGTAATTCTAAATAGTGCCCCTCACTACACTAAAGGAATTGAAGTAGTCAGCAATCATAATTTCAAACAGCAAGGAAGATAATAACGATGAATACTAAACAAATTTTAGTTATTGATGATGAAGATGATATCCGTCAATTGATTCAGACTTGTTTAGAAATAATGGGGGGTTGGAAGGTGTTGACTGCTACTTCAGGTAATCAAGGATTACTCTTAGCTCAGTCATCTCAACCCAATGCCATCCTTTTGGATGTAATGATGCCTGATATGGATGGTTTGACAACTTTTCAGAAACTACAGGCTAATCAACTAACTAAACATATACCTGTGATTTTATTAACAGCCAGGGGGCGTACATCTGACCAGCGTTTATTTACTCAACTGGGCGTTAGAGGCATAATCAAGAAACCATTCAACCCTCAAAAACTAGCTGTTCAAGTAGCGGCAGCCTTGAACTAAATTATATCGTGTTTGCTTCAAGTCTTATCATTAAGACCGCAGGGGAGAGAAAGGGTTTTTACGTTTTTGCACAGATGCGGAATTATAACTAATTATCTGAAATTGATTTCACATTAATAAATTATAAAGGTTGTTTCAACCTCAGCTATTTTTTGCTTTAAATTCTTAATATTAGTTAGTGTTTGAAATTGATGGCTTATTTACTATAATCCTACTCTATCGATGGTTTTAGCAAGCTATTTCTTAAGTAGTAATTTTTCATAAAATATATATTTTCCACTAGTTTTCCACCTTTACTCCTTAATCTTATAACTAATTCATTATTGAGTTCGGAATACAGTCTGTCCTCATGTCTAATCTTTTGGTTGAGCGGCTCAATATTACCTGAATTACATTTTAAAGATTTAGATTTTTCCAAAAAGAATACTTAGCGGGTGACTATGAGTGTTTTGTCCTTTTATCTCTATTAGATAAAGAAAAAACAAATAAAATTATCAGGAGGTATTTATGTACAATCTCAATCACTTTTCGTTGAAAAAAATTGGATTAGCAGGAACAGCTTTTGGGAGTTTACTAATCAGTTTATCTACAATTTCTCAATCGGCAGTAGCACAACAACAAACTCCTAAACTTAACCCTTGTCCTAGTATTTTCTACGAAGCACCACACCGCGATCGCGTTATGGTTCCAGCAGGATGTCCACCGAATGCTGCAACTTTAAGATTGCAACAACAAGGGCAAACATCAGGCCAATCAACTATTTTGGTGGTTCCTCGCCGTACAGGTGTAAGACCTATACAACCACCTGTTCCAGAAAATAGGCAAAGTGCGATCGCCAATATTACACCAACAGCAGGCACAGTCGATGTGAAATTAAAAAATAACACTAATGTTGGTATCTCTTATCAAGCAATTGGTCATACAGAGCCTCGGTATCTTGCAGGTGGACAAGAGTTTGTTCTACGAGACTTACCAACGCCTATCACTATCACTTTAGTACGTCAAGATGATGGACTGCTAAAAGTTATGCCTATGTCTACCTCTGAAGGGACACTTGCAGTTTCGTTAGATGAAACAACCAATTTCGATAATAATCAAGGTGTATTAAGAATTCAAAAAGATGGTCAGGCCTTCTTGAATTAATGTGCTTTACCTTTACTGCTACTGCAAAAAATCAAAAGTTTTGTGGTCATCCAAAAATATCAAGTTCAGTTGAAAATTCATCACTAGGACTGATGGCAAAATGTGAAAATTTTTGAATAATAATTCATAATCTGGACTTGATATTAGTCAACTAAAATGGAGATTTTGAAATGATTAATTTTCTTCAAACTAAGTGGAGTTCCAAAGGAGCTATTGTTTTAGCACTCTCCACAGTGCTACTTGGAGCTTGTGAGAACAACTTAGAGCGAGAGGCCGCAGTACCAGAAACCAACGTTACTACAGAAGAAGTTGCAGACAATACAAATCAACTAATCGGTAAAACTGTAACGGTTAGAAGTACACCCATTAGAAAATTGGGCCCCTCAACATTTACAGTTAGCGATAAGCAATTCTTTGGTACCGAACCGATTTTAGTTGTAAATGCTTCTGGCAAAACTTTCACTTTACCTACTGACCCAAACATACCAATTCAAGCAACAGGTCAAGTTCGTAATTTTGTGATTGCAGATATTAATCGAGATTACAACTTGGGCTTAGATCCCAACTTGTATAAAGAGTACGAAAGCCGACCTGCGATTATCGCTCAATCAATTGCACTTGCTCCTAAACCAGGTGAAATTACCACAAACCCCAGCCTATACTACGGCAAAACCCTGGCGGTGACAGGTGAAGTAGAAGATATTAGAAATGCCAGTTCTTTCACCTTGGATGAAGACAAGTTATTTGGTGGACAGGACTTGTTAGTGATACGCGCTGCTACTCCCAAAGCAACTGTCAATGAAGGTGAAAAAGTTGCAGTCACGGGGGTGTTGCGTCCGTTTGTTGTAGCTGAACTAGAACGAGAATATGACCTGAACTGGGATTTGACTTTACAGAAGAAACTGGAAGCAGAATACAGCAATAAACCTGTGTTAGTTGCAAATGAAGTTTATCCCTCAGCAATTCCGTAATAGACAATAGAAAACAAGGGAGGTAGAAGAGGTGAGTAGGATTTTTTCAAAAATCAGGCTTTTCACAACTATCAAAACTTGAGTAACCATAAATAAAGACAGCTTTTTACCATGAATAGCCTCAAGACCAACCAGAATAAAAGCAATGACAGTACCCAACGTCGAAGTTTATTAGAATGGCTTGGTCATGCATCAGTATTAATTTTCCTGCTATTTTTGGCTTTGCTAGTTAGAGGAAGTAGTTTTTTTAATTCAGAAGCAACTTTCACTAATACATCTGAAATTGCTAACGATACAGACGAATTTCTCGATAAATCTGTGACCATTAGAAGCAGAGCAATTCAAAAAATTGGTTTGAGTTCCTTCACTGTCAGTGATGCACGATTCTTTAACGGCGAACCTATTGTAGTTATCAATGCTTCAGGTGTGCCTTTCGATCTACCACTTGACCAAAATATAGCAGTTCAAGTTACAGGTCAGGTTCGTAATCTGGTGATTCCGGAAATTGAGCGAAAGTTTAATCTCAACATAGAGCAGGAGGATTACAGAGATTACATCAACAAACCTGCCATTATTGCTCTATACCTTGTACTAGCGCCCCAACCTGGCCAAATAACCCAACGTCCCGAACAATATTATCACCGTCAAGTTGCAGTTAGGGGAAAAGTCGAAAATATCCGCAGTCCGGTTTTATTAACGCTAGATGAAAACCAGTTGTTTGGTGGACAAGATTTACTAGTTTTATTAACAGCACCACCCAAAGTAGCAATAAATCAAGGTCAGACAGTATCGGTAATAGGTGAAGTCCGTCCTTTTGTTGTTGCTGAAATTGAGCGAGACTATGACTTTACCTGGGATCTAAATGTAAAAAGGGAGTTAGAGGCTGAGTACGGTAACAGAACTGTTTTAGTTGCTGAAACTGTATACCCTTCTTAAAAATTCTAAGTTTGTCATGATGGTTTTAAATGCGGTATTTTCTGTAAGGTTTTATGGATATCCTCAACAAAGCATCTCTCAACCTGCGAACAATTAAACTTCAACGGTTTTTAGGGTCATTCTTCTACCCACTCCAACGAGATTGGTTAGAACGTCAGTTTCGTAAGTCTCAATTAGAAGCTGTTGAGGCAACTGGAGAAATTCAGAAGGCTGAAGCAACTAAAAGAGGCGGACAATTCAACTTCAAACACTTTGAGTTGGAAATTTGTTTTTTGACCGCCGATTTAGTCCGGGTTGAGTGGAAACCTGGGATATCTCCTATTCCTTACGGTATCGCCCGTAATGATTGGCCAGAAGTAGAGACGGTGTTTGACCAGATGGAGGAGTGTTGGACAATTTCTAGTCCACAGCTAAAGGTGATTGTTGGCGTGGATGGCAGTTTGACATTTCAAAATTCTTTAGGACAGACATTAAGAGAAGAACTACCTCCCCAGCGACCAACAAAGCTATCGCGCCAAGCAAAAAGTGAGGGTTGGGTACAGCAGGCGAAACTGCGTCCAGAAGAACATATTTACGGTTTGGGGGAACGCGCCGCACCTTTAAATCTGCGATCGCCTCTGGCGTTGCGATCCGCGCAATCGCAGCCTCAAACAAATTACCGGATGTGGAACTCCGATCAACCTGGCAAATACGGCCCAGGAGACGATCCGCTCTACTTGTGTATTCCTGTTTACATGAGTCTTTATCAGGGCGGGAGTTACTTAGTTTTCTATGAAAACTTCTTCCCCGCCACCTTTAACTTTGCAGATGTTGCTACTGCTAGCTTTGAAGGAGGGACGCTGCGTTATTATTTTACCTTTGGTTCCCCAGCGCAAATTCTAGAACGCTATACAGAATTGACAGGCCGCCCTCTTTTACCACCTCGTTGGGCTTTGGGTTATCATCAGTCCCGCTGGGGGTATGAAACTGAAGCAGAAGTCCGAAAAACTGCTCAAGGATTCCAGACTCACAACTTACCTTTGAGTGCTATTCACTTAGATATCGACACTCAGCAGGAATTTCGTGCTTTCACCATCGATCCAGACCGCTTTCCCAAACTAGCTGAATTTAGCCGCGAACTTGCAGACTTGGGTGTACGGCTAATTGCAATTAACAGCCCTGGGGTGAAAGCTGACCCCAACAGCAAACTCTTTCAAGAAGGTAAGTTACAAGAAATTTTTTGTCGGCGTGCAAATGGTGAGATTGTCACCGCACCAGTTTGGCCTGGTTTATGTGCGTTCCCAGATTTTACGAACCCTTTAGCCCGCCACTGGTGGAGTCGGCAGTATGAATATCTTTTAGATTTAGGTATAGCGGGCTTTTGGCATGATATGAACGAGCCTGCCGTTTTGGTGTTGTGGGGCGATCGCAGTTTACCCCCAAAAACAACTCTACATTACATGGAAGGTAGAGGTGGCACCCACCACGAGGCTCATAATGTTTATGGTTTACTCCAAGCTGAGGCTGCATACGAAGCACTATCTGAGTACAAACCTCAACGACGACCTTTCATCGTTTCGCGTTCTGGTTGGGCAGGTTTGCAACGCTACGCCTGGACTTGGACAGGAGATATTGAAACTAGCTGGGAAGGATTACGCCAAACCATTCCCACAGTTTTAAATCTAGGGTTATCTGGAATTCCTTATAGTGGTTCTGATATTGGTGGTTTCCAGGGCGATCCCAGTGCAGAATTATACTTGCGTTGGTTGCAAGTATCTTGCTTTATAGCATTTTGCCGCACCCATTCTGCCGATAACACTAAAAAGCGTACACCGTGGAGCTTTGGCGAACCAACACTGAGTATTATTCGGGAATTCTTGCGACTAAGGTATCGCTTGCTACCCTATTTTTATACCTTAGCCTGGGAAGCAACTCAAACCGGACATCCTCTAGTACGTCCTTTATTCTGGGCAGATCCAGAGGATTCTCAACTTTGGGGTATAGATGATGCCTTTTTGTTGGGTGATGCACTTTTAGTTTGTGCGATTGTTCAAGAAGGCGCAACCTCAAGAACAATTATATTACCTAGAGGACACTGGTATAACTTCTGGGATGATGCACTGCTAGAGGGAGGAAAGTCGGTCAACTTAAAAGCACCTCTGGAACAAATACCACTATTGGTAAAGGCGGGGAGTATCTTACCAATGGAGGAAGATAATCAACTGATTCTCCATCTCTACCCATCCGCCCACCTATCTACTGAAGCTCAGGTTTACAGTGACGCAGGAGATGGTTATGGTGAATCGCGCTTAGATCGTTTTTACTTAACGCCGAATCAAGACTCCTTAGAACTGACTTGGAAACAACAAGGAGATTACGCTTTTCCTTATGCAGGTGTCCAATTGCACCTCTACGGATTTGAGCCGCAACAAGTTTGGGTGGACGGCAATGAAGTTGTGAATCAGGGACGATGTTTGGATGTAGAGCAGTTTGAGCAAGTTCGCTGGCAGGGAGTGTTCACCAATTCTGAACATCGTAGTTAGCTTGAATCAACTTATGTCAGCGTAATGCCTTTGCCACACAATGGGAGGTATTGATGGTATCTATGGCCCTAGAACCGCTAGGGCAGTTGCGGCCTTTCAGCGATCGCAAAGATTGGTTGGTGATGGTAGAGTAGGTGCGCTAACGTGGCAAGCATTACGCAATTGCAAGAATGTACCACCCGTGCGTGGCCCCTTCTAACAGGCTCAATTCCCACATTCTGAGAAAATCTATCTGGAATTATAGCTCAATCCTCCCAAAGACAGATTGAGCATCACTGCTTGGATATGAATTCATAAACGGTATTGGTGTGAGTGAGATAGCAAAATAATGAATAGTAAAAGCGGGTCGTTGGTGCGCTGTTAGCAGCATTGTCTTTCTTGATTCTCGGTGGTGAACTGCTGCGTCCACAAGGACTTGTGCCAAAAGAAAATCAGGTTGCGGAAACTCTGGGTAGCTTGCTCGGCCACCTTTGGGGGCCGTTTGGCTTTTGGTTTATGGTGGCGCTCGTTTTTATTACCTTCTGTAGTACCGTACTATCGGTAGAAGATGGTTTTGGAAGAATGTTTGCTGATGGTACGCAGATATTACTGCAAGGGTTTGGCGTGCGGGGTCGTTGGACAAATGAAAAGTTTTTGCAGCGTGTTTATATTGTAGTGCTACTGGCAGCTTTGCCCATCGCCATTTACCTATTCTTTGGTGAACCAGTCGGCTTATTACAAACCGCAGGCGGAATTGAAGCTGCTCACATCCCCATCGTCACCGCACTGACTCTTTATTTAAATCATCGAATGTTGCCCAAGGAACTGCAACCATCAAAGATTATTTTTGGTGGAACAGCGATCGCGGGCATATTTTTCAGTGTATTTGCAGTTATCTATCTTTTACAACTACTGGGAGTGATTGGATCTGGTGGAGGTTCAAGTTGAAACAACAGCGTTGGGAGTAGTTCCATGCAAAATTATTTAATTGCTCTGGCTTTGTCTGCTCTACCTGCGATCGGTAACTTTGCTGGAGGAAACTGCAACTATCAAGTTGCTTTTGTTAATTAGCATCCTTGCATTCTGTTTGAAATTTTGATTATGTCTGTTTCCACCAAACCCCTATCTAATCGCATCGCTGTAGTTTTTGATTTCGACGATACTCTTGTACCAGATACCGTTGATGCTTTGTTGTCAAGTTTGTAGATTGATGCGCTTGAGTTTCGGAAAAATAAAATTCGCCCTTTAATTGACAAAGGTTGGGATAAAATTCTGGCCCGATTTTACGCCTTGATTGCAGAATCAAAGCGACAAGGAAACAAAATAACGCAGGAATATATTGCCAAATTTGGTCAAAACTTAGCTCCTTTTGATGGCGTTACTCAAATGTTTAACCGCTTGCGTCAATCTGCCCATGAAATCAACCCAAAGCTAGAAAGCGCTCCAGAAGAATGGGGACGGGAGTTAAGCATTACCCAAGGTCAACGAGTTGCAAACCTCGCGCCTGTGGATTACAGCGAAAATTCTGAACTGATGCAGTCTCTCACACTGGCGGTAGAAAGTCTCTGCAAACAGATTTCTCTACAGCAATTAAGTGTTGGTGAATAAACATTTAAAGATAATTATCAAGATATCAAATTGAATCAATTGGTCAAGCCTTATTAACCAGTGCTATCGCATATTTATCTACTAGGGAGGATGAATAAAATTGCCATAATCTCCACATTATTAACAGAAGAAATTTTGGGGAAGGCTGAAAATATTTAGTCCTAACCCAACCTGAATAAATAAAAACATGACACTACGCGATCCACTTCCTGAAAAAATTAAACAGCCAGTTAGACAAGCAGCTTCTTATCTTTGGGTTGAGCGATTAGCAAGATTAGGCTATGTTGCAAAAGGTCTAGTTTATTTTATCGTGGGTTTGCTAGCAGCACAGGCAGCATTTGGTTATGGTGGCAAAACTACAGATACTAGTGGTGCGTTGGAGGCGATTGTCACCCAGCCTTTCGGTAAATTTTTGCTGGGGATCGTCACCCTTGGGCTGATTGGGTATGCATTCTGGCGTTTTGTGCAAACTATTCTCGACCCCGAACATTCTGGTCAACAAATGAATAGTAAACGAATTGCCCAGCGTCTGGGCTATGCTTTTAGCGCGATCGCTTACTTCAGTTTGGCTGTGACATCTATAAAAATAATTATTATGGGTTCAAGTAGTAGCGATAGCGATTCAGTCGAAGATTGGACAATATATTTTCTACATCAACCTTTTGGACGATGGTTAGTAGTGCTTTTGGGTTTGACAGTGATTGGCGTTGGGATTTCTTACCTTTATAAAGCATACAAAGGCAAATTCTGCCGCTATTTTAAACTTAATCAAATGAGTCAGACTGAGCAAATTTGGGCGATGCGTCTGGGTAGGTTTGGGATTTCTGCCCGTGGCGTTGTTTTTGGTATCATCGGCACTTTTATGATGGTGGCAGCAATTCAATTAGATGGCACTCAAGCTAGGGGATTAGGTGGTGCATTGACAGCTCTGGCACAGCAACCCTTTGGCCCCTGGATTTTAGGTGTGGTGGCTTTGGGTTTGATTGCTTACGGTATGTATTGCGTAATCGAGGCTCGCTATCGACATATTAGTAATTTATAAATTCGCTGATAAAAATACACTTTTGATTCTAATTTTTATCAAAAATGCAATATTGAATTGGGGTTTGATGAACGGCATTGCATAATTGCGGGATGAATTGACATTTGAAACCATTGAAAATTCGTTCCAAGTTGGGCTAAATAATCCCATGATTCAGCAATGCCTGGTGAACTGATTTTGCACAACGTTAACCGGGAACAGCAGCAATTTATCGAAGTGTTTGGTGAGAAAGTTATTCCAGCTTTGGTATAAGAACAAATATGTACACAGCAATATGTGCGATCGCCTTAGCCATCATACATTTATTTTCAGGTAAACTACGATTTCTCGAAGCTAAACCGCGTAGTCGTTGGCTCTCTTTTGGCAGTGGAGTATCTGTTGCTTATGTGTTCGTCCACATTTTGCCAGAATTGAGTAAAGCTCAAGTAATACTCCAAAGCAGTTTGAATATTGGACTTGCTTTCTTAGAACATCACGTTTATTTGGTGGCACTTTTAGGTTTAGCAGTGTTTTATGGCTTAGAGCGATTTGCAAACAAATCGCGTCAACGTAGTCAACAAATAGGCAAGGGAGATGTGACTTCTTCAGGAGTTTTTTGGATACACATCGCTTCTTTTGCTGTTTATAATGCCTTAATTGGTTACTTGTTAGTACATCGAGAAGAATCAGGTATCAAGAGTTTGTTGTTCTTTTCTTTTGCGATCGCGCTGCATTTTGTAGTTAACGATAATGGTTTGCGCGAAAACCACAAACAAATATATGACCGGATTGGGCGGTGGTTGTTAGCAGCCGCGATAATTGTTGGTTGGGTAATTGGCATTGGCACGGTAATTCATCAGGCGGCCGTTGCGGTTCTCTTCGCCTTTTTAGCCGGAGGTATTGTACTCAATATACTTAAGGAAGAACTACCAGAAGAGCGAGAAAGCCGCTTTTGGGCATTTGCATTGGGTGCGATCGGTTATGCAATTCTTTTATTAGCTCTTTAATTTTTGATTCCTAATCTTTATTGTAATGCTTGTTGTAGTTGTTCAAATTTCAGGGATTTAATTAAACTTAACGGTAGTGGTTGCTGACTAATTGTACTAACGTAATCTGTACTCAAATGGCGATCTTTATTGTACTACGACCTTCTGGAAATGCAAATTGATAGCTATAGTCTCAACGCTTTTCTCAACCAGAGTCTGGAAGCAAACCCAAGTATTGATCATAGGGACAATTCTAGCGACTGCGACTTTTGATAGGAGATTTTCTCTAATCATAGTGACAGGCTGGTGTGGCAGTGTATGTGGTTTGATGATGTCGAAGATTTGGTTACTAATACGCCGTCTAAGAATCAAACTTTGGATGATTTTGTAACTTAAAGGATAAGCTTGCGGTGAGTCTAAAAAATAGGTAGAGAAAAATGCTCTCTTCACAAGAGTTTGATGGCTAGCATCAGAGCGATCGCTATTTTTTAGCTAGCTACGAATTTGCATTTTGAATTCAAAAATGGTCATTTAGATGGATTGATGCACTTGAGATGATCGCAACCAAAACGTTGAGTCATCATTGCAGATAGCTGTTGGGAAGCTTGACCATCAAGGTTTAATTGTCGCTGGATCTGGTCATAAGCTTCTCCCTGCGCTATCCACCTTGCCATTTGCTGAAACTGTGCCCAAGTTAAATCACTATCAACAAATGCTTTGGCAAGGGTAATCACCAGCTCCTCATAATCATTGTCTTCGAGTTTTGTCATCATCCGGTGTTCAATGTTGAGCGAATCATCAAAGCAGTAATACCAGGATTTTGGTTGCTGCTTGAGTACCATTTTGAAAAACTCTTGCTGTTTAGAACGACTAACAGCGCGATCGCTCTCGCTACATACAATTAAACTAGGAGCAGAAACACTCTTTTGAGCCTGTTTTAAAACCTGCTCTCCCAATTCCAGAAATATCCGTAATGCCGGCAGCCGGAAACCTTTATAGCCAAAATTGCCAGGTGCGTCTTTATTGAACCATTCAAAGTAAATTGGCAGAGTTTTGATCAGTCGATCAAATAGTGAATGATGGCTCCCCAAATAAGGCGCGAATAATAATGCACGCTCAATCTCCTGGGGATGCTCCAAAGCTAACCAAGCAGCTAAGGTTCCACCCGTTGATAATCCACCGACTACAACTTGTTGACCTAGCATTTTGGCAATCTGCAACCACTCCAGCACAAATTGTTGATAAGTCTGAATATCTGTTGGTAGTGGTGGGGGATTTTGGCGGTTCCAGTCGCCTGAGCGTCCATGGCCAGGTTGTAAAGGAACCAGAACGTTATATCCTGCATCAAATAAGGCTTTACCGAGTGGTTCAAATTGATAGGGCCCTGCTGTAAAACCATGCAAAAACAGACAAACTTTTGATGTAGAGTGAGGATGAACAAAAAACTTTGAACGGCAGGCTTCGTTCTTGAGTCCAAATGCAGACTCTGATTTATGAACTTGCTCCAAGCTCTCTGTTATCTTCTGAATGCTAACTGTCATTTGGTTACTTGTCGTACTTCGGCATATACTTATCATTGTCTTAACTCAGTCAGCCGATCGAATCTAGCAGATGACATATTGTTGATTTAACCGTCAGAAATCACAGAATGACTAAGCCTTTTGGAAGCAAGACCAAAGCTACTGTCTGGGTGGTAGAAAATGGCAAAGTGCGATCGCGCTCAGATTATCTCACCACCGAAGAACCTTTAGAAATTCGCTTAGTTTCTCAAAATCGCACCATAGCCGTTACCATGCGAACACCAGGAGCAGATTTTGAATTAGCTGCTGGTTTTCTCTACGGTGAGGGAGTCATTAACTCTAGAGAAGATATCCAACGCATGAGCTATTGTGTAGATGATGCCGTCGATGGTGAGCAGCGCTACAACATTGTAAACGTACAACTACGGCAAGGATTGATTGCAGATTTACAGCCTTTAGAGCGTCACTTTTACATTAATAGTGCTTGTGGAGTTTGCGGTAAAGCCAACCTTGAGGCTTTGCATTTGCGGGGTTGTTCCATAATTCCCCCACATCCAACAGTCACGCCTGAGATTATTTACAGCTTACCTGAAAAACTCCGGGCTGCTCAAGGTATCTTTACCGCTACAGGAGGTTTGCACGCTGCCGCTGTGTTTGATGCTCAAGGGCAACTATTAAACTTGCAAGAGGATATTGGGCGTCACAATGCCGTAGATAAATTGATTGGTTCAGCTTTACTTGCTAACGAGTTGCCGTTAAATAATCATATTGTTATGGTTAGTGGACGTTCTAGCTTTGAGATTTTGCAAAAATCTACCGTTGCAGGGATACCGATTGTTTGTTCTATTTCTGCTCCTAGTAGTTTGGCTGTTTCCATTGCTCAGGAGTTTGGCATCACCTTAATTGGATTCTTGCGGGGAGAGCGATTCAATGTTTACGCTGGGCGGGAAAGAATTGTAACTTCATAGAGAATTTGTATAAGCCAACCGTTAAATTAACTATAAGAGGCAGTATTATATATCCTTGAATTAGCAGTCGCCACAGAGCAAAATTCCACCATCTGCCTTGTCTTATAAAGTCAATTAAAGAGATATCGGTGTTTAAAGTGGGGTCAATGCGTTTGAGGTGGTTTCGCCAAGCTGCGGGACGGAAGAATAGCCAGAACAGCAGTTGTAGACTACCCAGTATTAAGTTGGGGTGCTGCTCAGGTGCATCGGTGTAGGCGTTGCGGAGTATGTTTGGCGATGCCATAGTTTCCCGGTTTGGGTTGACGCTGAAATTAACTATGTCATTGAGAATGTAACATTACCCTGGTGAAGTGCAAAGGCTGGGATTGCTTCACTTCGTACCCTAGCCTTCGGCAACCCCTTCGGGGAACGGGAACGCCAAGGGCGAACGCAATGACTCACACTGTCATTGCGAGGAGGAACGACGAAGCAATCGCTATGACTTGTAGGGAGTTGGGATTGTTTCACTTCGTTCGCAATGACAGCATAGGAACGACGAAGCAATCGCCATAACTGAGATGACAAAAGTGCGATCACATAACCTATAATTTACAATTCATCATATAAATCTTTCCATTCTTTATTGAAACTATTAACTAAATCAATCTTCTTTTGCCTAGAGCCAGCTTTAATCTGCTTTTCTCTACTAATCGCTGTATAGGCATCCTCAAAAATTTCGTAATACACTAACTTTGTAATATTGTATTTTTTGGTAAATCCCTCTACCAATTTTGATTTATGTTCGTAAATCCTTCTTTGCAAATCGTTGGTTACTCCTGTATAAAGCACACTGTTATGTTTATTAGTCATCATGTATAGATAATATTGTTTACTCATTGAGCTATGCCAAATATTTGATAATTTTGACAATCTTAACTGAGTAAATAACCTATTGTCATTGCGAGCGTAACGTAGTGAAGCGAAGCAATCCCAACCCTTGCGATTGCTTCGCTTCGCTCGCAATGACAGAATCTTTGTCATTGCGAATAAAGCGCCAGCGGAATGTAGGCGAAGCCTTCCCGTAGGCTAGCAATCTCCTTCCCAACGCAAAAATGTCAAATTAAATTATTAATTATTAAATTCCCAATCTTCCAAAGGCACAGCAGCTTCAAAAGGATCATCATAACGGTACAGTTTTTAACGGTGGATAGAGAAATCCCTACTGCATCAGCTAATGACTGCTGGCTGGGATAGCCATTACGCAAAAGTGCTGACTTAACTTTTTTAATATACTCTGGGGCTACCCGAAGCGATCGCGCCATCACGCCTCATTTATTAATACCAATTCAAAGTTAATTGTAGGGTAGTAACTACAACAGCCTAATACACTAAACTCTACCAAGACGACAAATCACCTAACAAATCCACTAAAACTCAGCTATCACTCAGCTATGTTCTCACCTAGTGCCCGATTTTAATAGATTGTAGAGTTCATTGGAAGGGCAAGCAATATGCATAACCAAAACCAAGATGAAACAAACATCTCTGTGAATCTAAATTACCAGGAACGCCACAGCATTTATCAGGAAAGACTCCGCCAAGCTAGTGCAGCATTTAACCTTGCTTTTGCAATGACAACGATTAGTGCGATCGCAGGTTTCGCTGGTATTATGCTACTGTTTTCTGGCAACATTTCCGCTGGAACTATCACAGCCGCAGGAGGTGGAATTTATGCTAGTGTTACAGCTTCATGGCTAAAACTGGCAAAAGATAGCAATGATAGGCTAGATAAAGCTGCACGGGCATTAGAAGCAGAGTCTTGATTTAGGATGCTATTTCGCTCACGAGTATAAAAGACTCGTCCGCGAGTATAAAAGACTCGTTGACGAGTATCAAAGACTCATTCACGAGTATAAAAGACTCGTTGACGAGTATCAAAGACTCATTGACGAGTATCAAAGACTCGTTGACGAGTATCAAAGACTCATTGACGAGTATCAAAGACTCGTTGACGAGTATCAAAGACTCATTGACGAGTATAAAAGACTCGCTCACGAGTATCAAAGACTCATTGACGAGTATAAAAGACTCGCTCACGAGTATAAAAGGCTCGCTCACGAGTATAAAAGACTCGCTCACGAGTATAAAAGACTCGTGGATGAATAAATAAAACTCGTAGACGAATATTAGAATTGCGTCTACGAGTATTAGAACCTCGTTAATGAGTATTTAGGACTCTAGGACTTACGCACTCAAGCCTGAAACCCCGATCCCCCCTAGCCCCCCTTTTTAAGGGGGGAACGTCTAAAGCCACGCCACTGAGGGAGTCGCTTAACCCGCAAGGGCGCAGGGCTGCCCCTTTCTAAGGGGGTTGGGGGATCTGAGTGCGTAAGTTCTGGACTCGTTGATGAAATTTAAGGAGCTATAGTTAACTACCGACTCATCACTTAAACTTCTTTACACCGCACAATTTAACTCACCGGCTTTACGTGTAAAGCGGCGATTTTCGCGGTAGTCTACAGGACAATCAATCACCGCGGGTACATCTTGAGCTAAGGCTTCTTTGAGGACAGGAATTAAATCAGTAGCAGATTCAACACGGTAACCTTTTAAACCCATGCTTTCGGCTAATTTAACGAAATCGGGATTACTAAAATGAACAAAAGATGAGTTTCCTGGGCCAAAATGATTTTCTTGCTTCCACTCAATTAAACCGTAGCCACCATCATTAAAAATCAAGGTGACAAAGGGAGTACCGACACGCAAAGCAGTTTCTAATTCCTGGCAATTCATCATAAAACCACCATCACCAGTTGCAGCCACTACTTTGCGGTTAGGATGAACGAGTTTTGCTGCTAAAGCGCCAGGAATAGCAATACCCATCGCCGCAAAGCCATTGGAAATAATGCAAGTATTGGGGCTATGACAATGATAATGTCGAGCCAGCCACATTTTATGTGCGCCGACATCAGAAATGACAATATCATCAGGGCCCATTACCTGGCGTAAATCATAAATTATCTTTTGCGGCTTAATAGGAAACCCATCATCATGGGCATGGTATTCGTAATCTTCACGAATATTCGTCCGTAAGCTGATAGCGTAGGGATTTGATTTGCCCTGTCTATCTGCCAACTTGAGGATTTCAAATAGGGAATCAGAAATATCTCCTACGACTTCAACGCTGGGAATGTAACTACTATCAACTTCAGCCGAAAGAGCTGCAATATGAACAATTGGAATCTTGCCTTCTGGATTCCATTTTTTTGGAGAAAACTCGATTAAATCATAGCCAATAGCAATTACTAAATCTGTGTTATCAAAACCACAAGTAATAAAATCTCGTTGCTGTAAGCCTACTGACCACAAAGCTAAGTGATGAGTATAAGGAATAACGCCCTTGCCCATAAAAGTATTGGCAACGGGAATATTCATCTGAGTAGTAAATTGCGTTACCGCATCACTAGCTTGGGCACGAATAGCCCCATTTCCTACTAAGATTAACGGATTAACTGCCTGAGAAATTGCTGCTGCTGCTGCCCGAATGCTAGCAAAAGCTGCATAAGTTTTTTGAATATTATCCTTATGCAAGGGTTTGCCTTCTACTGGCATAGCGGCAATATTTTCTGGCAAATCGATGTGAACTGCACCTGGTTTTTCGGTTTGTGCTAGCTTAAATCCTTTGCGGACAACTTCTGGTGTAATACTTGGGCGGACAATTTGTTTATTCCACTTAGTTACAGGTGCAAACATTGCCACCAAATCCAAATATTGATGGGATTCGATGTGCATTCTATCTGTTCCCACTTGCCCGGTAATAGCAACTAAAGGCGCACCATCGAGGTTAGCATCTGCTACCCCAGTCATTAAATTTGTTGCTCCAGGGCCAAGAGTAGAAAGACAAACACCTGCTTTTCCGGTCAGGCGTCCATAGACATCGGCCATAAATGCCGCGCCTTGTTCGTGACGAGTAGTAATAAATTTAATAGAAGAATGTTTTAGGGCTTCTAAAACGTGTAGGTTTTCTTCACCTGGAAGTCCAAAAACATATTCTACTCCTTCATTTTCTAAACACTGTACCAACAAATCTGCCGTATTCATTTTGATTTCCTCAATAGGGGCTAGGGACTAGGAACTGGGGGCTGAGGACTAGGGATTGGGGACTAGGGACTGGGGACTAGGGATTAGGGACTAGGGATTAGGGATTAAGAAAAATCTTTCCTAATACCCAATCACCAATCCCCAGTACCCAGTACCCAATACCCGATCCCCAGTACCCTATACCCGATCCCCAATCCCTAATTATTTAACCCACACAGTTTTAACATTGACAAACTCATGTATACCTTGGATACTCAATTCTCTGCCATACCCAGAACGCTTGATACCACCGAAGGGCAAGCGGGGATCGGATTTTACCATACCGTTGATAAAGACCGAACCGGCTTCGATTTCTTCAATTAGGCGATCGCGTTCTTGGTCATTTTTTGTCCAAGCACTTGCACCCAAGCCAAAGGGTATGTTATTCGCTAGTTGAATAGCTGCATCGATATCCGGGACGCGGAATAATAAGGCCACTGGGCCAAAGAATTCTTCTTGGGCAATTGGACTATTTTGGGGAATATCTGTAACTATCGTCGCTGTATAGAAATTACCAGGACGATCTGATAACGGATGTCCACCCGTGAGAATTCTGCCACCACTTGCTACAGCAGCTTGCACTTGTTGGTCTAAATCCTGGAGAATATCCGGGGTCGCCAATGGGCCTAAGTCGGTGTCTGGTTGCATGGGATCGCCAACTTTTAATGCCAAGAATTTGTCTAATAACAGCTTTTCAAATTTATCAGCGATCGCTTCTGCCACAATGAAGCGTTTCGCTGCTATACAAGATTGCCCGTTATTCAACATTCTTGCTGTAGTAGCTGTGACAACTGCTGCCTCTATATCAGCACTTTCTAACACAATGAACGGATCGCTTCCTCCTAATTCCAGGACGGTTTTTTTTATTTGTTTGCCAGCTGCAACAGCTAAAGATGCGCCTGCTGGTTCACTTCCTGTTAAGGTAGCGGCTTTGATCCGATCATCAGCCATTAAATCAGCAACTTTGGCAGCACCGATCAACAAAGTTTGAAATACACCTTGCCCAAAACCTGCCCGTCGAAAAATATCTTCAATAGCTAAGGCACATTGGGGCACATTGGAAGCGTGTTTAAGTAAACCAACATTCCCTGCCATTAGTGCCGGCGCTGCAAAACGGAACACTTGCCAAAAGGGAAAATTCCACGGCATGACTGCAAGAATTACACCTAATGGCTGGTAGCGCACAAAACTTTTACTAGCATCGGTTTCCACAGAAACATCAGCAAGAAAGTCGGCGGCGTGTTCGGCGTAGTAACGGCAGACAAGAGCGCATTTTTCTACTTCAGCGATCGCAGCCTTTAAAGGCTTACCCATTTCCAGAGTCATCACTTTAGCAAATTCTGCTTTTTCTTGCTCTAAAATTTCCGCGGCTTTTTGCAGAGCGTGCGATCGCTCAGTAAAACTAGTTTTGCGGTACTGCTCAAAAGCCTGACCTGCCAAATCGAGTTTAGTGGCGATTTCTGTATCATTCAGCGGCTCAAAAGTTTTGAGCGTCTCCCCAGTTGCGGGATTAATGGTGGCGATAGCCATTGCCTGACCTCCCGTTCAAAAAATAGCTTGAGGTAGCATTCCAGTGTTACACATATCTATTGCGGAAGCTACCATCTAGATTTTAGACTCTCAGCCAAGAATTGGGGGATCAATATTAAATTTTCGCAACTAAAATTGAAATAAAATATACATTTTTGCTCAGTATTTATGCCTGTAAAATACAAATAAGCAACCATAAAAATTATTGGTAATTAATAATTACCAATTTGATAATTTTGAATTTGGAATTTTTTAATGCATCTTTGTCTGATAAACCTTAACTAATCGATTAATACCTTTGAAACTATAACTTCCCATTTCTTGGAAGTCTACAGGTTGTGAAAGCATTCTATAAGTAACTTCACTAATTACACATTCACCAGGAGGGCAGATTCCTTCCATGCGAGCCGCAAGATTAATACTAGCGCCTAAAGCTGTATATTCTACCCTTTGGGAGCTACCAACATCTCCGACAACCGCCTTACCGCTATTAATCGCAATGCGTAATTGTAAGGGTTCTTGCCAAAAACCATTCATATTAAGACGCTCAAGACGAGTTAGCATACCCTTGGCAGCAGCAGTAGCGCGGTCGGCGTGATCTGGTTGCGGTTCTGGAGCGCCAAAGAACGCCATAATACAATCACCAATATATTTATCTAAAGTGCCGCCATAGGCAAACACTTCTTGTAGCATCTCTTCAAATAAATTATTGAGTAATTGGGCGATCGCAGTTGGTGTAACTCGTTCAGAAATTGCCGTAAAGCCAACTAAATCTGCAAATAAAACGCTAATTTCAGTTTCTGCGGGAAGTAAACGTCCATCTGGCAACCGATTTACAGATATTAACTGCTGCACTACAGCTGGAGAGTGATAGCGTTCTAGTCTGTGACGAATCACCTCTTCGTTTTTGAGTTTATCTACTAATAACCAGCGTTGCACACTAGAAGCGACAAGATTTGCTAAAGCCGAAAAAAAGCTAAGTTCTTCCTCGCCTTCATTGGCCCAATGGTAAGAAGAAAGATGAGCATCCGCGTAGAGAACACCTACAACTTTATTTTCATCCCATAAAGGCACTGCCATGACGCTGCGAATACCTTTGACTAAAATGCTGTGTTCTGCGGAAAACCGTTCATCTTTATGGGTATCAGCTGATTGAATAACGACTTTTTCCTCAAAAACTTTTTGACAGATACTACGACTAATCCAACTGCCATCAGCTGCTAGATGTTGTTGCTGAGAACTGTTTCTGGTGGCAGAATTCATTAACTCCAAGTTACCACCACCAGTGACATCAATTAATAATGCCAAACGATCAATGCTATCGAGGTAACGAAAAACGACTTCTTGCACCTGAAAAAAAATATCTTCAATGGAAGTTGCCGCACAGAGATTTTTAGCGATATCTACCAAGTCTTTAAGCCGGGCAATGGTGATGTCCTTATTGCTGATGTCGCCATCTTTGCTATCAGCTTGTATCCATTGCTGTTGCAGTTGTTTGACGTTGCGAAAAATTGTTCTTTGTTCAGCAGCGTCCCAGTCATCTGCCTGATTAGTCATTGACTGGGCAATAGAAGTTGTGAGCAACACTACCAGACTCACATTCCCTAACCAAACAATATCATCATGATGTAACTCTTGAGGACAGGTAATCAGACGGTCATTTACTTGTGTCCCATTTTTACTCCCCAGATCCTTAATAGTCCATACACCATGAGCTACTTTCACAATCTGGGCATGGTTACGGGAGACTCCCCCAAAAGGTAAGTATAAATTACATTCTGGTAAACGGCCGATAGTGAATACATCTTGATCCACCAAAACTGTTGTTTCGGTATCTCCCTCTTTTAGAAGTAGTTTGAGTTCAGTCATGAGTATGAAATATTTGTCCTGGAATCTAAGGGTTCAAGCATATCTGAGGTTAGGAATAAACTAAAAGTCAACCCTTTGCCTTTTATTTATGACACCGCTAAGAACTTTACGACAACTTGATGTAGTAAATATTACAGATTAATTATAATCAGAGATTATTGATGATAGTGCGATCGCAAGGTTAAGGTGATTATACGGTTTCACTTTAACCTTGATACATTACTAACTTTACGTGAATTCGATGAACCTCACCCCAACCCCTCTCCAAGGCGGAGAGGGGCTTAAATCTTCCGAAATATCAATGAAAAATCGAGGTTTTAAAGCCTCTCACCTTGTAGGAGAGAGGAATGGAAGCGGGGTTTTCTCCAGCCATCGAATTCACGTTAACTTTCAATCCACTGTAGGGAATTAGGAATTACCAATTACAAATTAATAATTATGGGATTTTAGTCCACTTAAGTGGACTTACGCTTTTAGCCTTGCACTTCAGTACAGGGGGAATGCTGTTGTAAAATAGAGCATTTTGGCGAACCAATTCAGTTTGGTGGCAACTCTAAAGGTATCGTACCTAAAAAGCCCTTACGATAATCTGTTAAAAGTTGCCTTGCGGCTCTTTCTACATCACCTTTGTAGCGATGTTCTGCCAAAGCGTGCAAGTAAACTTCTCCTGTGTGGGGTGAAGAATCTAATTCATAGCGTGATGCTAATGGCTTATCTGGCAACAAATTAGTAGCTACATCTTGGAGATAATTGAGCAAATTTACTAACTCTGCTGCTACTAACTGATTATCGTAAGATGCTTCGCCAATATCATCACAGATAGCTAATTTTAATGCTGCTTCTTGATCTTCCAGCCTGAGGGGAATCACACCAGGAGCATCTAACAATTCTAATTGCTCAGAAATTCGTACCCAACGCAAAGCACGAGTTACTCCAGGACGGGCAGCACTTTCTACCACCCGCTTTCCTAACAAACGGTTAATCAAAGCTGATTTACCGACATTGGGAAAACCAATCACTACTGCACGGACTGGACGGGGTAACATCCCGCGATCGCGTCTTCTTTGATTGAGTTCTACCCCAGCTGCTTGTGCTGCTTTCAAGACTGCGGCGACACCTTGACCATGTTGAGCATTAGTAAAATAAGCTGTTTCTCCTTGGCGTTTAAACCAGTCTACCCACAGCGATCGCACTTGCGAAGAAATCATATCTAAGCGATTCAGTACCAACACCCGCGTCTTATTGCCTACCCACTCTTCTATTTGGGGATGGTGTGTCGCTAAGGGAATCCGGGCGTCTCTTACCTCCAATACCACATCTACCCGCTTGAGCTGTTCTTTTAGGTTCTTTTCAGCCTTGGCAATGTGACCTGGATACCATTGAATTACATTTAACTTATAGTTTTGTGTTATAGACATTTGTTATTAATTACTCGTAACTGTTCATTGTTTAGTGGCTTGATGCAGAATTAGACGATTGCCATCGGGGTCATAGGCATAAATTTCTCTCCCGTGAGAAGCAATGGAAATCTCTCCGGGTGGAGAATAGCCTAAATTGGTAAGGTGGGCGATCGCACTTTCTAAGCTACAGACCTCTAAACACAAACTTAGCTTACTTTTGGCACTCGTTTCAAATTCAGACTCGTGTATTTTTTTGGGTTTAAAGATACCTATTCGTAGTCCAGATATCTGAAACTCTGCATAAATATTAGGAATTACCGAGGTTGGATTCTGCTCTAATAATTGACTATAGAAATTTACCAAAACCTCAAAATTAACTGTTGCGATCGTTACGAGTGCATCATTGCAATGAAACAGTTCTGCTTGTGGTTGGGGCTGTTGATATTTCATATGAGCCTCTGAATTCAAGCAACTGGCGCAAATATTGTTTATTTACCATCCTATTCCTTATAAAAGGATACAGTATACCAGTGAGCAATGTTAGATTTTCACCAGGGTATACGTGCCCAGTCTGTAACATGCCAAATCCAAATAAACGCAAATGAACAAATTAAAGCGCCTAAATTCCATTTAACAGAATTTCTGATGAGTTTTTTGTGGGTATTGTTTTGTGCTGCTTGAGCTTCATCATTGATGTTTTTTTCTAATTTTCCGATTTGTGATAACAGTTGATTTTTCACCTCTTGAGGATTTTTTACCTCTGGCGCATTCTTTTGTTGATTTAACGATTTAAAAATTTGATTTATATCTTGGTCAGTAGTAGCTTTTCCCAGAATGTCTTTAATCTGTCGTATTTGGGTAATTTTTTGTGAAGAATTATTTTTAATTTGGAGATAATTTTGATTATCAATCCGCCAAGTATTATTAATCCCTAAAGGCAGTAGTAATAAGAATAAAACCCCAGCCAAGAGAGAACCCCATGATACAAGACTTAATAAATAAATTTCTACTTTATTACGATAATCTCTTTCTCCAAATACTACAAATATCAAACCTATTAAAGGTAAAGGTGCATGTTCTACAAGTGCCCCTATCATTTGAAATTCCCAAACAGGATTGGTAAAGTAAAATGGAATTAAAATATTAATAACATCAATAAAAGCTAATACTAATAATATATAACCAACAAAACGTAGCTTAAAAATAGCAGGCCAAAAATCTTTTTCTAATTGATCCATAAAAAGCTCAACCTAGAGTAAAACAAACCCAACACAAGTTACAGCAAGCAATGTTAATCGGATTTATTGTCGAAGTTATATCTCCTTTTTCAGTTTAGTTAATTGCGACATACTTGTTGATTTTTTTGTAGTATCAGATGACAGACAAACCCGAAAGCGAAAATAGAAATAGTAGAAAATATTTGTGTTCCAGGCTGTCCGTGCCAGTATTCAAAACCCTCATGGTTGGAGGCTGCTACTAGCAGTGTTATCAATACAAGTCGAAACACGTTAATTATAAATGCTAGAAATACTGCAATAATGGGCAAGAAAATTTTCTGAAATGTATTAATAGGAAACACTAATATAAAAATTAATGCTAATTGTAAAAGTAGTAATATAGCATTTAAGCCTGAACACGCAGGATATATCTCAATAGCTCCTGTAGGAAGAATTACATTAACGCCTTGCCGAGAAACTGCAAAGCCTAAATACCAAAGCACGAAACTAGAAAACTTAGCAGCTAATAGACTGAAATCAACTTTGGATGAAATTAGTGATATTAGCAAACCTTCAGATATTAATAAGAGCAAAATTATAAATTCTTTAGTGTATTGCTTTAATCCCTTAATGCCAGATGCCATCAAAGCCAAGCCAAAACAAGAAAATAAAGCATAAATTTTAACAAAATAAGTCTCGAACCAAAATAATGATGAACTTTTAACCAAAACAAAACTAATTAGTAAAAAACCAAATACACTAGAAACAATATCACTTTCTAGGTTAAGAGTATATCGTTTTTTCCAAATCAAATTTAGTATAGCTGCCCAAAATAGAACTTTGATGCTTAGAGTATCTGAACTGCCAATAAATTTCCAAGTTAAATAAATTTGAATTAATAGTAAATCAATAGCGATCGCAGATAGCCAAAAGTTAGATTTATTTAGTTTTTTTACAATATCCAAGCCTGATGCTTTCATGAATTTTTCTTTTTTGAACAATGATTTACAGCACCCACAACAACTAATGCCAATATTCCAGTGGTTGGCGAAAATTCGTAAGGTACAGCAGCAGTGTTAGTTATCAAACCGACAGATTGGAGATCGATATTAGCTCGTGCAGATGTAGTATTATCTCCCAAGAAAACAAAGTTAGAAGTTCTATAAACATCACTTCCAAATCCGCTAGCTGTTGTGTAATCTCGTAACAAACCGCTAAAAAGATTAGTAGCACCGCTACTTAAAGTGTAGGAATTTCCAGAGACATTTAAATTATAGGTAGTTAGGTTTGATAACAAGCTGGAAACACCAGTTACTTGTTCGCCAATAGAATTAAAAGAGGAACTAGCCTGAGAAAAAATATCATCATTTCTAAAACCTATTTCGATTCCTTGCTTGTCACTACCAAGAACTATAACGCTGAAGCCAGCACGATAATTCCCATTAGTACCATCGTTAGCTTGTGAGTTAATTCTTACTCTAAAAGAAAGGTTGTAACCAGCATTTCGATCAAGTGCGGGAAATAATGGATTGACTAGGGTGGTAGGGGTAATGACAGAACTAGGAGAGGTTGGGGGGTTGGCGACATTGTAATTACTATAGCCAGCATATATACCGTTATTGAAAGTGGTGTTCAAATTCGTTATACCTCCGCTGGCGCTTTGTGTGCCACCATTAGGAGATCCAAAAGTTAGCGCTGGCGAATTATTTAGCTCTGGCGAATTATATTGATCTGGCGTGACACCTGATGATCCATCATAAAGAGTGATTACTCCAGCCATGCTGCGGTTGGCTGTCATCAGCAAGGTCAACCCAACGATAATACCAGCTATTTTGTTTCTCATGATGAATTTATATACCGTAGAGGTAATTAAATATAAGGTTAGGATTATTACTGGGTATTTGGGCGTATCAGGCTTTTAAGCGAGGCTCCATAAAAGGCTGTGTAATTTATAACGCATCATTGTATACCATGAAATTACAATTTTGTGTAATCTGGAGATAATCGTATAAAATTTGTTAAAAACTAAACATAACAGCAATTTTTAACCAGTGTAAACACTTAAAATTGTAAGGGTACAATAATCTTGTACCCTTATTACTTGTTCTGAATAACTGGAGATTCTGCATAATTAACTGTGCTATCAGCTACTTCTATCAGCAAAAATATATCTTGTGATTGGGAGTGTGGTGTATCAAGCAAATCAGATAGTGGGCTTGGTTGGTGCTGGAATCCAATAAACGCTGAGTGCTAGGATAATGCTGACTAACATATCAACTTCGACTGGCTTGACTAAGCAAAAATTAACGCCTAACTCGTAAGCCATCTTGATATCTTCGTCTAAAGCAGAGCCAGTCAACATTACAACCGGAAGTTGCTGAAATTCAACTTGTTCGCGCACCCATCGCAAAAGTTGCAGCCCTGACTTTCCAGGTAGCCTTAAGTCTGTCAACAGCAAGTTTGGTAGCGGATTAGCAACTGTGTCTTCATAAGGAGTCTGCCCCAACAGATAACGTACAGCATCTTCTGTTGTCCCTACAACTCGCAAATTAGGCAATTTGTCTAACTTAGATTTTTGCAGGGCGCGTCTAACCAATAAGACGTAGGCAGCATCGTCCTCAACATATAAGACAGTTTTGGAATCAACTTCTGCCATTTCTAATAACCTTTAGTTAAGCCTATGTTCAAAATTTAGTGAGGACTGTTTAGCGTTCATTGAACTGAGTTTAAATATGTAGCAAGTTGCTTCATGATTTCAACTAGTTCACTAAAAGATCCAGGTCTAACAATATAGGAACTTGCCCCTAACTCAGTTGCTTGATTAATATCTTCCATCTCGCCAGAACTACTGAGGACAATCACAGGCAGGTTAACAAAGTTTGGTTGTTGTTTGATCCAAGCAAGTAGTTCCATGCCGTTCATACGAGGCATTTTGATATCTGTAACTATTAAATTAGGGAGGGGATAGTTATTGAGATAGGCATCATCTACGGTTTTTTTGAGATAGTTGACTGCCTGTTCGCCATCTTCAACCGCTTGGATTTGAATGTTGCGTTCAACCTTACTCATTGCCCGCCTAATTAGTAATACATTACCTGGTTCATCGTCTACTAGCAGAATATAATTCTGCTGAGTATTACTCATAGTTTGTAATTGTTTCTTTCTAAACGATACTGTCAAGCGATGCTCGTCTTTTTAAATTCGTATTTAGGATATCGAAGTTAAAAGTAAAACACTTTTGCCTCAGATTGAACTTTAAAGTAGTTACAAATGTATCTCATACCAATTCGTAATTAAAGAAGTTAAGTTGAATCTGGATTTCCAAGTATCTATCTGTAGTCTTATCTTGGAGAATTGGTATCAGCCTTGTGGCAGTTCTATCCAAAACTGGCTTCCCTGCCCTAAACTAGATTCGACCCCGACGCGTCCTCCCAAGCGTTCGATGCCCTTTTGAACGATCGCTAGCCCTACTCCCGTTCCCGAATAAGTATCTGCGGCATGAAGCCGTTCAAATACGCCAAAAATCCGTTCTTGAAATTCAAGTTCAATACCAATACCGTTGTCGGCAATCCATAAACGAATCCAATCTTCGCGTTTTTCTGCCCAGACACGTACCTGGGGCTTAACATCAGGATTTACATACTTGAGCGCATTTGTCAATAAGTTGAGCAGTACTTGAGTCAGAATGGTGCGCTGACCAATAACCTGAGGTAGGGGAAAAGCCACGGTAATTTCGGCCTGCTTGGCTTGCCGTTCAGGTTCTAACTGAACCAAGACTTCCTGCATTACAATTGTCAAATCAACTGCCTGCAACTGAATCTCGGTTTGGCTAAGTCGGCTATAGGCGAGTAAGTCTTGAATTAGCTGATCCATGCGTTGAGCAGAATCGGCAATGTGTCGAGCATATTCCTGTCCCAGGTCATCTAAGCGATCGCCGTAGTCTTCCACCAGTGCCTCAATTAAGCCTCTGATGCCACGTAGGGGCGATCGCAGGTCATGGGAGACTGTATAGGCAAAGCGTTTTAACTCCTGGTTGACTTCTGCAAGTTGGGCTGTCCGTTCCTGTACCCGTTGCTCTAGGGTTTCATTGAGATGCCTGACTGCCATCTCTGCGGCTTTGCGATCGCTAATATCTTTAATAACACTAATAAAGTAGTCTGGTGTTCCTCCGCTTTGCCGCACCAGCGCCACAGTTAAGTAAGCCCAAACGAGAGAGCCGTCTTTACGAATATAGCGTTTCTCCATTGAGAAAGTCTGAATTTCACCTGCCAATATCTGCTGGACATAGGCTAAATCAATTTCTAAATCATCAGGATGAGTAATATCTTGAAACGTTTTTTGGAGTAATTCTTCGTAGGAATACCCTAAAATGTCGCAGAGTTTTTGGTTGACTCGCAGCCACCGTCCATCGAGAGCAACATGGGCAATGCCGACGGCTGCCTGATTAAAAGTAGCTCGAAATCGCTCTTCGCTGGCTCTCAATTCTTCTTCGGCTCGTTTGCGTTCTCGAATATCACGGGAAATGGTTGCCAGATTCAGGGGTTTTCCTGTTTGGCGATCGCGGTTCATAAATGTAATCTGAAGTATTGGGATCACTTCTTGCGAGGAAATGTGTTGCAAGAGGTTTTCTCCCTCCCAATGCCCCTGCTTGAGAATTGTGGGCAGAACATCATTCAGGATGAATTCTTGGTATTCAGGCGGATGAATATCTGACACCCGCAGGTGGTTTATCGGTGCAGTGGGTGACAGCCCAATCATCGCTCGACCTGCCGGATTGATATAAATTATTTGACCGTCGAGATTTGCCATACCGATGAAATCAGAGCTATTTTTTACAATGGATACCAACATTTGCTGCTCTTGTTCAATTTGCTTGCGTTCGGTAATATCTCGATTCACTTCTAAGAATCCTGTTGGGCTTCTCTGCTCATCTCGAATCAACACCTGACGACTCTCAACGATAATTTGCTGGCCGTCTTTACGAGTATGGGTTAATTCGCCCTGCCAGCGTTCTTGCTGTAGAAGAATTTCATCAAGGCAAACCCCTGGCTCAGGCAACTGGGTGTGCAAGAAGGTATGAGTTATATGACCAATTGCTTCTTCTCGCGTCCAGCCATACATTGTTTCTGCGCCTCGGTTCCAGTAAGTAATGGCTCCTTGCTCATCCCGAACGATGATCGCTTCGTATGTCAACTCAAGGAGGTCAGCTTGCCTTTGCAATATCGCTGCTTGTTGCGCTAGCTGCTGTTCTGCTTGCTTTTGAGCCGTCACATCTCGCGTCACGGCATATACTAAGCCGTTTTCAGGAGTTAAAACTGATGACCAAGAAAACCACTTGTATGACCCATCTTTACAACGGTAACGATTTTCAAAGACGAATGTAGAATTACCCAGTACCACGTTTTCAGCTTCTACAATTGTCTTTTCCTGGTCTTCAGGATGCACAAAGTTAATATACGGTTCAGCCAAAAGTTCTGCTTGGCTGTAGCCTAGAACTCTCTCCCAAGCCGGGTTAAGCTGCTTGAAGTAGCCATCGACCCCAGCAATGCACAGCATATCAAGGGAAAGGGTAAAGAACTGATTGCGCTCTTGTTCGGTTTGCTTGCGTTTGGTCACATCGATCGCTGTTACAATCACCAGCCTCCTGCCATCCGACAACTGACCGACAGGGGCAGCATAGAAATCCCAAATCCGGGTTTCACTAGTATAGGTAGTGATGGAATATTCTCCCATAGAAGTTCGGGATTCTAGGGGGAAGACGCTGGAGATCGCAGCTAGCACTTGTTCTTGGCGATCGCTATAGGCTCTTTCTGTCCAGGCTGCAATTGTGGGAATATCTTCGATGCTGTAACCTGTAATCTCTGTCCAGGCATGGTTAATTTGCAGTACTTCCCCATCTTCAGTGTGCAGGATTATGGGCAGGGGAGCATCAAGGATAGCCTTACGAAAGCGTTCTTCGCTCTGACGTAAAGCTTCTTCCGCCTGCTTGCGGTTGGTGATATCAAAGCGAATGGCAATATATTGATATGGCTTGCCCGTGTCATCCGAAAACGGCACGATAGTGGTTGCCACCCAGTAGTATGTACCATCCTTGGCGCGGTTTTTAATCTCTCCTTGCCAAACTTGCCCCCTAGCAATGGTTGCCCACATCTGCTGAAAAAACGTCTTTGGGTGATAGCCAGAATTGATAATACGATGGGTTTGCCCAATTAATTCTTCTCTGGAGTACCCAGAAAGCTCACAGAATTTGTCATTAATATAAGTAATAATTCCTTTAGCATCTGTAATTGCTACGATTGAGGATTCATCCAACGCAAACTTAATATCTGCCAGATCCTTCAGGGATTGTTGCAAAGCCGCTTCTGTCCGCATTCGCTCGGCAATTTCTTGTTCTAGAATTTGATTTGCTTGAGATAGTTCAGCCGTGCGTTGCTCTACCCTCATTTCTAGTTCAGCATAGGCATCTCTTAATGCTGACTCTGCTTGTTGACGCTTGATATCTAATCGATACAGCCCTTTTGCACAGTACCAAGTTAACCCCATAAAGGCAAGCACGTTACCCGTCACATGGAGGGAAAGTCCAAAGAAAGCATCAAACCAGCCAATTCTTTCTCCCAGCAACCGCAGCCATCCCAGCGTGAAGGGGACAGCAACCGCCGCGGGTAACAGCACCCGCGCTGTGATTCCACCAGCCGTATTGCTGGCAAATAGGCTCATCCACCCTTGATCGGGAGCTGCAAACAATATCCCAACCGAGAGCATCACAAATGCGATCGCAGTATGGAAAGCACCATACGTATACGATGCTAGACCTAATATCGGTTTGGCTCCATAAGTATAGCCGATTAAAATCTGGAGACTTATTAAAGCTGTGCTGAGTGCTGCCAATTGAACCAGCCGATAACGGACAATCCTGCTAGTCAGGAGCGACAAAGCAGTACCAAGCAGGGTAAAGTTGAATGCTGATACGGGTGACATCCGACCTGGGCTAGAGGTCGCAATGGCTCCTGGTTCTTCTGGAAACAGCAGTTGATCTATCCCCAGGTTCCAGCCGAACAAATACTCACTCAGAGTCAGCAGACCCATAATAGCAACAACTAAGGCACAACCCTTAGCCAACTGCCGTTTAATTTTTCTGGTTGATTGTAAAAAATACAACGCCAAACCCGACAGCACAAAGCCCGCTGCTGTATTGGGTTTCATCGTCACCCACTGAGGCAAGATACCCTTTAAAACATCGATGTCAAACACCCAACCAAGCAGCACAACGCAGCCGATAAAGACAACGCCAAAGCTGCAAACCTGGGAAGTTGCTTTTAGCGCAGTCAGGAGACGGCGATCGGACTGAGCAATAGTCATGATACTGAGAGTTATTTATAGAACTGAATAACAGCCAATAAGCCATTAAATTCAACCTTTTTCCATAATGCCTGTCATTATGGTTATTCGCTTGCTCCAAATGATTGAAAACAGCACATTTAGAGTACAGCCATGCGATTTAGCATCATGCACACTACCGAGACTTACAAGCATAAACTGCGATTTTGTGACAACAAGCATAAGTTGCCACAAAATTTTGTGACTTTACCCATAACTTTGCCGCTACTGGAACCATAACTTTGCCGTCAATGTCACTATAACCCTCATTCTTGCGTCAGCTAATTTTGGATGCAATTGCCAGTTTGGAACCATAAATTTGCCGCAAGTCCCAGTTGGAAGGATAAGCTTGCCGTGAGTCCAATTAAGCATAGAAAGCAGGAAAGCGCCGGATTTTTTTAGAAGGGAGCAGAAGCGGTTCATGCTGGTATGGGATAGAGACTTTCGGCTATCGAACTGTTGTGAGTAACTACTGGAGTAGTATAATATCCTCCTAACCATTGAGAACATTGCGAACAATAGCCTAAACTGGATTGCTAGTCTAACCAAATTAGTTGGCGATGACAATGAGAGCAATTTTGCACAAGAGAATGTTGATGTATTAAACAAACTCTGCCATCTTTAAATTTTTCTCGAAATTTCCATCTATGGCAGCCATATTAATTCAAAGTGAGGAATATGTAGACTTAACGTTTAAGCTCAGAGGCGCACCGATTCCTCTTGATAATGGTTATGTTATCTATAGCGCATTGTGCAGGATTTGTCCTATCCTTCACGAACTAGAGTCTATTGGTATTCATCCGATTGCTGGAATACCGACAAGAAATAATTTGCTTGAACTTACTGCTCAATCTCGCCTCAAAATTCGGATTCATCATCAACAAATTCCTTTAATTTATCTTTATTTAGCAGGTCAAGCTTTTCACATAGGTCAAAATTCTTATCAACTAGATATTCCCGACTACAAACCGTTAATTTCTTCAGAAAGTGTCTATTCCAGATTAGTCATAATTACAGGTTTTCAAGACTCGACTAACTTTATTGAAGCTGTGCAACGGCAACTGGATAATAAAGGAATACAAGGAAAAATTGAACTTCTTACCCGACAAGATGGAACACCTCAAAAAAGACAATTAACCATCAATCAAAAAGGGAAACAGTTTAAAGTTAGAGGATTTGGCATAAAAATTAGCTCACTCAACCCAGAAGATTCCTTAACGTTGCAAGAACAGGGAATTGGCGGGAAACGAAAAATGATGTGTGGAATATTTGTCCCAGCGACTCGCAGCAAGGAAGAAGAGGAAACCTGATCATGGTTGCTACCCAACCCAAAATCTCCCTATCTCTCAATGCTGCGGATACGACAATAATGCACCGCGTGGGAATGACGGGACTATACATGACTTTAAAGCGATTAGAAAAGCAATATCCCTCATCTCGTCAACGCGGAGGACATATATCATGGTCTTTGACTGCTGATACTATTGAATTATTCTGGCAAGGAAGTGTTTTTGTCGCCCTATCTTGGTTAATTAAAGGGTCTTTTCAATTAGATGATACAGGTTTAATTCATTTAACAGGATTAGACAATGATGCAATAGATTTAAGTCAGAAAATTCATATTCATGAGGGAATGTGTGCTGTTTTTCTGCGTCATAACCAGTTTTATCAAGCGGGAGAGATAGTTAACACTGAACTAAAGTTTGAAGAAAAAAAAGTCGAGTATCAATACAAATCCCTAACTTGGTACGCACATCAAACCTTTGCAGAGAAGTTATACGAAGTAGATACCCAACAACTCAGACATGATTATGTTCAAATAACCAGTTGGTTGTATTTAGGGGGAATTGTTCGCCATGCTAGGACGCAGAATACTACAAAACTAGAAGAGAAACCTGAATACGCCTTAGCATTATTATTTGTACCAGTAGTTTGTCATTATTGCTTACTTCATATCCCATCAGAAGACTTGAAGGGAAAGAAACCCCATCGCTACCTGGTGGTGATTCCAGAAATCAAGGATTTTGAAGACGCTTCTCAAAGAAGATGGCGATTACAGCAATTAGAAACAAAACAGCTTCATGTTAGTAGCCTTGGTGAAGCAGGATTACTTTATTACAGCTTAGACGATATTCAGCTTGAAGGCGACTACTATCAAGCTTGTCAAGTTTGGTTATATGAAAAAATGAATCAAGCTTCTCGTCAAAGAACATTGATGAGTATACAAGAAATTGAAATTGATAAAAATACTTTAATCACTTATCAACAGGTTCAAAAATATTTTCAAGCAAATTATCAGAAGATTAAACCTAAGCAAATTTTTATTAACGTAAATCCAATTCGCTCGCTGATTGCTGATAATTTAGTGACGGGAATTCATTGGTGGTCTAATTTTTGGGAAAAATTGGTGATAGAGGATTCAAAAGAATACTTATTTAACCAAATATTTCCCAATCGGGAAGGATTCATAAGAATGGCAGAGAATAGCGAAGAAGACAAGCAGTATCTTATTTTTATCAAGGTATTTCAGCAAGCGATGAAAGGCAATTTTGCTAAAATGTATGCTAAAGCTGAGGAAGGGAAAGACCCTCCCATTAAGAAGAAGGTTGAACGATTAAGGGCGGAGCTAAACTATTGTTATGATGAATTGTCGTTTAAGGAATATTTATCTGACTTTTTAGTAAGAGGGGGATTAAATAAGTATTTTAATCAGCATCAAGAAGAAATTTCACTACTAATCAAAAAATCACCTTGGCAAGAACTAAGAATTTGGTCATTGTTAGCGATCGCCAGTTATAAACCCAAAGATAAATCCACCAGTGGGGATGATAGTTTATCTACAAACAATCAAAAACCAGAAGAAGTGAATGATGAGTCAGAAGAAGAATGACAATAATATCCCCAATTATTATCTTTACGGAACAGTCCTCACTCGTTATGGGTTAGCCTCCTTAAATCATGACATCAGACGAGGAAATAAAACTATTCTACAAAAAGGCTATTGGAATGGTAAAATTCATTCTTTTGTAGGTTCTAGCGCGATTCGTTGGGCGTTACGCTTTTATCTTCAAAAGCAAGGTTATTTAGTTAATCGAGTTTGGGATGAAGATGAACATATTAATCGGTTAACAAGTGAAGATTTTGATCCAGAACAATTTTATGATGATGATATTTTTGGGTTTGCTTTATTAGAGTCTGCGGAGACAGAGGAGGAGACTTCAACAACAAAGAGAAAAAAGAAACAAAAAAAAACCAGCACTCCTAATCAGCGAATTGGTGCTTTAGCGATGAATATGGCTGTTTCGCTAACGCCTTATGATGGTGCAGTCAAGTTAGGGGCGAAAAGTGGCAGGGAAAAGGATAGTACATCGCTCCATATTACAGAATATCACGCAACTCGATATCAATATTATTTTGGAATTAATGCCACTCATCTCAAAAACTATTCGCGGATTTTACCTCTGATAGATGGGATTATGGAATTACCCAAGGTAGGAGGGAGTAGCAATATTTTTAACTATCCTTTCTGTCCCGATAGTTTGGTATTGCAATGGACAAATAATTTTGCTTCATACATTTCCTATTGCTTTGAATATTGTGAGCCTAAGAGTAAGGAAGCAAAATTTACAAAAGAATTTATCGATGAAGTGGAATGCGGACAGATTGACCCTAGCCAATTGTGGATTGGGGGAACAATGGTCAAAGAGTTACAGGAATTGGATAATTTTGAGAATTCCACTTTTAATAAGGCGCATATTTATCGTAATCGAAATGAACTGATTGAAGACTTGAAAACAGTCATTAAAAGAGATTTGGGCTTAGAAGAATCAAAATGATTGCACCATTAATTCTCTATTTGGATGTTCCCTTTGCGACTTTTCGGGAGTCCCATGCAAGAGAAATGGGAAAAACCTATCCTGTCCCATCTCCAGCAACAGTGTATGGGATGTTGTTGTCTTTGGTAGGGGAAACGGATGTTTATCGCCACTGTGGGGTAGAATTGGCGATCGCAATGTTATCTAGCCCCAAAAAGTCGCGAATTTTGCGTCAAATGAGACGGTTTAAAAATGCTGATTTTAGCCATCCAGAGAATGTTATTCCCGGTTATCAAGAAATTTTGTCTAATCTCAAGTGTTTGATTTGGGTTCGTTCTGAGGGGGAGAAAATACAACCAAGTTTAAGGGAGAGGATACAGTTAGCGTTTGACCATCCTGAGCTAGTAAGACGATTTGGTTGTTTATTTTTAGGAGAAAGTGATCAGTTGATTAAATCAATCAAACTTGTCTCCCAAGATTATCTTGGGGGGGTGAGACAGTGGGTAATTAGGGATAATCGAGGTAGGTTAACCTTACCCTATTGGGTTGACCATGTGGGGTCAAGAAATACCCGATTTTTGAGGTATCGGATTGAGGAAATGTCAAGCTCACCTCCTCCTGATTTGGCGTGGACGATGATTCAATCTCCAATTTGACAAGTATCTCTTATTGGAAAGGGAATTCAGGGTAAAAGAATGGCGGCAAGGTTTACACGGTAAGGGATATGGGAATTGAGGCAAGGAAAAAGGTGCTTGCTATTTTTGGAAAAGTTGATCAGCACTGGGTTTGAGGGGCTGAAAATAAGGGAAACTTTGGTAGGTTTTGAGTTTTTGGTTTCTTGATCTGGAAGGTACTTGTAAGATTGTAAATGAGCCTTCCTCAGTTAAGGATTTTCAGCTTTGCTGTGATTCGTGGCTTGATGCCGTTAGGCGTTGCTCAAGTACGGGTCTCAACAAGCACAAATTCCTTTTTTGCAGGTGATTCGTGGCTTGATGCCGTTAGGCGTTGCTCAAAATAGAGAAGAATGGTACGAACGGGGTAGACAAATTTGTGATTCGTGGCTTGATGCCGTTAGGCGTTGCTCAAACTAGGGCGAATCAAGCAGCTTGATGAATGTAGAGAAGAAATTATGCGCTGGAAGGTTGTCAGAGTTGCTGCTTTGCGAGAAAACTGTTCTCAAAGAGCCAGTGCATTTCTAGAAAGTGAACTTGACAAAGCATACAAAAAAGAGAGGTGATTGAATCACCTCTCCAAGTCGATGGGATAAATGCTTTGTGTGTTATGCTACGTCGGCTACAAGTAAGCCATTAACAGCGATGATGATTATTTGCGCTGCCAAAGGAGTGTCACAGCATTGCCTGTCATCGCTATTACAGGGTTGTGCTATCCATTTACTTTCCAGATTTTGGTAGAAAGTGCCAAGTAGTTGAGAACCATTCCAGACTCGATACAGTTCACCCAAGTCATCTGCTACTGAGTCAATTTCAATTTCTGGTGCTACTGGGTCGGCCAGGTGGTCAATATATTCCTCAAACTCTGATTCAGCCAAGGCTGAGTTGCTAAAGTCATCTTGTACAATCATCATGAGTGACCTCATTAACGGGGTTGAACAAAAGGCGATCGCATTTCTCTTGCCGGAGGGCGATCGCCTTTTTGATTTCATAAGATATATTAGTAACTTTAGTAGCTAAAAAGCAAGAAGATATCCAAAACTTTAATGAGTCACTTCTACAACGCTAAGGAAGTCGCTCAGAGAAATATTCAATGCAGCACAAATAGCCTCTAATACTTTTATAGAAACACTTTCAGACTCACCATACTCTAGTTTTTTAATGTTTTGATGGGAGCATTCACCTCCCTTGGCTGCAATTTCATCAGCTAGTTTCTGCCGCGATTTTTTCCCACGCAATCGCTTTAAAAGCTCTCCTCTGTCTTTATTCCAAGCAACGAATACAACATCTGTAATATAAATATACATTTTTGTTTCTTTTTTACCCTTATCGCTCATATAATAGCTACACCAGTAAACAAATAGTAGAATTTTGGGCTACTACAGTTTACAAACTATGAGGATGTAGGATAAAAGCGATCGCGTCAAAATTGATTTAGTTTACGGGGCTTGCCGCAAATTGGTTTGTCCTGGGTTCACAATACTCATGATCAATGAAATAAGTCGTTGATCACCTTGCTGGCAATGTGTGTGCAACATTCGGAATACAGCGGCTTTTAAGAACGCGCGATCGCTAATCCCCATCTCTTCGCAGTGGGTTGCACAACGATTGAGCGCATCCATCAATTCTTGGTCAGAACTAGGCGCAATTTTCGCAGATTTGCACCAAGACTGGAAATACCTTAGCCAACTTATAAATTCAGCGTTTAGCACGTCTCTTTCATATCGTTCTCTGATATGGAACACTTCATCCCAAGTAATCACCTCTTCAGTGTTTGGGCCAAACTCGATTTGCCATCGCGGTAGTTGACCAGTTGGTGCAAGTGTACCAGCAAAAGGCTGACTGTTTTCGAGAGAGAGTCTGATTCCTGTACAGTTGTAAGGGTCAAACGATTTGCGACGAGTGCCGTCATTCCTCAAGAGAATATCCTTCGCAAGTTTGTAGCGAGAGTTACATTTATTTCCCATTGGAACAAGGTTACGCAAATTTGAAGCAGCAAATGGGTATTTGCTTTCTGCCAGGTAATGATCCAATGCTTCACGGGGTGCTTCTGGTGCATCAAAGTACTCACACCCACAGAAAGGACATGTATGAGAGGGAGCCGCATCATAAATTACCTTGTAGTGCTTATCGCGGATTTCCAGTTTTGTGAGAAGTTCAAACCCAAATTCAAAAAGTTTTTTTACTGGCTCATGAATGACTTCTGGCAAATCACCGATAGCTTCACAGTTCAATTGGCAAGACAAGAGAAGATCAATCTGATTTTGGTCATGGAATGCTTGAAGAATTCGGTTCTGTTCTGCGGTGGTAAGCTTTTCTAAAGCTGTCTTGTAATTATTCAACCTATCTTCCAGCCCTCGGCGTTTTTCCAACCTTTTTCGGTATTGCGCTGGAATAATTTCAGGCCATGCTGGCAGAGTGGCTGCTGCTTTTAGGCTTGTATGAATTGAACACAGAATCTCGCGTAAGCATTCGTGAAGCCAATTTTCCGCTGTTGCCGAAACGGGATACCCAAACAGCATCCTACACCTCATCCCTATTTGTTAGCTGCAACAGTCGATCAACAAGAAATGCTTTCTCAACAGAATCACCTAGATGCTGCATCCCTGCCCTAATCTCTTCGGGATTTTCACTCTCCATAAGCCTTTTAATCTCATCATGAGGAACTTGTGACATAGGCGGGCGAACGTTAAAGCATTCCTCAATGATTGTGTCGAATGTAGTGCCAAATGTCTCAATATTAGGATTTTGGACTTGAATCTTCCCTTCTTCGTCTTTGCTAAAAATAAAAACTTTGTCTCTATGCATATCAGAGGGGACGAAAGGCGAGTGTGTTGTTAGTAAGCACTCTTGTTCAGTAGCTTTAGCTGATTCTCTGCGATCGCCATGTGTAGTAGGCAGATCCAATATGCGTGAAATGAATTTCACCCGCCATAGCGGATTGAAATGCGACTCAGGCTCATCAAGCAGGAAAAGTACATTAGGAAATGACAACATACAAAATGTTCCAAGAATCTGCCCAAGCTGATGCTCGCCATCGGAAAGCGATACGTAGTCTACCTCTTTGCCAGTCCTTTGAGCAGTAAACATAACGCTTTCAAATCGGAAAACCTTATCTTCATCCTGAGGCTCTGGAAGACGTGAAGCAAACCTTCTCGATTTGGTGTCTTTCCGAAACCGCTCACGGGTTTTCTTGGGAAGTACCAAGTCGTTTAACATTGCGAACTTGTGGAATGACGAGTACAAATCAAGCGTGTTGTTCCAAAAGGAGCGAAACGCTTCTCTTGTCTGGTCATTTATCCAATAGTCAAAGGT
This sequence comes from Mojavia pulchra JT2-VF2, assembly GCA_019359325.1. GTDB lineage: Bacteria > Cyanobacteriota > Cyanobacteriia > Cyanobacteriales > Nostocaceae > Mojavia > Mojavia pulchra. Next base: position 59,988 of record JAHHHN010000012.1, on the reverse strand, counting down.
ATACGTCTCTGTTTTATCGTCATAGGTGTAGCAGGTAGCGCAACGTTGGAGCTGATCGAGATAATCTTCCAGTTCCTTGGTAAGTTGTATTCCTTTTCGCGTACTTTGTGAGCCTCTCCTACTTGGAATCTTCGGGGCTGCACTGTGTGCAAGTTGGACTATGCAACGAAATGAGTGCAGGTTTTGCAGTTTTGCATCCTGTAGCAGAAAATCCCACTGGGAAGCATCACCCAACAGGAGATTTGCCACAAAAACTTCAAGGTGCGTTCCATAGTCAATCAGCATTAGCCGAGTATCGGGAACGCGTTTTGGCTCGTGTAATGCACTTTCGGTTACATCCTTCGCGTACCCACTGCGACTTAAGAGGAACGGCAAACTAAGCGTTTCATTATCGCCTGACGTATAGCCAACAATCTTTTGAGGTAAAAGTTTATGGGTTTCAGGAGCTTTGAGGTCACATTCTATCCAGTCGTATTCATCTTCATCTCTCCGCTCAATTACAAGGCTTGGACGATTTTTACGACTGGCTTTCCGTGAAATGCGGACACGGACAGGTAGCTGCTCATCTTCTGGGTGAATGAGGTACTCAAGCTCGAAATGCAAGTCTGGCCCTTCGGAACGTTCTTCATTGGGAAGGCATGTGTGGAAAACAGACTGAAAAATTTCTGTTAGCACTTGCAAGAATTGAGATTTTCCTGCGCCATTCGGACCAATAAGACATAAAGGATCAAACCCAGAATAGCCACTAAATGGACTTCGTAACTGTAAGTTCAGTCCATCAAGTAGCCCCCCGCAAGTTTTAGCATAAATGATGTGAACCCTTAAAAGCTTCATTTGCCTGCCCGAAAAAAACGCATCGCTTGCTCCTCTTGATCGAAGACCTGGGTAAGAATTGGCTTGGCTTCACTGAGGAGTGTAAACAGGATATCTTTTAGTGAGTCATAATCACCAGTGAGGTTTTCACGCAGTTCATCGAATGAAAATTTGTTCTGAGGTAATTGCCGAATTGCTTCTTTGACAGATTCTTTGGTCATTTTGGTCATGGCTGGTTTTCTAGAAGTTATGTCTCTCTTAGCTTTGGCGGGTTGTGCTGCTCGCTCAGCGTGAATCCGCTCCAACAGCACAGATGCTGATTCATCATTGGGGTCTTGGGGTACGAGTTCGCCACGAAAGGCTTTAGCCAAGAGTACTGGTGTTAAACGCTCGATCTGAGTACAGGCGGCTTGATAGTGGGCTTCGAGGCGATCAGCATAAGCGAACAGCGATTCGACACGACGAACAATTTCTTGCTGTTCATCAAGTGGCGGAATAGGTAGGGGCATAGAACGGAATCTTTGCAAGCTTATTTTTTGTTGGGCAACGCCAGCAGTTATCTCCTTTATTAGCGATCTAATCAAACTACTCTCGATAAACAGTGACAACAGTTTTATACTTACTATTTCAGGATTAACTTTTATCCGTATACAATCGGCTGTAATCACTGAAATAGGTCTATCTAGAGGGAAGACTGCGACATCTCCGGGTGGATCACCCATTTTAGTAATTAGTAGATCACCGGGTTCGACTCTATGTGCCCATAGTTCTTGAGCTTTTTGTTCACTTATAAACTTTGTTGTTTCGTTACCAAAATTTTTCCTGCGTATATCTCGCACAAATACCAATGGAATACCTGCATCTCTATAATCTTTAACAGTCAGGTTGCTTCCGAATGGACCAATTGAAAGTGAGTGCTTTTCAGAAAATTTAATTAAGTCAGGATTGAGCCATACCCAACCATCAGGAATAACATAATCAAGCGAATTGATTGCACTAAGAAAATCACCTATAGGTTCGATCTGTATTAATTCAACTGTGTTACTGATTCTGACAGTATTGTCTTCTCGCCAGCTTTCCGTTAGCTTTCCCGATACTGCTAAATCAAGAATGTTTTGGCGGAAACGTTTGAGAATGCGCGGCACACGATCTAGTCTCTCTTGACAGGCATCTACCCGCATCAGCAGGACATCGAGCTTATCGGCGATGCGTTTTTGTTCGTTGAGGGGGGCTAGCGGAATCTGATGAGCCTTTAGAATAGTTTGGTTTATGTTCTGTTGGGCTCCTCCCTGCCCTTTAGCAACCAATAGATCCCTAGCATTTTTGAGTGCGTGGAATAGGTAGCGCAGTTCTATAACTTCCTGATATGTACAGCAAAATGCGATTGCCTGATTTGTTGCACATGTGATACCAGTAATGCCAAGTTTGCCGATAGAACCGTACATGGCAACTAGCAATGTTTTTGGTGGTAAAAGTTGTGCTGAGCTATTAAGTAGTCCCTCCTCAGTAATGTGGGTTTGGGCATACGTAACTATTCCGTCATTTAGATCTCCAATGACAAGCCACGGGATAGTACCGTTCACATAGAAACGTGGATTAGTTCTCTTGGGGGTTCCTCCACTACCCCAGTTGCCGAGATCCTCAAGCGGAGTCATGATCCACCCATCTGGAAGCTCACTCATGCTTCAATCTCCTCACCCAACTCCTCTAGAATTTCCTGCAATTCTGTCAGAGCAGCTTCCAGTTCACTCATCGCTTCTTGTACAAGCAACTCTGGTTCGGTGAGTTTGCTATTATTCTCTTCGTTTTCATCCTTAAGCCAAGCAATATACAAGTTTTCACCGCGTTTGGCGATCAAATCACGGGTAAATCTTCTAAAACGCCCTTGCTCGCCAGTATCTACACGCTTGGCAAGACTTTCTGGCATACCAAGAGGGTCATCGCCAAAGGCAACTTCAAACTCGGCAAAGTGCTTACGTGTAAGTTGAGTTCGCTTGCCAAACTGCGATATGTTAGTACGCAGATCGTATACCCAAACTTCTTGGGTATTACCGTTTTCTTTTTTACCACGTGTGAAAAACAGCACGTTAGTCTTAACACCTGGAGCATAAAAAATACCACTTGGTAGGCGCAAGATGGTATGTAGGTTGCACTTTTCCATCAATTCAGTGCGAATCTGCTTACCGACATTGCTGTCAAATAACACACTGTCTGGAAAAACTGCCGCAGCACGACCACCAGGCTTGAGACCACCATAAATGTGTTGCAGAAAGCAAAATTGTTTATTACTGGTAGAAAAAGTGAAGTCTTTGCGAGTAGGTAGACCACCCCCTTTCTTGGAGCCGAAAGGTGGATTGGTAAGGATCAGCGTTGCTTTCGGCAATGCTTCTCCCTCTGGCGAAAGCGTATCGCCGTAGCGGATACCTGCCCCTTGCGGGTCAAACTCTAGCCCATGCAGCATTAGATTCATTAAAGCCAGACGGTGCGTGTCCTGCACATGCTCCATACCGTAGAAGGTATTGCTACGGTACTTGCGTTGCTGTTTTTCTGTCCAGATATCCGGGTCACTGTTTTCGCGTATGTAGCGATTGGCGGCGATTAAAAAACCGCCTGTTCCTGCTGCGGGGTCTTGAATAACATCCTTCAACGTAGGGCGCATAACATGCACCATACTATCGATCAGCGGACGGGGTGTAAAGTACTGACCAGCACCGGATTTCTTTTCATTAGCGTTCTTCTCCAGCAGCCCTTCATACACGTCGCCCAATCCTTCTTGCCGGGCGCTATACCAGTCAAGCTTGTCAATCTCAGTAACTAGTGTAGAAAGTGTATTGGGCTTGTTGATAGAGGAATTGGCGTTGGCAAAAATTTCTTTAACAAGTGTGGAACCGCGACTACCAAGGTGGATCAACAGCAATTTGTAAAAATCCAGACGCTCATTTGCTGCCTTGCCTTCCAGATCGTCCCACCGATAACCCTCTGGAAGCAGGTTTTCAGTGCGGGTCTCTTTCGCCATCTTCAGAAACAGCAGGTACGTCAGTTCAATAACGTATTGGTGATACGTCACGCCATCATCTTTGAGGACGTTACAGAGATTCCAGAGCTTGGCAATTAGGTCGTAGGTCGTGGTACTCATAAGCGAAAATTTATCTTACCCCTAAGGGGTATCTGCTGCGTCAACTATTTTTCCAGCAGTTTTTGTGATGGCTTTCGATGACACTTAATCTTAGTTACAAATCACTATATTGCCGCCATTTCTCTGAATTTGTAAACAGAGTGAATCTATAATAATTGTTTCTCGTAGTAGCAATCGCTCGTGACCTTGTAGAAACAGTTCGCTGCAACGTTATTATCGACTGGACACATAAAGCGTTTAACTACATTTCCGCCCATTAGTCAAGCTTTTACTTCGGAAATACGACATCCACCAGAAAAGCAGGAGAAAGCGATGGTGACAGTGCTGCAACAGGCAGAATTGCTGTGTAAAGATTGGGCTGCGTGAGGGGGCAAGAGTGCGATCGCCCCAGTAAAAATATAAGGATGTCAACACACGAAAAATCGTTGGTGTTTATATTGGCGATCGCAGTTGTGAAGGAGCAAAAGGTACTTATCCAATTTAACTGCTAACTTATGATAAATGTCGTATAACCATACAAAAATCACAGACTGAACCGATCTAGGAAAGCAATTGTCTCTTCTCTTCTAAACTCCTTTAAGCATAAATCTTTATTTATACTAAACTTCTATAACTTTAATTCCAGACTAAAATTACCGAACAATATCTTGCCCAATTCCTTAAAATCTGACCCAAACAGCTGGGATACAGTAATCTTCGCCTTCTCGCACACAGGAATAATCAACTTCACCAAATGATAAGGTTGACTTTGATTTCTTGTTGAGGCTATCCTCAACGATTCCATGATTCCCCCTAAATCTCCCAATAACTTCACATCCTTTCCAATTGCTTGTTCAAACACTAACAAAATCAATTGTAATTTTCGGGTTAACTCAATCGGGATGGGTTTATATCCTAATTGGGGAGTAAGTGTAATTAATTCGCTAATTCCTTGAATATTAATTTGATATTTCTCTATTTCCTCTTCGCCTTTAATTTCCTGTCCTAACCACCCGTAACAACGAGAGCAAAATCCCGCAGGTGAAAGCCTAGCCATCACAGGTAAACGCGAACCACAATGAGGACATTCTTCTATTAATCGCTGTTTGTGAATCAAACAAAATTCTACATCCTTAAATGACCATAATAATGGTTCATAAATAGTTTTGTTCTCCTGCTTCCACTCTTGCCAACAACAAGGACACCAAGCGCGATAGTTCCGAAATAACCCCTTGTCATAAATCATTCCTTTCCAGCTTAAAAGGGTCAAAAAGCGTAAATCCTGACGCATTGTTAACTCTTCTAAGACAGTGACTAACTTTCCTGTCATTTCTCGCATTCCGTTGATAGCAGGTTTAGCGTCGCTATTTCCTAATAGGTGACTTAGATTTTGTTCTAATAGCTCAGATTTATCCTCATCTTTGAGAATAAGTGGCGCAATTTCTCCCATAACGAGCTTTTGAGAGCTTAAACAATGCGCCTGCGCTAGACGATGGAGATAGCTACTAAGACTTTCTGCATAGGGAGCTCCCACAGCCACAGGTTCAAGAGAAAATAACCGACTCCGTTGCGGGATTTCTGGAGGTTTTAGGTTCCAATTTTCTGAGTAAATAGTCATCCCTCTGGGATTAACCTAAAGGCTAGTATTTTAGTTTTAACAGCCAAATTTCAGGAATTAGTTTCCGATTCACTTTTAACCTCAATGCCGTAATTAACAAAGAGAGCGGAGACAGATATCTCCAAAGCTGCCGCTAACTTAACAATATTTTTTAACGAAGGGTTACGCTCTCCGTTTTCGATACCTGAGATGTAGTTGCGGTGAAGCCCTGACTTTTCAGCCAGTTCTTCTTGGGATAAATCTAGCTCTCGCCTTCGCCGCCTAATCGCTTTGCCAAAGCGGTACTCAATACTGAAGTGTTTCTGTGTCACAAAACAATACTGAAGCAGTATCGCTGTTAAATCTACCTACTATCAGTGGTTTTTTGCACACTATAAGTGTTATAAAGTTAAGCAGTATAGCATCAGGTAAACAAGTTCCTAACTTTATGGTCTGATTTTGATAGATTCATAAAATCAAGCGCAAAGCGCTTAGTAAGGACTATATGAAAGAGCAATTTGAACAATGGGTTGCTTGCCTTCAAATATCCGAGGCAGGGCAAAAAATTATTGAGAAAGTCCGCACATCTGAACCATCCCGCCGGGTTGGTGGCGGTAGTAAAAATGTTTCGGGACGCTACCCTAGTCGCAAGATGGGAGTCACGATTCAATTTGAGTCTCATCGAGTTGAACTGCCAATTATCTATCAGTTAGAACATGATGAAGATGTTCTAGAATTCTACGATCAACCACCGCAAATTAAACTTGACTATCAAGCAAGTAACGGACGTAGATTAGGCGTTTTACAAACCCCAGATTTCTTTGTCATCCGAACTAATTCGGCTGGTTGGGAAGAGTGTAAAACTGAGCAGGATTTGAAAAAATTAGCAGAGAAAAACCCCAATCGTTACTTTTGCTCTCAAGAAGATAATCAATGGCATTGTCCGCCAGGAGAAGTATATGCTAACCAGTTTGGGCTTTATTACCGCATTCGTTCAGATAGAGAAATAAACTGGGTTCTGCAACGTAATTTGCAATTTTTAGAAGATTACTATCGCTCAGAATCCCTAGCAGTGGAAGAAACAATTGCTCAATCATTACTTGCAATTGTGTCATCTCAACCAGGAATCACTTTAGCAGAACTACTCAATCAGCCAACAGGAGCTAAATCTGACGATATTTACACCTTAATTGCTCAAGAGCAAATCTATTTTGATTTAAATGCTGCACCACTTGCTGAACCAGAAAGATGTCTCATCTTCCGTGACGAACAAACTGCTAGTGCTTATAGATTAATGGTTGAGCAGCCAAGTGTACATCTTCCGGCTATCTCTCCTGTAATCAATCTTGCCACTGGAACACCTGTTAGTTGGGACGGCAAAGGTTTAAATATCATCCATGTTGGCGAAACAGAGGTTATACTTAGCGCAGAAAATAATCAGTTAATTGAACTCAAGAAAGCTATATTTGAGAATCTGGTTCGCCAAGGAAAAATCACAAGTCTCCAAACACCAGAAAAAACAGCTATTAGCACAGAATCTTGGCAGCGATTTTATCAAGCTAGTCCTGAAGACCAAGCAGAAGCTCTTGAACGCTACAGAACTATCGAACCTTACTTAAACGGACATCCCCCAGAAAACGAAACAATACCAGCCCGTACCATTCGTGACTGGAAAGCTAAATATCTAACTGCACATCAAAAATACGGTTGCGGCTACATTGGGCTTTTGTCCCATCGCAGTGTCAAAGGTAATCGTCAGCGCAAGCTGCCGGAAGACACCTTAGCAATTATGGAGAAATTTATTTTAGAAGACTATGAAACGCTTAAACAAAAAAGAATGTGGGAGGTTTACGGGGCTTTAGTTCGAGCTTGCGAACAATCTGGTGTAATTGCTCCGAGTTACAAAGCATTTACTAAAGAAGTAAAACGCCGTACTGGTTACGAACAGACGAAAAAACGCCAAGGTCGGCGTGCCGCTTACCAGCATGAATCCTTCTATTGGGAACTTTCCCAAACTACCCCAAGACACGGCGATCGCCCCTTTGAAATTGGGCATATCGACCATACTCAGTTAGATGTAGAGCTAGTTTGCTCCCGTATAGGTCGCAATCTTGGCAGACCTTGGGCAACATTTTTAGTAGATGCTTACTCACGGCGATTGCTGGCAGTTTACCTAACGTTTGATTCACCCTCATATCGTTCTTGCTTAATGGTGCTAAGAATTTGTGTCAAGCGTCATGGTAGACTCCCACAAATTGTAGTCGTAGATAACGGTACAGAGTTTCACAGCGTTTACTTCGAGACACTACTAGCTACTTTTGAATGTACAAAAAAGCAAAGACCCCCAGCCAAAGCTCGTTTTGGTTCGGTTTGCGAGCGCCTATTTGGAACTTCCAATACTCAATTTGTCCATAACTTACTTGGTAATACACAAATAACTCGTAACGTCCGCCAAGTCACCAAGTTAGTTAACCCTAAAAATCAAGCTGTATGGACACTTGGTTTACTTTATGAATATCTTTGTGCTTGGGCTTACGAAGTTTACGATACAGACGAACATCCGGCACTTTTCCAGAGTCCGAGGGATGCGTTTGCTGCGGGTATGGCGATTGGTGGTAGTCGGATTCACCGCATGATTCCTTACGATGAAAACTTTCAGATTCTTACCCTACCTACCACCTCAGAGGGAAAAGCAAAAGTTCAAGCAGGACGCGGCGTAAAAATTAACTCAATCTACTACTGGTCTAATAGTTTTCGCGATCCGCAAATTGAAAATACCTCTGTTCAGATAAGATATGACCCGTTTAATATTGGTATCGCTTATGCCTTTGTTCGAGGACAGTGGGTACAGTGTATTTCTCAATATTATGCAGAACTCCAAGGTCGCTCAGAAAAAGAATTGAAGTTAGCTAGTGCTGAGTTACGCAAACGCTCCTCTAATCATGGACGACAATCTCAAGTTTCAGCTAAGAATTTAGCAGAATTTTTAGCATCGGTAGAGGCACAAGAAGCTCTACTAGAACAGCGTTCCTATGATGCAGAAGCTAGGGAAGTCTTTAGGGTAATTGAGGGCGGAAAAGCGACAACAAGCCGTAACGAAAAACCAAAGGTTATTCAAGTTCCTTTTGAAAATACTGATACTCAAGTGGCTGAAGATGAAGCAATCGTCCCAGAAACACTTGTAGTGTATGAGGAGTTTTAATTATGACACCAACTACTGGATTTCCGCTTGAACTCCTCACACGACCTGCTCCAGAAAGGCTTGCTTACTTTGAGAATTACACCGTAGCGCATCCTCGACTTAAAGAAGTCTATGAAATTCTCATGCGAACGATTGCCGAACCAGCAGGAGCTTCATTTATCTTTGTTTACGGTGCTAGTGGTGTTGGTAAAACAACTTTGCGACTCCGCGTTGAGCAGAAATTAACAGAACTAGCATTACCTAAACTGGAAAGCGATCGCAGTCGTGTTCCTGTTGTTGGTGTTGAGGCTGTAGCCCCAGAATCGAGAAACTTCAACTGGAAAGATTACTACACACGCGCCTTAATCGCCTTAGAGGAACCCTTAATCGATCACAAGTTTGATTATGGTGTGCGTGGTATCTCTCGCGATAATTTTGGAAAAATTAATGTTGAGTCGAAAGTAGTTGCACCTGCTCTACGCAGAGCTTTAGAAAATGCCCTCATCCACCGTCATCCAGACGTATTTTTTGTAGATGAAGCACAACATTTTGGCAAGATGGCAAGCGGATACAAGCTACAAGATCAATTAGACTGCCTTAAATCTGTGGCAAATATGACAGGCATTTTGCACTGTCTATTAGGAACATACGAACTACTTACATTCCGTAACTTGAGCGGTCAACTCTCACGCCGTAGCGTCGATATTCATTTCCGCCGTTATTGTGCTGACAATTCAGATGATGTACAGGCTTTTAAAAGTGTATTGTTGACTTTTCAACAGCAGATGCCACTTGCAGAGCATCCAGATTTAGTTACTCATTGGGAATATTTTTATGAACGTACATTAGGATGTGTTGGCATACTGAAAAATTGGCTAACACGCGCTCTTAAAGATGCTCTGGATCGGGAAGCAACAACAATCACTCTCAAAGACTTACAAAAACGTGCTTGGTCGGTTGCTCAGTGTCAGAGAATGTTCAAGGAAATTCAAGAGGGCGAACGACAATTATCTGAAACAGAAACAGATATACAAAACTTACGCTCTGCATTAGGACTTGGCGCAAAACCAATTGTGCTACCCGAAGAAACCCCAAAAACTACTCGTCCGCCAGGAAAGGTTGGCAAACGCAAACCTAAAAGAGATCCCATCGGAGTGCAGCAAGATGTTAGCTAGTGTATTAGAAACATACGAATCTTGGGATTTAAAAAAGCTTTCTATTCCATCTCGTAGTCGCTTGTATCAATTACAGCCTGTTGGTATTGGCACTCCATTAGTGGAAAGTTTAACTGGTTATATATCTCGGTTAGCAGAAGCTCATTGTGTTAATCCAGGGGTTTTAATGGAGAAGCAACTCGCAACGCTTGTTAACAAAGAGTATGGAGGTGCCAATTTACACAGAATATATAATTACACTACCGCACTCAACGGTAGCGGTGTCATGGCAAAGGACTTAGTTCAAGCTCTACAGAAATTAACGCTCCGTGACGACTTATGCTTTCTTACTTTACTAACTTGGGACAAACTATTCCCTTCTAGAAATTTACTACGCTCTGTTCGGGCTTGGTGTCCGAGTTGTTATCAAGAATGGTATGAGAAAAAACAATTAATTTATGAGCCTTTACTTTGGTCGCTAGATGTAGTAAAAATATGCCCCTATCACCACCATCAATTAATTTGTGAGTGTCCTCATTGTCATCAAAAAAACACTACGCTAGCTTGGCGATCGCAACCAGGATATTGTTCAAAATGTGGAGAGTGGTTAGGACTGATTCTATCCCAAGAATCAGCTAATAGGAATGCTTTGAAAAAAAATGAGCTAGAGCAGAAAATATGGTCTGCTAAGGCTCTTGGAGAATTAATTGCTGCTACTCCATATTTGAATGATGCTCTATCTCCTACTACAATCGCTCTCACTCTATCGAAGTGGGTTGAGCAAATTGCAGAAGGAAATATAGCTGAATTCGCTCGTCAGATTAATGTTCCCAGAAATACAGTTTGGCTATGGTGTAAAGGTAAAAATTTACCTTCTCTTGAAGCACTGACAAATATTTGTTACTGTTTTGGAGTATCAATTCTAAGCTTTTTGACCGAAGAAAATAATAATTTATCTCTCTCAAAGAAATTGGGAGCAACGGAAGCTAAAACTACATTAAGAACAAGGAATAAGCCATTTAATGCTGAGAGAGTCAAATTCTATTTAGAAGAGCTACTCAAAAATGATGAGTCTCCTCCTTTATCTATGGAGGAAGTTGCTAGGCAGTTAGAAGTTAATAGAAAAACGATTTACAAACATTTTCCAGATTTATGTCGTGCTATCTCTGCCAAGTATGACAGCTATCAGAAAGATTACCATAAGAAAATAATAGAGGAATGCTGCCAGGAAGTGCGACTAGTTGCTTTTGAGCTACATAATCAGGGTAAATATCCTACTGAATCTGCTGTTTCAGAGCTAGTTTCCAGACCAGGGTACTTCCGATACAAAAAAGTTAGATTAGCTCTTAGAGAAGCGAATCGCGAACTTGAGTTATGAAGCTTAAAAATTACCCAGAAATTGGAACCATAACTTTGCCGCCTTCTACTGGAACCATAAGCTTGCCATTGCGGCAAAGTTATGGGTAAAGTCACAAAATTTAATGCGGGATAGTAGTTATTAAGGGATGGAGCTAAGCGGGTTCGAACCGCTGACCTCTGCAATGCCATTGCAGCGCTCTACCAACTGAGCTATAACCCCTTGAGATGCGTTCTCTAGTATGCCTTAATAATTAATAAATTGTCAAGATATTTGACTAAAATCTAATTTATAATTGCTGCCACTCAGAACTAAATACTTAGTTATTTATTTAAGATACTTGAAGCAAATAGCTCATACAATGCCCCATGAGAAAGTACACTACTAACATGGCAGCAGCAGCAAGAGCCACCAATGTACCAGCTAACATGAGTGAGAATTCCTTACTCTCGAAAGCTTTTTCCATTAGGTGCAGCGACCAAGCTACCAGCGCTACATCAAACAACAAAATAGGAATCAACATATTTTTTAATATATATTAATAGTAGTTAATTTATATTAACACTGTTTTTAGGAACTGTCTCTGACCATAGATAGATGTGCATAAAAGATAGCTAATAGTTTAGGTAAGTATTCGTACTGGTACAGCGCGATCGCGTAAATAATTTTTAATTTGGGATACGCTTAATTGCCCATAATGTAAAAGTGATGCCAGTAAAGCGGCTTCTGCCCTGCCTTCAGTTAATGCGGCGTGGATATGTTCACAATTACCTGCGCCACCAGAAGCAATCACGGGAATTTGAACTGCATTAGCGATAGATTTTGTCAGTTCCAGGTCATAACCTGCTTGAGTGCCATCAGCATCCATACTTGTCACCAATAGTTCTCCTGCACCGCGCTTTTCTACTTCTTGTGCCCAAAGTAAGGCATCTTTACCTGTATTTTCTCTACCACCTCGCACGTATACATCCCAACCTGGATTGTTGGGGTCAACTCTTCGTCTGGCATCAATAGCAACAACTATGCACTGATTACCAAAGCGATCGCTCGCCCGATTAATCAAGTCTGGTTCGCGTACTGCCGCAGAATTAATACTAACCTTGTCTGCTCCTGCGCGTAACAAAGCTTTAACATTTTCTAAGGATTGAATACCACCACCCACAGTTAACGGAATAAAGACCTGTTCAGCGGTACGATACACCACGTCAATAATTGTGTCACGGTCTTCATGAGTCGCCGTAATATCCAGAAATACTAACTCATCCGCACCGGCTTCGTTGTAAACCTTTGCCAGTTCTACCGGATCGCCTGCATCCTTGAGGTTGACAAAGTTAACTCCTTTGACAACCCTTCCCGCCTTCACATCTAAGCACGGTAAAATTCTTTTAGATAACATGACAACTTTTTACTCCTGGGTAATTGTCCGGAATTTAAATTTTAAATTGGCGCGTGTCTTCGCAAAAGAAAATTTTCGCATCCCTTGTTGATTCGCACTTTTGTAGACAAAATGGCGCTTACACAGTTCTCAAGTCAAACTAGATAGCTGAATTATGGCGATTATCTCCTCGAAAAAACAGCCTCAAGAACCCAATGGAGAATCAAAGCAGCAAAAGGAGTCGGCAAAAGCCTCTCCCAATCAAGACCTTTTGCAAGCCGAAGCTGCTATTGATGAACAAGGTAAGCAAGAAGAGAGTATTCGACCGCAGCGATTTGCGGATTACATTGGGCAAAAAGACTTAAAAGATGTGCTAGATATTGCCATCAAAGCAGCCAAGTCACGAGGTGAAGTGCTGGATCATTTGCTACTCTACGGGCCGCCAGGATTGGGTAAAACCACAATGGCAATGATTTTAGCATCGGAGATGGGGGTAAACTATAAAATTACTAGTGCGCCAGCACTAGAACGTCCACGGGATATTGTAGGGCTACTGGTGAACATAAAACCAGGGGATATTCTCTTTGTGGATGAAATTCATCGCCTCTCACGGATGACCGAGGAAATTCTTTATCCGGCGATGGAAGATTATCGCTTAGATATTACCATTGGCAAAGGTTCGAGCGCCCGCATCAGAAGTTTGCCTCTGTCAAAGTTTACCTTAGTGGGAGCGACAACTCGTGTAGGTGCTTTAACTTCACCACTACGCGATCGCTTTGGCTTAGTGCAAAAACTGCGATTTTATGAAGTTGATGAACTCACCCAAATTGTACTCAGAACTGCTCAATTGCTTCAAACCCCAATTACAGAAGATGGTGCTACAGAAATTGCGCGGCGATCGCGGGGAACGCCACGAATTGCCAATAGGTTACTGAAGCGAGTACGTGATTATGCGGAGGTGAAAATATCAGGTGAGATTAATGAAAGCGTTGCAGCGGAAGCATTACAACTATTCCAAGTAGATCCATGCGGTTTAGATTGGACAGACCGCAAAATGTTAAGTGTCATTATTGAACAATTTAATGGTGGGCCAGTAGGATTGGAAACAATTGCTGCCGCTACAGGTGAAGATACCCAAACGATTGAAGAAGTCTATGAACCTTATCTCATGCAGATTGGTTATTTAAGCCGGACTCCCCGCGGCAGGATAGCGACAAAAGCAGCTTATAAGCATTTAGGCTTTACTCCCCCTAATGAACAGTTATCCTTGCTGTGATGATTTTAGATAAAAGTTTAGGGCATAGAGCATGGGGCATAGGGCATGGTGGCAGGGGAGAATGATTAATAGCTGGCTTTTAGAAAATTGGTATTACAAGTACAAATCCTGTACCTTTTTTTCCCAATCCCCAGTCCCCAATGCCCTATGCCCAGCGCCCAATGCCCCATTCCCATTACAGATAGACACAGGTAAAGCCAGATGATTCAGTTAATCAGTATTTTTCTCAGTCTGTTGCTTGTGTTTGGCTGGGGTGAACCAGTCATGGCGCTATCCCAACCGCCTAGTATTACACAAGAACAGTTGGAACAAGGCGATGAGTTAGCTAATCAAGCTTTTGCAGCTACGAATCAAGGTGATTTTGTCACGGCAGAAAGTTACTGGACACAGATAATTGAACAATTTCCTACAAATGCAGGCGCATGGAGTAATCGGGGAAACTCTAGAGTAAGTCAGAACAAGTTACAAGCAGCGCTGACAGATTACAACAAAGCCATAGAACTTGCGCCGAATGTTACCGATTCTTATTTAAATCGCGGTACAGCGTTGGAAGGTTTGGGAAAATGGGAAGATGCGATCGCAGATTACAATCATATTCTAGAACTTGATCCCAAAGATGCCATGGCATATAACAATCGCGGCAATGCCAAAGCAGGTTTGGGAAAATGGGAAGATGCGATCGCAGACTACAAAAAATCCTTTGAAATCGCCCCAAATTTCGCCTTTGCCCGTGCTAACTATGCCCTTGCCCTTTACGAAACAGGACAAATCGACCAAGCAATCCGCGAGATGCGGAATATAGTCCGTAAATATCCTAAATTTGCCGATATGCGTGCCGCCCTCACAGCAACCTACTGGGTAACTGGACAAAAAGGCGAAGCCGAAAGTAACTGGGTAGCCGCAGTCGGACTTGATACCCGCTACAAAGATATCAACTGGGTAACAAATATTCGCCGTTGGCCTCCTAGCATGGTGACTGCTTTGGATAAGTTCTTACAAATCAAGTAGAGGCATTAACTATGACTCATTTTGGTATTCTTAGCCCTGGTGCAGCAACTGGCCCACTCAACACCATGCTTCCCTTGGGGCAGGAACTGCAACGCCGCGGTCATCGCGTCACCCTCTTCGGAACACCCGATACTCAACCAAAGGCACTAGCAGCAGGGATAGAATTCCAATCAATTGGTGAGAAAGATTTTCCCGTGGGCGCAACAGCAGAATCTTTCGTAAAGTTGGGAGAACTCCGTGGGCTGGCTGCATTGCAATATACGATTGATTTACTCAAGCAAGTCTCGGCTATTACGCTCCAAGATGCTCCAGCAGCAATTAAAGCCGCAGGTGTAGAAGCTTTGCTAGTTAACCAAAGTTCTGTGGAGGGAGGGACGATTGCTGATTTTCTCGAAATTCCTTTTGTGACCGTGTGCAGCGCCGTAGTGCTGAATCGAGAACCTAGCATTCCTCCCTTTTTTACCACTTGGAAGTATAGTCCAGCTAGATGGGCACGTTTACGCAACGAACTGGGTTACACGTTGGTGAGCCGTATTGCTAAACCACTTGGAGACTTGATAGATGAGTATCGCCGACAGTGGAAATTACCCTTGTACTCTGCTCTTAATGATGGCTACTCTCAACTGGCTCAAATAAGCAATGCACCTGCTGAGTTTGAATATCCCAGGCAGGAACTACCTCCCTGGTTCCATTTCACAGGAAGCTACCACACTTCAGCTAACCGGGTAGCTGTTCCTTTTCCCTATGAAAAATTGACGGGGAAACCGTTAATTTACGCTTCGATGGGAACATTGCAAAATCGTCTGACTTGGGTTTTTGAGACTATTGCTTCAGCTTGTGAGGGATTGGATGCCCAGTTAGTAATTTCTCTAGGAGGTTCCGCAAAACCCGAATCACTCCCAAACCTGCCAGGAAATCCTTTAGTAGTTGAGTATGCACCTCAATTAGAAGTGCTAGAAAAAGCCACCCTCATGATTATTCATGCGGGCATGAATACGACTATGGAATGTGTAAAGAAAGGAGTGCCAATGGTGGCAATTCCAGTTGCTAATGACCAGCCAGGAGTAGCAGCACGTATCGCTTGGACAGGAGCGGGTGAGTTTGTCACACTCAAGAAATTGACTGTCCCCAGGTTGCGAAATGCTGTAAGGCAGGTGTTGACAGAAAAATCTTATAAACAGAATGCGCTCAGGTTACAAGAAGCTACTCACCGTGCTGGAGGAGTGAGCCGAGCCGCTGATATTATCGAGCAGGCTGTATCTACTGGCAAACCTGTTATATCTGGTCAAGCTTAAAGTCAATGGTTCATCGCACAGATTTTGCTCTTTTGTAGCCAGCACTTTAATACTTAAAACATTCCAAGACTAAAGTCCTAACAACTAATACATCCATCAGAATTAATGCAATGAACTAATAGGCTTATTGCAAAAATCCAAATAATACTAAAAAGAACCACAGATGTACGATGCACATCTAGAATCTTAGAACATGGATCGAGGTGATCAACTCACCAATTCTTGTATCTTTCCTGGGCTTAATTCCTGTACATTACTCAACACTACTGCTGCTCCCGCTTTTTTTAGCGTTTCGGCATAAGCATCACGACGCGTCGCGGTTTCTTGCACATGAGGCGGTAAAACACCTACCCCAATCCAAGTACGTTGTGGATGGAGATTGCGTGCTTTCTCAACTGTGTACATATCAGCTACTGTGTCTCCAACATACAAGACAGTAGGCAAACGATCGCCCTCGGCGCTGCGCTCCGCGCAATCGTACCCTTTCTCTAGTAGGTGAACAGTAGCAAAAAGCCCGGTGGGGTCTGGCTTACCTGGTGCATCCTCCATCGCAATCAATACTGGAGACTGCAAGCCTAAGCGTTTTTCTAAGATATAGTTAGCAGAACCACGAGTTGCACCGCTAAAAAATCCCCAAGCAATTCCAGCTTGTGTCAGGTGTTCTAAGTAGCTAGGTTGTAATAATAAGGGTTCATTACAGATATATCCGGTGAAATTATCAGGATCTGTCCCTCGGTAACGAGATTGAAAAAAACTAACTACATTGTTGTAGTCAATTTGCAGTTGTTCACGGGGCTGTCCTTGAGTTTGAAAGTAACGGTAAATTAATTCTTGGGATGCCTCCCAATCATTATTCCAAATGCCTTCAGACTTCAACTGGTCAATGTCTACTGGTGTGGGACGATAAGCTTGAGCAGTAAAATACTCTACAGTATCCGCGAGCGCTCGACGATAAGAACCACTGACATCACGTACAACACCATCAATATCAAAAACGGCGATCGCACTTGGTAAGAATTGTTTGGTCATAGGATAGGGTATTGGGCATGGGGCATTGGGCATAAGGAATAAAGAAGTTTTTCTCTATTCTCTGTTTCCTATAGCTTTTAGATAAGCATTGAGTTTGGGTAACAATTCATCAAGAATTGGTTTGAATCTGCTTAAAAGAAATTATCTCATCCCTTCATAATCTGCCAAATTTCAATTGCTAGCCTCTCAGCAAGTTTATATACTTCTAAATCCTCAAAATCAGGTCTTCTCACACAACTTGTGCTGAAATAATCCTTATGATTCCCAATGACCCATGCCAATCCCCCATTCCCAATAACTATTTAGCCATCTGGTAAGGTATTGCGTTAAAATAAGCGATCGCTGACTTAGTAAGAATGCCTGGATATTCCCGGAGGTGTGATTGACCAAGTTTATTTTGAAAATTCTTTGGTTGGACGAGAACGTTGCTCTTGCAGTTGATCAAGTTGTAGGCAAAGGCACAAGTCCTTTAACCAAGTACTTTTTCTGGCCAAGAAACGATGCTTGGGAAGAGTTAAAGAAGGAACTCGAATCCAAACATTGGATTAGCGACCTGGATCGTGTTGAGCTACTCAACAAAGCCACAGAAGTGATTAACTACTGGCAAGAGGAAGGCAGAAACCGTCCAATGGCAGAAGCCCAGCTGAAATTTCCAGAAGTTGCCTTTACAGGTAGCGCTTGAAACTGCCCAATTAGCCCCCCTGCTGTTCTACAAGTTGCCACAATTTGATGGTCTTGTCCCTGCTGCCGCTAGCAATCAGTCGTGCATCAGGGCTAACAGCAACGGTAGATACAGAGTCTAAATGTCCAGAGAGAGTAGCAATTTCTTCTGCTGTGCTAACCCTCCAGAGTTTAATTGTCTGATCCCGACTGGCGCTAACCAGCATTTCGCCATCAGCAGTGAAAGCCAAGGCTACAACTGACCAAGAATGGCCTAACAGTGTGGTAATTACCTGACCAGTGTTTACCTGCCATAATTTAATAGTGTTATCGTCGCTACCCGTTGCCAAAATTTTCCCATCGGGACTAAAAGCGATCGTTAAAACCGCCCATGCATGACCTGAAAAGATTCCTAACAAGGTGCAGTCTGGGCGGTTTTCAAATTCTTCGCTGCTGATTAATCGAGAGATGTCCTCTGTTGCTTCAAATTCTGTATTCCGGCTAGATTTCAGCAACATATTTGTTGTAGGTAGTTGCCACAGGCGAATTGTTCTATCAAAACTCGTGCTGGCCAAAATCCGTCCTTGAGAAGTAAATGCTACTGAATTCACCTGTAAATGGTGTCCGGTAAGAGTAAAAATTTCTTTACCAGTATTGACATCCCAGAGTTTAACTGTCTTATCCCAACTGCCACTAGCAAGAATCTGCCCGTCAGGACTGAAAGCCACTGCTTTTACAGCGTGTGAGTGTCCTATGAGGGTCAAATCTTCCTGGAATCTATTAATATCCCACAATTTGATAGTTTTATCGTCGCTAGCCGTTGCTAGTATATTGCCATCAGGACTGTAGGCAAGTGATTTCACCGCTTGGGAATGTCCTGATAGGGTGGCTAGCACTTTTTGAGTATTTAAATCCCATATTCTGATGAGTTTGTCATCATTGCCACTGGCTAAAGTTTTACCATCAGGGCTGAAGGTAAGGGCATTTATCCCAGCAGTGCTAGGAAGCCCAATTAATGTATGTATGCATTGCCACGGGGAATTGTGGATGTGGAATTTTGAACCGCCGATAAACGCAGATGCACGCAGATAATTATCCGAATTGATCGTTGGGTAATTATATGTATCTGCAATCCCCATTGCTTGCATAACTTCATCAGCCGATTGAAAACGTCGGCTGACCGAATTTTGCAGCAGCTTGTTAAGGATTTGTGTCAGGCGATTGCTGATGCTATTTGGCAGAAAATCTTGCCAAGCCCAGCAATCATTAGCCACATCAAATAAATCAAAGGGAGGAATCTGGGCTAGTAGGGAAATGCAAGTTACACCCAGACTGTAAAGATCGCTGGCGAAAATTGCTTTTCCTCTTACTTGTTCGGGTGCAATATATTCTGGGCTACCGATGCAGTTTTCAGTTGTTAACTGGTCAATTTCATTGGCAAGTTTAGCTGCACCAAAATCAACTAAAACTAAATCTCCAGAGGATTTGCGAATAATATTTTCTGGTTTAATATCGCGGTGAATAATGTTGCGATCGCTAATAAATTTCAGAACTGGTAATAAATTTGCTAAAAGTTGCCAAATTTGATTTTCACTAAAAGTTCCTTCATCTTCCAATAGAGTAACTAAATTACTGCCTGCGATAAACTCGTGTACTAAGTAGTAGTGGGTATTTTCTTGGAAGTGTTCCAGTAAAGCAGGAATTTGAGGATGTTGACCTACTACTTTTAGCTGTTGCGCCTTTTGTACAAAGGTTTCTGGTGTTTGATTTTGGCGTGACAATTGTTGCACAACACAAGGAACTGGGGGAAATTGATTTTCATCTACAGCGAGGTAGGTTTTGCAGAATCCCCCTTTGCCAATCAGCTGAAGTAAACGATAACGGTTTTGTATCAGCATTTTCCTGCCAAAGTTATCAGCCAGATTAGATTCAGAACTTACGCACTCAGATCCCCCAACCCCCTTAGAAAGGGGCAGCCCTGCGCCCTTGCGGGTTAAGCGACTCCCTCAGTGGCGTGGCTTTAGACGTTCCCCCCTTTTTAAGGGGGGATCGGGGTTTCAGGCTTGAGTGCGTAAGTCCTAAGATTTAACATAAATGTAGTAATACTAATTTCGATATAACTGTAGCTTTCTTACGTCCTCATCTTTCTGCTAGTTACCGTCCAATACTCTCGATGGGGGCAGGTTAAGGTAGGTAAATCATGAACACCACACCCAGAAAATCAAAATTCCCTCAGCTAAAAGCAAAACAGAACTGAACAATGGTGACCACAGCAACACCCGCAGAAATGAGAGTCTTACTTGAGAACATTAGCTGGCAGACATTCAAAACTATGCTGGCTGAGATGGGTTCAGAACGCAAAAATAGACTTGCTTATGACAATGGCACAATAGAAATTATGACTCCACTCATGCCGCACGAAAACTCAAACCGTCTCATTGAGGTTTTTGTTGGTGTACTGTGCGAAGAGTTGGGATTGGAAATTAAAAGGACTGGATCTCTGACATTAACGCGGGATGATTTAGAACGTGGGGGAGAGCCAGATAGCAGCTACTACATCCAAAACGAATTTTTAGTTAGAGACAAGGAAAATATAGACTTGGCTTCTGACCCACCCCCAGACCTTGTGCTAGAGGTCGAATACTCCAGATCTAAAATCGACAAGTTGCAGCTTTATGCCTCAATGGGAATTCCTGAATTTTGGCGCTACAACGGCAGTGTGTTGCAAATTTATAGACTTGAAGGTGGACAATATTTAGAAGTCCAAGTTAGCCCTATCTTTACGTCTGTAGCAGTGAGGGAAATTCCTCGATTTATTCAAGAGAGTAAACAGAATGGAGAAATCACTACAACCCGTGCTTTTCGCACTTGGGTTAAGGGGCAAATTTCTGGTTCAGTCAAGGAGTAAGGCTGTTAGGTTGATACTCTCCTGTGCTTAAAATTCATTATTTAATCAAAAAAACTAGCGATCGCATACGTAATACAGTGTTTTTTAGATAATTACAGTATCAGCACTTTAGTGCTTTTTGATTGCTAAAGTGCTAACTACCTACAAACTAATCAGTTCTGTTGATGTTACTTATCTACAGGAAAATCAACAACTATTGGCGGAAAACTGCTTTGTCCGTTTGGTTGAGTTTTGACTACTGGTTGTGGATGCAAAGGTGTTGGTAATGCCTCACCTTGCTTGCCAGTTTGATTCCATAAAATCATTGATAGTAGCCCATCTACCAAGCCGTTAGTGCTGCCATTACTACCACCAACAAGGATATCTGGAATTAGACGAACATTGCGATCGCCGATAATTTGCATTAGCTGCATTGCGGTATAACCTTGTGTTCCCAAGGCTTCCACACCAGTACGGTAGGTTTCAGCTTTGGCATTACCTGTGGCCCGAATACCTTCAGCTTCAGCAATTGCTCGCAGTTTTGTAGCCTCTGCTTCACCGTTAGCGTGCTTAATTGCTGCTTGCGCTTTTAAGTCGGCAATCTGCACATTCTGCTCTGATTTCACCATTTCTTGCTGAATATCAGCCAGCGCCGTTTCTCTAACGAGTTTTTGCCGTTGAGTTTGCGCTACTTGCTGAACTTCATAAGTCTTGCGCTGTTCTTCAGCAATTTTCCGGTCTGTTTGTGTCTGCATGAGCGTCGCCGGTGGCAGAATATCACCGATTAGGGTGTCGATCGCTTGCACGTCATAAGCCCGCAACGCTATTTTAATATACTCCGCAGCCTCTACTTGGCGTTCGCTCCGGGCAGTAAGAAAATCTAGTACAGTATAATCTTGCGCGGAGTTGCGGAAGTAATTACCAATAGTTGGTTCTAATACATGGTCTACTAAATTTTGCATCGAACCTACGCGAGAAATCACCTTCGGAGCATCCAATGCACCCACATGGATAATTTGCGCTACTTCTAAATCGAAGGCAAACCCGTCGCGCGATCGCACTGTTAAGGAAGCTAGTTGAGCATCATAACTATGGCGTTCAGTGCGACCTGACCAGTTTAAAACTATGTTAGTGGTTGGCACTAATTCAATCTTCATGATCCGCGAATTGATCGGGTGCTTCCCAGGATAAAGTGGTTCCACCCACACACCCTTATGTCCTTGATTAACCAAGTTTCCATGGGTAAAGGCTGCACCGCTGACATCTTCTTGGGCTTTACCCACGAAAGAAATTACTACCCCCACATATCCAATGGGAATTTCTGTCATCGGCACTTGCTCAACCTGGACAAACCAAGGATTCAAGTTCCAAGAACCAGAAAGCAATATCTGCTCTTGCAAACCCCTTCGTCCACCACCATCAATGAATTTCTGACCACTCTGGAAGTTATCGTGTCCAGGAATTATTGGGCCTGCAAGCTCACCAGCCGGAATTGGCAGACCATCGAGCGTAGTAACGATGCCAACTTTGTCAGAGTTAACACTGTACACCCGCAAATGTTCTGGATTCATGCCATGACCAGTGGCATTCGACGCCATGATGACTTTAAACAGGGCGGTGTTGATGCGGTACGTACCAGCCGTGAGAAAACCCATCTGACGACCTTTTTCCCCACCTTGGGTAAGGAATTTTCGGGCATCTTGGAAATTATCACAATCAACGATTTTGCCTAAAATGCGTTCTGGCGGGTTGGATGCACCATCTGCTGCCACAATCAAGGCAATTTCACCTTGGGGTACAACGACTACATGCTCCTTGCGAACCGAGTATTGCCAAGGCCAATAGCCCCAATGCCAGCCAGGAGCCAGAGTATCTGCCTGCAAGCCAGCTTCACCGTTCAAGGCAATCAGCCTTCCTGCTGGCAGTCCGCGCCCAGATAAGGTAAATTTTCTAACTACAATGCCAACTTCACGTTCGCCAATAACCACCAGTCCGCCAAAGAACAGTGGGACAAATATGACTACACCACCCACCAAAATAATCGGGATGAGTCCCCCAGGTGACAGTTGCATTGCCTGATATTGAGTACTGTTGGTTGGTAACTGGGCAATGATGGGTTTTGTCTGTACAGATGGGACTGATACTGAGGCGATATCTTTTGTTGTAAATGTTTTTACGTCTTTTACATTAGTAGCACTAGCACAATTCACACTGCTAGCTATTGCTAATGCTGCTACTACAGATCCGGCAAAACGACCTAATTTATTTTGTTTCCGCTTACCAAGGGAAGTTGAAGAACTTTTCATAAATTGTGCCCTTTTGGGCAACTAATTATCTAAATTAACACTTCACTTGGACTGGACTAAATTTCTTAAACTTGGTGTAATTTTTTTAGCAATATAAATAAATATTATTTAGGGTGGGCTATTTGTCCACCCTAAAAAGTTGAAGCACAGTAGAAAATTTTAGACCAAACCGCCAGCTGCTTGAAACCGAGCGCGGGCGCGTTTGAAGGCTTGGGTCGCCTGGATTTGTGCTTGGCGATCGCCTGGTGTCACCTGATTGAGACGTGTTTGTGCTTGGCTGTAAGCAGTACGAGCTTCTTCTAAGTTAATGGTATCGCCACGTTCAGCGCCGTTCACCAGGATTGTGACTTCATCTTGTTCAACTTCAGCAAAACCGCCTAAAAGGGCGATCGCTTGCCAATCCTGATTTTTGCTGGCACGTACTCGCAGCACACCAGTATCTAGAGCAGTCAAAAGTGGTGCGTGTCCACTCAGGATACCTAACTGACCAGTAGTGCTAGGCAAAACTACTTCTTCAGCTTGGGCATCCCACACTGTTTTATCTGGAGAAACTACACGAACGGTTAGTGTCATATATGATGTGTCAGTTGTCAGTTGTCGGTTGTCAGTAGTCAGTCGCCAGTTGTTCAAAACTATTGACCACTAACTACTGACGACTAACGAATTAGCCTTTGATTTTTTCAGCTTTGGCGATCGCTTCGTTAATATCGCCCACCAAGTAGAAAGCTTGTTCTGGTAAAGCATCTAACTCACCAGACAGAATCATTTGGAATCCTTTGATGGTGTCTTCCAACTTGACATACTTACCAGGAGAGCCAGTAAATACTTCTGCCACAAAGAACGGCTGGGACAAGAAGCGCTCAACCTTCCGCGCTCTTGCTACGGTGAGACGGTCTTCTTCAGATAATTCATCTAAACCAAGAATGGCGATGATGTCTTGGAGTTCTTTATAACGTTGCAGAGTTGCCTGTACAGCACGGGCAGTGCTGTAGTGTTCATCACCAACAATGCTGGGCTGCAACATGGTAGAGGTTGAGCCTAATGGATCAACTGCGGGATAAATTCCCTTAGATGCCAAGCCACGAGACAACACTGTTGTCCCATCCAAGTGAGCGAAGGTGGTTGCAGGCGCGGGGTCAGTCAAGTCGTCCGCAGGTACGTACACTGCCTGAATCGAAGTAATTGAACCCTCTGTAGTCGAGGTAATCCGCTCTTGTAATGCACCCACGTCGGTTCCTAGTGTGGGCTGATATCCCACAGCAGAAGGCATCCGACCCAATAGCGCGGACACTTCAGAACCTGCTTGTACGAACCGGAAGATGTTGTCAACAAACAGGAGTACGTCCTGCTTATTTGCATCACGGAAGTATTCTGCCATTGTCAAGCCAGACAGACCTACCCGCATTCTAGCTCCGGGTGGTTCGTTCATCTGACCGTACACTAGAGCAATCTTCGACTCGTTGAGGTTATCATTGTTGATTACCCCAGATTCAATCATTTCATTGTAGAGGTCATTGCCTTCACGGGTACGCTCACCCACGCCAGCAAAAACGGATACTCCACCGTGCTGAGTAGCGATGTTGTTGATCAACTCCATCATGATCACGGTCTTACCAACACCTGCACCACCGAACAGACCAATCTTACCGCCGCGTCGATAGGGAGTTAGAAGGTCAACAACTTTAATCCCAGTTTCAAAAACGGAAGGTTTGGTTTCTAGTTCAGTGAATTTAGGAGCATCGCGGTGGATAGGTAAAGTTGCCTCAGCATTTACAGGCCCTCTATTATCTACGGGTTCGCCAAGGACGTTGAAAATCCGACCCAAGGTGGCTTTACCAACTGGCACGTTAATCGGAGCGCCAGTATCGACCACTTCCAGACCACGCACTAAGCCATCGGTGGAGCTCATCGCAACAGCCCGCACCTGGTTGTCGCCCAGCAGTTGCTGTACTTCGACGGTCAGGTTGATTTCCTGTCCAGCTTCGTTGGAGCCTTTGATGGTCAAAGCGTTGTAGATTTGCGGCAATTTCCCGCCGGGAAACTTAACGTCTACAACCGGACCAATGATTTGAGTAATGTAACCGATGTTTGTTTTTTCTGCGGTGGTGACCATGCTGAGCCTAATGATTGAAGCTATATTTCAGATAGGGTCGTAGAAGACATAATATGAAGTAATGTCACCTTTCAGATTAACACTGAACGACCCCACTCTCCGCCATAAATTGATCCTTAAGAGTGGTGTCTGGGGATCAAAATCAGGCTAAGTTTAAAATTAGCTGCGATCGCCTCCGGCACTGCGCTCCGTGCAATCATCTCAAAATCAAAAACTGCTGGGTCTGATGATATCTAAACACGGCAAGCGCAAAATACTAGAGGTCGTTAACTACCTCAACTGCGACTTTAGCTTTATCTTGCTATTTGTATTTCTGACATTTTCCAATCCGGGCGAAGGTCTCTAAGATAAAGATAGGTACAGAAAACTGCTGTCAGTTTACCCGCTTCATCCTTATCACTCCATCGAGCAATTGCTTATGAATTTCTCGTCAGCGCGACAATATTTTTACCAAGAGATTCAGCAGCCTGACGAGGATATCGACCTGGCAAAAGCTGCTTTATATATTGCCCAAGAAGAATATCCCAACCTTGACCCCGAAGAATACCTTAATGCCTTCGACACAATGGCAGCAGAACTACAAGAACGGTTGCCTTCTTCACGGTATCCGCTGCGGGTGATTCAAAATATAAGTAGTTATTTATACGATGACTTGGGATTTGCTGGCAATCAAACAGACTACTACGATCCCCGCAACAGCTTTTTAAATGATGTGATTGATCGGCGCTTAGGGATACCTATTACTTTAGCGCTAGTCTACTTGGAGGTATCCCGCCGAATTGATTTTCCAATGATGGGTATCGGGATGCCAGGGCATTTCCTGATTCGTCCGAATATCTCAGATATGGAGATTTTCGTTGATGCATTCAATCGCGGTGAGGTTTTATTTACACAAGATTGCCAGGAACGGCTTTCTCAGATGTTTCAGCAACCTGTGCAGCTAAAACCAGAATTTTTAGCTCCGGTAAGCCATCGGCAATTTTTAGCACGGATGCTCACGAACCTGAAATATATTTACCTGAAAAAGCAAAATTTGGAAAAAACTCTAGCAGCAGTTGAGCGAATTTTGCTGCTGTTTCCTGGGGTGGGCTTAGAATTGCGCGATCGCGGTCTGATTTACTATCAACTTGGTCATTATCCACAAGCTGCTGACGACTTGCAAAGTTATCTAGCTAAGGTTCCTGATGCTGATGATGCAAGCGCAATTCGGCGGCTACTTGCTGAGTTGAAGAGAAAGTAAAAAATTCAAAATTTAAAAATCGGAATTTTCAAAATTGACAACATTAACGAAGTCTTTGTTGTACTTCCTCTGCTACTCGTTTGAGGCGGCGCAGTTGGGCTTGCATATCTTGTTTTGTCCAAGATGCTGCAAAGGTATTAAAACCCCAACTGATTAAGGGGTTGGGAATTTCAAACTCAAACCTATTCAGCAGGCTTGTTCCCTTCTCGATTGGTAGACATTCCCAGCGATCGCGCCCTTTGAAAAATCCCTGAAACTCCCACACGACTAAACCCGGTTGCCTTTCTACAACAACACTCTTGAGAGCCGGTTGAATTACAGGAATTTGAATCAAAAAGCGGCTTTGACTGCCAACATCGGTACTCCAAGTTCCGCCCACAGGTTCACAACGGAGTACAGGGTTAAGCCAGCGATGCATGAGAGTTAAATCGGTAAAACAACGCTCTACCACTGTAGCTGTGGCATTAATTTGAATCGATTGTTCCAAAACTTGGGGCATTCTACATTTTTAATGCTGTTGCTGCAATTAGATTAACGCAAAATTAAGCGCTGCCATTACATTACATCAATACGACAATTTACTAGATTGTAAAAATCAATAAACTTGTATAAGTTAGATAAAGATCTAAAGGTACAACAGATAAAATTACAATTTTTCCTGTCTGCTTCTGCTTTCTTCACTGCTGGCAGAATTACTAAATGCAAGAGATACTAGGAGCTTTCATTCACAATTGAGATGAAATTTTATCTTTACCTAGCTTTTACTTCTTTATTTTTAGTTTTGAATTTTAAGATATGTCTAAACATAAAAATTAATATCAAATATTTTATAACAAATAGCATTTTGTAATAATTAATTAACATAACAAAAAAATATTTAATAAATTCAAAGATTGCTCTTAATCAGAATGATATATATCTTTTTCCTGGTAAATTGTTAGGCAAAACACTAGTGAACTTACGGGGGCACGATTGCATACAACAATCTACTCCAGAAGCATCTTAAGTGTTAACACCCAACAATAAACCTTAATTCTGAACAACCATGAACACAGCTTGGCCAGGAATAACCCAGGTAATAGAAGTGGGTTTGTCGATGAGGGTGCAACAATTTTTGGCACAATCGCCCAACCTACCACCCTATCAACCAGGGATAAAGCAGGGAATTGCTGATGTACAAGGCATTGTTGAACAGATCCTTCTGTTTACACCCCGTTTGCTAGGGGCAACGGCAATTTTGCTAGTAGGTTGGTTGATTGCTGCGATTGTGGCTGTAGTAACACGGAAAATCCTCAACCGCACAAACATAGATAACCGCATTGCTACAGGAGTGACTGGTCGTAACGATGTTCCTCAGGTGGAACAATTAATCTCCAGCTTAGTCTTTTGGGGCATTATTCTGTTGACTGCGGTAGCGGTTTTACAGACTTTAGGACTGGAGGTAGCCTCTCGACCACTCAATAATTTTCTCGATCAACTTGTGGGCTTTTTACCAAAGTTGGTTGGTGCAGGAATTCTTTTGGGTGTTGCTTGGTTATTAGCTACCATTGTGAAGATTGCAACGATACGCGGACTCCAGGTATTGAGGCTGGATGAACGTTTGAATCAAGAAACACAGGATGGTACACCTGGACTCAATCAGTTGTCTTTAAGCGAAACGATTGGCAATGCGCTTTATTGGTTCATCTTTCTACTTTTTCTCGTCCCAGTTCTAGATACTCTGGGGTTAAGGGAGGCGCTACAACCAGTAAAAGCTTTAATAACACAGATTCTTTCAATTCTGCCAAACATCTTAGCAGCGACACTAATTGCTGCTGTCGGCTGGTTTATAGCTAATATAGTTTGCCGAATTGTTACCAACTTATTGTTAACCACTGGAATCGACCATTTGGGTAGCCGTTTTGGACTGTCTTCATCTGTAGGGGGACAATCTCTGTCGAATATTGTCGGCACGCTTGTCTATATTTTGATTTTAATTCCAGTTGCGATCGCCGCGCTCAATGCTCTGAAAATTGAGGCGATTTCAGTTCCAGCGATCGCCATGCTGCAACAAATTCTGAATGCTCTACCTGCAATTTTTACAGCCATAGCAATTCTGATTATTGGCTATTTCGTGGGGAGGTTTGTTTCGGATCTGGTCACGAGTATCCTCACCAGTTTTGGTTTCAATAACATTTTTGCTGTGCTGGGTCTGCCATCACCTAGACAAACAGCCGTATACACACAAGCAGGCGCACCAGTATCAACACCAACCCGTACCCCATCAGAAATTGTCGGGATTATCGTCTTAGTGGGCATTATGCTGTTTGCGACAGTCGCAGCAGTAAATATTCTCAATATTGCCGCGCTGACAGCCTTGGTGTCCGGGATTTTGATTATATTTGGGCGGATTTTATCGGGATTAATCGTATTTGGCATTGGTTTGTTCTTGGCAAATCTGGCTTTTAGCATCATTACCAGTTCTAATAACCCCCAGGCAAGGATTTTAGGACAGGTGGCGCGGATTGCCATTATTACCCTAGTCTCAGCAATGGCACTGCGGCAGATTGGCGTTGCCAGCGATATTGTGAATTTAGCATTTGGGCTTTTACTAGGTGCGATCGCCGTTGCTATTGCTTTAGCCTTTGGTCTTGGTGGTCGTGATATTGCCCGCGAACAAGTCCGAGAGTGGCTAGATTCTTTTAAAAGCAAAGGGTAAAAGTCAAAGTTTTGTGGCACAGTTTTACCTATAAATCAGAAAGTGCAGTTGCAAGCATCAGAAGTGTAGGCAATATTTTGGCAATTCTGCTTGAGAAGTTGAAAGCCAAAGCTTTGAGCTTGGATATTAAGCGTAAAAGTGGCATTCCAAGTTCAAAGCTGAAATTTTGAATTTTGCGCTTCAAGCTCAATTTTTGGAGTTCTCAGCCCAAAGTTTCAAGTTTTGAGGGCGATATCTGACAACAAGATGCTCCGCTTCTATGCATTATTTGCTAAATTTCATTTTGTAGAGCAATTCGTCTTTAATGCGGCTGAGAATTGAGGCCTCATCCAAGGTTGCCAAAATCTTACTGATGACTGCCTTTGGCCCATCAGGCCCCCAAGTTGCGCCATTGGCTAAATAAGCTTTGGTCACTTGTCCAATACCGTAAGAAGAAACACCAGCTACGCCGGCTTGAGTTACCGCCACTGAGATATAGGGGCCAATGGCAGCACCAGCCGTAGCTGATGCAGAGATACCAAGTAAAGTTTTCAACCCACTTAAACCTAAGTTAGCTAGTAGTTCACTAACACCAATACCGCCCATACTCAAGGCAATTTTTTGGAGTAATTTTACAGCACCAGCTTCGGTCATTGGAATGCCGTAGAGTTTAGATAAACCTAAAATTAGAAAAATATCAATAACAATACTACTAAGTATATCTACTACAGTTACAGGATTAAGAGCGATCGCTAATGCCTTAGTCATTACCGCTTTCCAAATTAGCTCATTAGCATTCTGTTCCCGAATCATCAGTTTTCGCTGTACCAATTGCTCATTCACGGTATCGGCATAAAGCATTGTGTTGAGAGCAACCAAAGCTTTACCCTCACGGTGCAGAATCTCTAGAATTTTGAGCTTCAGTTCATCGATTTGGGCATTACCTGTCCGTAATTGTAACCCCCTGCTACCATCAGGGCGCAGAATCGCCGTTTTCACTAATGGTGATGCCGCTGCCATGACAATTTCTAGAGGTGAGAGTAACTCTTTAACCCGTTCATCCCGGATTTTGTGGTAAATTGCCATCCGGTCTGCTTCTGGATACTGGTCTACTTTGTTAAACACCAAAATTATCGGTTTACCAGCTTCCCGCAACTGAGAAAGAGCAACCTGTTCTACCTTAGTCATGTCACCAGCAATCACAAACAAAATTAAATCTGCCTGTTTTGCTACCTGTTCAGCTAATGCTGCACGGGTATCTCCATCTATTTCGTCTAACCCAGGTGTATCAATTAATTCCACCTGAGATTGACCAACTGCTGGCAGGGTTACTCGTAAAGCACGTTCCGTTTTGCCAATCGCCTCTTCGTTAATACTCCAATTAACGCTTTGTGCTGCACGAGTCACCCCATGCAAAGGCCCAGTTTCAAACACTGGTTGCCCAACCAAGGCATTGAGTAAGGAAGATTTACCGCGTCCTACCATCCCAAAAGCAGCAATCTGCACCACCATGCGGTCTAACTTCCCCAACATCATTTCCAAATCAGTAATCTCTGTCTCTAAACCATGCTTTTCCTGGGGAGTGAGGTCGAGATTGGCTACCAATCTTCGCAGTGCTGTTTGTGCTTGTTTGTAGTTGAGTTCCGTCTGAATGTCTTCAAAACTGAAAATTGCACTATCAAGTTCTTCCTCCCAGTTTAGGGAAGTAGCATCAGTGTTGGACGAATCACTCTGATGCGGATCAGGCAAGGGCAATGTCGAATTCATACGGATTTTGGTTATGTGATGGATGTGAGATATGAGATAGACCTCGTTTCTTATCCTAGTGATTTTTAGCAGGAGATTCGAGAGATAAGAGACCAGAACTTACGCACTCAGATCCCCCAACCCCCTTAGAAAGGGGCAGCCCTGCGCCCTTGCGGGTTAAGCGACTCCCTCAGTGGCGTGGCTTTAGACGTTCCCCCCTTAAAAAGGGGGGCTAGGGGGGATCGGGGTTTCAGGCTTGGGTGCGTAAGTCCTAGAGACAAAGGGGACAGCTAATGATTAATGACAAGCAAAAAGTCATACACTGAAAAATGCATCTAGTAGCGTTAGGATCTTGACTAAATTATCTGTGCGGAAAATAGTTATTGCCGGTAACTGGAAAATGTTCAAAACTCAGGCAGAGTCCCAGGATTTTTTACAGGGATTTCTGCCCTACTTGGAGGAAACCCCCCAAGAGCGAGAAGTTGTATTGTGCCCCCCATTCACTGACTTAAGCATTTTGTCTAAGAGTTTGCATGGTAGCCGTATCCAACTTGGGGCACAAAACGTCCACTGGGAAGAAAATGGAGCCTATACTGGTGAAATTTCTGGCCTCATGCTGACAGAAATTGGCGTGCGCTTTGTAATTGTCGGTCATAGTGAACGACGGCAATACTTTGGCGAAACGGACGCGACCGTAAATCTACGCCTAAAAGCTGCCCAAAAGTATGGTCTTACTCCTATTTTATGTGTAGGCGAAACCAAACAACAACGAGATGCAGGGGAGACTGAATCACTGATTACCACCCAGTTAGAAAAAGACTTGGTAGATGTCGATCAAAATAATTTAGTGATTGCCTACGAACCAATTTGGGCAATTGGCACAGGAGACACTTGTGAAGCAACAGAAGCAAATCGGGTAATTGGCTTAATTCGCAGCCAATTAACTAATCCCAATGTTTCAATTCAATATGGTGGCTCAGTCAAACCCAACAATATTGATGAAATCATGGCTCAACCAGAAATTGATGGTGTGCTAGTGGGAGGAGCAAGCCTGGAACCTGAAAGTTTCGCCAGGATTGTGAACTATAAGTAACTTTTGGGACAAGGGGAAACAAGAGGATCAAGGAGCAGGGGGAAGTTTACCCCATCTCCCCATCTCCCCATCTCCCTATCTGTCCAAAAAGGTAGATTATATGCATAGTGAGTTGATAATTCGGGGTCGCTGTTTCCAATGGGGAAAGCAGACTTATCTAATGGGCGTGTTGAATGTGACGCCTGATAGCTTTAGTGATGGTGGCGAGTTTAGTACTACTACTGCTGCTGTAGCACAAGCGCAAGCACTGGTAGCATCTGGTGCTGACATTATTGATGTCGGTGGTCAATCAACTCGACCAGGCGCAGAGCAAATAACTCTTGCAGAAGAAATGGAGCGAGTGGTACCTGTAGTGCAGGAGCTACGGCAACACATTTCAGTACCGATTTCTGTAGATACAACTAGGGCATCTGTGGCTAGGGCATCTGTAGCTGCTGGTGCGGATTTAATTAATGATATTTCTGGTGGTACGTTTGACTCCGAAATGTTACCAACAGTAGCCGATTTAAGTGTGCCTATTGTGTTGATGCACATTCGAGGCAACCCACAGACTATGCAAAAACTAACTGATTATCAAGATTTAATAGCAGAGATTAATAGTTTTTTAGCAAAGCAAATTGCAGCTGCAATTACTGCGGGCATTGAACAGCAGAAAATGATCATTGATCCTGGTATTGGCTTTGCTAAGAATCATGAGCAAAATTTAGAAATTCTTCGCCGCTTACGGTCATTCAAAGCGCTCAACTGTCCTATTTTAGTAGGAGCATCCCGTAAAAGTTTTATAGGTAGGATTCTTAATCAGCCAGATCCGAAAGCACGAGTTTGGGGCACAGCTGCGGCGTGTTGTGCTGCCATTTTTAATGGCGCTGATATCCTCCGGGTTCATGATGTTAAAGAAATGCGCGATGTGTCATTGGTTGCTGATGCATTGTTTCGGCATAGTTAAGACTATACAGTTCCATTCTCAGAACTATTGCCATTAGTTTCACTACTTACAGCGTCACCCAGCATTTGATCTAGCGCTCCATCTGATATGCTTGGGTTGAGAAAGACTATTTTGGCATTGGAACTAGCACCAAGTTTATGGCTTGCTTCTACTTGTTCTTGCGCTACCAGATACCTGAGAATTTCTCTAGTTTCTGGTCTAGCAGTGACAGCTTCCGAAAGTATCCGAATTGACTCTTTAGTTGCTTCGGCTCTCTTAATTGCAGCTTGTCGTTCTCCTTCTGCTTCTGTAATAGCTGCTTGCTTTCTAATTTCAGCAGCTTGTTGTTCTGCCATTGATCTTTGAACACTCTCTGGGGGTGTGATGCTTTGAATATCTATCCGAATAATGTTCACTCCCCATTTTTTACTGGTGTCATTTACAATCTGCAACAGTGATTGGTTCATTTGATTTCTGGCAGAAATGGTTTCCGATAATGTTCTCTCAGCAATGTGGGCACGGAGTTCAACTGTTACGAGGTTAGCTAGAGCCACTTGCATATCGTCAACCTTATAGAAGGTGTCCTCCATGCTAATAATTTGCCAGGTGACAACACCATCAACCTCTAAGTAAACGTTATCTTTAGTGATTACCTTCTGAGGCTTGATATCTAAAATCTGCTCTCGTGTGGTATCTTCCATCACAATTTGATCGACCAAGGGCACAATGAAGTTTAGTCCGGGATTAAGTTTTCGATGATACCGCCCTAATCTTTCTACTAGAGCTACATTGCCTTGATTAATCAGTTTTGCAGATCCTAAGGCATAACCTATAAGCGCTAAGACTATAGCAATGATTGGCTCCATATATGCTCCTATTTAACTTTTGGGGAATTTAGTTTAATGGACATGGTACTACCTTGTCCTAACTATGTCCTAACTATAAGTCTAATGTTTTGAGTTTGTAATTTTATGAACACCAGCAACATCAAGTTACAAGTCCAACGCGACTTGTGCGTTCTTGTGTAGGTAAGGCAGTTTGTGAGAATGCAATCGTTATTAAAGCACCTTGATTACTTACTTGCAAGGTCTACTTTCGTAATTAACTTTACTCACATTGCCTACTTAACTTTAGGTAGAATAACAGACTCCCCCAATCATAATGCTTGTTTGGGTTGCAAGCCAGTTGAGGCTTTGCACATTACTTTTGTACTATTTTGGCAAGTGTGGCAGCGTGCGATCGCTACTTCGGATTTTATAAATAATACTTTTCAAGCACAATGCACAAAAGTACTCGTACTTATCTATAGATTTTTAAGATTATGTGTATTACTGTGGTACAGGTTGCTTTACTTGGCTAAACTATATATTGCTTGCATTTATTTATACTATACGACTTATGTGAGTTGAGGCTGAAAGAACACAGTCTCGTTCATAGAGCTAGAGCTTACAATTAAAGCGAAGGCTAAAACCTTTGATATTGCTGGGGAATTTTTAACTCACATAAGGCGTACATTTTAGTCAATTACCAAACCCAGCCAAGGTTTTATACTTCCTGGCAAATCAGAATTAAGCCGTAAAGGTAATTGAGGCGTAGAAAGAGATTGAGCGTAGTCTGATGTCAGAAATGGTTGGTAAATGCCTGCTTCTGGTGTTAGTTGTTTAGTAAATGCTAATGTGACACCACGAATCAATTGGCGTAAAGAATTAGTTTCTTCGCCTCGCTTTTCTTTAATAAGAGTAGTGGCTGCACTTCCAGAATAGGCGGGATCGCTAATACTCAAGTGAGTACCACCAATGGCAGTAATCAAATACTTTGGGCCTTGCAGTTGGGCGAAAGGGGCTATTTGATGCTTCAAGGCTGGAGTTAAAGCGTCTTCGGTTGCGCTTAATATTAATGTTGGGTTAGTAACTTGAGCTAGGCCATTTTTACCGAAGAGTTTGCCAACCACAGGATTGAAGGCGATCGCACTCTTAACCCGCTCATCTTGTAACTGTAGTTTCTTCTCTTTTAAAGGAGCGGCTGCACACTGCAACCAATCGCCAGGCGCTTCGTTAAAAGAAAGAGAAGTTTGACAGAATTGTCGTAATTCCTCTAAGTTTACCTCTGCACCGGCTAAAGCCAAGGCTGTATAACCACCCAAGGAATGACCAATAACAGTTACTTTCTCAGTGTTAAATTTTCCCTGAAGTTGCCCTGATTGGGTGTTCAGTTTCGCTAGTTCATTAAGCAAAAAGCTGATATCTTTTGGCCGTTCAATAAATTCGGTAGCCGGAAGCAGTTTCGCCAAATTAACTGGTTCTGAGGCTGTAATGTTGGCGTTAATATTGCTATCTGGATGTTCAATTGCAGCAACAGTGATGCCGTGAGAAGCTAAATGACGCGCTAAATAGCTAAAAAATCTGCGGTTGGCACCAAGTCCGTGGGAAATAACAACAAGTGGTGCTTGTGTGTCACCACGACTCGAATAAATGTCTACAGGAATAATCCGTTTCCGTTGTTGGTCTCTTAGGATAAGTGTTTGCTGTTGAACTGTGTTTTTGCCGCTCGCAGCTGGATCGAATTGAGGCTGAAAGGATGTATTAGTTTTGACAGCTAACTCTCGTTCAAGTAGAGTACCAAGAGCTTGGCTTTGCAGGTAGTTGCCGTTGAATTCTACGGCGAGTTGAACCGCTTTAGTTGCGTCTACGGTGACATTTTCCTCTGGGTAGGCTTGCAAAAAGCCAACAACACTCAAACCGTTAATTTGTCGTAGCGAGAGGTTAAGTGCTGCCTGGAGGCTGTCTACTGTACTACCTGGTATTGCCGCTCCTAATGATGCGACTAATTGTTTGCCTTGTGGCGATCGCACTAATTCGTCAATGAATTTATCTGCAAAAGCTGGATCTACTTGTAAACGCCGATTCAGTAATTCTCGCACTTGGGGAGTTAACAAAGAGCCAAAAATTTCCAGATTTTCTGGTAGTTTCCCTGTTTTAGCAAATTTTTCTAAGTCAGCGATCGCTAGCGACTGCTGAAATGGGCCTAAGCGGATAGTAACCTTTTCTGCTGCTAAAGTTGCGGGTATTTGTCCAGCCCAACTTAAAGCAATGGTCATGCCGCATAGTAACCCTTGCACCCAGGAAATTTTACGCTGCTGCTTGCCAAACCGAAATTGCATCTTAGCCATTAGTTATTAGTTACAGTAGTTCATAACTCATAACGTTGACTGGCCAATATCCGGTTTTGTTGCAGTCTGGGGACAGAAATGATTAACAGTGCCCCCAGCTTATAGTCACATCTAAAATCCGGTGAATAAAGTTCTGAGAATACCTAAGATCGAGCCTATAGGATTGAACAGAACACCGAGGGTATCACCAGTTCTAGCTGTACCATTGCGGCTGACTACCACCACATCATTATTGCGGAGTATAGGATTGGTTTGCTCGTTGATTCCTTTGGAGAAGTCAACTTGCACTACACGTTTAGTTACAGAACCATTGGGGTTAAGACGAATCAAATCTACTGCACCACTTTTAGCTCTAGCATCATTAAATCCGCCAGCAGCTAGTAATGCTTGGTTTAATGAACTATTTGGTTGAATTTCTACAGTTCCTGGCCTTTTAACTTCCCCGACTACACCAACTTGGATTCTTGAGGGAGATAAAGTAGTCGTAGCTAATTGAGTAGCTTCTGCTGGGTTAATCTCAGTTGCAGTCGGAATTACAATCGTATCTCCGTCTTGCACAATCACGTCTTGGTTAACATCACCACTTTGTAAGAGTTGCCAGAGATTAATATCTATAGCTTGTTCTGAACCAACTCTTGTAGGGCGGCGAAGCTTGAGACTACGAATATCGGCTTGTGGCGTAATCCCACCAGCTAATTGAATTGCCCGCGTTAGAGTTGGCAAACCGCTGCCGGCAGCTCCCCCGTCTTGTCCAGTCGTTGCTCCTGAGGTAACAAGATATGAACCTGGACGGTTTACTTCACCAATTACTGCTACTGTACGGGGTCTGCTAGGATCGGCGGCAAAGTTAGCTGCAAACAAATTCCGTGCTTCTGCGACGTTGAAGTTAGTTGCAGTCGGCACAACAATGGTATCGCCATCTCTTAAGGTAATATCCTGCCCTATCCTACCTGTTTGGATGAGTTCCTTCAAATTAAGTGAGACCGTTTGCTCACCGCTACGTCCAAGTTTACGGCGTAATTGAACTTGGGTAACATCTGCTGCCAAGGTCACACCTTGAGCTGTTGTTAGTGCTGCCAATACAGTCGGGTATTGTACACCTGGATTGTTTCCAGCGCCTCCTTGCAAGCTTAGAGTGTAAGCCCCTGGACGTGTCACTTCACCTGCAACAAAAATATTAATCGGACGAGGTGATAAAAGGTTCACTGAAATCAACGGACGTTTTAAAAAGCGAGAGTATCTTTGAGCAATTTCGTCAGCAGCTTGTTCGGTTGTTAGCCCCAGAACTGATATGCTACCGATTAAAGGTAGATTGATCGAGCCACCAGGGGGAATTTGGTATTCTCCCGTATATTCCGGCACTTCAAATACATTTACACGTATAAGATCGCCGCCGCCTAATGCATAATTTGTATCTATTGATGTAGTAGCTGGGGCTATCTGAGTAGTAGGCGATACTGGAGTTCTATTAGGTGATCCTGGTTGAGCAGAGCCAGCAGATGGCACAGCGAGATTGACAGCCGTTAACAAAGCCACACCCATGGTTGATTGGGTAAGGAATTTCAGCAAACCTATATTAAGCATATTTACCCAAAGCTCTTAAACTATGATTGCTAAAGTACTGTCTAAACATTCTAATCTTGACTATACGGAATTATTTAAGTTTCCCAACATTCTTATTTTCTTAGAAAAACTTGATTTTCCGGAGGAGTATTTATTGATGGAATTTGAAATTTTAGTAAAGTTAATTTAAAGCTTAATCCGCTTCGATACAAGAAGATTACAAAGTTCATTGTGATTATACTTACATTTTTTGCTAGAGGATCAAGGAATATGAGCTTAAATATCATTTTTCTAGATAATATTATCGCAAAAAATAGTCGCAGAAGTAGAACCGGAAATAATCTGTACTTCTTGGCCACTACTTCAACATAATTAGGTATATTTTGAGTTGCAAAGCTCTTCGGTAACTAAACTAGTACCGCTGCGCGGAATTGGTAATTAGCTTTTCGCAAGGTTTTCAGACATTTACAATAGGTGGTTTATTTACGCCGTGCTGTACTAGTGAAGTGAATTATTTTTTTGTTGGATCTGTTGGATAAAAAACTCTTCTAGAGAGGTACGGGACAAGTTCATAGTAATAATTTGCCCTCCCATTAGGCGAAGACTTGATAAAAAATCATAGTAATCATCTTGTAATGTACCTTGCCAAGAACCATCAGAGTTAAAAACTAAACTGGGTAACCATTGTTTGAGAATTTCGCCGTCACCACCTTGACCTTTAACATGATATGTGCCAGAGCTTCCTAAGAGTTCGTTGAGGGAACCAGTACAAATTAATTCACCTTGAGCAAGGATAGCAACGCGATCGCAAACTTGCTCAACTTCACTGAGAATATGACTATTGAAAAAAATTGTTTTACCTGCTGCTTTTAGCTTTAGGATAATTTCCCGCATTTGGTAGCGTCCCACAGGATCTAAACCAGACATTGGTTCATCTAGAAATACCAATTCTGGATCGTTAATTAGCGCCTGTGCCATACCGACACGTTGTAGCATACCTTTAGAGTATCGCCGCATCTGCTTTTTACGGGTATCGAACGAGGATAAACCAACTAATTCCAGAAGTTGGGGAATGCGTTGGCGTTGTACCCTGTGGGGAATTTGGAATAGTCCAGCGGCTAGCTGCAAAAATTCCCAACCGGTGAGATATTCATATAAATACGGATTTTCTGGTAGGTAGCCGATGCATTGTTTGACACTGCGATCGCCTAATGGTTTACCTAATAATAATCCTCGCCCAGAACTAGGGCGAATGATTCCCAGCAATAGTTTTAAAAGCGTGGTTTTACCAGCACCATTCGGGCCTAGCAACCCAAAAGTTTCCCCTTGGTAAACGGTTAAAGAACAGCTTTTAAGAGACAGAACTTTTTGATTCAGCCAAAAGCCAGTTCGATAAACTTTCCGCAACTCAGAAGTTAGGACTACTGGCGGAGTGTCTCTAGTATTCAGTAGAGCATCGGGCGCGTCTGCAACAGACTTCATCTTGGTTTAATTATCAATTAGCAATTACTAACTACCAAAGTCACACTTAGCTGTAACTCGGTATTAAATACAGGTTACCCAGTTGATAGCAATAACAAACACAACTAAGTGTGGCAATTATCGGCAACTGGGTAGCTAATTGATACACA
Organism: Mojavia pulchra JT2-VF2; assembly: GCA_019359325.1. Classification (GTDB taxonomy): domain Bacteria; phylum Cyanobacteriota; class Cyanobacteriia; order Cyanobacteriales; family Nostocaceae; genus Mojavia; species Mojavia pulchra. The sequence continues at coordinate 20,778 of JAHHHN010000012.1, read as the reverse complement.
CAATGACTTTACAAAACTCCCTTAGAACTAGGAATCATGCCAGCACGACGGGGGTCTATCTCCACCGCTATCCGCATTGCTCTGGCAAACGCCTTAAATGTTGCTTCAATGATGTGATGGGAATTTATACCATCTAACTGACGAATGTGCAATGTCATTTGGCTGTGGTTCACTAATGCTACAAAAAATTCGCGTACCAGTTGGGTATCATAGTTTCCTACCCGCTGTGTAGGGATCTCTAAACCGTAACTGAGGTGGGGGCGACCAGAAAAGTCCAGTGCTACCTGAACTAATGCCTCATCCAGCGGCGCGAGGAAATTCCCAAAGCGATTAATACCCTTCCTATCACCTAGAGCTTTACTAAAAGCCTGCCCTAAAGTAATACCCACATCTTCGTTGGTGTGGTGGTCATCAATTTCCCAGTCTCCCTGTGCTTGGACATCCAAGTCAATCAGCCCGTGGGAAGCAATTTGATGCAGCATATGATCCAAAAATGGAATGCCTGTTGCAGCCTTACAAATCCCTGTACCATCGAGGTTGATAGTGACTTGTATATCGGTTTCGCCGGTAGTGCGATGGACAGTGGCAATCCGCAGGTTTGGAATTGACTGGTTGTGGTGTGAATTAATTTGGTAATCGCTGATTTGCATAGTTAATGGATACTAGGGGCTAGGGACTAGAGACTAGGGACTGGGGACTAGGAAAGAGTGCAGGGATAACTCACAGTCATTTCCTCTTTTCTGCCTCTTCTTCCCAATACCCAATCCCCAATCCCCAATTTCCTTACATTCCCATGATTTCATATCCTGCATCCACATATAGGACTTGTCCTGTAATACCACTGGACAGGTCACTACATAAAAAAGCCGCAGTATTGCCTACTTCTAATTGAGTTACTGTGCGTCGCAGGGGCGCAACTTGCTCGACATGATGAATCATATCTAAAATTCCTCCTACCGCGCTTGATGCCAAAGTACGGATTGGCCCGGCGGAGATGGCATTGACTCGGATATTTTGTGGCCCCATTTCAGCAGCTAAGTAACGTACACTTGCTTCCAATCCTGCCTTAGCAACACCCATGACGTTATAGTTAGGAATTGCCCTGACGCTGCCTAAATAGCTGAGGGTGAGGATACTTCCTCCTTCTGTCATCAAAGGTTTAGCTGCACCACTCAATTGCACCAGTGAGTATGTGCTAATTTGTAGCGCCGTGTTAAAGCCAGCGCGTGATGTTTGGCTAAAATCACCACTTAAATCATCTTTATTGGCAAAGGCCAGACAGTGGACGAGGATATCTAGTTTTTCCCACTTATTGCGGATTGTTTCAAAAGTAGATTGAATTTGTTCGTCGTTTTGGACATCACAGGGAAGAAATAAGCTGGGGTTAAGGGGTTCTACCAATTCAGCAACTTTTTTCTCCATCTTGCCTCGTTCATCTGGCAAGTAGGTAATACCTAAGTTAGCTCCGGCTTTGTGTAGTTGTTGAGCGATCCCCCAGGCGATCGAGCGGTTATTTGCAATACCTGTGACAAGGGCATTTTTTCCAGTCAGATTTAGCATAGCAATTGTTAATGTGAACAATCATTAGGAGCATACTAGAATCTGAGGCTAGTTTGTCTTTGTTTTTTACAGGATTTGTAAAAATGATTATTGGTAAGACAGTTTAATACAATAAAATTACTGATTAATCCTTTATATATTCTCAATTTATCTTGATTTTGTCTTTAAAAAACCTTTTTAATACAGCTAATTTAAGCCATATTCAAGGATTAATCACTAAAAATATCAAAAATTATGTATCATTATAAACAAATAACTATAAAGCATTAATTTTGAGTATAGGAAAGTACAGAAAGGTTGACGGTGCTTTATTGATTTTTCAGGTGTATTCTTAGGTAATCAGTTTTTGTTTTTCCGGCATTGGGTAGGGGAAGGGAGATGATCGTGACACAAGATAAAGCCCTAGCAAATGTTTTCCGTCAAATGGCAACCGGAGCTTTTCCGCCGGTTGTGGAAACGTTTGAACGAAATAAAACGATCTTTTTTCCTGGCGATCCTGCTGAACGAGTTTATTTTCTTTTGAAAGGTGCTGTTAAACTTTCCAGGGTGTACGAGGCAGGAGAAGAAATAACAGTAGCACTGCTGCGGGAAAATAGCGTTTTTGGTGTGTTGTCGCTGCTAACGGGAAACAAGTCGGATCGGTTTTACCATGCCGTTGCATTTACGCCTGTAGAATTACTGTCAGCTCCAATTGAACAGGTGGAGCAAGCACTCAAGGAAAATCCAGAATTATCAATGTTGATGCTGCGAGGTTTGTCTTCGCGAATTTTACAAACAGAGATGATGATTGAAACTCTCGCTCACCGAGATATGGGTTCCAGGTTAGTGAGTTTTTTGTTAATTCTCTGCCGTGATTTTGGGGTTCCTTGCGCTGATGGGATCACAATTGATTTGAAGCTATCTCATCAGGCGATCGCTGAAGCAATCGGTTCTACTCGCGTTACCGTCACCAGGTTACTTGGAGATTTGCGAGAAAAAAAGATGATTTCCATCCACAAAAAGAAGATTACTGTGCATAAACCTGTTACTTTAAGTAGGCAATTCACTTAAAAGCAATTGGGGGAAGCAGAGGTGACACGTATTGTGTTTTTAGAAATGGCACTAACATGGAGGTAAATCTAAAAAATTGAGTAAATTCGGCTATTGCCAATCCCTCGTCCCCCACAAAAAATGGTTGAAAGTAGTAGGCTGTATCTGGAAGCATTTCGGTAGCTGAAGATGACCACCGGGTACATCCTCATCGCAGCAATTTTAATTTTGGGAGGCATGCTTGCCACCGTGGGTGATCGTATCGGCACACGGGTTGGCAAGGCGCGCCTCTCACTCTTTAAGCTACGCCCTAAAAATACGGCTGTACTAGTAACGATTTTTACTGGAACTTTAATTTCGGCATCAACTTTAGCAATTTTATTTGCTGCTGACGAAGGGTTACGCAAGGGAGTCTTTGAGTTAGAAGATATTCAAACAGACCTCAGGAACAAGCGTGAACAGCTAAAAACCACGGAAGCTCAGAAAAGCCAAGTAGAGGGTGAACTTAACCAAGCAAGAAAGGAGCAAGTAAAAGCTCAACGAGACTTGCAGGCAATTAATCAGTCTTTACAAGCAGCTAATGCCAAACAACAGGCAACGCAAGCCCAACTCAACCGTACTATTTCTCAACAAGCCCAAACGCAAGCTCAACTCCAGCGCACTCAAAGCGAATTAGACCAAGTTGTAGCTCAATATCAAAAAGCAATAGCTGAACTTCAAAGCGTTTACGATCAAAGAAAGGCATTGCAGGCAGCAGTTGAACAACTCAAAACAGAAAGGCAACGACTGTACGCTGAAGCCAAAAAAGCCATTGATGAAGCCAAAACAGCTATTGAAAAACGCGATCGCGAATTAGCCAACAGGCAAGAAGCTATTGAACAACGGGATCAAAAGATTGCCAGTCTCGATCAACTAATTCAAAAGCGCAATGCCGAAGTTGCAGCAAGGGAGCAAGTAATTGCCAAACGGGAATCTCGCCTTAGAGAATTGGAAAGGCAGCAGAACTATCTAGAACAAGAAGTGGCGAGACTGGAAAAATATTATCAGTCGTACCGGGATCTGCGTTTAGGTAAGCTTGCCTTGGTTCGCGGTCAAGTTTTGGCTGCTGCTGTTGTTCAGGTTAACCAAGCTGCTGCGGCTCGTCAGGCAGTTATGCAACTGCTACAAGAAGCCAACCGGAATGCTAACCTCGAATTAACTGAACCTGGGGAAAATAGCGTAAATAATCTAGAGTTGCTGCATATTACCCAAGATAGAATTGAGCAATTAGTCAAGCAGATTGATGATGGACGAGAATACGTGATGCGAATTTTCTCTGCTGGTAATTACGTCAGGGGAGAAAAGCAGATAGAATTTTTTGCAGATACAGCGCGAAATCAACTAGTCTTTTCAGGGGGACAGGTATTAGCTACAACTACTGCCGATCCCAAAACCATGACATCTTACCAACTACGGCAACGACTGGATCTGCTGATTTCTGCTTCCCAATTTCGCGCTCGTAATGCTGGAATTATTGAAAATGTGCAAATAGATGGTACTTTTCTTCGCTTTGTTTCCCAACTGAGGCAATCCGATCAACTTATAGAAATCAAAGCGATCGCGGCAGAAGATACTTATACAGCGGGGCCACTAAAAGTCAAATTAATAGCAATAATCAACGGGCAAGTTGTTTTTAGCACCTGAAAAACAACCAACATATATTAGCAGGGTTTAATGAGCTTCTGATTATCTAATATCATTTCATAGCAACTTTAAATACGTAGTTTTGTTTGAAATTAAGTTAACAGCTTTTTGATAAAAACTTTGGATTCAAAATAAATATAACTTGGAGATGATAAATTGCCAGAAAGCTGAATAAGAAATTCGTTGTTACATTTTGAATTGTGAATTGTGAATTACTTATGACTCTCCGTGAATTCTCACCGACACAACCAGTCATTTTAGGCTTTGATCCCGGTCGTGATAAGTGTGGTTTAGCGGTATTAGGACTGGATCGGCAACTGCATTATCATCAAGTTGTATCTGCAAGCGAGGCGATCGCTACGATTGAAAAGCTACGTCAGAAGTTTCCTATTTCCTTGATGGTAATGGGCGATCAAACTACCGCCAAGCAGTGGAAAAAGCAACTACGGCAAGAATTAGCAGAGCCGCTGAATATTGTTTTAGTGGATGAGCGCTACACTAGCTTAGAAGCACGCGATCGCTATTGGCAGATGCATCCTCCTAAAGGACTAACAAAATTATTACCACAGGGCATGCGGCAACCACCACGACCAATAGATGACATTGTTGCCATTCTTTTAATTGAAAGATATTTAAGTCGCCTAGCTGGTATAAGTTCTGAATCTTGATTGCTGAATTTGATGTCAGCAATAATTTGCTAACTATCTCTATTTGTTAGCTTCTACTGACAAATGGCAAATAATTAATCATTAAAGTTCAGCTCGAATAGTAAAGGCATAGTCTCCTCCTGGCTCTAATTGATAATCTTGTTTTTCCAAGAAGCGACCTAGGGGTTCTTTAATTAAGGCGCGACCTTGGGAAGGCTTCACAGACAGTTCTCCCCGGCTAAAATGCCATTGGAACTGCCACTCATATTCACCCGCACTCACTTCGCCCTCAAGAAGGCCGTGTTGCCAAGATTGGCGGGTAATCCTGACACGGGCGATGGTTTCTGGCAGACGTTTAGCACTCACAATGCTGTATAACAAGTTTGGAATAAAAGCTAACCGCGTAGGCTAATTCATTTATTACCAAACATAGCTTAAATCTAGAAACTGACAAAGTGAGTATTTGTAGGTTAAGCCAAACGGCTGAAGTCGCAGCGACACAGACTAAGTATGGTCAACCACAAAAAGGGTATGGAATTTAATCAATCGTAGGTTGGGTAGAACGAAGTAAACCCTTGATATTTCCAAACCTTTTTACGGTGAAGTGTACTCAGTTAGCTTCCACAGACTAGGGGAATTTAGACTAGAACAACAAGAGTGTTTTTCCCTATTGATTCTGAATTTCGCAATTTTGTTATGAGTCTTTGTTCGGTTGTTAGCCACTTGTAGAAGCAGCGATAGTTGAGTAGCAGTATTGTTACCAAGCTCTTTAAGTAGGTTAAAAGTTATGACACAATTAAACATCCAACCCCAAGAATATGAGTCATAAAACAATCTTGAAAAAGCTGGAAGCTGACCTTTATTCGTGAAATAAACAATTAATTTATATTAAGTCTAAGCTCAACGACTGAAGTCGCTACAACGTAGAAAAAATCGAATACCCTATCTTTTTTAGAGTGACGTTGACTACGGAGTAGACGAGGCAGTGCGACTACTCCCAGCTTGAAATATTTGTTGAGCAGTTAAATTCAACTCTGGAAAAGTTGGTGATTGAATACGATCTGTACCCCTAAATTGAGTAACTTGGTATTCATCCTCAACTAAAAAATAAATAGAGATACTAGGTTGTTTGGGATTGCCGATAAACTTACGAGCGCCAAGCGCAAGATAATCTACAATCCAATATTCAGGTATACCTATTTCTTCATATTTACCAACTTTGGTGTGATAGTCATCCCGCCAATTATTACTGACAACTTCAACCACTAGAGGAATTGATGTACCGTAAATTACCGTCGATTCTTTTTTCCAAAATGGCTCATTAATAAGATTAGCTTGGTTGATTATTAGCACATCTGGCGAGTAAGCTGATTCATTTTCGGGAGGCTTGACTAGTGCGGTTTTAGGTATGATATAGGGAAGACCTGATTGATAGCATTGCACACTCAGTGCTATAGATAAAAATCCTGTAACCTCTTCATGACCTCCCAACGGTTGTGGCATTTTAACAATTACTCCATCATGCAGCTCATAGCGTTCACCGTCAGGTTTCCAGTGGGCGAATTCTTCAAATGTTAGTAGTTTGCGTAAGGGTTGAATCATTTTTTAACCTTAGACTTTCTACTGGTATAAATAGGTTGGTGTAAATATTTATTGTTAAGTCCAAGCAGAAAGCAGAAATAGAGAGGGTTTTAGTAGCCCTTACGTTTGATGGCATAATTCTGTTTATTTGCCCGTTTCTGCTTCCGACTACTATTTGATTTTTAAAATGCACTTAATTATGGCTATACCCACCAAAACTCGGATATGGTGGACACTCCATTTGATGATTCATGATAAAATTAAACCTCATGAATTTTTCAGATGGCGATGCGGTTAGAGATGATGTATGCAGATAGCTAATTACATTCGTCATCAAACCACCCACCATCAACAAAAATCCCTAATTTCTGATTGGAAAATTATCTAATTTATCAAGCCTGCAAAAGCAGGCTTTGTTCTTTTAGTCGCAACTTTAGTCTTTCGGCTGTTCTAATAATTTTGCCAACTGATTAAAGAAGCATACGAATTTGTGATATCGAATGGGCAAATTATTACCAAGTTCTAATAATCTTGCCAACTGATTAAAGAAGCATACAGCGATGCCTTTTTCTTAGGCATCGCGGATTTTAGATAACATCTAAAATCCTAAATCGATTTACCGATTTACTGCTGCTGCTTCTCGCGCCGCAGCTGCTTGATCAGGATGGATACCTAAGCGTGTGAGATTAATCCGGCCTTTATTGTCAATCTCACGGACTTTGATAATCACTTCATCGCCAACTGCTACTTCATCCTCAACTTTGCCAACCCGGTAGTCAGCTAGTTGAGAAATATGGATCATGCCTTCTTTGCCAGGCAGAAACTCTACAAACGCGCCTATGGGTATAATTCGAGTCACGCGACCGACATAGACATCCCCTTCATGGAGCTTGCGGGTCATACCTTGGATGATATTACGGGCTTTTTTCGCCTTGCTCTCATCTACAGCGGAAATCGTTACGGTGCCATCATCTTCGATGTCAACTTTTGCACCTGTTTCCTCGGTGATGCCCTTAATTGTCTTGCCTCCAGGCCCAATGACCAGACCGATCATGTCTGGATCAATCTTAATAGTCAACAGACGTGGGGCGTATGGTGAGGTTTCTGTGCGCGGTTGCTCGATGGTTTGGAGCATTTTGTCCAAAATGTGCAAACGAGCTGATTTGGCTTGGTGGATGGCTTGGGCAATGATATCTAAGGACAAACCAGAGATTTTCATGTCCATTTGCAAGGCAGTAATCCCGGTATCTGTACCGGCTACTTTAAAGTCCATGTCGCCCAGAAAGTCTTCAATTCCCTGAATGTCAGTTAGGACGCGCACTTCTTCGCCTTCTTTAATCAGACCCATGGCTGCACCACTAACAGGCTTGAGAATTGGCACACCAGCATCCATTAAGGCAAGGGTGGAACCGCATACTGAACCCATTGAAGTGGAACCGTTGGAAGAAAGTACTTCCGATACAACGCGAATTACGTAAGGAAATTGTTCTTTAGGTGGTAGCACAGGTAACAGTGCTCGTTCTGCTAGTGCCCCGTGACCGATTTCACGTCTACCTGGGGCGCGCATCGGCTTAGTTTCGCCAACTGAGAAGGGCGGGAAGTTGTAATGATGTAAGTAGCGTTTAGATTGGTCTGTTTGCAGGTCATCGTTGAGGTTTTGGGCATCTCCAGGAGTACCAAGGGTACAGGCAGATAATACCTGGGTTAGTCCCCGGTTAAATAAGCCGCTGCCATGAACTCTTTGAGGTAAGACACTAACTAGGCAAGAAACGGGGCGCACTTCATCTAGTTTGCGACCATCAACGCGAACGTTGTCTTCGATAATTTGACGGCGCATGAAGTGTTTGGTAATGTCTTTAAAAGTATTACCAAGTGCCTTGCTATTTGCGGTTGCAGCAACACGGATAGGGTCTTCTTCAGGAAGTTCAGCGATCGCAGCGGCAATGTTTTCTTTAACAACATCCAAAGCGGCATCGCGTTCTGGCTTCGCTAATTCAAATTGCGCCAGGATTCTTTTAATCTCATCGCTAGCGCGATCGCGGATAAAGTTTTCTAAAGTAGAATCTACCTCTGGGGGCACTTCTTTCACAATTTCTAGACCTAGTTCTGCGACTAAATCTTGTTGTGCCTTGATTAAGTCCCTTACTGCTTCATAGCCAAAATCAATCGCTTCGATAATATCTCGTTCTGGCAACTGATTGGCTCCCGCCTCTACCATGATTACGCCTTCTGGTGAACCTGCTACTACCAGATCCAAATCTCCAGCTTCAATTTCTGCGTAGGTAGGATTAATCACAAAATCATCACCTACTAAGCCTACCCGTACTGCTGCCATTGGGCCGTTAAACGGAATCTGGGCAATCAGGGTAGCAATAGAAGCACCAGTAACCGCCAGTACATCGGGTGGTACTTGCTCATCCATCGACAGTGTTAGGGCAATAACTTGTAAGTCATCCCGCAACCATGAAGGGAACAGCGGACGCAGGGGACGGTCTATCAAACGGCTGGTGAGAATTGTTTTTTCTGGTGGACGACCTTCACGCCGCATGATTCCTCCAGGAATCCTACCCGCGGCATACAATCTTTCTTCGTAATCTACTGTGAGGGGAAGAAAATCAATGCCTTCTCTGGCTTGCGATCGCGTAGCCGTCACCAAAACAGCTGTATCCCCTGATTGTATCAAAACCGACCCACCAGCCTGGGGAGCCAGTAGGCCAACCTTCAGTCGAATATCCCGTCCGTCGAAGGATATTGACTTATCAACTTCTGTCATTCAGTTTTTTTTCCTTCTCTTTCGCTATTCTCTCTCTGTGGCAATCCTAACATTTATGCACTATGGCTGGCTTGGGCTACATACAAAGATAAACAACTTTGTCAACGCAAAGCACGATACATTGTTAGGGCGTCTATCATCTGCCCATCTGCTAGCTTGACTGCTTGCGGAATGCGCCCAATCGTCTCAAATCCTAATTTTTGCCACAGTGTAATTGAAGGTATATTAGTTTCAAAGACCAAATTAAACATTACCGCCTCGTAGCCAAGGCTAGCTGCTATTAAAAGCATAGCTTCTCCCATAAATTTGCCTATGCCCTGACCTCGCAGCTGTGGTTGTACAATAAAACCAGCGTTACAAATATGGCTACACCGACCGGGAAAGTTTGGTTTCAAGTAAAATGCCCCTAACACTTCTTTGGATCTTTGTGTAGTGCCTGGTTCAATTTTCCTAACAACAAAGGCATCATGACTCAACCAGTAAGCCGCAAATTCTGCTTGAGATAGAGGTTGCTCGTGAGGATAAGTTCTACCTTCAATAATTACTAGATTTAGTAATGCTCTAACTAACTCCTGCTCTTGAGGATGTATATAATCTAGTTCTACTACAATGTCATTTTTTATAACTTCATGAAGAGGCAATTTCATGATTAATATTTTTTTAGAACACTTCATTAGTCAAGATATTTATTATATAAGAAATTTGGCTATATCAAATGTTGACAATTAGCAAATGGCATCAAAAGTGAATTTATAGCTTTACTGATTAATACTTCATCTTGGCAAATATATAAATAGTTGAAAAATGGCAATTTTACACGGTATTTGGTTACAAAAAAATCAAGATAGTTGTTTATTCATTTGGGGAGAAACTTGGCGTTCGTCAAGAGATAACTTTGATTCTAGTGCTTCTGGAGATATACAATTACATCCATTGGCAATGACATCAATAGAATTGAGTGAGTGGTTGCGATCGCGGAACATTAAAATTGCCAATTTAATCGAGCAACCCCAAGTGGCTTTAGGTGCTAGGCGAACCTCGAAAGGAGAAACTAAGCCAACACGCTCAAATACAAGTGTTAGAGAAGTAATACCAACACACTCCCAAATAATTGCTCTACCTACTGATATCTCAAATAGCGAGCAACAAGGCACAACAGCGATTTTTCCAATACATTCTGCCGCTGTAGAGACGCAATTAAAATCTTCACTACCAACAGACTCATCACCATATCTTCACCCTTGGCGAGTCGAGGGTTTTTATCTCAATCCTGCCACAGCAATAAAATTTCTTTCTTCTCTTCCTCTAAGTACAATTAGCGACGAGGATAGTTTTTTAGGAGGAGACTTGCGTTTCTGGTCGCAGGTCGCCCGTTGGAGTTTAGATTTAATCTCAAGGTGTAAGTTTTTACCAACAATTCAACAATCTGCTGATTCGATAGTTGCTAATTGGCAAGTACTTTTAGATAGTGCTGTCGATGGTACAAGGTTGGAAAAGTTTTCCCAGTTAATGCCATTGGCTTGTCGCACTTATCAGCAAGAATCAGGAACTCAGGAATTTTCCCAATCTCCACTATATATAGAGTTACCCTTACCACCTGAAGAATTACTTTTGAAATTTCTCAACAGTACCATAGATGCTCAAGTACGAGAAATGATTGGTTCCCAACTGCCAATTGAAACCAGAGTCATGGCATCTCTACCATCTGCGGTGCGGCAGTGGTTGCAAGCTTTAAGTAACGTATCTAACACAGTCAACGCTGATCCAATTGAAGTAGAACGGCTACAGGCGGTACTAAAGTCTTGGACTATGCCGTTGCAGTACCAGTTGACTCATAAAGCTTTATTTCGTACCTGCTTGCAATTACGTTCTCCAGATGATGGAAAAACAGATTGGACATTGGCATATTACCTGCAAGCGGCAGATGACCCAGAGTTTTTGGTTGATGCAGCAACTATTTGGCAGCACCCAGTTGAACAATTAGCTTATCAAAATCGCACCATCGAACAACCCCAAGAAACTTTTTTACGAGGTTTGGGGTTAGCTTCCCGACTGTATCCGCCACTAGCAGCTAGCTTAGAAACAGAAAATCCCGAATCTTGCAGTCTTAACCCCATGCAAGCATACGAATTTATCAAGTCTGTTGCTTGGAGGTTTGAAGATAGTGGTTTAGGAGTGATTTTGCCTCCGAGTTTGGCGAACCGTGAGGGATGGGCAAATCGTTTGGGTTTAAAAATTACTGCCGAAACGCCAAACAAAAAACAAGGGCGCTTGGGATTGCAGAGTTTGCTGAATTTTCAGTGGAAATTGGCAATTGGCGGACAGACTATTTCTAAAGCTGAGTTTGATCGGCTGGTAGCGCTGAATAGCCCACTGGTAGAAATCAATAACGAGTGGGTGGAGTTACGTCCTCAAGATATTAAGACAGCTCAAACCTTTTTTGCCTCTCGTAAAGACCAAATGGCGCTTTCCTTAGAAGATGCTTTGCGCTTGAGTACTGGGGATACCCAGGCAATTGAGAAATTACCTGTGGTGAGTTTTGAGGCATCTGGGGCATTACAAGAGTTAATTGGGGCGCTAACAAACAATCAGGCGATCGCGCCTTTGCCAACACCAAAAAATTTTCAAGGACAGTTGCGACCTTATCAACAGCGAGGTGCGGCTTGGCTTGCTTTCCTAGAACGTTGGGGCTTGGGTGCTTGTCTGGCCGACGATATGGGACTGGGAAAAACCGTGCAGTTCATCGCTTTTCTTCTACACCTTAAAGAACAGGATGCATTGGAAAAACCAACTCTGCTAGTTTGCCCAACTTCTGTTTTAGGGAACTGGGAACGGGAAGTTAAGAAATTTGCTCCTACAATCAAAGTTTTACAGTATCACGGTGATAAACGCCCCAAAGGTAAGGCGTTTACAGAAGCAGTGAAAAAGCATGATTTAGTCGTGACTAGTTACTCATTAATTCACCGAGATGTCAAATCATTGCAAAGTGTTTCTTGGCAAGCAATAGTTTTAGATGAAGCCCAGAATGTCAAAAATTCTGAAGCCAAGCAGTCACAGGCAGCCCGACAATTAGAAGCAACATTTCGTATAGCTTTGACTGGAACACCAGTAGAAAATAGATTGCAAGAACTATGGTCTATTTTAGATTTTCTCAATCCTGGGTATTTGGGTAATCGGCAATTTTTTCAACGACGTTTTGCCATGCCGATTGAAAAGTATGGTGATGCAGCTTCTTTAAACCAATTGCGCTCATTAGTCCAACCCTTTATTTTGCGGCGACTGAAAACAGATCGTGATATTATTCAAGACTTGCCAGATAAGCAAGAAATGACAGTATTTTGTGGTCTTACTCCCGAACAAGCTACACTTTATCAAAAAGTGGTGGAACAGTCTTTAGCTGAGATTGATAATGCAACTGGACTACAACGACGAGGCATGATTTTAGCTTTACTAATCAAGCTTAAACAAGTCTGCAATCACCCAGCCCAATATTTAAAAGAAACGACGTTAGACAAATATCATTCAGCTAAACTTCAGCGTTTAGATGAAATGCTAGAAGAGGCTTTGGCAGAAGGCGATCGCGCTTTAATTTTCACCCAATTTGCTGAATGGGGCAAATTACTCAAACCACATTTAGAAAAACAGCTAGGGCGCGAAACTTTGTTTTTGTATGGTGGCACTAGTAAAAAACAACGTGAGGAAATGATTGACCGTTTTCAACACGATCCTCAAGGGCCACCAATTCTGATTCTTTCATTAAAAGCTGGTGGTGTAGGGTTAAATTTAACTAGAGCAAATCACGTCTTCCATTTTGATAGATGGTGGAATCCCGCAGTAGAAAATCAAGCCACAGACCGAGTATTTCGGATTGGGCAAACCCGTAATGTGCAAGTACATAAATTTGTCTGCACTGGCACATTAGAAGAAAAAATTCACGACATGATTGAAAGTAAAAAACAACTAGCTGAACAAGTCGTAGGCGCAGGTGAAGAGTGGTTAACTGAACTAGATACAGACCAACTCCGTAATTTACTATTACTTGATCGTAGTGCAGTAATTGAAGAGGATGAAGGATAAACTGTGCCATCATGTCGAACCACTTTGCTCACGGTTATGCCTTGTTAATTGGGGTTGGCAGAACAGCCGAACCAAAATAGTCATTGCCTGTCACAGTCAAAGATGTGCAAGCGCTGAAGACGGTGCTAATCGACCCAAATTTGTGTGCTTATTTGGATGATTCAGAACATATTCGCTTATTACAGAATGAGCAAACAACACGCAGCGCAATTTTGGATGGATTAACGTGATTACAGGAAAAAGCTGCTGGCGATCGCAATGCAACAATTGTAGTTTTTTACTCTGGTCATGGGTGCTTTGACTTAGCAAGCCAGTGTTATTATTTGCTGCAACATGACTTCAAATCCTCAGATATTGCTAACAGCGCCCTATCTGCCCAACAATTTACTCAAGCCTTGCGGCAGATTCAGGCAAAACGGTTGTGGGTAGTAATTGATAGTTGTCATGCAGAGGGTATGGCGACTTCTAAAGGCGAACTACCTGCTGATTTTATCGCCACGGCATTGCCCAAGGGGGTAGTGGAGGCACTAAAGCAGGGCGAAGGACGGGCGGTGTTTACCTCCTCCAGGGGTAATCAGGTTTCCTGGATACGTCCTGATGGAAGTATGAGCCTCTACACTTATCATCTCATTGAGGCATTGCAGGGAGCCGCCAATCAACCAGGGGATACCAAAGTCATGCTCTCAAACTTGATCAATCATTTGGGTAAAACTGTGCCAGAAAGCGCCAGAACCCTATGGCAAAAAGAACAAACGCCGTTTTTTGATACAGCAATGGAAGATTTCCCCATTGCCATGTTGCGGGGAGGGAAAGGACTACCAAATTCAACCCCAGACTCGCCTAAAATTATGACCGATCAAGAAGTAGTAACACCTGCACTCGCAAGAGCAAAACGAGCATTGGCAATTTTGGAAGAACAAGCCGCTTCCTATGGAATTCGGATTCCAGTGGATTTGCAAATTGAATTGGAAGAAAAACGCCGTCAGGTAATGGAATTACAGTCTCGGCATAAAAAACAGGATTAGATTAAACAAACATATCCGATAATGTTTAGACTTCTTGCAAAAGTCCAAAAAAAATAATTAACCGCCAATAAACGCAGATAAACGAGGCAGCGCATTGCGGGGTTTCCCCCCGTTGAAGCAACTGCCGTACCGATAAAATCACTTATGCAAGAGGTGTATTGTTCTTGTTCCGAGTTCCAAACACCAACTTTCGAGTTCCAAAAACAAACTGCCGAGTTTTGAACACAAACTTCCGAGTTTTGAACACAAACTTCCGAGTTCCAAACACGAACTTCCGAGTTCCGAACACAAACTTCCGAGTTCCAAACACGAACTTCCGAGTTCCGAACACCAACTTCCGAGTTCCAAACACGAACTGCCGAGTTCTGAACACCAACTTCCGAGTTCCAAACACGAACTTCCGAGTTCCAAACACCAACTTCCGAGTTCCAAACACCAACTTCCGAGTTCTGAACACGAACTGCCGAGTTTTGAACACGAACTGCCGAGTTTTGGGGATGCCGTGAAAAAATTATACAATCTTGTAAGATGGGCATCTTGCCAACCCTGGCACTCAGATAAGCTAGAGAGGTTATCCCACAAGCATTAATTGAATATTTTGTTATTTGCAAGTCCCTTAGATTTATTTTTTATATAACTCTATGGATGATCAAGAAGCGCTACAGCGAACTCTCAACCGTGCCCGTCGCGCCCTTCAGATATTAGAGGAAGAAAAAGCTAGTTATGGAATTCGAGTTCCAGTGGATTTGCAAATCGAACTGGAGGAGAAACAAAAAGAAGTTACTAGCCTAGAGGCGCGATTGAGCCAGTTACAGGGAAAGCGCACGCTAGCTGTGCCTGATAACCTGCCCCGCTATAACGATGTATTTGTGGGACGAAAAGCAGAAATTGCCCGTTGTATGGAAGCACTTTCACCAGAGGAACGGGGTTGGGGTGTGGCGATCGATGGTATTGGTGGTATGGGCAAGACAGTGTTGGCCCTGGAGGTAGCACACCTTGCTCGTAAGCAAGCACTGTTTGATGCCTACCTGTTTGCTTCTGCCAAGACTACCTGGCTCTCAACTGAGGGAGTGCGGCAAGAAACGCTCGCTCTATCTTCTCTTGATAGCTTCTGCCGAGAATTTGCCAAAGGCTTAGGGCAGACAGATATCGTCAAAATGACTGATTCCACCGAACGCCGCTGCGCCCTTTTAGATGCCCTACGGGGAAGGCGCGCCTTGCTGATTTGGGACAACCTGGAAACGCTGAATACAGAAGAACGCGAGATGATTGCTGAGTTTCTGCGGAAGCTGCCCACCCCCAATAAAGCTATTATCACCAGCCGCCGCCGTACAGGGGAAAGCGCTCTCACCATCCGCTTAGACCGTCTCTCAGAAACAGAAGCTTTAGAGTTAATGCAAGCGAAGGGACGAGCATACCCCCGCCTAGCCCAAGAACTAAATGCAACCAAGTCAGAGATATTGACCGCTTTATATGAAGCTGCTGGTGGCAATCCCCTAGCGCTTGATTGGACGCTGGGACACGTGGCACACAAAGGTTACTCTATCAGCGTTGCTCTAGAAAGGTTGCGGAATGCTGCCAACTCCGCCGACCTCTACGGCTTTCTATTTGCCGATGCTGTCCAAACTCTCACTAAAAATGACCGCACAGTGCTGTCTGCCCTAGCTGTATTCCGAACACCCGCAACAACAGCAGCACTGGCAGATGCTACAAATTTACTCCTCACGGAAATCCAAGTTGCTGTTGAGCGGTTAGTCACTTTATCTTTGGTGAATGACTTGGATGGCGAACGGTTTGGGTTGCACCCCCTTACCCGCACCTATATTCAAGCAGCTATGGACGAGACAGATACCATAGAGACACAGCCTCTAGCGGGTGGAATTCACTTTGACTCTGCTGCCCAACGCGAAGTTCTGCACTACTGGGTAGACTACGCCCAGAAGTATGGGGGTGACGACAAAGATGCTTATCAGACCCATGACAAGCTAGAAGCTGAGTGGCAGAATCTAGAGGGCGTGGCGACAACCTTGCGGGAGATGGCTGGTATCCCCGGTACACTCAAAGACCGACAGGCTGCCCAGATGCTCATTGATTTGGAAAACACTTTGTTTAACTTCCTCTTCTTTCGAGGTTACTGGGATGAGGTGGTGCGCTTGGGTGAGTGGACATATCAGGCAGGAATGGCGCTGAGTCACTGGAGCGATGCTGGCCGGGGAGCCTCTCATATTGTCTGGATTTACTACAATCGCGCAGAGACAGAGCGGGCAGCAAGTTGGGCGGCTCAGATGGCAGAGGTGATGGAACGGGGCGTTAGCCGTCGGGACAGGGCTATTGCAATTCGGTTCCAAGGAATAATTGCAGATCAACGCCAGAACTGGGCGGAGGCGGAGCGGCTATACCAGGAGGCGTTAGCAATTTACCGAGAGTTGGGGGAGGAAAAGGATGAGGCGATCGCCCTCAACGATCTGGGATTAGTTGCGCGATCGCAGGGACAATATAATCACGCCGAGTCCTACTACAAGCAAGCATTGGCGATAGAAGAAAAGCTGGGAGATAAAGAAGCACAAGCAAATTATTGCGGCAACTTGGGACTTCTTGCCCTTGACCGCAACCGCCCTACAGAAGCCCGTTCTTGGTACAGGCGTGAGTTAGGGCTGGCGCAGGAATTGAAGCAACAAAACTTAGTGGCTAGCGCTCAATCGGGGCTGGCGCAAGTTCTAGAGAAAGAGGGGCGCTACGCAGAGGCGCTACCCTTGGCACACGCTGCCCTAGAAATCCGAGAGCGCCTGCGCGCTCAGAACTTGGAGTTTTCACGCCAATTGGTCGAGCGGTTGCGGCACAAGGCGGGGATAGAATAATTCGTAATTACAGCCTTTCCCCTTTCCCCTTAGTAAGTAGTAGTGCAAAATTAATATACATTTGTCATTGCGAATGAAGCGAAGCGAAATGAAGCAATCGCAAGGGTTTGGGATTGCTTCGCTACATTTCATTTCGCTCGCAATAACATAAATAATTTTGCTGAACCACTTATTGAAACCCCTTCCAGTCTCTAATTTTGAACTTTGATATTGATTATGACTAATTACACTTTGCAAGCAAGTCGTGAATGGTGGTCACAACGGTGGCTAGATTTATTAGATTCTTATCGTTTTAAAAAGCGTTTAGAACGTGCGAGAAACTATGCTCGTCAAGGTAATGTACTGAGCATCGAATTTAAAGGTGCAAAAGTATTGGCTAGGGTACAAGGTAGCGAAGTAGAACCTTATAAAGTTTCTCTCTCCCTCGATCCATTTAGCGATGAACAATGGGGTTATGTCATTGAAACTATGTCCCAAAGAGCGATTTTTGCTGCCAAACTTTTAGCAGGAGAAATGCCACAAAATATCGAAGAAGTATTTACAACAAATGGGCTTTCTTTATTTCCCTTTACTCTGTCAGATATCCACAGCAAATGCTCTTGTCCTGATAAAGCAAACCCATGTAAGCATGTTGGAGCAATTTATTATCAGTTAGGCGATCGCTTCAGCGAAGACCCGTTTGTATTATTTCAATTGCGCGGACGTACTAAAGAGCAAATTCTCAGCGATTTACGCAAATTACGTAGTGGCAAGATAGAAGTTTCTACAACGGAAACATCTCAGGTTTCACAGCAAATTACTAATAATGAATCCGCAGTCAGGCTTGATTCATTCTGGCAGTACAATGAGCCGTTAGAGTCTTCTCTAGTAGTAATTGCGCCTACGGTTAGCGAGACAATACTCGATGTATTAGGCCCTATTCCCTTAGGCAAGGAAGAGGAAAATGCGGGAAATTTGACTTCAGGCGATGTAGTAATGAAGTATTTGCAAACTGTTTACCAAGATGTGAGGCAGAAGGCTGTTTTAGCAGCAATGAATTTAGGAGAAAGTTAAATCAGCAATTGCATACTCTTAACCCACAGTTTTGTAGTTTAGTATTGGCGATCGCAAACTTATTTTTTAACATCCAAGTAAACAGTTCAAGCCCCTTACTGTCCAAACTCCAGCCTTGCTTGCTCAACCAAATCTGCTGTCACAACTTCTTGCTTTGCTTGACGAGCTAGCTGCTCAATTCGCGCTTTCGCTTGAGTGCGGGCAAAGAAAGGGATATTTTTTAACTTTGCTTTAGCTTCAACTGTCCATTGCAAAGTGCCTGGAAAATTTGAATCAGTCATAGACAGTACTCCTTCATTCAATAACTATTTTTAATAACAACAGCTATGCCAATCTACCAATAGAAATTAACAAGCTGCATCTTTTAAATCTGTCTATTATAAATCTGATTGTGTCATATTAAAGCGCAATGGTATAGTTCAAAATCTAATACCAATTTGAAAAAGAATACGACAGATGGGTAGGGAGCCACTTTGTTCGGTCGCCAGACTTGTAGACACCCGGAGGGTGGTGAGACAGCGCTGCGGGAGGGTTTCCCTCCGCAGGCGACTGCGAACCCAAAGGGCTTCCCGCAGGGTAGGATGTGGCGTTGCACAACAATGTTGTGCCCTTACGAATAATTTATTAATATGATGTCCGGCAAATCACCCTTAATATGTCATTGCGAGTGGAACAAAGCGAAACGACGCAATCCCCAGGTTTTTGGGATTGCTTCCTTACGGTCGCAATGACGGTTATTTGAAAAGACATAATATGAATTGATATAAGGTTGGTAGAACTGAATATTATATTGATATAAGGTTGGTAGAACTGAATATTATTAAGTCATAAAAAAGCTCTTGTTTTTACACAAGAGCTATAAAGCATTTGATTGTCAGTGATGAAAGAAATCTTTCAACCTAGTCAAGTTCGTTCATGAACATTACTGGTTCATTCTCACGGTCAATACCTTTCTCAAAACCACCTGCTGCTGCTCTAGCGCGACCAGCGTGCCACAAGTGACCAATGAGGAAGAAGAAACCTAAAACGAAGTGAGAAGTTGCCAACCACGCACGAGGAGATACGTAGTTGAAGGAGTTGATTTCGGTAGCCACACCACCTACCGAGTTCAAAGAACCCAGAGGAGCGTGAGTCATATATTCAGCAGCGCGACGAGCTTGCCAAGGCTGAATATCGTTCTTGATTTTTTCTAAGTCAAGACCGTTGGGGCCACGTAGAGGCTCCAACCAAGGGCCACGGAAATCCCAGAAACGCATGGTTTCACCACCGAAGATGATTTCACCAGTTGGAGAGCGCATCAGGTATTTACCTAGACCTGTGGGGCCTTGTGCAGAACCGACGTTAGCACCTAAGCGTTGGTCACGGATCAAGAAGGTCAAAGCTTGTGCTTGAGAAGCTTCAGGACCCGTAGGGCCATAGAATTCACTGGGGTAAGCGGTGTTGTTGTACCAAACCATACAGGAAGCAATAAAGCCCATCAGGGACAGAGCGCCCAAGCTGTAGGAGAGGTAAGCTTCACCAGACCAAATGAACGCACGACGCGCCCAAGCAAAAGGTTTGGTGAAAATATGCCAGATACCGCCAGCAATACAGATGAAAGCAACCCAGATGTGGCCGCCAATGATATCTTCCATGTTATCAACGCTGACAATCCAACCTTCGCCGCCAAAAGGAGACTTGATTAGATAGCCAAAGATAACAGCTGGGTTCAGTGTCGGGTTGGTAATTACCCGAACATCACCACCACCAGGGGCCCAGGTGTCGTATACGCCACCGAAGAACATAGCCTTCAGCACCAACAGGAGCGCACCGATTCCTAAGATGATCAGGTGGAACCCGATGATGTTGGTCATCTTGTTCTTGTCTTTCCAGTCGTAACCAAAGAAGGAAGAATACTCTTCTAAAGTTTCTGGGCCACGGACGGCATGATAAATACCGCCGAAACCTAGCACAGCTGAGGAAATCAAGTGGAGTACACCAACAACAAAGTAGGGGAACGTGTCGATGACTTCGCCACCAGCACCAACACCCCAGCCCAAAGTAGCGAGGTGAGGTAGCAGGATTAAGCCCTGCTCATACATGGGCTTTTCAGGGATGAAGTGAGCGACTTCAAACAAAGTCATTGCTCCAGCCCAGAAGACAATCAAACCAGAATGGGCAACGTGAGCACCAAGTAGTTTGCCAGATAGGTTAATCAAACGAGCGTTACCAGACCACCAGGCAAAACCTGTTGATTCTATGTCTCGGCCACCGCCCATGACCGCAGGTCTATTAGAGAGCGTTACCACGAGGTAATACCTCCTCAGGGAATACAAATTGTTCGTGGGGTTGATCTTGAGGAGCCATCCAAGCACGGATACCCTCATTCAGCAAAATGTTCTTGGTATAAAATGTTTCAAATTCTGGGTCTTCTGCCGCCCGCAGTTCTTGCGACACGAAGTCGTAAGCCCGCAGGTTGAGCGCCAAACCAACGATGCCAATCGCTGCCATCC
>JAHHHN010000011.1 GCA_019359325.1 Mojavia pulchra JT2-VF2 | reverse complement strand
TCTAGTTTTCTTCTTTTGGGGCAATAATGGCTCAATGATTTCCCATTCTTTATCACTTAAGCTGCTGGAGTACGGCATTTATTTCTAATCTTAGCTCGTTATCAAAGATCCCAAATGGGTTCTATAGATTCGTCAGAAACAGTCGGTGCGTCATCCGAAGCAGCAGTAGTTGGAGCAGCCTACGAAACACTAATCAATCTTTACCCAGGCGAAGCAGCCGCATTCGAGGTACAAAAGATTAGATCCTTAGCAGAAATTCCTGACAGCAAAGCTAAAGAAGCTGGTTATAATTTAGGAGTACGTGTCGCTAATCAAATACTGGAATCACGAAGTAATGATAGCGCACCAGAAGCATTTTTTAAACCTTATACAGTGCAACCTACTCCTGGGGTCTGGCGGCCGACTATTAACAGTAGTACAGATGAAATTGGAGGTGACGCATTATTGCCTGGGTGGGGTGATGTTACTCCATTTGCAATATCTAGTGTAGAAGATGTTTTAGAGGGTACTGGAGTGGATGGGCCCCCAGCATTGGATAGTATCCAGTATGCAGAAGAATTGGAACAACTTCGGTTATTCGGTGGTTTAGAAAATACTGAGGTTACTCAAATTATCCGCACCCCAGAGCAAACTGAAATAGCTAAATTCTGGTCTTATGATCGCTCATCTACCTTTGGGGAACCTTATAATCTAATCGCTCAAGATGTAGCATTACAACAAGGCAATACCCTGGCAGAAAACGCCCGATTGTTTGCACTCATGAATATGGCTATAGCTGATGCCGGTGTCGTTGCATTTGATGTCAAGTATACTTACAATCAATGGCGACCTATTACTGGCATTCGAGAAGCTAATACGAATGGTAATCCATACACGATTCAAGACCCTAATTGGAAATCACTGCTAGACACCCCACCACATCCTGACTACATGGCAGCGCACTCTGCATTAGGCGCTGCTGCTGGTACAGTTTTAGCTTCTTTCTATGGCACTGACAACATAAGTTTTACTATCCCTTCGCAAGAATTGCCTGGTGTTGCTCGTTCCTTTCAAGGCTTTAGAGATTTTGTGGAAGAAAATTCCATCAGCCGTTTTTACGGTGGGATTCATTTGTCCTCATCGAGTGAGGCTGGGTTAATTGCAGGTACATCTGTAGGAAATTACGTATTTAATAATGTGTTGGTGTAGTGTAACTGAAAGTTTTATCTACATTGTTCAGCAGTCAAATTGAGCAGTTCTTAATCATAGGGTAGGTCTAAGGTGTTAGCCAATTACCTTATTCATACCTACCCTAATTTGTAATTCTATTACAACTTCCAAGACAAGTTAATCGAGCAATTAGCTACTTAAATTGCAGCTAAATTCTATTTTCCATATTTTAGGGTTCTCCAGTTAACTAGTTGCATTCGCAGTAAGCATTACCAAAACTAATTAAAGCAAAAGGATTATGCGACAAGTAATTGTAAATACCAAATCTTATGTTGTTTTAGTGCTGTTAGCTTTATCTGCCTACTTGATTACTTTATTTCTTGCACTTTTTTGCACTCCAGCTCCTTTAGCTAATCTTCTAGGTTTATTTGCATTACTTGCTTATATAGCAACATTAGTACCAAGTATATATAAAACAGTTTTTCCGTTATTTAAAAATAGTAAATCTATGATGTTTTTACTTAAAAAACGCCGATATATAGGAATTAGTGCTTTTTATTTTGGATCAAATTATGGTTTATTAATGTTAATACAAAAAAATATTAATTTGCTTGACCCTCTAACTTACCTTGAATATTTTCAAGGTATATCTATACTATTCATTTTTACTATTTTGGCAATTACGTCAAATGATTGGAGTGTAAAAACACTAAAACATAATTGGAAAACAATACATCAATTAACTTATTTAGTAGTATTTTTTTGCCTTGGCATATTTTAGATAAAATGTCACTAAGTTGGAGTTATATAACACCATTTGCGGTACTATTGTCATTAATAAATATCGGATTTTTTATAATTTCTTGGTTAAAATATAGGATAAAAGATTAAAAGTAAATTTATTGAAATTTATTTATAAAATATTTTTTTAGCATCACTAATTATAATCAGACATGAACTTAATTTTACTAAAAAATAAGTTTTTGGATTTTTGTCAACAGAAGCATTCTTTTTTTTGAGCGAGTTAAATGGAATTCTACACAAAAGAACTTAATTTGTTTAAAATGCTGCTAAATACTCTCAAGGCTGATTTTCAAATTATTTTCGAGCAAGACCCGGCTGCAAGCAATTGGCTGGAAGTCTTGTTTTGCTATCCTGGTTTGCAGGCACTATTTTTTTATCGAGTAGCTCACTGGTTGTATTGCTTAAGGTTGCCGTTAATTCCCCGCTTAATTTCGCACTTTGGACGTTTGTTGACAGGAATAGAAATTCATCCAGGAGCGATAATTGGCACCCATGTGTTTATTGACCACGGGATGGGAGTTGTGATTGGAGAGACTGCGATTGTAGGAGACTACGCCTTAATTTATCAAGGGGTTACTCTTGGTGGTACTGGTAAAGAAACAGGTAAACGCCACCCCAGCCTTGGAAAGCATGTCATCGTAGGTGCTGGGGCAAAGGTTTTAGGAAACATCGAAATTGGCGATCGCGTTCGCATAGGTGCAGGTTCTGTTGTTTTACAAGATATTCCTTCTAATTGCACTGTAGTAGGTGTTCCAGGTCGAATAGTTCGCTCTTCTGGAAAATCAACTGGTTTTCTTGCTCATCAAAAGTTACCAGATCCAGAAGCCGAAATTATTTATTCGTTGTTTAATAGAGTGCAAATTTTAGAGCAAGAGATTGAGCTTTTGAAGGTATTGTTACTTCAAAATAAAGATAAGTCTGCAACAATTGAATTGTTCAAAACTTCCTGTTAATGAAGTTTGTTAGATAACTTTAGCTGCTACTTCTAGCTATGAGAAACAACTAACACTCACAATCAAAAAATATCTATTCAATGTGATACTGCCATAATTATAAGTTTGATTCAGGCAAATATCAGGTTAAATGTAAATGCTGTTAAAGCCATGTCAAAATTTACTGCTAAATTAAATGTCTTGCTAGACATTAAGTTTTGCATTTAGTATCCAAGTTACTGTTTTAAAACTACTCTTCACTATTGAATTTATGAAGTCTTATCTAGCTGTCGCCATTCAAATGACCAGTGTGCCTAATCTAGAACAAAACTTGGCTGAGGCTGAGAAACTAATCCAGATGGCTGTGCATCAGGGTGCTAAATTAGTGGGTTTGCCAGAAAACTTTTCCTTTATGGGAGAAGTGAACGATAAGCTCGCTCAAGCAGAAGCGATCGCTTCTGCAAGTGAAAAATTTCTCAAACAAATGGCTCAACGTTTTCAAATTACCATTTTAGGTGGTGGTTTTCCAATCCCCGCAAATGAGCGAGGGAAAGTACATAACACTGCTATACTCGTTGATCCTAGCGGGCAAGAAATTATTCATTATCAGAAGATACATTTATTTGATGTGAACGTTCCTGATGGCAACAGTTATAGAGAATCCAGCACTGTTGTACCTGGAAAGAATTTACCTTCAATGTATTTTTCGCAAGAGTTAGGTAATATAGGAGTCTCTATTTGCTATGATGTACGTTTCCCTGAACTATATCGGCACATAGCAGATAAAGGCGGAGATATTATATTTGTTCCCGCTGCTTTTACTGGGAAAGACCACTGGCAAGTGCTACTGCAAGCAAGAGCCATTGAAAATACTTGCTATATTATTGCTCCAGCCCAAACAGGGCTTAACTATGCTCAACGCCATACCTACGGACATGCAATGATTATTGATCCTTGGGGAGTGATTTTAGCTGATGCTGGCGATAAACCAGGAGTAGCGATCGCTGAAATCAACCCCTATCGTCTTGAGCAAGTTCGCTCCCAAATGCCTTCGCTACAACATCGAGTTTTTACATAAGCCAAGTTGTTAGTTACTCTTATGGGCAATCTGGGATAGTTAAGAATGGCACTAATAAAAGCCATCTGACCAAGGGCGGCTAAAAGTTTGCGGGTACGCAGGTCAAATTCTGTAGGCGAGATAATATTGAGTGCCTGTGCTGCGTGTAGTGCTGCTAAATAATCTCCCAATCCCCAGAGAGTTGCGCCTTTGACATCAGAGCGATCGCTTACTAACCCTGTTGCAGACTGATAATTAGCTTGAAAATATGCCCAAGCCGCCGCCGCATAACGTTTTTGAATGACTGTTAAAGGTTGAGCCAGCGCTAGATCAGACGATGGTTGCGGTTTCCCCACTGGCGGAATCGGTGAAATTGTCACTGCTGCTGGAGTAGCGGGTGGATTAACTTTAGCTGTGGGAGTAGGAGTTGGAGTTGGAGGCGTGGTAGCTGATGGTTTGGATTGCGACTGTGAAGGCGCAAAACTGACTCCACTAGGGCCAATAAGTGGGCGATTACCTCTAGCTTTGTAGTACAAAATCTCCATAATCAGCCCATTGGTATTACCCGTCAGAGCTTTATTTGGTTGTTTCGATTCCTCATACAGTCCAGCATAGAAGCCACCACCATCAGGGCTACGCAGATTCTTCACTGCATCAAAAATTTGTTGAGCATAAGCGTTATTGGGAAAAAGATAACGCCAGCCAAATGCTGCTTTAGTGCTGATGCTGTTTATGGTATTAGTTATGATAAGTTGCAAGGAATTCAGATCCCCGACTTATTCAAATAAGTCAGGGATCTATAAGTCCTCAGAAATAATCATTCTGTTCTCTGCCTTATTGTGCTTTTACCCCTGACCAAACTGTGAGTGGCTTGCCAACTTGTTTATAAAGCAAACTCTCAAGAATGACACCATTATTATTAGCTGTGAGACTTTTATTCGGCTGTTTTAAAGATTCGTAGAAGCCGTTATACCAGCCTTGCTCAGATTTAAGATTCGTTTGGACGAAATTAAATAATTGATGGGTATAAGCAGTGTTATAAAGTACATGCCAACCAATAGCAGCTTTGGCACTGAGAAAGCGTAAATTGTTGTGTTTTTCTCTGGTATCTGTGATGGTAGCCCAAGGTTCGCCATTAACAAACAAGCTGCCATAAACAAAGTAGGGAGGACGATCTAAGTTATCTTCTGTAACAGCAGTTAATTGATTTGTAGCCTGATAGCGAGCTTCTTGAGCAGCTAAAACTCGATCCGCATAAGTTTTAGGTAAAGCTTGAAACCCAGTTTCGATACCGTCGAGAATATAGGGTTCGCTAAGAACGTAGTTGTTAGCTCCCGAATTTTCATAGTTACGCTGGTCATAGGGTACTCCCTTGCCGTAAAGATTGGCAAAGGCAGCGTGAGACTGGTAATTTAAGGCTTGTTTGACATCCAATCCCCACAGTTTTAAACCATAGGCGGCATAATTTTCATAGCCTAAGCGGCCTTCTTGCTTGTACTGTTCTTTTCCTTTAACGACAGCAGTACCATACATTTGGCCATTTTTTGTCAGACGTGTAACTCGCCAATGCTTCCAGACAGCTTCTGTCTGTGGTCGCAACTGGGGATACTTTGCCCCGACAATTTTTAGCCAGATTGCCAACCGTCCTAAATCAATAGCTGACCACCCAATTTCTTCCCGTTTTTCTAGTTGACCATAATTCACGGGTATCAGGGTTTTAGAGTTGTAGACTTTGTTGGGCAGTTCCCCTTTATATAAAGGTATAGATGCTAAAGTCTGCAACATCTTGCTCATCTTGGCATCAAATTCAGTTGCAGATACAATTTTGAGTTCTCTAGCACTGACCAAAGCAGCGCAAGCAGCTGCTTGATCCCACATAGTTACAGAAGCAAAACCATCAACAGAATTGACTAAGCCTGTTTCGTCGTTCCAGTTGCGCTGGAAGTATAACCAAGCTTGATTGGCGATCGCAATTTCTTTTGGTGTTAATACTCCCACCCCAGGAGCAACATAAGGAGTTTTGGCAGTTGTCAGTTGACTAGGAGGAAGAGTTGTACCAGGCAAAACCAAGGATTGGTTGTCAAGTTTGGCAACTTCTATAGGTTCTTGACTAGAAGTATCAGATTTAGCTTTTAAAATTTCTGTTTTTTGCACAATAGAAGTATGAGACAAGTGCCCAGACCAATAATTTAGACCAGCGATCGCAATTACAGATGTAACCACCCCTCCAACAGAAGCTAGTAGTGACCAGCTTTTAGGCGGTGGCTCGAAATCAGACGTCATTTATATTCAAGCCTCCTTGTATTAATTAATACTAATTAACTAAACATAGCAATTTCTCTTGCTAACAACTATAAAATAATACACATTATAGTTAAAATTTCAACCGTAACTGCCCTGTAAAATAATTGTTATTGTAAGCACTTCCTCCAGTATCTAGATTGCGGACATTACTAAATCCATAGCCAAAGTCTGCCTCAAAATTGGGTGAAAGCTTGGCAGTACAACGAGCTTGGTAACTATTGGCGTTATCGATTTTACCGTTCAGTCGCTGTTGACCTAGATTGGTAGCAAGACGGCAACTTAAAAAATTAAATATATCTCCCTGCCAAGCTAGTTCAGCATTATAAACGAGAAAATCTGGTGGCGAAAAATACCCACTTTGACGTTCTAGATTGCGTGCGTAGTTCCACGTAAACAAGTTAGCTGCTAGGGAAAACTGACCAAATTTACGCTCTAATCGACTAAAAGACTGATGCTCTGAATTATCATCGTTATAACTGCTAAAGCGATATAACGAAAAAAAGCTAGTGTCACCATCAATCTGCCAAAACAAATTCGGCCCAAATCGCCAAGCAGTAATTTGATTTTCTAAAGTTTGAACATTGAACTTATAGGGCCCCTGTTCTAAATTGCCTGATAGAGTTAAAAGTGATGTTAATTTGCCCGATGGCGAAACCTTTGGCGGTATAATAACTATCTCTGCATTAGCATTTAAATTAATAGCTGTGGGTAGACGATTAAACAGATCAACTCCCATTGCTGTTTGCAGTTTTACATCTCCTATTTTGCCTTCCCAACCCAGTTGTAAGGGAATATTAGTAATTGATTCACTACCAGTTTCGCTAAAAGAATTAAAACCTGTTTTCAACCGTATTCTGTTACCATTTTGCAGCCGAAATTGAGCCGTTGGTTCAATAAATTGTTTGCTTTGACCAAAGTTATTACTATCGTTGCGAAAGTCTGTTTGGATATTTTCCAAAACCGCAAATGGCTGTACTGGTTGCGTTGTAGTTGGTGGTGGTTGTAATTTTTCTGGTGGCGGTGGTGGGGGTGTGGGTGGTACTACACGCAGACCAGGGCTGAAATTTTCTGGTGCAGCAATTAAAATAGGTGGTGGTGCGAATTGATAGCCAGTTAAAGCAGAATAGCTTTCAATGCGACTGTGAAATTCTTTGTTTAGATTTTCTAAGTTAGGAACAGTCGTAATTTGTTCTTTTACTTGTGAAAGTGAGTTTAAGTTTGCATCTGGTTGCGAAGCTTGTAATTTAGTTGCGGATAAACTCCAAAAAGCAAAACTCCAGATTATTACCAATTGCAGCCGTAGGTACAGCAAAATAAATCTTGGGCAAGAAGTCTGCCAATAGACAGAGAAACAAATTCTCAAAGTGTCTGTCATTTACTGTCAAGACCGCTTGTTGTAAGGTTGAGTGTCAAGCGATCGCTTAACCAAAGTCAAGGTTGCTCGGTTCAAGTGATTACCCCTATAACCATAAATTAAATAGATATAATAACTATTTATTTTTCAGTTCAGTGAATTATTCTCGTTATACAACATCAAACCTGAAACCACGCTGTTAGGGCTACCGCCAAAGCATCGGCTGCATCATCTGGCTTGGGAATTGCATCTAAATTTAATTCCCGCGCCACCGCCTCTTGCACTTCGTACTTTTCGGCATTACCATATCCGGTTAACGCTTGTTTAATTTGGGCTGGGGTAAATTCTACATACGGTAGCCTATGTTGTGCTAAAACTAACATAACTACACCCCGTGCTTGTGCAACCAAGATAGTATTTGACATACGATAGAAGAACAATTTCTCAATGGCAACCAAATCAGGTTGCAATTCCTTTATCAGAGTGTGCAAATCGTCAAATATGGTACACAGCCGCTGCCCCATTTCCGCATTTGCAGGCGTACTGATGACACCAAAATCGAGCATATTGACAGATGTGTCTTGTACCTTGGCTTGATTTTGTTGGCAGGTAATGACTCCAAATCCTAAAATCGCCAGTCCCGGATCTAATCCTAAAATTCGTTTATCCATTACACTTAACTTTTACCAAACAAGGGTGTTGTCTTACTGGGAATACTGGCAACTTTGACGGTTTACTCAAAGTCTAAGGGAATTGAAAATTGTAATAACTCTACGCTTGGTGTTTAAACCACGTAGTGTACATTTTCTGTTAATTATTGTTTGTACCATTGCTCCGAATCAGGTATGTCAATCGGTTTTCTCAGACAAGCCCTCCACGCCTTGCAACAACAGTCACGCAGCCGCACTTCCTATCGTGTTAACCAGTGGTTCAAGTGGTTATCCCCTGGGCTATCGGTCAAACGCTGGTTATTAATTAGTGTCGGGGGTGTACTGCTTGCGAGTTTGGGGTTAGCTATTTGGATTAAGCTGACCCCCATTTTTTGGACAATAGAGTTGCTTAGAGGGTTTCTGGGATTCATCACCGATATCTTACCCAACTATATCAGTGGGCCTTTGGTACTGCTGTTCGGTTTACTGTTGCTACTTTGGGGGCAAAGTCGCACTGTAGGTTCAATTACTAAAGTACTAAGACCAGAAGGCGAAGAAGAACTTATTGATGTGCTTCTGGCACATCGCCGATTGTATCGAGGCCCGAAAATAGTCGTTATTGGCGGTGGCACAGGTCTTTCTACTTTACTGCGGGGATTGAAAACTTACAGTGCCAATATTACAGCAATTGTCACTGTAGCTGATGATGGTGGGTCTTCTGGTCGATTACGCCAAGAATTTGGAGTCCTACCACCAGGAGATATTCGCAATTGTTTAGCAGCACTAGCAGATGAAGAAAAGTTACTAACAGAATTATTTCAATACCGCTTTCGTGCTGGAGATGGCTTAAGTGGTCATAGTTTTGGCAATCTGTTTTTAACAGCGATGAGCGATATTACTGGTGACTTGGAACAAGCAGTTGCAGCTAGTTCCAAAGTGCTGGCGGTACGGGGACAAGTCTTGCCAGCAACCCTCAGCGATGTTCGTCTCTGGGCAGAATTGGCCGATGGTCGCCGGATTGAGGGAGAATCGAGTATCCCCAAGGCTGGGGGTAGAATTGTGAAGATTGGTTGCATTCCTGCTAATCCGCCAGCTTTACCAGCAGCTATTAAGGCGATTAAAGAAGCTGATTACATCATCATTGGCCCTGGGAGCCTTTATACTAGTTTGATTCCTAACTTGTTAGTGCCAGAGATAGCTGACGCGATCGCCCAAACAGATGCCCCCCGCATTTATGTCTGCAACATCATGACTCAACCAGGAGAAACAGAGGGATACACTGTTTCTGACCACATCAGATCAATTGATGCAGCTTGCGGTCAAAGACGATTATTTGATGCTGTACTGGTACACAAAAAACCACCTTCTGCTAAGTCACTGCTTCGCTATGCCCAGCAGAATTCCCATCCCGTCTTTTTAGATCGCGAAGCTGTAACTTTGTTAGGGCGAAGAATTGTCCCGGCTAATATTTTGTTTGAAGATGAAATTGGTTGTGTACGTCACAATCCTCAAAAATTAGCACGGGTGTTGTTACGGTGGTACAGTGGAGCTCATCATGGTAGATGAATTCAAAATTGAGGAAACAGGGCGATCGCATCTCAACTTCACTAAAAAAATTGTGCTTGCAGATGCAGAGGCAACTTTCAATTTAGGTATTGCTTTTGGTCAATCTTTAACGGTTGGCAGTGTAATTTTACTTGAAGGCGATTTAGGTGCTGGCAAAACTACTTTGGTGCAAGGTATCGGCAAAGGTTTGGGAATTACTGAATCGATTGTAAGTCCTACCTTTACTCTGATTAATGAGTACACACAGGGACGTCTCCCGCTTTACCACTTGGATTTATATCGCTTAGAATCACCAGAAGTCGCTACCTTAAACTTGGAAACTTATTGGGAAGGTTTTGAGGTTACGCCGGGAATTGTGGCGATCGAGTGGGCAGAAAGGATGCCCTACAAACCAAGTAGTTATATTAGCGTATATTTGACTTACGGCAATGAAGGCGATCGCCAAGCTGAAATTACTCTTTGCAATTGCGCCCTTAGTGAAGTAATCGCTACTCTGTAATGTTTTCTTTACCTCCAGCCCGCGCCTTGCAAACCACTTCATTGAGGCTGAGTCTAAGGGTATGAGGTTGCAAGGCTTTTGCACAAATACACCCCTACATCTTCATACCCTACCCACCCAAACCTTTGATTTTCCGTTTTCATGCATAAGTCCTGACCATTTCACTTTAACGTCGCTACAAATAGGCAGCAGGGGGGCTGGAGTAAATAATTTGTAGCGGTCAAAAAGAGAATTGGCACTAATATTTTTACTCAGCGAGAAGTTAGAACGGCGGCTTCTGCTGCTCGAACTTCAATGACTCAGCAATTTTTCGAGCCAACGATCAGCATTACAGCTAAGAAATCTTTACTTACTTTATCAACTTTGGCAAATAGTCAAGAAAGGATTTTATACTCGTTCTATCTGCCGCTACCACGCTCATCGCACATATTATTGAACATTGTTGCCGTATTTATGTGATTAACAGTAATTGGACACACACTAATATCTACTAAGTTTTTTGCTCAGTTCAGGAATTCTTAGTAGATGCAGTGTAAATTTCTCAAAAACATCTCAAGAGTGTTCTTTTTGGCAGGCGGCATCTAGGTAATACCAGCTTTATCAATACCTGCATTTCAGAAAAATTTCGGCTAAAAATTAGTTACATTTCTCCTTCCAATATTTCTCAAATTTGTAATCTGCGATGATACTTGTCCATCCTTAATGATTTCATCATATGGATGATTGGGTGTTGAGATAATCGTTAGCTTTCTATTGGTATAAATTACCAAACACTAACAATTTACTTAGTGCAATACTTGTAGAGGCAGCTATTATTTAGAAGCTTAAAGGCAGATTTAAGGTGTATGTATTCAGGATATATAAACTCAGGATTACTTGAAAACAGAGTTTTTACAGAACTTTATTAATTTATTTATTCTAGTTAGCTCTTATATAATTACTTAGAAAGCAAATTTAAATACCTGAATACCGAAAGCTAATTAAGAAAAGTTAAAAAAATAACAAATTCTAGGTAAACATTCTTATTTATCTATAAATTAAACTAATATGCTTCAGTTAGTAATTTTCAGTTTTCATATAAACCCGCAGGAACCAATACCTGGGGCTGTCTTGATAAAACCAGCCGATCCTTGAGGGTAACGGCTACCGTTAATTGAAGCGTATTGTCTCAGGAGCTATATATAAAACTCCATATCAATGATTAATGAAATTAATTTATTAAGATTTTTTGAGAAGATATTCTTATATTATATATAGAGTAGTGCAGTAAAAGCAAAACTAACTATTTTAGCTCGTATGAATACGCAAAAATCTCGTAGTTTACGAGATTTTTATCAAACAAGGTGAAATGTATATGTTGCTAATATACTTACAAACTACATTTGTAAATCCTTCTTCCCTGTTCCCTGTTACCTACCTCAACGATTAATTTTACAAATCATTTAGGATTGCTATATAAGTATATGCACTAATTAACAGCAATAAAAGAAGCGATCGCATCTTTTACTCTAGGGCCAAAATTGTCTCTAGTATAGTAAATACGGCCTTCATTAATAAATGCATGTGTAGCGTCTAGAAATTGCTGAATAACATCCTGATGAGCATTATCCATATCTTCACTAAGTTTTTTACCTATATACTTATTTACACGCTCGTCTGGTGGCAATACAACGCGAGTGTCTTTATGTGTCTCATTTAATTTAGGTTTAAATTTTTCATTTAATTCAAATTGAAGACGTAAGTAACGTTTAGACTCATATCCACCCATGATTTGCCGACAAATAGTGCTATTAATTTCAGATGTAGGCTCCATAAAGATATCAGTAATATGTTGTGCCCAATCTAATGGTTTCCATCGGGTTATATCCTCAAATTGATATGGTTCACCAGTTTGACCAGTACCAATAGAAAGGATAGCAATATCTTCAAGCTGTAGATTCTCCAATTTATATTTTCGCTTCGTTTCTGAAGAGACAAGCTTATCTGAAGATTGACTAATCCGCATCACTAAACTGAGGGCCGCCAAAGCAGGGTTATTAGCCGATACTCCACCATCAATGTGAGGAAATACCCAATTACCAAACTTCTCTTTATTGACAGGTTGTAATTTATAAGGTGGAAAAAACGTAGGCGCTGATGAAGAAGCGGCACATATTTCCCATAAAGAACATTCATCGTACCAACGGTATCCCAAATCTGGGTGACAATTCGTAAAGAATGTTGTGTTGCGATAAAGCGTATCGTAAGCAAGAATTAAAATAATGGGGCTACTAATATCTTGAATTGTGCTGGTTCCTAAATTATTTATCAGAACTTTAACTAGGCCCTGATGAGAATATTTAGTTGGTGACAGTGCTTCAAGAATAGGTTGTATTGCGGCAGGAAATATTTTATAGCGGTTTTTTCGTTGAATAGGGAATATATGTTGACCCTCGTTAACATATAGGTCGATTAATTCTGCACTCGTTTTGCCTAAAGAAATTCCTGCTGCTAGAATTGAACCAGTAGAAGTACCAGCAATCATATCGAAGTATTCATGTAAAGCCTGACCTTTATGTTTCTTGATCTGGCGTTCAACTTCTTGAAGGATACGTGCTGTGATGACTCCACGCATACCACCACCATCCAAACAGAGGATTTTGAATGACATAGTGATTCTCCTAACTTACATATATAGTGGTTGTTTCGGGCATAGTATTTTAGGGAATGGATTACCCTGATAAAGTGCTTGCATAACAAAATGAGCCGCAGGCGGAATTTGTTTCTTAACAAGACTCCAATATTCGGAGTTGTAAGATACAAATTTTCCTCAAGCGACAAGTTTATCTGATCAAATAAAATCTAGCCACGGTTGTAGCGCAACCATTAGCTTGATGTAAATGATTTATATTTGTACAGTACTTAGGTCTTAAATATCGGCTACGAGAAAGTTAAAGCTTGACCACGCACTGACGTATTTAACTGGCCTTTTTCATAAACAATTTCACCACCAACAATAGTTGTGACAGGCCATCCAGTAAGGTTCCAGCCTTCAAAAGGACTCCAACCGCACTTGGTTAAAAGTTCTTCACGTCGGACTGGGTGGTAGGTATTTAAATCTACCAGCACTAAATCAGCATCGTAACCAGGAGCGATCGCTCCCTTATTGGGGATACCATAGGCAACAGCTACAGCTTTGGACATCCAGTGAGCAACTTGGGCAATGGTACACTTTCCTTGCATAGCCGCAGTTAACATTAAAGGTAAAGAAGTTTCTACTCCAGGCATCCCAGAGGGAGTATTGGGATATTCTTGAGCTTTTTCTGCTAAGGTGTGGGGTGCATGGTCTGTGGCGATAAAATCAATCACCCCATCTCGCAAAGCTTGCCAAAGGGCTTCATTATCATAAGGCGATCGCAAAGGTGGATTCATCTGTGCTAAAGTCCCAATCTTTTCATAAGCACTGGTATTCAACATTAAATGCTGTGGTGTCACCTCTGCGGTTACCCAACTTGGTTTATCTTGACGCAACAATTCGGCTTCTTCAGCTGTTGACATATGCAGAATATGCAGCCGACGTTGGTATTTTTTAGAAAGCCTTAAGGCTTGCTTAGTTGCTAATAATGCCGCTTGATTATCTTGAATCTGTGAGTGAATTGCCGGATCATGAATACCTGCAAATTCTTGCCTTCGTTGGTTAATTCTGGCTTGGTCTTCAGCATGAACAGCAATTAGGCGGTCTCCTTGAGCAAATATTGCTTCTAATGCCGTGTCTTGGTCAACCAACAATTGACCATGCATTGACCCCATAAAAATCTTAATTCCTGGTGTCGGTTTTGCGGTTAATAAATCGGGCAAATTCTCGGCTGTTGCCCCGATAAAAAAACCATAATTAACTAAGCACTTAGTGGAGGCACGTTGTAACTTGTCATCTAAAGCTTGCTGGTTAGTGGTTAAAGGACGCGTATTTGGCATTTCCAAAAACGAGGTTACCCCTCCTTTGGCACAGGCACAACTAGCCGTAAATAAATCCTCCTTGTGTTCTAGTCCTGGTTCTCGGAAATGCACCTGGGGATCGATGACTCCTGGCAACAAAGTTAACCCTTGTGCGTCAATCTCCCTGGTTGGCGTTGTAGCTAAGATTTCTGGTGCAACTTCGACTATTTGGCGATCGCGCGTCAACACATCCCCAACCATGAATTCCCCATTGGGTAGAATTATACGAGCGCGGCGAATTAGTAAACTGTGTGTAGATGACATAGGTTAACAACGTTAAGACAGAGGACTATGGGTAACAGACAACTATGTTTTTAGGTTAAACTTGGTTGCGCTCTTTGGTAATAAATTTTTGCCGTAGGTTAAAAAAACGTTTATTTTTAACTATAAATAACCTTGTTAACATGCCGACATAATCAAAAATCAAAGCTCTCCCGTTAAAATTGACAGATACAGTCTTCCTTAGCGAGTTCATTACCCGCATCTTTATCTTTACTTCAGTAATTTCATGCAAAATCAAGTGTCTGATAAAAATTCTAGTCAACAACCTGATAATTCCTGGATTGCAGAGCTAGGTAGAACTGTTGTATTAAGTATCGTTCTAGCTTTGGGAATTCGTACTTTTGTTGCCGAAGCTCGCTGGATTCCCTCTGGTTCAATGGAACCCACCTTGCATGGTACTCCAAACCAGTGGGAGGCAGACAAGATCATTGTGGATAAATTGAAGTATAAGTTTTCGGAACCGCAGCGAGGAGATATTGTAGTCTTTTCGCCCACAGCAGAGCTACAAAAAGAACAATACCAAGATGCCTTTATTAAACGTATAATTGCCTTACCTGGGGAAAAGGTAGAACTCAGGAATGGCAAAGTCTATATCAACAACAAACCCCTCCAAGAAGACAAGTACCTCGGCTTACAACAACGCACAGCCATTGATGTTTGCACATCAGGACAGCAACCGCCTTTCTTAGCAAAATCCCAGACTATACCTTCAGATTCATATTTAGTACTAGGTGATAACCGTAACAGTAGCTACGATAGCCGCTGCTGGGGTGTTGTCCCACGGCAAAATATTATCGGTCGTGCTGTGATTCGTTTCTGGCCACTTAATCACATTGGCGGAATTGATAAATCGCCAGTTTATAAATAGTTAAAAGTGAACATTGAGTTGGAGCTTTGGCTCTTGGCGATTGCCTAATCTTGCTAAAGTAGATCAGTAACGGCAGAACTGTTGATTTGGGATTTTGGATGAAAATAGCATTCTAAAATCCCAGATTCTCAATTAGCTGCTCTGAATTTATCTTGTTTGATGCCGTACTTAGCCAAGATTTTACTTTATCCCATCAAGTCGTTTAATGGCGTAGATGTTGAACACGCAAAAGTTTTTCCTAGTGGCGCGCTAGAATTTGACCGTGAGTTTGCCATTGTTGATCAACAAGGTAAGTTGGTTAATGGCAAGTCCAATGCAAAGATTCATTTAGTGCGATCGCAATTTAATTTTTTAAACAGAACTGTATCTCTACAAATCCCAGGTAGCAACTCACTACAACAATTTCATCTTGATAAAGAACGACAAGCACTAGCAGCGATTTTGAGTGATTTTTTGGGAATGACCATAACATTACAGCAAAATTCTCACATTGGCTTCCCCGATAATACAAACTTACTTGGGCCAACAGTAATCAGTACAGCAACTTTGACAGAAGTGGCTTCCTGGTTCCCCGGTATGAGTGTTGACCAAATGCGCCGTCGGATACGTGCCAACATCGAAATTGCAGATGTGCCACCCTTTTGGGAAGACCAGCTATTTAGTACACAAACAGGCGATACAATTTCTTTTCGCGTAGGAAATGTTTGTTTTTTTGGAGTTCAACCGTGTGAACGGTGTGTCATCCCAATACGCGATCCTGACTCAGGAATACCTTACCCAAACTTTCAAAAAATATTTGTGAAACAGCGGCAAGCAACCTTACCAGACTGGGTAGCCTCATCTTGTTTTAATCATTTTTACAGCTTGGGCGTCAATACACGATTACTCACTTCAGCATCCGAAAGAATTTTAGAAATTGGTAACAAAATTGAAATATTTAAATAATTTTCTTAATTTTTTTAAATATGCAAGTTAAAAAATAGAAAAATCTTAGTATTTTTTTACTTGTTAAAAAACTATTTATCTGATAATTTTTAAATTTTTATAATTGCATTCAAATGTTTGCAGAAGACGAGAGATTTCTCAGGCTGGAAACTAAAATATAACCAATTCAGAATTTGATTTGAAACGTAGTGTAAATAGCAACTATTAACCAAAAAGTTAATACTGTAGTTGATTGGTTAAATTTCAATTAGCATCAATCCGATTGTAAATGAATGTGAATATATTTTACAGTTCATCTGATAAAACCTACTGATTCCTTGCTAGATGAAACTTAGCAAATTAAGGTGTTATAACAAAACTTGGAGATTTAATATAAGAGGAACTAGGACAGCCAAAGAACAATAGCAAATTATTTAATGTGATTTTTTATACAATTTACAGCAGAGTTTTTTGAGTAACAATTCTACTAGATTTTAATGCCATTGTATATTGTATAACAAAATTTTCCTGGTTAACAACTGGGGATCAAATCAAACAAAAATGTTATCTAAACTTCAGTGTGTAAAATCTCTCAACCGCTTAGTTGAAAAAGCTTGTATCAGTATGCTCCTCAAGTTCATTGTCATTGTGCCAATGGTATTGCAAATTTTTGGATCAGTGGGGCTTGTGGGCTATCTTTCGTTTCAAAACGGACAAAAAGCGGTAAAAGAACTTGCGATTCAGCTAGAGAGCGAAATCTGCGATCGCATCGTACAAAACCTTGATAGATACATTACAACCCCTCAACAAATTAATCAAATTAACGGAAATGCGCTTCAGCTAGGATTGCTCAATCTTTCTGACTTTGAAACAGCCGGACTTTACTTTTGGAAACAAATGCAAGTTTTTGATATTGGCTACAATAGCTTTGCCAATTCCAAAGGTGAATTTATTGGTATTGAACGCCTAAATAACGGCAAGATTTTAATTAAAGAAATTTCTGAAAAGAATGGCATTGGTCAAGTTTATATTTACGCTACAGATGACCAGGGAAATCGTAGCTATCTCAAGGAAATTAAAAATTACAATCCCCACTTAGAAGCATGGTATACAAAGGCAGTTAATCTTGGTAAGCCCATCTGGAGTCCAATTTATCAATGGCAAGATAAACCAGAAACTTTAGCCATATCTTCTAGCTATCCCCTTTATGATCGTACTAACAAGCTAGTTGGGGTAATTGGTATTGATATTATATTGTCACAAATTAATAACTTTTTAGCCAAGTTAAAAGTTGGCCATTCGGGAAAAACTTTTATTTTAGAGCGTTCTGGGCTAATAGTAGCTTCCTCAACTTCCGAACCACAATATACTGTCATTAAGGGAAAGGTTCAACGCCTTTTTGCATCAGATAGTAAAGATTCTTTACTCAAACTAACAACTGAGTATTTACTCAAACATTTTGGTAGCTTGGGATTCGTTGTTGGTAAGCAACACTTGAGCTTTACCAGCAATGGAGTCCGTTACTTTGTGCAGCTAAAAAATTGGAGAGACGAGCTTGGTCTGGATTGGCTGATTGTAGTGGTGATGTCCGAAGCCGACTTTATGCAACAAATTACTGCTAGCAACAACGCCACCATTCTATTATGCATAGTTACCTTTTTAGCAGCAACACAATTCAGCCTTTTGACTGCTCAGTGGTTAACCAATTCAATTGTGCAATTAAATAAAGCAGCTAAAAAAATTGCTACAGATAAATTGGAACAGGCAACAAAAACTGAACGTTTCGACGAACTGGTGGAACTAGTCAATTCATTTCATAGCATGGAAAAGCAATTGCAAAAGTCTTTTGCTGCCTGGAAAGCGAAATATACTGAAATAGAATTAGAGGACAATATTGCTTTTGGCAACACTAAAATATCAGAAAATACTCAAGGCAAACAAACAGAAAAGTTATTAGCAGAATACAATTGCATCTTAGAATCACAAGTTAAAAAACGTACTCAAGAACTTTTAAAAGTTATTCAAAAACTTCAAAGCACCCAACAAGAACTGATTCAATCTCAAAAAATCGCAGCCAGGGAGAAAAAAGCTGCGGAGCGGGCAAACCGTGCCAAAAGTAAATTTCTTGCCAACATGAGCCATGAACTACGCACCCCGCTCAATGCCATTCTGGGTTTCACTCAAGTCATGAGCCATGATAATTCTTTATCTACTGAACATCAAGAAAGCTTGGCAATTATTAATCGTGCTGGTGAGCATCTTCTCAATTTAATTAACGACATTTTAGAAATGTCTAAAATTGAGGCTGGTAAAATCACCTTAAATATTAAAACTTTTGACTTAATTCGCTTTTTAGAAAGCTTGGAAGAAATGTTGCGCTTCCGAACTGCTGCTAAAGACTTACAACTAATATTTGAATCTACTCCTGACCTTCCCCAATATGTGCAAACAGATGAAAGCAAACTGCGTCAAGTCTTGCTCAACCTCTTGGGAAATGCCATCAAATTTACTGATACTGGAAGCGTAACACTGAGAGTGAGAGTAGAAGAGAATAGGAAACTGATGGCTAAGAAAGAATCTTCTCGATTTTTAATTTTTGAAGTAGAAGATACTGGGTCTGGTATTGCCCCTCAAGAAATTAACTTACTTTTTGAAGCTTTTGGGCAAACCGAAACCGGAAGGAAATCGCAACAAGGAACAGGGCTAGGTTTAGCAATTAGCCGCAAATATATACAAATGTTAGGCGGAAATATAAGCGCTACTAGCACTGTCGGTGAGGGAAGTCGATTTACCTTTAATATTCAAATCAGCCTAGCCTCAGCTAGTCAAATTCAGATTCAGCAAAGTCAACGCCAGATTATTGGTTTAGCACCTGCTCAAGCGGAATACCGCATATTAGTGGTTGACGACGCCCAAGATAGCCGTCTTGTGTTAGTTAAACTACTAACAGCTATTGGCTTTGCAGTCCGCGAAGCTACCAATGGTCAAGAAGCGATCGCCCAATGGATGGAATGGCAACCACACCTGATCTTTATGGATATGCGAATGCCTGTTATGGATGGCTATCAAGCCACGAGAGTGATTAAAGCTAGAGAAAGAAGGCATGGAGAAGGAATTTTGCCGCTTTATGCCAGTATGTACCAGTCAGTAAACTCATCGATACAACTAGCTTCTCAGTGTCTAATGATGCCAGTATGCACCTGTGAACAAACCTGCCATACCCATACCATCATTATTGCCTTGACTGCTAGCGCCTTTGAGGAAGAACGGCAGAAAATTTTATTAACCGGTTGCGATGATTTTATTCGCAAGCCATTTACTCAACAAATATTACTAGAAAAGGTCAGCAAACATCTGGGTGTAAAATATGTCAGTCCAATAGAAGTTTTAAATACATCTGCTAGCCAACAGACACAGATATTTCTCAGTGAAGCTGATATTATGCAGCATTTGTCACAGATGCCTCCTCAGTGGCTAGAACATCTACGTTATGCCGCAGCTAGCTGTAGCGATGACATGATTTTAGAGTTGCTTGAGCAAATTCCCTCAGAAAATAGTCATCTTTTCCGACTTTTCAGGGATTTAGCAAACAACTATCAGTTTGAGAAAATTATGGAATTAATTAGAACAAACGCAGAATGAATTACGAGCGGTTAGATTCTGATAAAAAAGATATTTTGCTCATCGACGACATGGCAAATAACCTGCGAGTTTTATCCTCGCTCCTAGCAAGAGAAGGATATAACGTTCGTAAAGCTTTGAACTGGCAAATGGCTTTGACTGCTTGTCAAACAGTATTACCAGATCTAATCTTACTCGACATTATGATGCCAGAGGTCGATGGCTATGAGGTTTGTCAGCGTTTGAAAGCTTGGGAGCTAACTGCTGATATCCCCGTAATCTTCATTAGTGCGTTAGATGATGTTTTTGACAAAGTGAAAGCTTTTAGAGTCGGAGGTGTAGACTACATCACCAAACCATTTGAATTAGAAGAAGTTTTAGTACGTGTGCAAAATCAACTGGCGTTGAGAACAGCAAAATTAGAAATTATTAAGCTCAATGTTGAGTTGGAACAAAGGGTGAAACAACGCACTACGGAGCTAGAAAAAGCGCTGCAAAAACTTCAAGGGGAAATCGCTTATCGCCAGCAATTACAAAGTAAGCTGTTAGACATAGCATTACATGATTCGCTCACAGGCTTACCAAATAGAGTTTTGTTTATCAGACGATTAGAAAAAGCTTTAAACCGTGCTAAACAACAATCCGATTATCAATTTGCTATACTTTATTTAGACTGCGATCGCTTCAAAGTAGTCAATGATTCTCTTGGGCATTTGGTGGGAGATGAATTACTTTTAAGCATTTCTCACCGTCTTCAAGCATCTTTAATGTCTACTGATACTCTAGCAAGATTAGGTGGTGACGAATTTGCCATTCTTCTAGAAAACCCAATAGATATTAATCAGGTAATTAAAGTTGCTGAACTGATTCTAAAACAACTATCCCTCACTTTTAAATTATCGAGATATGAGGTTTTTATGAATGCCAGTATTGGCATTGCTTGGGGAAATCGAGATTATGAGCGTCCAGAGTATGTTCTACGAGATGCTGACACAGCAATGTATCGTGCCAAGGCTTTAGGAAGAGCTAGATACCACGTTTTTGATCCAGTAATGTATCAAGAAGCTATCCAGCTTTTAGAGCTAGAAAATGATCTGCGAAGAGCTGTTGCACGACAAGAATTTATTGTTTACTATCAACCAATTGTTTCGCTAATAACAGGCAGAATTGCTGGATTTGAAGCACTGGTGCGCTGGCAACATCCAATTCGAGGATTAATTCTTCCTACCGAATTTATTCCTGTAGCAGAAGAAACAGGTTTGATTAATATCATCAATACTTGGGTATTGCAGTCAGCTTGCCAACAATTACGCTCATGGCAACATCATCCAGCAATCTCAGAAACCCTAACTATTAGCGTTAATTTGAGCGCAAGGTTATTTGCACAACCTAACTTGATAGCACAAATTGATGAAATTATTGACGCAACTAAAGTAAATCCTGCCAACTTAGAGTTGGAAATTACAGAAAGTGTAATTATGGAAAATAGAGATGCAGTTAAAATAGTTCTTCAGCAATTACAAGAGCGAGAGATTAAGTTAATTATGGATGACTTTGGTACAGGTTATTCGTCCCTTAGTTATTTACATAGCTTTCCTTTGAATGGTCTGAAAATTGACAAATCATTTGTCAAACGTATGCAGGAAAATCAAGAAGATATGGGTTTAGTTCCCGCTATGATTGGTATTGCTGAATCAATGGGAATGAGGGTGATTGCTGAAGGTGTCGAAACTATAGAACAGTTAGCTCTCTTGAGAAGTTTAAACTGTGAGTTTGCTCAAGGATATCTGTTTTCTAAACCTATAGAACAAAAATCGGTTATTAATTTACTCGCGGCAGCACCTCAATGGTAATTAATATCTATCCAATGAAGCAACTTAATTACTTAAGTTTCGGTTGAATGATACATATAAAAAAACATAGTTAAAGAGCAGTTAGAGAATCTGGCTATCTAGTCTAATACTATTAAATATTAAATTGATAATTTGAAAATACTTAAACCTAAAATGAACTTAAACCAAAATAACAATTATAAAGGTAATATTTTGGTTGTTGATGATACTCCAGACAACTTGCGGCTTTTATCGGCAATGTTAACGGCACAAGGTTATGAAGTTCGCAAAGCCTTAAACGGTAAAATGGCCCTAACTGCCTGCCGGATTGTTTTACCTGATGTGATTTTGCTGGATATTAATATGCCAGATATGGATGGTTATCAAGTTTGCCAACAACTAAAAGCCGACGATGCAACTTCTGTAGTGCCAGTAATTTTTATTAGTGCATTGGATGATGTTTTAGATAAGGTTAAAGCCTTTGATATCGGAGGCGCTGATTATATTACTAAACCGTTTCATGGGGCAGAAGTTATATCACGAATTGAGAATCAAATTAATTTACGTTTGCTCCAAACTAAACTTCAAGAACAGAATTTTTTATTACAAGAGGCTCTTGGCAATTTGAAAACCTCTCAAGTTCAACAAATTCAAAACGAAAAGATGGTAGCATTGGGGCAGTTGGTAGCTGGGATTGCTCACGAAGTTAATAACCCAATCAGTTTTATCTATGGCAATCTCCAATATGCTGGTGAATATATACAAAACTTAGTGGATATTATTGAGGCCTATCAGCAGGAATATCCACAACCAACTTCTAAAATTGAGAAAATATTTAAGGACATAGATTTCAATTTTGTAACTAAGGATCTGCAAACCTTGATGGGTGCAATGTATAGAGGTGCAGATCGCATTCGAGAAATTGTGCTAGCACTACAAAACTTCTCTAGGCACGACGAAGCGCTGATGAAGCAGGTAAATATCCATGAAGGCATTGATAGCACCTTAGTGATGTTACAGCATCGACTCAGGGAAACAGCAAATCGTCCTAACATCGTTGTTATCAAAGATTACGGCAACCTACCCTTGGTTACCTGCTATGCCAGTGAACTGAACCAAGTATTTATGCATTTGTTGAATAATGCGATTGATGCATTAGAACAAGGGGCTGGAAACTGGGGGCTAGGAAGTGGGGAAGGTTCTCAATCCTCTATTCCCAGCATTAAAATTCATACACAGGTAACAGAGCCTAACCAGGTGAAGATTGCGATCGCTGATAATGGCCCTGGTATGGATAAGTCTTTGCAATCACGCTTATTTAATCCATTTTTTACCACAAAACCTGTAGGCAAAGGCAGCGGACTAGGCTTGTCGATTAGCTATCAGATTGTGGTGCAAAAACATCGCGGGCTAATTACTTGTTTTTCATCACCAGGGCAAGGAGCAGAGTTTGTACTCGAAATTCCTGTAGAGCAAGCTTAGTATTAAGTTCTTTGGTAGTGCTTGTATTACTTAATACCAAACTAAATATATTTGCTTTCATTAGTGACAAATGTTACATATAATAACCTAGTAAATGTGTTGATAACCGAACTTGTAATTGGAGAGTAACGCGCCTCGGAAGTAAAAATGAGGAAATCGGGACTTTTTATTTGTAACAGACTACATTTTTCAGTCGCATAAAAGCATAATAGAAATGTGACTGAATTGTTTGCCCCTTTACAATCCCTGAAAGAAGGTCACTGGTTCAAGCTCATTTGTGGAGCCAGTTTCCAACATTTGCCTGCGGTCAGAAGTTTAACATTAGCCTACACTTTGGCGGGTGCTGACTGCATAGATGTGGCAGCTGATCCGGCAGTGATTACAGCAGCGCAAGAAGCACTGCAAGTAGCCAGTAATTTAGCAGGAGATGCTCAAAACAGAGGCTTTGGCTACAAAGGAAACTTACCGTTTTTAATGGTCAGCCTGAATGATGGAGAAGATCCCCATTTTCGCAAAGCAGAGTTTAATTCTGCTGAGTGCCCCAAAGACTGTCCTAGACCTTGTGAAAAAATTTGTCCGGCACAAGCAATTGTGTTTAACGGTATAAAAGAAAACTACTTAGGTGTA
Organism: Mojavia pulchra JT2-VF2; assembly: GCA_019359325.1. GTDB lineage: Bacteria > Cyanobacteriota > Cyanobacteriia > Cyanobacteriales > Nostocaceae > Mojavia > Mojavia pulchra. The sequence continues at coordinate 157,163 of JAHHHN010000011.1, read as the reverse complement.
ATATCCCAAAAGTGCTATGGCTGTGGTCGTTGCATACCCGTTTGCCCATATGATATAATTTATACAAGCTCATATATGTCAACGCCAGGAGCGATCGCACCATTGGTAATGTCAACAGGAGTGGATGCCGTAGAAATTCATACAAAAGTAGGGCGTTTAGCAGAATTTCAACGATTGTGGCAAGCCATTTCACCTTGGGCTGATCAACTAAAAGTATTAGCCATTAGTTGTCCCGATGGCGAGGGGATGATTGACTACCTTCATGCACTCTATGACCTAATTGCCCCATGTCCTAGCGCCTTAATTTGGCAGACTGATGGTCGTCCTATGAGTGGTGATATTGGCGATGGCACTACTTTAGCAGCAGTAAAATTAGGACAAAAAGTTTTGGCAGCTAAGTTACCGGGATATGTGCAGCTAGCAGGTGGCACTAACAGCTACACCGTTGCCAAGTTGAAGGCAATGGGACTGCTGAAGGAAGCAGGGGAGCAGGGAGAAGGGAGCAAGGGCGAAATTTCCTCTCCTCTGCCCCCTGCCTCCTGCCCCTCTGCCTCAATTGCCGGAGTAGCCTACGGTAGCTACGCCCGTGTACTGCTGTCACCAATTCTTGAGCAGTTGGAAAATAAGGAGGTGAGTAACACCAGTGTTAAGGCGACTGTCCGCCTGGAAGAAGACGAAGTATTTCTCTGGGAAGCTGTAGAGCTTGCCTATTCTCTCGTTTCCCAGATCAAGTCACAACAGGAGCGCTAATCGCTCGTTCGTTATCTCTAAAAACGTCACCATAGAAAGCATGACGATTACAGACGATCTCCAAAAGTTGTTAGACATTTTGCCCCAAGACCTACGACAAGTACTAGAGGATCATCCTAAACGAGACAGTTTAGTCGAAGTGGTCTTGGATCTGGGTCGTCGCCCAGAGGCTCGCTTCCCTAATCAAGCTGAGTATCTGAGCGAGAAGCCCGTCACTCAAGAACAGATAGATGATTGCATTCAGCGAGTCGGAATTTTTGGCGGAGATAATCGAGCAGGAATTGAGCAGACTTTGCACCGAATCAGCGCTATCCGCAACCGCACTGGTAAGATTATTGGCTTGACGTGTCGGGTCGGGCGGGCGGTATTTGGCACAATTGGCATGATTCGTGATTTGGTAGAAACTGGTAAATCGATTCTCATGCTGGGGCGGCCAGGGGTTGGTAAAACTACTGCCTTGCGGGAAATTGCCCGTGTTTTGGCCGATGATCTCAATAAGCGAGTAGTGATTATCGATACCTCCAACGAAATCGCTGGGGATGGTGATGTTGCCCACCCCGCCATTGGTCGCGCCAGACGGATGCAAGTAGCTCATCCAGAACTTCAACATCAGGTGATGATTGAGGCAGTAGAAAACCATATGCCAGAAGTCATCGTAATTGATGAAATTGGCACAGAACTAGAAGCGTTGGCAGCTCGTACCATCGCTGAACGGGGTGTGCAACTGGTAGGTACTGCTCATGGTAATCAGATAGAAAACCTGATCAAAAACCCCACACTTTCTGATTTAGTTGGGGGTATCCAAGCGGTGACGTTAGGAGATGATGAAGCGAGACGCCGAGGCAGTCAAAAGACTGTTTTAGAACGTAAAGCTCCTCCCACATTCGAGATTGCTGTGGAAATGTTAGAACGGCAACGTTGGGTAGTACACGAAAGCGTTGCTGACACGGTAGATAATCTGCTTAGGGGACGACAGCCTAACCCACAAACGAGAACCGTGGATGAGCAGGGAAAAGTCTCGATTACGCGACAGTTGGCTGTGGTTAACGGTCGCGGTGGGCACCTCACAGTTGCCGATGACTCTTCTTCAGCAGCGCGGCCAGCCAATGGTTGGCGCTCATCTGGGCAAATGGTAGCCTTACCGCCATTGTCTGTAGAGCGGGAGAGAGTGACTGGGCGCACTGAGTTTGACCGCTTGCTGGATGAATCTTTCAATTACTCGGAAACGATTGATTTTAAAGCCACCAGAGAGCCAGGGCCAAATGGTGAAGATTTGCCACTGCACGTTTACCCCTATGGCGTCAGTCGCCACCAACTCGAACAAGTAATCAACGTGCTAACTTTGCCAGTGATATTGACAAAAGATATTGATAGTGCCGATGCAATTTTGGCACTGCGATCGCACGTCAAAAACCACGCCAAATTAAGGCAAATGGCCAAAGCCCGTCATGTACCGATCCACGTCATTAAGTCCAGCACGATTCCGCAAATTACCCGTGGCTTGCGGCGGTTGCTGAACATTGATGATCCAGACATGGCCGATGACCGAGAACTGCAACTGTTTTTGCACAGTGGCAGCGATGATGAAATGGACGCCCTAGAAGAAGCTAGGCTGGCAGTAGAACAGATAGTAATTCCCAAAGGACAACCAGTCGAGTTATTGCCTCGTTCTCCCCAAGTCCGCAAAATGCAACATGAGTTGGTAGAACATTATCGGCTCAAGTCCCATAGTTTTGGTGAAGAACCAAATCGCCGCTTAAGAATTTATCCGGCGTAATTTCACCCTTATCCCCTCTTCTACTATCAGGAGAGGGGAATTAACAACACAAACTTCATGTCTTATAGAAACTTCTGTTACTGGATACTTTATTCCCAGTAGAACAGATGCTCAGAGGACGTTATAAAAGTATTAAAGGAATTAATCAAGCAAGCCTTCGCGCATTAACTGAATCATTTTACATGGGCTTTTTGAGACTTTTCAAACATCATCGAAAGATATAAACTTGATAGCCCACATTCAACTTGACTTTCCTAATTACAAATTAATGCTTATCCCTTTGAAGAAGCTTTCACTTCATTAGCAATGATGCCTATTAAATTCAACTTACTCAAAATTTCTTGAGCTTGAGTTAGTTCATTTGGGGTAATCTGACCAATACGTACTACGATTGCAATTGCATTACATAAAGATGCTACGATACTGGCATCAACTCTGTCTAAAATAGCAGGAGTATCTATGATTACTAAGTCATAGGTTTGCTCAAATACTTCGAGAAGTTCTTTCATCCGCTCAGAACTGAGCAATTTTACTGCATCTTCTGGAACAGGCCCAGCAGTTAAAATATCAATGGCAGGATGAATCGGCTGGATATAATCTGCAACAGATGTATTTGTTTCATCAACCAATAATAAAGATAAACCCCAGTCATTAGAGATTTCTAGAATCTTGTGCAAGCAGGGATACCGCAGGTTAGCATCAATCACTAGTACCCGTTGATGCATGTGAGCAGCACTAGCCGCAAGTCCTAGTGACAAGGTTGTTTTTCCTTCACCAGCTAGTGCTGAAGTCAACATCAGAGATTTAAAAGGCAAAGGACACTTTAATATTTGAATATTTTGGTAGACCATATCCATATTTTCGTGATATGGCAATTTAGTTCTAGTCTCTACCACTGAGGGAGCTAAATTTCGCCGTCCATTCCAAGATAAGCGTGGAAGACGCTTCTTCATTTCACGGTCGGTAACTAATTTAGGTACTGTCCCTAGTAGCCAGAGGTTCGTTAGCTTTTGTAATTCTCGCAAAGAATAAATTTTATTATCAGACAGTTCCCAAATTAGTGCTGCCACCACACCTAAAATTGGTCCTATTATTACTCCCCCAAGTAAAAGTAATAATCTGCCCCTACCTGTATAAGCACCCAGATCTGGTGCTTCCAAGACTTGCCAATCAAACCCTCCTTGAGCAATTTTCAGCCCCAACGACTGTTGCGCCTGGAGCACCTGTTCAAGTGTTTTGCGATTCGTTTGTACCTCTGACAAGAGACGATTATACTCTGCTATTAAGCTGGGATATTTGTTTAGTTCTGAGCGAAGTCGCTTTTCAGAATCAATTAGACTTTTTTGATTGGCAATTAGCCCTAGAGCAGCCGTTTGGACTTGAATAACCTCTTCGATTAACTTTGAGCCAACGCCTACCATTTGCCCTTGGGTTAATAGTAGTTGTTTAGAATTGCCTGGATTGGCAACTTTGTCTTTTAGCGATCTTCCCGCTTCTTGTCGTAGCAACGCTAGTTGACTTTGACGTTGCTGCTTGAGTTTTTGCACAGTTGGGGAATTTTCTGTATAGCGCAACTGTTCCTGAGTTAGAGCCAGTTCAGTTTTTTGAATCTCATCGAGTAGAGATTGGTAGCGTGCTGACTGACTCAAACGGGAGGAAGACACCATTTTTTGCTCTAGGTTAGAGTGGCGAGCACGTGTGTCTTGAAGCTGTGCGCGAGTAGTTTGTAACTGTTTTTGAATGTCCGCAAGAGATTCTGAAATAATTTTGCTTTGTATTTCCGGATCAACTAAATTATGCTTTTTGCGAAATTGTTCTAAATTCTTCTCAGATTTACTTACTGCTTTTTTAATTTCTGGCAGACGAGCATTTACGAAAGAAAGCCCTCTATCTAAACGCTCTTTTTGCTGTTCTATGTTGTACTTTTGATAAGTAGTTTGTAAAGCTTGCAGCACTCTTTGTGCTTTTACTGGATCATTATCTTTGAAAGAAATCTCAAATACTTGGCTAGGAATTTTATTGATTCCTGTACCACTTTCTATTTGAGTTATATTCAAAGGTGATGTTCTACCTTTTCCTTTTTTCCCTTTGATATCTTCTAAGGTAATATTTGGATAATTAGGACGCAGCAAATCTACAGCTTTTTGAATCAACTTTGAACTCAGCATCAGTTTTAGCTGAGATGTATAATCAATAACTTGAAAATTAGAATTTGTAACTTCGCTGTCTGCATCTCTCTCGATATTACTTGAGCGTACCCCCTCATATAAGTTGGAACTTACTAATAACTGCATAGAGCTTTGGTACGTCGGTTTAGCAACAGCAGCTAAGATGCTTGCAACTAACATCACTATGCAGGAAATACCCAATATCAGATGGCGTCTGTGGGACAGAATTGTAGTAAATTGTTTGATGTCAACTGAGTTTTGTGAAGAGTTTATGGACATTTGCCCTTGATTTAAACTAGTGTTATTCATGATAAAATTCCTCTAATATCAAAATAATAAATCAGGAAAATTATCAAAAAATTTATTTGAAGTGAATTTTTCTGAACCTATAGACGAAACTTTAACTAAAATGATTCCAAGATGGAAAAAATGTTTCTACTGCATACAATTACGTAGACAAATGTAGCTAATCTGCCTAAAGTTTTATACATTATCAAATAATGCGATAGCTGCTACTAAGTTATGAGAATCAAATTACACAACATTATAAAAGTACGTTTTAGCATATTGCTGTTAGAGTAATTTTAAATATAATAATTAGAACCAAATAATATTTTTTAAACATATTATTTATAATTCAATAAAACTATTATTAAAACTTACAGCAGATTTGAGGTAAATGAGGCACACTAAATATTAGTGCATCAAGAATTACAATGAAACCGTACTCAGTTGACCTACGAGAAAAAATAGTAAATGCATACGAAAGAGGTGGCACGTCAATCAGAAAAGTTGCTGTTCAATTTGGTGTAGCAAAAAGCTATGTACAAAAGCTCCTCCAGCTACAGAAAACCCAAGGTCATCTAGAACCTAAAAAGCAAGGTGGGACAATTAAGGGTAAATTGGATGAGTACGGTAGCGAATTAGCCGAAATGGTTAAAAGCCATCCAGACGCAACTTTATCAGAATACTGCGAGTATTTTGGAGAAAAATATAACGTTTGGGTATGTGCAAGTGTAATGTGCTGTGCATTACAAAAACAAAAAATAACACGAAAAAAAAGACTTTACGCAGTAGCCAAGCGAAAACAGAAAGAGTCCAAAGGCTGAGAATAGAGTATTGGGATAAGGTAAAACACATAGACCCAGAAGACCTTGTTTTTATTGATGAAATGGGTGTTTTACTTGGTTTAACTCGGACTCATGCCAGAAGCGACAAGGGCAGTAGGGTGTATGATTTTAAACCATATTATCGAGGTGCGAAAGTCAGTGTAATCGGGGGAATCAGCTTAAAGAAAGTTTTAGCTGTCATGACTTTAAATGGTTCAATGGACGGGGATGTATATAAAGTCTTTACCCTTACATTTTTTGCTTCCACAATTATGGACTGGTGCAGTAGTTGTGATGGATAATCTTCCTGCACATCAAGTCGCAGAAATTAAACCCTTAATTGAAGGAGTTGGTGCAAGTGTTCTGTACCTGTCTCCTTATTCCCCGGAATTTAACCCCATTGAACATTGGTGGTCACAGTTAAAAGCGTTCTTGAAACAATTTTCTCCCAAAACTGCATCTGGAGTCGATGGTTTAATTAAAATAGCGCTTCAATTAATTAATCCTGAACATCTCAAAAATTGGTTTACAAATTGCTGCTACTGTACCTCATAAACTCCAAATATGCTGTATATACGCTATTTATAGGTTATATTTTGATAAAAATTTAAATTAATTTTAAATAATAATATGTAGATACAAGACTGATGTAGCAGATAAAATTTTGCTTTATTAATTTTAGAATCGGAAGTTATGTAAGGTTAGTTTGTACTTTTTATTGACGAAGTATTGAAATAAAAAAATGTAGTAAAAATTTTAGTCTTGAGAGCATGACTAAAGCCTTTACTACATATTTCTAAATTATGTTCTTTCAAAGAAAATTATATAGCTGATAATAATTCTAGATGATTGTTGTTATACACCAGCCTTTGTTAACTGGGACTCTCGCCGCCTCGGTACATCGTAAACCATGAAATCATGTGCCATATCCGTATTAGGAAAAATTGCACGGGCTTCTTGAAGTAAATCCTTTAACTCTAAAAGATTTCCGGGAGCATAGCGGGGGCTGAAATGAGTCATAATAAGCCGATGTGCTTTAGCAACTAAAGCTGTTTGTGCTGCCATTGTGCTTGTGGAATGCAACCGCTGAAATGCCATATCTGCATCTTGATGGGCAAAGGTCGCCTCATGAATTAACACATCTGCATCCTGTGCTAATTCCACCGCACCCTCGCAATAAACTGTGTCTGTACAGTAAGCAATCTTGCGTCCTATTTCTGTAGGGCCACACAATTCTTTACCATCAAATACTCGTCCATCGGTAAGAGTTACCGTTTCACCACGCTTGAGTTGACCGTAAACACGACCAGGAGGAATCTGCAATGCCTTAGCTTTTTCTATATCAAAGCGTCCTGCTCGGTCGTTTTCTGCTACGCGGTAGCCAAAAGCTGTAATTCGGTGATGCAAAGGGCCACAGCTAACCGTGAACTCATCGTCTTCATAAATTACTCCTGGACGAATGGCGTGAACTTTCACAGGATAGGAAAAGTGCGTGTGGGAGTAACGTAAGGCTGCTTGGATATATTCATTTAATCCAGGTGGGCCATAAATGTCAACTCGTTCCACATTACCAGCCAAGCCGCAACTAGCAAGAAGTCCCATCAAGCCAAAGATGTGATCGCCGTGCATGTGGGTAATGAAAATTCGGGATAGCTGGCTGATTTTTAGGTCACTCCGCAAAATTTGATGTTGAGTGCCTTCACCACAGTCGAATAACCACAGTTCTGCCCGTTGCGGTAATCTCAGCGCAACACTGGAAACATTGCGCGCTCTTGTGGGCACACCGGAACTCGTCCCTAAAAATGTTATCTGCACAGCGTTTTTTAGCCTTCCTCTTGCTCAGTTTGACGCTCTATTTTATATAGTGGCATGGTTGTTGAGCTTTCATACTTTTGATAAGCAAGAATTGAAGAGAACGCTCTGAGCGGGGGACATAAAGACGCACTTAAATCCCACAGATAAATCTGCGGGATTCAAACAAAGAAAAATTTCTTTTTTCTCCACGACTGAAGTTGCTTTCTTAAGACAGGGTTTAACTATTACGCCGTAAGTCCCCCGTTATAATTTGTACTCCCATTTAATGGTGGGAGATGTCACGCTAACACCTCCGCTGCTTTAACCTCTGACTGTACCTTGGCTTCTGCCTCTAGAAACTCAGCTACTTGAGCTTCAATTTCATCCCGGACAATCTGGCGATACTCCAAGAAATGCTCGATTTGGGCACAAACAGATAAATAACTACTTACTCCACCCGGATTATGCTGATACATATTCCACAAGTTACGCCAGAATTGCCAGCGTGTCTGACGACGGACACCTTGTCGCCAGCAAATGATCAGCAAGGCCCGGAGTACTTTCCAGTTCAATGGTTTCTTAGCACCTTTGCCTTTTTTGGGGTAGGTTGCTTCGCCCAAAATACGGTAGTGACGGTATGCACGATCCAAAAACCGTTCTGGCTCATACAGTTCCCAAAATGCCTCTACATATTCGCGGGCGATATCTGCTAACGGTCGAGTTGGCACAAAGTTCATCAACGTGGTTTGGTTGATGTTGGCAGATTTGCTACGGAGTCGTCCTTCTTTTTCTAATCGATGCCAAAGGGCTGTATCAGGAAGCGCTTGCAGCATACTAAATAAGGCAGTAGGAATCGCTGTTTGCTCTACAAACTTAACGATACGTGCGCCTGCTCCTGGTTTTTCGCCATCAAACCCAATAATAAAGCCTGCCATGACTCGCAGCCCTGAGCGCGTAATTGTATGCACCGCTTCACTGAGGGAGTCTCGCGTGTTCTGAAATTTCTGAGTGAAGGTGAGGCTTTCTTCGTCGGGGGTTTCAATTCCTAGAAAAACAGCCCCAAAATTACACGCTACCATTAAATCCATCAGTTCTTGATCTTGGGCTAAATCAACTGAAGCTTCTGTGGCAAAAGAGAAGGGATAGTGATGTGCTACCATCCAAGGCTGGAGTTCCTTCAAAAATAATTTGACGTTGCGTTTATTACCGATGAAGTTGTCATCCACCATAAAAATGCTACGCCGCCACCCCAGTTCGTAGAGGTAATCAAGTTCTGCTAACAGTTGAGTTGGGCTTTTGGTGCGTGGTTTGCGACCATAGAGAACAATAATGTCGCAGAACTCGCACTGGAACGGACATCCACGCGAAAATTGTACCGACATCTCCGCATAGGCATCAAACTCCAGCAAGTCAAAGCGCGGAATCGGAGTGTTGGTAACATCTGGTTTTTCACCACCAGAGCGAAATACGCCTGTACGATCGCCCCGTGCGATCGCCTCCACAAATAACGGCAGCGTAATCTCCCCTTCATCCAATATCAAGTAGTCTGTTCCAACTTCTGTCACTTCATGGGGTAGTGCTGTAGCATAAGGCCCACCCACAGCCACACGCTTACCCCGTTCCTTTGCCTCTCGAATCTGGTCTAGCAAATCCTCTTTTTGCACAATCATCGCCGACAGAATAACCAAATCTGCCCAAGCCCATTCTGCTTCTGTGATCTGCCGAACATTCCGGTCTACTAGCTTGAATTGCCATTCTTGAGGCAAAATCGCAGCTACAGTCACCAAGCCCAGAGGCGGTAGCATCGCCTTGCGGTCTAACAAAGCCAGTGTTTTTTCAAAAGACCAAAAACTTTTAGGAAAGCGAGGATATACAAGTAAAATATTCATCAAAGGTGATTGTAATGCCTAAATTTTTGTTGCTGGTTTAGTTTATACAAAGGTTAAACAGGGGGCGATATTTTCGGCACTCCTACTAAGTGCAGCAAAAGGTTTATGATTATTTGTCTAGTTATAGAGCGATCGCTTGAATAATCATAACACTCAGTAATTGTCAAGCAATTTTCAAAAATTAATAGTTATCCTAGCATCGAATATTACTGGGTGTCGTAGTCAAAGCATTAAGGCAATGGGTAATACAGGTAAGGAATTACCCATTACCTGTTTTAGGTATGAAACATCACACTTACTAAAGGCAGAAATGCCAATAGAAAATTATTCCAAGATTGCAATTGAACTTCAGGGGTGGGTTCTGGTGGCGCTAAGAGAGCATCTATTCTCTGCTCTAAGCGATCGCTCCCTGGTGAACCTAATGCAGCACAGCAAATCTCTGATGATAGTACGGGGGTGGTGCTGACTACCAAAAGCAATGATTCTGCTAGTAATAGGGGGTCTACCTGTGATGCAGCATAACCATCGGCTCGTAATTCGCGCAAGATTAAGAGTTCTTCCCACAAAGAGTCTGTATTTGGTAACCACGCAGTACAGTAACGCACCCAACCCAGCCAGAAAAACCAAAACGTGTCTCGGTAATGGTAATGCCCTTGCTCATGTGCCAAGACGCTTTCTAAATGAGCAGGTGAAAGAGTTTGCAGTAATCCTTGGCTAATTACTAATTCAGGTTGCCAAAAACCTATTTGGCCTGCGAAAAGTGCGCCTGTGTTGAGTAGCCGGACTTGCCTAGTGCCAAAATCAACCAGAGGAGAGTTCCGGGCAGCTTTCACAGACTGCCATCCTTGGAAAGCAAGTTTAATACATAAAATGTTAAAGAATGCAAGATACATCAACGCTAAAATATAACTGATCCAGCCTGTATACATTCCGCCCATTTTGCCTTGGGGGCCCATACACAGTACAGCGATCGCAGTCATGAATAGCAGTAAGGGCGGAAACAGAAATAAAAATAGCGATCGCCGCCACCGCAGACTCCAATTACCGTGAGAGCCAGTCCAGGAGGATCTTAACCACCAAGCAACTGCCAAAGCAGCCAAAATCATCATCAAATGCATCATTGTCCCTCCCTGGCTTGTCGTGCGGCTTGAATGCGTTTGGCGATCGCTTCTATTTGCTCGCTGGCGGCTTCATCCAAACTATCTGCGAAGGCAGCAATTACATCGGGGTTACCTACTGCCAGAAATCGCTGCAATTGCTCATGCGCTTTGATTACCTCTGCCTGCTGCTTTGTCAGCATTGGCCGCCAATAGAATGCCCGCCCTTTTTTGTCGCAGGCTAGCCAACCTTTATCGGTAAGGCGGCGCAGAACGGTGGTTACAGAAGTGTAAGCTAACTCTCGGTTAGGGTCAGACAAAATGCGATCGTGTACATCCTTGACTGTAGCCGAACCCAGTTGCCAGATAATCTGCAAAATTTCTGCTTCCAAAGGGCCTACAGACAGTTGTTTAGGGCGATAGTCGGGTAAAGGAGCCATATCAATTTTGGATTTGAGATTTTAGGTAAGTGAATTAGACGTAAAAATTCCCCTCTCTATTGAGTAGGCTTAACGTGAGTGCCTGAAAATATCTATCTTTTTTCAGATTACCTTTGATTGCAACTCCTAGCTTGAAAATAGGGACTGGGGACTGGGGAGGAAAGATTTTCATTTCCTGGTTGTGGGCAAAAGCCCATGAATGGCTGGCTTGAAAATATTGCTGAGTGCTGAATTTTGAGTTAAGAGGAAGTTGTATAAAGACACACAAAGCCAGATGTATAGAGCAACCTTATTATCTTCCGCTGTTGTTTCTTACTGAATCTTTCATCCTTTAGATGACACTAAGTGGTTAAAATGTGATCTCGGCAGTATTAGATCAGGCGTATCTAAGACGTGAAGCTATTTGTTTATCACACCCCGGAATTGACTCCAAAAGATCCAGCCCCAGAATGTGCGATCGCAATCGATGTTCTGCGAGCCACTAGTACAATGGCGACAGTCTTAGCAGCTGGAGGCGAAGCTGTACAAGTCTTCAGCGATTTAGATCAACTCATGGAAGTTAGCGAAAAATGGCCCCCTGCAAAACGGCTGCGAGCCGGAGAACGCGGTGGTGCAAAAGTAGCTGGCTTTGAATTGGGTAACTCTCCCCTCGACTGCACACCAGAACTGGTACAGGGATGTCGCTTGTTTATCAGTACCACCAATGGCACTCGTGCTTTACAACGGGTACAAGATGCCCCAATTGTACTAGCAGCAGCCTTAATCAATCGAGCTGCGGTGGTGAAATTTCTCCTAGAAAAGCAACCAGAGACTGTCTGGCTTGTTGGTTCAGGTTGGGAAGGCAGTTTTTCCTTAGAGGATACAGTTTGTGCCGGTGCGATCGCCCACAGCATTTTACAGCAAACTCATCTGTCACAAGAGGAATTAGCTGGTAATGATGAATTAATTAGTGCGATATCTTTATACTCTCAGTGGCAAGATAACTTGTTAGGACTTTTACACCAAGCTAGTCACGGCAAACGTTTGTTGCGCCTGGAATGCCATGAAGATTTAAAATATTGTTCCCAAACCGATATTTTAGATGTTTTACCCATACAGCAAGAAGCGGGGGTTTTGAAAAAACAAATTTAACACTTTACCTTTTAATATTTGTCCCCTTCTCAGCATTAGCCGGGAAAGGGGCAAATTTTCTACTTCCTTAAATTGTCAGCTATGCACCTAACCATCCAGCTAAGTTTTTTTGTTGCACAGAATCAGGATTATTTACTGCAATCACTTGATACCTTATGGGACGCGGATTTGCCAAAGTCACCGTTAGAGAACGGAGTAGGTCTTGGTGAAAAACAGTCACTTGAATGGTATCTTTTGGTTGGTAATCTTTCAGGCGATCGCTTAACCCAGTTGCTGTTACTTTAATACCATTAATTGCTAGTAACTCATCACCTGGATCAATTCCTGCTAACTGTGCAGGTGAACCCGCCTCGACAAACTTAATCATCTCTTTTCCATTCTCAGTATTTACCTTTACACCTAAATAAGGTTCTTCTTCTTGCTCCGTCGCTAATTGCAAGCCAAAAGGAGCTAAATATTCATTCAAAGGTAACTCTTCTGTGCCATCAATATAAGATTTAAAGAAATCACTTAAATCTCTTCCCGCTATCGATTCAATTACTGCTTGTAACTGTTCTGAAGTATAGCCAATTTCTGCTTGCCCGAATTGCTGCCACATTTTTCGCATGACATCATCCAGGGAGCGGCGATTGTTATGTTGTGCTCTAATTAACAAATCGAGTAGCAAGGAAACCAATGCTCCCTTTAAATAATAAGAAATTTGGGAATTGCCGCTATTAGCATCTGAACGATAGAGTTTAATCCAAGCATCAAAACTCGACTCAGAAAGTGGTTGAACTTTGCGCCCTGGGGTTGTCAGAAATCTGGTAATTTCCTTACTTAAATGATTCAAATACGACTTAGCATCATAAATTCCTGCCCGCAAAGGAATTAGCAAGTCATAATAGCTCGTAGTGCCCTCACAAAACCACAGGGAGGGTGTATAGTTTTCCTGGTCGTAATCAAAAACTTCTAGGGCTTTGGGGCGAATTCGCTTGACATTCCACAAGTGAAAGAACTCATGTGCTACCAATTGGATAAAGCGATCGTACTTGTCCTGAGCGCGGAATCCAAAACGCTGATAGATTAGGGAGCAGCAGTTTTTATGCTCTAAACCACCATAAGCTTGGTTAAATAAATGTAGTAGAAACACATATCGCTCATAGGGTAAACCATCAAATAACTGCGCTTCCACCTGGATAATTTTTTCGATATCAGAAATGATTTCATGTGGTTGGAAATTTCCCTCTCCCCAGATTGCTAGTTCATGAGGTTTTCCTAATACCTCAAATTTATACAACTGGTGGTTCCCAATCTCAAAGGGACTATCTACAAGGGTGTCAAAATCGGCAGCACAGAAAGTATTGGCTTGTCCAGCATCTGGTGATAAAGCGGTAGTGATCTGCCATTCAGAACGTGGAGGTACAATTGTCACGCGGATTGGTTGTTTCTCCCAACCGGGTACTCTAAAAAACAGTGCTGCACCATTAAAGTAGCCGTGAGTGGCATCTAAATGGTTTGTCCGTACTGATAGTTCGTTAGCAAAAATGCGGTAACTTATGGTTAATTCTGAAATACCGCTTGTTTCTATCTGCCAATGATTTTTACTGATTTTCCACCAAGGTAAAGGTTTATCGTCAGCAAAAGCGGCAAAATCTTGTAAATTCTTGGCATATTCTCGCACCAGATAGGAACCAGGTGTCCATACCGGGAATTTTAAATCGAGAATAGGCAATGGGTAGCCTATAAGGTGCAAAGTTACCTCAAACAGATGCGTTTCTGGTTGTGGCATTGTCACCAAGTAATGAATAGTCGGCAAGCGTTTTTGGACGTGGGTGTCGGGACGAGGAGCTATTACTTCAGTCATCTTGAGTGCTGAGTCCTGAGTGCTGAGTTATTTGTTAATAGTGAATAGTTTAGGACTTACGCACCGAGTTTGTCCCTTGAGGCTGGGTTGAAGGACGTAAGAGTTTGGAGATGTCAGGCTATTAAACGCCTACGCCTCTTCTAAATGCTTAATTTTCATTTCACTGTGTAAGTTCAGCACTTACTATTCGGCGCTGATTAGACTTTGCCAGCTAAATTTATTAACTGTTTGAAGTTAACCAAATAAATGATATTGCTGGTGGTGTCAATTTCAATCCAGCCTTTTTCATGTAGCTTCTCCATAATTTTGCCGGTTTCGTCAAGGCTGATTTCTGTTACCTCTGCCAAATCTTTAAAAGGGATATTAAAAATTTCTCTTCCCTTGTCTGATTTTTGACCATAGCTTTCACCCAAACTAACTAGGGTCTGGGCTAGTTTAACTGCTGGCGGTGAAGACCGCATTTGCAAGCGCAGGTTTACCTGTCGTAATCGCCGCACCATCAGTTGTAGCATTCGGTGATGTAAGTGCGGATCTTTAAATAAAATTTGAATAAAACGCTCTCTGGCCACACTAAGCAATTTTACAGGCGACAAAGCAATCACATCAGTTGAGCGCGGAGATTCGTCTAAAACGGCCATTTCTCCGAAAAAATCACCTTTACCTAAAATTGCCAAAGTTACAAAATTATCTCCAGAGGTGCGCCTGACTTTAACCCAACCAGAAACTAAAAAGTAAACTGCATTACCCCAAGCATCTTCCATCAAAACGGCTCGTTCAGCTGGGTATTCGTGGTCAATTGCAACGTTAAGCAGCCATTCCAAAGTCTGGGGGTTGGCTGTACTCAGTAAGGGGAAAAGTTCACTAAAAACCTCAGTCTGCATGAAATATCCGCAAAAAATGGATTTAGAGGGAGAAAATTAAGTTGACTATTATAAGTTTTAAACTGTAATCATTCACTGAATACGGTAGCAATTCTGCTACCAATTTAATTAAGAATGTTCAGTTTTTTAGGTCTGTTATCCTAAGTACAACATAACAATTATGTATGCGATCGCAATCAGCGGTTTTACTGACAGAAATTTATTTACTCTTATTTGGTGGTTGGCTATCACCAGCCAGGATGTTAATTTGTTTATTTAAATTTTCCACTAGTTGATTCAAAGCAACCACAGCCTCTAATTGCTCAGATTTAAGGCTGGGATTGAGCAGTAGCCGTTTTTGTAATTCATGCAACTTCAAGCTTAGTTGCTGAGTTATTCCTAAAGTATCGCGGCTAAGACGATCCAACTGCTGCTGTTGATAGAATTTTAATGCTGCTCCCCGCAGCACTTGTAGTGTAGCCTCTTCACCATAGATCCCAGGCATCACCCGCAAGCGTAGTAATAAACTGTTTTGTTGATCTGGCCATTCTGTCTCTACCTGTTTTGGTTCTGTAACGGTATCAACAGGTAATCCAGCAAATTGCTTCAATTCGTTAATTACCCCTTGAAAAAGAGATAGGGACAAATCTTCGATGACAGATTGCAAGACTCCATTGTCACTCCAGAGTATTCTGCCTTGGTCAGACTGCCTTTCCAAATATAGGCGACCAATTCCTCCAGCCACAACTCTCCCTAATAATTCTTCTAGTAATTTCTTGGGTGATAGCGTTACTAGTCCCTCAATCGAACTGAAGGTATCTGAAATTGGCACTGGCAAAATAGTTAAATTTTCCGGAGTTACTGGCTCACAATTGTTCTCCTCTTCGCTTTCTTGGATAGGGGGAAAAGCAGTGCTAGTGGGAGACACATTATTTGCAGTAGGGATAAAGGAATAATCTACCTGTAACCTAGCAGGTTGTAATAATTCTGCCTGAGAATCAATCCATGTCGTTTGCTGATCTAGCTCAGAGTAATTAGCTTTGTCGGTAAGACTTGCTACATTCTTTTTTGAGGTAAAGTTCAGCCTTGGCTGATACTCATTTTTAGCATCTGAGTGGGATGTATTCTTGTAGTTGAGATAGGCTGAGAGGATGGTACGGTGAATATCAGCAGGAATCGCCTCAATCACCATTGAGCAATGAATATAAGACAAAATACGATTAACGTAATCTAGTGCTTCCCTGTCTTGCTGATGAACCATACCCAGCAAGAGCTGATTGTCTTCTAATCCCAAGGGCAAAATTTGATGGTAAAGGCAAGCTTCAAAAGATAAAAGATTATCAATTAGTTCAAATATTTGCTTTCTTTCATAAAGAGACTCCGTGAGGCGATCGCGTTCTTGCTCCCCTTGACGTGCAGTAGCAGTTAGCACTTGCGGCTCAATTTCTTCATGATCGGTAAGTTCGCCCTCTGAAGACAACATAGGTTTGATGACTTGGTATTTAATGGTAGTACTATTTTGCCTCTAACTTATTTAGTAGTAAATAAAGATACATCCAATATTTTTAAAAGTTAAATTAAATACCAAAATCTAGAAACTTAATTTAGGATTATGGATTTGGGATTTATCGCCAATCCAGAATTTCAAAGGAAAAGTCCGCTTGGTATTACTTAAGTCGTAGTACTATTTTATACATATAATTTCCACCCTTTCATGCAGTTCTCTACTAGTAAATTACTATCTCAACTAGGCTGATGACTTAATCTAGTTAGGGAACTCCAAAAAATAAATTATCCAAATTTCTGGACTCAACACGACTGTTCCTCCCCCCTGCTCACGGCAGTCGCTACAACGGTGGGAAACCCAACGGACACTTGCTTCCCTGCGGGAACGCTTACAGCGAACAAATCGGCAAAGTCTTTTGGCAGTTCCTTCTTGGGAGCCACTGACGGGTACGCAGGAGTTTCACGCCACTTCCCTCAAGTCGGGGAACCCGCCCACGGGGGTGGCTCCCCAAGTGGAGCAAGTGGCGCAAAGACCACCGTTGTAGCGACTGCCGACGCGTCCTACGTTGCTACCGCTACGCTAACACCAACGCAGTGTCCTCCGCAACGCGCTGCCTCGCCTGCCCTAAACGCGATGGGATATTTTTTTATTTGGAAGTCCTTTACTCCTGAGTTCTTAAAGCTTGGGCTACAAGATAGACTTTAGCCCATTCACCCATTACTTGATGAGTTTTGAGTTTTAATTGTTGGGCTGTTGCCTCTATTGAATTACCTGCTTTACGCAAATCTAAGATTTGCCGCCCAACAGAACTTACTTGTTGGTAAAGTTGCTGCCACTGGTTCTGGGTTAATCCCAGGTTGTGTTCTTGTAAGGAAATTGAAAGCCAGTTATCCACGAGTTCTGGTTTACCTTTGAGGGCAAAAACACGCACAGCATGGTAGCTAATTTTTTCCCGTAGCCGATATACTTCCTTAATTGGTTTATTGAGTTTCTTGGCGATCTCATCTTGAGGCTTGCCTTGCAGATACAGTCGTAGCCATTCTACTGCTTCTGTTCCAAGATTTTGTTGTAAATAGTTTTCAAATTCTTGTTGTACTGCCTGGCGCAGTACTTGTTGCTCTTCTATTTCTTGCGCCTCTTGATATTCTGCGATCGCCTGACTATCAACTAAGTTAACTCGATTGTCGCTGTCGTCTGTGAGAATTTCTTCTGAAACTAGCCTAATCATGTCACTGCTAGGCACTTGAGTTAAACCACCACGCTGAGTCCGGCGCAGGTAGTTCACAAAACGGTAAACCAGAAGCGGTTGATTCCGTACTGGTCGCAAACAATATTCTTCGATACTGGCAAACAGTAGAGTATCTCGCAGTCGCTTATCGCCTGTAACTTCAGCGATAGCAGCCATTTGCTCTTGGATGTAGCTATCACTTTGGAGTAACTCCTGGATCACTTCTTGTAATACATCAATTACACTACGCTGGCGATCGCGGCTGAGGGAAACCCAAGTTTGAATTTTATTGCGTAATGTCATTAAACTCGCCAACCGGGTTATTAGGTTGCGATAAGCACGTTCTCTTGCTATGCCCAAGTAACGTTGCAATAGAATTCGATAACGATATTCCATCGCTTGCTTGGCAATCTCTAGGTCTTTCGGATTGAGCAGATCAAACCGTTGAAAGTCACGTCCCAACAGCCACAGAATTATACTTTCTTTGGCAGCTACGCTTTGTTCTGGACACTCTGCTACCAGGCGTTTTCGCCAATATTGCGCCAGTTTTTCTGCTTCTGTTGCCATAGCGAGATTGCGCTCCTCGAAACCCTGTTTTAAAGTTTGCATCACAACCCCCATTTACCCCACTTAACTTATTAACTGGCAGTTGCCCCTAAATTCATCTTCTTCATGAAGACATCTCAGTGATTCCATAGTTATTACGTCTGGAATGACCAACTTTATGCAAAAATTCTCTATTGCTGGTTTTACTTTTAGTCTCCAAGTACTGTAAATCCCCCTATCTGAAGCATTTTTACTCAATTACACAAATTATAAATTTTTATAAACTTATCACTGGGTAACTAAGAAAAACAATTTGCCTATAGTTGATGAGGATATCCTTATGTTGTGGAAGGGTTTGCAAGAGTTGGCATTTTGCACCTGATAAAAAAGTGAAGACGATTCACTTTCATCCAGACGTTGTAGCTTTTATATAAGTTTCACTTCTCTAAAGTTTCTCAGTAAAAATATAAAAAATTTGTAAGTTTCCATAACCATCCTTAAGCTTCTTGCAACAGCGCCTTTTGTAATTTTGTTGTGTAAGGGACAAACGTAAGATATATAACCTTATTTTGAAAATCCCACTGAAAATATAACAGTACCCATTAAGGTACTATTTTCATATATTTCTTAGACGCTTCTTATAAGTAAGCGTTAAAGCTAGACTGCACAGCAACCTAAAATATAATTGCATTTACATTTACTTTCATGACGCAATACATTAGGGACGCTGCGAATAAATGTAGATTTTTAATCTTGCTTGGCTATTAGATATAATGGTGAACTTCGACTATTTTTTACAGCTAAACTCGCAGAATAAAACGACTTAAAAATTAAATTATTACCCATTTGTATTTGTTAAAACTTCCAAACTTTTGAAAATCATCTCAAGATTAACAGTTAGTAATCAATGAATAGAGACGCGATTACTCGCGTCTATTTTGATATTTCATGGTCAAGAAGTATAGGTCAATAATTTATTGCCATTGTGAACTTTTGACTCTGGGGTTTTGGCTAAATAATCAACAAATCTAACTTTATCGCCCGTTCGATGATCTAACGATTGGGTTTTCCACAGAATCTCGATATTGTTGGACTGCTTCTGTATAAGCAATGGGCAGAACAGCTTCGACGTTTTCATGAGGTCTGGGGATAATAACCCAAGATTCTAAAGTACCACCATGAACATTCTCAGCAGCTTCAACACCAGCAGCCATAGCGGTCTTGACTTCAGAAACATCCCCACGAATATTTACTGTAAAGCGGGCGCTACCTACTCTGATATACCCAACAAGGGTAACTCGACCAGCTTTTACCATAGCATCTGCTGCTGCTAGTACAGCAGGAAAACCTTTAGTTTCTAGTGATCCAACTGCCTGTAGTGACATTACTAATCTCCTGTATGAATAAATTTATATGGCGTTACAAGTTAATTGTACGAAGCTTCGCTACCAAATTTTAATGGCGAACTTGTTTAAAAGATGCGAAAAGGATCGCTTTTATCGGTGAAGTGGATTGGTAAAATAGTCTCCACATTTTCCGGGGGATTAGGAACTATGTAATGGGTAATTACTGTATCGACCTTTACTTGCTCTCCCGCATCAATTCCTGCTTCAACAGCTCTTCTAACTTCAGCAACGTGTCCCCGAACAGCGACTATCAAGCGGCCGCTTTCTGCTATACCATAATATACCAGTGTGACTGCGGCAGATTTCACCATGGCATCTGCTGCTGCCAATACCGAAGGAAAACCTAAAGTTTCAATTACGCCAACCGCCATTGGCATGGCTATACTCTCCTGAGTTAAGGATAAGTGATATTTATTGTACGAGGCTTTAGTCCCAATTTTGACATTCTGGACAATTTTTTTGAACTGGGCATAGGGCATTGGGCATTAGTATTCATACTCAGCACTCAGCACTCAGGATTCAGCACTTACGATTCATCACTGTTCGGCACACTACGGTAAACTAAGGTTTATGTTTCCTAGTTTTTTACCTACAGCAGTTGGGCGACTGACAGAACCAGCCTCGATCGCACTAGCGCAGAGTATTCAATCTCAAGCGATCGCTACTCCCCTAAATAATGAACCAATCACTACAACTTATGTACATCAAGGTAGTGGTGGTACACCGATTTTATTAATTCACGGTTTTGATAGTTCTGTATTTGAATTTAGGCGGCTTTTACCGCTGCTTGCAGTAGATAATGAAACTTGGGCTGTGGATTTGTTAGGTTTTGGTTTTACAGATCGACCTACTGGTATTACTTATAGCCCAACTGCAATTAAAACTCATCTTTATTATTTTTGGAAAACCCTGATTAACCAACCTGTAATTTTGGTGGGTGCGTCGATGGGGGGTGCGGCGGCGATTGATTTTACACTTACTTATCCAGAAGTAGTGCAGAAATTGGTGTTAATCGATAGCGCTGGTTTGAAGAGCGGTTCACCGTTAAGCAGATTGATGATTCCCCCATTAGATTATTTAGCCACAGAATTTTTACGTAATCCCAAAATCCGCGATCGCATTTCCCGCGCTGCTTATAAAAGTCAACACCTTTACTCTGTTGATGCTCTAGATTGTGCAGCATTACATCTACAAACGCCTAGTTGGAGTCAAGCTATAATTGCTTTCACTAAAAGTGGTGGTTACCGTGCTTTTAGATTTAAGAAAATAGCAACAATTTCACAGCCAACGCTGATTTTGTGGGGAGATTCGGATAAAATTTTGGGTACTAAAGATGCCTATAGATTTAAACGGGCAATTCCCCATAGCAAACTCATCTGGATTCAAGATTGTGGTCATGTTCCTCACCTAGAACAACCACAAATTACTGCCCAACATATTTTAGAATTTCAAGGTAAATCATAGATAAATTGAGATGCTGGGAGAATCGCTAATCAAAAAGGCTATATTTGCGATTTCCCAATACCTGATATCTCCATGCAGTTGCTATTTACCTGGAAGTTGTATCAACTTGCTTAAACTCTAGTCAAGCAACCACATCTGCGAAGAAGTATCTTCAGACTCGTCTGGTTGTGTTGTAGCCAGTCTTTCCGAACTTCGATATGATTTTCTGTAGTTGATTGGGTTATAGGGTTCTTTTACTGGTTTATAGATTTCCTTTTGTTGCTTCAAGGAGCTACTTTCTTTTACAAGCTTGGAACTAGCTTCTGCAAGGCTTTCCTTTTCTTGCTTTAAGGAGTTAGTTTGTTCTATGAGCTTAGAATTAGCTTGCGTAAACTTTTCCTTTTCTTGTCTTAAAGAGTTAATTTCTTCTATGAGCTTAGAATTAGCTTGTGTAAACTTTTCCTTTTCTTGCTTTAAAGAGTTAATTTCTTCTATAAGCTTAGAATTAGATTCTGCCAAGTGTACGGCTGCACTTTTAGCTTCGTCAAGCTCTTTTTTTAGCCGTTCTGCTGATGCTTTTTGTTCAGACACAGCCGAGTTTAAATCAGTTATTTTTTCTTGGAAAGAGGCTTCTTGTTGATGAGCTTTTTCCAGCTTGTCTTTCAACTCTTTAAGGGTTACTTCTAAATCGGCCTTAGTCTGATTTGTACGCTTAGAAGTTGCTGGCCCGTTTGTCTGTGCTAACGTTTCTTCTGCGGAAGCATTTTCTTCAGTAACTGCTTCCGCAGTAACTTCAATGGTTGGTTCACCTTCGGAAGGCGTAAATTTTTGTACTTCTTCTTGTAATAAGTCGGAGACAGAGCGTTTCTTAACCATTATTTCCTCCAGTCATGCTGTAATTCATCGGCAACACGGCGGTAATCTGATTCTGCTTCCCGTGCATTTTTTCCTCGCCATTGAGTAATCGCCACACCCTCAAGTGCTGATCGTTCGTGAGCTTTATAAGCGCGGATCAAGGTTTTACAAACAGGAATTCCTAATTGCATGAGAGTGTTTTGGGCCTCTATTGCTTCACCTAAACTCCGCGTATCAACTTTGGTTAGCAGCACCCGATGGGGAACTCCCACAGGAGTGACAGCTTTTCTGACTGTCTCAATCAGGACAGCTAGATCCATTGCTGCTGGGGGTGTAGGTAAAACTAGATAATCTGCGATCGCTACTACCGCCGCTAATGCTTCAGAGCGCAGCGCCGGAGGCGTATCTACTACTACTAAATCGTAACTTGTTAGCTTTCGTAAATCACCTAAAAGTTGTGGATCGGTTTCTTGAGCTAGATCAAATCCCATACCATTCTCATTGCGCCCAAACCACCAACTGGCAGATCCTTGAATATCTGCGTCAATTAGAATCACCTTTTTTTCTTGAGCAAAGTTTGCAGCCAAATTGACTGCGGTAGTCGTTTTACCGACTCCGCCTTTACCGTTAAGGATAGCGATGATCTTTGGCACTGCTTACTTCCGACGCTGCCATATAAGAATATACTGCTTTGTGCGTCTAATACTTATTTTGCTAACACTTGCTTACAATCTAAGATTGCTAACAATCTAACTTTATTATAAAAGGTTTTACTGCTTATTTAGTAGTAAATACTTATCAATCTAGATTTAATTTCTGATTATTTCTGCATTTGTGCAAAAACCTCAAACTCTGTTTGTTGCT
Organism: Mojavia pulchra JT2-VF2; assembly: GCA_019359325.1. GTDB lineage: Bacteria > Cyanobacteriota > Cyanobacteriia > Cyanobacteriales > Nostocaceae > Mojavia > Mojavia pulchra. The sequence continues at coordinate 134,453 of JAHHHN010000011.1, read as the reverse complement.
TCTCTACTCCTGTGCGATCGCAATGATAAGCCTTTAAGCAGATACGATATTAGCCCTCAAGAACAGAAAAACTTGTAACAATAAAATCCGAAGCTCATCAACTCCTCTAGATTTCTATGACAGTGACTAACAACCTACCTCATGGCCCAAAATTGCCGCGCTTTCTGCGGCTAATGAAATTTATTACTCGACCAGTGAAATATGTAGAAGATTTTGCCAAAACCTACGGCGATCACTTTACTATCTGGGGTAGCAAAGATACTCATATTATCTACTTTAGCCAACCCCAAGCACTGGAGCAGATTTTTACTGCCGATCCCAAGCATTTTGAGTCTGGGGTGGGTAATGGAGGTTTAGGATTTTTGTTGGGCAGTAACTCTTTGATTTTACTAGATGGCGATCGCCATCAGCGCCAACGTCAATTATTAACCCCTCCTTTTCATGGCGAAAGAATGCGGGCTTACGGCCAGGACATTCGGGAAATAACTCAGCAGGTAAGTAGCGAGTGGAGTATTGGCAAACCTTTCAATATCCGTAGTTCGATGCAAGAAATCACCTTGCGCGTTATTTTACGGGTTGTGTTTGGCTTAAATGAAGGACAGCGTTTCCAACAACTTCAGCAATTGCTCAGTTCCTTACTAGACTTCATGGGTGGTTCACCGTTAATGTCCACTGCTTTGTTTTTTAATTTTGTGCAAAAAGATTTAGGTGCTTGGAGTCCGTGGGGACGGGTGATGCGCCTATTGCAACAAATTGATCAACTGATTTATGCGCTGATTGCAGAAAGACGCACTGAAACTCAGCAAAATCGGCAAGATATCCTCAGCTTAATGATGGCTGCTCGTTATGAGGATGGGCAACCAATGTCCGATGAAGAGTTACGTGATGAATTGATGACATTATTAGTAGCAGGGCATGAAACTACTGCTTCTGCATTGACCTGGGCTTTTTATTGGATTGACCAATTACCAGAAGTGGGTGAAAAGTTATTGCGAGAACTGGATACCCTTGGTGTGAATCCAGATCCAAGTAGCATTGCTAAGTTGCCGTATTTGACAGCAGTTTGTCAAGAAACCTTACGGATTTACCCAATTGTAATGAATGGTGTGCCACGGATTGTGAAATCCCCAGTTGAAATTATGGGTTACAAAATCCCAGAGAGAAATGTCATCATCCCTAGTATCTACTTAGCGCACCATCGGGAAGAAGTTTACCCCAATTCAAAACAATTCAGACCAGAACGCTTTTTAGAAAGGCAGTTTTCTCCTTATGAATACTTACCTTTTGGTGGCGGTAATCGTCGCTGTATAGGTTTGGCATTTGCTCAGTATGAAATGAAAATTGTCTTGGCAACAATTCTGTCGCGTTTCCAAGTATCGCTGATGAGCAAGCGTCCTGTGCATCCTGTACGCCGTGGTTTAACTATGGCCACACCAGCAGGAATGCGGATGGTTGCAACACCTCAAGTAAAGCGTGCAAGTACGCCAGTGGCAGTGTAAGCAAGTAGGGTGGGCATTGCCCACCAATAACTTCGCAATTTGCTAAGATAATAAATGTCTCCTGCCGCAAGCAGTCCATTAAAAAATGCATATCATAACCCGTTCCAGACTTTCTGAGTTCTGGGAAAAGCATCCTAATGCACAAACAAGCCTGCGGCAATGGTACAAACTTACATCACTAGCTAAATGGCAAAACTTTGTAGATTTACGGCAAATTTTCCCCTCAGCAGATCAAGTCGGTAATCTCACGATTTTTAACATAGGCGGTAATAACTATCGACTCATTACTTTGGTCGATTACAAATATCAAAAAGTTTTTATCCGCCATGTCCTCACCCATGCAGAGTATGATACAGAGGACTGGAAAAATGACCCCTGGAACACATAATAGCAATACTTATATCGAATTACTTAAGTCTTTTCCTCCTCGTCCTATTACTACTGAAGAAGAACTATTTGCAGCTCAAAAAGTAATCGACTCACTGATTGATAAAGGTGAATTAACATCAGACGAACAAGACTATATAAATGTTTTAGGTACTCTAGTTTATGAGTACGAAGAACAACATCATCCTATACCAGATATTTCTGGTGTAGAACTGCTCAAAGCTTTGATAGTCGAATTTGATTTGCGGCAAAAGGATTTAGTTCCTATTTTTAAAACAGAGTCTATAGTATCTGAGGTCTTAAGCGGACAACGTAATCTGACAGTTAACCATATTCGACTGCTTGCGGATTTTTTTCACATTTCTCCTGCTGCATTTTTTGAGTCAGGATGAGAAAGAAAATTTTAAAAATTAGCAATTTTAAGTATCTCGTCCCGTGCTTCTTCAGGAGATTTATCTTTTGTATAAATAACGAATTTTGCTAAATCATGATTTGAATGATGCTTAATAAAATGTACGTTAAAATCTAATCCATTATTCACAATTCCACCATTTCGTTCATTGAGTATTTGGATAGATTCTTCTAAGTCTGGAGATGGCAAAATCAACACAACATTTATGTATGGTTCTAAAACTTTTTGTACGCGTTTGAAAAGTTCATTATCTTCATAAACAGAATGACCGCCGCCAAAATCAATGACACAATTGCTATGTTCAGAAAGTAATCTTTCAACAGCGTAGGCTTCAAAAGGTTTCCAATAGCGATAAATCCCTAGAAATCCTTCTTTTTCTCGTAGAGAGTTCGCCAACTGTTCATCATAATTTATTTCCTTATAATAATCCCATCGCAAATCATCCATCGAACACTGGGGAATTCCTAGTTTCTCAGCGAGAAGTTTCCCAAGAGTGCTTTTACCTGTACGAATTGGGCCGATGAGAACAATATCTGAAATCATAGGATTTATGATGTAAAGCCCTGGCAATGAAAAACAGCATCTATATAAATAAATTCCGCCCAAAAACGCACTATTGCGTTCTTTTCTGCGACTCTGCAACTCTGCGTGATCCCAAAAAAATTTAATTCATTTACCAAAAGCTATATATTTCAGTGAAATTTTTCACTCATCCGCTGTTCTAGCAGTTCTAATAAATCATCGACATCTTTACCAACTTGCTCAAAACAAGTCGGTGGTGGTGGTTCCGGTGCAAACTGAATTAACTTAATTTCACCCTTACCAATACCAATCATCACAACTTCTACTTCTGGTTTGTGATTCTCGATAATTCCCAAAATTTCTTGCAGCCGGTTCTCAACTTTACTATTTAATTTCTCTATCTGATCTTGAGGACAATAAACAAAATGCGGTGTTGGTTGTAAATCAATACCGATAGTACCCTGGCTATTACCATTTGCTAACCATAATCCCCAAAATAGTGCCGCTAATTCTTGTTGATTTTCTTTGACAAATCTATCCAACTGACCACGCCACTTGTTATCTGCTGATTCCGGCTGAGTACTACCAAAAAACATAAAAATTTAAAACTCAAAAAATATTTAACCCCACGCTAAGACACTCAGAGACACTTTGCGCCTTTGCGCCTTTGCGTGAGACTTTTACCTTAAACCAGATTGTACACGCCAAAGGCTAGTGTAAATGCCATCTTGCTCTAGCAATTGTTCATGGGTTCCGAACTCTACTAGTTTTCCATGTTCCATGACATAAATGCAATTGGCATTGCGGATAGTAGAAAGACGATGAGCGATCGCAATTGTAGTTCGATTGACTGTAATCCGTTCGAGCGATCGCTGAATTGCGGCTTCTGTTTCATTATCTACTGCCGAGGTAGCTTCATCTAAAATCAAAATTGGTGGATTCTTTAACACTGCACGAGCGATCGCTATTCTTTGTCTTTGTCCACCAGATAACTTTTGCCCTCGTTCACCAACGATTGTCTCATAACCTTGGGGCAGGTGCATAATAAATTCGTGGGCTTCAGCTACCTTAGCCGCCATCATAATTTCGTGTTCTGTCGCCTCAAAGCTACCATAAGCAATATTCTCAGCAACAGTGCCATGAAATAAAAATACATCCTGACTGACTAAGCCAATACAACGGCGTAAATCTCGCAAATTTAAGTTTTGTAAGTCAATGCCATCAAGAGTGATGCTGCCGACTGGCAATTCGTATAATCGTAACAAGAGTTTAACTAACGTGCTTTTACCGGAACCAGTAGAACCCACAATCGCAATGGTGTGACCTGCAGGAATCTGCAAAGATAAATTTTTAACGACTGGCAATCTTTCGTGATAGGCAAAAGTGACATTTTTAAATTCTACTTCGCCACGCACTGTCTCAACGGGTAAGGTGATATTTCCTGTGTGAATGGCGATGGGAGTATCCAACAAATCCATAACTCTATTAGTAGAAGCCATCGCTCTTTGATATAGGTCGAATGTATCTCCTAATCTAGTTAAAGGCCAAAGTAAAAGCTGAACTAAAAATACTAAAGAACTATAAGCACCTACAGATATTCTGCCTGCAACTGCTTCCATACCGCCAAATAGCAATAATACCGTAAAGGCTGCTAAAATTAGCATCCGAATTAGCGGGATGAAGGCGGCTGAAAGGGCGATCGCTTTGGTGTTACTCTGGCGATAAGCATCACTTTCTTTCTCTAAACGCGCAGATTCATAATCTTCAGCAGTGAAACTTTTAATTGTCGTGATTCCGCTGAGATTATTAGACAACCGTGCATTGAGTAAACCGACTTTTTCGCGCACCTCAGCATAGCGAGGTGCTAGTAATTTCTGAAAGAATACCGAACCCCAGAGAATAAAAGGTATTGGTAATATTGCCATCCACGCTATACTGGGAGCCAAAATAAAGAAGCCACCGCCAACTACTACAATAGTTGTAACTACCTGGATGATATCGTTAGCTCCCACATCCAAAAAGCGCTCTAATTGGTTAACATCATCACTGAGGATAGACATTAAACCGCCAGTGCTACGTTCTTCAAAATAAGCCAACTCTAGCTCTTGTAGGTGATTATATGCATCCAGTCGCAAGTTATGCTGAATATTCTGTGCCAAGTTCCGCCAAATCAACTTGTAGCGGTACTCGAAAATCGATTCTAGTATCCAAGTAATGACGGTGAGTAGAGAAAGAATTAAAAATTGCCCAAATATATCTTTTATTCCCAACTGAGCAATGATAGAATCCTGCTGCTTGACGACTACATCTACCGCAATCCCAACTAATGCTGGTGGAGCTAAGTCAAAAAGTTTATTGAGAATCGAAGAACCAGCCGCCAGCCAAATTTTTTTACGATACTTATGCCCATAGTCAAGCAAGCGCTGGAGGGGATGCTCAGAATGTCTACGCCTTCTTGATATCTGATGAGATTTAAATGCTGTAGCCACAGTTCGTCACAGTTGCGTGAAACTGATATTACCACGATAGAGGGAGCATCTCACTTTTGTAGCTATTTGCCTGTGTAGTCAGGCTGACCACTTGCCCCCATAATACAGGAGTTGCCTCAGGAGACAAAAGGAGATGAAAACTTGAAAACTCAGCAATTTGCGAATTGGCAAACCACAGCTTTAGGAATTTTCTTGGCAATACTGGTGAGTCTTGGACTAAATTCCTTTATCATTATTAACCCAGGACAAGCAGGAGTGATCAGCATCTTGGGTAAAGCGAGAGATGGTGCGTTACTGGAAGGTATACACTTGAAACCACCGTTCATTTCGGTTATAGATGTATATGATTTAACTGTACAAAAATTTGAAGTGCCAGCCGAAAGTTCTACTAAAGATTTGCAAAATTTATCTGCAAGATTTGCAATTAACTTTCGCCTTGATCCTATCCAAGTAGTTGAGGTAAGAAGAAAACAAGGAACCTTAGCAAATATTGTCTCGAAAATTATTGCTCCCCAAACACAGGAAGCATTTAAAATTGCAGCTGCTAGAAGAACAGTAGAAGAAGCAATTACCAAACGTAGTGAATTAAAGGAAGACTTTGATAATGCTTTAGGCGATCGCCTAGATAAATATGGGATAATTGTGTTAGATACTAGCGTAGTTGACTTAACTTTCTCTCCAGAATTTGCTAGAGCAGTGGAAGAAAAACAAATCGCTGAACAACGGGCACAAAGAGCCGTTTATGTAGCAAGAGAAGCTGAACAAGAAGCACAGGCAGAAATTAATCGTGCTAAAGGTAAAGCGGAGGCTCAAAGGCTCTTGGCAGAAACTCTGAAAGCCCAAGGTGGGCAATTAGTTCTGCAAAAAGAAGCAATCGAAGCTTGGAAAACTGGCGGCGCTCAAATGCCCAATGTCTTGGTAATGGGTAATGACTCAAAAAGCAGCGTCCCATTTATTTTTAATCTTGGGAACAGCCAAAATCAGCCTTCTTAATTTGAGTAAAATCTGTTTAGTAGGTGGGTAATCCCCACCTCCAATACGAAATAACCACAAGGAAAATAATCAACTAGATTTATGTCAACTTCCAATAATCACAATCTGACAGCCGACGAAGCAAAAAAAATCCTTAACAAATTCAACTGCTTAGATATTGCACCTATCCTCAAGCCATCAGAAAAAGTTTCAATTCGTCGGGCATTAATTTTAGTAGCTAGAATGTCTGATTACTTAATTTTGGGAATTTGTGCTGATACAGCCGAAGAAGGCATACTTGCTATGAAAACTTATTCCCAGGCGTTTGGTTATGAAGCACCAAATAATCTACCTCAAACCGAAGGCCCAGTTTATATTAAATTAAATGGTAAAAATGGCTTGTGTTATATCGATTCTTACTCAGGACATCATCGTGGCGTATTAGTCTCTTGTCAATCTTACGATGCCGGAGGAATCAACGAAATGTATGGACATTTACCCATCGATTTATTTGTATAGAATTTCTCAAAAGTTAAATTATCTATAGGTAGGGTATATGCCTTACCTACTAATGTTATTGGAATCGCCATAAATTATGAGTATTATTACACTACAATCAGTTAAAAAAGACTTTGGCATCAAAGAAATATTAAAAGATGCTAGTTTTAGCTTAGATGTTACTGATAAAGTCGGCTTAATTGGTACTAACGGTTCTGGTAAATCAACTCTATTAAAAATGATTGCCGGACTGGAACCGATTGATAGTGGACAAATTTTAGTTAACTCTGGTTCCAAAATTATATACTTGCCTCAGCAACCAGACTTAGATGAAAATCGCACAGTTTTAGAGCAAATTTTCGCGGATAGTGGCGAACACATGGCTTTGGTGCGGGAGTATGAAGAACTTTCTGATAAACTGGCTCACTACCCAGAAGATAGTCAACTGATGTCTCGCCTATCTGCGGTGATGCAGCAAATGGATGCAACTGGTGCTTGGGAATTAGAAACTAATGCCAAAATCATCCTCACCAAGTTAGGTATTTTAGACTTTGATGCAGTAATAGGTACTTTATCTGGAGGCTATCGCAAGCGTATTGCTCTAGCAACAGCTTTGCTATCAGAACCAGATGTTTTGCTCATGGATGAGCCGACAAACCATCTTGATGCTCTTTCTGTTGAGTGGTTACAAAGTTATTTAAACCGCTATCGTGGTGCGCTATTTTTGATTACTCACGATCGCTACTTTTTGGATCGTGTCACTAATCGGATTATCGAAATTGACAGAGGTGATATTTACACATACACAGGTAACTATTCATATTACCTGGAAAAGAAAGCTTTAGCTGAAGAATCTGCCGTTAGCACTCAACGTAAACATCAAGGCGTGTTGCGGCGTGAATTAGAATGGCTCAAACGCGGCCCTAAAGCTCGGAGTACCAAACAAAAAGCTAGAATTGATCGCATTCACGCAATGCGAGAAACTGAATTTAAACAGGCTAACGGTAAAGTTGATATTTCTACAGTTAGTCGTCGGATTGGCAAAAAAGTTATTGAAATCAATAATATTACTAAGGCATATAATCAACGCACCTTAATTAAAGATTTTACCTACGAATTTAGCCCAGAAGACCGGATTGGTATTATTGGTGGTAACGGTGCAGGTAAATCCACTTTAATGGATATCATCACCGGGCGAGTTCAGCCAGATTCAGGTAATGTAGAAATTGGGGCGACAATTCACATCGGTTATTTTGACCAACATTCTGAAGAATTACTCACCGCTTTGAATGAAAATCAGCGCGTGATTGACTACATCAAAGAAGAAGGTGAATTTGTTCAAATTGCCGATGGTACTAAAATTACTGCTTCCCAAATGTTGGAGCGGTTTTTATTTCCAGGTAACCAGCAGTATGCGCCAATTCATAAACTTTCGGGTGGTGAAAAACGGCGGTTATTTCTGTTGCGTGTACTGATTGGTGCGCCAAACGTTTTGATTTTAGATGAACCGACTAATGATTTGGATGTACAAACTTTAGCGATATTAGAAGATTATTTAGAAGATTTCTCCGGCTCTGTAATTGTAGTTTCTCACGATCGCTACTTTTTAGACCGGACTGTAGATACAATTTTTTCCTTTGAGGAAGGTGGTATTCTTCGTCAATATCCTGGTAATTACTCAGTTTATCTTGACTATAAAAAAGCTGAAGAAGCGGCACAGCAAGAAACTGTTAATCAAGAAAAAGCTATCAAGGTAGAAGTAGAAAAAACTGCATCCCTACCTAAAGAATCAGATAATAAAAAGCGGAACAGGCTCTCAACTTGGGAAAAGCGAGAATTTGAGCAGTTGGAAGGTAAAATTGCTCAGTTAGAGGCTGAGAAAGCAGAAGCAGAAAAAGCTTTATTGAATGTTACGCCAGGGAATTATACTCAAGTACAAAAATTGTACGAGCAGGTGGAAGCGCTTAAGCAAGCTATTGATACGGCGACTGAGAGGTGGTTGGAATTAGCTGAGATTGAATCTTAAATTAATGTTAATGTTAGTAGCCACAGATAGAGCAGCGATCGCCTCCTGTGCTAAAGCTTCTAATTTACCATCAGCAATATCTCTCTAATTGATCATCCCATCGCTGGTAATCAAGATCAGAAAACAATTCTAGGAATTTTTGAAACTCATCAGGTGGAAGTTGAAGAATAGCAGATTTAATTTGCTCAAGCGTTAGCATAGAAAAATAATAAACTCTCGATTTTGAACAGATTATAGTTCGGCTGAAGATTAAGATGTAATTACCCTGTGTTACTGTTTGTTCAGTTCTGATAAAAGTTTACGCTATCTTACTCAACTGCAATCGCCCGATTCAAAACCTTTATCTAAATAATTGAAAAAATAAATAGTAATGTTGCATAATTAAGATTAAAATATATTAATTATATTTTGATTTTATTATGTTAAATAACCCAACTCAAAATCTTCGTCATAACGCTATTCATTTTTTAGAACAAACCAAAGTACAACGTCTAGAAATTCTCCAAGAACTTGGTATAGCTCGTTATGATTTTTTAACTAAAATGCGTCTCAATGATGCGAATATAATTTGTATAATGCGGTTTTTGGAAAAGCCTAGTCAGCTAAAGTTTCCGAATTTAAGCAGTGCAGATTTATCCGATTTAAAATTAGATGGAGTAAACTTTATTCGAGGTAACCTATCAGGTGCAAACCTGCAAGGCAGTAGTTTAGTAAATGCAGACCTCATATTTGCCAACTTTACAAAAGCCGACTTGATAAATGCAGACTTAACAGGTGCAACCCTGAACCAGACTATTTGGTTAGATGCACTAGTAGAGGGATGTGAGTTTGGTACAGGTACTGGTTTATCTAACCTACAACGTAAAGATTTACAAATACGCGGAGCTAGGTTTAGCAGTTTAAAAGATGATAATTAAACGCCAAATAATATAAAATTTTGGTTAATAATTTAGTCTGGATAAATTTATGAATAATTCAATTAAGTTACCCCAAAAATTGATGTTGCTGGGTTCGGGGGAACTCGGCAAAGAATTTGTGATTGCAGCTCAACGCCTTGGTAATTATATAATTGCTGTTGATCGCTATGCAAATGCTCCGGCTATGCAAGTTGCTGACTGCTCGGAAGTAATTTCTATGCTCAGTGGCGATGATTTAGAAACTATTGTTGGCAAACATAAACCTGATTTTATAATACCGGAAATAGAAGCAATTAGAACAGAAAAACTTGTGGAATTTGAGCAGCGTGGGATTAAAGTTATTCCTACGGCGGCGGCTACGAATTACACCATGAATCGTGACAGAATTAGGGAATTAGCGCATAAGGAATTAGGCATTAGAACCGCTAAATATGGTTATGCCAAAACTTTGGAAGAGCTAATAGCAGTTTCTAATGATATTGGGTTTCCTAATGTTGTTAAGCCTGTCATGTCATCTTCTGGTAAAGGTCAGTCTGTAGTGCAAAGTAAAAGTGAAGTTGAGACAGCTTGGAATTATGCGATCGCAAATTCTCGTGGTGATACCCAAAAGGTAATTGTTGAGGAATTTATTAACTTTGAAATTGAGATAACTCTACTGACAATTAAGCAGTGGAATGCACCAACAATTTTCTGTTCTCCTATTGGCCATCGCCAAGAAAGAGGAGATTATCAAGAGTCTTGGCAACCAGCAGAAATTGGAGAAGATAAGATATTAAAATCTCAAGAAATTGCTAAAAAAGTTACCGATGCTTTGGGTGGAGCTGGAATTTTTGGCGTGGAGTTTTTTATTACCAAAGACGAAGTTATTTTTTCGGAACTATCACCCAGACCCCACGATACAGGAATGGTGACATTAATATCTCAAAATCTCAACGAATTTGAATTACACTTAAGAGCTATTTTAGGCTTGCCTATTCCTAATATAGAACAATTCGGCCCATCAGCTAGTGCCGTAATTTTAGCTTCAGAAAAATCAGATTCTATTGCATTTGCAGGTGTAGCAGATGCTTTATCTGAAAAAGATGTAGATATCAGATTATTTGGTAAACCAACTGCCCATCCTTATCGCAGAATGGGAGTAGCTTTGGCTAAAGGGCTAAATGTACAAGAAGCCAGGGAAAAGGCTACTAGAGCAGCTAATAGAATTAAATTGATTTAATTTAACCAATTTAAAAAAAGAATGCGACAGATGGGTAGGGAACAATGTTGTGCTTACGATTAATTTATGTGTCGTAAACATTATTTGAATTTGTATAAGCTTAACTCCATACAATATTATCAAAAAAGGTAGAGGGCAGTATTCCTTCTGCCTCTTTGGAGTTACTCTACTTGGGGAAACCTCAAGCCTGCACTTTTTTCTGCCTTCTTCAACACCAGATACATCTGAATCTTCACTTACAAGTTACTGCGGGGAAATAGACTTTCCAAGCTTTCTTGGAGATGTTTGTGAGGATAAATATCTGCTTTCTTGCTCCACATATATTCTAGAGTTTGCTGGTAAATCCAAGTAGGATTTTTGTAGAAGCAATAGGCAATACTAACAGAGCCGCTTCTACCAATCCCGGCTCGACAATTGACTAAAACTTTCTTCCCTTGCTTAACTTGTTTTTCTATCCAGTTAATAGATTCTAACAACGCATAATCAGATATAGAATTGTGCGCTCCATCTGTTAAACCAATCTTTTTATAATTAAGATTAGCAGTAGATGCAAAAGCTAAAGTAAATTCAGAGGCTAAGTTTAACACCGCATCAAATTGCAACTGTTCCGCTTGAGAAGCTGCTATTAAGTTACCAACATAAACCCCAGGCAAAAACTCAACATGGTTTGCTCCTTGTGTCCATGTCATAGTAGGAGATGGAGGTTCAACTACGAGATAGCCATTTTCTCCAAAGCTTCCTGCCCATTGCCATTGTTCATCACCATGATTCAGCCCGATTCTGTAAGTAAATTGATACTGTCCTGGACTGGTAGGCAGAAATGAACCTTGGAAAATATATGTATCTTTTTCTTCTTGGGATTGGTAGTCTAAGTCTATAGCGTGCCAAAAACCTTCACTGTTAAATTTATTTAAGGCATTTGTCCAAATTTGTATCTTTATTTCTTGGGCTTGATATTGGCTCTTTATCTTAACTGTAGTGCCAAAGCTTTCCAGCATATAAAGAGTAATGTAAGCGCCTAAGGGAGGATAAATTTCTTGAATATGTACAAAATAATTTATGCGATCGCCGTTGACAGCACTATTAATTATTTCACCCATTGCTGTTACTATCCTTTACTAAGTTGGCAACTGCTGTAAATTTTCACCGATAAATAATAAATCATATATATATAGTTATTGATCTATAGATATCTCAATTTATTGTGTTGCAAACTTGGCATGAGCTAGAAGTAACTAAGTAGGCGATCGCAATTTCCGGAAAAATTTAGCTGAAACTTATGGCTAATCATTTTGTGACAGTAGCCACCTTTAACAACTCTATTGAGGCTAACTTGGCAAAGCAGCTTCTAGACGCTGAAGGTATCAGGTCTTATTTAGCTAACGAGTCTACTGTAGATTTGGCTTGGCATCTCACTGTAGCGGTAGGCTGGATTAAATTACAAGTTCATGAATCAGACGCAGCCCTAGCTAAGTCCATTCTGGAATCAGGCAACTTGGATAATCAACCTGTTTCTGAGGCTGATGAAAGTACAGCAGAACAGTTGTTTCTTCAAGAAGATGAAGATAATATAGTAAAAGTTTCATCGGCAGATAAAACAGCAGATAGAGCATTTCGATCTGCCGTCATTGGTTTAATTCTGATTTTTCTACCCTTTCAACTATATTCGCTGTGGCTGTTGGTGCGTCTACTAGTTTCCCGCCGTCGCCGCATTAGTCAAAATAGACGATGGAAAGTCATTGTGGGACTGCTACTGAACTTACTTAACCTTTTTATACTCTGGATTATGTTCTTTTGAAAATGAGCATAATCTACAAGCCCAAATCTACAGCAATTCTGTGGGCACAGGCAAACCCGGAAAATGCTACCGCGTTCAATCCCTGGCCGGGAAAGGTACTATCTCCTACACAATACAATCCTGGAATCGCCGTGCGATTAAACGGCATCCCCAACAACCCCCGCAACTTACGCCGAGGAATTGGCCCATAAGTGCCATCTTGTCGCCCCAAAAAGCGGCGATGGGTGCGAGGTGTCCCTACCTCTAAATAATCCAATGCAGCATCTAAACCCGGAAAAATCTTCTCTAGTCGGTCAATAATTCGCCATGCTGTTGCTTCTTTACGTGCTTCGTACTCACTCTCGGTAAGCCCCAGCCAATTATCTATCCAATCAGGCGTGAAGGCATGAATGATGTGATATCCTGCTGGTGCTAAATCTGGGTCAAGCAAAGTGGGAATTGAAACAAAAACTGTGCCTTCGGTTGCTGCCATTTGCTGCCAATCTTCCAGCAAAATATGATGGCACTCCGTCCCCTTAGGCAAAACTGACTCCTCTACCCCCATATGTAAACTTAGAAAACTGGGTGATTTTTGATAACTCTGTTGCCAGTTTTTCTCATTACGTGGCATTGCTTCCACAGGTAACAATTTTTCAAATGTATCCCAACGTGTAGCATTAGAAACTATGCGTTTACCCCGATAGACTTTACCATTAGCCAGTTGCACGCCTACGGCTTGCCCTCGTTCTGTAATAATCTTTGTAACTCTAGCTTGATACTGAATTTGACCTCCAGCCTTTTCTAGTCCTGCTACCAGTGTTTGAGCAATTCTTCCAACTCCGCCTTTTGGGTAATTAACTCCGCCATAGTGCCTATCAGAAAATACCATTCCAGCATTAATCATTGGTGTCATGTTAGCTGGAACTACCGACCAGCAATAGCACTCCATATCAATGAATTTTAATAACTGGGGATCTTTGATGTAGCGTTTTGCCACATCCCCAACATTTTGAGGCAAATACTTTACTAAACCAAGACAAGCTAAAGGATGCTGGAAAAATGTCTGCATCAGATACCGAGGTTCTTCCAATGACAGCAAATCCATACTGTTAAGGCAATGAAATACTTTCCAGCATTCGTCATAAAAGTGACGAATACCTTGTTCTTCATGGCGAAAATTAGCAGTAAGATTTTGCAAAAATTTTTCATAAACTCGGTCAACTTTAAGCTCAAAGCCGTTGGGCAGATGATAGTGAATCTGCACAGGATCGGTAATTGTCTCTAGGTTGACGTTAACAGCGTCAAAGGCACGGGTAAGTAAATTAGTTGTGCCTAGATGCCCCAACCCAAAAATCATTGATGCTCCCACATCAAAGCGATAGCCTTGACGTTCAAAGTAGCCAGCACTACCACCTGGTATTAGATAACTTTCTAATACCAGCACTTTAGCTTTCTTTGCTGCCAGTTGGGTTGCTGTCACCAACCCACCAATTCCAGAGCCAATGACAATCACATCAAATAGGGAATTAGGAGACATAACAATTAAAAATTAAAAAGCTTAATCTTTGTCAGCATACTGGTAACTTTGATTGATGCAAATTCAGCAATTAAAAGCAGATGTCAAGACTTGCATAAAATTATATAATAAATGTAATCTAGATTACATTTATTATTAAAATAATGCGTAATTGCTGTTGCAGATTTGGTTTATATAAATTCAATAGGCGAAATTCCTATGAAATTCAGCTTTTCTATTTTAGATTTGTTCGTTTCTACCCAAAAAAAGAGGGACAAGCCTGCTACTGCTGGCCAATCCCGTCTGCCGATCCTTAAAGAGAGGAGAACACTGGATAACAATATAACCTTGGTTGAGAATAGATGTCAACTATTAATGAAAGTAATTATCAATAATTTTTAGATGAGTGATTTTCGCTGTCAGTCGTAGGCAGGAAAGAGTATTATGATGTTTCAGTTCTTATATAATAAAAAATTGCCTAATTCTGGCTATGACGCTACAACTGCGTGTTTATGTTCCACCCCATCCCCTAATCAAGCATTGGCTGGCAGTTGCTCGTGATGCTGGCACACCTTCAGTTTTATTTCGTAGTGCCATGGTTGAGTTGGGGAGATGGTTGACTTATGAAGCGTCACGAGAGTGGTTACCAACTCAAGAGACAACTGTGCAGAGTCCCTTAGATTCTGCTCCTGCAACGTTGATTGATCCACAAGTGCCTGTGGCAGTTGTGCCGATTCTACGGGCAGGATTAGGATTATTAGAGGGAGCGCAAACTTTGCTGCCCTTAGCCTCGATTTACCATCTTGGTTTAGTGCGAAATGAAGAAACACTACAACCTTCGTGTTACCTGAACAAATTGCCAGAAAAATTTGATTCGCAAACTAGAGTGTTAATTACCGATCCAATGTTAGCAACGGGAGGATCAATAATGACAGCAATGGCAGAATTGACACAGCGGGGTGTTGACCCAGCCTTGACACGAATTGTATGTGTAGTAGCAGCTCCACCAGCTTTACAAAAACTGAGTGCTGCTTATCCAGGTTTAATTATTTACACTGCTACTATCGACGAAATAGTCAACAACCAGGGGTATATTGTACCGGGATTGGGAGATGCAGGCGATCGCACCTTTGGGACTTAAGCTAGTATGCAGCTAGAGCAGAAAAATAACTTAACTAGTGTAAAAGTCACCAAGTTTCTTCAAGGCGGTTAAGGATATGAGTCAGCGTGATGGTTTTGCCAGTGGTTTTTTAGCAGGGGCAGTTTTTGGTAGTGTTGTGGGGGGCGTACTAGGTGCCTTGATTGCTTCCCGACGCGATGATTCAGAATTATTAGCAGATGAGGAGACAGAACTGACTAATAACTCAGATGAAGGCAAGAGAATATCAGCGAAGCGACGTCAGATGAAAGCCTCCGAAAATCAAAGCATGGAAATGGAAACGGCACGGCGATCGCTAGAAGATAAAATTGCCCAACTCAATGCCACAATAGATGATGTACGCAAGCAGCTCGGAAATGTGAATGGCAGTTCACCGCAAGCCATGAATGAGCGCTCCTTTACCAAAGATGCTTAAAACACTTATCCAGTGGCGAAATAACCGAACTTTGGTAGGTGTCGCAGCAGCAGACGCCATCACACAGACTAAATTAAAATCTATGATAAGACTTCTTTCGACACTTAGCAGGAAACCAAACCATCCATGAATTTGCTGATTACCACACTGGTTACTTTCATCCAGATTTACAATGTTTTGCTGATTATTCGCGTGCTATTAACCTGGTTCCCGAATATCGACTTTTATAGTCAACCCTTTGCCGCGTTAGCTCAGATAACCGATCCGTATCTGAATCTTTTCCGCTCAATCATCCCCCCTTTGGGAGGTATGGATTTTTCTCCAATCTTAGCCTTCATTGTACTTAGTTTAGCTGGTGACTTGTTGCAAAATCTAACTAGACTGCCATTTGTACAGGGGTTTTAGTTAACACTCAAATACAGGCTGATGTAGAGACGTTAAAGATGAAAACGTCTCTACAGTTTCTCGTTTTTCTAAACCACTAATATAGTTTAATTAGCTCATAAGGACGGCTTACTTACGTACCTGACCGCTAAACCCAGCAGCTTTAAACTGCTTCAGCTTCAAGGGAGTAGGCTGATTTGCAGGTACAGAAATTCTCAATTCAAAATCACTGATGCCTGGAGGTACTTCAGCAATCGAACCTAAACGGGTACGATTTTGCATCACTGAGTCGTTGTTAGCATCATAAATGCGGCCAAAAATGTCTGCGTCGTAGACAGTTTTGTAAGTAGCATTTTCAGCTTTACCTGTGACAATAAAACAGTTAGCAGCCCCAGAACCACTACTTATCACAGCTCCTTGTGCTAGTTCTGGTGGACAATCTTTATAAGAAATATCAAATAGTCTAAGTTGTGTCAGCGCTATAGCAGAGGGAGTAAACATCCAAGATAGAACCCCGAAAAAACTGGCAACAAAGATTACTTTCAGGTTTATTAAGTATAAATACTGAAAATTTGTAATTATTTGCTTCAGTATAGAGGATTGTGTCCTAGCTAAAGCTAGTAAATTCAACAAAGATGTTATGCTGCTGTTCTTTTCCATATCTAAAAACTGTTTTTAAATTCAGCTTACCTGAATTTCATTACTTTAGAGATTAGAGACTTTAATATAACTTTTGCAATAATTAGGGAAATCAACCCTTAGTTGCTATTAACTTATGACTCCAGATGAGATTGAAGCAGCTTTGCAAGCAGCCTTTAAAAGTTGTGATGTAGCCAGCTGTCCTCTCACTGATAGGCAGAAACAGATATTACTGCAAGCGGTCGAGCAAATTCAGGGAAATTCTAATGGGGTGTCAGATATTGCCAATCCCTTAGACGATCTTACCGCAGAAGAATTGGAAGCATTTTTACAGTTCGTCAAGACACAGGAACAATACAACCGCACTTGGAAAGTGCAACTACTCAACGATTGGCTGCATGAGAATGACTCTGGAGAAGTACAATTTATCCGGGAGCGCTATGGTCTACAGTGGTTAAATCGTGTTCAGTCATATCATTTTGATAAATATGCTTATTTTGAGGATGCACTGAAACTGAGACTAGGCGATCGCATTGAAATTTCCAATGCACTATGGGAATGGGTACAAGATGATGGCCCCTGTAAGCGTGAATGGTTCCCCTGCATTGTGATTCAGGTGGATGAAATCAGGGATGGCAATGATTCATGCACCAATTGCGTTGTTCGCTTCTATAACGGCGGTGAGTATGAAATTCAAGGCATCTATGAATGGAATCGCTACAATTGGCGCTGGCCGCAGAAGTAGGGGAACAGAGAAATTGAGAAGTTTTTCTAAGCTTTGAGATGATCTGCGATCGCTCCAGACTCCCGGCTTGTCAAAATAGTAGAATTAGCGACTAATTATTTGAGGCAACTGGTGTTTGAGACCACTTGATGCTGGAACTTTTAAGAACTTTCCTTACTTCTAAACAGTTTATTCCCCACGGTCATTGCTACCTCTGGAAACCGGAGTTAGTAGGGCTACATATTGTATCCGACTGTTTAATTGCACTTGCTTATTATTCAATTCCCATCACGCTGCTTTATCTTGTCCGCAAGCGCCAAAGCTTACCATTTAACTGGATGTTTCTGCTGTTTGCCACATTTATCGTTACTTGTGGTACCACCCACTTAATGGAAATTTGGACACTCTGGCATCCCACCTATTGGCTAAGTGGCTCTATTAAAGCCATCACCGCATTAATTTCACTGTATACAGCTTTTGCTCTGATACCATTGGTGCCAAAGGCACTTGCCCTCCCCAGTCCTACACAACTGGAAGCAACTAACCGAGAACTAGAGCGTGAAATCAGCGATCGCAAACGGGCAGAACTCGCCTTGTATGAGCGTGAAGCAATGTTGCGGAGAATTGGGGATAACCTGCCCAATGGCGCAGTTTATCAGGCGATCCGCGAACTGGATGGCAGCGATTGCTTCTCTTACCTCAGTGCAGGGATTGAAAGACTGATGGAAGTCAGTGCTGAAGATGCTCTTAGAGATCCAAGTTTGCTGTATCGCCAGTTTATCCCAGAGGATACTGCCCGCTTTCAGGCAGGCGTTGAAGAGTCTGTGAGGAATCTATCTGTATTTGATATTCAACTGCAAATCAAAACACCCAGTTGTCAGCTGAAATGGTTACATTTCCGTTCCACCCCACGTCAGTTGCCGAATGGACGTGTGGTATGCGATGGATTGGTGGTGGATGTAACCGAAATCAAGCATACTGAAGAAACACTACGAAAAAGTGAAGCCCTCCTAGAAGAATCTCAGCGAGTCGCTCGCCTTGGTAATTGGGAGCATAATCTTGCCACTGGCAAACTTACCTGGTCAAAAGAGCTTTTCAGCCTCTTCAATCGAAATTTAGCCCAACTAGAGCCAAACTATAAGGAACTGCTTGAGTTATACCACCCAGAGGATCGGCAAAAACTCCACCAAGCCGTAGAACGAGCGATCGCAACTGGCGAGTCCTACAAGCTAATTCTACGTGTACCTCAGCCAGATGGCTCTTATCGCTATTTCGAGGCCATTGGAAATGTAGAATTTAATGCACAAGGACAGGTCATCCGTCTTTATGGAACTGCCCAGGATGTCACCGAACGCCAACAGGCACAGATAGCCCTGCAAGTAAGTGAGGAACGTCTGCAACTGGCTCTTGAAGCTTCTGGAGATGGTTTTTGGGACTGGAATCTCGTAACTCAAGAGGTGTATTATAGCCCCTGCTTTCTGGAAATGCTCGGATATAGCTGCGATGAACTCCCAAAGAATTTGAGTACCTGGGAGCGATTAGTTCATCCAGATGATAAACCTTGGGTTGAGAAAATTTTGGCAGCCCATCTCAAGGACAACTCAGTACCCTACAAATTTGACTATCGACTGGGAACCAAGTCTGGTGAATGGAAATGGATTGCAGACTATGGCAAGGTTGTAATGCGTGATGACAATGGCAGAGCTTTACGAATGGCTGGTACTCATCGGGATATTAGCGATCGCAAACAAGCCGAATCAGCCTTAGCCAAAAGTGAAGAGCAATTCCGGCTAACCTTGGAGTTTACAAACATTGGTATCTGGGATTGGAATCTTCAAACAGGAGAAGTAATTTGGAACGACAACCACTTTCGCTTGCTAGGGTTAGAGCCAAAAACAGCAACACCCTCATTTGAGCTATGGCGTGATTCTATTCATCCAGAAGATGTTGACCAAGTTCAACAGATTTTGTTCAAGGCGCTGAAACAACATACTAATTATGAAGCCGAACATCGTGTAATTCATCCAAGTGGCAAGGTTCACTGGCTGCTTGGCAAAGGACGCGGAATTTACAACGAAGCAGGCGACCCAATACGGATGCTAGGTGTAATCATTGATATCAACGAGCAAAAACTGGCGGAAGAATCACTACGGCGATATGAGCGAATTGTAGCTACAACGACGGATGCTATTTCGCTGCTGAATCGCAATTATATTTATCAGGTGGTGAATCAAGCGTATCAGAATTGGTGTGGCAAGCCTAAAGAAGAAATTGTCGGGCATTGTCTGGATGAAATTGTGGGGCAGGAGATGTTTGAGAGCGTCATTAAACCCCGGTTAAATAAGTGTTTGGCTGGAGAGAAGATTCAATATGAAATGTGGTTTAACTATCCAGATAAAGAATCTCAATTTTTAAATATTACCTATGCACCTTACCTCGAAGCAGACCAAACCATCTCAGGTGTATTAGTTAGCATTCGGGACATGACTGAACTCAAACGTACAGAAGAAGCTTTGCAAGAAAGTGAAGCTCGCTTTCAGGCATTTATGGACAACAGCCCAGCACTAGCTTGGATTACGGATGCAACTGGGCGTGTAGTTTACTTAAGTCAAAGCTACCTGCGGACATTTGAATTATTACCTAATCAGGCGATCGGACAGTCTATTTTTGACCTCTACCCGCTTGAGATTGCTCAACAGTTTATGAGTAACAGTCTAATAGTTGCTGAGACAAATCAGGTTCTTGGGGTGATTGAGGTAGCTCCCCGAACAGACGGCACCCTCGGTGAGTTCTTGGTATATAAATTTCCGATTCCTGGATTATCTGAACAAAAATTAGTTGGAGGAGTAGCAATTGACATTACAGAGCGTAAAATTCTAGAGCGGGAACTAGCTCACAAGCAAGAGTTGTTGGATGCCTTTATCACTAGCGCACCTGTTGGTATAACCGTCCTCGACCAGCAACTGCGTTACTCGTTAATCAATGAGGCATTGGCGGAAATGAATGGCATTCCAGCAGCAATGCATATTGGCAAGACAGTGTGGGAGATTGTCCCTGATATAGCACCAAAGCAGGAACAGGTCTTCCGGTATGTTCTGACAACGGGTGAACCAATTTTAGATTTTGAGATCAGTGGAGAAACTCCAAAACTGCCTGGTGTGATCCGGACTTGGCTAGCTTCTTACTTTGCAATTGAGTCTGAAGCCGATCAACCCATTGGTCTGGGCATTGTTGTGGTAGAAATTACAGAACGCAAACGTGCTGAAAAGATGTTGGAGTTGCAAGCAATCATCACTCGCAATGTAGCAGAGGGAATTTGCTTAATTCGAGCCGCTGATAAAATTATTGTCTACGCCAATCATAAATTTGAGCAAATGTTTGGCTATGAAGATGGTGAACTCACAGGTCAGCATGTATCAATTCTCAACTACGAAGAGGAATACAGTACTTCTGAACAGGTGACAGAGGCGATTATGGCTACGATTCTGAAACACGGTGAAGCAAGTTACGAAGTCCATAATGTGAAGAAAGATGGCACTTCCTTTTGGTGTCGCGCCGCCACATCTGTTTTTGAGCATCCTGAATTTGGAAACGTTTTTGTTGCCGTTCAACAAGACATTACCGAACACAAGCAAGCAGACGAACAAATTAAAGCATCTCTCAAAGAAAAGGAGGTATTACTTCAAGAAATCCACCATCGCGTGAAGAACAATTTAGGAATTGTCAGCAGTTTGCTGGAGATGCAGTGCAGACGTACAAAAGAGCCGCAAGCAATTGCAATCCTGCGCGATAGTCAAAACAGAATTGCTTCTATAGCTTTGGTTCATGAAAAACTATACCGTTCTGAAGAGCTTGCCGATATTAATTTCGCTCAATACATTCCTGATTTAACAACTCATTTATTCGATTCCTATAATGACAGATCCAGCGATATTCGATTGAATATTCAAGTTGATGATGCTAAGTTAGACATTGAAACTGCCATTCCTTGTGGTTTGATTATCAACGAACTAGTTTCTAATGCTTTGAAATATGCTTTTCCTGTTCATCGTGAAGGTGAAATTCAGGTCAGATTATATCAACAATACAACCAAAATTTGATACTCATTATTCGAGATAATGGTGTTGGGCTTCCTGAAAACTTTGATAGCAAGAAAGCTAAAACACTGGGTATAAACCTTGTTCAGGGGTTAGTCAAGCAACTAAGGGGAACGCTTGAAATTAAATGCCAGCAGGGAACAGAATTTAAAATTACTTTTACAAAAAATAGGGCATAAACATGACCAATATCTCATCAAACACGCAGACAACAAAGACGATTCGGGTTCTTGTTGTTGAAGATGAGTATATTCTGGCTATCAATTTACAAGAAAGCTTAGAGTCTTTAGGATACAGGGTCGTAGATATCGCAGATTCCGCAGAAGCAGCAATTGAGAAAGCAAACAAACTGCGCCCAAACTTGATTTTAATGGATATTCGGCTGCGGGGCGAAATGGACGGCATCCAAGCAGCAGAACACATCTGGAATCGTTTACAAATTCCCGTTATCTACGTTACAGGGCACTCTGATAAAAGTACTGTAGAGCGGGCAACGCTGACATTACCTTTTGGTTACATTCTCAAACCTGTGAGGGAGCAAGAACTGTATGTTGCTATTCAAACAGCACTCAATCGCTATGAACGCGAGCAATTTTTGAGTAGTGTGCTTCGAGGTATGGGGGACGGGGTGATTGTGGTAGATCCACAGTTACGCGTCAAGTACTTGAATCAGGCAGGGGAAGCACTCACAGGGTGGCGACTGGATGAAGCGAAAGACCAAATGTTAGACGATGTTTTTCAACTCATTGATGAACAAACTCAGCTAAGAGTAGAAAATCCCATCATCTGGGCCTTCCAACAAGAAACCACTATTTATTTAAGCGATCGCATTCTACTAATTGCCAAGGATGGAACAAAGATACCTGTAGCTGATAGCGCTACTCTCCTAAGAGACAACAACGGTGCGATTACAGGCGCTGTCATGGTTTTTCGGGATGACACCCAACGCAGGTTAACCGAAGAACGCAACCTCGCGGCTGAACGTACCCGAAAACTAGAAATGCAAATAACGGAACTCCAACTACTGAACCAGTTGAAAGTGGATCTATTGGCAGCCACTTCTCATGAAATGCGAACGCCCTTGTCAAATATCAAAATGACAATTTCTTTACTAGAAAATATTCTTGATCAGCAGGAAATAGGACAATTAGAAGCATCTTCTAAACTTGAGTCTGTATCTTGCTACCTGGGTATTCTACGTTCTGAGTGCGAACGAGAGTTAAATCTGGTCGATGATTTGCTGAAGATGCGAATCATTGATGCAGATATGTATCCATTGGAATTGACTTCGATTCAACTTCAATTGTGGCTACCTCATATTGCTGAAGGTTTTCAAGAACTAGCTCAAGCTAAACAACAAATTTTAGAGCTTAACATTCATCCAGACTTACCACCTCTGATTTCAGACTTAAGTATCCTGACTCAAATTGTGTCGGAGTTACTCAACAATGCTTGCAAATACACTCCTCCTCAAGAACAGATTACGGTAACTGTCCACCTCGTCCAAAACCCAACTAGCATAATAAATCAAGATACTCAAATTCCGAGCTTTCAAATTACAATCAGCAATTCTGGGGTAGAAATTCCTAGCAATGAACAATCTCGCATCTTTGAACCGTTTTACCGAATTCCTAATAGGAATACAACAGAACAACCTCCTATTTCTAACCTGATTAAAAAGATACCGATTAGTAGTACATGGCAACCTAGCGGTGCAGGATTGGGGCTGGCATTGGTGAAGAAGCTAGTCAAATATATTCAAGGCACGATCGCAGTGACTAGCGCTCAAGGCTGGACAAGCTTCACAGTCCAGCTACCATTAACTTTGTCGTTGGAGCGTTCATCCTAAACCTAAATGATTTCGCAGTGCTTGGCGCATCACTTCTACAGGTACATTCTCTTGTTGTAACCAGATTTTTAATGCTGCTACTCCTTGTTGGACAAGCATTTCTAATCCATTGATCGCAATTGCACCTTGTTTTTGAGCTTGTTGGAGAAATTGTGTCGGTTGAGGTATATATATCAAATCATAGGCGATCGCTTCTGTTGGTAAATTCTCCATTTGCGTTGCACTTAAAGGAGATTCATCTACCTTGGGATACATACCAATAGGAGTTGTGTTAACTAGCAAGTTAGCTTGGGGAATCAGTTGTGCTAGTTTCTCCCATGTATGCACTTGCAAGTTCTCAGCTAGGGGTGTACCCCAGCTATTTTGGAATTCTTTTAACTTTTGCTCATTGCGCCCAACGACATGAATTTCAGCAAAACCTAGCTGGCTACAACCTGCTACAACTGCCCTAGCTGCACCACCATTGCCTAAAATTACTGCTACCTTCTGACTCCAATCTTGCTGATATGTTGTTTGCAGTGGGGCGATGAATCCTTCTATATCTGTGTTTGTTCCCACCCATTGATCATCCTTGCGGGTGACAGTATTCACTGCGCCTATAGCTTGAGCCAAAGGGGTAATTTCTGAGAGTAGGGGCATAATTGCCTGTTTATGAGGAATTGTCACACTAAAGCCGACAACTCCTACCGCAGCAAAACCTGCGATCGCTACTTCTAAATTTTGTGGTTCTATGGGAAATGGAAGATAAACATAATCTAATCCCAACTGAGCGATCGCAGCATTGTGCATTACCGGCGACAATGAATGTTCCACCGGATGCCCAATCACTCCTAAAAGCTTAGTTTTACCTGTAATTGATATTTCTTTAGTCATAACTCCCCGTGTCCCTGCGTCTTCCTACATTCCTGTACTAGCCTACAATTATTAAAAGCTACTTCACACTTCTTTAGATTATGCAGGTAACCACAGCCCCCTCTACAACTCCCATTCCTGGCCAGTACTGGCAGTGGCGAGGGCACAAAGTTTACTATGTACGAGCAGGAGAGAAATCGCAACGCCCACCCTTACTATTAGTACATGGGTTTGGTGCTTCTACAGACCACTGGCGCAAGAATATCACAGGACTGTGCCAAGATTTTCAAGTATTTGCGATCGATTTATTGGGATTCGGACGTTCAGCCAAACCGAAATTGCAGTACGGCGGCGACTTGTGGCGTGATCAACTCTACGATTTTATTAATGAAATCATCGGGCAAAAAGCAGTCTTAGTAGGTAACTCCCTTGGTGGGTATGCTTCGTTGTGTGTTGCAGCCCAACGCCCCGATAGTGCAGCTGGTGTAGTCTTACTTAACAGTGCAGGCCCCTTTAATGAGCAACCTACATCAGAACCTGAAGCTTTGCAAACCCAAATTCAGCCTCCCAAGCAAGAATCTGGATTGCAGAAGTTACTGGGTGATAGCGTTAAGTGGATGTTTCAACAACCTTTAGCCCAGTTTTTATTATTTCAATACGTGCGACAACGTTGGGTAATTCGCCAAACTCTAGAGAAAGTTTATCTAGATAAAAGTGCAATTACAGACCAATTGATAGAGGAAATTTATCGTCCTGCTTATGATGCAGGTGCGTTGGATGTATTTGTTTCAGTGTTTAATACTCCCCAAGGTGAAAAAGTTGATGTACTGCTGAAGCAATTAACTTGCCCTTTACTACTATTGTGGGGAGAAGCTGATCCTTGGATGAAAGCTAGAGAGCGATCGCAGAAGTTTCAACAATATTACCCTCAACTAAAAGAATATTTTCTCAAGGCTGGTCATTGTCCCCATGATGAAATACCAGATCAAGTGAATCCGCTTTTGCGAGATTGGGTATTGTCTATTTCCCAGTAATGTAGGGAAATATATTAGGAACTTGTAACAACCAAACTATTGCAATGATTGACATCCCGCCTTGCACTTGAGTGCAAGGCTGAGAGCTTTAGTCCACTTAAGTGGACTAAAATGATTCACTCAGTCCGCTTTAGAGGACTTTCGCTATTAGCCTTGGAATGGAATTCCGAGGCTAATAGCAACGAAGCAAAGATTTATTAGATGTGGTTAATGACAAAGCTTCTAGCGTAACGACTATTTTTCAAAACGAGATGCTGCTCATTTTTTCCTATATTTTTTATTTCAAAATATATGATTTAATTTCTTGCTCCATAGAATCACTTATAATTTCGCTTCCCATAGCAGGTTTATCAAGATTAACTCTAATAAAATTTGTCTTATCTCTTTCTGTAAATTTTTTATCATTATTAGAATCTTTAATTATTTTGATAAATAAAGCATTTTGGCTGGGGACAATTACCCAATTAATGACTTGAGTATTATTCGGGGTAATTTGCTGGAGATTTTTACCAGATAAATCAGATAAATATCCAATTAATGCATCTTCTGAATTGAGTTTTTTGTCTGTGTTAGTATCCTGCTCAAGGATTTTATATAACCAAAATCTTATAGGCGATTTACTTGCTGATTTTGTTTCCAATAACTCGAAAGAATTTATTATTGCTTTTTTATTTAATAAAAGATGACTTTCGCCATCCTGCTTATGATAAAAAATAAAATTATACAGTTTGTTATCTCTAACATAAGAACGTGAAAGTCCATAATTACTTTCTTTATCTTGATTATGTTCTGCTAGATAAACTGGAATCATCAAATAATCTGATTGTTCTTTGATGATGATGTCACTATATATAATATTTGGTTCTAGCTTTTGTTCTTCAGCAGCTTTTACTTGTGTCTTTTCTATTCTTCTAGTAACACTCGCTTCACAAGAAAGAGTAAATGTGCTTAGAACTATAGCTGTAGTAATTTTATTCAAAAATTTCTTATGAATCATTAAAATCTCCTAGCAAGATATTTAGCCGTTCTATTTTATACCCTGCTAGAAGATTGCCCAAATTTATAACTTGTGGTCAGCATTATCCTAGCCTTACAGCTAGCTCCTCAATCATAAATTCCGGTAATTCTGACCGTACTGAGCAGTGATTATACTATTAGTTGTAATAAATATCACTATAAAACTCAAAAACCTGGTCAGTTGTGACCAGGTTCGCTCGAATTCGCAGTTTTCAAATCGTTAACTCGTTAGGTAATTACAAAAATCAACAACTAGGGTGGACATAACAACTAGCAAACTCAGCATTCTTTGTTTTTCCGCTTTGGGATTTGGCTTTGCCTTTCTTAAAAGACTTTGCGCCACTTCATTAATTTGCTGAAATTTACTTGGGCTGCTGACGGGAGACACCGTGTCATTTGCCCTTTTTGGTTTTGCTTTATTTGGTGTCTATAAATATAATCTATCACTCAAATAATGAGCCGCAAACCCTTATTTACTAAAGTTGATATTCTGTATAATTTTGCAATACAAAACAAAATCTTGACACAAACAGGTTTTACAACTTCCAATTATTGGGGATGGAAATTTGATCCCCAATGTTGGAAATCCGTTGAGAATAGATCCCTAGTAAAAGGGTCTGGACTGGGGATTGGGGATTAGGGATTTGGCCTTATTGGCGACAAGCGGAAAATTTTTGGAATGCTCCGCTAGTAACGCAGTAATTAATTACCATTCCCACATGACTGTACTCTCGTCAAGATTATCAGTGACAATGCGTCCAATGGCATCAATTTCTGCAAGTTCAGTAGCAGAAAGTTTAACCTCGGCTGCTAATGCGTTGTCTTTTGCTTGTTGGGGATAACGCGCACCTGCGATCGCATTTGTTTGAGGTTGGGCAATTAACCATGCCAATGCCAACTGAGCAAGGGTAGCATTATGTTTGTCAGCTATAGGACGCAGTTTTTCTAAAGCTTGTTGGGCGTGTTCAAAGTTTTCGCCTTGAAACAGTTTATTTTTAGCACGGTTATCTGCCGGATCGAATTTATGTCCGGGAGCAAATTTACCTGTTAATAATCCCTGTGCTAAGGACGAATAGGCAAGGATAGAAATATTATTTTCGATACAGTAAGGCATTACATCTTTTTCTACCTGCCGCCAAAAGAGAGAATAAGGTGGTTGTAAACTATCAATCCGACCATATTTTGCTGCTTCTGCTATTTGTTCGCGGGAAAAATTAGAAACACCAATTGCTCGAATTTTACCTTGCTCTTTGAGGGAGTTAAGAGCGCTCATAGTTTCTTCAATTGGTACTATTTCACTATTAAAAGCGCCAGAGGGCCAATGAATTTGATAAAGGTCTATATAGTCTGTTTTGAGGTTTTTCAAAGAACCTTCACAAGCCCGAATCACTTGATCATACTTAAGATGGTTGGCGAAAACTTTCGTAGCATACTCTACGCGCTCGCGGACATCAGATAAAGCTTCAGCTACAATGCGTTCAGAATGTCCTTCACCATAAACTTCCGCAGTATCAATTGTAGTAATACCCGCTTCAAATGCCGCTCGGATTGTTTTAATCGAGTCAGCGTCTTCAATTCCCACCCACATTTTTTTACCTGCTTGCCAAGTTCCCATGAGGATGGGTGTGATTTGTACGTCTGATGTTCCTAGTGTTCGCTTTTCCATTATTAGTTCCTAAATTCATCTCCCTGGATAGTTCCATACTGTATCGGTCTTAACGTGAAATTAAATCAGAGTTAAAGTAGATACTGATGAAATTGACTACGACTTTTCATGCGCTCAAAGAATGGGCAGTTGCCATAAATGCTTTAGAACAAGGCAACACAATTATGTTGTTGCGTAAAGGTGGTATCCATGAACAAAATGGACGTTTTCAAGTTGCTCATGAGCAAGTTTTGCTCTACCCTACTTTTGAGCATCAACAACCTTTTTTGTTGAAAGCTGAATATGCCAATCTTGTCTGCCCGGTGACATCGGGTTGGCATCCAGAGACGGTTCGCATTGGTAGCTGGGCTGAAATTACAGATATTTTGCCAGTCAGTGACGAGTCAGTTGTGAACTCTTTGCTGCCCTTCCATATTTGGAACGAGCATTTTATTAGCGATCGCCTCAAGTGGAAAGCCCGTCAGCCACTGTATATTCTCCTGTTGCGGACTTATAAACTACCCGAAGCGCAAGAAATTCCTTACCGTGCTGAATACGGTGGTTGCAAGTCATGGATTGATATAGCTCAATCTCTTAACGTACAGCAAGCAGAACCAGCTTTATCTGAGTCGAGTTATCAGCAGTTAGTAGCAGAGATTCGCGCCATTGTTGGTGATAAGCTGTATGTTCCTGCTTTCTGAAGAGATGTAACAGTAGGTAGTATAAGTAATTCAAAATTGTGTAACCAGAAAAACAAATCGTATATGCTTTAGGTCTGTTGCAAAATAGTATTTCTCGCTACATACTCTGGCGAAAACCGCAAGTAGTATTAATAAATCTTACCCTTTAATCACGGCAGGGGGATAAATGCTAGTTAAGGCTGTTGTTGTTTATATTCCACGGAAAACATCCGATGGGGTTAAATTTGCTGAGTATTAATCTGCTTTACGCAGCCTTAAGTTTGACAGCTATCCACAACTATCGGGCAAAAATTATCCCATAAGGGTGAGGCGGGTATTGACAAATTTCTGCCAATATGCAAAATAGGCTAAACGCAAAGGAGTTTACCATGCATCGACAAATGTGCTGGTTATCTAATTCAAGTGGTGATGGGGAGAAAATTTTGCATTTGCAGATCGCACCCAATCAACCCTGGCGTCCCTACACAGCTTTTGGGCAATACGCAGTGCCAGATTATCAAATACCAGGTGGCTCAAAAGGTTGGGCAACTTATCAAAAACTGTTAAAAGCTGGCTGGACATTGGTTCCTAGCGCACGGGCACAGGAGTTTGCTAGCCACTACTCAGAGTCAATAGTCCAAAATTAATAGTCTACAGTCTACTTGAATAACTGTGGACTATTAATTTAAACTTCACAAAACACTTCACAAACCTTTTGGAGAACCTTCGCCACGAGGATCGGCTGCTCCTTCTAAAATACCATCTGCTGTGACGGCGATCGCGTTAGCATTGCCCCAAGGAGTTGTTTCTTTAATATTGTGTCCCCGACGACGCAACTCTTGCAGAGTGAGAATATCTAAACCCCAAGGTTCCACTCGCAACTCATCGGGAAGCCATTGGTGATGTATGCGTGGGGCAGAAACAGCTGCACCAACATCCAAATTGTATTCCAGCACGTTTAATACTACTTGCAGCACTTGGGTAATGATGGTACTACCACCAGGGGTTCCTGCTGCCAGGCGTAAACGATTGTTTTCCGTGACAATTGTTGGAGTCATGCTGGATAAAGGGGTTTTGCGGGGTGCGATCGCATTTGCTTCGTTACCAATCAAACCAAAATCATTAGGCACTCCTGGCGCTATGGAAAAATCATCCATCTCGTTGTTAAGTACAATCCCAGTTCCCGGAGTCACCACCCCAGCACCAAAGCCAAGGTTAATTGTAAAAGTTAAACTCACGGCATTATGCTGCTCATCCACAACTGTTAGATGACTAGTTTCAGGAGATTCATATTTAGAACAAGAAGACAATAGAACAAGAGGACATCTGGAATTTTGAATAATATCAAGTTGAGTACGTAGCGGGACGCTTGTTAACCACGTCAGAAAGTACTCCCCCTGCTTTCTTAAGAGTCCTGGCTTTACCCCCATTGAGGGTTTAGCCCTTTCCATCTTGATTTGTTGACGGCGTTGTTTGGCGTATGCTGGACTGATCAGTTCTTGTACAGGGACTTTGACAAAATCTGGATCGCCTAAATATTGTGAACGATCCGCATAAGCAATCTTCATCGCCTCTGCGATTAAATGTAAAGCATTGGGGTGATGCCATCCTAAAGATTTTAAATCGGTGTCGCCGATAATATTTAAAATCTGCAATAGGTGAACACCTCCTGATGAAGGTGGTGGCATAGAGCAGATTTTAGCTTTGCGGAAAGTACCACACAAGGGATTACGCCAAATTGGTTTGTAGGTTTTTAAGTCTTCGAGTGTAATTAAACCACCATTTTTTGCCATATCAGAGGCGATCGCCTGGGCGATACTGCCAGTATAAAAACTTTGCGGATTCTGGGCAATTGCTTCTAAAGTTCGCCCTAAATCACGTTGTACCAATCTTTCTCCAGGGCCGTAAAATTCACCGTTGCGTGTAAAAATTTCTCGCGCCGCCGGATTGTTGAGAATTACCTGCTTACGTGTTCGATTCACTTGCACAGAGCGGTAGGTTACCACACGGCTGAGAAGAAAACCATCCTTAGCCAGAGCGATCGCAGGTTTTACTACCTCTTGCCAAGGTAATTTACCATAGCGACGATGCACTTCATACATTCCCGCCACTGTTCCTGGTGTCGCTACTGCCAAATAGCCATTAACACTTGCATTCGGACGCACCTTACCTTGTGCATCCAAGTATATATTTCTTGTAGCTTTTAGCGGTGCGCGTTCCCGGAAATCTAACGCTTTCATCTCACCAGTTTTCTGTGAATGCATCAATAAAAAGCCACCGCCGCCAATTCCTGCTGAAAAAGGTTCTACTACAGAAATCGCAAAGGTTGTAGCTACGGCTGCATCAACTGCATTACCACCCTTAACTAACATAGAAATTCCCGCTTCACTTGCTAGGGGATGGGCTGAAACTACCATTCCCTTTTTGCTACGTAAGGGTAAAATGAAGGCGGCTGATGCGACAGAGTTGTAACACAGAATACCAAGAGAAAAGACAGCGATCGCAACTCGCTGGTAATTGCCTACTATATGCATTTTTATGCCATTGTGTTTTATATTTCTTAGGCTAGCGCCTGGGAGTGCATTACAAACAAAATATGGGTGTGTAAGTGCCGTTCCCTGATACTTTTGATTATTTAATAGAGCCGCTGGGGAAGCATGACCAAGCGGCTTTTTCTTGC
The DNA here is from genome assembly GCA_019359325.1 of Mojavia pulchra JT2-VF2. Taxonomy (GTDB): domain Bacteria; phylum Cyanobacteriota; class Cyanobacteriia; order Cyanobacteriales; family Nostocaceae; genus Mojavia; species Mojavia pulchra. Next base: position 103,043 of record JAHHHN010000011.1, on the reverse strand, counting down.
GGTGTTGAGAAACTAGACCGTTATTTAAAACAGCAAGCAGGACAAGATGGGCGTAAACGTGTGGCTGCTCCCTTCGTCTTAATAGAAAAAGATTCTAGGTTGATTGCTGGTTATTACACACTTTCAGCAACAAGTATTCAATAAAAATTTTGATTTCACATTTGTTTATAGCTCATACCTACCTGTGTAAAACAAGTTAAAAAATTACCTTATAAAGAACATTTTTCACCCTTTGGTGTAAAAAACTTATAATTTTTTAGATTTACGAAACTCGTGGACAACATCTTTAATATTCTGTAATTCGCCCTCAACTAAGTAGTTTAATTGTCGCATTTCATCTGCTGTAATTCTTCCAGCGACTTGAGCGATCGCTTGTCTTAATTGCGGATATTTTTTTAAAGTTTCTTTGCGCACAATCGGTGCTGCTTCATAAGGGGGAAAATACTGTTTATCATCCTTTAAAACCGCTAAATCCAAGCGAGCAATCTGCCCATCGGTAGAATTACCTGCTACCATATCTACCTGCTTTTGCAGCAATGCTCGATAGATTAAACCTAAATCCATAATTTGGGGTGGTTTAGCAAAATGTAAGTTATAGGTTTTCGCTAATCCCGGAAAACCATCTTCCCGTTCCAAAAATTCATAGCCAAAGCCGCCACGCCATTGGGGTGTATATTTAGTAGCTTCCGAGAGAGTTTGAAGATTGTAGCGCTTGGCATCCTCACCCCGAATAATTATTGCGAATGTATTTTCAAAACCTAAGCTTGGCATTACTTCTAAATTGAATTGCTGGGCGTATGCTTGTTTTAATTTTTCGTAAACTAATTTTGGATCACTAATTGCTTTTTGTTTTAAAATGCCAGTAAAAGCTGTACCTGTATACTCAATATAGGCGTCTATTTTGCCAGCAGTAATTGCACTATGACAAACGAAAGAACCACCTAAGCGGGGACGACGCGCAACTTTTAAATTAGTGGTTGCTTCAATTTGTTGTGCTAAGAGTTCACCTAAAATATCTTGTTCAGTAAAATCTTTAGAAGCTACGATAATATCACCACTGTTATTGGTAGTTGAATTTGGGTTGCAACTGGCGATCGCAACTACCAAAGCAACAGTTAACAGGCAAAAAAGTACAAATGTTTTTATTGTCTCTGTTGGGTATTTTAGGCGCATATTATCCTAAGTTACCTCTAGGCTTGGTTAATTTTTAACTTTTAATCTTTTTTCCATCCAACCAATAGCCAAATCAGCAATTAATGCAATTACTGCCGCAGGAACTGCCCCTGCTAAAATTAACTGATTATTCACGACTGCGATTCCACGAAAAATAAATACACCTAAACCACCAGCACCAATCGCTGCGGCTATAGTTGCAATTCCAATAGCAATCACAGTTGCTACACGCACCCCTGCTAAAATTACTCCCACCGCCAAAGGAATTTCTACTTGAAACAACAATTGTTGATCAGTCATTCCCATACCTCGCCCAGCTTCCCGAATTGCAGAATCAACGCCAGTGATACCAGTATAAGTATTGCGAATTATCGGTAACAAAGAATATAAAATTAATGCGACAATTGCTGGTACTACGCCAATACCACCAATTACAGGTACAGGAATAAGTAAACCAAACAAAGCCAAACTAGGAATAGTTTGCAGAATATTGGCAATACCCAGAATCGGTTGACGGAGGTTTGTTTGGCGTGTAATTAAAATACCTAAGGGGATGCCTATCAGTATGGCGATACTAATAGCAATGCCCACCATAAATAAATGTTCCAGCGTATGCTGAAGAATTTCTGGGGCGTACTTGATGAGGAAGAAATCTTTCATAATGTGTCTTGCAATGAACGCAGACATTGAACAAAAGCAAGACTCTCTGGATGTTGAGAGTTGATAAATTCATCCTTTGTCCCTAATACTACCAATTCTCCACCATAAATTAAACCAATTCTTGAAGCCAAAACAAAAGCTTCTTGAATATCGTGGGTGACAAACACAACGGTTTTGCCTAATTCTTGTTGTAACCGTCGAAACTCCTGTTGAATTTCTAAGCGTGTAATTGGATCGAGTGCGCCAAATGGTTCATCCATTAATAATACAGGCGGATCAGCTGCTAGCGCCCTGGCTACACCAACCCGTTGCTTTTGCCCTCCTGAAAGTTCATGGGGATAGCGCCTAGCAAATTGTTCTGGATTTAAACCTACCAATTGCAACAGTTCGTAAACCCGCGTTTTAATTTGTTTCGGTTTCCAACCTTCCAAAGCGGGGACTAAACCTACATTACGTTCAACTGTGAAGTGAGGAAATAAACCCGTTTCTTGAATTACATAACCAATCTTGCGCCGCAGTTTAATTTCATCCCATTGAGTTGTAGGAACACCATCAAATAAAACTTCCCCTTGGGTGGGTGTGAAGAGGCGATTAATTAATTTCATAGTAGTAGTTTTACCACTACCACTGCGTCCGAGTAATACTAGCGCTTCACCTTGATGAATGCTGAAATTGAGATTTGATACTAAAGGACGATGGTTGCGGCTAAAGGTGACATTGCGGAACTCTACAGCAATTTGATTCTGCGGCATAGGTAACTAGCAGTCGAGATTGGCTTTATGTCACATTATGCGGTGATTTCGCTAGAAACTCTCCTTGACGACTGGAAGCCGCAGTTAATCTTGCACGCAAACAAGACGCGTAGGGGCTTCGGGAGAGAAGGCCGCCTACGCGGGTTTTAAATCCTTAATTATTAAGGACTTACTTGTTTGTGTAGTAGCGAATTAGGTTTGCCCAAACTTTTCTTAACTTGCAAGCAGTGCTTTTGTAGCTGACTCTCCTGCTTTTCTCAAATTTCGCCTTAGTTGAAAAACTAATAAACCTAGAGTACTCCAATGAACAAGTATGGCTAGGAATGCTTTTATCGGTGACAGTGAGTTGGCTTCAGGAGAAATGGCATAAATTGGTGCAAGTATTGAAAACAGCCAGAGAAAATTGTTGTCTCTGGAGTAAGAAGAAAAGATGGCCATAATTATCACTGGTAATACAATTACAGCAGCGATGGTAGCATTAGTCCAAAATACTCTATGCTTATTTTTGCTGAATAAAAGTAGTTGAGCTAAGGCTGCATATATCATAGCTAAACTCCCAGCTAAAGCCAGAGCGAAAATAGCATTAATTTTGTTATCAAGGGGGACACGAGAGAGGAATATTAATCCACATAAACCGATAATAGCAATCATTGCATTTATGGCGATCGCTACTAATCCTGGACTCTTTTCACCCCAAATTAAATTCTGAAATAATGTACTATTAACCAAGCCTTTGCTAGTAGAAGTCCGTTTATATCTTGCCCAATCTTGTAGTATTTGGCGATGAGGATTAAGAGCAGCAATGAGATATAATAATAGCCAAAAATTCAAGAAAAATAAGCACACAATATTTTCGGCCAGTAGATATGAACCAGGAGAATCATCGAATGCTAATTTTTGCCAATTCGCACAACCTAAAGTAATAACTGTAAAACAAGCCGTTAATAAATAACTCTGCTGCTTGCTCAACATAGTAGTATTAGGGTCACGAAAGCAACGTTGTAAAGATTGCCAGATAAAATATGTTCCTATACCGTAAATAGATAGAGCAAAGCCAAGCGTATTTACAACACTATCGCCTAAAGGTAAAGCAAACCAATGGAAATTAGTAAGTCTTGAACTAATCGGCCTGAATACAGAACTCATGTCTGCATTAGGAATTAAATAACAAGGGTTAACCAGCCTCAAAAAAACAAGTGGATAATCATCTGATATTTCCGGCATGACTAATCGCAGACTGATTAGGAGAAATCCTAAAACTACGCCACTACCTAACCAAGCTTGGAAACCACCCAACCAAGAACTAACTAAGCCAAATAGCAATGCACCACTATAATATAAAATGCTAGCAGCAACCACAGCTGCGTAAAAACTTAAGATTAGTTGCAAAGAAATTTTAGCATTTAAAGCTGACCATAAATGCAAAGGAACAGCTAGTAGTACTACAACATAAAGCAAAATAGGAACACCCAAAATTTTGCCTGAGAAAATACTTTGATGCGATTGGGGACTAAGGCGAATAAAATTGAGTGTTTCACGCCGTTCTTCAGAAGCCAAATCACTGATTAGTAGATAAGTTCCTGCTACTAAAAGTGTAAAAGTGCCAATAATACTCAAATGTGTAAATAAATCTAGCGACCACAATTGCCAATTGACAACCACATTACCAAATTCATCCTTAATACATTTTGGTAAATTGTAGAGCATCTCTCCCGTACAATATTTATTAGAATAACCTTGAAATACTGTATTACGAGTTGGTAGCTCGATTTGGCAAACCATAAAAATTAGAAATTGACCCAGCAGAGAAATAGCAATTGCCAACAATATATTACGTGATTTTAAACGGCCTTTGAGTTCACGTAAAAGTTGGGGATTCCAATCACCGATCTTGTCTAATAAATTGAGCATCATAGAAAAATCTCCGTAAATTGGAAGTGATAATTATTAAATAATCAAGATGCTTGCTTATGACCTAATTTCAAGAAAATGGTTTCTAAGTCTTCTTGGGTGCAGTGAAAATCAGTTACGGGAATACCAGCATGAATGAGCGATCGCAACAAATCTGCACAATCTTCCTCCTTGCCAGAAAAATTCACTCGTACACTATTTTTTCCTGTAATTACCTGCCACTCATCCACCGCAGGATGATTTTTCAATTCGCTCAAAAGTGGCTCTAATTTCCCTAGAGTTGATAACACAATTTGCTGGCGAGAAAGACGCTGGTAAAGTTGTTTTAACGAAGCACTTTCTACTAGGAAGCCAAGTTCCATAATTCCGACAGAAGTACACAGTTCTGCTAAGTCACTGAGAACATGAGAGGAAATCAATATCGTCATCCCAGCTTCTTGCAAAGCTTTGATAATTTCACGAAACTGCATCCTAGCGATGGGGTCAAGCCCTGATACTGGTTCATCCAGCAGCAGTAAAATTGGTTCATGAATAATCGTTCGCGCTAAACTCAAGCGCTGCTTCATCCCTCGTGAAAGTGTAGAAATCAAGCTATTACGCTTATTGCCGAGTTGTATCAGTTCCAACACTTCATGTAGCCGTTGAGTACGACGCGGTTCCCGCAAGCGATACAGTCGTGCAAAATAATCTAGGTAGTCCCAGACTGTCAGATCCTCATATAACGGATAGTCATCAGGTAAGTAGCCAAGACGACGCTTGAGGGTGGGGTTGCTTTTGTCACGTAGCAGGCGATCGCCATTAATATAAATCTCACCAGTAGTAGCCTCCTCAGCGGCTGCTAACATCCGGATGAGAGTTGTCTTACCTGCGCCATTAGGGCCAATCAGTCCGTATACTTCACCCGCTTGGATCTCTAAATCCACGTTATTAACAGCAATATGTCGGTCAAATTGCTTAGTAAGTCCACAGGTGCGAATTGCTAATTCTTTTACCATAGCTGCCAGAGTGCGGCTTGTGATTAACGCTTACACTAACCTGTCTCTACAGTTTTTGCCGAGCTTGTTTCAGAAATAGAAACCAAGTTTACACAATCTTAATTTTATTACGCAAAATACTTAAATTAAAGTCTTAATAAAGTTAACAAATATTATCAAAATATTGGGAATTTTAAAACAAGAAAACTCTAGATCTTCACAGCTAATCAACTGTAACAGTTATGGATTTTGATTCGCTCATGCAGATGCCAGTCATCGGGGAAACTATTGCTTATGCTATCGAAGATGGAAGGCAGTGGGGACAATCCTTTGCTAATAATTTTTATTGGGCAGGTAACAAAGATAACATTGCAAACTTGATGATCTTAGAATCAACTGTTTGGTCAGTCGGCAACGGTATTCTCAATGGTGTTTTAGGATTCGCAGGAATACCAACTGAGATTGCAATTACGTTGTATTCTCAAGTAAAGCTAGCATCTGCCCTTTTTACCATTTATGGAATTGATATCAGAAGCCCATCTTCACGTCCTTTAGTTTTAGCTGCGGCTGCGGGAATTACTGTAGCAGAACTTGCTAATGAATTAGGGACTAAAGTTGGCTCACAAGCTATTCAAAAAGCTTTGATGTCTATCCCTGGTAAAACATTTGTTGAAATAAATAAAGCTTTGGGAATTAAGTTAATCTCCAAAGCAGGTGAAAAAACTTTAGTTAACGTAGCAAAAATGATGCCTTTTGTAGGGTCTGCTGTTGGTGGTACAGTCAATGGGGTCATGATGAATGCTTGCGGATATTCAGTAATTGCCTTCATCAAAGCTTGGAATAGGTCATAAAATAGCGCGGTATTTATAGCGATTAGCTGGATTTTTCAAGTTCAGCTCATCGCAACTAAACACAGCTTTTTTACGTTTCGTCTTGCTCTTGCTCATCTTTTTGCATTTCTTTAATTTCCGAAATTATTTCTTCTATAGTGGGGTTTCCCAAAATCTGATCTCTGTCTCGTGTGTAATCCCCACTTCCCATCTCAAATTGCTGCATAAATCGTGCCATCCCAGCTGGGCCAAGGGCCTTAGTAAGGGCTTCTATCCCCAGCCGCCTAATCTCAACCTGGGAAAGTTTAGTCACGTCTATCATGTGTCGCCTCCATTACCCATTGAAGTGGGTTTTCTAATCTTACTTGTAGCAAGTTCCTGCACCTTGCAGCCAAACGCAACATTCTGTCATCTGTGGTTAAAAAGATATCGGCATTCCCTGCTTCCGCACAAGCAATATGCAATGCATCGTAGTTTTTAAATCCCAGTTCAGCAAGTTGGGAACCACGAGACTCAATTTGTTCGTTAATCATAATTTTGCTCGTCGCAAAAGCAGTCCATAATCTCATCTGGTCTTTTCTTGCGCTATCAGGGGTACGCTTCAGTTCAACTTCAATAACTTGGCTTGTCAGTAGCAACCACTCACCGCGTTGACAATTCGTTAAGATGAGTCGCACAGCCTCAGCTTCCAAACGAATTCTTTCCTGTGTCTGGTCATCGAAAGGGCGATTCAGACAACAGACATCTAAATAAATTGAAAACTCCATAAGTACATCTTGCTCGGTATGATATTTAATCTGCAAGCATTTACCTAGTAAGAAACAGCTATGTCACAGAACTACCGCATTACCCTACTCCCTGGCGATGGCATTGGCCCTGAAATTATGGCAGTAGCGGTAGACGTGCTGAAAGTCGTAGGGAAAAAATTTGATATTCAGTTTAAATTCCAAGAAGCCTTAATTGGTGGTGCGGCGATTGACGCTACAGGCGAATCTTTGCCATCTGCTACCTTAGATACTTGTCGTAACAGTGATGCTGTATTACTGGCTGCGATTGGTGGTTATAAGTGGGATTCCCTACCATCTCATAGCCGCCCAGAAGCAGGTTTGCTGGGGTTGCGTGCAGGTTTGGGATTATTCGCCAATTTGCGCCCAGCGAAAATTTTGCCTCAACTCATTGACGCTTCAACTTTGAAAAGAGAAGTTGTGGAAGGCGTAGATATTATGGTGGTGCGCGAACTCACTGGTGGAATTTACTTCGGTAAACCCAAAGGAATTTTTGAAACTGAGACTGGAGAAAAACGTGGTGTAAATACAATGGTTTACACCGAATCGGAAATCGATCGCATTGGGCGAGTAGCATTTGAAGCCGCCCGGAAACGCGGTAAGAAACTCTGCTCGGTAGATAAAGCAAACGTGTTAGAAGTATCGCAGTTATGGCGCGATCGCATCACTAAACTATCCCAAGAATATCCCGATATTGAACTATCTCATCTCTATGTAGATAATGCTGCCATGCAGCTAGTACGCGCTCCCAGGCAGTTCGATACGATTGTTACAGGCAATTTGTTTGGCGATATTCTCTCTGATGCTGCTGCCATGCTCACGGGTAGTATTGGAATGTTACCCTCTGCTAGTTTGGGTGCTTCTGGGCCAGGAGTTTTTGAACCTGTTCATGGTTCCGCCCCAGATATCGCAGGACTTGATAAGGCAAATCCTCTAGCACAGGTTTTGAGTGCAGCAATGATGTTACGCTACGGTTTAGATCAATCAGAAGCAGCAGACTCCATCGAAAACGCTGTATTCCAAGTTTTAGAACAGGGCGATCGCACAGGCGATATTCTTTCACCAGGAACCAAACTTTTAGGTTGCCGTGCTATGGGCGACGCACTCATTCAAGCTCTACAAGCAAAATAATTTTTCTGCCACAGTTTGACCATTTTGGCAACCGTTGCGGAAACTTTCGGATAAACTAAAGAGAAATCTAGCAAGCAAATAGCAGCAAATAGTGCACGCTTTACGACAAGGACAAGCAAACTTTACCAATCCCAAAAACCAGCCTCTTCAGCCTCCCTTGGTTGATCCCGCTGTCATTAGGGCTGCTGGTAAAATTTACTACACTCTATGTGAGGTACATCCTGAAGTAGCTGGACAACCTACAGGAGTAGCAATTAACCGCACAAATCATCGGGGCAAGGTGATTTTTACGAATCATCCAGTCTTGTTGCCGGAAGAATGTTTTGTGCCCTTGAGTCAAATTGAATCTTATATGTATTAGTCAGTTGTTAGTTGTCAGGTGTTAGTTGTCAGTTGTCAAGAGTGGATATTAATTAACTCTCGACAAAGCACAAAAGATAAACGACAAATGACACAGGACTCATGACAACTGACTATATGGACATTTTACTAATTGTCCCGGCGAGCGCTATCGTCTTCGCTTTGGGTGCATCTATTGGCAGCTTTATTAATGTTGTAGTTTATCGACTCCCGGCAGGATTGTCGGTTCTTTGGCCTCCCTCACGCTGTCCCCATTGCCTCAACCAGTTAAAAGCTTACGATAATGTACCAGTGCTTGGCTGGGTGTGGTTAAGAGGCCAATGTCGTTATTGTAAAAGCAAAATTTCTGTCCGTTATCCTGTGGTAGAAGCGGTAACGGGCATAATTTTTTTGTTAGTATTTTTAATATTTAAAGTTTCTATTTATACAATTGGATATTGGGCTTTTTGTAGCTGGTTATTAGCGTTATCACTTATAGACTTAGATACAATGACCTTACCCAATCAACTTACGCAGTCGGGTTTGGTATTAGGGATTGTATTTCAAATGATTGTAGGGTTTCTCCCTGAAGCTAGCTGGGTAGGATTAATCAAACATCTCATGATGGGGATCGTCGGAGCTGTACTGGGCTTGTGGTTATTTGATGCGATCGCCATAGTCGGTTCAATGATCTTAGGTAAAACCGCAATGGGAGCAGGAGATGCCAAATTAGCCGCCATGATGGGAGCTTGGTTAGGTTGGAAGTATTTGCTTCTAGCTGGTTTTATGGCCTGTGCGGTGGGAGCATTAGTAGGTGGCGGTGCAATTGCACTATCCCAGCGCAGATTCGGACAAAAGATACCATTTGGCCCTTTTCTCGCTTTAGGAGCTGCGATCGCTCTGTTTGGCGGCGAAGCAATTTTATCGGCTTACCTACGGTTATTTTTTCCAGTAAGTTAAATATAGGAGGTAAAAATCAATTCAAAATTCACTTATTCAAAATTCAAAATTTAGGATACCTGCTTTTACCATTCCATTGCTCATCATAAGAAATTTCTACCCTCCATGACTGTAACTGTCATTACGCTATCGGCCCTTCAGATTTTGGTAATATCATCCTGTGACCTGTATCACCCTCTTACTCTTAACGAGCTGATTGCTCATAACCTAGCATCACGAATTCTTGATTTGGGAGCAAGTATCCCCTGGAGGGGTTGGGAAGGAACATCCTGTTTAGAGGTTAAGATTCCAACGGCTTTGCCGATACCTTCACAATATCAGACTAACAAGAGACTTGTATTGGCATAAGCATTTTCGTTAAGCTGGCAACCAAAGATGCAAAATCAGGTCTGAATTGCTTACAAGCGTAATTTGACAATGTAGTCAATAGTCAAGATCCGAAACGGGATAAACAAGCGTGTCATTTCCACAGTGGAACCACCAAAAACTCCGTATCCAGCCCAAAGTCCCAATGAGCGACTATGGAACGAGAACTTTTTACCCTGTACGCCCCGTAACTTCTTGACCTGTTTTCGACCTCATTACCCACTTGATAAGATAAAAATGGCAAACAACGAAGAAACACGCGGTTTAAAGTCTCTATTAGATTGGTTTGCAAATCGGCGAAAATCAGGAACTATCAGCCTCGAACGTCAAGAACGTGAAATTGCTGATGGGTTATGGCACAAGTGTTCTAAGTGTGGCGTATTGGCATATACGAAAGACCTTAGGGCGAATCAGATGGTTTGCGTCGAATGTGGTCATCATAATCGCGTCGATAGCGATGAACGCATCCGCCAATTAATAGATCAGAATACTTGGAGACCGATGGACGAGCATCTACGCCCCACCGATCCCCTGCAATTTCGCGATCGCAAACCCTATAGCGATCGCCTCCGAGAAATGCAAGAAAAAATTGGCTTAATAGATGCAGTTAAAACAGGTTTAGGACAAATCAACGGTTTGCCCGTAGCTTTGGGGGTCATGGACTTCCGCTTCATGGGTGGAAGCATGGGTTCAGTTGTAGGCGAAAAACTCACCCGCATGATTGAGCAAGCAACTCAACGGCGGTATCCTGTATTGATCGTTTGCACTTCTGGTGGGGCTAGAATGCAAGAAGGAATGCTTTCCCTCATGCAGATGGCTAAAATCTCCGCAGCCCTACAACGCCATCGGGATGCACGACTTTTATATATTCCAATTTTGACTAATCCCACTACAGGTGGTGTTACCGCGAGCTTTGCTATGTTAGGCGATATCATTCTTGCAGAACCAAAAGCCACCATAGGTTTTGCTGGTCGGCGAGTGATTGAGCAAACCCTACGGGAAAAATTGCCAGAAGATTTCCAAAGTGCGGAAGATTTACTCAAGCACGGTTTTGTAGATGAAATTGTGCCTCGGACTCAGTTAAAGAATACCCTAGCGCAGTTGATTGCCTTGCATCAGCCCATACCAACAGCGCCCCATATGGTTTTGTGGGAAACGATGAGCTTAAGTTCCACAGCTGCTGAGTAAGTAGAATAGGGGAGATCAAAGAATTATTCTTTCTCCCCCTGCGCCGTTGCACCTTTGCTCTTGAAAACTCACTAACGTGGCTCTTTGACAAATATGAGCGGGACAATCGCTGCTAATCGGCAGCAACTAGAGAGAGCAAACAATGTTGGTAAACCTCCATGTTCAGCAAATTGGGCTATAAAACCACCTATAGTTGTGCCTAAAGCACCACTAGCTCCAGCCACGGCAGATATGATTGCAAAATAGATCGACTGATTTTTTACTGGTGCGATTCCCAATTGCATATTGTTAATGCATAGATCGATGGCTGCCCAAGTCCCTCCTGTAAAAATGTGTAATAGCGGCAACCACAGCCAAATATCCAGATGATTAGCACTAATGCCCAACCACAGCAGAGGCGTAAGTGCGACTAGAATTCCAATAAAAATCAGGATGAGACGATTGCCTATCTTATCTGCCAACTTACCCCACAGAATGATCAGCAGCAGATTAGCCCCTGCCTGAAGGCTACCGTAGAGTGTTACACAACTGACATCTAGATCCAAAGTATCTAGCATGTAGAAGTTAAAAAAGGGGGCGCTGAGGTTAACAGCTAGCATCCATAAGCCGAAATAGGCTAGAAACATTAAAAAGTTAAAGTTATTCCAAATGCTGCTAGCAAACTGGTTTGATGGAATGGTCAAATTGAGTAGACATGAGGCATCTAGCTGTATCTCACTTACCTCACAAGTTTCCTTCTTGTCAGTGTCAGAGCTTTCATTAACTAGTTGAATGTTTTTTGTTTGCTCGCACTTCACAAACTCAGTGTTTTGCAATGCTGGATTTATATCCATTTTGAAGTACTGACACCCGATACTAATTATCCCAAACACGATGCCTACAAGCAGAACTACACCGTAACCTTGTAGAGTTCCACCATACCAATGTGATACAGCCAGCCCCGCCAAAGGTACACAGAGCAAATTGGTCAAGCTAGCTAAACTATTACGGATGCCAAAATACTTACCTCGCAATCTTCGAGGTACTATCATTGCTAGCCAACTAAACCAAGATGCAGTTCCTAGTCCTCCCAAAAGATGACTAAATAGGACAATCACAAGTGTTAAAACTATTAACTGGTGAGAAGTAACTCCTAACCAGCTTGAGCTGATAATGCTAATTGCCAGAATCAGCCACAGTAGCCTACTTATCCCATGAGTTTTAAGAGAATACTGGAAGCGGCTGCTAGTTCGTTCGGAAAAATAAGCACCCAAAGGCTGAATTAAATTCACCAGCATGGGGAAAGAGGATAGCATCCCAAATACCACGGGACTGGCACCCAACTCTAGCAGGAAATTACTGAGTAAGATTCCGCCAGTAGTAACACAGAAAACTGTTGCGAAAACAGCATCTACGGTTGATGCCCTCAAACTGGTGCGAATAGCATCCTTATAAGCTTGAGGATTTGGTTTTTTGTTAGGAGAAAGTGGTGTTGGGGGTGTGTTAATCTGGGGGATTTCCAGAGTTAAAGGCACTGGTATTTCAACCTGAACAGAAGTCATAGATTAAATATATTTACGGATAGTGCACCGTAGTATAAATCTAGTTGCTGATAATTTTTCGTTATTTTATCTTGCATTTCTCAATAAAAATACAGCTGAGTTAAATATCATTTCTCAGTTACAGACGATATAAGTGAGGAAAGAGAGAAGTACACTTATTCAGTCATGAATATGTGAGCAAAAGCAGGTTGTGTAACTTTTCCTGACTCGTAATGGCGATCGCCTTTATAAAACAAGCAATGCTAAATGCACAGAATGAAGCGAATAAGCAGATTAAGGCGATGAAGTAATAGGTGGGTGAGTGAGTAATCTACCAAATTACCTGTGTGTAGAAATCTGTTATCTGTTTATCGGCTGTAATTATTGCAGCTTGATTACTTTTGGCTAGGGCTACAACTACTCGGTCTACTGGATCTTGATGACCCCATTCTAACTTGACGCTTTCCATCCAGATATTTTCATCAATGGCTACAATCTGGACGACACTAGAATTTTTCAGTGCTGCTACGTACTCGTTAAGATTAACTCCTAAATCAAGTTTTTGATTTTTGATTTTGATAGCGATTTCCCAGATAGCTATGGATGGGGCAAGACCATTTTTATCCTTTTCCATCTCGTTGCCCGCTTCTTTAGCTCGTTGAGAAAGTCTTGCTGGGTCTAAACTCCACCAAATCAGGGCGCAGGTGTCGAGGACTATCTTCACGATTCTGTCCATTCCTCAGTCGTTGGTGTAGTTAAATCTTCAAAGTACTTCACTTTCCCACGCATCCCTCCAAATAAATCCTCTGTTGAAGGTGTCTGTGCGTATTTAGAAATTCTCACCACTGGCTTACCGCGATCGGTAACTATAATTTCTTCCCCTTGTGACTCTACAAACCTTCAGAACTCAAGCAACTGAGCTTTGAGTTTACTTTTAGAAATTGATTTCATAATGACCATAGCCATAACCATAGTCTTATGTTAGTAGGATATATTAGGACTTACGCAAAAACTCTCTGAAACTCTTATCCTTCGTGTACTTTGCGCCCTTTGCGGTACGCGTCGTGAAGCCCTACTCTTCTTTTGTCGGAGACGCTACGCGAACGAGAACGGCTAGCCTTCGGCAACGCCAAGGGCGAACGCCGAACGGGTGAATCCTACAAATTCGCTGCGCGGTAAGCACAGCCATGTCCACAGAGCTTTACGCCAGTCGCTCATGGGGAGCCACTGACGGGTACGCAGGGGTCTCCCCAAGTAGAGCAAGTGGCGTGGAAACCTTCAAGACCGCGCTGGTTCAACGCTTTCCGTCTAGGTTTTTTCATAAATTTGCGTAAGTCCTGATATAGCTTTAATTTTTACCCAAAGGCTTATACACACCACCTTTTGAGTTCTTAGCTAAATAGCGATCGCCTATAAACTCATGGTAAACATGATTGAGTTATTTACTCAGCAGGTTGGAGTTATTGATAGCGATTTCTGTCACCGTAAGCTAGATATCTCTCAAAAGTTACCAGTAGGTGGGTGTTTTGACCATTGAGTTTACTTGTATGGCATTAATTTACTAAATCTGGGAATACCTCCTGTACAGCAGGATGCACTAAGCGATGATTATGAACATTCAAACCCTTGGCTAATGCTGGGTTAACATTTAGCGCTTTAATGCCCAAGTTTGCTAACTGGACAACGTAAGGTAATGTACTGTTGTTGAGTGCTTGAGTAGCTGTCCAAGGTACTGCGCCTGGCATATTGGGAACGCCATAATGCACGACACCTTCTTCCAAATAAACGGGATTAGTGTGTGAGGTAGTGCGTAAAGTTTCCACACAGCCACCTTGGTCAACAGCAACATCCACAATTACAGAGCCAGGATGCATTTGTTTGACCAATTCGCGGGATACTAGTATTGGTGCTCTGCGTCCTGGCACTAATACCGCACCAATGAGCAAGTCAGCTTCTTTGACTACGGCTTCAATATGGGCGGAGTTGCTGTAAAGCAATTCAACTCTAGAGCCAAATAAAGTTTCTAAATAAGATAAGCGCTCGACACTAACATCTAAAATTTGCACGCCAGCGCCCATGCCTACGGCAATTTTAGCTGCTTCTGTACCGACAACACCACCACCTAAAATTACGACTTTGCCTGGTTTCACTCCAGGGACACCACCTAAAAGAACACCTCGACCACCTTGCTGGCGTTCTAAATACCTTGCCCCGAATTGTACAGATAACCGACCGGCAATGATGCTCATGGGAGAGAGCAACGGTAATTTGTTAGCACCGGGTTGTTCTACAGTTTCATAAGCGATCGCACAAGTGCCACAATCAATTAAACTTTCAGTCAATTTGCGATCGGCAGCTAGATGCAGATAAGTAAATAATATCTGTCCTTTTTGTAAAAATTTATACTCAGATGCTAGAGGTTCCTTGACTTTAACAACTAATTCCCGGTTCCAGGCAGCTTCTGGTTTAGGGACAATTTCAGCCCCAGCGCTTCTGTACTCATCATCAGTAAATCCAGCACCATTACCTGCTTGCGTCTGGACGAAGATGGTATGACCATTTTCGTGCAACACCCGCACGCTCGAAGGACTTAACCCTACCCGAAACTCTTGATCCTTGGTTTCCTTGGGAACGCCGATTTCCATGTAAAGCCTCTGATGAATTTTTGTTTAACTTTAGCCTGCCAGTCTTACACTGGCTACTTCCGTATTAGGGATAGCTAAATCATTGCCTTCTTAACTCCACCTGCAGTGGTTCCAACTCTTGCCCTTGACTATTGCTCCAGTCTTTCTAGAATATATAAAGAATAATGAAAAATTGTAAACAAATAGTTTACATAATTCTGTTTTACAAAGCTGCTGCTGAATTCCTCAAGCTGTCTTGGCATTCAAGCATAGCTACTCAGTTCGACACCTAAGAAAGTTGTTTGTCTGACGACTAACGGCTCTATTTTTATTGATAAAGCCGAACTTTTGCGGGAAATTCCCAAGACTTTTACGGGTATCTCCTTCGGAGACCTACGCGGTAAGCGCAGCCATGCCCGTAGGAATTTACAGCAGTTGCTTCAAGCAAGGGCGCACTGCCTCACCGCAGAAGCTTCTACAGAGTTCTCAATGTCAAGTTTCGTTTGCCGAAAACAAGAGAGGAATTTTTGATGATGACACAACCAAAGCCAACTATTACGCCCAAACTAGAGGAGCCTAAATTTGGCTTTAATGAATATGCCGAGCGCTTGAATGGCCGAGCTGCCATGATTGGCTTCATCTTGATGGTGGTAATTGAATACGTCACCAACCAAGGCGTGCTATCATGGCTCGGTCTGAAGTAGTGCTGTGAAAGCACAGGCGCTCAAGTTGTAAGCTAGTAATTAGAAGAGTTTTGACCAGCTGGAACAACCAGCTGGTTTTAACTTAGTAAATTGATAGTAAAATACCTGCCACGATTTACCATCTATAGCTATGAGGTATCTTAAAAAGCGTCAGTGTTATCCTAGCCTTGCAATTACTATAAGCAAGGTGGTTAATTACTACACATCCTCTACTACTGAAGAAAATTATAATACTTTTAGATGCCTTTCATCAGAAAGAAGGGCCAAGAACAGTCCGATCGCGGGCTAGGTATTCTCGGTAAATTGACACAAAAGCTAAACTGGATTAAACCAAGCTGTGATGAATGCTGTATTACCTCGGTTGTTAAAGTCATCCTACCGGAAAGAACCATTAATCAGTGTATTAATTACTATGGGTATAGTAGATGCACTGATTGGGGGATTAGATGATAGTTGGTCGTTGTTCGCTTTTGGCTTGGGGATAGCAGGGATAAGCCTGGGTTTTAAGTTGTGGCGTATCCAGCAACGTCGTCCCTTGTCAGAGGAGCCTGTGGTGCAACATTACTTGCCTTCCCGCTCATCTAGTCCAACTTTACCCATGCTGACCGTTACCAAGAAAAAGCCACCCCAGTAAAGAGTGTGAAGTGCTGAGTACTGAGTGCTGAGTGAATCTAATATTAAGATTTCAGACTTATGTATTGAGTTAAAAATATTTCTATTTCCTTACTCAGCGCTGTTTCGGTAGCCCTGAAGTTTCTGCATATTTTGTAGTGTTTTAGTTAGGGTTAGCCTGACTCAGGTGGCTATGTGATATTATGCCCGTTTGAATACTTGATCATTGCACTCACCGCGCGCCTCATCACCATGTATGAAAAAAGGGCGCTTTGACTAAAGGCTGGGAGCGGGGGGATAAGGGACAAGGGAACAAGAGAATAATTTTAATGACTATTGCCTGTTACTCAGCACTCTTTCAACTCAGAAGCCGTAGATGTGCGGAGCGCAGCTTGCCGGAGGTTAGGCTAGGATAAAGTACCTGTCAAGCATCTTTGACAAAAGAAGGGTTTCGCGCAGGTGAAACGAACGCCCTTCCTGGCTTGAGGTTACTGGTGCTGAGTGATAACTCAAAAAGATAATTTACGTACCCGCTTCTATATTAAAAAGTGAGTGAAAACAGTGAAGAGTGAGGGAAGAGGTAGGGGCTATTCTGTGCTTAGTCCATGTATTGTCCTAGCATTCATGGCATCTGTTACCCTTCCCATCACCCTTTGGGAGGGGTTTTACATTCATACTGCTGATGCTGCCACAGAAACAGCATTAAACTTCTCATTTAGAAAAAGTTTTGCTAATCCTCAGTTACTTTATACCTTAAAGGGTCACGCGGGAACTGTTAAATCTTTAGCTTTTAGTCCAGATAGCAAAATCCTTGCTAGTGGTGGTGCTGAGAACGAGGGTGTAATTCGCTTGTGGAATTTAGAAAATGGCAGCAGGGTAGGGACTATTCGCAAAGCCCATAAAACATCTGTGGAATCTTTGGCGATTTCACCAGATGGACAAACCCTCGCTAGTTGCAGTACTGACAATACTATTAACCTGTGGAACCTGAAAAATCATAAATTTAGCCGTTCTTTTGTTGGACATACTAGTAATGTGATGTCTTTAGCTGTATCCTCTGATAGTAAACTTCTTGCCAGTGGTGCTTTAGATGGAATACGTTTGTGGGATTTGCCACAGCAGCGACCCCTTGCTACTTTAGTAAGCTTTGATAACTTGATTCATACTTTGGCAATTAGCCCTAATGGTCAAATTTTGGCTAGTGGCGACTACAAGGGAGTAATTAAACTATGGGACTTAAGTACAGGTAAATTAATCCGTGAATTTGTAGCGCATTCTAATACCGTCAGTAGTTTAGGTTTTACACCAGATGGAGAAACTTTAATTACTGCTAGCCACGATCGCACGATTAAAATTTGGAATATTAATAATAATGAACTTGTCCGCATCCTGGCAGAAAACAAAAATTGGGTAAATGCTATTGCTATTAACCCTAATGGACAGACCCTTGCCAGTGCTGGTAAAGATGGAATTAAGCTGTGGAATTTAAATACAGGTGAATTAATTAATACACTTAACGAGCATACTGACTGGGTAAGTGCGATCGCTTTTAGTCCGAATGGACAAATGCTTGCTAGTGGCGGCTTTGATAAACAAATTAAGATTTGGGGAACTCAACCAAAACACAATTAGCAACAACCCGAAAACTTATATCAACATAGCTGGTATTTTTCGCTTCCTACAAAAGTGATATCTTTCTTTTTATGTGCTTCTTGTGCATGAGAAAATCAGTGAGACAATCGCAACTGTTGCGATGATGGCAAACAAGGAAAGAAGATGTCGGAGAATTTAAGAAGTCGGGTTGTAACGCAAGGGGTACAGCGATCGCCTAATAGAGCAATGCTACGTGCAGTAGGTTTTCAAGATGAAGATTTCCTGAAAGCTATTGTTGGTATTGCTAATGGTTATAGTACTATTACCCCCTGCAATATGGGGATAAATAAACTGGCACAAAGGGCAGAAGTTGCCGTTAAAAATGCTGGGGCAATGCCGCAACTGTTCGGCACAATTACTATTAGCGATGGCATTTCGATGGGAACCGAAGGGATGAAATATTCCTTGGTATCACGAGAAGTAATTGCCGACTCAATTGAAACCGCCTGTACTGGCCAAAGTATGGATGGTGTTCTTGCCATCGGTGGTTGCGATAAGAATATGCCAGGGGCAATGCTGGCGATCGCTCGGATGAATATTCCTGCTATTTTTGTTTACGGTGGCACGATTAAACCCGGACACTACGATGGGCGTGACTTAACTGTTGTCAGTTCTTTTGAAGCTGTCGGTCAATACAGCGCTGGAAGAATTGATGATCATGAACTACTAGAAGTTGAACGTCATGCTTGTCCTGGTGCTGGTTCCTGCGGTGGAATGTACACAGCTAATACTATGTCTTCTGCTTTTGAAGCAATGGGAATGAGTTTAGCTTATTCTTCTACAATGGCAGCTGAAGATGCGGAAAAAGCTGACAGTACAGAAAAATCAGCATTCGTTTTAGTAGAAGCGATTCGCAAGCAAATCTTGCCCCGTGATATTATTACCCGCCAATCTATAGAAAATGCTATTTCTGTAATTATGGCGGTTGGTGGTTCGACAAATGCAGTATTACATTTTCTGGCGATCGCTCGCGCTGCTGGTGTAGAACTAACTTTGGATGACTTTGAAGTTATCCGTGCCCGTGTTCCAGTTCTGTGTGATTTAAAACCTAGTGGTAGATATGTAGCTACAGACTTACACAAAGCTGGTGGTATTCCTCAAGTAATGAAAATGTTACTTGTGCATGGATTACTCCACGGTGATTGTCTCACCATCAGTGGTCAAACAATTGCAGAGGTTCTAGCAGACGTACCAGACGAACCACCCGCGAACCAAGATGTGATCCGTCCTTGGAATAACCCGATGTATTCTCAAGGTCACTTAGCCATCCTCAAAGGCAATCTGGCAACAGAAGGCGCGGTTGCTAAAATTACCGGAGTGAAAAGGCCAGTAATTACAGGTCCAGCGCGGGTATTTGAATCTGAAGAATCCTGTTTAGATGCGATTCTCGCAGGTAAAATTAAAGCCGGTGATGTGCTTGTCATCCGCTATGAAGGGCCAAAGGGTGGCCCTGGTATGCGAGAAATGCTGGCTCCCACCTCAGCAATTATCGGTGCTGGTTTGGGTGATTCGGTAGGATTAATTACCGATGGGCGATTTTCTGGCGGTACTTACGGCATGGTAGTTGGTCATGTTGCGCCAGAAGCAGCAGTTGGGGGTGCGATCGCCCTTGTAGAAGAAGGTGATAGCATCACAATTGATGCCCCTGCTCGTCTATTACAGTTGAACATATCCGACGAAGAATTAACCCGTCGTCGTGCCAACTGGCAACCTCCTAAACCACGTTACACCAAAGGTGTGCTGGCTAAATATGCCAAATTGGTAGCTTCTAGCAGTCTTGGTGCTGTAACAGATTTGGACTTGTTTGAATAGTAATTAGTTATTAACTCTCTGACTGGAGGCAGAATCTTTCCGGCTTTGGCGTTCAGCGAAGACGGACTGCTTCCCTTATTCATTTTGAACATAAACATTCTGTTATCTGCCTGCTGCGTTATTTTGAAGATAGGTCTATTGCGCTTGCTAGAAAATAATCTAACTAATGAAAAGTTCTCAACTACCACCTGGAAACTCTGGTTTACCTATATTAGGTGAGACGCTTGGTTTTGTTGTCGACCCTTACAATTTTGTCAAACAACGCTATCAGCGCTATGGCTCAATATTTCAAACTAATATTTTGGGTAGACCGACTGTAGTGATGGTAGGGCCAGAAGCTATTGAGTTCGTTCTTTCTAGTCACATGGAATATTTTTCTTGGCGTGAGGGATGGCCTGAGAATTTCAAAATATTGTTGGGCGAATCATTGTTTCTGCAAGACGGAGAAGAACATCGCAAAAATCGCCGCCTGATGATGCCAGCTTTACATGGGCCAGCATTAGCCAATTATGTTTCGACAATGGAAGATATTACACGTGGCTATCTTAAAAAGTGGGAAGAAAAACAGGAGTTTACTTGGTTTGATGAATTTAAACAATTGACATTTGATATTGCGAGTCAGTTATTGTTAGGTACTAATCCTGGCAAAGAAAATGCTCGCTTGAGCCAGTTATTCAAATCTTTAACCAATGGTTTCTTTTCGATTAATAGATTACCATTACCATTTACTAAATTTGGAAAAGCTGTAGCAGCTCGCAATCAAATTCTAGAGCATATAACTCAGGTTGTTAGAGAACGCCAGCAAAACCCCACTAAAGATGCTCTTAGTTTGTTAATTCAAGCTAGAGATGAAGAAGGCAATAGGATGAGTGAAAAGGAACTTATTGCCCAAGCAGTACTGTTAATCTTTGCTGGACATGAAACTACCTCTTCAATGCTAACTTGGTTGTGTTTAGAATTAGCGCGTCATCCAGAAGTAATGGAACGTGCTAGAGCAGAACAATTGCAACTTGCTAGTCAAGGTAGCTTGAGCTTAGAACAATTGGGAAAAATGCCTTATTTAGAGCAGGTTTTGTTAGAAGTTGAAAGACTAAATCCAGCAGTTGGAGGTGGTTTTCGTGGTGTGATTAAAGAGTTTGAATTTCATGGCTTTCATATTCCGGCTGGTTGGCAACTGTTGTATTCATCTTTTGTAACTCATCGTCTAGAAGAAATTTATCCTGAACCAGAACGCTTTGATCCAGATAGATTTAGTCCTCAGCGTCAAGAAAACAAACAGTATCCTTTTAGTATGATTGGTTTTGGTGGTGGGCCACGGATCTGTATTGGCATAGCCTTTGCCAAAATGGAAATGAAAATTGTTGCTGCTCATCTGCTACGTAACTATGATTGGAAAATATTACCCAATCAAAGTTTAGAGTCGGTACGAATTCCTACCAATCGTCCCAAAGATGGGTTGCGGGTTCGATTTCAACCCCTGTGAGATGTTTTATGGCAACTCAAATAGATATGCATTTGTCTCAAGGACTTTTGCAACGCTGGCAACAAGCGAAAGATTTTGTCAATGAAAGTGTTAAGTCTTTAACGAACTCAGCACAACAAGCTGGACAATCTTTAACAGAAACGGCAGATCAAGCTACTGATAAAGCAATTAATACAGTTACGACAACCTGGGAACAAACTAAGGGTTCTGTAGAACAAAGTTTGCAAACTGCCGATCAAATTAAGACTACAACATCGGTAGCTGTAAAAGGTGCGATTGCTTCTTCTATGAATGATTGGCTGACACAACACCCGGCAATTTTTAGACTATTTCAAATACTAGGCTGGGCAGCTAATCATCCAATTATTAGTTCTGTGCTGCTGCTGTTTATCTTAGCGTTAGTTTGGAGCATTATTAAAGCAATAATGCGCTTGATTGAGACCGCTAGTTGGTCAATCTTGCAAGTTCCATTAAAATTAATTCAGGCTTTTATTAAAGTTAGTTTTTCATCGGTGAGCAAGTTTGGTAGTTTTGCGCTTCAAAAAATTACGGTAGTTCAAAAGACTGATAATATTTCAAATCTATTACCTGAAAATTATCAAATAGGTTATCCAGATAAACAGCAAAGATTGGCAGAAATTTCTCATCGCTTAGAAGCAATTCAAAAGGAACAGCATGAGCTTTTACAAGAGGCCGCAAACTTGATTGCTTCAGGCACAATCACTGATGATATACACCAACAACTAACTACTACCAAATGGTTTAATACTAATTCGTAACACAATAAATCATCACCTTAAACATAGCTGGGCAATTATTTCATCTTCCTTGCCAGTTGCGAAATTAGCAAAGCGCTGTGCTAAGGGAGGTACAATCACTAAAGGGTTGCTGAACCCAGAAAAGATATGAATATTCTCAAAGTTAGGAATAGCACCAATTATAGGTAAACGAGAGTCTTTAGGACACGCTGCGCGATCGCTACTAAAAGCAACTAAGCAATGATGCCAAGTTCCTGGTAAATTTTCTAAGGCTGGTAAAACTTGCCCGATACTTTTGCGTAACCACTGTTCACTTTCTTCAGGATTTACCTTTGCATTCGGATCTGTAAGTGTGCGGCTAATTTGACCTAAGCGCAAACTACCATCTTGAAACTGAATTGCACCTGCATCTAAAATCGGCGGTAATGGTTCATTACCTGGTTCATCCCATAATTCATCAACTTGGGTAGATTTGGCTTCTAGTTGAAACCGTTGCAGGTTTGCTGGCATAACTAAGGTACTTAAGCGCACATCCACAGGCGGAGTTTTAATAATTTCTGCGTGGGTAAAATACAGTTTGATGGGAATCCCAGCGGATTTTAATAGTTGGCGGCTGAGTCCACCCGCACAAATAACTATATTAGCACTGTGGAAAATGGCAGTATTAGTTTTTACACCATTTCGCAATACTTGTAAGACTTGGGCTATCTGAATTTCACCGCCAGCACGCAGAAAAGCTTGGATGTATGCTTGTGCTGTTTTTTCTGGGTGGATATGACCGTGTTTAACAGTTAAAGCACCTGCGATCGCATCTCGATTTAACAAGGGTTCTAATTCACAAGCTTCTTGAATAGTGAGTAAACGGGGTGGAATGGCAAAATTAGCATAGTTTGCTGCAACTGCTTTGGGGTCGCTGATGGCGGGAATAGTGAGTAATAAATCTAATTCTCGAAATTCAATATCAGCATCTAACTCTTGAGATAGGATTTGGTAACGTGCGATCGCATCTTCGCAGAGTTGGCGAGTTAGTGGTGTAGTACCTGACCAATAAGCTAGTCCACCATAACTATAACGAGTTGCGTTTTGTAGTGCTTCGTCTTGCTCTAATAACAGTACTGAAAAGCCTGTCTTTGCTAGTTCGTAAGAAAGTGCAGCACCTGTAATTCCACCACCAACAACAATCCAGTCGTAAGTCTTCATTAATATGTTGCTTGTAAACGGCTCAACAGATATTTTCCCGCAAGGATGGGAGGATAAATTGGAGAATAATTATTTCGGCAACTCTCAAGACCAGCAATTTCTGTATCATCATTAGGATGACAGAAAAAAGCCACAGAATAGCGCGACTGTTTCACCCTGCTGTCACTGGGTATCATTACCCGATGCTTAGTTGAGCAAAATACATGATTTGTCCAGCGTTGCATTAAATCGCCAGTATTGACTATTACCGTACTAGGAATTGAAGGTGCTGCAATCCACTCACCAAATGCAGTTTGCACTTCCAACCCGCCAATTTCATCTTGGAACAATAAAGTAATACTGCCATAATCAGAATGCTCACCAGCACGTATTTGTCCGAGTAATGGTGTTATTTGTAACGGTGGATAGTTCGCAGAGTATGATTTTCTTGATTGTGTCTGGATGTAAAAAAATCTTCTGGCAATTCCAAGGCTAAAGCAAAAGCTTGTAGCACAGTGTTAGTCAGTTCTGTACAAGCTTTATAGAATACAATAAAACTAAGGTCTTTACTAGCGGAATTTAAAGGTAACTCAGGTAAATCTTTCATTTGTTTGCCTATGTTAAACGCCTCTTTCAAATCTCCTGGTTTATTAGGATTCAGGCGTTCTCTTTCTATACCTACATAGCCTGTATTATTAAATTCATCACTCCAAGCTAGCTGCTGCTTAACAGCTAAAGGTAAATTAAATAAAGATTAAT
Source organism: Mojavia pulchra JT2-VF2 (assembly GCA_019359325.1). Classification (GTDB taxonomy): domain Bacteria; phylum Cyanobacteriota; class Cyanobacteriia; order Cyanobacteriales; family Nostocaceae; genus Mojavia; species Mojavia pulchra. Next base: position 78,870 of record JAHHHN010000011.1, on the reverse strand, counting down.
TTTGTGTAAACACTTCCTCTATCAGGTCTTGTGATATTCCATGATTTTGCAAGTACATAAAACCGAATTCATGACAAGCTTGATAAATTTCTTTAGCTACAGTTTGCCTTGTTGTATTATCCTTGCTGAACGCAGCTAAATTAATTATAGGAATTGCAACCATTGGTAGATTAGTTTTGGAGTTAATTAGCAGGGGGATAAAGTTTGCTAAAAATTATCCAATTTGAGACTGACAAACATCAATCCCATTTACATGAACTTTGGGAAGAATATTTTACCTGGTCTAACTTAATATTTACCCATGAATTAGGTATCAGTTTTGATGTATCTCAGTTCTTAGAACAACACATAACCCAACTTGATGAATTTGCGCCACCAGCAGGTCGCTTACTTTTGGGAGAGTACAACCATAAGATCGCTGGCTGTGCTTGCTTGCGAAACATTAGTGACAATATTGGCGAAGTCAAAAGGATGTATGTTAGACCAGAGTTTCAAAGAAAAGGCATAGGAAAGTCTTTATTAATAGCTCTTATCAATGAAGCAAGCCATATTGATTATGCAAAATTACGATTAGATACTGCACCGTTTACCAAAGCAGCATTGTCATTTTATCATTCCCTTGGCTTTTATAATATTGAAGCATATTTTGAAAAAATTGAAATTCCTTTAGAACATCGGGCTAACTGGGTTTTTATGGAGTTGAATTTAAAACATGAATATCCGCAGTGAAACTATCTCAGATTATCCAGCAATAACTGAGGTGAATATACTCGCCTTTGGACAAGATAACGAGGCTAAATTAATTGAGGAAATTCGCCATTCTGACCGTTATATTCCAGAACTTTCTTTAGTTGCAGAAGTTGAAGGTTTAGTAGTTGCTCACATTCTACTCAGCTACATTGACCTAGTAGGTAAAGAAACATTTCAGGTGCTTGGTTTAGCACCTATGGCTGTTCATCCACGTTTTCAAAGACAGGGAATCGGTAGCGCACTAGTACAAGTCGGTTTAGAAATAGCAAATATTAGAGGAGAAGCTATAATCATCGTCCTCGGTCATCCCCAATTTTATAATCGCTTTGGGTTTGAGCCATCAGTTAATTATAAAATCGAGTCGCCCTTCTCAGTACCAGAAGAGTTTTTCATGGTTAAGCCACTGCAAAGCTATCAAGAAATGCACAAGGGAAAAGTTATTTATCCCCCAGCTTTTGAGATGGTGTAATTCTTTTTAGACGTTTCAGTTAGTAATTTTTTTGTTAGAAGTAAGAGAGAAAGATTGTAATTTTTTGGTTACAATACTGGATAAAATGCTATTTGGATACTTTTGAGAAAAAGTACAAATAATCTAGTTACGTTAAGGAGCCTTTTCTGTGGCTATCCTAAAAGATTTGTCTGTAACTTTGGCTAGCGCAGCCTTGATTGTTTGCGGTATTGGAAAAACAGCTACGGCTGAAATTTACAGTCCTGCACCTCTATTTAAGGATGTCGATAGTTACACTACAAAAATTTCTGCAAATAATGACATAGCCGACATTTACTTTCCCAAACAGTTAGATAATAAAATTGGGAATCGCTCATTTCCTATTGCTTTGTTATTACAAGGTGCAAATGTAGATAAATCAAATTACTCAAATTTCGCCCGAATAGTAGCTAGCTACGGATTTATTGTAGTTGTTCCCAATCATCAAGCCAATCGTCAAAAGGTCGGTATAGGACTTTTTGCTGACACTTCACAAATTGAAGCTGTGTTAGCACAAATGAAGCTAGAAAATAAGAACCCTAATTCGCCTATTACTAACATTATCAATACAAGAAAGCTAGGTTTGCTTGGTCACTCTCTAGGAGGCGCTGTTGGACTATCTGCTATTGCAAACCTCTGCCTACCTTTTCTATGTAAAGGTTCTTTTAGTCGTCCCAAACAACTCTTAGCAGGAGCATTTTTTGGTGCAAATCTTCGCAACACAACTACTCAACAGTTCATTCCCATCAATAACTCCCACATTAAAGTAGCTTTATTGCAGGGAACTATTGACAGTATAGCTATTCCTCAAAGAGCGCAGGCAACTTATGAACAAATTCAACACCCTCCCAAGACATTAATTAGTATTTTGGGCGTGAACCACTATGGCATTACGAATACTAACAATCCTACGGGCGCTAGACTAGACAAAAATATGCCTGACCTCGACCAAAATGCATCAATAGAAACCGTTGCTCGTTGGAGTGGATTGTTCTTGCGTGCTACTATTTTAAATGACAAAGTTGCTTTTGATTATATATATTCCACAGGTGATGATTTAGATCCAAATGTAAGTGTGATCACCCAAACAAAGAAGTACACTAATAAATTTTCCCCGCCTAATACTGTTTACCCTTAGTTACGCAATAATAGTCATGCGAGTAGGGTGTATTATCGCTGAGAGTACGGCACCATCAATAATTCAAGGTGCGTTAGCCTTCGGCATAACACACCCTACATTAAGCTTTTATTTATTCCTTTATATTAAATTTTTCTCAGCAACTGGTCTAAACGACTGGTGCTGATACTAAACCTTTGGCTTCTAGTGTAGATGCAACTTTTAAAATCAACGCTTCATTATAAGGTGCGGCTATTAATTGCACACCCAAAGGTAGAGAATTTGGATGCTGAATTGGTATAGATAAAACGGGTAAGCCAATGAAAGATAATGGCTGAGTAAACAATCCTAGATGGGGACGAACTAGAATTTCTTCACCATCTATAATCATGGTTTGTTGACCAATTAATGGTGCTGCAATTGGTGTAGTAGGGGCAATAATTATATCCACATTTTGAAAAATTTCGCGGATGCGATCGCGATACCATCTTCTAAACCTTTGCGCTTGCAAATACCAATGACTCGGTATTAACGCCCCAGCCAAAAAGCGATCGCGTGTTGCATGATCAAAATCTTGGGGACGCGATCGCAATTTATCTAAATGCAGATTTGCTCCTTCACTGGCTGTAATGACAAATGCGGCTGCCCTAGCGCGATGTGCCTCTGGTATCGTAACGTACTCATTAATATCCAAAGCACGGGCAACCTGTTCTACTGCTGCCAAAGCTTCCGGTTCTGCACCCTTAACAAAATAATCATCGGCAATAGCAATTTTGATACCATAGATATCTTGATTGAGTTGTGGTAAACATAATTCAGCAGGACGTTTTGTACAAACCGGATCGCGATCGTCTTCTCCTTGCAGAATATCAAAAACTGTGGCAATATCCTGCACAGAACGCGCAAAGGGGCCAACATGGTCAAAACTGCTCGAAAATAAAGCTACCCCAGCACGAGATAAGCGTCCGTAGGTTGGTTTTAGTCCAAAAATTCCACAAAAAGCCGCCGGAACGCGAATCGAACCGTTAGTATCAGAACCCAGCGCCAAGGTCACCAAACCAGCCGCCACCGCCGCAGCTGAACCACCGGATGAACCACCAGCTACACGCTGTAAATCATGGGGGTTATGAGTAGGGCCGTAATGGGAATTTTCCGTCACGAAACCATAGGCGTACTCATCCATATTTAACGCCCCAACCAAAATAGCGCCAGCCTGTTTCAACTTGGCGACTGCTGTTGCATCTTGGGTAGCTGGGGGATTTTCGGCATTAATTTTTGCACCCGCTAGAGTTGTTAAACCAGCAATATCATAGAGGTTTTTCGCTGCAAAAGGCACACCAGCCAACGCACCGGGATTATTACCTTGAGCAATTTCGCTGTCAATTTTGGCTGCATCTGCTAAAGCCGTTTCCGCAATTACAGCTGTAAAACAATTGAGTTCACAATCGCGTGCTGCAATTCTGGTTAACGCAGCCTTAGTCACTTCCACCGCGCTAACTCTACCTTCACACACAGCCGCCGCTATTGATACAGCATCATTCATGGTTCAAATATTGGTGCAACTTCAATTTCTTCTGGTATAGGAAATTCATTTACAAGTTGAGCGATCGCTTTAATTCTCTCAAAATTTGCCACCACCCCATCACGATACTCATCCCTCAGTTGCAAATCCACCAACAACGCCATCTGATCCACATACCCACCTACATCAAACCCCTGACTCTCCATTTCTCCTCCTCTGCGTCCTTTGCGCCTCTGTGGTAGCCTGCGGCAAGCCGCTGCGCGTCTACGTTAACCTAAATCTACAACTTCTTGCGGTAACTCAAACAAACCATCTTCCCCAGGTTCAAAATCAATAACCTGAAACACAGCATCAATATTTAACTCACCATAAATATGAGGAAATAACTCGCCTATTTCCGCCTCCTCATAACGAACTTCAGGTTGAACTTTCTGAGTATCTATAAATAGTAATACCAATCCCTTTTGATTCCGAAAAAACCTATTTGCAACCTTAACTAATTGCCTAGCTTCTGAACAGTGAATAAATCTCTCAGTATCCAATGAATCAGCACGATAGCTGCCCATTACTTCTGCTTGTTCCCATTGTTCAGCTTGTGTAATATGGAAAATAGTACTCATGTTGCTTGTATCATTTTGCGAATATCGTCTAAGGGTGATTCAGGTTCAATTGGTTCATCAGGACAAAATTCTAGGTAAACATCATCTTTTTTCTTTCCATTCGGTGAAATAGACAAAGTTATTATTATTTCTCCTGCCTGCCAACCTTTAGTACCTATTTTTAGTAATTGGCATTTTTCTAAAATTTGGAACTTAATTTCATTTAAGTAAATATCTCGTTCATAAATTTTAAAATTTTGAAAATGAGAAATAAGTAAATCAGTGCGAAGAGTAGTGTTATTACCACTTAAAGGTTGTTTTTGCCTAATTCCTTTTATAACTAACTCTTTTAACCTGCTTACCGTAAAACTGTCTGTGGCAATGAGGATGATATCATCATCACAGTTTAAGGGAGTAAAGTTATTATTCATTCACAATGCAGTTAATATCTAGTTGGTAATTTTAACTAATTATTTTAAACTACAATTTTTAACATCAATTCAGTAAAAGCACTGAAATCAAGCTCCTAAAAAAGCTTTGCGCCTTTGCGTCTTTGCGTGAGAAATCATCCTAAAAATTAGACGGAACACAAACATCCGGCGCACACAAACCCACCAACTTCAGCGTTGTTACTTCAAACGAATTCAAATTAACACAACGAATTACATGATTATTAGTATCAGCAATATATAAATTTGAACCCATAATACTCAATCCCGAAGGTTCAAAAAATCGAGCATTCTTACTTTGTCCATCCTGCAAACCCATCACACCATCACCCAAAATTGTTTGACAATTACCTGTGTTGGGACTAACTAATTTAATTTTGTGGTTATATGTATCTGCTACCCATAAATAATTCTCAGCATATTCTACCCCCAAACAATGCTGTAACCGGACATTTTCACCTTGTCCATCTACATCACCAAAACCAAATAAATCACCACTACCGCACACAGTTCTAACTAAACGCGGTTCCACTATTTCCACACCGCGAATTGAACTCACTTCACTATCAGCAACATATAACTCTTCGCTATTGCTAGTAATACCACTAGGTTGAGCAAAAGCAGATTCAATCAATGAACCATCAATACAAGCTTCTGCGCCCATACCAGCATAAGTTTTGATAACCCCAGTTTCTAAATCCATTTCCCAAATTTGATGCGATCCCGCCATCGCAATAAACAAGGTATTTCCTACTTTCACCAAATCCCAAGGAGAATTTAGCGCTGTGTCTAAACCAGCACCACCATGAGGACGAATACTAGGACTTTGTTCACCAGTTCCCGCAATGATTTCCACAACTTGACGCTGCAAATCAACTTGCCGTAAAGCATGATTTTCTGTATCAGCAACGTAGAGAATTTGATTATCTGCATCAAATACCATTCCTTGAGGTGCAGAAAACTGTGCTTTATTAAAATTACCGTCAGTTAAACCAGATTTTCCTGTACCAATTACGTGCAGAATTTCACCTTTAAAGCTACTCATTACTAAACGATGATGGCCAGAGTCAGCAATAAATAATCCTGCTGGCGTAGCTAAGACTTTACCAGGAAAAGCTAGGGGTGTAATTAATGTTTGGCGCTGTTTTTCTAAATTTAGGTTGAGTTCTTGAAAATTAATTGTGCCTTTTTCACGATGTTCTAAAATTAGTTTTTCAATTAGCTGGTCTAATGCATCACGATGACCTTCGCCAGAAACATAGCTAATTACATAACCTTCTGGATCAATAATCATTAAGGTAGGCCAAGCACGTACAGCATACTCTTGCCAAATCCGAAAACCACTATCTACTACAACTGGATGTTCGATCTCATAGCGCAAGATAGCTTGGCGAATATTTTCAGTTTCTTTCTCATTATCAAATTTAGCTGAGTGAACACCGATAACTGTCAGGCTATCCTGATATTTTTGTTCTAAATATTTTAGGTCTGGCAGGATATGCAGGCAATTAATACAGCAGTATGTCCAAAAATCTAAAATTACAACTCTGCCCTTGAGTTTTTTAATAGATAATGGTTTATCAGTATTAAACCAAGGATAATTTTGCGGTAATTCTGGCGCTCTAACACGAGGAATCATATTAATTGGTAATTAAGGCATACAAAACAAGGCTTGATACAGGCGGAATCTGTTACCTTGTTTATCAAACAATATATACTTTTGCACATTGTGGTCATAAGATATTCTTTGCACTAAGAGCTAATTCCATAATTGTGAAGCTTGTCACGTAATCACTCCTAATCCAGGCTTCCTTTTATAAAGGCGATTTTTTAAGTTTCCAAAACTGTAACGCCAGCAGACAATAACTGTTCAAGTGCCACATTGGAAACACACAAAAATTTTTTGATTAAATTATGAATTTATTTTCTTCGCCAAGTTTTAGACTAAATGCTGGTAAACCATTGCAATGGCTACTACCTACTTTAGGGTTGTTGAGTTTGGTAGGTTGCCAAGCAGCTGTGGGCCGAGTTGAGCCAAATGTGGTATTTCCATCTCAAACACTTGTGGTTTCTGGACGAGGAGTCGTAGATATTCCTAAAACAACTGCACGAGTAAGTTTGGGTGTGGAGGTGCAGGCCCAAACGTCTGCACTTGTCCAACAGGAACTTGCAAAGCGATCGGCAGCGGTAGTTAATTTATTGAAAGCACGTCAGGATGTGACTAAATTGGAGACTACCAGTATCAGTCTTAATCCTCGCTATAGCCAAAAAGATGGCAAGCAAGTAATCTCTGGCTATTCTGCAACTAACATTGTGCGCTTCCAAATTGCTCCAGAAAAAATTGGTACATTGTTGGATGAAGCGATTAAAGCCGGAGCTACAAGAATCGATGGTGTAACATTAGTAGCATCAGATGAGGCGATCGCTGCTGCACAAAAACAAGCAATCAATGCAGCCTCGAAAGATGCTCGTTCTCAAGCAGATGCAGCTTTGGGTGCTTTGCAACTGAAGCAACAGGAAATTGTCAGCATTCAAATTAACGGTGCTAGTCCGCCTACCCCAACAGCACTAGACACAACAAACTTGGCACAGAAAGCGGCTTTAGGGGATTTAGCCAGCACACCTGTTGTTGCTGGAGAACAACGGATACAAGCTTTTGTAACGCTACAAGTTCGCTATCAGTCTGCTACTGAGTAACTGCTTTACATAAACTAGAAATAGTTTTAGCGTGTATCACTTTTGAAAGGACTTAAAGCATTAACCACTACAGAGTTATCAGCTTGGGTAGAACAAGCTAAAACCCAGGTTGAACGAGGACAAGTTGCTGACCGTACCCCACGATTGGCTATGGCTGATCCTCGTTGGTTTGCGGTTTACATTTGCTGTGAAACGGGAGAAACTTTCAGCGCAGGTGATATATCTCGTGTGTTCCCACTAATGAGTACCATTAAACCGTTTTCATTACTTTATCTGCTGGCACATTTGGGAACAGAGACGGTTTTAAAGTGGGTAGGGGTGGAACCATCAGATGAAGCATTCAATTCTTTAGACCAACTGATTGCCGATCGCGGACACCCCCGTAATCCGATGATTAATAGTGGGGCAATTACCCTCGCAGATAAGTTACCAGGAAAAAATGCTAGCGATCGCACTCAAAAATTTTGTCAATGGCTGAACCAATTAGCAGGTTGCCAGCTAAAATTAGACGAACTCATGCTGGACTCCGTGCGTTTAAAACGCTCAATAGCCAATCAAGCGATCGCTAACTATCTTGCCGAAACTCAGCAGATCGAAAATAGTGAAGTAGCTCTTGATACTTACGAGCAAATATGTTGTCTCTCAGGGCAAGTAAAAGATTTAGCTCTACTAGGAAAAATCTTAGCTTGTCACAACAGTGTTGTATTACCACAACATCGTCAAATTGTCAATGCCATAATGTTAACCTGCGGACTGTATCAGGCATCTTCCCAGTTTGCAGTCAAGATTGGTTTACCGATGAAGTCAGGCATTGGTGGTGGACTGTTAGCAGTAGTACCAAAAGAGGGAGCGATCGCTTGCTATAGTCCTGCCTTGGATAGTATCGGAAATCCTGTAGCAGCGATCGCCTTTCTCGAAATTTTATCTCAGAAGTTAAATTTGAGTATCTTCGGTTAACACTAACTCTTTAGCTCCCTTGCTGTTCATTAGTTTGCTCACCTGTTGGCGTTACCTCTAGCTGGGGTTCTGGTACGGGAGATTCAATAATTTCTGGTAATGTCGGTGGCAAACTAGGAGATGGTACAGCAGTTGGACGCGGACGACGTTGGAAATATTCGCTAAATTTTCGTCTTTCTGGTTGAGGAGCTACTTTTTCAGGTAACTCAGTAGTCTCAGGTGTTGGCGTTACCTCTGGCTGTGGTGCTGGTGTCGCCTCTGGTGGTGCAGTTGGTTCTGGTACAGGAGACTCAATAACCTCTGGCAGTGTCGGTGGCAAGCTGGGAGATGGTACAGCAGTTGGACGCGGACGACGCTGGAAATACCCACCAAATTTTCGTTTGTCTGGTTGAGGAGCCACTTTTTCGGGTAACTCAGTAGCTTCAGGTGTTGGCGTTACCTCTGGCTGTGGTTCTGGTGTCGCCTTTGGTGGTTTAATTGGTTCCGGCGTAGGACTTAAGCTGGGGGATGGCACAACCGTTGGCTGTTTTAACTCAGTTGGTTGTGTTTGAGGTATTGGAATCTCAGTTTCTGGAAGTGGCTGCTTTTCTTCTTGTGGTTGTGTTTCGGGTGTGATTTCAACCTTAGGAGTAGCAGTAGGCGTAGGTGTGGGCGCTGGTTCTGCCGCTGGTATCTTGGCAGTATAATTCGGGTCTACAATACCGCGTACCTCATCAGCTTTGAGTTCGCCTCTGACAATTCTCGCCAGAGTATCTTTACCGTTTGGCTGGTAGTTAATCAGCCCAACTGTGGTGTTAAAGACATTTTTTACAGGATTACCCTGGTTATCGAGAAATTCTAGCTTGACCCAATTTTTACCTGGTTTGAAGCCTTTGAGGTAAATTGCCTGCCAGCGATCAAGAACGAAGCTTTCACCATTTATTGTGCAACGAATGCGCCAATCACTGAATTCATTCTTGGAGTTGTCTTGAGCAAGGAGATGCAGTGGCGCGTTAGTCAGGTAAAAATCCAGTAGTATCGGTTCTGCCCCGTAATCCCCTTTAGGACGGCTGTAGGTTAGCAGAGGCAGGGCTGGATCGGGGTTGTTGTCATCAGTTTTGCTTAAAATGTGAAATGTTGTCTGGGCGTAAGCGCCTTCATTTTTAAAGCTTTCATGCCAAGGGCGAGAGGCAAAGACTCGCAAAGTATGAGTACCAGGAGACAAGTCTGGTAACGCTAAGGGCTGATTTAAGTCGTAAACAGCTATGTAAGGTTGATTGTCAACAATTACATGAAGATGAGGCCCTAATTCGAGTTTCGGGTCTTTAAATATTGGTAAATCTTTAACTTGGAAGCGAACTGTAACTTTGTTGTCTTTCAAGACTTCTTCAGCTTGCGGTGTAATTATACTTACCTGTGGCTGATAAACCTCTAGGGTTGAGCGTAGTTCTTGAATAGTACTAGGTGGGGCAACTTCCGAAAATTCTTTGGAAATCTGCTGTGGACTTCCTGTATAGCTGCTAACAGAAACGTCTTGGCTTACAGCTTTCTCGCCACAGCTTACCAAACTCAAGGCTAGTAACAATGTTATTAACCATCTAAAAAGAGCGAATCTCTTGGGAAGGAGATTCTCTAACACCGTCTTCTGCCACATTTTCATGCCTTCCACCCAGTGATAGCCTTTAACAACTGACAGATTATTTTGTATCAAACTGTCCATAGGGCACTATAGCCCAAAAGGTGAAACCTCCTTGATGATTCATTACTTTTACAGAAAAACGACGGGAAAGCCTATTCCTTCAAGGGATGGGATGAACTTTTCCTTGTCTTGGTTGTTTAGTCATCAGCCATTACTAGTAGTGACTAAGGACTTTTGAGTATTTAAGTGCTTTTTTGACGATTTTTGTCAGTAGTAAATTAAATGAGCCGGCAACAACAATAACAGCAAAAATTTTCAGTTTACCCATTCAAACCATAAATTTTACAAATTATGTTTGTTTGTAAATAAAATGAATAAAGTCTTGACTTTTTGACCATTATTTTGAACTTCAAAGGCAGATTAGACAATTATTCCAGTGATTTTGAATTATTGTTAACTTCTCTCCAACAATGTACAAGTGAAGACTCTATAATTCAACAGAAACAACTTCCACATAGGCTCTTCATCGCTCCCCCAGGTAAATTCTGGAAGCAGCGATAATGGTTCACTTTGTGGTTTCATGATTCCTCATTCCTTATCTAGAGAGGAGGTCGAATGACGATTAGTCCTCCGGAGCGAGAGGAAAAAAAGGCAAGAGTGATAGTCGATAAAGACCCTGTACCTACCTCATTTGAGAGATGGGCACAACCCGGACACTTCGACAGAACTTTAGCTAGAGGTCCCAAAACCACCACATGGATTTGGAACCTGCATGCCCTCGCCCACGATTTTGATACACATACAAGCGATCTAGAAGACATCTCCCGCAAGGTATTCGCAGCACACTTCGGCCACTTAGCAATAGTGACGATTTGGCTGAGCGGGATGATATTCCACGGCGCTAAGTTTTCCAACTACGAAGCTTGGCTGAGCGACCCTTTGAATGTAAGGCCTAGTGCTCAAGTCGTTTGGCCCATTGTGGGACAAGACATTTTAAATGGTGATGTTGGCGGTGGCTTCCACGGTATTCAAATCACCTCTGGCTTGTTCCAAGTATGGCGTGGCTGGGGTATTACAAACACATTCCAGCTCTACGTAACTGCCATTGGCGGCTTGGTACTGGCAGGCTTATTCCTGTTTGCCGGTTGGTTCCATTACCACAAGCGCGCTCCAAAACTGGAATGGTTCCAGAACGTAGAGTCAATGCTGAATCACCACTTAGCAGTGTTGTTAGGTTGTGGTTCCTTGGGATGGGCTGGTCACGTGATTCATGTGTCAGCACCGACCAACAAGCTGTTGGATGCAGGGGTAGCTGTAAAAGATATCCCCTTGCCCCACGAGTTCATCCTGAACAAAGACTTGTTGATCGACCTGTTCCCTGGCTTTGCCAATGGTTTAACTCCTTTCTGGACGTTGAACTGGGGCCAGTACGCTGATTTCCTCACCTTCAAGGGCGGTCTGAATCCTGTAACAGGCGGCTTGTGGATGACAGATATTTCTCATCACCACTTGGCGATCGCTGTTATCTTCATCATTGCCGGACATCAGTACCGTACTAACTGGGGTATTGGTCACAGTATCAGAGAGATCCTAGAAAACCACAAAGGTCCTTTCACTGGTGAAGGACATAAGGGTCTCTACGAAAACATGACCACCTCTTGGCACGCTCAGTTGGGAACTAACCTTGCCATGCTGGGTTCGCTAACCATCATCGTGGCACACCACATGTACGCGATGCCTCCATATCCATATTTGGCAACTGATTATGCAACGCAATTGTGCATATTCACTCACCATATGTGGATCGGTGCCTTCCTAATTGTGGGTGGTGCTGCTCACGCTAGCATCTTCATGGTGCGCGATTACGATCCAGTAGTGAACCAAAATAACGTGCTGGATCGGGTGCTTCGTCACAGAGATGCTATCATCTCTCACCTCAACTGGGTATGTATATTCCTTGGCTTCCATAGCTTTGGGCTGTACGTACACAATGACACAATGCGTGCCTTGGGACGTCCCCAAGATATGTTCTCGGATACGGCAATTCAGTTACAACCAGTATTTGCTCAGTGGGTGCAAAACCTGCACACCCTGGCTCCTGGTGGCACTGCTCCTAATGCCCTCGAACCAGTAAGCTATGCTTTTGGCGGCGGTATTTTGGCAGTAGGCGGCAAAGTGGCAATGATGCCGATTGCGTTGGGTACGGCGGATTTCATGATCCACCACATTCACGCATTCCAGATTCATGTCACAGTGCTGATTCTGTTAAAAGGATTCCTGTTTGCTCGTAGCTCACGTCTGATTCCAGATAAGGCAAACTTGGGCTTCCGCTTCCCTTGCGATGGCCCTGGTCGTGGCGGTACCTGCCAAGTGTCTGGTTGGGACCATGTGTTCCTCGGACTGTTCTGGATGTACAACACCATTTCAATTGCTATTTTCCACTTCAGCTGGAAGATGCAATCAGATGTTTGGGGAACTGTAGACGCAGCTGGTAATGTGACTCATATCACTGGTGGTAACTTTGCCCAAGGTGCCATCACAATCAATGGCTGGTTGCGTGACTTCTTGTGGGCACAAGCTGCACAAGTAATCAACTCCTACGGAAGTGCACTTTCTGGTTACGGTCTAATGTTCTTGGGTGCTCACTTTGTTTGGGCATTCAGCTTGATGTTCCTGTTCAGTGGTCGTGGCTACTGGCAAGAACTAATTGAGTCCATCGTTTGGGCTCATAATAAACTGAAAGTAGCTCCAACAATACAGCCTCGCGCTCTGAGCATTATTCAGGGTCGTGCTGTAGGTGTAGCTCACTACCTCTTAGGAGGAATTGCCACCACCTGGGCTTTCTTCCACGCACACATTCTTTCAGTAGGATAGCAATCAGTTATATGGAGTGCTGAGTGCTGAGTACTGAGCGTTGAGTGCCCAATCAAAACTCAGAACTCAGACTCAAAACTCCATATGCTGATACCTGATGGCTAAAGGTCAGAGGAATTATCAAACCTATGGCAACAAAATTTCCAAAATTTAGCCAGGATCTCGCACAGGACCCGACTACACGTCGGATATGGTATGCGATCGCCACAGGCAACGACTTTGAAAGCCATGATGGCATGACAGAAGAAAATCTTTACCAAAAGATTTTCGCTACTCACTTCGGTCATGTGGCAATCATTTTCCTGTGGGCTTCCAGCCTCCTGTTCCACGTAGCCTGGCAAGGTAACTTTGAACAGTGGATTAAAGATCCTGTTCATATTCGTCCGATCGCCCATGCAATTTGGGACCCCCACTTCGGTAAACCAGCAATCGAAGCTTTTACCCAAGGTGGCGCTAGCAATCCTGTAAATATTGCTTACTCTGGTGTTTATCACTGGTGGTACACCATCGGTATGCGGACAAATACTGAATTGTACACAGGTTCAGTGTTCCTCCTACTGTTGGCAGCAGTGTTCTTGTTTGCTGGTTGGTTGCACTTGCAGCCTAAGTTCCGTCCTAGCCTCTCTTGGTTTAAGAGTGCTGAACCTCGCCTGAACCACCACTTAGCAGGCCTGTTTGGTGTCAGTTCTTTGGCTTGGGCCGGACACTTGATTCACGTTGCAATCCCCGAATCTCGCGGACAGCACGTAGGTTGGGATAACTTCCTTACCACTCTGCCCCACCCAGCAGGCTTGACACCATTCTTTACAGGTAACTGGGGTGTTTATGCCCAGAATCCTGATACAGCAGGTCATGTATTCAGCACATCTCAAGGTGCAGGTACGGCGATTCTGACTTTCTTGGGTGGCTTCCATCCGCAAACAGAATCCTTGTGGCTGACCGATATGGCTCACCACCACTTGGCGATCGCTGTTATCTTCATCATTGCCGGACATATGTACCGGACTAACTTCGGAATTGGTCACAGCATCAAAGAAATGCTGAATTCCAAGTCTGGTTTAGTACCCGGAAGCAAGAGTGAAGGTCAGTTCAACCTGCCTCACCAAGGGCTATACGACACCTATAACAACTCCCTGCATTTTCAGTTGGGTATTCACCTAGCTGCGCTGGGAACTGTTACCTCCTTGGTGGCTCAACATATGTATGCCCTACCTCCTTACGCCTTCATGGCTAAGGATTACACCACCCAAGCAGCTCTTTACACTCACCATCAGTACATCGCTATTTTCTTGATGGTTGGTGCTTTTGCTCACGGTGCGATTTTCTGGGTTCGTGACTACGACCCCGAACAAAACAAAGGCAACGTACTCGACCGCGTGCTGAAGCATAAAGAAGCGATTATTTCCCACCTCAGCTGGGTATCTCTCTTCTTAGGCTTCCACACCCTTGGTTTGTACGTTCACAACGACGTAGTGGTTGCTTTCGGTACTCCTGAAAAACAAATCCTAATTGAGCCAGTATTTGCTCAGTTCGTTCAAGCTTCTCACGGAAAAGTACTGTACGGCTTAAACACCCTACTGTCTAACCCTGATAGTATTGCTTACACAGCCTACCCCAACTACGGTAACGTTTGGTTGAGTGGCTGGCTGGATGCCATTAACTCTGGCACCAACTCCCTCTTCTTAACAATTGGCCCTGGTGACTTCTTGGTACACCATGCGATCGCCTTGGGTCTCCACACCACTACCTTGATTCTGGTCAAGGGTGCTTTGGATGCTCGTGGTTCCAAGCTGATGCCCGATAAAAAGGACTTCGGCTATGCCTTCCCTTGCGACGGCCCCGGTCGTGGCGGTACTTGCGACATCTCTGGTTGGGACTCCTTCTATCTGTCACTCTTCTGGGCATTAAACACAGTAGGTTGGGTAACCTTCTACTGGCACTGGAAGCACTTAGGTATTTGGCAAGGAAACGTTGCTCAGTTCAACGAAAATTCCACATACCTCATGGGCTGGTTCCGTGATTATCTCTGGGCTAACTCCGCTCAGTTGATTAACGGATACAACCCCTACGGTGTGAATAACCTATCTGTCTGGGCTTGGATGTTCCTGTTCGGACACCTAGTTTGGGCTACAGGCTTCATGTTCCTCATCTCCTGGAGAGGTTACTGGCAAGAGTTGATTGAAACCCTTGTCTGGGCACATGAGCGTACTCCTCTAGCTAACCTGGTTCGCTGGAAAGATAAGCCCGTTGCTCTGTCTATCGTTCAAGGTCGTTTGGTTGGTCTAGCTCACTTCACCGTTGGCTATGTCCTCACCTACGCAGCCTTTTTAATTGCCTCTACCGCTGGCAAGTTCGGTTGATCCGGCTAATAGTGTTTTAGGTAATTAAAATCCCCCACCTTGCGGTGGGGGATTTGTTTATATTTTAAAGACTCACGAGTTTTAATACTAATCTTAGAATTTAAACTACTACCATCTCTTTAAATCCAAAAAAAAACTTAATCTTTTACCTGTGTACTCACAGCACCATAATTAGTTTTATAACTAGATAATTTCTCCTTAGCCTTTTCAGACACAAATGTACTCTGCGGAATACTTTCTAATAACTTGATTGCTTGTTGCCATTTTAATTGTGCTTGCTTCCAAACTTTTGGGGGATGAGGAGGATTTTGAACTAAAATAGAGGCTTCTATTGCTAGTTTTTGGGAAAATTCAAAATTTTCTTTTGCTTGATTTTCATTTAAGATTCTTTTAGAGATGGTTTGACTATTAATACGATAACTAGATATTTGTTTTTTTGCTTGTTCAGAAATAGATGTACCTTCAGGAATTTTCTCTAATAAAGAGATTGCTTCTTGCCATTTAATGCTTGATTTTTCCCATACTTCTGGGGCATGGGGTGGATTTTGAACGATTAAAGATGCTTCCATGCCAAGCTTTTGTGCAGATTCAAAATTATTTTTAGTCCTTTCTTCTTGATTAATATTTAAGGTAATTTGCTGTATTTGTGGTAATTTATCTTGACCTATCCAAACACAAAAAAACAGCAATATTGGGCTGCAAAGACCAATAATGATTGAAAGTTTAAAAGTAAATGTTTTCTGAGATTTATTTTTTATCTGTGTTTGTAATTGTTGATTCTGTTATTAAGATTAAGTTCATCAATTATATTTGGCAGGTAACTAAGTAAACTTTCTAGATCAGCCATATACAGTTTATTGTTAACAATTTACTTAGCTATAATGGCTAAATACCATATTAAAGTGACAAGTCAAGTTAATAAAAATTAATTTTATTTGACCTAATAACAACCAAAAAGTGATCGCCTATAAACCACTTTAACCAAAAGCACTCAAAACCATTGCTAACTGGCAAGAACATATTAGTATTAATCCTCAAACTTGTCCTAGTAAGCCACACATTAAAGGTACACAAGCGATGGTTTCAGTCATCCTTGATAACCTAACTGAAGGATTGACATTTGAAGAAATAGTCAAGTATTACCCTCCACTAACATTAGAAAATATCAAAATTGCCATTGCTTATGCAGCACAACTGACTAAGCAACAAGAAGTGCAAATATCGGGTGAAGATAATTCTAAGAGCGATTGCCTATTCCAATTATGTTAAAATTTTATCTTGCAAAATTAATTGGCTAGAAGAGCTATTAGATGTCTATTCCCGAAATTACACAAAACTTATTAGCAGCAAAGCAAAATAAAGGATTAAGTTTTGCTGATTTAGAAAAAATTATCGGACGCGACGAAGTATGGATTGCTGCTGTATTTTACCGCCAAGCTAGTGCTTCTGAAGAAGAAGCGAAATTATTAGTGGAAGCATTAGGGTTAGATGCAAGTTATATAGAAGAATTAACTGCATACCCTGTGAAAGGATTAGGCCCAGTTGTACCAACCGATCCCCTAATTTATCGTTTCTACGAGATTATGCAAGTGTATGGTTTCCCGATTAAGGATGTAATTCAAGAAAAGTTTGGCGACGGGATTATGAGCGCAATTGATTTTACTTTGGATGTAGAGAAAGAAGAAGATCCCAAAGGCGATCGCGTGAAAATTATTATGTCTGGTAAATTTCTACCTTACAAAAAATGGTAGGTTTTTAATTCCAAATAGGATGGGGTAATTCCTATCCTTATGCTAGTACATATTATTTTCTTTAACTCAAAACTTTTGTGTTTAAAACAAGTTATCAATATAAAACCGCGAAAATCTTCAAATATTAACTCCTCTTGACAGCCAAAACTAAAAAAACACAGGAATTAGGTAATTTTAGCCCTTATTATACCCAAAATAACGGAGCAGTATATTTAGGCAATAGTCTAGAATTAATCAAATTCATCAATGACAGCAGTATTAATTTAATTCTAACTTCGCCCCCATTTGCTCTTACACGCAAAAAAGAATACGGCAATGAAAGTGCTGAAAAATATCTAGAGTGGTTTCTACCTTTTGCATACGAATTTAAACGAGTACTGACTGATAATGGCTCATTTGTATTAGATTTAGGTGGTGCTTATCTTCCTGGTAATCCCGTGCGGAGTATCTATCAATATGAGCTTTTAGTTAGATTATGCAAAGAAGTTGGCTTTTTTCTTGCTCAAGAATTCTACCACTACAACCCAGCTAGATTACCTACTCCTGCTGAGTGGGTAACAATTAGGCGAATTCGGGTTAAAGATTCAGTAAATGTAGTTTGGTGGTTGTCCAAAACACCTAATCCCAAAGCAGACAATAGAAAAGTTTTAAAGCCATATAGCCAAAGTATGAAACGATTACTCAAAAATGGCTATAAAGCTAAAATACGTCCAAGCGGACATGATATTTCTGATAAATTTCAAAAGGATAACCAGGGTGCAATTCCACCTAACTTACTAGAAATTGCTAATACGGAATCAAATAGCGCTTATCTGCGCCGCTGTAAAGTCGCAGGAATTAAACCCCATCCAGCGCGATTTCCTGCAACTTTCGCGGAGTTCTTCATCAAATTTTTAACTGATGAAGGTGATATAGTATTAGATCCATTTGCTGGCTCTAACACTACAGGATTTGTAGCGGAGACTATGCAACGCCAATGGATATCTTTTGAAATTAATGAAGATTATCTTAATGCCAGTCGTTATCGTTTTGGTGAATAGTTAATAAGTAATATTTTTGGAGTTTTGAATGTTGCATCGAGTAAGCAAATTCATATTTCACCATTTACCTGCATTTTATGTACTTCATTTGCTAGTTCTTGACGACTTTGATCGTCCAGTTTATCAATTGCTAACATTCCCATGAGAATTACCTCTTTTAAAGTTAAACGTGTTGAATGTGCCTGTTTTTGCACAATCTCTTTAATAATGGGACTGACACCGATCGCTGTACTAGCTCTAGCCACAAAATAACAGGTGAATATTAATGACTTCGCCTAAATCTTAGCACTTTCAATCTGGTTCTTCTATATAACTCTAATACTCAATTTAAATTGCTCGAATGCATATTTTACATTGCAGCATTAATTATAGTATTTATAAATTTGACTAGCAAAAATAAAAATAAATTTACTACGCCTATAGTTAGAATTTTTTCAATAATTGCCTACTCCTCTAGAATTTCTACCAAGTCTTCAATCATCACATCAAATGTACGAGCTAATTTGTGAATAGCTGTAAAATCAACTGTAGTCATTCTAGAGCGGCGAGCATAGCTTCGCACCGTACTGTAAATCACCCCAGAACGATCAGAAACCTCCTTTAGCGTCCATCCTTTCTCTTGCGCTAGTTCTCGTATTTTTAATCTTACTAATCCCATACTTGACAAACGATGCATCAGCATCAATAAATTTTATATGAGAAAATTAACAAACTCTCAGTTTTTGGTCTAACAAACTGAAGGCAATCACCAGAATTTCCTAAAAATAGGCAGCCTAAAATTAGGTAGACATTTTTACCATGCTAACAACATTAAAACCAACAAAACTTCTAACGAGAACCACAAAAACTATTTACAAAACACCAATTCTGGACGTAATAGACAAATTGGTGATCTAATAAACTTGGAAAAATTAAGCTTCAATTTTGCTGTAGAGCAGACCAAGCGGTAAAGCACTTAAATAGTGTGATCCAAAGTAGTAAAGTTAGCGAATCCGTGTCTGCGGAAACATTATGCGATAAATTATACTTGTAAGTAACCCTTAAAATTTGTTTTAAGAGATTGTAAATTATCAAATTTAATCCCGTGATCATGCTTTACAGACTTAGACAGGGTAATTGAAAATAAGAACTTGACCGAAGTAAAATTTTCCTGAATACAGCCAGTTACTACTGTCATAAGTAAAAGCAATGAGTATAGGAGAGATGAAACGATGAGGGACCCTTATCTGTTGGCAGCAAGCTTGTTAACAGGATTGGCAATACCAGCATCGGCTCTTCCACAGATGTCGATTATCATGCCAGAACATTTTAGGTTCCAGTGGGATTTAAAGCAGGGTTCCCAGCCAACAGTAAGTGAGAAAATTATCCCCAGCGTTGATATCTCCTTACCGGAATTCAGCAACCAGGCTTTGCAAACTTTAAAGGGTTCACAGCCAACAGAAGGTGAAAAAATCATCCCCCGTGTTGGTATCTCCTTACCAGAATTCAACCCAACCTCCGCAGGAGCTAACTACGCACTAGTAACAGGAAGTCAACTGTATTACCAGAGATTAGCAGCTCTGAAAACAGGACAGGTTACCAAACGCGTCGATGATGATAACTTGCAAGCATTTTGGGAGCCGGACACGAAACGCCAACTAACTTATGAAGATTGGAAAAGTTTATTAGCTTTGGAGGCTAAAGCCATCGGACAAGGCCAAGGTGCAAATCGTCTGAGCATCATAGTCGGGGATTCCTTGAGCATGTGGTTTCCCAAAGAAAAACTACCAACTGGTAAGTTGTGGCTAAATCAGGGAATATCTGGAGATACCTCCAGTGGCGTTTTAAAAAGATTGGTTGCATTCTCAGCGACACGGCCAGATGTGATATATGTCATGGCGGGGATTAACGACTTACGCAAAGGCGTTAGTGATGAGGTAATTTTGCGTAATCATCGCCTGATTATGCGCCGCTTACGGCAAACTCATCCAAAAACTCAAATAATTATCCAATCAATCCTGCCTACTCGCTTGCCAACAATTTCTAACAAACGCATTCGTCATCTCAATACACAACTAGAACTAATTGCCAAACAAGAAAAAGCTACTTATATAAATATCTACAAATGGTTTACAGACTTTGAAGGTAATTTGCGCCTTGATTTGACCACAGATGGATTACATCTTTCTCCATCTGGTTACGATGTTTGGCAAGCAACACTACAGCAGATAGAGTTAAAGCTCACTCAGCGCTAGAATTGAGCGATCGCCATCATAATTATAGATTTATGGAAGTCGATGAAAAAGGGATTGGGGATTGGGAAGCAGAGGGGCAGGGAGCAGGGTGCAGAGAGCAGGAGAGAGTGACGGGTACGCAGGGGTCTGACGCCACTCCCCTCAAGCCGGGAAACCCGCCCACGGGGGTGGCTCCCCAAGTGAAGCAACTTCGGAGTGCAGGGGAGGTAGCACTCTCCACTCAGCAACCCTCGAAATCTTATACTTTAACGCCCAAAGCTTCCCGATTTAAAACCTGATTCAACTTGCCGCTGCGATAACCTTCCAAATCTAGGGTTATGTAGATAAAGCCAAATTCTTGAAAAGCGGAAACTACTTTCTGTAAATCTATTGTTAATACAAACTCTTTGATTTGTTCTGGCGGTAATTCAATACGTGCTGTATCTCCTTCCGATCGCACGCGCAAATTCTTCAACCCCAGCTTTCGCAGATAAATTTCTGCTCTACCGACTCGTTGTAACTTAGCTACAGTAATCTCTTCACCGTAGGGAAAGCGGGAGCTAAGGCAAGGTTGAGCGGGTTTATCCCACCAAGGTAAACCAAATTGTTGCGACAGTTGGCGGACTTCCATTTTGGTGACGCCAACTTCAGCTAAAGGCGATCGCGCGCCTCGTTCCTTTGCTGCTTGAATTCCTGGGCGATAATCATGCAAATCATCGGCATTCACTCCATCTACCACATAGGGATAACCCAACTCCCTAGCTAAAGGTTTGAGAGTGTCATGTAATTCACTTTTGCAAAAATAGCAGCGGTTGACAGGGTTGGCGGTGTAATTAGGATTGTCCATTTCGTGCGTCTGGACAATTTGATGCCCAATCCCAATAGTTGCCGCCTGAATCTTGGCATCTTCCAACTCTTCTGGCAGTAGCGACGGCGAAACAGCAGTCACAGCCAAAGCGCGATCGCCCAACACATCATAAGCAATCTTGGCAACCAAAGTACTATCAACACCCCCAGAGTAGGCAATCAAAGCCTGCTCCATTTCTGCAAATAAAGCTTTTAGTTGCTCAAGTTTTTCTGTCAGCATCATTTTTAGAGTCCTGCCGAAACCCTATAGCACCCAACAAATTCCATTGTAGTCATTAGTTACTCGTCAATAGTCATTTTCCCCGCCTCTTGCGAGGTTGGGAATTTGCTGTATTTTGCTACCAAGCTTGCTAACAGTGGTAAATCAATTGGTTTAGAAATATAGTCATTGACTCCAGCAGCTAGACAAGTTTCGCGATCGCCTTTCATCGCCATTGCTGTTTGGGCAATTACCGGAGTCATTCGATACTGCTGATTTTCTCGCAGCTGCCGTACTAAGTTCAAACCATTTCCATCCGGCAGGTTGACATCCATTAAAATTATTGCTGGATCTAGCTTTGTGAGAACTTCCCACATCTCGGCAGCATTCTTTACCCAACTCACCTGATAGCCCAATTTCTCTAGATAAACTTGCATCAACTTGGCGTTGTGTAAGTCGTCTTCCACTAACAAAATTTCTATAAAAGAGTTAGGAACAATCGGTAAAGGAGATAAGGATGATAAAGAAACAACATCACTATTTCCCCCTACTGCCCCTTGCTGATTGAGGGGCAATACGATAGTAAAACGCGAGCCGCGATCAACTTCCGATTCGACTTCCACCCAACCACCATGAATTTCTGCGAGTTTTTGAGTTACAGCTAACCCCAAACCTGTGCCTTCATTGCGACTAACTGCGGCGTTGGCAATTTGGAAGTAAGGTTGAAAAAGTTGAGTCTGGTCTGCTTTAGAGATGCCAGTACCAGTATCCCAAACTGTAAAATGCACAAATATACCTTTAGCAATGACCTGTAAACCAACAGTTCCTGTAGTAGTAAATTTGAGGGCGTTAAAAAGCAAATTCAATAGCATTTGCTTGAGTCGCAAAGGGTCAGCTACTAGAGTTATGACATCCGGGCTTATGTCTAGAAGCAGCTTTATACCCTTATTAGCAGCTTTTTCCTTCACTAGCGCCAAAACATTATGGCACAGTGCTGGCACATTCACTATTTCCCTCTGCACTTCTAGCTGGTTCGCTTCAATTTTAGAGAGATCCAAAATATCGTTGATTAACGCTAGCAGGTGCTTGCCGCTCGACTGAATAATATTTAAATACTCTTTATGGCGTTCTTTAGTTGGATTGTAGCCTTGGGCTAACAGCAGGTGGGTGAAACCGATAATAGAACTCAGCGGTGTGCGGATTTCATGGCTGGTGTTTGCTAAAAATTGATTTTTGAGTTGATTAGTGCGCTCCAGTTCGCAATTAAAGCTGCCTAAGTGTTGAGACTTTTGTTGTAAAGATTGTATTTGTCTCAGCTGTGCCAACACTACAGAACAGTGCTTGACAGATCGTGTAATCAATTGCGATCTGAGTTTAGCTTGTGATGCATTGAATAATTCACCATCCGACCGAATGGATGGCGTGGCAATAATTAGCCAGCTTGTTACCCCATCAAAATTATCGAATAATAGCCAAGCACTAGGCGGTTGCTGGTTTTCTAAGTGCTGCAAGTCTTCAAGTTCTATTAATTCTTCCAATCTCAAGCGCAGCTTTTTCCTTTTTTTGGAGAGCAATTCTAGGGATGGAAGTTGTGAGTTTCGGGGTGGGGAAGACGAAACATAACAAACTTTGCCAACTGCTGCTTGTGGTGGGAACAGAGCGATCGCCACCTTGCTGGTTTTCAAAGCAATCTTGAGATCCTTAACCAAGGTTTGGTAAATTTCTGCTTCTGTAGCTCCTGCTTGTGGCATGTTACAGGCAGAAAGCAAGCAATCATTGAGATGGCTTTGCAACTGGTTCAAGCTGCTTTCCAGCCACAACTCGGCACGAAGTTGCTCGATTGTTGTCAAAAGTTTTGGACTTGCATCTATCTGTGAGTTCTGTTCTGGTAAGCTTGAATACTGCTGCATGGTCAACTAGACCGCCAAACAAGTGTAGCCTCGCACTTTTTTAGTGCGAACAGGATTCTATGTATATTAGCGCACAATTCTTTTTTATTTATAAAGCATAACTTATAGTGTCGAATGTGACGAAGATCCCAAAAGTTATTGTATGAAATCACTAATTTACAATTTCTTAAAAGCAATTTAAAACTATGGATTTACAATTTGCTCAATTAATTGTCAATGGAATTGCCGTAGGGAGCATTATTGCTCTAGCGGCAGTCGGACTTACCCTTACTTATGGGATTTTACGGTTATCTAATTTTGCCCACGGGGACTTCCTAACTTTAGGAGCCTATCTAACGCTACTGGTAAATAGCACTGGCATAAATATTTGGTTGTCAATGATACTGGCAGCGGCGGGAACAGTAGCAACAATGCTCTTGTCAGAAAAGTTGCTGTGGTCAAGGATGCGCGACCTTCGTGCTAATTCTACTACGCTGATTATTATCTCCATCGGACTTGCTCTATTCCTTCGCAATAGCATTATTTTAATTTGGGGCGGCAAGAACCAAAATTACAATTTACTGGTTACCCCTGCTTTAGACATTTTGGGTTTAAAGGTACCGCAAAATCAATTATTAGTGTTGGGGTTAGCAGTGCTGGCAATTTTGGCACTGCATTACTTACTGCAAAATACTAAAATTGGCAAAGCGATGCGAGCAGTTGCCGACGATTTGGACTTAGCTAGAGTATCTGGTATTAATGTTGACCGAGTAATTTTATGGACGTGGGTAATTGCTGGTACGCTAACCTCTTTAGGAGGTAGTATGTACGGGTTAATTACGGCTGTGCGTCCAAATATGGGTTGGTTTTTAATTTTACCATTATTTGCTTCTGTGATTCTCGGTGGTATTGGTAATCCTTATGGTGCGATCGCAGCAGCTTTTATCATTGGCATAGCCCAAGAAGTCAGCACCATCTGGCTGGGTTCTCAGTATAAACAAGGTATAGCGCTACTAATTATGATTTTGGTGCTGCTCATTCGTCCCAAAGGTTTATTCAAAGGCACGATTTGAGCAGCACCACTCAACTTCTAACTATTCGATGATATGGAAATAGAAAGCGGCTACCACAAAGTTAATAGCTAAAAGAAAGAGTGCCCAACCTGTACGGAAGGGGTAGGGAGGTTTAGCGCCAGTATCAGGAACTGGGGAATTTTTGGTTTTTGCAGTCATAAGCTGTTCTCCTAATTTCAAGACTTTTTAAGACATACCAAACAGGCGTGCCAATTACCCAAATTCTTTAAAAATATTTGTGTGGCATTAGGGGACTGGGGGCTGGGGGCTGAGGACTGGGGGCTGGGGACTGGGCAATTTATTTAATACCCAATCCCCGATAGCCCAATCCCCGATACCCAATACCCAATACCTAATCTCCTGCATGGTAGGAACTGCGAACCAGAGGCCCAGAACGGACGTGGCTGAATCCCATCTTCCATGCTACGCTGCCGAGATGATCAAATTCTTCTGGAGTCCAGTATTTTTGGACTGGCAAATGTTCTAAGGAAGGACGCATATATTGACCAATTGTCAAGCGATCGCACCCTACTGCCCTTAAATCTGCCATTGTTTCGGTGATTTCATCGATAGTTTCGCCGTGTCCCAGCATCAAACCAGATTTGGTAGGGATGGAGGAATCTATTTCTTTAACAACAGAAAGTACCTGTAGCGAGCGATCATACTTCGCTCCCCGGCGCACTGGCCCAGTTAAACGTCTTACTGTTTCAATATTGTGGTTAAAACAAGCTGGCTTTGTGTTTACAATCATGGCTATTCGCTGACGTTGACCTTCTGCCCCAGATCCCACACCACCCCAAAAATCTGGTGTTAGCACTTCAATTTGAATTTCATTGTTCAACTGACGGATAGCCTCCATCGTTTGCACAAAATGGCCTGCACCCTGATCCGCTAAGTCATCACGGGCTACAGAAGTCAGCACCACATAACGTAACCCTAAAAGCTGCACCGCTTCAGCTATCTTTTTTGGTTCCTCTAGGTCAAGTGGCATTGGTGCATGACCTTTATCTACTTGGCAAAAAGCACAAGAGCGTGTGCAGGTTGGGCCCATCAGTAAAAAAGTTGCAGTTTTTTGGGCATAGCACTCCCCCCGGTTGGGGCAGCGTCCTTCTTCGCAAATTGTATGAATTTGGCGCTGCTTAATAATGCGTTGCACGGTGGAGATTTCACTGGCTTTGCCAATAGAGCGACGTAACCAGCTTGGCATTGCCATAATTTCCGACTTAAGTTGAGCTTGTTGTGAAGAAGTCATAGACATCCAAGCAGATCCAAAAGTACTATGGGGCGAGTTTCTTCTAGCTTGAAAGAGTGCTGAGTGCTGAGTACTGAGTGCTGAGAATCATTTCTCCCCTGCCCTCTTGTTCCCCAGTCCCCAATCCCTAGTCCCTTTTTCATTGGGACTGCCTTAGAGCAAGGTTCAAGCCTTAAATATGACCATGACATAAATTGACCAGAATACAATTACAAGTTGTTTAAAATACTTTCAGCATCATCACTTATACCGGAATATACTCTCCCCCAATCAAGAAAAATTTTGAGTATAGTGGGAGAATTCTCAAAGTCAATCGGCGCAAACGCCATCTAAACCTATAGTTTCTGTTAGAGTAATCAGTCGTGGCAAGTAACAAAATTTTAGTTATCGATGACACTACAGTTGTCAGGGTAAAAGTACGAGAAATGTTGCCTCCGGGTAATTTTGAGGTCATAGAAGCAAAAGACGGTCTGGAAGGACTGAATTTTATCCTTCAGGAAAAACTCAGCTTGATCATGTTGGATTTTATATTGCCTAAAATGAGTGGTTGGGAAGTTTTCCAGCAACTTCAAGCCCAACCGGAGTTAAGGAAGATTCCTTTAGTCATCATGTCTGGCCGTAAGGAAGAGGTAACTGAGAAAATTCCAGAACCTTTTGAATATTTTGAATTTCTCGGCAAGCCTTTTGATCAAAAGCAACTCATTGGTGCGATTAAGTCAGCAATGGCAAAGGCTAAACAGACACGTCCAGAACCAGTTTTGGTAGGAGCAGGGGTTACCGCTAAAAATGGCACAGCCTCAGTCCCTAATAACAGCAATAGCTCAGTAGCAACCTCTAGCGTCAGTAATAACACAGTCCAAGCCCCTACTGTTGAGGCGGCTTCTTCCACGGAAATTGAAGTTCTAAATGAAAAAATTATCAAGATGCAAGCCGAAATTGAAAGCTTGAAAAAACAGTTAACACAGGTTGTGACCTTTATCAAACAGAAAATTAAATAGTATTGCTGCTTATCATATATTTTGGCTACCAAGCATTCCCTGCTCCGAAAATGGTCATTTGATCGCAAGCAGGTAAAATGGTTAGTTTAAAAAACTTAAAACAGGAAAAAATAATAGCGGTAGTTTGCGCCTCTAGATTTATAAAGGGAATTACCTTGCTCGTTGGCAGTATGGAGATATAGCACAATGCGAATCGCCCTTGCGCCGCGCTCCGCGCAATCGCGCTTTGAGAACGGAAAAATGTTCTTTTAAGCTACTAAAGCAGGAAGACAAGTTTTTCCCACACTTTTATACCCATACATTAGCCTGCTCTTTTCAGTGGACTCAGATCCACATACCTGAGAATTGAGACAAGCTAAGATTACTCAACTCATATACCGGCTAACACAAAAGCAGCCTTAAACCCACTAAACCTGTCAGTATGCACTCTTGAATCTAAGGGTAATGACAGGCTTTTTTATTTGGGCTGCTTGCCAATTTGCTCCTAAACGTGACTAGCAATCTACACATGGAAAGAAGCCCAATAAATTATTAAACACAGCAACTTTTACTGTTAAAACTTCAGATTACCATTTTTCTACTTATATATAAGCGTAATGTGGCAATTACGAAATAGATAATAGGTAATTAGAATTTTCTAGCACTTATTACCTATTATCTATTACTAAGTTATAAACCTTCTGGATGCTCAGTGTTAACCGCACTTGCCTGAGTACTAACAACCGTTGCTGCTTGTAATATGGCAGTATTAGCAACTGAATTATTAGCTAGGGTAAACAGCGGATTTGATAAAATCCCTGCTATAGATGTGGCGATTAAAGTTACTATTAGCCCTACCTGCAAAGGTCTAAACCCAGGTAAATTCCAACGCACTGCGGGATAATTCTTCACCACGTCAGACATTTCTTGGGGTTCTTTGACTACCATCATTTTGACTACACGAATGTAGTAGTAAATGGAGACAACAGTAGTAACTAAGCCCAACAAGACTAATCCATAAAGACCTGCTTGCCAACCAGCCCAGAACAAGTAAATTTTGCCAAAAAAGCCAGCTAGTGGTGGAATACCGCCCAAGGAGAGCAGGGAGATACTCAAGCCCAATGTCAAAAGTGGGTCTTTTTGATACAAGCCAGAGTATTCAGCAATCTGGTCGGTTCCTGTCCGCAGGGAGAACAGAATGATGCAGGTAAAGCCGCACAGGTTCATGAACAGGTAGACCAGCAGATAGAATATCATACTGGCATACCCAGCTTCGGTACCAGCAATTAAGCCAATCATCACAAACCCTGCTTGGGCAATGGATGAATAAGCTAGCATCCGTTTCATGCTGGTTTGCGCTAGAGCAACTACGTTACCCAACACCATGCTGAGAACAGCAAGGGCGGTGAAAACAAATTTCCACTCGTTGGCAACGAGGGGGAAGGCTGTTGTCAGTAAGCGGATAGCTAGGGCAAATCCAGCTGCTTTGGAACCCACAGACAAAAAGGCAATTACTGGGGTGGGAGCGCCTTCATAAACGTCTGGCGTCCATTGGTGGAAGGGCGCAGCGGAGATTTTGAAGCCAATACCTGCAATCACAAAAACGAGGGCAATCACTAAACCTAAAGATTGACCAAGGTTAGCATTAGCAATGCCGTTGGCGATCGCACCCAGTTCTGTTTGTCCACCTGAGAGACCATAGAGCAGCGACACGCCATACAAAAATACTGCTGTACTCGAAGCTCCAATCAACAGGTATTTCAGCGCTGCTTCATTAGAGCGGGGGTCACGCTTGGTATAACCTGTTAGCAAGTAAGAGGAAATACTTAGGGTTTCTAGTGAGATGAAAATCATCACTAACTCACTAGCCCCGGATAAAAACATTCCCCCTAAGGTAGCTGTTAGCAAAATCGCAATGAATTCTGCTAAAGCGGTTCCACTCTGCTCAACGTAGCGAATGGACATCAATATAGTGACAACGGCAGACAAGGCGATGATACCGCGAAAGACGATACTGAGGTCGTCACTATTAAACTCACCGCTAAAGGAGATGGGATTGGTAGCATCCCATTGAAAATACAGGGCGACAATCGAAGTCAGTAAACCTGCGATCGCTAGATATCCAATCCAGCGTGAGGATGTACGCCCCAAAATCAAATCAACTATCAAAACCCCCAAGAGGGTGAGAATTACAATCCCCTCTGGCAAAATCGTTCCAGCATTTAACTGGGATGCAAGATTAGCAAAATCCATGAGTTGTATAGGTTTTGGCGATTAGACATCAAGGCTAACTTTGTTCATTCTATCTATTGTTATGAACTAAAGTTGCATAAACCTTTTTGTCTGATTGCATAGACTCGCCTGGATTTAGACCTGCTTGTCAAAGATTAGCCTTCTTGTCACCAGACAAAGCTTCTTTCTCTAGAAGCAAATTAAATTATATTTAAATTTAATTAAGGCGTTGCTGATTAGTGGGATGATTTTTGCCTCACGCAGAGACGCACAGAGAAGTTGCGGTGCGGTGAGTCCAGCATTGCGAGAGGGTTTCCCCGCCCTTGCAAACTTCTCCTGTCAAAGACGCTGCCCGTAGCTTGCTTCCCCGTAGGGGTACGGTGGGCGCGGAGAATAAGAGTTTGAGAGATCGAATTTTTAATTTTCATCCTCATATTCAGCAATGCCAAATTTTATAGTTGGTATCTTATCAAACAAAGTTCTTATACCCAACACAACAGAAATTAGCTGAAAAATAAGCAGTTCAATAGATAGCTGAACTGCTTATATATAAACAAGCAATTCAGTGAACTACTGAATCTGCTGATTTTGGGATAATTTTTGTTTAGCAAGTGCTTGTTATAGCTTTGCCTTTGTGAATAGCCTCAAGACTTAATAACGTCGTGAGTATCCACTGGCATTTCTTTCCCAGTTGCCACCGCCAGAGCGAGTACTTTTCTCCTCCCGTGGTCTAGCTTTGTTAACTTTCATTACACGACCCATCCATTCGGCACCATCTAGAGCTTGAATAGCTGCATCTTCTGCGGCGGCTGATTCCATTTCTACGAAACCAAAGCCCCGTGCGCGGCCAGTTTCCCGATCTGTCGGTAATTGAACTCGCTTTACAGCACCGTACTCAGAAAATACCTTACTGAGGTCGTCTTGTGTGACGCTGTAGGATAGGTTCCCTACGTAAATAGACATGAAACTCTCCAGAATCCATTGATGCAGAGATGCTTATCCGGAGAGCCGCTTGCAATTATGACTAAAAACAAGATCTGTATCACCGAATTTAACTTCTCCAATTTTATGCTAACACAACTTTTATCTCGTGCAGCGATAAATCTTATCCATTGGTCATAATGTATGCTATAATACGAAAATTTTGATTATCCTTATTAGTAGTTTGATTTATTAGTGAGTATCAAATTAAGGATTTAGGTTTGTATAGCAAATTCCTCTGGAGCGATTCCCCAATTTACCCAGCAAATTGCCTCATGCGCTGATCTGATTTCAGGTGGAACTCGCAAGGTGTGTATGAATCCAGTACTGGGACAAGTCATTTTTAATAAGTAAATTGGCTCTTCATCAACGTCAGTATCAATTTTTAGTAGGGTATATTCTGCCCAGGTATCTAATTCAATTGCTTGTAATTCTTCGCAGATTCGGGCATAACCAATTCCTTGAATTAATACTCGCCGCAGTTCGGCATTTCCTTCTGTTAATAGCCATGTAGCTTGCCATTGCTGCGGGTGGAGTTTACCGTATTTTTCAGGTAAGGTTACACCGTGATAGGAGTAGAGGCTAAATCCATCGGCATATTCTATTGCAGGTTCGCCTTCTGCGTGGAGACGATTTTGATTATCGAAGCGGATATGAAGCGGGCGATCGCATACAATGCAAATGTCATCATAAGCAAATAACCAACCACATTCTTGAATTAGTGATTGAAATACCTGCCATTCCTGTTGAGGATGAATAAGGTTGAGAATAGAGATACACAAATCAAATCCAGCCATCCGATGAACGTAATTTTCGGGTTTAAAGCATTCATTAAGTTGAATTTCAATCCACCACGAATAATCCTCTAGTTGCTCGTCTACTTGGCTGCTAAATTTGTCAAGTAAGCTGTTAAATATTTCATGATTGAACGGATCATCTGCTACATAATATAAAAAGCTCTTTAATTGACTAAATACTTGTTTCCCAAACTGTTGCCTTAATTGACTCGAAAGTTCTTGAAAGAAATGAGCCGGAAATAAGCTTCCTAAACCATTCGGTTCATTCAGGTAACTTTTTATAAATTGAGGGGACAATCGTTTTAACATCCAGTTGCAAGCTGTATATGGACTATCCTGAAATAGTATTTCAGGCTGTTCATAGTCAATTGCAGCGTATGCAGCTTTGACTGCTTCCGCAGCCTTATATCGATCAATTCGCTCAGTTGAAAGCGCAATCTTCCGCCACTTATCCCAATAAACTGGTATCAAAGCTTCTTGCTCAGGCGTGAGTTTTTCAATCATTTTCTCTTCCAAATATTCGATGAATATTTGTAATTCCAGTCATAAGGAGGACGTTTTCTTATAGTTAATACATCAACAATGTTATCTATTTCAAAAATAGCATAGACAATTTGCTAATTGTCTAGCCGCAGTCGCCATAACTCAGATTCAAAATTAGGTAAATCTAGCATTTTGCTGTTAGTAGGACAATGATTACCAGGTAATTCACGAATTGCCTATCTTATACTATTCCTTCGTCAATATGCACTAAATATTTATACACGAACCGCCAAGAACGCCAAAGAAGAGAGAGGTACTAATTTAGTGCAACTTTCAAATTTATAGAGAATTCTTATTACCTGCTGTTTTATATTACCTGGAAGATTTTTGATTGATTGGAATGTATCGGGGCAAAACAAAATTTATCCTATAAATCAGCAACACCAAAATAACTTTTTAATCTGCGACATATCGCCAACCTTCAGGCTCGTATTCTCTTTGTATTTTCACCATCCAATGACCTTGGGGAATGGCAACTGCCTGATGCTCCTCATGGGCAAGCAAAGCGTTCTCTGAAAACACACGCAGATAAAGAGTGCTATTTTTTGAGTATAATTCTGCTTTGCCCTCAGTAATGCGATGTTTGTGCCCAGTTACTTCCCCTTCTGCTAAGGTCAAATGAGGTATTGTTTATCCTTCGACTTGCTGTACAGGTAGTAGAATGACATCACCTTGACGGATTGGTTGCACAGTTTTGCCTCCCAGAGATAGGTACAAACTCCACTTCGCTTTTGCTCTCAAGTTTGATTTAATTTTGACACAACCTTTGTGGGATAGGGGAATCAGCAAAATCAGAAGCATGAGGAGGAACAACCAGATCAGGAAAATGAAAAACTCCACCATCGATCAGAGTTTTTGGGCATGGGGCATGGAGAAGAAGTTATCAATGCCCTATGCCCCAAGCGGCAAAGCCGCTTTTGATGAAAGGAAATGATCATTTTCCCTGTGCTTGCTTATCTCCCTCCACAATAAAGAAGTTAAGGTAAAGTATCTGTGTATTACACTTGCGGGGTATTTTGAAAACTGTAGTCGCCAAATTTGCCTGAGATAAGTTAAAGATTGAATAAGCTGGAAATTCACGCCCAGCATTTTCCTAGATTACTATCTGGAAAGGACTGCGCCCAAAATTTAGCAGATTTTTACCCTAGCGGGCAGTTTGTGTGAGGATGAAATCACATCTCTCAGCGTGACGTTTTCTCTTGACATCTCGCCGAAATTGTCTCAACTTGACTGTTTAGCTTCGCAGCTATTCTTTTTTTTGAAATTTCCATGTCAACCCTCGTCATCGTCGAATCTCCGACCAAAGCTCGTACCATTCGCAACTACCTACCATCAGGCTATCGGGTGGAAGCGTCTATGGGTCATGTGCGTGACCTACCTCAGTCGGCTAGCGAAATTCCCGCTGCTGTCAAAGCGGAAAAATGGGCGCAGCTTGGGGTAAATATAGACGCTGACTTTGAACCGGTGTATGTTGTCCCCAAAGATAAAAAGAAAGTTGTCACCCAGCTCAAAGATGCCCTTAAAGAGGCAGATGAGTTAATTCTGGCAACGGACGAAGACCGGGAAGGTGAAAGCATTAGTTGGCATTTATACCAATTGCTTAAGCCAAAAGTGCCAACTAAGCGGATGGTGTTTCACGAAATTACCCAAGATGCCATCAAAAAAGCTTTAAAAAACTGCCGTAATATTGATGAGCAGTTGGTTCGCGCCCAAGAAACGCGGCGGATTTTGGATCGACTGGTAGGGTATACCCTGTCTCCCTTGCTGTGGAAAAAAATTGCTTGGGGACTATCCGCTGGACGCGTACAATCTGTAGCTGTAAGGCTTTTGGTTACCAAAGAACGCCAACGTCGCGCCTTCCATGAAGGCACATATTGGGATTTAAAAGCTTACCTAGAGCAGAAAAAAGCTCCTTTTACTGCCCAGTTGGTGACATTGGGAGGAACCAAAATAGCCAATGGCAGCGACTTTGACCCAGCAACCGGACAAATTGCTGCTGGTCGTAATGTCGTGTTGCTCAAGGAAGAGGATGCACTAGCCCTCAAGGAACGCTTAACTGGTAAAACTTGGAGTGTCGCAGATGTTGAAGAACGC
Organism: Mojavia pulchra JT2-VF2; assembly: GCA_019359325.1. Taxonomy (GTDB): domain Bacteria; phylum Cyanobacteriota; class Cyanobacteriia; order Cyanobacteriales; family Nostocaceae; genus Mojavia; species Mojavia pulchra. The sequence goes on along the minus strand of JAHHHN010000011.1, from coordinate 45,532 downwards.
CCTGTGACGCGTAAACCAGCACCACCATTTACAACCTCGACGCTGCAACAAGAATCTAACCGGAAACTGCGCCTTTCAGCACGAGACACGATGCGGATTGCCCAGAATTTGTACGAGCAAGGGTATATTACCTATATGCGAACAGATTCGGTGCATTTGTCAGATCAGGCGATCGCTGCTGCTCGTAGCTGTGTAGAAAATCTTTACGGCAAACAATATCTCAGCCCTCAACCCAGGCAATACACCACCAAATCCAAAGGCGCACAAGAAGCACACGAAGCCATTCGTCCGGCGGGTAGCACCTTCCGCACTCCCCAAGAAACTGGTTTAAGCGGTCGGGAACTAGCTGTTTACGACTTAATTTGGAAGCGCACCGTCGCCTGCCAAATGGCTGACTCCCGCCAAACTCAAATTACCGTACAGTTGCAAGTAGAAGACGCTGGGTTTCGTGCTTCTGGTAAGCGAATTGATTTTCCTGGATACCTACGTGCCTATGTCGAAGGTTCCGATGATCCCGAAGCCGCATTAGAAGACCAGGAAGTAATCTTACCTAGTCTAAAAGTGGGAGACCATCCAGATTGTAAAGACATAGAGGCGATCAATCACGAAACTCAACCGCCAGCTAGATACACCGAAGCTACCTTAGTAAAAACTTTAGAAAGTGAAGGCATCGGTCGTCCTAGTACCTACGCCAGCATCATTGGCACGATCATTGATAAAGGTTACGCTCAATTAGTGAGTAACGCCCTGATCCCTACCTTCACAGCTTTTGCTGTCACCGACCTTCTGGAAAAACATTTCCCCGATGTTGTCGATCTCAGTTTTACTTCCAAGATGGAACAAACCTTGGATGACATTGCTACCGGTGAAGCAAAGTGGTTACCTTACTTACGGGAATTTTATTTGGGAGACAAAGGTTTAGAAACCTTAGTTAAGGAACGAGAAAATCAAATTGATGCCAATAAAGCCAGGACGGTAGAACTAGAAAATTTAGCTGCCAAAGTCCGGATTGGTAAATATGGCCCTTACATCGAAGTCGAAAACGGCAACGGTGTTGTTACTGCTTCAATTCCCAAAGACTTAACTCCAGCCGACCTTGACCCCAAACAAGTTGAGGTACTACTGCGGCAAAAAACCACAGGGCCTGACCAACTCGGTCGCCATCCCGAAACTGGCGAGCCAATTTACGTGAAAATTGGAGCTTATGGCCCCTACGTCCAATTGGGCGACAAAACTGACGAAAATCCCAAACCCAAACAAGCTTCTTTACCTAAAGGTGTCACACCAGAAAACGTCACTCTAGATGTGGCAGTTGGTCTTTTAGCATTACCCCGGACATTAGGAGTTCATCCTGTCACTGGTGGTAAAATTCAAGCCAGTTTGGGACGCTTTGGCCCTTATGTCGTTCATGACCAAGGTAAAGACGGGAAAGACTACCGCTCCCTGAAAGCTGCTGATAATGTCTTAACAATTTCTTTAGAACGTGCGTTGGAGTTACTATCTGAACCGAAAAAGGGACGCAGCTCCACCAATAGCAAATCCAAGGCAGCCTTACGGGAATTAGGTACACATCCAGAGGACGGTACACCAGTCAATATCTACGATGGCCCTTACGGGCCTTACATCAAGAACGGCAAAACCAATGTCGGTATTCCCGAAGGCGAATCAGTGGAGAATGTCACATTAGCTACAGCGATTAAGTTGTTGGCAAGCAAAGCATCTTCAGCGAAATCTACTCGCAAGTCCAGTAAGTCAACAAGTTCAAGCTCTAAATCTAAGTCAACTTCTAAGTCAGCTTCCAAGACTTCTACAACTACTAGTAAAAAAAATGACGCAAAAGCCTAATTAAAGACGATTAACTGATGGCTGATAACTGAGTTGATACAATGCAGCCCTGTCGCTTACGAATGTGATACTCTAAAAAGTAAGGGAGATCACAATATGAATTTTAGAAGTGACTCATACCCGAAATTCAAGAGTGTGTATCAGCCCGGTTAAATGCCAGAGGTGCGGAAATACGCCAGTTTCTGCGTAGCTGTTAATCAAAATTGAGGTAGTATCTCAGGAGCAGTCAGTTCAATGGACTATATAGAAAAGGTACTGGAAAAGCTTAAGGAATTGGCGCGCAAGCTGATTGAAGCCCTGCTGGGGCCAGAGGCTGAGGCGGAACCGGAACTGGTTCCGATTCCTATAGATGAGCGATCGCGCCGTCGTTAGTAGCTCGAAGGTGCCGAACTTGACGTTGCAACCTTTAAGTATTTTAGTACTGCATGGCCCAAACCTGAATTTACTAGGACAGCGAGAACCGGGAATTTACGGTTCATTAACTCTGGCTGAAATTAATCACCTGTTAGCAGCAGAAGGACTAAAGCTACAGGTGGAAATTTTTGCCGTGCAGTCAAATCATGAAGGAGTTTTGGTAGATACTATTCATGAAGCATTAGGAAAACATCAGGGAATTTTAATTAATGCTGGGGCGTACACCCATACAAGTGTGGCGTTGCGGGATGCGCTTTCTGGTGTTAATTTACCCACGGTGGAAGTACATTTGAGTAACATCTACCGTCGGGAAGATTTCCGTCACCATTCTTATATAGCTGCCATCGCTATTGGGCAAATTAGTGGTTTTGGCGTCCAAAGTTATTTGCTGGGCTTACAAGCATTAGTGCATCATTTGAGAAAGGATAAAGTATGAAGTATAAGGTTTTTAGCCTTTAGCCTTCATCCTTTGTCATTTATTTATGCGCTATCCTCTTGTGAGTCGATTTCAAGGCACTTTATTAGGAGCATTGCTTGGGGAAAGATTAGTTTTTGGTAGTGACCAACAGGCTCAGAATGGCTATGACGTTGATAAAATAGCGGTTCTGGGTGCTGAAAGTTTGATTGCACTTGGCAAATTAGATTTAGATGATTGGCGATCGCGTCAACAACAAGCTTCTCCTCATTTAGCTGGAACTGAGACTAATTCGCCAAAAATCATACTTGCTACCCTACCAGTAGCACTGTTTTTTCATGAAAATACAATCAAACTGCGACAGAACTTGCTGCGTGTGTTAGATATCTGGGGAGATAACCCAGTAGTACGGGATGGAACGCTAGCAGTAGGCTATGCGATCGCTCAATCTCTCACAGAAAAACTCCACCCCCGAACTCTCATCGCAGAAACAATTGCCTTTATTGGAGAAACGCCGACATCTCTACCACAACAATTATTAAAAGTTAATACTTTGTTAGATCAGGGGGCGGGATTAGAAACAGCGCAAGCCGAGTTGAGTAGGCAAGACAAACTGAGTAGCGCTATTCCTATGGCATTTTACTGCTTTCTCAGTACCTTGGAAGACTACCGCTTGTCAGTTTTACGGGCAACTCACGGCGATGTCTGGCGGCAAGACCACTGGCATTTACACTCACAAGTTATAAGTGCAATTACTGGAGCTTTATCAGGGTCGTATAATAGCATTGCGGGGATTCCCGTAACTTGGCAAGTCTTGCACTCGCAAGCAAATTCGCCAGCATTGAGACTGAGTAATTTTTCTCAAATGGTAGAATTAGCTGCTGCACTTGCCGCTGTGTGGTCGGGAGTGTATAATTTTACTCTACATCCAAGTAAGTTAACAAAAGAAGGATGTGTAATATCTGACGAACAGACTTCGCTTTGTGTCTACGGTTCTCCTCGCGTCATTCGGTCGCGTTAATGCTATTTCCACTGAGCAATTTTGTAGGTGCAAAACAAACATTTAATTTCAATAATCCAGCCAATCGCCACAAAATTTAGTAATTGTTTATACTGAAATTCCCGAAGCAACTTTTAACCTGAATCGTAAGTAAGTATTGTGGGAAATCGGCTACAACTAGATCACACATTTAAAACTCTGAGGGACTTCGGTTGCTCTTGCTTGGGATATTGTGATGTTTGCCTTGTTTTGAGGTATGAAAGTAAGCAACTGTAGCCAGAGGTAATGAAACAGCAGCGATTTTTTAAGTCTTTGGCCCAGCAATTAACTCACTGGCGGCGGCGGTACAAAGTAATTCGTCGCAAAGGGCAATTGCTGAGGTCTGTGAGCAGCCAAAGCAGCAAAAGCCATTATGGAAGACTTCAAAGGGCTGTTCTCAATCACATACTTGTGTATGTATCAAAAACCAATGACAAAGGCGGACACCAAAAACAAGGAATAGCGCTCAGCTCAATGGCAAAATCGGTTAAAAATCAGAAACAGATGAATGCAATCGGTTTAGGCTGGGTGTATGAAAAGCGTTCCTCCGTTATTTTGGCGATCGCAGTCGTATCTCTTACAGGTGTGATTGGAGATAAGTTATACAACCAACCTATGCTAAAAGTGGGGGCTGTTGCGCCACAGACTATAAAAGCCCCTTATACAGCTAGCATCGAAGATCAGAAAAAAACAGAAGCCCAACGCAAAGCTGCCAGTAAAAACTCCCTACCAATGCTAATGGTTGATGTGCAAATCAATGAACACATCGAGCAAAACTTGCGACAACTTCTAGATGAGGGCGACGAAATTCGCGCTATTGCTGGGCCTTTTCCATTTTTTGATACTTTAATTCTATCTGTCTCTAGCCAGCATTACCTACGGGCTTGTACTGAGACGGAATGGCAAAATTTACTAGTAGTTTTAGACAAGACTAAAAAACAAAAGCTAGGAACTTTGCTCCCAACGCACAAGAGCAGTTTTAGGAGGGAGCAAAGAGTCGCAAAACAATACGCACCTGCTCAGGCACACCAGCTACCATCCACATTCCTCCAATCTGGTTTTCACAGCACGGGGCTGGCTCTTTCAGGCTGGGAAGGTATCAACACACCTGTCCTCCAGCCCTGGAATCTGTCTATACAACAGCCTGCTGAAAAGGCAGAACCTGTTACTGTTTCCCCGACAATCGACTTTGTTCAAGCACTGGCGGAACTAGAAACTTACCGGATCACAACTTCCGAACAAAACTTGTCTTCACTCATTGCCCGCATCTTCCAAGCACGCCAAAAATATGCTAAAGCCAAGGCCAAACTTTTGCAACTAGAGGCTGCTAGATCAGAAACGGTATACGAAGACACGATCCTATTAGGCTTATCAGATGTGGATTGGGCAAGAACCCAAACAGGAATCCGCCAAAGCGCCGCGCGCATAATCACCCAAGGTATCCCATACGGACTACCACCAAATCTTTTACATGATGCGGTCAGTTTACAAGTGCGTACATTAGTAACACAAGACGCCGAACCTTTGGCTATCAAAGTGTTGTTGGCTGTACTGCAACCAAATCTGAAAAAAGATGAAGAACAAACGAAACAAAAGGCACAACAAGCCGCAGATGGGGTGCCGCCAGCGATGGTCGAGGTGCAACAGGGTCAGGTGATTGTTGCCAAGGGAGAGATGATTACTCCGTGGAACTTTGAGGTACTGGAGCAGTATCACCTAAATCGCCGTGAGATTAACTGGCCGAATTTGGTTAAACTGGCAGGCATTGTCACCACAGCAATTGGCATTTATGTCTTTGTAGAACGGCGGATTAAGATTCAATTACGCCAACGCGATCGCCTGTTAGTATTGCTACTTACCCTGAGTACGCCTGGGATGCTAACCATTGGAGTGCTACATACCACCTGGAGTGCCGTTGGTTTATTGTTGGGTAGCTTCTACGGGCCTACTTTGGGTTTAACAGTTGTAGGGCTTTTGTTGTTAGTGCTACCTATTAGCTTGGAAATCAGTAAGATTACCGTGTTGACTGGTGCAGTAGGGGGAATAGTAGGTAGTTGTATAGCAAAACGACTGCGATCGCGTGAGGAGCTAGCATTATTGGGACTTGCTATTGCTTCTACTCAAGGTGGGGTTTACCTGATACTCTCATTTATCGTCGGTACAGCATTTGGTTCAGCCTGGTATATCGTACTACAGGAAGCAGGATTATTTGCTTTATCAGGATTAGCGTGGAGTATTGTAGCGTTGGGCTTAAGTCCTTATCTGGAAAAACTTTTTGATTTAGTCACCCCGATTCGTTTAGCAGAACTGGCGAATCCTAACCGCCCCTTATTAAAACGACTCGCTACAGAAACTCCCGGAACTTTTCAGCATACGTTATTTGTGGCGACTCTTGCAGAAGCTGCTGCCAAACGACTAGGATGTGATGTCGAACTAGTCAGAGCTGGCACGCTATATCACGACATCGGTAAAATGCACGATCCCCTTGGCTTTATTGAAAATCAAATGGGGGGGCCAAATAAACATGATACAGAGATTAACAACCCTTGGAAGAGCGCGGAGATCATCAAAAAGCACGTCAGTGAAGGCTTGGTGATGGCGCGTAAACATCTTTTGCCTACAGCAATTCAAGCTTTCATTCCAGAGCATCAGGGAACAATGCTGATTGCTTATTTCTATCACCAAGCGCAGCAAATGGCGCAGGCAGATCCTAGTTTAAAAGTAGATGAGGCAGATTTTCGTTACGATGGCCCAATTCCCCAGTCGCGGGAAACAGGAATCTTGATGCTGGCAGATTCCTGTGAAGCGGCGCTGCGTACACTCAAAGACGCCACAACAGAACAAGCTTTAACAATGGTTAATAATATTCTCCGTGCCCGCTGGCAAGACGATCAATTGATAGATTCAGGGTTAACGCGGGACGAAATCTCCGAAATTGCTCAAATATTCGTGCAAGTTTGGCAGCAATTTCATCACAAACGCATTGCTTATCCCAAGTTAAAAGCTAGCAACGAGACATTCGCTAAGGGATAAGATTGGGGACTGGGAACTGGAAGGAGAAATAATTCAATTTACAGAAAAACTTACACAGCCTGTTGAATTTATATTATATATCCTGTAGAATTTGCAATTTAATATGGCTCGTTTTCTGATTAGTACAATATCTGCTGTGGGGCATGTTAACCCTGCTTTGCCCATTGCTCGCAAGCTAGTGGAGCGCGGTCATGAAGTATGGTGGTATACTGGCACAGGCTTTCAATCTAAAGTAGAAGCAACTGGTGCCCGTCATATTCCTATTCGTAAAGCCATAGATTTATCTTCTACAAAAACTGTCCCTGAAGAGTTGATGGAAAAAAGAAACTCTTTGAAGGGGCTGGAACAATTTAAGTTTGACCTCAAGAAATTTTTTATTGACCCTGGTGTAGCGCAGTTAGAAGAGCTTAGTGAGATTCTGCAACAGTTTCCAGCAGATGTTATTTTATCGGATTTATGCTTTGTAGGAGCCTCCTGGATTCACGAAAAAGGAGGCCCGCCTTGGGCAACTTTAAACATATCTGGATTAGCCATCAGTAGTAACAATACAGCTCCTTTTGGGTTGGGAATAGCGCCAGATACCTCAAAAATCGGGCTTTTACGTAATATTTTTTTAAACTGGATATTTCAGCGAATCCTATTGAACAATGTTACCCTCTACTTAGATCAAATTCGAGGTAGGGTAGGATTGCCGCCTGATTATAAATATTTTTTTGATGCTACATTGTCACCTTTTCTCTACTTACAAGGAACGGTGCCAGCATTTGAGTATCCTCGCAGTGACTTGCCACCCCAAGTGCATTTTATTGGGCCATTCTTACCAGATCCGCCCACTAATTTTACTCCTCCTGCTTGGTGGGATGACTTGAAAAGTGGTAAGCCAGTCATCCACGTTACTCAAGGTACAGTCTCCACCGCCGCAGATGATTTAATTATCCCCACAATTCAAGCACTTGCTGACGAAGATGTTTTGGTAGTGGTAACTACGGGTGGTGAACCAATCGATAGTTTGAAACTCGATTTAGTACCAGCAAATGTCAGGATAGAACCTTTTATCCCTCATTACCATCTTTTACCTTACGTCGATGTCATGGTAACAAACGGTGGTTACAACGGTGTACAAGTAGCGTTAGCGAATGGTGTGCCGATGGTTGCGGCAGGTCAAACAGAGGAGAAACCGGAAGTGTGTGCCCGAATCGAGTGGGCGGGAGTGGGTATTAACTTAAAAACCAAGACACCGACACCAGCCCAAATCAAAAATGCTGTGAACGAAATCCTAGCAGTATCCGAATATCGGCAAAAGGCTCAACTTTTGAAAGCTGATATTAGCCGTTACGATGCACCCACTCAAGCCGCTATCTTACTGGAAAAATTAGCAGCAACAAAAAAGCCAGTTTTGAGAATCGATAAGTAGATAGACGGATGCTAATTAGTTTGGTAAGTTGCTCCACGCGATCGCAGTGTATTAATATTTCTGCTAGAGCAACAACTTAAATTACTGTTGATTAAACAGCAGAAATACTGTTTGAAACAACCCCACAATCACACCCAAAACACCACCTAAATTCACAATTGCCTGCAATTCGTTTTTCACAATTCCCTCAATCGCAGCTTCTAAATCAGCGGGGGAAGTTGATTTCACTCGATCTACAATCACTTGATCTATCGATAAAATCGGAATTACCTGAGCTACAATTGCTTCTAAATCTTTTTCTAGATATCGTTCTAAAATTAAAGCCAATTCTTGACTTACAATTCCTAAAGAATTAGTGACCACAGGCGAAGAACCAAGACGATTCAGCAGCAATGAAGCAATATTTTCCCAGTCAACAGAGTCAGTTAATCCTTGTAGTAAATCACTACCACTAGTTTGTAAATAGTGGCGGACACTTTCTCGTGTAGTCTTACGCAATTGCCGTACCGTGCCAATTGGCAAGTTTTGTAATGATAAATTTTGTAATAATTTCTTGATGCGATCGCGCATCTGCAACTCTTGCGTCAATTCTTGCAAACGAGCATTGGTAGCTTCTTTCTCATCTAAGCAAAAAGTTCGCAATCTAGCCAGAGTATTGCGTAAACCAAACAAATTTGCTACCACCCAATAGGTGCCACTAGACTTTTCTCGAAAGCTTTCATCAATAGTTTGAATTGTGCGATCGGTCAAAAAATCAACTATCGTCTGCCGTAACACATCTGGCGGTAGGACTACTTGTAATAACCAATCAGCAAGCCTTGTAGCTTGTTCTTCACTAAGTTGAAACTCTAACAATACTTGGTCAAAAATCTGATTTAGTTGTACTTCTAGAAAGTCTTCGCGTTTAGCTAAAACCTTCAGAATTCGTGGCAAAGATTCTCCTAACAAATCTCGCAAAATTCCTGCCACGATTTTGGCACTTTTTTGATTATTCTCCTCTGATTTAATTTGGTCAATTGCTAGTTGCAATAACCAGAGAATAGCTGCTTGTACCCGTTCTGTTTGCAACAGGCGGCGCGCCAATTTTTGCAATTCCTCTGGTGTCAACAGCGACCCCATGATTGTGTTGGAAACTTTCTGGGCAAGACGTTCTTGGTTGCGAGGAATCAATCCCGGCGTGAACGGTAATCTTTGCCCGCCAATATAAAACGCTCGGTAGGGGCGAAATAACATTTTGATGGCTATATCATTCGTGAAATAGCCAATAATTCCACCCACCACAGGGGGAGTTACATAAAGCCAGAGATCAGACCAATCCACAGTATTTTGGATTCACAATTGGTAATCGGTAATTGGTAATTGGTAATTGATAATTGGTAATTGGTTTTTCTCATTATCCATTACCCATTACCCATTCTCAAATTTAAAATTTACTAACTACCAGCACTCCCATCATACCGTTCGCAATGGGATAGTGTGTGACAACTGCAAAACCAACTTGATAAGCTAACTCTACTTGCTCTGAACCGATGGGAAAGCGGTCTAAGCTGGGGCTGATGTAGGCGTATTCTTCCTTGACGCCCAAATGCGTGGCTACAGGTACAACAATATTCTCCAAATACCACTGCTGAAACGTCCGCAGCTGAGGATTACTAGGTCGATGAAAATCTAAAATTGCGGCTTTGGCACCAGGCTTGAGAACGCGATGTAACTCTTTAAGACTGCGGGGGATATCTTTAACATTTCTTAAACCATAGCCCATTGTAGCGCCATCAAATTGGTTGTTGTCAAAAGGCAAATTGAGTACATCGGCTTCAACCCAAGCGATCGCAGGTTGGGGATACTGGCTTTGGGCGCGCCTTTTAGCAGTTTCTAGCAGGTTTGGCGAAAAGTCTACTCCATACACGTGTCCTGTTGTGCCTACACGTCGTGCTAAACCTAAGGCGATATCGCCACTTCCGCAACACAAATCTAGGCAAGTATCCCCAGGCTTAGGGTTACTCCATTTTATTGCCATTTCCTTCCATATTCGGTGTTGTCCCAGACTCAACCAATCGTTCAACTGGTCATAAACAGGAGCAATACGATCAAAAATAGCGCGAATTTCGTGAGTCATTGGTCATTAAGTCGTAGGTCATTCGTCATTCGTCATTTGCCAATGACAAAGGACAAATGACAAAAGACGACTACACAGTGGTTTGATGGTAGCAACTGCTAGTAAGAGCGATCGCTACCAGTTGTGCTGATAAATGAATTAGCTTTAATTCATCTTCTCGCAAAGTGTATGGTTCTTTCCACTGTAAAGATAATACCCCCATAACTTCGTTGCGGTAAGTAATTGGGATAATCAGGTGTGCTTGCACACCAGTCTCCTGGTAATGAGCAACACCAGATAATTTTGGATCTTTTGATACATTAAAGGATACTTGCATTTTCCCGGTAGCGATCGCCTCGCTTACCAAAGGGTCTTGAGATAACCAGTTTTCTAAACTACCTGCGTCACTATAAGATCCTTGAGTTGCAACCAGAGTATTACCCTTAAGCAGTTGCACAATACAGCCATCCGCTGCAAAACTGTGATTAAAAGCGGTAGCAATTGGGATCAGCGTTTCCTCTAAACTAGTAGCTGCTTGCGTTACTTGCACCAAAACTGTTAGCAGCGCCATTTGAGCATTAGCACAGCGTAACTCTTCTGTGCGCTGCTTAAGCAAGTCGTAGGTTTCTGCTGCCCTTTGCACAACAGCCTTGAGTTCTCCAGGGTCCCAAGGTTTGGTGATATATTTGTAAACTTGCCCGGCGTTAATCGCCTCTACCAAATCTTCAATATCAGTAAAGCCAGTCAAGATAATCCTGACTGTATCTGGAAACTGAGGCACAGTCTTGCTGAGAAACTCAGTTCCTTTCATTTCTGGCATCCGCTGATCGGAGATGATTACTGCCACTTCCCCTTCCTGTGCCAACATTTGTAGGGCAGTCATGCCACTATCAGCTTTAAGAACATGAAAATCGCGTCGAAAAGTGCGATATAGCAAATCTAGATTATCGGGTTCGTCATCAACTACAAGGATTTTCAGTTTTTTTGAGCGTTCTAGAGTCATTAATTGACGACGAATAGTATTAACTTCGAGACTGGGATTATCCATAAGATAATTGTTTTAAATATTGACCATTTTGTTATATTCCATACCAAGCCTAGTTGAGAATAGGCTACAAGCCTTGGGAGAATTTACAGATGTAGATTAAGTCAAGTTAAACCCGCCCCTAGTCGATGCCACAAGCAACTTTTTCTTGATGATGAAGTTTCTTGGTTATAGTTAAGTCGGCAAAAATCGCCATCACAAATCACCAACAAAGTTAACAGATGCTAATTGGGACTCACTTATTAAAACTCCATAAACTAAGTGAAATTACTTTACTTAGAGACAAAACGCCTTTAGCTGCTTTTTAGACTTTGCTCTTGATTTGCCCTCATGCATATATCTGTATTATTAATAACTCATTATTCTCTATGACGCTAGAGTGTTTAAGTGTAGAGTTAGTTCACTGTTAGGGATTAAAATAAGATTTGGTGATGATGTATCAATTACCCTCTAAACTTAAAGCCTCGGCTCTACATTAAGCCATCCTGATTTTTATTTACATCCAGTCAATAGCCAAGAAGCTTGCTACGATTGCGTTCCCTCATTTTAAATTTTAAATAGCTTATGACTGACTTACCGCCCAACCCTCAAAATACTGACAACGCTGCTTTAGATGTCGCACAAGAGTTGTTGCGAAAATTAAGGCAAAAACAAGGTAACTGGGTGGAATGGGGAGTGGCGATCGCCCATCTGCAAAAGGCTGGTTTCAATCCCCAAGATATTTTTGAAGCAACTGGATTTGAGCCGATTCAACAAAATCAGGTGGTTGTTGGCTCCCAAGTATACAACTCTTTAGAAAAAGGTGGGGCATCTGAGTCGACGCGATCGCATTACGCTATGCGCGGCAGTGATGTTTTGTACGAACTGCGGTTACTCAGCCAAGAAGAACGTGCCGCAGCTGCTGAACTGACTTTCCTCCACAAACTCGATGTTGACGAAGCAAGAGAAGTAGCAAAAGCAATTAAAGAGTTCTCCCGTTTCCGCACCTTGCCAGAAGGCTTTTCTGCCCATCCGGGAGATGCTGTTGCCTATCACACATGGAAACTGGCACGCCAAATTACAGATTTGCAAGAGCGATCGCGTCTAATCGCCAAAGGTCTACGCTTCGCTCACTCCCAAACTGCCAGAAAACAAATCGAACAGTTACTCACAGATTTCACTGTTGTTCCCAAACGGCCGGCTCCACTACTGCCCTTTTACCGCCTGGAGTCTGAAGAGGAATTACCCCGGATTGTGCCCGTAGCTGGTGAATTACCACTGACAGCAAATGACTTAAAAGCTGTGCCTTTAGTCACAGAAATTGTCCCTTTTCGCATAGTCAAGTTTACTGGCGAGCAAGCTTGGGTTCCATTACCTGGTTGGCAAGTGCTTTTAAGTGCCGAAGACCCAGTAGTAATTTTGTCCGAGAGCGATCGCCTTCCCAACCAACAACAAAGTCAGCCAGGACAAGTGTTGCTAGTTGTAGATCGCGCCCAACGCCAATGGGATGCTTCCAGCTACTTTATAGTTGATAACTCCGGTGAACTAGATATCCAGTGGTTTGAAACTGAGCCAGAAATTCCCCTGTTGGGACGGATTATTATCATCTTGCGTCCTAAGAAAATTTTGGACGAAGAATTAACCAAAGATTCCTGGCAGATTGACGAATAGTGGTTGGGGAATGGGGATTGGGTATTGGGTATTGGGTATTAGATAAATTGCCCAGTCTCCAGTCCCTATTCCCCTGTCATCATAGAAATATAAGTTTGTTGATTTGGATGGAAAATTTTTAATCACAGATACACACTGATAAACACAGATAATTTTTTATATCTGCGGTTTGGGAATTAGATTCAAAATCTCAAATTTAAATTCTATAATGTCAGACGCTAGTTTTATCGATACAGTGACGCAAGAATCTCTTTACTCTGAATCATCTGCGAAATCACCTGTTTCTAACTTACGGGAAGAGGCAATAACACGCATTCGTAATAGCCTGCGTCCTGGACAACAGCAAATGGCTGACTGGTACTCTGGGCCATTGGCTGTGTCTGCCGTCCCTGGTGCTGGCAAATCCACAGGTATGGCGGCGGCGGCGGCTATTGCGATCGCTCGTCAGTATGAGCGTGCTGCCAAGTCGCGATCGTCCTCCCGTCGCCAATTGGTAGTTGTCACCTTTACTCGCTCTGCGGCTGCCAATATTAAATTAAAAATCCGGGAATATTTAAAGAATTTATCTCTACCTCAGACTGGCTTTGCTGTTTATACCTTGCATGGTCTAGCATTGAACATTGCCAGTCGGCATCCTGATTTAGCCGAGTTGCAGCTAGAAAATGTTACATTAATTACCCCAACTCAAAGTCATCGCTTCATTCGGACAGCCGTAGAACAGTGGATTGCTAGCAACCCAGGACATTATCTCCGCTTACTTGAAGGTAGTCAATTTGACGGTGAAGAAACCGAAAGATTACGCCGCCAATCGGTGCTACGGACAGAAGTATTGCCAGACTTGGCAACTACGGTGATTCATGAAGCCAAAAGTTCTGGTTTATCCCCAGAAGATTTACGAGAATGGAGTAAACAAACCACAGACGCATACGGAATTTTAAGCGTAGCCGCCGGCTTGTATGAGCAATATCAAAACTTAATGCGATCGCGTGACTTTATTGATTACGACGATATGATTTTAGCCGCGCTGCGCGTACTCGATAACGAAAGCGCTCGTCGCATTGAGCAAAACCAAGTTTTCGCCGTCTTTGAAGACGAAGCCCAAGATTCTAGCCCCCTACAGACGAGGTTGTTAGAAATTTTGGCTAGCGGTTCTGAAGCAGGGGAGCAGGGGAGACAAGGAGACAAGGGGACAAGGGGACAAGGGGATAAATCGTTACTAGGAACTCAGCACTCCCCAATCCCCAATCCCCAGTCCCCAATTAACTTGGTACGAGTCGGTGACCCCAACCAAGCGATTAACTCCACCTTTACCCCAGCCGATCCGATTTACTTTCGGCAATTTTGCGAAGAGTGCGATCGCCTCGAACGATTGGCAACAATGGATCAAGCCGGTCGCAGTACCAGAGTGATCATCGAAGCGGCTAACTTTGCACTCGAATGGATAAATAGTTTTTACGGAGTCAAGAGTCAAAAATCGTCCCATCTTCCTATATCTTCACTGCCCTTCCGTCCTCAGAAAATTCATGCTGTTAATACTGGAGACCCTCAACAAGATGCCAACCCAGCACCAGCAGGACGGGGACTAGAACTGTACACTCCCCGTGATATTCATCACACCGTTGAATTACTATCCCAGAGGGTGATTGAGTTATTTGCCCAAGAGCCAATGAAAATTAGTGCAGCTATTTTAGTACGGGAAAACCGCCAAGGACGATGGTTGGCAGAGGAATTGGCTAGCGTATGTAAAGAGCATAAAATTACACTTTATGACGTAGGGGAACGCGATCGCCGTTCTCATGTTCCCCAAGAAATTTTGGCATTATTACAATTTTGCGATCGCCCCCATTCTCCTGATTATCTCAAAGCCGCTCTTGAAGTATTAGTAGAGCGCCAGTTAATTCCTACCCAAGACCTCAACGCCCTTGCTAGTCTACCAGAAGAGTTTTTGTATCCCGGCCCCCTAGCACCACCTCAATCAGAAACAGTACAAAAAGCCTCACACTTGTGTCGCAGTTTACTCCGCGCTCGCTTAGAACTGCCGATTTATCAGCTAATTCCCTTTCTTGCTTTGTCCTTGAATTACGACCAAGCAGAACTAGCAACATCTGATAAATTAACAGAACGAGTAAACCAGCAAATAGCTGGCAATAGTTCAATGGGGGCGATGTTGTCAGCTTTAAGTGAAATCGTCAGTTCCGAACGATTTGAAGCTGTAGAAACAGAAGATTTAGAAGCGCGTTACACCCGTACTGGTCAACTCACTATTATTACCATGCACAAAGCCAAAGGGCTGGATTGGGACTATGTTTTTATTCCCTTTTTGCATGAAAACTTAATTCCTGGTCGATTTTGGGTTCCACCCCAAAGCCAGTTTTTAGGCGACTTTACCTTATCAGAAGTTGCACGCGCCCAAGTACGTGCTGCTCTCCACGGTGAAAGTAGCATACCGGAGGTGACACAAGCTTGGGAACAAGCAAAACACCTAAAAACCGCTGAAGAGTACCGCTTACTCTACGTTGCCATGACACGAGCCAAACGCTTGCTGTGGATGTCGGCGGCGCAAAAAGCCCCTTTCACATGGAGTAAACCAGAGAATTTACAAGAACAAGCGCCTTGCCCAGTTTTTCCAGCATTAAAGCGCCAATTTCCTGAAAGTGTGATTTCTTTAGCAACGATGGTCAAATAAATAATTTCTAATTCTTTGATAGCTGAGGCAAATTAATTTTTGAGTAAGTTTTTTGCGAGATTGCTCCAAGGAATAGGGCGTCAAACCTCTGCTTGATACTATTTTCAAGATAGGTTTATTAGCCATCATTTAATCGGCAGAATCAGCTTGATATGACTGCAAAAGATGCTGACCGTTAAAATGAATCAGATGTGAAGCATCTTCAGCAGCCCAAACATCAGTTTCCCAGGCAATTTCTGTCAGATATTCCACCATAGCTTTACGGCTAAGAAATGTGGTCACCATCACAAGAGGTATTTTTGAACCTTTAAAAAGGCTCTCAAGTTCTTGTTTTCGTTTAGGATCAATCGGCCCATGCGATGTTACAGCTTCAATTAATATTAACCAATTATTCTGTGTAAAATGAATGATCACATCAGGCATTTTACCGTGAGCATCTACAGTAACGCCTAATTCTGCCAATGCCATCTCGTTGAAATGGGCAAACTTCTCATCGGTATCGCCTACATAAAGCAACCTTCCACCAGGCGTAAAGCGGGGTGCAAACTCATTGATAATTTGCTCGACCAGGATATTCTGTCCCCCTGGCGAAAGAGTTTTTACTTCCCCCTCAATCACAACAGGAATACGCGAAATTTTACGCTCTTGAGCATAACGCTTCTTGAGGGTTTCAACAGAAGCAAGATAGGTGCGGATACTTTTTTCCCATTCATCAGAAGCGTAGGTTCGTAATAGTTCAAGCGCACTTTCCTCAATCTGATAAACTGTTTTTGGGCTGTTGATGGGGCGGCTTGGCTTATCTGAATTAGCAACAATCAAGGCAGCATCTAGAAATTGATGTACTGTTTGGCGACGAACCGTTTCCCGTGTGTTAGGCTTATAAGTTTTTCCATAGTGTTGAGCCATAAAATCCATCATCGGTGTGATTCCCATCAAAGGAGAAGCCGCTGATTGCCAAGGATCGGTCGGCTTTAAATCAAGCAAAGCAAGAAGAGTTAAGGCTGATCGTTCGTTAAGCTGTGCCCGTGGAAAGCCCAACTGAGCCAATATTTGCAGTGCTTCATCAATTCTGAGCTTAACAGCAATTGGGTTTTTGTCAGGTGGATTTGTCATACTCAGTAGTTCTTCTACAAGTTTGTCAATTTCCCGTTGCGAAGGAAACTGCTCTTTTATGTGTTCCCCTAATGAGATTAACTGTTCCAAGTTAGGGTATTTCAAGTTCCGCAAATCGGTCGCATTTACCTGAGTATGTCCATTAAATAACCGAAAAAATGAATCAACCAAGGTGGAATTCAAATAAACTGCAAGACCGCGAGCCAAAGCCAGTTCAAGTCCACGCCCATCTTTGTGAAAGTAATTTAAGTGATTTTCAAAGCCAACATAAGCACAATCAAAATGGTTAGCATTGTAAACAACAGCAACAATCCGCCTTTTCTCTTCTTTAGATGAGAATCGTTTACATAAAACGTAATGTTCATTTGGTATAACAAGAGTTGCCGTTTCTTTTACATGGACTAAAGCTTGAGGCTTTTTTGTTATTGTTGGATATTCCACATATCCGTTAGAAAAATTCGCTGGGTAAATTAAAGGAACTGTGTTGTTTTCTGAATTTTCTCTTAGGTACTTTCTTGCACGGAAATCGACCACTCGCCCAGTTGAAACTGTCAGCCCCAGACGTTTTAAAGTGCATGATAATAGAGCCATTTGCTGGACAATTTGCTGGCTGAAATTATCTGGAAGAATATGGATGAATTGCTCTGAATCATGAGGATGAATTAAGTCTGTATACAATACAGAGTTAGACAAGATAAATTCATCATTCACACCAGAACTGCTGCTGATTAGTACAGTATCAGGCTTTTGGGTTTGTTTCTTAGCGTGGATAATTACTGTTTCCTGTAGAACATCATCGTCTCGAAATGCCTCTTGCCGCGACTCAAAAAGATATAATTGCTGCAAAGCCATCATCTCCAAAAACATCTTTCGGAAGTCACGAAAATAAGGGCCATTACAGAAACTGCGTGGGGTAATCGCTACAAACTCCCCTCCTGGTTTCAGCAGTTGTGCTGTAGCAGCCATAAAGCCGGGATACAGATTGCTAGTTTCCAAACCTATAGAACGCAGCAAACCACGAACTTTAGAATTAGCGTTGATTTTTAAGTAAGGTGGATTGAGTATGGCATGGGTAAAACCTTGGCTTTTTGGTTTATCAAACAAATTAGGCTGAAGAAACCTAGCTGCATCCTCGATGAAGTCAGTTTCTCGGATTTCATAATTAAAAGAAATACCAGCGTTTTGGCATTCCCTCTCACATAGTTTTAAAGTTTGGTATAAATATCCGCTAAGGATAGGGTCAATTTCATACGCCACAATATGTAAATGTGACGTGCGTTTTTGATGTTGGCATACCTGTGCTACAAAAGCGGCCAATAGTGAACCTATTCCGGCTCCAGCATCAAGCAGAAATATTTCAGGCAAATCTAGCCGTTCAAACATTCCTGCCATCAATTTTGCCACTGGAGCAGATGTTAAAAACTGACCCATTGACCCTTTGTTATCTTTTGCCAGCTTTAGGCTTGCCATACCCCGCAGGAGATCTACTTCTGCAAGCAAGTTTCTACCCCATAGTTCTGCTAGGCTGCTCAAACCTAAATTACTGGTATGGTCTGCTACCAATGCTCTACTGCTTGCTGGGATAATCACGATGAATTTTCTTAAATGCGATCAAGTTTATAAGATTTATAGGTCATATAAGACCCTATCTTAATGCAGAGTAAAATTTTTCTGTAAATTGATGTAGACGGCTTGTTGTCAGATATTACTTTTCCCTTTGTGATTGCCATACGAGCATCCAATTAGATTTGTCAAACTCAAAGAAAATCAATTTTTTGGAAACTCGATTGAAAGTGCAACGTCAAATTAAATATCCAGTGTAAGGATAAACATCTTACTAGCTATATTACTTGGTCAATTTTCAAGGTAAAAGAACATGAAATCTATTCGGGAACTATCTCCTCAAGGCGTTTTATTAATGCTTGCCTTAACAAGTATTTTATCTTATGGCATTGGCATTACTGGTAAAAATACTGCTGTTGCTGTTCCTCGTGCAGAATCGACACAATTATCCCAAAGCGCCCAAAATCGGCCTAATAGACTTCCGAAATCTGTTGCTAGAGCCATATTGCGTGATGCTTCAAAACGTTCTGGTGTGGCAATTCGTAATTTAGAAATTACTCAGTTTTCACCTAAGACTTTTGGAAATCCCTGCATTTTTCAGTTTGGGGAAGTTTGTACTAGGGAATATAACCCTATTCAAGGTTGGGAAGTTGTTGTCAATGTTCAGAAGGAAACTTGGACTTATCATGCCAATAAATCTGGCTCCCAAATTGTTTTAGATCCGAAAATTAATGCATCGGTAGATAATAAATTGCCAAAGGCGATCGCAGATAAAGTTTTAGGTGATGCATCCCAGCGTTCTGGAGTCAAAACCGCTGATTTAAAAATCACTCAAGCTACATTCAAAACCTTTGGCAATGAGTGCCATTTCAATTTTGGCGAAGTCTGTGCGGAGATTTATCAACCCGTTGAAGGCTGGGAAGTAATTGTTCAGGTGAAGGAGCAATCTTGGACTTATCATGTCAATAAATCTGGCTCTCAAATCGTTTTAGATCCGAAAGTAAGTGCAACCACTAAAAGCTAAATTGTGACTGGCTTTGATTTAGCCAAATTTCCAGGCACTATCAGGCACTATAGAGAGATACTTATTAGTTGCCCTTATGGTGTTGTTACTTTGCGCTCTTTGGAGTTCGTGCAATCCGATTCGCTTAGTATATAATGATGGATTGTGTCGATCAAAGCCAGACCATGCCTAAACTAAAGACCCGTAAAGCCGCGGCGAAGCGATTCCGTGCTACCGGCACAGGTAAAATCGTGCGCCGCAAAGCTTTCAAGAACCACCTTCTAGAACACAAAACTTCTAACAAAAAGCGCAGCTTGTCCAAGACTACACTTGTACATGAACGCGATGAAGAAAATGTGCGTTTAATGCTTCCCTATTTGTAAGTCCTTCAGGAATATTAAGTTATGACACGGGTAAAACGCGGTAACGTAGCTCGTAAACGCCGCAATAAAATTCTCAAACTAGCTAAAGGTTTTCGCGGTTCCCACTCAACTTTGTTTAGAACCGCTAATCAACAAGTGATGAAGGCACTGCGGAGTGCCTACCGCGATCGCAAAAAGAAAAAGCGCGATTTCCGTCGCCTCTGGATCACCCGCATCAACGCCGCTTCACGGCAACATGGTTTGAGTTACAGCCAACTGATCGGCAACCTCAAAAAAGCCAATATCCAACTCAATCGCAAAATGTTGGCACAATTGGCAGTCCTCGATCCAGCTAGCTTTAGCAAAGTCGCTGAACTGGCCAGCCAAGCTAAGGGATAAAGGTGTTAACGGATGAATAACGGATGTAACAGATTCTCATCTCCAGGATGAAGTATGAAGTATGAAGGCTGAAGTATATCCCACAGATGAATCTGGGGGCTGGAAAAAGGACACCTCGTTGCACACAATGCGTATTTCGCAACAATTCCTTTTTTCATCCTTTATCCTTTATCCTTTATCCTTTGTTCGGTTACATCTGATATTATCCGCTACCATATTTTTGATTTTCTGCTTTTCCTTCCTGGGGATGGGACGAATTGCATCTGCCGCCCAAATGCCGGAAATTCAGCGGCGAGGCTATTTAACTATTGCCGTCAAAGACAACTTGCGTCCCTTGGGATTTAGAGATGCCAATGGTAATTTGCAAGGCTTGGAAATTGACTTGGCACAGCGTTTGGCAGTTGATTTGTTAGGTAAGCCAGATGCTGTCAAGTTGCAGCCAGTAGCTAACCGCGATCGCTTATCTGTAGTCTTAAACCATAAAGTTGATTTTGCCATTGCGAGGGTAACAGCCACTAAATCACGTTCTCGCTTGGTGAGCTTCAGTGTTCCTTACTACTATGATGGCAGTTTTTTAGTTGTAAAAGATACTTCAGTGAGGCAGTTGAGCGATTTGGCAACACGAAAAATCGCCGTACTGAATAACTCCAGCACAATTGCTGATGCCCGGTACTATGTGCCAAATGCCGAGTTAGTAGGAGTGAATTCCTATGAAGAAGCACGACAGCAAATAGAAAGCAATGCCATAGTAGCCTTTGGCGCAGATGCTAGCGTCCTGAGTGGTTGGGTGCAACAATATCCTCAATATCGGCTACTACCAATCAAGCTATCAACAGAACCCTTGTCTGTAGCTATGCCCAAGGGATTGCAGTACGATGATTTAAGACGACAGGTAAATGAAGCGATCGCTAGTTACATAGCTGAAGGTTGGCTAAAGCAACGCGCTCAATATTGGGGTTTACCTTAATTCAGTGCTGAGTTAAGAATAAGAATTTCTCTCCTAGTTCCCTTGTCTCCTCAGCCCTCTGCCCCCTTTGCGACTGATAATAATTAAGAAGACTCTTTATAATTCCCTATTTCAAGACAATGGATAACAGTCTAGCGGTTGTTTATCTCTCTATTATGGTAGGTCTGCTCACATTTGCAGTTGTGAGTGTTTTCCGCCAAATTTTCAAAACTCGTAGGCTTGAAAGTTCGCTGTCACGGCTGCGAAACAAGTTGAGTAAAGACAAAGGTACGGCTCAGGAATATTACGAGTTAGCTAGTATTTATTCGGAAAAAAAGGTGTATTCCCAAGCAATTACGCTGTTTCAAAAAGCTCTAAAAGCTGCCGAAGAAGAGGGAGAAAAAGCGATCGCTCCTATTTACAATGGTCTGGGTTATGCTTACTTTGCCCAAGAGCAGTATGATTTAGCAATTCGTCAATACAAAGAAGCCCTCAAGAATAAACCTGACTATGTAACAGCGTTCAATAATCTTGGTCATGCTTATGAGCGCAAAAAATTAAATGCACAGGCACTGCAAGCTTACGAAGAAGCACTAAAATTTGCTCCTAATAATACTACTGCCAAACGCCGTGCTGAATCTTTACGACGCTTAGTTTCTGCGTAATAGCTGATACCGTTAGCAAATTATTTTGAAGTTAGCCTCTAATCTATCGGTTTTCTATCACAATCTTGGAAATAGATAACTATACATTGCTGTAAATATGTTAAGGATGATTAAGAGGCTACGGTTTTTTGGTTTAGCTATTGCCATTGTTATTTTCATTTCTGGCTCTCTAGGTTTAATGGGAATTTTATCGGCTCAACAGCCTTCTATTTCCCATGCTCTGACTGCGTTAACATCCGCAGAAATTAGAACAGCTGTTGAGGTAATTAAGACACAGAAAACTCTGAGTAAAATGGCTGTGTTTCCCTTAATTACCTTGCAAGAGCCAGATAAAACTGAAGTCATAAATTTTATAAATGGTAAAATTTATCAGCGACAAGCTTTCTTGGTACTGTATGAGCGGCCGCAAAATAAAACCTATGAAGGTGTCGTTGATTTAAAAACGAAAACCTTAAGTTCTTGGAAACAAATACCCAATGTCCAACCTGCAATTATCAATCCAGAATATGAATTGGCCGCGCAGGTAGTCAAATCAAATTCCCAATGGCAAGCAGCAATGCAAAAACGGGGAATTAGAGATTTTGATCAAGTTAAAATTAATTGCTGGGCAGCAGGAATTTTAAGTAATGAGGAAACTGCTACAGGTAAGCGTCTTTGTCGAGCATTATCTTATTATAAAGGCGCAGGCTGGAACTACTTTGGCAGTCCAATTGAGGGTGTGATTGCCACCGTCAATTTGAACACAGGTAAACTTGACAGTTTTGTAGACAACGGCATAGTTCCTTTCTCCAAGCAAAACTGGAACTATGATGTGCAGTCTCTGGGTAAATTACTTGTACCTCCCAAAGCTTTGAAGATTTTGCAACCTCAAGGTGTCAGTTTCCGAATCAACGGTAATGCAATTAGCTGGCAAGGTTGGAATTTCCGCTACCTCATGCACTCAACCAGGACAAGGATTACCTAAATATATTGCCGATGATGAGCAGTTAACTGATCAAGATATCGTACTGTGGTACACAATGGGCGTTACTCATATTCCACGACCAGAAGATTGGCCTGTGATGCCAACGCACCGAGTTGGGTTTAAGTTAGTTCCCAGAGGTTTCTTTAGCCGCAATCCTGCAATTAATTTGCCTGAGTCAATACCTGTGAATAATCCCAGGAAAACTTAAATACTTTTTACTCGTTACCAGACTCACCCTGGTAACGCATTCCGCAAAATTTGGTATTAGGAAGGCTATTTATAAATTTTGTGTTATTAGTTCAGCAAGTAATCCACTGGCAAGCATTGTGAGATTTAAGGTGTAATCGATATATCTAAAAGTTTATTCTAAAGTGCGTAAACTGGAATTTATTTGCCAATAAACAAAATAGTTCTAGATAGTTATAAGGTCTGTTAGCGTATTTTGAAAATATTAGAAAAACTCATTTTATTATTACAATTTAAATATGTTTTAAAAATAAAATTAAAATTTATATAAATCTTTCTTGCTGCCTAATAGTTCATAACTAATAACTCATTTATTAAGTTTCGTTTTAATGCATTACTGTTTATATTCCTTGTAGCTTTTACCCTCTCTATGCGATAACCAGCATAAGCATCTTCAAAAAAATTATCGTTAATATTTTCATTTTTAGGGTCGGAATTACTTAGCATGAG
This sequence comes from Mojavia pulchra JT2-VF2, assembly GCA_019359325.1. Classification (GTDB taxonomy): domain Bacteria; phylum Cyanobacteriota; class Cyanobacteriia; order Cyanobacteriales; family Nostocaceae; genus Mojavia; species Mojavia pulchra. The sequence continues at coordinate 22,185 of JAHHHN010000011.1, read as the reverse complement.
TAATGCGCCTTTATTGTCTAGTTTTTTAAAAAAATCTCGCAACCTCAATTGGTCGGAATCATTAAATGACTGCTGGGAATAGGATGTAAAATTAGCTGTGTTACTAATTGGTCTATAGGGTGGATCAAAGTAAACTAATGTTTGATTAGTTACAAAATTTTCACAACTAATAAAATCTCCGTGATAAATTTGAGTTTTTTGGAGAATTTTAGCAACTGCTATTAAGTTTTCTGGGTCACAAATACACGGTTTTTTATATTTACCTACTGGAACATTAAAATCACCTTTAGAATTCACCCGAAAAAGCCCATTAAAACAAGTTTTGTTCAAAAAAATAATATGGGCAGTTCTTTCTACCCATTCAAAATCATATTTATGCAAATTAATGTGTTTTTTTCTAGCATTAAAATGTGTCCTAATTTGATAAAAATATTTGCTTCTTTCAGTTTCATCAAAAGACAAATATTTCATTTCAATTTGAGATAACAGTTTGATTACATCATCTACATTTTGTTGAATTGTCTTGTATGCTATTACTAATTCAATATTTATATCAAAAATAAATAATTCTTCAATAGTCTCATATTTATGTGCTATGTAGAAGAATAATGCACCACCTCCTATAAAAGGTTCTATGTAAGTTTTGATTGAGCCTTTTAACAATTCATTGGGGAGAAAATTATTTATTTGCTCGATTAACTGGCTTTTTCCGCCAGCCCATTTCAAAAAAGGTTTTGGGATTATTGTCAGCGTTGGGACAGTTAGATGCATTGGTTTATCCTGCACAGATATACCAGATTCCTTAAATATAGTTCATGTGTACCAAAAGTTTGTTCAGGATAGCACAAATCATGGTAGAAGCACAATTAAAGATATGTGCCAACCCCATAACATCGGCACTCGCCCCTACACCAACTTTTCTGAGAAACTATTCTAAGTAGTGTGATCGCATGGTCTGAAGAAGCGATCGCTTAACATTACTCACTAGGTAGATTATCAGGGTCAATGCCGAGCGAGCGTAGATACTGCGCTAATTGTTCAGCACGTAGTCGTTCTTGTTCAGCGCGTTGTCGTTCTTGTTCAGCACGCAGTCGTTCTTGCTGTGCTTGTTCTTCTGGGGTCAAATAGCGATCGCCCTGTTTGTCATACCATGACAATAACTCTTGGGGAATGCCGGCAACTATACCCTGATATCTGCCAATCCCTAAACCTATTTCGTTCATCCAGTAGGGTTCACCTATCTGCAATTGATACTCACCATCCACCAACTTGTACACTTCAAACGGTTGATGTTGGTCGCGTCGCCAAAATTCTGGATTATAAATCACATAGTACAACACGCCCAGTTTGGTGTAAATGTCCATCTTTTCATTGTATTCACCCCCTGGTGTGTGCGATACCATTTCTAATGTGAAGATGGGAACTACGCCGTTTTCTTCCCAAACTGCGTAACTTTTGCGTGATTTACCACCTTTTTTCCGTTCTACTCCCACACTCAAAAACGCATCTGGCACTACTGGCACTCTGGGATTTATACCTGTAGTATGATACACTCCCATATCTACCCCAAAGTACCAATCCATCCGTGTAGCCCAGATCGAGTTAAGTAAAAACAGGAGAATATTGGGCAACAGATTTTGCTCCTCGTTATCCACGGGCGTATCGTCACTACAAGGCAACTCGTCTGTGCTTGGTAACGCATTTTTGAGATTGTTTGACAGCATAGTCTTTATCTCACGGGCGTTGAGTTTTTTAATTATAGGCTAGAGGCGCTAAGAGACCTGACACGGTTAAGACCTGGGCGATCTGGTGATTCAGCTAATTCTTTGATATCAAAATTTGCGGTTTCCAGATCCCCGACTTCTTTGAGTAAATTTTGCTGAAAATAAAGATTTATGTCACTTAAACAACATTAATGTTGTTTAATTAAGCGCTAGATCCCAGATGGTCAAAAGGTTTGAGCGATCGCACCCGACTAGAAACTTAACAATTTCCCCATTTTATAAGGACTACAAGTTTTGAGAGAATCAGACAACGATTAGAAATTCAGCAATCATAGTCCACTCATATTGGACTGCGTATTATTTCAGATTAAAAGGGAGAACACAGTCATGAAATTGGCTTACTGGATGTATGCAGGGCCTGCCCACATAGGTACACTGCGAATCGCCAGTTCTTTTAAGAATGTCCATGCCATCATGCACGCCCCACTTGGCGATGACTACTTTAACGTCATGCGCTCGATGCTATCAAGGGAAAGGAACTTCACTCCGGTAACAACCAGTGTTGTCGATCGCAACGTTTTAGCACGTGGTTCCCAAGAAAAGGTGGTAGACAATATCACCCGCAAAGATGCCGAGGAACACCCGGATTTGATTGTTTTAACTCCCACCTGTACTTCTAGTATTCTGCAAGAAGATTTGCACAACTTTGTAGAACGGGCGCAACTAGAAGCTAAAGGTGACGTAATGCTGGCGGATGTCAACCACTACCGCTACAACGAACTGCAAGCAGCTGATCGCACCCTGCATCAAATCGTGCAATTTTACATTGAGAAAGCCCGTAAAAAAGGCGAACTCCCAGAAGGCAAAACTGCAAAACCCTCCGTCAACATCATCGGTATTTCTACCCTTGGGTTCCACAACCAGCACGACTGCACCGAACTGAAAAAGTTGATGGGTGAGTTAGGAATTGAGGTAAATACCGTCATTCCTGAAGGCGCTTCTGTTAACGATTTGAAGAAGATGCCGCAAGCTTGGTTTAACCTAGTACCTTACCGCGAACTCGGCTTACAGACAGCTCGTTACCTAGAAGCAGAATTTGGCACTCCTATTGTAGATATCACCCCGATGGGTGTGGTGGAAACTGCCCGTTGTATCCGCAAGATTCAGCAGGTAATTAACGCCCAAGGTGCTGATGTTGACTACGAAGACTTCATCAACGAGCAAACATTGTATGTATCTCAAGCTGCTTGGTTCTCCCGTTCTATTGACTGTCAGAACTTGACAGGTAAGAAAGCTGTGGTGTTTGGTGACAACACCCACGCCGCCGCACTCACCAAAATTCTGTCACGGGAAATGGGTATTCACGTTGTTTGGGCTGGGACTTACTGCAAATATGATGCAGACTGGTTCCGCGAACAAGTGAGCGAGTATTGCGATGAAGTATTAATCACCGACGATCATGGTGCAATTGGGGATGCGATCGCCCGCGTCGAACCTTCAGCCATCTTCGGTACGCAAATGGAACGCCACGTTGGTAAGCGCTTGGATATTCCCTGCGGTGTTATTGCTGCACCCATCCATGTGCAAAACTTCCCCATTGGTTACAAACCATTCTTGGGTTACGAAGGTACAAATCAGATTACAGATTTAATCTACAATTCCTTCACTTTAGGAATGGAAGATCACCTCTTAGAAATCTTCGGTGGACACGATACCAAAGAAGTAATTACCAAAGGAATTTCTGCTGATTCTGACCTCAGTTGGACAAAAGATGGACAAGCAGAATTGAACAAAATTCCGGGATTTGTTCGCGGTAAAGTCAAGCGCAACACCGAGAAATTTGCTCGCGATCGCGGCTTTAAGGAAATCAACGCTGAAGTGTTGTACGCTGCTAAGGAAGCTGTTGGCGCTTAGTTTTTCAGCAAGTAAATAAAATTTATTAGGGAGCTAAGAGCAATCTTGACTCCCTATTTTTATAATGTTAAAACCGAGAGGTAATTATTTATTATAATTTTTTAGTAAAAATATGATTCAATTAGTTGTAATTTTAATATTATTACTTTATTTATATTTTTTATTTAATACTATTTCTTTAGTAATTCAAATTATTTAGAATTTATTGCTCGGTCTATTTCAAGTTATTTTTCCATTTTTCTCATCACCTATATCATGGTTTTTGAAAGCATTGACTTCTGAGAGTGGCTTCGATTTAGCAATTTCATGGACTATAATGTTGTTTTTTGTATTTACAATTTTACTATGCCTTTATTCTTGTATTGACGAATTTATGTTGAAGAAAATAAGAATTACTAAAATAAAATATAGTAATATAATAAATACCAAAAATATTGCATTTTTATATATTTTAAAAAATCGCATTTTCCAAAGCACTGAATTATCCAAGCAAGAAGTAAGAATTAACTTTTTACTAATAATTTAGAGTTGCTATATTTTCCAATACAAAGGTATCTACATAAGATGCTTTTGCTTCTTACTGTTATTAACTCAAAATCTGCGCTAAATCCAGCACAAACCCTGGTAGTACATCCTCTCCTGACAAGCTAGTAGGGGATTGTAAAACCTCAACTTCTCGTCCTATACGATAAATTTCTACCCGTTGGTTTTGGGGGTCAATCAGCCAACCTAAACGCACACCATTGGCAATATACTCCTGCATTTTGCGTTGCAGTATCTCTAGGCTGTCTGTAGCCGAACGTAATTCTGCCACAAAATCCGGAGCCATCGGTAAAAATTTAGCTGGATCTGGGTTCAACGCCGTTAATCGTTCCCGGTTTACCCAAGATGCATCAGGCGATCGATTCGCACCATTAGGGAGTTTGAAACCTGTTGAAGAGTCAAAAGTTAGCCCTGTACCATCAGCATCAGCCCAATTACCTAAGCGCTGCGTCAGTCGGCTATTCCGATTTCCACTTTCCCATCCTGTTGGTGGCATAATAATTAGTTCTCCCTCAGCCGTCAACTCAAGACGCAAATCTCGATTATTTTGACAGATTTGGAAGAACTGCTCATCTGTTAGCTCGATGGTAGGGTGTAGGTTAAGAATTAGGGCATTCATACTTAGACTCTCAATCTTGCTAAGTGTAGCCTAGCATTACATCTTTCAAGAAACACAAATTACCGATACAGTTACTTAATTTCCAAATATGGGAATCTGAATGATAAACTTCTGTTAAGTCATAACCTGGAATTACCGAAGTTAATACCATCATTTCTCCTTTTCCTAAAGTTGAGTGCTCACTTCATATATTTCTCAATTGGAAAGGCAGATTCTAATAATTTACATTCATTTATAGAATAAATAATCTTTGCTAAGTGATGTGCAACATCAAGAAACTTGCAGGCGATCGCGGCATCGAACATATCACAACTGAAGTGCTTATGCTGCGAGGAAGCTGTTAGGGCGTGTAGAGTTTAGTTCATAAAACTTAATAGTAAAAATTAATATTTATGCTCTGTTACTCACTTTTTTGTTATTAGCTGTGTTATTGTATACAGCTAATATCTAAAATTTTGATATACATTTTTGAGAAAAAAATAGCTGTGGATGTAAATGAATTCATATCATCTCTACAAGAGATTAAAGATGATGCTGCTGTGATAGATCTATGCAGGAAAAAAGTTTTACATGGCACTCCCTACATCTTTGAGGGACAAGAAGATAAATACTACGAATTTAGAAAGAGGATATCTGAAAAATTTGATATCGCTTTTCATGAAGTTTTCATAACAGGCTCCGCAAAATTGGGATTTAGTCCACGTAAGAGAAAAATTTTTGATTATGACTCCGACATTGATGTTGCGATAGTATCGCAAAATTTATATGACAGAATTATTGATATTATTTGCATTTATCAGATGGAACTAAGAAGAGCAAGAAGAAAAGTCACATACGATGAGTTGAAAATGTATCATTCTTTTCTTGAATACACAGCAATTGGATGGATTAGACCTGACAAGCTTCCAATTTCATTTAAGGTTAACGAGTTAAAGGATGAATGGTTTGATTTTTTTAAATCTATTTCTTACGGAAAATCAGAAGTTGGTGACTATAAAGTAACTGCTGGTATATTCAAAACTTACCAACATTTTGAGATGTATACAGTAAGTGGTTTTAGAGACCTTAAAAAATCTTTAGAAATTGGTGTATAACATGGCGAATCAAATTAAACCATCAGTGACTAATCCTACTATTGCTGATATCTACCAGAATATTGAAGGAGGAAAATTTATATTGAGGCCTGACTTTCAGCGAAAGTTTGTGTGGACTCATGACCACCAAGAGGAATTTATAGATACTATTTTAAAAGGATATCCTTTCCCTGAAATTTATGTTTGCCAAGGTGATATTGATACTAAAAAGCTGCGTACAACACAGCACGTTATTGATGGGCAACAAAGACTAACTACAATAAAACGATATATTGATCATGAGTATGATAACGATAAGCCTTTAAGTAAAATCCCTAAGTTTGAAGATTTAACAGAAGAAAAAAGAGAAGAGTTTCTTTCATATCAAATTGTTGTAAGAGATATAGGCAAAGTATCAGAAGAAACTATCAGAGAAATCTTTCGCAGAATTAATTTGACAGAGTTTAAACTAGACGATATAGAAATACATAATGCTATATATAGCGGCTATTTCATCAAAACGGGCAAAAGTATTCTAGAAAATATTTCTTTACAAGAATACGGGGTTTTTCATGAATCTGAGTTTACTAGAATGGCTGATTTATATTTTATATTATTAGTAATGGCAACTATTGAAAATGGTGGATACTTTCCTCAAGATAAAGAAGTTGAAAATTATATCGCTCAATACAATGATGAATACCCCAATAAGGATCATATGAAGGCTCTGCTCATAAAGACTTTTGCTACAATTAGTGACATGGCTTTACCGTCTGATTCAATTTGGTTTAGAAAGTCTAATTTCTTTACACTTGTTGTGGAGTTAGCAAAGCACATAAATCAGATACCAGAAAATATTGCTGAACGTCTAAAAAATCTGGAATTACTGCTATTAGAGAATAGAAGCAAGCCTGATAATAAGTATGGAAAATATTATTCATATATGTACGCAGGAACTACTAATAGAAAGGGGAGAGTGGTAAGAGCAGAGGTGTTTAATGAGCATATTTTCGCCTAAAATATATATATTAACCTCTAAGATAGTTGAATATTTTATAATTTTATAACATTACAACTTACATACTTAGGTTTTTAGCATGATCTCTCACTATCGCCATAGGCTATGATGCCATTTTGGATAAGCCAGAGTGAAAGCAGTCCGTAGCACTTGTAGTCTATTCACAGCAAGGCGATAATTGACGCTGTTGTTTTGGCACAAAGGTGGGGACATTTATGAGACAGGACTTCAAAGAACTAGCTGAACTATACAAAAACGCGCTTCTCAACGATGTACTCCCCTTTTGGGAAAAACACTCGATTGATTGGGAACAAGGAGGGTATTTCACCTGCCTCGATCGCCAGGGTAAAGTGTATGACACAGACAAATTTATCTGGCTGCAAAACCGCCAAGTGTGGACATTTTCCATGCTTTGCAACCAGCTAGAGAAACGCGACAATTGGCTGAAAATTGCTACCAATGGTGCTAATTTTCTCTCCCAACATGGCAGAGATGGCGATGGAAACTGGTACTTTAGCCTAACTCGTGAAGGTGAGCCACTGATTCAGCCTTACAATATCTTTTCTGATTGCTTTGCAGCGATGGCTTTTAGCCAATACGCCCTCGCCGGTGGTGAAGATTGGGCTAGGGATGTGGCTATGCAAGCTTACAACAACGTTTTGCGCCGCAAGGATAACCCAAAAGGCAAATATACTAAGTCATATCCAGGTACACGACCGATGAAATCTTTGGCTGTACCGATGATTTTAGCCAACCTGACTCTAGAAATGGAATGGTTGCTATCTAGCGAAACTTTGGAAGAAGTTTTGAATGCAACAGTTCAGGAAGTGATGAGTGATTTTCTCGACCAGGAACGGGGGCTGATGTACGAAAATGTTGCTCCCGACGGTTCCCACATTAATAGTTTTGAAGGACGTTTAATTAACCCAGGCCATGGTATCGAAGCGATGTGGTTCATTATGGATATAGCCCGCCGTCGCAACGATACGAAAATCATTAAACAAGCTGTTGATGTGGTGCTAAATATCCTGAATTTTGCTTGGGATAATGAATACGGCGGATTGTATTATTTCATGGATGCAGAAGGTCATCCTCCCCAACAGTTGGAATGGGATCAAAAACTGTGGTGGGTTCACTTAGAAACTTTGGTTGCATTAGCAATGGGTTATCGTCTAACGGGACGTGAGGCGTGTTGGGAATGGTATCAAAAAATGCACGATTACGCCTGGAAACACTTTGCTGATCCAGAATATGGTGAGTGGTTTGGCTACCTCAATCGTCGCGGGGGAGTTTTGCTAAATCTCAAAGGCGGCAAATGGAAAGGATGTTTTCATGTACCGCGTGCGCTGTATCTGTGTTGGCAACAGTTTGAAGCATTGAGTGTAAAGTAATTTAATTTTTGATAGGGTACAAATGGAATCAGTCTTATTAGATGGACATCCTATGAATGTTGTGACACCTAAGCGATTCACCATTGATGAATATCATCGGTTGATTGAACTCGGATTTTTGCAAGAGGGCGATCGCATTGAATTAATTAGGGGAGAACTAATTCAAATGGTGGCAAAAGGAACACTTCATACAGTCTGCGGTTCTATCTTGTGCCGCCAACTGGATCGGCTCTTAAGCGATTCTTCTTCAAAGCTACTTCGTGAAAGCGCAGTCATTCGTGGACAAGATCCTATTACCCTACCCAATCAAAGTGAGCCTGAGCCGGATGTCGTCATTGCACGTGGAAAAGATGAAGATTATCTAGCGCATCATCCCTATCCCGAAGATATCTTTTTGGTTATCGAAATTTCGGACACAACCTTAAATTACGATCAAACCACCAAACTAAAAATTTACGCAGAAGCCGGAATTTATGATTATTGGATTGTCAACTTGATTGCTCATCAATTAGAAGCTTACAGCCAGCCTTATCAAAATGCTCAAGGTGAATTTAACTACCTTAGCAAGCAGATTTATTTACCGAATCAGTCAGTTGTGATTCCTAGATTTGAAGATGTCTTATTAAACTTAAGCAAGATTTTTCCTGAGGTTAGATGAATAATTAATTGTAGAGATATTAGAGTAGGTTTTCCAGAAGGTGAGCCTGTAACTCTTGAATGTGAAGGTATGATTGGTAGCTTAACTCCTATCATTAAGCTCAAGGGAGGACAAGTAAGACCTGGCTTAAGTGGTTCTCCTCTCTTGAACCAGCGTACTGGTAAAGTTTGCGGCGTAATAAAATTTACTCGTAACCGCAACTCGGATTTGGGCGGTGGAGCTATTCCGATTGATGTTGTTTTTAAATATTATCCTAAAGTAATTATTGCTCACTCTGATTTTCATCAACAAGATAAACGATGGGATCGTACACAATCAGTGATCCTCACACGCTGTTTAACTTGATTTTAAATCAGTAACGTGTGCAAGAAATCCTTGGCTACATCGTGATGCGAATTTGAAAAAAGAATGTGATACATACAAACCTGGAAACCCAGATGAAATCAGGCTTTCTTAATGAGCGAATTTTGAATTGGTACGAGATGTTGCTTGCTCACCACATTCGCAACACTTTTACACAGACCTAATGTTAAAACTTAAGCTACGATATCCCCTATCGCTTTCGGGCAATTACGTGGGGAGTAGTATAGGTCAAATTATGAAAACGACAGAGAATATCAAAACACAGGGTACGGATAATCTAATTACTATTGCCGAGCAATTCACGCTTCAAGGTAAGGTTATCAGTGTTAAAGCATTTGGTAGTGGCAATATTAATGACACCTTTCTAGTTACTTTAGATTCTCCGAGGGAACAGTATTTTGTTCTGCAACGCATTAATACGCAGGTGTTCCGTCAGCCTCAACTGATTATGCAGAATATGTGTATATATACAGAGCATGTTCGCAAACGGTTACAACATACTCCCCTCAACCGTCGTTGGGAAGTACCCCGCGTACTGTTAACCAAGGATATTCAAGACCACTGGAGGGATGCAAATGGTTCGTTCTGGCGGGCAATTAGCTTTATTCAAGGTTCGCAATCCTTCGACACGATGCAGAATCAGGAATACGCCAAAGAAATCGGCTATGCTCTGGGTATGTTCCACAATCTGATCAGCGATTTACCGCCAGAAAAACTCGCTGATACTTTGGAAGGGTTCCACATTACGCCGCGCTACCTTCAGTATTATGAGGAAGTTTCGGCGAAAACTCATGTACAGAAATCCCCGGAAGTCAATTATTGCTTACAGTTTGTTAGCGATCGCAAAATATTTGCACACATCCTGGAAAATGCCAAAGTTACAGGTAGATTGCCCCTACGCCTGATGCACGGCGACCCCAAAATTAATAATGTTATGTTTGATACTGCCACCCAGCAAGCAGTGAGTGTAATCGACCTCGACACTGTTAAACCTGGTTTAGTACATTACGACATTGGCGACTGTTTGCGATCGGGTTGTAATCCCGTCGGCGAAGAAACTGAGCAGTGGGAAAGTGTTCATTTCGATACTGAACTTTGCCAAGGAATTCTCCAAGGCTATCTCTCGGTAGCAAAGGAATTTCTTACCGAGAATGACTATATTTATATGTACGACGCTATCCGTTTAATTGCGTTTGAGTTGGGATTGAGATTTTTTGCTGACTATTTAGCAGGTAATGTTTACTTCAAAGTCAAGTACCCAGAACACAACCTTGCTAGGGCGTTAGTTCAATTTAAGCTTACCGAAAGCATTGAATCCCAAGAAAAAACAATTCGCGCCATCATTCGGGATATGAAATGAACGAAAAGACTTTTTCCTTGCAACCATTCTCCTCTACTGAGCAATTACCTGATGTGAAAATCACAGGTAATATCATCACAGATGTGAATAAACTTGCGGTTCATTACACGCTGCTGGGTGACATCAAAGAAGTTGCGATCGCTTCACCCTCAGAAATACCAGCACGAAAGCACGAACTATGGCAAGATACCTGCTTTGAGTTCTTTCTTGGCATCAAGGATTCTCAACGTTATTGGGAATTTAATCTCTCCCCCGCCGGACACTGGAATGTCTATCGCTTTGATGGTTATCGTCAAGGAATGCAAGAGGAAGCAGGCTTTACCATACTTCCATTTAGCGTCCAGCATCTATCGGACAGTTTAAAACTGGCTGTGGATGTGGATTTAAATAAAATTGTTCCCGCACAACAAACCCTAGAAGTTGCCATTACCACTGTCATCAAAAATCAAGGCGGTGAGCTGAGTTATTGGGCATTGACTCATCGCGGTGCTGAAGCTGATTTTCATCGACGAGATAGTTTCATCATCGTACTGTGAGAAATGCGCCATCACTTAAAAGGCGATCGCTCTCAATCACCACACTTCAGCTTGTGGATTGTTTCACTACTGTTAAACCTGGCTTTCTGGCTGTTGTTGAGACTACTACCTGCTGAAGCTACCTACACCCTGCGCGGCTTCTGGAGTGTATTATTCTTGCCTTGCCTGGGGTTGCTGACATTGGTAATTTCTTGGTGGGCGATCAAGAAATTGCCAACTACATCCTTGTCCCAATGCTGGCAAAGGCTGATTTGTTTACTACACTTTTTTAGTTTGCTGTTTTTGTGGCTTTACCTGATGGGTTTTTTACTAGGAATCTTAGCTGGATTCATAAGTCCCGATCTGATGACAGAATATGTTTCTCCCAGCGGACAGCGCTCAATCACTATTGTCCGTCAGGGTGTAACCATAAGGTTTATCTCAATCGCTTTCTTGTAATGCAGTGAGTGGCTAGCTTCTGCATTGGGACGGCTAAGTGCGCCAGAAGTGCCAGTGCCGCAATTAGCTGGAAAGCAGATAAAACCGCAATTGAATGGCAATACAGCGATCGCCAGGGAATTATTGTCTTACTAAGTATAAAGAGTCACTAAAGCTTTGGCGTTCTGCTGAAGACCGCACAGGGGAAGCGTCTGCACTTTCATTCATCGCTATTGTTAGCAACTCGTTGGGCGAAAGACGAACGATTATTTGAATTTAATTACTAACTTTAACTACTGAAACATTAATTATTTATATTTTTCTTACACCTAAAGGCGTATTTATTTAGTAATAAATAGTCAATAATAATGTAATACATATCGCTCTAAAGGTTAAAGACAATCGGATAACATAACTATGAAATAGAAAAAAGCATAACATCTTATTTTTTATGAACTATATTTTGATTTGTGATGATGTCATAGACAACTGTATTCTTCTACAATTATTTTTAGAAATTCAAGGCTATACTGTTGAGTTCGTCACATCTGGAATCGAAGCAATTAATAAAATAAGACTTAAAAAACCAGATTTATTGTTACTAGATGTTATGATGCCTGATATCAGCGGTTTTGAAGTAGTTAAAGTTATAAGAGAAGATAAATGTTTACAAAATTTACCTATTTTACTAGTTACTGCATATAAAGAATTATTTGAACCGCAGTTAACTAATACACAAGTTAATGGTGTTATCTATAAACCTGTAGATCCTGATGTCCTATTTGAACGAGTTAATGAGGTTTTATAAGTAGTTAGTAGCTCTAAGTTACTTCATACCCAAAATAACCCTCTAGTTTACTACAGGAGGGTTTATTGTTTAATACGTATTATCGTTTAGAAGCAAACCAACCAATCAACTTAATAATTAAAAAAATAAGTCCAAGAGAAAAGAAATTAAATGGAGATCTATTTGAAGTTGCAACAGCAATACATGAAGCAGTTAAAAATACAATATTAGATATGAGAACAAATCCCGATCTGACAGTAGAGTTTAAATCTTCAATAGCTCTAATTAAATCCTCATTATTATCAGGCATAAAAAACACCCTTTAATTGTTGAATAAATACTTTACAACGAATAGAAACTTTAAACAGCAAGTGTTAGGCTACTTTCTACACCGACCACTAACCGAGGACAAAGACCAGCTTGCAGCTTTGTGAGGCTTTTCTCATGCCAGGGCCCGCCGAGGCTATACGGGCGATCGCATTCCTTAATTAGGAATCTACTGATAATCAAAAATTAATTGCGAACAAATATCACAATACAAACTTATTACCGAACCAATATAAAAGACAAAATCACTCAGTTTAACTTTTACCGATGTATCTCCCACTGCACAGTATCAAAAGCGGCTGATAAACTCCATGATTTCCATGATAAAAATCAGGCAGATGCATGGTAAATTTTAAATCCATCGTCCTCGCTCCGAGCCTCGCCCTATGCATCTACACTATTTACACCCCCAACACCTTGAGGAATTAGTCAATAGTAGCGGCATAAATTTACACATTGCGAAGCTCAACTTTATGTCGCTTCAAGGGATAAATGCTTATGAGTATCTGTTAATTTCTGAGCTACTCCCCCGCACCAATACCGGAATGGTGAAAAGTGCGTGGTTACAGCGTTACGCCCATATCACAGAAGGCGGTTGGTGGTGTTCTGGACTAGATCCCCTGAATGATTGGCAAATGATGGAATGGGGATGCTTTAAGCCAAACCAACCCCGACTGAATCAAAATGGCAAGTCGATCAAGTATGAACATCCCCCCAGCACACCAACGCGAGTGTTTTGTCTGCGGGTGACGCTACAAGTTTGGCAGCAAGTCGCCCAGCGTTACAATCTTTCCATGCCAAACAATATTAGTATTGCCCCTAATGGCGAAGCTGTAGGGTTTTGGCAATGGGTAATGGAACAGAACGTATCTGTGATTATCTGCGAGGGTGTGAAGAAAGCGGCCACACTCTTAACCCAAGGATACCCCGCGATCGCCATTCCCGGAATTACTAGCGGTTATCGAGTGGTTAAAGATGACTTCGGTAAAGTTACCCGTCGTCAGCTGATTCCTGACTTAGGGATGTTTACGATTAAAAAACGCACCTTTTATATTTGCTTTGATTTTGAAACTAAACCCAAGACAATCGCCGCAGTCAATAATGCCATTTCTCAACTTGGTTTTTTATTCCAAGAAAAAAACTGTCCAGTCAAAGTCATCGAACTTCCCGGAATAGAAAAAGGCGTTGATGAGTTTATCGTCGCCAAAGGTGCAAGTAGCTTCGAGAAAGTTTATCGCCAAAGTGTCGATTTAGAAGTTTACCTTGCTCAAAGTAAACCCCATACCGAGTTAACTATTCCGCCTGCACTCACAGTCAACTGTCCCTACTTAGGAGAAATACCTTTCCCCACCTCTGGATTAGTTGGTGTTAAATCAGCAAAAGGTACAGGTAAAACTACAGGATTAAAAGCTGTTGTTAATCAAGCTAAAAATAGAAATCAACCCGTTTTATTAATTACTCACAGAATCCAATTAGGACGGTTTTTATGTGAAAAGATTGGCATTAAATGGGGAATTGGCAATGGAGAAAGCGAACAGGGGAGACAAGGGGACAAGGGGACAAGGGGACAAGGGGAAAGAACCATGATTAACTCTTGCTCCTTGTCTTCTTTATCCAATGCCCAATCACGCCAGTTGCCTCAAGTCGGGAAACCCGCCCACGGCAATGGCTCCCCAATGCCCGATGCCCAATCCCCAATCCCCAAATCCTTCGGCTTGTGCGTTGATTCTATTTGGAGACTCAACCCTGAAGATTGGCAAGGAGCGATAGTAATTTTAGATGAAGTAGAGCAGTCGTTATGGCATCTACTCAACAGTAATACTTGTAAACAAAAACGCGTCAAAATTTTAAAAGTATTTCAGCAATTAGTTTCCACAGTTTTGACAACTGGCGGATTAGTAATTACCCAAGATGCTGATTTATCAGATGTTTCTCTAGAATATTTGCAAGGATTAGCTGGAATTAAATTAACGCCTTGGATAGTTTTAAATCAATGGCAACCTCAGCGAGGTTGGGATGTGACTTTTTATGATTCTCCTAATCCAACACCACTAATTCACCAATTGGAATTGGATTTAATTGCGGGACGTAAATGTTATGTCACTACCGATAGTCGTACTGGACGTTATAGTTGTGAAACAATAGAACTTTACTTGAAAGAACGTTTAGAGAAATTACGGCGACAATTTCCTAAAACTCTAGTTGTCAGCAGTCAAACAACAAATACACCCGGACACGCCGCAGTTGATTTCGTTGCAGCGATTAATCAAAAAATTCCTGAATATGACACTGTATTTGTCACCCCTAGTATTGGTACAGGAATTAGTATTGATGTCCAACATTTCGACCGAGTATATGGCATCTTTCAAGGAGTAATTCCTGACTCAGAAGCGCGGCAAGCATTAGCTAGAGTCAGAGATGATGTGCCGCGTGTTGTTTGGTGTGCGAAACGAGGTATTGGTTTAATTGGTAGCGGTAGCACTAATTATCGCTTGTTATCTTATTGGTATCAAGAAAATCAAAAAGATAATTTAGCTTTACTCAGCCCATTGCATAAAATAGATGTTGATTTACCTTTAGTTTATGACCCTATACATTTACGAACATGGGCGAAGTTGTCTGCTAGGGTAAATGCTTCTATTCGCCTTTATCGGCAATCACTACAAGATGGTTTAATTGCCGATGGGCATCAAATTTGGGCACGAAGCAATGCTGTTCACAATAACATTATTCGAGATTTGCGCCTAGCATTTTTGGCAACCGATCCTCATGATTCAGCAACCCGCAGAAGGTTAATATTAGAAATTGTCAAAGTCCAAAAAGATTGGTCAGACAATCGCCAAAAAGCTAAAGAGATTAAACGTAAAATTAAAGACATTAAGCAGCAAAATCAATTAGTAGCGGCGGCGGCTGTTGCCAATGCTAGGGATATTGATTACGTAGAGTATGAGCAGCTATTAGCCAAGCATTCTCACACTACTGAAGAACGTCACGAAATTCAAAAATACATCCTCAGACAAAGGTATGGCATAGAAGTTACTCCTTTGTTGAAATTGCAGGATGATAAAGGATATTACGGTCAATTGCTAACTCATTATTATTTAACCCACGAAAGCGAGTATTTTCATATCCGCGATCAGCAAGAATGGCATCAGCAATTGTTTTGGGGTGATGGTCAAGTTTTTCTACCAGATTTAAAAACTTATACCCTAAAAGTAGAGGCAATGAAAGCTTTAGGAATGTTAGAGTTTATCGAAGCAGAACGAGAATTTACTGAAAATGATCCAGATTTGCGATTACTGAAAAATTTAGCTTTTCAAAATAGTAAACATATTAAACGGGTACTTGGTATTAATCTGGGAAGCGAAGTAGAAGGCATTTCGGCAATTAAAATACTTAGCCGAATCTTAAGTTTATTGGGTTTAAAGCTAAAGCGGATAAATGAAGCGTATCAAATCGACACAGAAAGCTTCAATGATGGTAGGGAAAAAATATTTGCAGTTTGGCATCAACGAGATGAGTTGATGTTGACTAAAGTGAAGAGTGTTAGTTATGAGATGGCAGATTATTCTTCAGGCTGGAAGGTTGAGATTATACAAACCAAGCCTGTCAAGGCAAACTATGTAATGCCTACGCCTACTCTCCCGTTATCAACGATATAACCTTTACGCCAGAACCTTAATCGGTTGGTCACAAATGCCTTAAGGTTCTCTATGAATGAGGTAGCGTTAATAAGAAACCTTAACCCGTTGGTCACAAATGTTTTAAGGTTCTCTATGGATGAGGTAGCGTTAATAAGAAACCTTAACCCGTTGGTTACAAATGTTTTAAGGTTCTCTATGGATGAGGTAGCGTTAATAAGAAACCTTAAGCCGTTGGTTACAAATGTTTTAAGGTTCTCTATGGATGAGGTAGTCTTAATAAGAAACCTTAAGACGTTGGTTACAAATGTCTTAAAGTTCTCTATGAATCAATACGGTTCAGGTAACTCAAATAGTATGTTCAACTTAAAATAAATGTTAGCTTCAAAAGCTGAATAGACCACAAAGCCAAGTTTTGCAACACAAGCGTATTTGATGCCTAAATCAATCGTTTCCAGAAAACGCCTCAGCAAACGGTTCATGCGCTGGTTGCTGGAAGAAAACAGACAACAGAAGCAAGGGCCTTACCCCAAGGAAGAAACACACCGCCAGCATCCCTGGTGGCAGGTAATGTGCCTGACTGGTGTAGATTATTTCTCGACCCTTGGCTATCAACCTGGTCTTGCAGCATTAGCAGCAGGCGCTCTTTCTCCTGTGGCTACCCTGATTCTAGTTTTGCTGACGCTCTTTGGCGCATTGCCAATTTATCGGCGCATTGCTGCCAAAAGTCCTCATGGTGAAGGGTCTATTGCCATGCTTGAACACTTGCTTTCTTGGTGGCAAGGCAAATTACTTGTACTGTGCTTACTCGGCTTTGTAGCAACGGACTTTATTATCACTATTACCCTCTCGGCTGCTGATGCTACAGCCCATATCATCGAAAATCCGCTGACTCCACATCTACTTCACGGTCAAGCGATCGTTATCACTCTTATATTAGTCGCATTACTAGGTGCAGTTTTTCTGAGAGGCTTTAAAGAAGCAATCAGTATTGCAGTATTTCTGGTGGCAGTTTATCTGCTAGCAAACTTGATTGTCATTAGCGTTGGTCTGTATCAGATCGTAACTCACCCAGAAGCGATCGCTAACTGGCAGACTGCACTTTTCGCACGCCATTCTAATCCTTTGCTGATGATCGGTGCAGCTATGTTGTTATTCCCCAGGCTAGCACTGGGGTTGTCCGGCTTTGAGACTGGCGTAACTGTGATGCCACTTGTTCAAGGTAGCAACAGCGACACCCCTGATTACCCCAGAGGAAGAATTCGCAATACGCGCAAGTTGCTGACTATTGCTGCTGTGATTATGAGCTTCTTTTTGCTCACCAGCAGCTTGATAACTACTCTCCTAATTCCAGCCGCAGAATTTGCCGAAGGAGGTAAAGCTAACGGACGTGCCCTTGCTTACCTAACACATCTGTATCTCGGCGATGGCTTTGGCACAGTTTACGATCTCAGCACTATTTCTATTCTGTGGTTTGCAGGTGCATCTGCAATGGCAGGACTGCTCAATATCGTGCCTCGCTACCTGCCACGCTATGGCATGGCTCCAGATTGGGCACGAGCATCACGACCTTTAGTATTAGTCTATACAGCGATCGCCTTTGTCGTCACAATTATCTTTCGGGCAAATGTGGAAGCCCAGGGCGGGGCTTACGCAACTGGTGTGCTTGTGTTGATCACTTCAGCAGCCTTTGCTGTAACTTTATCAGTCCACCGTCAGAGGTCGAAGCCGGGAACTGTTGTTTTTGCTATCATCACCTTGGTATTTGTATATACCACTATCGTTAATATCATCGAAAGACCAGAAGGTATTAGAATCGCTGGGTTCTTCATTGGTACTATCATTATCACCTCGCTGATTTCTCGTGTTTGGCGTTCAACAGAACTGCGAGTAGAGCGGATCGAAATTGACGATAATGCCCGCCAATTCCTTGCCGAACAGAGCCAGGGAGCAATACGATTGATTGCTAATCGGCTCAATGCAGGCGATGTCGAAGAATATTTTTTAAAAGAGAAAGAGGTACGTGAGGATAACCATATCCCAGCCAATGATCCAATCCTTTTTCTAGAAATTATCATATCCGACGCATCGGAATTTGCAGATATCATCAAAGTAAAAGGCGTGCAAGTTGGTGATTACCGCATTTTACGTGCTGAGAGTGCAGCAGTACCTAATGCGATCGCCGCTTTACTTCTGCATATACGTGACCAAACAGGTAAAATTCCCCATGCTTACTTTGGCTGGGCCGAAGGAAACCCCATACAATACTTACTGCGTTTTATCTTATTTGGTGAGGGTGATATTGCTGTAGTCACCCGTGAAGTGCTGCGTCGAGCTGAAAAGAATCCCCACAGGCGTCCTGGCGTTCATGTGGGGGGTTGAGGAGGATAGGGGACTGGGAATTGGGGACAAAGGGACAAGGTGAGACAGCGTTGCGGGTGTCTACAAGTCGGGGAAGCGGTAAGGGTGTACTGGCTCCCCTACGTTTATTCAAAAAATCAGATATAAATCAGTTAATAAATTTTATATCAATTCTTGTTTATGCCCATTAGAACAGAAATGACATACCAGACAATCTGACAGATTCTTCTGCGCCATCAGCTTGAATTTTAAAATCTTCCAGTCGTTATAATATCACTCAATTTCTTCACAACGAATTAAAAGTGTTTCCATCGCTTCTGCTAAAGCAATTAACTCTGTCCAAGAGGAACTGCTAACTAAATTTTGGGCGTGAGCCAATCGATTTCGCAACTGTTCAGCAGACTTGAGGAAACGTTCTCCAAACCGCTTCGACTTTAGCCCCAGTTGCTGGAGAAGTTCTGGTTCATTTAAAACTAGCTCTCGCTTATCGCAAAATTGAAGATAATCTAACAAATCTGTGGCTTCGTTTCTTTCTTGACTTTCTCGCCATAACCGTTGAGCAACTTGTAAACGCTCAGGTTTCAGGACTTTTTGCCAAGAATCTTGAGGATAGTAAAGCCGCACCAATCGCAGCAAATTCATCTCTAGCAAAGTTACCAAGCCAAACAGCAGCATTCGCGCAGGTGCTTTTTGCAAATCCCCACAGGTAATAATGCCACTTACCTGATTGCAGTCAAGGACAAATAAGCGCGGAGTTTGTTGCAAAATGGGTAGCAATTTCATGAGTGGGGTGGAAATGGCGATGAGTTCTTTGGGATGAAACACTCGTTGATAATCACTGCATTTGCCAGATTGCGCTTTCATTAAGCTGGAGCGTTCTACATAACCGCTGATAGTATCCCCCGACTCAACACCCACAACATCAAAATCCTGTGCTTGCATCCAATGCAGCACCTCTAGTACCTCTGCTTCAGCTGACACAGCTTTGAGGGGTTCTGCTACATATTCAATCGTGATATTGTTCTCAAACAAACTCCGCAAGTCTTGAGAACGTGATTTAAGGTGCTTCATCTGCCTTAAGAGAGCGCTGAGTCCTGAGTCCTGAGTAATGAAGTGTTGAGTTCTGAGTCAGAAAGTCTCCTCTGCTCCTCTGCTCCCCTGCTCCCCCAGTCCCCAGTCCCTATAAATATACTTCAAGCGCCCAGACTCTGTGAGCCTGAGCGCTTGAATATTAGGTTGCAGAGAATATTCTGCTAGATAATGAAATTAAGCAGGCATCATGTGCATCATTTTGCAAGCCTCTGCACACTTGCGGCAGGCTGCGGCACATTCCATCATTTTGTGGTCATCGCTCATCTTTTCGCAAACCATAGCACAGCGATCGCACATTTCAGCGCAGAGCATACAAGTGCGTCCCATGAACTCAGAACCACCCATCATCATGTTCATGCACATCATGCACATTTCAGCGCAGTCGCGCATCATGCTCATCATGCTCATGTCCATCTGCTTGCCGCCTTTAGACATAGACATGCAGTGGGTCATGGTTTCCATGCACATTTTGTGGCATTCCATGCAAGCATCCATGCAAGTTTGCATTTCAGTTGTCATGGATTCAGCCATCATCATCATCATAGGAAATTCCTCCTAACTTTTGATGCTTATCGTGTACCCTTGGTAGGGCTAATCATCACATTAGTCCTATCTTTTTTGAGAGTCAATGGGGTTTTTATGGAGGAATTTATAAGGTAACTATCCCGATAAATTTACCGGAAATTTGAATTAATTCCACATATATTAGTGACATTTGTAGCGTTATTGATTGAAAAATCATTGTACATAAAGGTTTGTAATCTCCCATAGCAAGACGGTGTTTGTTAAATTAGTAAACCACTCAAGCGGAGATCAATATTAAAAGTTAACTCTGGAGAGTAATTAATGTCATATTTCTTTAACAAATTACCAAAGTAAAGTGCTTAAAAACTTCATCTAAGGGATAATTTATGAACTAATATTACTGACTATTTACGCATAGGGTTCTCAACAGAGGAATGAAGTAGCTTGGCTCTCATGCCTCTGTTTTTAGGTGTAGTAAATTTGAGATGTTGAAATTGGCTGAAAAGGAGTGAAGCAGACCAATAGAACAGAAAAAAATGGTATCAGTTTGTCGGTTGGAAGTTGAGTTGTAGTTTAAGCAAGCGATCGCCAGATGCTTGCAGGGTTTGATGATAAAAGTTGCATGGCAGCAACTAGGCTCATTGCGAGGAGCAGAGGAGAATAATTTATAGCGGTGAAAGAAAAAAATGATTTAACTCTTGCTTTATCTACTGAATTTACCGATACTGAATTATTGAAGGTATTGACCCAGAATCATCATGAAATCTCTGCACCGTCCCGATCTCTATAGCTGGTCTACTTTCAATCCAGCCAGAAATATTGATTTCAATGGGATTGCCTGGGTTCGTTCAGATGGCAATATACTAATTGATCCAGTAGCCCTATCAAATCATGACTGGAATCACTTACAATCCCTCGGTGGTGTAGTTTGGATTGTACTGACTAACTCTGATCATATCAGGGCAACTCCAGAAATTGCCAATCAAACCTATGCCAAAATAGCAGGGCCAGCAGCAGAAAAAGACACCTTCCCCATACATTGCGATCGCTGGCTGAGTGATGGTGAAGAGTTAGCCCCTGGACTCAAGGCGATTGAACTTCAAGGTTCTAAAACTCCTGGTGAACTAGCATTTTTGCTGGAGGAAACGACCTTAATCACAGGAGATTTAGTGCGGGCCCATAAAGCGGGTACGTTAACGATATTGCCAGATGAAAAGCTTCAGAATCGTCAAGCAGCCGTTGCTTCAGTGCAGAGATTGGCACAACTGAGCCAAGTAGAAACAGTCTTAGTAGGAGATGGTTGGTCAGTTTTTCACGATGGACGCGATCGCTTAAAGGAACTTGTAGCGAGGCTATGAGTAGGTAGGAGTAAACGCAGATTTTAATTGGGGGTTGGCGATTAGGGATTGGGGGATTAGGGGATTAGGAAATACTTCTTCAAAATAATTTTCCTTGTCCCCCCAGTCCCCAGTCCCCAGTCCCGGAGCTGTATTATTTAATATCCATCAAATTTACTACTTTTCCTTCTTATCCAAACGAGCTTTGAGGTCAGCAGCAAAATCCTCATATTTCCTAAGTGCAGTCACCTGCACCTGAACATGCTGACCGTTTTTCTTCATGATGGGTAAATCCAACAGAATTTGGTCAAGTAGATCAGGAGTAGGAACATCCACAATTACGATTACGCGCCGCATCCCAACACACTTCCATACAGCAGTTTTCAATTGAGTAGATTACAAATCTAGTAAACTTAAAGACGCAGTAAAAATCTTGCTCGTGAATGCCTGCCCCCTACTCTGAGGATCTACGCCAACGTGTGGTTGATGCTTATAAAGC